>NZ_JAJAEG010000018.1:0-216932 GCF_047445655.1 Lentzea alba
CTACGCCACAACAACCACCGACTAACCTAACAAAGCACTACTAGGTCGCCGCGTTTCTGCAGGGCGCCGGGGTCATGGCGGGTCTCGCCGTGAAGGACGCCGCGTTTCCGGGGAGGACCTAGGTCGTCGCGCTTCTCGGCGAGGACGAACACAGACTTCCTGTAGAAGTCGGGTCTCTCAGAGGAGACGCCGTGTCTCCGGAGAGGCGAGCCCTCGTCGCGCGTCTTGCCGCAGAGAACGTCGTCCTCCTTCACAACACCCCACCGGCTGGACAAGACCCCACCGGCCGCGACGTCACCCCACCCCCGAAAACACCGCAGGCCGGAGAACCGAAGTCCCCCGGCCAGCGGCCAGTCCTCAGCGAACCCAGTGCTAGCGCGGCTTCGGCAGCTGCTGCGTCTTGTCGGCGTCGACCGGCTCGTCCGCCTTCTCGTCGCCGTTCCCGTCCTCCAGCGGCTTGAGCACCGACATCGCCGCCTCCACCGCCGCCTGTGCCGCGTGGAACTGCGTGGCGAGGTTGTCGTGCGCCGCCAGCAGGGAAGCCTCGCGCTCCGCCGCCGCTGCCGCCCGCTGGTCTGCCTCGGCCACTGCGGCCGCCGACTTCTCCTGGGCTTCACGCACGAGCGCCGACGTCTTGGCTTCGGCATCCCGAACCAGCGTGGTGGCTTTCTCGTCCGCTGCGGCCACGGTCGCCGCCGCTTTCTCGTCCGCCGCAGCCACGGTCGCCGCCGCCTTCTCCTCAGCCGAGCGGATCGTGGTCGCGGCCTTCTCCTCAGCCAGCGCGACGGCCGTCGTGGCCGTGTCCTCGGCCTCGCGCAGCGTCGTGGCCGCCTTCTCCTCGGCGGCACTGACCAGCGCGGCAGCCTTGGCCGACGCCTCCGACGTGACCTGCTCGGCGCGCGCCAGCGACTCGGACTCCAGGTCGGCGAGCGCCTTCTCGGCCTCGGCCTGCTTCGAGCGCAGAGCCTCGTCGAGCTTCGCCAGCGCCTCGACCCGCGTGGCCTCGGACTCGTCGGCGATCCGCGCGGCCTCGGCCTTGGCGTCCGCCAGCACCTTCTGGTGCTCCGCGGTCAGCGTCGCCTTGAGAGCGTCGTACTCCTTGTCGAGCTCGTCGTGGTAGCCCTTGTACTTCGCGTCCAGCTCGACGCGGTGCGCGTCGAGGTCGGCGGACTTCTTGTCGAACTCGGCCGTCACGCGTTCCCCGGAGGCGCGGACCTCGGCGACCAGGGCCTCGTGCTCGGAGACCAGGCGAGCGCGCAACGCCTCGTGCGCGGCCTCCAGTTCGGACTTGCGTTCGGCGAACTGCTTTTCCAGCTCGGCCGTGCGCTGCTGGTGGGCCACTTCCAGCTGCTTGCGGCGGGCCTCGGTCTCGGCGAGCAGGCGGTTGTGGCTCTCGCGCTGGTCCGCCGCCCACTTCTCGGCCTCGCCGCGGGTCGCGGCGGCCTTGTCGAGGGCGTCCTTGCGGATGTCCGCGATCTCTTCCTCGGCCAGCGACATCATCACGCGCACACGCTCGGTGACGTTCGACGCGCTCACGGGACTGTTGGCCAGGTTCTGGAGCTGCATCTTGGTCTTGTCGAGATCGGCGCGCATCGAGTTCAAGAGCTTCGTCAGCTCGCCCACCTGCGCGGCGGCGGCGTCTCGGGAGCGGTTCGAGTTCTTGAGGTCGAACTCCAAGCGGGTGACGCGTTCGTTCACTTGTCGCTGGTTGTAACCACGAAGGACAACGTCGAAATGCGGTGTGCGGGCAGTAGGCTGCCCGGCTCCATCAGCCCCGGCCATATGGCTCACCCTACCGAGATAGTTCCCAAGATCGTCACTCGATCTGGTTAAACCCACTACCGGCCGGAGTCTGACCGGGTGGTGGGTATCCCCCTAGCTCCCAAACCGCGAGAATGCTCACGAGCAAGACCGATCACGATGACACCCATCACGTGAGACAGTCCTCCCAACAGGCAAGAGTCGCACGGTAACGTGCCCGAACTGACCGCCGAGCAATACCGGGAGGGCTACGGATGTTCCGCAAGGTTCTTGTCGCCAACCGCGGCGAGATCGCGATTCGCGCGTTCCGAGCCGCCTACGAACTGGGCGCGGGAACGGTCGCCGTTTTCCCTCACGAAGACCGAAACTCCCTGCACCGGTTGAAGGCGGACGAGTCTTACGAGATCGGCGAGGCCGGCCACCCGGTCCGCGCCTACCTCTCCGTCGAAGAGATCATCAAGGCGGCCCGCAAGGCGGGTGCCGACGCGATCTACCCCGGTTACGGCTTCCTGTCCGAAAACCCGGAACTCGCCATGGCCTGCCGTGAGGCAGGTCTGACGTTCATCGGTCCCGTGGCCGAGGTGCTGGAGCTGACGGGCAACAAGGCGCGCGCCATCGCCGCCGCCCGCGAGGCCGGGCTGCCGGTGCTGGAGTCGAGCGCACCGTCGAGCGACATCGAGCAGCTGCTCGAAGCGTCGAAGTCGATGCGTTTCCCCGTGTTCGTGAAGGCCGTCGCCGGTGGTGGTGGCCGAGGCATGCGCAAGGTCGACGACCCCGCCGCGTTGCGCGAGGCGCTCGAAGCGGCGTCGCGCGAGGCCGAGTCGGCGTTCGGCGACCCGACCGTGTTCCTCGAACAGGCCGTGGTCGAGCCGCGCCACATCGAGGTGCAGATCCTCGCCGACGGCCAGGGCAACGTGATTCACCTGTTCGAGCGTGACTGCTCGGTGCAGCGGCGCCACCAGAAGGTCATCGAGATCGCGCCCGCGCCGAACCTCGCGCCCGAGCTGCGCGACCGGATCTGTGCCGACGCGGTGAAGTTCGCGAAGCACATCGGGTACCGCAACGCCGGCACCGTCGAGTTCCTGCTCGACCCGCAGGGCCACTACGTCTTCATCGAGATGAACCCGCGCATCCAGGTCGAGCACACGGTCACCGAGGAGGTGACCGACGTCGACCTCGTGCAGTCCCAGATGCGCATCGCGTCCGGCGAGACGCTGGAGGACCTCGGGCTCAGCCAGGACACCGTCCAGCTGCGCGGCGCGGCGCTGCAGTGCCGCATCACCACCGAGGACCCGGCCAACGGCTTCCGCCCGGACACCGGCACGATCAGCGCCTACCGCTCGCCCGGTGGCTCCGGCATCCGTCTCGACGGCGGCACGGCCGGCGCGGGCATGGCCATCAGCGCGCACTTCGACTCGATGCTCGTGAAGCTCACCTGCCGCGGGCGCAACTTCGAGCTCGCCGTCTCGCGTGCGCGCCGTGCGATCGCGGAGTTCCGCATTCGCGGTGTCTCCACGAACATCCCGTTCCTCCAGGCGGTTCTGGACGACCCGGACTTCTACGAGGGCCGCGTCACCACGTCGTTCATCGAACGGCGCCCGCACCTGCTGACGGCGCGCCACTCGGCCGACCGCGGCACGCGCCTGCTGACCTACCTCGCGGACGTGACGGTCAACCACCCGAACGGCACCCGCCCGACCGCGGTGGACCCGCGCGAGAAGCTGCCGGTCGTCGACCTCAACGCCGAACCGCTCGCGGGCTCCAAGCAGAAGCTCACCGAGCTCGGCCCCGAGGGCTTCGCGCGGTGGCTGCGCGAGAGCAAGGCCGTCGGCGTCACGGACACGACGTTCCGCGACGCCCACCAGTCGCTGCTCGCCACCCGAGTACGCACCAAGGACCTGCTCGCCGTGGCGCCGCACGTCGCGCGTATGACGCCGCAGCTGCTGTCCCTGGAGTGCTGGGGCGGCGCGACGTACGACGTGGCGCTGCGGTTCCTCGCGGAGGACCCGTGGGAGCGGCTGGCCTCGCTGCGCGAGGCCGTGCCGAACATCAACCTGCAGATGCTGCTGCGCGGCCGCAACACGGTCGGCTACACGCCGTACCCCGAGGCGGTCACCAAGGCGTTCGTGGAGGAGGCGACGAACACCGGCATCGACATCTTCCGGATCTTCGACGCCCTCAACGACGTCGAGCAGATGCGCCCGGCGATCGAGGCCGTGCGCGAGACCGGGACGGCGGTCGCCGAGGTCGCGCTGTGCTACACCAGCGATCTGTCCAACCCGGACGAACGTCTGTACACACTGGACTACTACCTCAAGCTCGCCGAGCAGATCGTCGGCGCCGGCGCGCACGTGCTGTGCGTCAAGGACATGGCGGGTCTGCTGCGCGCTCCTGCCGCATCACGCCTGATCACCGCGCTGCGCAAGGAGTTCGACCTCCCGGTCCACCTCCACACGCACGACACGGCCGGTGGCCAGCTGGCGACCTACCTCGCCGCGATCCAGGCGGGCGTCGACGCGATCGACGGCGCGACCGCGTCGATGGCCGGCACGACCTCGCAGCCGCCGCTGTCGTCGATCGTGGCGCTGACGGACCACACGGAACACTCCACGGGCCTGAACCTGCAGGCGGTGTGCGACCTGGAGCCGTACTGGGAGTCGGTGCGCAAGATCTACGCGCCGTTCGAGTCCGGCATCCCAGGCCCGACCGGCCGCGTCTACCACCACGAGATCCCCGGTGGTCAGCTCTCGAACCTCCGCACCCAGGCCGTCGCTCTGGGCCTGGGCGAGAAGTTCGAGGAGATCGAGTCGATGTACGCGGCCGCCGACCGCATGCTCGGCCACCTCGTGAAGGTGACGCCGTCGTCCAAGGTCGTCGGTGACCTCGCGCTGCACCTGGTGGGCGCGGGCGTCTCGCCCAAGGAGTTCGAGGAGAACCCCGGCAAGTTCGACATCCCGGCCTCGGTGATCGGCTTCCTGCACGGCGAGCTGGGCGACCCGCCCGGCGGCTGGCCGGAGCCGTTCCGCAGCAAGGCTCTCGAAGGCCGCCCGGCCCCGAAGCCGATCGAAGAGCTCTCCGCGGAGGACGAGGCCGGCCTGGTCGACGACCGCCGCGCGACGCTGAACCGGCTGCTGTTCCCGGCGCCCACGAAGGAGTTCCGCACTCACCGCGACGCGTACGGCGACACGTCCGTGTTGCGCTCCAAGGACTTCTTCTACGGCCTGCGTCCGGGCGAGGAGTACTCCGTCGACCTGGAGCAGGGCGTTCGGCTGTTGATCGGCCTGGAAGCCATCTCCGAAGCCGACGCGCGCGGCATCCGCACGGTCATGGCGACCCTGAACGGCCAGCTCCGGCCGATCCAGGTGCGTGACCGGTCCGTGGCCGCCGACATCCCGGCCGCGGAGAAGGCCGACAGGAGCAACCCGAACCACGTCGCGGCGCCGTTCGCGGGCGTGGTGACGGCGGTGGTGGCCGAGGGCGACTCGGTCGACGCCGGCCAGACCGTCGCGACGATCGAGGCCATGAAGATGGAGGCCGCGATCACCGCCCCGAAGGCGGGCAAGGTGCAGCGCCTGGCGTTGCGCGGCGCCCAGCAGGTCGAAGGTGGCGACCTCCTGATCGTCCTGGAGTGAGCTCGAGGGCCCGGCTTCGGCCGGGCCCTCTTCGTTCTGCGGGCGTTGTGGAACTCAACGACCATTCCCTGCGTTGCACCGGGCACGGAGTCAGGGAAGAGGGTTTCGCACATGAAGAAGGCGTTGGCCGGCCTGCTCGGCCTGGCGGGCGTGGCGTGGGCACTGCGGGACGTGCCGCGGCAGTTGGGCGGCAAGCCGGATCCGGTCGAGATGGCGCGGTCGCCGCGTTATCGCGACGGGAAGTTCCACAACGACAAGGAAGTCCGCACGGTCCCCGACCGCGACTCGTTCTCCATCCGCGACTTCATCTTCGGCGGCGAGGACCGCAAGCCGTCGCTGGCGGTTCCGCTGGTGGGGCCTGCCGCGCCGGTGTCCGAGGGCGTGCACATCACCTGGTACGGCCACGCTTCCGCGCTGATCGAGATCGACGGCGCCGCAGTGCTCGTCGATCCTGTGTGGAGCGACCGCGTCTCGCCCTCGACGCGAGTGGGCCCGAAGCGGCTGCACCCGGTTCCGCACCAGTTGTCTGATCTGCCCGGCATCAGTGCCGTGGTGATCTCCCACGACCACTACGACCACCTCGACATGCAGACCGTGCAGGCGCTGACGACGAGCACGTCCGCGGTGTTCGTGGTCCCGCTGGGGCTCGGCGCGCACCTGGCCCGGTGGGACGTGCCGGCCGCGCGGATCGTCGAGCTGGACTGGGACGAGTCGCACTCGGTCGACGGGTTCACGCTCACCTGCACCGCGGCGCAGCACTTCTCCGGGCGTTCGGTGCAGCGCAACGTCACGTTGTGGGCGTCCTGGGTGATCAAGCGCGGTGAGCGCTCGGTGTTCTACAGCGGCGACACCGGCTACTTCGAGGGCTACAAGAAGATCGGCACGGAGCACGGTCCGTTCGACGCGGTGCTGATGCAGGTCGGCGCGTACGACCAGGCCTGGCCGGACATCCACATGACGCCTGAGGAAGGTGTTCGTGCGTTCGACGACCTCGGTGGCGGGCTGCTGATCCCGGTGCACTGGGCGACGTTCAACCTCGGGTTCCACCCGTGGGGCGAGCCGATCGACCGCATCTGGCGGGAGGCCAAGGCGAGCGGGCTGAAGCTCGCGGTGCCGCGGCCGGGCGAGCGGGTCGACGTGGACGCGCCAAATGAGGTTGACGGGTGGTGGCAGGCTCTCGCCTGACGACTTCTGTTGGGGGAGAGCATGCGCACTGCAGTGGTGACGGGCGGCGGCACCGGGATCGGCCGGGCCATCGCCCTCGCACTCGTCGACCAGGGCCTGGACGTGACCGTCACCGGTCGCCGCGCCGAGGTCCTGGCCCAGGTTCCGAACGTGAAGCACGTGGCGTTCGACGCCACCGACCCGGCCGCCGTCGAGGCCGCGCTCGACAGCCTTCCGTCCACTGTGGATGTGTTGGTCAACAACGCCGGTGGCGCCGTCAGCGGCCCGGACACCAAGTCGCGGTGGCTCGCGAACTACGAGTCGAACGTGATCAGCACGGTCCTCGTCACGGAGGCGTTGGCGCCGAGGCTCGCCGACCACGGCCGCGTGATCAACATCGGCTCCATCGCGGGCCGCCGGGGTGGCGGCAGTTACGGGGCTGCGAAGGCCGCTGTTGAGGCGTGGACCGCAGACCTGGCCGGTGAGCTGGGCAAACGTCAGATCACGGCGAACGTCGTCTCGCCCGGGTTGATCGTCGACACGGAGTTCTTCGGCGACTCGATGACCGAAGAACGGCTGAACACGCTCATCGGTCAGACCAAGAACGGGCGCGCGGGCACACCGCAGGACGTGGCCGCGCTGGTGGCGTTCCTCGCCTCGGAGCACGCGGGCCACATCACCGGGCAGGTGCTCGCGGTGAACGGCGGAGCCCACCTGGGACGATGAGCGGGTGACACGAATCGTTGCCGGGAGCGCGGGAGGCCGCAGGCTGAAGGTGCCGCCGAAGGGCACCAGGCCCACGTCCGAGCGCGTCCGCGAGGCCCTCTTCAGCTCCCTCGAAGCGATGATGGACCTCGACGGCGCGAAAGTGCTGGACCTGTACGCGGGCTCGGGTGCCCTCGGGTTCGAGGCGCTGAGCAGGGGCGCCGAGCACGCGACGTTCGTCGAGTCGGACAAGCGGGCGGCCGAGGTGCTCAAGGCCAACGCCCGCGAGCTCGGGTTCGAGGACGTCCTGATCGCGAACCGCACGGCTGAGGCGTACGCGGCGACCGAGGGGGAGAAGTTCGACGTCGTATTCGCCGATCCGCCGTACGCGGTGACGGACGACGAACTGGCGAAAGTTCTGCGCGCGCTGGCCGGGCGACTCGCCGAGGACGCCGTCTTGATCGTGGAACGTGGTTCGAAGAGTGGCGAACCAGAGTGGCCTGAGCAGGTAGAAGCCTTGCGCGCCAAGCGATATGGCGACACGGCGGTGTACTGGGGCCAGGTGCGTGCTGATGGGTGACGAGAACCACGGACACGCCTGGAGGCGTCCGATCGGGTGCTAACGTCCGCTTCATGACGCGTGCCGTGTACCCCGGCTCCTACGACCCGGTAACCAACGGCCACCTGGACATCATCGGGAGAGCCGCGCACCTGTTCGATGAGGTCGTCGTGGCCGTGCTCATCAACAAGAACAAGCGCACCCTGTTCTCCGTCGAGGAGCGTCAGGACATGCTGCGCGAGGTCACGTCGCAGTGGGACAACGTGCGCGTGGACTCGTGGCACGGGCTGTTGGTCGACTACTGCCGTGAGAACAACATCAAGGCCATCGTGAAGGGTCTGCGCGCGGTCAGCGACTACGACTACGAGCTGCAGATGGCGCAGATGAACCACCAGCTCACCGGGGTCGACACGCTGTTCATGCAGGCCAGCCCGCAGTACTCCTTCCTGGCGTCTTCGCTGGTCAAGGAGGTTGCGACGTACGGCGGTGACGTGTCGACGCTGCTGCCGGCCTCCATCGAAAAGCGGCTGCAGCAGCGCCTTGCGGAGACGCGCTAGAGCGAGAGCTTCATCCCCACGTGCGACGCGGTGAAGCCGAGTCGTTCGTAGAAGCGGTGTGCGTCCACGCGTGACGCGTCCGTCGTGAGCTGGACCAGGCCGCAGCCTCGTGCGCGGGCCTCGTCGACCGCCCAGCGGATCAGCTGTTCGCCGAGGCGGTTGCCGCGCTGGTCGGACCGCACGCGGACGGCCTCGACGGTCGCGCGGGTCATGCCCAGCCGCGAGAGTCCGGACGTGAACGTGAGCTGCAGCGTGCCCACCACCTCGCCGTCGGACTCGGCCACCGCGAGGTACTGGTGCGGGTCGGCGTCGATCACCTCGAAGGCCTTCAGATAGGCCGGGTCGCCCGGTCGTTCGCGGGTGGCGCCGAGCGGATCGTCGGCCAGCATGGCCACGATCGGGTCGATGTCGGCGGCAACAGCCCGCCTGATCGTGATGGTCACGGCAAATCCTGACACGCCCTGCCGATCTCCCTCTTTCGGGGAGATCGGCAGGGCACACTTGTGGGTGGGAGCCACAGGGGTTAGGGAGTGAGACGTGTACCGGGTGTTCGAGGCACTCGACGAGCTCGTCACGATCGTCGAGGAAGCGCGCGGAGTTCCGATGACCTCGGGCTGCGTCGTACCGCGTGGAGATGTGCTCGAACTGCTCGACGACGTGCGCGACGCGATCCCCGCGGAGCTCGACGACGCGCAGGACGTGCTGGACCACAAGGACGAACTGGTCGGCAAGGCGAAGCACGACGCGGAAGCGGGCGTGTCGAAGGCGCGCGCGGACGCTGAGCGGATGCTCGCGGAAGCGCAGGCCGAGGCGGAGGCGATGCTGTCCGACGCACGGGCCCGCGCCGAGCGCATGATCGCCGAGGCGGAAGACCAGGCCGAGCGCACCGTCGCCGCCGGCCGGCAGGAGTACGACGACCTGGTGGGCCGTTCGCACGCCGAGGCGGAGCGGATGATCCAGGCGGGTCGCGCCAACTACGAGCGTGCCACCGAGGACGGCCGCGCCGAGCAGGCCAGGCTCGTCAACGAGCAGGAGGTCGTCCGGGCGGCGCACGCCGAGTCGGCGCGCATCCTCGACGCCGCCCAGAGCGAGTCCATCCGGCTGCGTTCGGAGTGCGACGCGTACGTGGACGGCAAGCTCGCGGACTTCGAGGACCTGCTCGCGCACACGCTCAGGTCGGTCGGCAAGGGCCGTTCGCACCTGCGCGGGCCGGCCGTCGCGGGGGCCTCGGCGCCCTTCGACTACGGTGCTTAACGAACCAGCTGTGTCCACGGGCGCCTGAACGTGTGATTCACGCTACGTCTAGCAGGTGCGATCACCTGCGGATTTCACGCGTGAGGCCGTCGTCCCGTACCCTGGACCGGCTGGACGTGGTAGGTCCCCGCCGGCAACCAATCTGATCATGACTGAGCATCGTCACGCGTCCACGCGTCCCACAGCATCCGGTCCCTGGGTCATCGACACCAGGGACATCGGCCGTCGCGCCGGGTCGAGCCGACCCTTCGTCCGGTCGGTTCCCGCCGCAGGTGTGGGGTTGCTCGGGGTGATCGCGGTGCCGGAGGCCGGAGAGGTCGAACTCGACCTCCTGGTCGAGTCGGTCGTTGAGGGCGTGCTCGTGTCGGGGACCGCGTTCGCCAAGGTCGAAGGCGAGTGCGCGAGGTGTCTCGAGCCCATCGCCGATGAGGTCGAAGTCCGCATCACGGAGCTCTACGCGTGGCCGGACAGCACCACGGACGAGACCACTGATGAAGACGAGGTCAGTCGGATCGAGAACGATCTGATCGACCTCGAGCCTGTGGTGCGGGACGCCATCGTCCTCGCGCTGCCGCAGGCGCCGCTCTGCGAGCCGGACTGCAAGGGGCTTTGCTCCGAGTGTGGTGGCAGGTGGGCGGAGCTCGGGCCCGACCACGGGCATGAGACGATTGACCCTCGGTGGGCCGCGTTGCAAGAGCGGCTCAGCGATGACAACAACGAGGAGAAGTAGTCGTGGCCGTCCCGAAGCGGAAGATGTCGCGCTCGAACACCCGTGCGCGCCGTTCCCAGTGGAAGACGTCTGCCGTGCACCTGGTGGCGTGCTCCAACAAGGCTTGCCGCCAGCCGAAGCCGCAGCACGTCGCCTGCCCGGCCTGTGGTCAGTACGCTGGCCGCCAGGTCGCTCAGCCGGCCTGATCTCCTCGGTTACGCAGTGGGGGGAAAGCCGCCGCGCGCTCCGCAAGCTGACCGCGCGAACTTGTCCGAAGCGCTCGGCGTCCAGTTGGACGCCGAGCTCCTCGGCCTTGCGCTCACCCACAGGTCCTACGCGTACGAGAACGGCGGGCTACCGCCGAACGAGCGTCTCGAGTTCCTGGGAGACGTCGTGCTGGGGCTGGTCGTCACCGACCACCTCTACCGCACCCATCCCGATCTTCCCGAGGGTCAGCTCGCGAAGCTCCGTGCCAGCGTGGTCAACATGCACGCACTGGCGGGCGTGGCGCGTGACCTGGGAGAAGGCGGACTGGGTGCACACCTGTTGCTCGGTCGTGGCGAAGAACTGACCGGCGGCAGGGACAAGGCGAGCATCCTCGCCGACGGTCTCGAGGCCGTCATCGGTGCGGTGTACCTGCAGTTCGGTATCGATACCGCACGAACGTTCGTTCACCGGCTGTTCGATCCACTCTTGGCCAAAGCTCCGCTTCTGGGTGCTGGACTGGACTGGAAGACAAGCCTGCAGGAGCTCACCGCTCAAGCCAGTCTCGGCGTCCCGGAGTACCGCGTGGACGACCAGGGGCCGGACCACCGCAAGGAGTTCACCGCCACGGTGCTCGTCGGTGGCCAGCCTTACGGCAAGGGTGATGGGCGCACCAAGAAGGAAGCCGAGCAGAAAGCCGCCGAAGCGGCTTATCATGTTCTGTCGGAGAGGGTCAAGGCCGAGCAGGAGTCGGCCCGATCCACCAACGGACAGAACGGCGCCTCGGTGACGCCAGGGACCCTCCCATCCGAGGAAGACTGAGACACGCAATGTATGCGACCAGGTACCGCACCAACCGCCGCAGCCGCTCCGCTCGCGGCCCGGTGAACACCTCCCGCAACGGAGGCATCCAGGGACTTGTGCTGGTCAGGGACACGAGCCGTGCGGGCGTGTGGGTGCTCAAGCCCACCAAGCCGCAGGCCGCCGTGATCGAGGCGCAGCCCGTCGACGAGGGCAAGTCCGAAGCCTGACGTGCCCGAACTCCCAGAGGTCGAGGTGGTTCGCCTCGGCCTCGAAGCCCACGTCGCCGGCAGGGTCATCTCCTCAGTAGAGGTCTTGCACCCACGCGCCATCCGCCGGCACGACCTGGGCTCCTTGGACTTCTGCGCGCGCCTGGCGGGCCAGCCAATGGCCGCCGCCAGGCGCCGCGGCAAGTACCTCTGGGTCGAACTGGCCGACAAAGCCGCCATGCTCGCCCACCTGGGCATGAGCGGCCAAATGCTCGTCCAGCCTTCCTCGGCTCCGGACGAGAAACATCTTCGCGTACGGTTCCAGTTCGCCGACGGCGGCCCGGAGCTGCGCTTCGTCGACCAAAGAACCTTCGGCGGCCTGGCTCTGGCCGAACTCGTCGAGGTCGACGGCACCCTCGTTCCCGACTCGGTCGCGCACATCGCCCGCGACTCGATGGACCCTCTCTTCTCCCGTGATGCTGCGGTCCGCGCGTTGCGCCTGCGCCACACGGAGATCAAACGCGCGTTGCTGGACCAGACCCTCGTGTCCGGCATCGGCAACATCTACGCCGACGAGGCGCTGTGGCGCGCCAAGCTCCACGGCACCCGCATGACGGACAAGCTGACTCGGGTGAAGGCCGCTGAGCTGCTGGATCACGCCACCGATGTGATGCGTGAGGCGCTCGGGCAGGGTGGGACGTCGTTCGACGCCCTGTACGTCAACGTGAACGGGCAGTCCGGGTACTTCGACCGGTCGTTGAGTGCCTACGGCCAGGAGAACCGGCCCTGCAAGAGGTGCGGGGCGGCGATCATCCGTGAGCCGTTCATGAACAGGTCCTCGTATTCATGTCCTCGCTGCCAGCCTCGCCCTAGATCTTGAGGACCTCCGTCAGCTTGGCGTGCAGCTCCTTCAGATAGCCGACGCCTTCGCTCGTCAGCTCGATCTGATCAGGGTTGTTGACCAGGCGGCTGGCGATCACAGGCTTGCCCGGTGAGCCGATCTTGTTCGCCCTGCACCAGTCACTCACCGCCTTGCCCCGCGTCTTCGTGGCGTCGAGGTCGGCCTCGGTCAGCCGGTGTGCGAGGCCGAGGTCCGCGAGGTGCGTGTTGATCGCACCCAGGTGGGAGTCGGCGGTCAACAGGTCCTCTACCGCCTGCCCCGCCGGCAGCGACAGCACGTGGTCGGCTGGGACCCCCACCTCGATCAACTGAGCCTTCTTCGTGTCGCCGCCCTTGTCGCCGTCGACCAGATAGGCGGTCCGCGCGGCCACCTCGCCGAGCTGCGGATCGTCGGTGGTGGCGTTCGCGAGGCCGGGTGCGACCTGGTAGAGCAGGTGCGGTTCGCCGGTGGCGAGCCTGATCAGGGTGGGCAGCAGGATCATCTCGCTCGGACCCTCGGCGATCACCGCGTGCCGGCAGGCCGAGAACGCCGCCGCACCCGCACCCATCTTGAACAGCAACGAGCTGAAGCCGGGACCCTCGTTGAGCCAGAAGTTGTTGAGCAACTTGCTCGTACCGGGGATCTCTGTGCTCGACGTGATCAGCCGGATGCCGGTGCCCAGATCCGGTGGCAGGCAGCCGGGTGAGTGGGTGGTGTACAGGATCTGGTTCACGAACTTTTGTCGCAGCAACATCTCGACCAAGTCGGCTTGCGCGTCGAGGTGCAAGTTGGTCTCGGCCTCGTCGATCAGGAGGATCGCGTCCAGCGGTGTTTCGGGAAGGTGTAGAAAGCCGAGCAGCGCGATGAACGTTCTCAACCCTTCGCTGCGTTCATCGAGCGACGTCACGCTGCCGTGAGGTGACAGCTCCTCGACGAAGATCTGCACCACGGTTCTCTCCAGCGCTAGCCGCACGGTGAGGGCGGACTGCCGCCATCCTGTGCGGATGGTCCTCTCCAACTCGTGGTTAGCCCGCTTGAGGAGCGTGTGGCGATTCAACGTGTCGTTCTCGACCACCGTTGCCCATAGCCTGGAGATGTCGAGGTCCGCCATGGCGAGAAGGTTGGCCAGTGCGGCAGGCGGCGAGTTGCGGAACGTCTCCTCGCGGATGTCATAGCTCGGCTGGAGCCTGCGGTCCTCCGCAGTGAACAGGCGGAACTTCGGCCGGTTGTCGTGCAACCATCGCAGTGCTTGGGCTCCGGCCGAGCCGGAGTTCAGCAGGTCGATGATGTCAGCGACCGCTTCCAGGCCAAACATGCCGACCTGGGCGTACAGTTCGTCGATCTCGCCGCGGGTCCAACGGCGGTCTTGCCGGGTTTCCAGGTGCCTGATCGCCCGTTCGACATACCGGCGGTGTTCGTCGTCAGCCGCCATGGTTCGCAGTTGCAGGTCTAGTTCGTCTCCAGCCAGCGTGAACAGAGCCGAGGACCACCGCGCCTCAGGCAATGTCTTGGCCTCTACACGACCGTCGCGGAACTTGCTGACTTGGTAAGCGGTGAGGGGCTCGATGTTGAACATCGCGAGGCCTTCGCGATCGCCATCGTCGAGCAGGTACGTCGCGGTCACGAGGGGCAGGTGCTCCGGGATGTACGTGTCGCGGGTGAGTGAGCTCTTCGGCAACGGAACGCCGCCTGGCGCGTCTAGCCAAGCGAGGGCTTCGAGGACGCTGCTCTTCCCGGCCTCGTTGGGGCCGACGAACGCGATGAGCTTGCCGTCCACGTTGCACGACGCCCGAGCGAGGCGCTTGTAGCCGTTGAACTCGATCCGCGTCAGCCGCATGAGCGTCTTCTGGCACAGCCGTTCGGCCCAGGACGATCGAAATCTCGAAAGCACCCCCGCGTTAGACAGTACTGCGCAGTGCGTAGTAGTGTTCACCGCGCAACAGTGCGGGAGGGGCCATGGACACCAGTCAACTGCTCAAAGGGGTGCTGGACCTGGCTGTCCTTGCGGTTCTGCGCAAGGACGACGGGTACGGGTATGACGTGGTGCGCAGACTGCGCGCCGGGGGATTGAACGACGTTGGGGATGCGTCCGTGTACGGAACGCTGCGAAGGCTCTACAACGCGGGGATGCTGACCTCGTACGTGGTGCCGAGTGAAGAGGGGCCGCACCGCAAGTACTACGCCATCAACGAGACCGGGCGGGTGCGCCTGGCTGAGTCGAGGGAGACGTGGAGGTCGTTCGCCAGCACGCTGGACGGCCTGCTCGAGGAGGTCGCAGCATGAACACGCAAGCACTCGGCGTCGAGTACTACCTGGCCGGGATGCGTGCCGCCCTCGACGACCTGCCGCCGGCCGAGGTGGCCGAGATCATGGAGGACGTCAGCGCGCACGTCGCGGAGCTGTCGACCGAGCTCGGGGAGAACGAGACCCTCGAGCAACGGCTGGGGCCGCCCGAGCAGTACGCGCAGGAGCTGAGGCAGGCCGCCGGGTATCCGCCGCGGACCGAGAGGTTGCCGGTCACCACCAAGAAGGGCTTGCTGACCAGGCCTCGGATCGCGGCATGGGGGCTTGCGGCTGCCACGGGCGTCACGTTGCTCGCGGGTGCCGTGGTGCTGCGGGAGCCGGCGATTCTGCTGTTGCCCGCGGTGATCCTGGTGCTCAGCCTCGCGCTGGTGAACGACCGCGGGGCCGCGCAGGCCGAGATCATGGACCTGCCGGAGACACGCCGCATCCAGCAGTGGCTGACGCCGGAGGCGGGCACGCCGGCGGAACGGGCGATCACCTACCTGAAGACGTTGCAGCCCGCGTGGTGGTTGGTGCGGGCCGGCTTGCTCGGGCTCGGGGCCGTGTTGCTCGCCGGCCGCGACATCCTCGGGTTCCTCTGCATCGCGGCGGTCGCGGTGGTGTCGGTGTTCGCCGGGCCGCGCGCCAAGGTCGACCGGCGGTGGCTGTGGTTCAGCCTGCCGGCGTCCGCGTTGGCGGTCGGGTTGCTCTTCCAGGTGGTCGACGTGACGGCGAGCAACCTCGCGTACAACAACCGGTCGTATCAGCAGGGGCCGGTCATGGAGACGTACCAGAACATCTATGCGTACGACGAGAACGGCAAGTTGCTCACGAACGTGCTGTTGTACGACCAGGACGGCAATCCCATCAACGCGCCGCGGGGGTACTACGGCTGCGGTGGTGGCGACCCGGAGCCGATGATTCCGGCTAACCGGTATCCGCGTCCGAAGATCGACTATGAAAACGGCGTCTGTTACACGGTGGCACCGAGCATGTCCGCTCCGTCATCAACGTCATCAACGCCGAGTGAGCCGCCTTCGAGTTCTGGAAGCGCACCTTCCAGCTCGGTGGCACCCACTTCTGTGTCACCAAGCAAGTAATGACTTGGGGCGGGACCCGTCGGGGGGTCCCGCCCCTACTTGTTTTCCTGCGGTTCGGCCAGGTGGCGCAATACCGGCATGGCCGAGCGCAGGCTGTCTCTGTCTTCCGGCGAAAGTTCGGACATTCTTTCACTCAATAGTTCGGCCTCGCCGTGAGCGAGCGACAGGATCGTCTCGCGGCCGACTTCGGTGAGCACGACTATCGTCGCTCTGCCGTCGGCCGCATCTGGCTCGCGACGGACAAGACCGGTGGACTCGAGGCTGGTCACGACGGTTGTCGCGGTCGGCTGCGAACACAGCGCGCGCACCGCGATCTCGCCGATCCGCATCGGGCCGTGGGCGCTCAGTTCTGACAGCACCAATAACTGGGTGGGTTGCAAACGACGGGCCGGAGCGGCCTGTCGAAGACTTCGCACCAGCCGGTGCACGGCCACCACGAGTTGAAGTGCCTCGTGGTTGGTGACGGTGGTGGGCATCGTTTCTCCGCGCGCATGTGATTGTCCTAATTAGGACACGAACCCTGGCACTTTCCCTCATTCACGCTCCGCGCGCTATCCGCCAACTGCCGATAACCCATTCGGCCGTTGTGGTGACCGGACCTGTCACGGCGCGCGTCCGGCACACTTAAATGTGCTGGTAAACGGCGTAAAAAGCGCAGCGAGGCTCACTCGAACGGGCGTCGTGCTGAAGGATGATTCAGCAGGTCAGATCTCACGACAAAGATGTGGGAAGGAGCACTCATCTGGCCGGGCGGCGCAGTGCGTACCCCCGAACAGCCGATGCCGGGCCAGGAGCAGACTGGTCAGGTGAGTGCGAAACCCAGGCGTGGTGAGCTCCGCATCTTCCTCGGAGCCGCTCCCGGTGTCGGCAAGACGTTCTCGATGCTCGGCGAGGCACACCGGCGGCGGGAACGCGGCACGGACGTCGTCATCGGATTTGTGGAGACCCACGGCCGCGCCAAGACCGCTGAACTGGTCGAAGGTCTGGAAATCGTGCCGCGCGGTCACTCCACGCATCGTGGTGTCGAACTCAGCGAGATGGACGTCGACGCGGTCCTGGCCCGTGCGCCCGAGGTCGCCGTGGTCGACGAACTCGCGCACACGAACGTGCCCGGATCCCGTAATGCAAAAAGGTGGCAGGACGTTGAGGAACTCCTCGACGCCGGGATTGACGTCCTCTCCACCGTGAACGTGCAGCACCTGGAATCGCTCAACGACGTAGTTCAACGCATAACGGGCGTCGCGCAGCAGGAAACGGTGCCGGATGAGGTCGTGCGCAAAGCCGACCAGATGCAGCTCGTCGACCTCACCCCCGAAGCGCTGCGCCGCCGGCTCGCCCACGGCGACGTCTACGCCGCGAACAAGATCGACGCGGCCCTCGGCAACTACTTCCGCGTCGGCAACCTCACGGCGCTGCGCGAGCTCGCGTTGCTGTGGGTCGCCGACCAGGTCGACGTCGCGTTGCTGCGCTACCGAGCCGAACAGCAGATCACCGACACGTGGGAGACGCGCGAACGTGTCGTCGTCGCCATCACCGGCGGCCAGGAGAGCGAGACGCTCATCCGGCGCGCGCGTCGCATCGCCACGCGCGCGGGCGGGGATTTGCTGGTCGTGCACGTGCTGCGAGGCGACGGCCTTGCGGGCGCGGACCCGCACGCGCTGACGAAGTACCGCAAACTCGCGGAGGACCTCGGCGCGACGTTTCACACGGTCGTTGGTGATGACGTGCCGACGGCGCTCCTGGAGTTCTCGCGCGGGGTGAACGCCACCCAGCTCGTTGTCGGTACTTCTCGTCGTTCACGGTTCGCGCGCGTGTTCTCGGCCGGAATCGGCACCACGGTCGTGCAGGAGTCCGGCGCGATCGACGTCCACATGGTCACGCACGCCGCGACCGCTGGTGGCTGGCGTGCGCGGTTCGCGGGGAGTCCGTTGAAGCCCAGCCGCCTCGCGTGGGGGTGGTTCCTCGCGGTGGCCGGTCCGGCGGTGGTGACGGCGGCCGGCGCGTCGATGCGGGGGAGCCTGAACTTCTCCACGAACGTCATCGCGTATCTGCTGGTCACGCTAGTGGTGGCGATCGTCGGTGGACTGGGTCCGGCGCTCACGGCGGCGCTCATCAACGCGTTGCTGCTGAACTTCTTCTTCACCGAGCCCTTCTACACGTTCACCATCGACGCGCAGCAGAACGTGCTCACCTTCTTCGCGATGATCATCGTGGGTGTGTCGACCGCGTTGGTGGTGGACTACGCCGCTCGCCGTGCGACCCAGGCAGCGCGCGCTCGCACCGAAGCGACCCTTCTCGCCTCGTACGCGCGCACAGTGCTGACGAACCCATTTCCGCTCGCACGGCTGTTGGAGAAGGTGAGAGAGAACTTCGGTCTGAGCTCCGTCGCGCTGTTGGAACGCGCCGACGGCGAGTGGGAACGCGTCGCGTGCGTCGGCGCGAGCCCGTGCGACGAGCCGGACGAGGCGGACATCGACATCGCGGTGACCCCGGACGTGCACCTGGCGCTGCGCGGCCGTTCGTTGCCCGCGTCCGACCGCCGGGTGCTGGAGGCCGCCGCCGGCCAGGCGTTGCTGGCGTTGCGGCAGCAGCGGACGGCCGAGCAGGCCCTCGAAACCCAGCGGCAGGCGTCGCGGACCGAGCTGCGCACCGCGTTGCTCTCCGCCGTCGGCCACGACCTCCGCACGCCGCTGACCTCGATCAGGGCCGCCGTCGACTCGTTGCGCGATCCGGAGCTGACGCTGTCGCCCGAGGACACGGCCGAGCTGCTGGAGGCCGTCGACGAGTCGGCGGAACGGCTCACCGGCCTGGTGGACAACCTGCTCGACTCGTCGCGCCTCGCCACGGGCGCGGTGGAGCCGCAGTTCCGCGCCGTCGGTTACTACGAGGCCGTGGCACGGGCGTTGACCGGCCTGACCGGTGACATCGAGGTCGACGTCCCCGAGTCGCTACCGCCCGTGCGCGCCGACGTAGGACTCCTCGAACGAGTGATCGCGAACGTCGTCGGCAACGCACTCCGCTACGCCGGCGCCGTCGCCCTGCGCGCCTCGACCCACGGCAACGAGGTGGAGCTGCGCGTGGTCGATCATGGCCGCGGGCTGCCGCGCGACACGGCCGACCAGGTCTTCGCCCCGTTCCAGCGACTCGGCGACCGCACGCCGGGTGGCGTTGGTCTCGGTCTGAGCGTGGCGAAGGGGTTCACCGAGGCGATGGACGGCACGATCACCATGGAGGACACGCCAGGTGGCGGTCTCACCGTGGTGATCTCACTCCCGGTAGATGCGAGGGTTCCGTGACGAAGGTACTGGTGGTCGACGACGAGCCGCAGATCGTGCGCGCCCTGCGGATCAACCTCTCGGCCCGCGGTTACGAGGTGCTCACGGCCCACGACGGCGCAACCGCTCTCCGGCTGGCCGCCGACGGCAAGCCCGACGTCGTGGTCCTCGACCTGGGCCTGCCGGACATGGACGGCACGGACGTCATCGCGGGCCTGCGCGGCTGGACCACCTTGCCGATCATCGTGCTGTCCGCCCGCACCGACTCGACCGACAAGGTCGACGCCCTGGACGCCGGCGCCGACGACTACGTGACGAAACCCTTCGGCATGGACGAGCTCCTGGCCAGGCTGCGCGCCGCGGTCCGCCGCTCGGCCGTCGCCGGCCCCGAGGACGAGCCGATCGTGAAGACCGCGTCGTTCACGGTGGATCTCGCGGCCAAGCGCGTGCTCAAGGACGGCGCCGAGGTCCACCTCACGCCGACCGAGTGGGGGCTGCTGGAGGTGCTGGCGCGCAACGCCGGGAAGCTCGTCGCGCAGAAGCAGCTGCTGCGCGACGTGTGGGGGCCCGCGTACGAGAAGGAGACGCACTACCTGCGGGTCTACCTGGCTCAGCTGCGGCGGAAGCTGGAGCCGGAGCCCGCACGGCCGCGCCACCTGCTGACGGAGCCCGGGATGGGCTACCGGTTCGAGCTGTGAGCTGGGGCTTCGGGGCCGGCCGCAACCGGGACGCGCTGACCGACCTGCTGTGGGACTACGAGCAGGAGGTCAAACCGGTCGTTCTGGCGGTGCTGCTGCTCGTCGACGACCACGAGCCCTGGCTGGAGCCGGTGCCTGGTGATCAATACGCGCTGTGCCGCAGCCACGAGATCGGGATGCTGCGACGAGCCTCGGAGCTCGGTGCGACGTGGTCCGACTGGCTGCGGCTCCGGCTCGCCGAGGTCCAGGAACCGGCCGTGCTGCGGCCGATGCCGAGCTAGGGCTTCGGGGCCGGTGCGGACGTGCTGGAGCTCGAAGAGGTCGACGGCGGCGTGGTCGTGGTCGACGTCGAAGAAGAGGACGACGGCGGCTCGGTCCACGACGTGGGCGGGTTGCTCTGCGTCTGGGACGGCTGCACCGGGTTCGTCGTCAGCTGCGGAGGCTGCGGGGCGTCCGGCTTCGGCTGCTCGTTGGGGCGCGCCGCCTGCTTGCGGTCCTCCGCCTTGGCCGACGGCTTGCCCGAGCTCGACGAGACGGTGACCAGCACGGTGCTGGTGCTGCCGTCCGGCGCCACGCTGGTGATGGTCTGGACGACCTCTACCGACTTGGGTTCCGGGTTCGCCTGTTTGCCGGACGCGGCGAGCATCGACGCGACCGTGGCGAACAGCGTCGCTACCACCACACCGCCCGCGGCCAGCATGACGGCCGTGCCCACGCGCTTCTTCGAAGGTGCGGGATCGGATGGTGACTGCGAATGATCTTCCTCGAACACACCCATCTCCTCGTGGGAAACCCGGTCGGATGGACTTGCGTTCGAGTTATCGGCGGAAACGCACCAAAGCCTCAGTGGAGCCACACCTTCGTGTAGCTCTGCGTCACGTGTCGGTGACTGGCGTAACCCTAAGGCGTCGGATTCGTTGTGGTCGTGCTCGTTGTGGTGGTCGTGGTCGTCGTCGTGGTGGTCGTGGTCTCCGACGACGTCGTCACGGGCGGGTTGGTCGTCACCGGCGGCGGCTCTTCGGTCGTCACCGTGGTGGTGGTGCCGTCCGGGCGCGTGATGGTGGTGACGCGGGGCTTCTTCGTCGTCGTGGTGGTCGACGTCGTGGTGTCAGCGGACGACGACGTCGTGAGCTCGACCGAAGAAGAGGGCGCGGACGTCGGCACGATGCTCAGGGCGTCGCGCACGGCCTCCTTGCGCGGTGGCTGTGTCGACGGGGTCTCGCTGGCCGTGTCGGAGCCCGCCGCGAGCGAGGCGACGGCGGCGAAGATCGTCGCCAGCACCACGCCGGAAGCGGCGAGGATGATCTGCGGTGCACCGCGAAAGCGCGAGCGCGAGTCCGGTTCCGGGCTCTCGTACACGAAGTTTCCCCTGCTCAAAACGTCAACGGCCGAAGTTCTGGGTCCACAGGAAGCCACGCGTGTCCAGGCCGACGCCCATGGTGGTGAAGCTGCAGTTCTCGATGTTCGCCCGGTGGCCGGACGAAGTCATCCAGCCCTCCATGACCTGCTCGGGCGTGCGGTAGCCCTTCGCGATGTTCTCGCCACCCGGGTTCGGGTAGCCGGCGTCGCGCATCCGCTCGTCGAACTCCCGCCCGTCTTTCGAGTCGTGGCTGAAGTAGTTGTTGGTCGCCATGTCCGTGCTGTGCGCCTGCGCGGCGGTCGTGATGCGGTCGTCGATCACGAGTGCGCGGCAGCCCTTCGCGGCACGGGCGTCGTTCACCAACGCCAGCACGGCCTGCTCGGGGGTCTTGTTGCCCGGCTGCTGCGGCGGCTGGGCGGGCGGCTTCGGCGCTTCGGGAGGCGTCGTCGTGGTGGTGGGAGCCGCTGTCGAAGAAGAAGACGTAGCGCTGGCCGTCGTGGTGGTGGGAGCGGAAGAAGACGACGAAGACGTGGGGGCGCCGTCGACACCGGTGTTCTCAGAAGGCGTCTGTCTGTTCGGGGCGGCCGCGTTGCCCGTACCGAACTGGTTCGCTGCGTCGGTGCTCTCCTGCTGTGCGGCATTGGTGAAGCTGATGCCGAGAGGGGAGGTACCGGTGACGGCGAGACCGCCGATACCGGTTGCACCGATCAGCAGGCCGAGTAAGAGGCTGCGGGCACTCACGGGTCGGCACCGTACCACTAATGGGTGACAACCCCAGAGTGCGTCTTCGGTCACCTTGGGTGACTACGCAACCATTCGGGGGTGGACGTGCGACTAAACGCGTGGGTGCGTGGACGGGTTCAGGGAGTTGGTTTTCGCTGGTGGACGCGAGCCAGGGCGCTAGAACTGGGCCTGGTCGGGAGCGCTTCGAACCGGCCGGACGGGCGGGTCGAGGTGGTGGCCGAGGGTCCGCGCGAGAAGTGTGAACAACTGCTGAAGGCTCTCCGTTCGGGTGAAACGCCTGGACACGTGGACTCCGTCGGTGAGCAGTGGTCCGAGGCCAGGGGTGATCTGACCGGCTTCATCGAGCGCTGAACCTTTCTGAACGAGATGGCGTAGTAAGGGAGCGTGGACTCCGGCGAAGACGTCCTCATCCAGCTTTACGACCGCTGGCGAGGCCCGTTGCTGCACTACGTGCTGCGGCTGGTCGACGGCGACTTTCAGCAGGCAGAGGACGTTGTGCAGGAGACGTTGCTTCGCGCGTGGCGGCACCACGACGAGCTGAAACCGGACGACGCGGCGCCGTGGCTCTACACGGTCGCCAAGAACCTGGTGATCTCCGGATACCGCCGCCGCAGCGCACGGGCGACCGAGGTGCCGCTCGAACCGGTGGACCTGCCACCGGTCAGCGACCAGGTCGAACACGTGCTGCAGACGTGGCAGATCGCGTCGGCGCTGCGGGCGCTCACGCCCGAGCACCGGACGGTCGTCATCGAGCTCTACTACCGGCGCCGCACCGTCGCGGAGGCGGCCAAAACGCTCGGCATCCCGCCGGGCACGGTCAAGTCGCGCTGCTTCTACGCACTACGGGCGCTGCGCGACGCACTAGAGGAGAGAGGGGTGACCGAGGCGTGAGCTGTCAGCACACCGTCGACGTCGGCGCCTACCTCTTCGGATCGCTCGACCCCAAGGAACGGTCCGCGTTCGAACGTCATCTGTCGGGCTGCGACGCCTGCCGGGCCGAGATGCTGCGGTTCGCCCCGCTGCCCGGCCTGCTCGGCCGCCTGACCCTGGAGGACGTCGAGAACCTCGACGAGATCCCCGAGTGCCCACCCAAGCCCAGTCGGCACCGGCGGGTGCTGATCGCCTGCGCGGCCGTCCTCGTGACGCTGGCGCTCGCCGGCGGGGTCTTGGCCCTGCAGCCCCGACCTGCGCCGACGTGGGCCGCGCAAGATCAGTCAACGGGTGTGAACGCCTCCGTTTCCATGGTCACCAAGCCGTGGGGCACCGAGATGCGGTTCAAGCTCGGCAACGTGAAGCCGGGAGTGCGCTGCAAGGTCGTGGTGTTCAGCAGGGAGGGCCAGCGGGAGATCGGTGGCTGGTGGGGTTCCGATCATGCACCTGACGAGGAGATTCCCGGTTCCACGTCGTTTTCCCTTGATCGGATAGATCACCTGGAAGTGTCGGACGAAAGTGGAGTCCTGGTTACTCTCCGTCCATAGAAATGCAGGTCACGGGGCGCCTAACGCGTTCAACGCAAGCGCTTGGGTACTCTGCCCGGCGTGCATCTCAAGAGCCTGACGCTGAAGGGCTTCAAGTCCTTCGCCTCGGCTACCACGCTGCGCTTCGAGCCCGGCATCACCTGTGTGGTCGGCCCCAACGGGTCCGGCAAGTCCAACGTGCTCGACGCGCTGCGCTGGGTGATGGGCACGCAGGGTGCCAAGGACCTGCGCGGCGGCAAGATGGAGGACGTCATCTTCGCCGGCACGTCCGGCCGCGCGCCGCTCGGCCGCGCCGAGGTGACGCTGACGATCGACAACTCCGACGGCATGCTCCCGATCGAGTACACCGAGGTGTCGATCACCCGCCGGATGTTCCGCGAGGGCGCCACCGAGTACGAGATCAACGGGAACTCGTGCCGTCTCATGGACATCCAGGAGTTGCTCTCGGACTCCGGCATCGGCCGCGAGATGCACGTGATCGTCGGTCAGGGCCAGCTCGCCGCGATCCTGGAGTCCAAGCCGGAGGAACGCCGCGCGTTCATCGAAGAGGCCGCCGGCGTCCTGAAGCACCGCAAGCGCAAGGAAAAGGCGCTGCGCAAGCTGGAGGCGATGCAGGCGAACCTGACGCGCCTCACCGACCTCACCGCCGAACTCCGCCGTCAGCTCAAGCCGTTGGGCAAGCAGGCCGAGATCGCTCGCCGCGCCCAGGTCGTGCAGTCCGAGCTGCGGGACAGCAAACTCCGTCTGCTCGCGGACGACCTCGTCACGCAACGGGAAGCCATCGCGCAGGAGGAGCACGACGAGGCGAAGGCCCGCGAGCGCCGCGCCGAGGTCGAGAAGTCGTTGCAGGCGGCGCAGTACCAGCAGAACGAGCTGGAGGAGCGCGTCGCCGCCGACACGCCGAAGCTGCAGGCCGCGCAGGACACCTGGTACCGGCTGTCCGCTTTGGAGGAACGCCTCCGCGGCACCGTGAGGCTTGCGGCGGAACGGGCCCGGCACCTGTCCGCCGAGCTGGACGCACCCAGCAGGGGCCGCGACCCCGACGACCTCGACCGCGAGGCCGAGGAGACCGCCGAGATGGAGCTGGAGCTCCAGGAAGGCGTGACCGAGGCGCGCATCGCGCTCGCGGAGGCCGTGGAGACGCGGTCCGAGCTGGAGCGCATGGTGTCGCAGGCGGAGAAGGCGCACATGGCCGCCGTCCGCGCGATCGCCGACCGCCGGGAGGGTCTGGCCCGGCTGTCCGGTCAGGTGGAAGCGTTGCGCAGCAAGACGAACGCGACCGCCGAGGAGATCGAACGCCTCTCCGTCACGGTCGCAGAAGCCTCCGAACGCGTCGAGTTCGCGTCGATCGAACTGGCTGAGGCGCAGGCGGTCACCGGCTACGAGGACGAGGGCGACAACGACCTCGACGAACGTCACCGGCACGCCGTCCAGTCCAACGACGCCGCCAGGCAACGCGTCGAAGAACTCGTGAAGGCTGAACGCACCGCGGAACGTGACATCGCGTCGTGGCGTGCCCGCGTCGACGCGCTGTCGCTGGGCCTGACTCGCAAGGACGGCGCGGGCGCACTGCTCGCGTCGGACGTGCCGGGGCTGCTGGGTTCCGTCGCGGCGCTGCTGACCGTGGAGCCCGGTTTCGAGGTCGCGCTGGCGGCCGCACTGGGCCCGATCGCCGACGCTGTAGCGGTTTCCTCCGGCGACGGCGCGCTGCAGGCGCTGAAGCTGTTGAAGGAGAAGGACGCCGGACGCGCCGGTGTGCTGATCGGGTCGTACGGGTCCACTGTGGACACCTCGCAGTGGGGCTACCTCCCGCACGGCGCGCGGTGGGCCATCGACGTCGTGCACGCTCCGGAAGCGTTGCGCCCGGCACTGGCTCGTGCCCTCGATCGCCTTGCCGTGGTTGAGGATCTGGACTCCGCGGCACGGTTCAACGGCCGCGCGGTGACCCGTGACGGCGACCTCTTCGGCACGGACTGGGCCATCGGTGGCTCGGGTGCGCAGGGCCAGAGCGTCATCGAGATCCAGGCGGCCGTCGACGAGGCGCAGGAAGCCCTGGCGACCGCGGAACGCGCGCTGGAGCACGCCTCGGCCGCGTTGGAAGGCGCTCGGGCCGAGCAGCAGTCCCGCCGCAAGGTGCTCGACGCGGTCAAGGAGGCCATGCAGGAGGCCAAGGTTCGGCAGGCCCGTTCCGGTGAGCGGCTGAACCGGATGGCTGCCGCGGTGCGCTCCGCCGAGGCCGAGGTCAACCGCATCACCGAGCAGCGCAACAAGGTCGAGCGGTCGCGCGAGGAAGCCCTGCTGAAGCTGGGCGAGCTCGAAGAACGACTGCTGATGGCCGAGGAGGAGCAGACCCTCGACGACGAGCCGGACACCGAGCAGCGCGACCAGCTGGCCGCCGAGCTCGCCCAGGCACGTCAGGCCGAAATGGACGCACGCCTGGTGCAGCGCACGGCCGAGGAGCGCGCACGAGCGTTGCAGGGCAAGGCAGACGGCCTTCGTCGTGCTGCGCGTGCTGAACGCGAGGCCCGCGAGCGCCACGCCCGCGCGACGCAGCACCGTGCGCGTGGTGCTGTGGTTGCGAAGGCTGTCGTCCGCGGTGGCGAGCAGGCGCTGGAACGCATCGCGATCTCTCTGGACCGCGCCGCCCGCGAGCGCGACCAGGCCCAGGAACGCCGTCAGCAGCACGAGCTGCTGCTGACCCAGGTGCGCAACCTGGTGCGCGAGATGTCCGGTGAGCTGGAGAAGCTCGTCGACGCCGTGCACCGCGACGAGGTCCTGCGGGCCGAGCAGCGCCTGCGCATCGAGCAGCTGGAAACCAAGATCGCCGAGGACTTCGGCATCGGCCTCGACGACCTCGTCAACGAGTACGGCCCGGACTGCCTCGTGCCGGCCTCGGCCGCGGAGATGGCCGAGTACCAGGCCGCCAAGGAACGCGGCGAGCAGGTCTCCGAGCCGCAGCCGATGCCGTACGACCGCGACACCCAGGCCCGCCGCGCCAAGCGTGCCGAGCGCGACCTCTCGTTGCTGGGCAAGGTGAACCCGCTCGCGCTGGAGGAGTTCGCCGCGCTGGAGGAGCGCTACAAGTTCCTCTCGACCCAGCTGGAAGACATCAAGGACACCCGCCGCGACCTGCTCACCGTCGTGAAGGAGGTCGACGACAAGATCCTGGAGGTCTTCACGTCGGCCTACGAGGACGTGGCGCGCGAGTTCGAGATCGTCTTCAAGGTCCTGTTCCCCGGCGGCGACGGCCGCCTGGTGCTGACCGAGCCCGACGACATGCTGACCACCGGCATCGAGCTGGAGGCGCGCCCGCCCGGCAAGAAGGTCAAGCGCCTGTCGCTGCTCTCCGGTGGCGAGAAGTCGCTGGCCGCCGTCGCGATGCTGGTCGCGATCTTCCGCGCCCGCCCCTCACCGTTCTACGTGATGGACGAGGTCGAGGCGGCGTTGGACGACACGAACCTGCACCGCCTGATCGGCCTGTTCGAGCAGCTGCGGGAACGGTCGCAGCTGCTGATCATCACGCACCAGAAGCCGACCATGGAGATCGCGGACGCGCTGTACGGCGTCTCGATGCGCGGTGACGGCATCTCGCAGGTGATCTCGCAGCGGCTGCGCACGCGTGGCGACGAGCGGGCGCCTGCTGCGGAGTCCGCGCCTGAACCGGCTGCTGAGTCCTCGCCGGATCCGGCGGACGAGTAGGGCGATCGGAGCAGGTGCCTGGGGGGCTAAGACCAGCTCCGACCGCGGCTTCTACGCCGGGCGGCGCCGCATGCGGTTGCCCTTCCCCAACGGGTGAGGAAGGTCCCCCAAGAATCACCGCATGGACGCAGCCCGGGCACCTGGTGGGGTGAAGTCCCCCAGTTCAACCTCACCACTTCAGGTGCAGTGACCACTCTGCACCATCGACCTTGTGAAAACCTTGTATCCCCAGGTCAGGGCGTGTTTCAGTCCCTGCGGGCGTCGAGCTCGGCGGCCTCTTCCGGCGTCGGTGCGGTGCCGCCGAGGTGCCTGGGCGCCCACCACGCGCCGGGCTCGGTGGGGTAGTTGGCCTGCGCGGAGTCCAGCAGGTCCTGCATCCGCTTGCGCAGCAACGCGTCGCCGGAGTCGCCGGGGGAGGCCTCGAACGGCTCGCCGATGAGGATCGTGATCGGCACGTGCCGCTGGGTCAGGTTCTTGGGCCGGCCCTTGGTCCACAGCCGCTGCGTGCCCCACAGCGCGACCGGGATGAGCGGCACGCCGGCCTCGTGCGCGAGGCGGTTCGCGCCGGACTTGATGTCCTTGACCGTGAACGACCGGCTGATGGTGGCCTCGGGGAAGATCCCGACGACCTCGCCGCTACGGAGCGCGGACAGTGCCTGCTGGAAGGAGGCCTGGCCCGCGCTCCGGTCGACGGGGATGTGGTGCATGCCGCGCATGAGCGGGCCTGCGATCTTGTTGGCGAAGATCTCGTGCTTCGCCATGAACCGCGTGAGGCGCCCCGAGGGACGCGCACCATAGCCCGCGAAGATGAAGTCGAGGTAGCTGACGTGGTTCGACGCCAGCACCGCTCCTCCCGTGCTCGGGATGTGGTGCGCACCTTCGATGGTGATCCGCAGATCGAGCACCTTGAACATGAGCTTCGCTGCTGCGATCACCGGGGGATAAACGCGATCCGACATGCTTCCGAACGGTAGCCGTAAAAGCTACTCGCCGGTAGCGGCCCCTTCGTGTTCTCGCATGACCCTTGGCACACCCGCGAGGTCCTCGTCGTTGCACAGCAGCTTGAGGTCGTAGTACGGGTTGCCATGTGTGTCGTCGTAGTCGAGATGAACTGCGATGACATCCACGGGCTCGCCCAGCCACTCTTGCGTCTGCCGCAGCCAGGTGGCCGCGCGCTCGAGGGCAGTGGGCAGATCATCGTCACGGAATTCGACCGGCCGGTACGGAACGCCCTGGACCTGGTCCCGGTTGTTCGTCGGCAAGGGCAGGTCGACGGCCACCCCGGATTCGTTGAGATCGAGTTGGATCGTTTCCTCACTCACCGTAGAAGAGTCCCCCACCCTCACCAGCCCTGCAAGCCCGAATCTGGGTGTCGGCCCGAGTGTCGTCCCCCACGTCACGTGGAGCGCTTCAAGAACGCGATGTCGCGCTTGAGTCGCGTGATCCGCTGGTGGGTGGGCATCAACACGTGTGACAGAGCCCCCAGCAACCGCTCAAGATCCTCGGCCGCGCCCTCGCGGTCGCCGGCCGCGTAGCGCAGGTTGGCCAGCAGCTGCCTGGTCTCCAGGACGTCGTCGTGCTCAGGACCCAGCACGCGGAGCTGGTCGCGCAGCAGTGGTTCGCCGGCCGCGATGGCCTTGGCGTGCTGTTTCGCGGTGCCGAGCACCTTCACGAGGCTCAGCCGGACGTCCAGCGTGCGGGGGTCGTCCGCGCCGGCCAGCTCCTCGTAGTCCTTCGCGAGGGCCCTGAACTCGGCGGCTGCTCGCTTGAAGTCGCCCGCATGGGCCATCGCCTCGGCCAGGTCGTTCCGCGTTCTGAGCGCACCGGACAGGTCGTCACCGATCTGGCTGGACATCCACGCCATTTTACTCGTTCGAAAACTCCCTCGCGTCCGAGCGTCGCGGGAGCAACCATTCCTTCTATGTACGACATCCGTTTCGCCGAACCTGGCGACCTCGGCGCCACGATGGCGCTCCTGGTCCGGCTCCAGGCCGACTCAGCGCACCACATCGGCTACCTCGGTGAGACTGTCGAAGAGCTCCGCGCGGAGCTCGCCGAGTTCGAGCCCAGCTGGGCCGACTGCACGGTGGTCGCGGTGGACGCCGACGACAACATCACCGGCATGCTCAGCGTGGAGATCGACCCGGAGCTGGGCCGCGCGTGGCTGCACGGGCCGTTCGTCGACGTACCGGTCAACCACCCGGCGGGCAGCCGCATCTGGGACCAGACCGCCGACGCGATGTTCCGGCGTGCCTCCGAGCTCCTCACCGGCATCACCGACCTAGAGCTCTACGGGCACACCGCCCACCGACGACTGGCGGCGTTCGCCGAACGGCACGCCTTCAGCGCCGGCAAGGCGAGCGCCATCCACATACTGGACAACGGGGAGCTGCGCTCGTTGTTGCTGCGGGACGCGAAGTGTCCCAGCGAACGCGAGATGCGCGTTCTACCCACCGATCCGCAGGTCCACCAAGCCGTAGCCGTGCTGCACGAGCGATGTTTCCCGCGGACGTACTTGTCCGGCAAGCAACTCGTCGAGTCCGATCCCACGGCGCGCACGGTCGTCGTCGCGATGGACGGCGAACGTGTCATCGGGTACGCGGCCGGCAAGGCTCAACCCGAGGAGTACTACATCGACTTCGTGGCCGTCGAACCCGATGTTCGCGGTCAGGGCGTGGGCGCCTCGCTCGTCACCGAACTGCTGTGGAAACTCGCGGCGGCCCGCGGTGCTCGACCGCAGGCCGCCGCGTCGATCTACTCCGGCAACGAGTCCTCGCAGAACATGTTCGCGCGCCTAGGCTTTCGACTCCACGTCGAGCTTGTCGCCTACCGGCACCCGGCGTGAATGACGCAATGACAGCAACCCACCCACCAGCAAGGTGACCGCCACCCCCAGGGGCGTGTTCCACCAGCCGGTCAAGGACTTCAGCTCGGCCGTGGCCTTGCCGAAGTAGATCGTCGGCGTGCTGCCGGCGAACTTGACCCCGAGAATCACGAAACCGACGACCAGCACCGTCGTCACGAACGCGATGATCGCGTCCACCTGCGTGACGCGCTTGAAGATGAGGCCGAGGAGGAAGGCCCCGAGCAGCGCGCCGTAGGTGTAGCCGGCGATGCCCAGCGCCTGCACCACGATCGGGTCGGCCGTGGTCTTGTTCGAAGAGGCGAACAGACCCGCGCAGACGATCAGCAAGCCGGCCCACACGAGGGTCCACGCCCGGCCGTGGCGCAGGCGTTCGTCGTCGGTCATCGCGGTCTTGCGGATGCGTTCGTAGATGTCCGTGACCGTGCTGGAGGCCAAGGCGCCCAACGAGGACGACAGCGCGGCCGCGAGGATGCCGGCGATCACGAACCCGGACAGGCCGCTCGGCAGTACTTTGACGATGAAGTACCCGAACAGCTCGTCCTTGTTGCCCAGACCGATGTCCTTCACGGGGTCGGCGCCGCTGTAGTACGCCCACAGCATCACGCCGATGAACAGGAAGAACGCGAACTGCAGGAAGACCACTAGACCGGAGGCGATCAACGCCTTCTGCGCGGACTTCACGTCCCGAGTGGCCATGAGCCGTTGCACGATCAGCTGGTCCGCGCCGTGTGAGGCCATCGACAGCAACGCGCCGCCGAAGAACGCGGCGATGAACGGGTACGCGCCCGTCAGCGGTGACGAGGCGAAGTCGAAGAGCTGGAACTTGTTGACGTCCGCGGCCTTCGAGAACCAGCCGTCGGGCAGCTCGCCGGCCAGGAACCAGATCACCACGACGCCACCGAGCACGTACCAGAGCATCTGGATGGCGTCGACCCACACAACCGCGCGCACGCCGCCGAAGAAGCTGTAGAACACCATCGCGACGCCGAGTGCCGCGATGATCGTCCAGTACGAGGCGTTGATTCCGTATTGCTGCAGCACCAGCTTGATCGGGATCGCCGTCGCGAACAACCGGATGCCGTCCGCGAGCAGGCGCGTGAAGAGGAACGTGACGGACGCCGTGGCACGCATGCCGTTGCCGTACCGCTTGCCCAGGAACGCGTACGCCGTGACGAGATCACCCGCGATGTACCGCGGCAGCAGCACGAAACTCACGATGATGCGGCCCACGATGTAGCCCAGCGCGAGCGTCAGGTACGTCATGCCGCCCTGCGCGGGCGTCGCCATGTAGGCGATCACCGGCACGCTCAGCACCGTCAGCGTCGACGTCTCCGCGGACACCACGCTCAGGCAGACCACCCACCACGAGATGCGCTTCTCGCTGACGAAGTAGTCGGTGGACGACTTCTGCCTGCCGCCGATCCACGTGCCGAGCAACGGCATGCCCACGAGGAAGAGGGCGATGATCGCGAGATCTAGTCCGCGCATGTCGGTTCCCCCACTTTCAGCTTGGTCACCGCGGTGGTGACGGGCTCGGGCATTCTGAGCGGTCCGCTTCCGGGCGTGATGCTGCCGAGCAGCCGTGGCCCGGACGCACCGGTGGCGGACGGCGTGTTGCCCGGAACCCCGTGCCACGTCAGGAATCCGAGCAGCGCGGCGAGGTAGGCCTCCTTGCCGTCGCGCGGCAGGCCCAGCGAGTCGCTCAGCTTGAGCGGAATCGGGTCGAGCGCCTTCGTGAGCGACTCGACCAGCACCGGGTTGCGCATCCCGCCTCCGGACGCCACCACCACACTCGCGTCGTGCGCGCGGCAGGCGTCCGCGATGGTTCGCGCGGTGACCTCCACGAGTGTTCTGAGCATGTCCTCGGCCTGGACCGTCGGGAACCCCTGCAGGTACTCGGCGTTGAAGAGCTCCTTGCCGGTCGACTTCGGCCACGGCTTGGCGTAGTACGGGTCGGCGAGCAGCTTCTTCAGGACGTCTTCTCGCACGTGGCCACGCCTGGCGAACTCGCCGTTGGTGTCCTGGCGGCGCTGGCCGTTGGAGATGACCTCCATGACGGCGTCCATCAGCGCGTTGCCGGGGCCCGTGTCGTAGGCGATCGGTGGTGATCCCGGTCTGACGACGGTGATGTTCGCGATGCCGCCGATGTTGAGCGCGATCGCGGGACTCTCGCCGGCCAGCCAGAGCGCGTCGAGCGTGCTCGCCAGCGGGGCGCCCTGGCCGCCTGCCGCCACGTCTCGCACTCTCAGGTCCGCGATGACCGGGACACCGGTGCGTTCGGCGATCCACGCGGGCTGCCCGAGCTGCAACGTGCCGAGGCAGTCGCCGTCCTGCACCTCGTGGTGGACGGTCTGGCCCAGCGAGCAGACCAGGTCCGCCGGCAGGTATCCGGCGGCAACTTCACCGAAAGCCTGCCCCAGCGACGTGTCGAAGGCGCACACTTCGGCGAGGTCCTTCGGTTTCTCGAGCAGGTCCTTGGGGAAGGGGTGCTCGGCGTGCTGCACCGGCACGAGCTCGACCACGTCGCCGTTGATCGACAGGTCGGCGACGGCGACGTCGATGCCGTCCATCGACGTGCCGGAAATCAGTCCGATCACCCTCACGACGTGTGGTCTATTCCACACTGTGGTCGTGCGCAAGAGCTTTGGTGAAATCTTCGCCTAAATGAGCAATAGATGGTTGGCAGGTCACATGGCGGCCTGTGAAACCATGAGCCCGTGTCGACGTCTTCCCTTGTCCTGATCCTCGTCGTCGTGGCGGTCGTGCTGATCGCTGCGCTGGTGACCGGTGTGGTGCTGACGCGTCGCCGGCGCATCAGCCTCACGCAGAAGGAGGAGGCGCCGCGGGCCGGTGGTTACCAGGCCTCGTCCGGGTTCACGCTGACGCCGGCGGCTCCGGAGGCCTCCTCGGCTGAGGCGGTGGCTGGGGCTGAGGTGGCTGACGCCGTCGAGGACACCGCGCCTGTCGAGCATCCGGTTGCTGATCGGACTGAGGTCGACGGGCAGCCCGGGGTGGGGGATGACGCCTCTGTGCCGCGTGACTCCGTCAAGCGTGGCTTTGTTGAGGTCGACCTGCCGGAAGAGGCTTCCGAGGTTGAGGAGATCGAGCCGACTGCTGGGCGGTTGGAGCGGTTGCGCGGGAAGTTGTCGAAGTCGCGCAACGCGTTCGGGTCGTCACTGTTGGGGCTGCTCGGGGCCGGGGACCTTGATGAGGACTCGTGGCAGGACGTTGAGGACACGCTGCTGATTGCTGATCTTGGGGCGGCTACCACCACCGAGATCGTTGAGACTTTGCGTTCCAAGATCGCCGGGGCTGGGGTGCGTACCGAGGCTGAGGCTTCTGCGTTGCTGCGGTCGGTGTTGGTCGACGCTCTGCACCCCTCGATGGATCGGTCGCTGAAGGCGTTGCCGCACTCCGGGAAGCCTGCTGTGTTGCTGGTGGTCGGGGTCAACGGCGTCGGGAAGACGACTACCACGGGCAAGCTTGCCCGGGTGCTTGTCGCCGATGGGCGGACCGTGTTGTTGGGGGCTGCTGACACGTTCCGGGCTGCTGCTGCTGATCAGTTGGAGACCTGGGGCAAGCGGGTTGGGGCTGAGACTGTTCGGGGGCCTGAGGGCGGGGATCCGGCCTCTGTGGCGTTCGATGCTGTCAAGCGGGGGATGGACGCTGGGGTCGACACCGTGTTGATCGACACGGCTGGGCGGCTGCACACCAAGGTTGGGCTGATGGATGAGCTCGGCAAGGTGAAGCGGGTCGTGGAGAAGCAGGCTGTTGTGGATGAGGTTCTGCTGGTTTTGGATGCCACGACTGGGCAGAACGGGCTCACGCAGGCGCGTGTGTTCGCTGAGCAGGTCGACATCACTGGGATTGTGCTGACCAAGTTGGACGGTACGGCCAAGGGTGGGATTGTGTTCCAGGTTCAGCGGGAGCTTGGGGTGCCGGTGAAGTTGGTTGGGCTTGGTGAGGGTGCGGACCACCTTGCGCCGTTTGAGCCTGGGGCCTTTGTGGACGCGTTGCTCGGGTGACGCGTCGGTTTCGTAGGTCGCCCCCCGGTTTAGTCGGCGGGTTCCTGCGCCACACGGGGTCCCGTATGGAAAAAGACGGCTCGGCTTCGCCATCGCAGCCTCGCCTTCGGCTTCGGCCCTACTGAGCTGCGGCCTGGTCTGCTAGGCGCTTTGCGACTGCTAGGACCTCGGGGAGGATGCGGGTTACTGCGTCCTTCGTGAGGCGGCCCTCTGGGCCCGACACCGATACCGCGGCCAGGGTTGGGCCGCCGATCACCGGCACGGCGATGCAGCGCACGCCCAGTTCCTGTTCGGACTCGTCCAGCGCGTAGCCGCGTTCCTGGATCTCGTCCAGCTCGGCCAGCAGTTCCACCGGGTCCGTGAGCGTGTTCGGCGTGTACGCGGGTAGGCCCGTGCGTTCGAGGAGTTGACGCACCTCGTCGCGCGGGAGTTGGGACAGCATTGCCTTGCCCACGCCTGTGCCGTGCGGGAGCAGGCGGCGGCCTACCTCGGTGAACATGCGCATTGAGTGCTTTGAGGGCACCTGTGCCACGTAGACGACCTCGTCGCCGTCCAGGACCGCGAGGTTTGCGGTTTCCTCTACTGAGTCAACTAGTTGGGAGAGGAACGGGCGTGCCCATGTGCCGTATTGGCGGGATGCTGTTTCGCCTAGGCGGATGAGGCGGGAGCCGAGGGTGTAGCGCCGGTTGCTGTTCTGGCGTACATAGCCCAGCGTGACGAGGGTGCGGATCAGGCGGTGGATTGTGGGCAGGGGTAGGCCCGAGACCGTGGCGAGCTCGGAGAGGGAGGCTTCGCCGCCTGCGTCTGCTAGGCGTTCTAGCAGGTCGAAGGCCCTTTGCAACGACTGCACGCCACCTGTCGACACGTGCGACTCCTCTCGTTGCAGTTCCGCAATGCAAAAACTATAGTCCACACAGCAAAACCGAGAGAGGTGGATCCAGGTGCAGGTCCTCACTGACGAGGCTCTTGAGTTCGTTGCGAAGCTGCACGAGGCGCACGCCGCCCGCCGGGACGAGTTGCTCGCCCTGCGCAAGGAGCGGAGGCCTCTCGGGTTTTTGGCTGAGACCCAGTCGGTGCGTGACGGGGAGTGGCAGGTCGCTCAAGCGCCGCAACCGCTCCAGGACCGGCGCGTTGAGATCACCGGGCCCACCGAGCGCAAGATGACGATCAACGCGCTCAACTCCGGGGCGAAGGTGTGGCTGGCTGATCTTGAGGACGCGAACACGCCGCATTGGGACAACGTCGTGCAGGGGCAGGTGAATCTGTACGAGGCGGCGCGCGGGACGATCGAGTTCACGTCGCCTGAGGGGAAGCACTACTCGCTCAAGGGTGGGCCCTACCCGACGATTGTCGTGCGGCCGCGTGGGTGGCACCTGGATGAGCGGAACCTGCAGTTCGGCGGGAAGAACGCTGTTGGGGCGTTGGTGGACTTCGGGCTGCACTTCTTCCACAACGCTGAGCTTGGGAAGCCCTACTACTACTTGCCCAAGATGGAGTCGCATCTTGAGGCGCGGCTGTGGAACGACGTGTTCACGACGGCGCAGAAGCTGAAGGGTGTGCCGCACGGCACGATCCGGGCGACGGTGCTCATCGAGACGATTCCGGCTGCGTTCCAGATGGAAGAGATCCTCTACGAGCTGCGGGATCACGCGTCTGGGCTCAACGCTGGGCGGTGGGACTACCTGTTCAGCGTCATCAAGTACTTCCGGGACGCTGGGGCGGACTACGTGCTGCCGGACCGCAACAGCGTGACGATGACGGCGCCGTTCATGCGGGCGTACACCGAGTTGTTGGTGAAGACGTGTCACAAGCGCGGGGCGTTCGCCATGGGTGGCATGGCGGCGTTCATTCCGAACCGGCGTGATCCCGAGGTCACGGAGAACGCGCTGCGCAAGGTGCGTGAGGACAAGACGCGTGAGGCGAACGACGGGTTCGACGGGTCGTGGGTGGCGCACCCGGACCTGGTGCCGGTTTGCCGGGAGATCTTCGACGGGGTGCTGGGGGACAAGCCGAACCAGGTTGACAAGCAGCGGCCCGAGGTTGAGGTGACGGCCGAGCAGTTGCTGGACTTCAAGTCGGCTGGCGGGGCGGCTACGCGTGCCGGGCTTGAGTCGGCGGTTGACGTTGGTGTTCGGTACATCGCGTCGTGGCTCGGGGGCAACGGAGCGGCGGCGATTCACAACCTGATGGAGGACGCGGCCACAGCGGAGATCAGCCGGTCGCAGATCTGGCAGTGGATCAACAACAAGGTTGTGCTGGACGACGGCACGCAGGTCACGCCTGAGGCGGTCCGGGAGGTTCTGGGGCGCGTGGGCAGCCAAGTTGAGGGGCCGCACGTGGCGGCGGCGGTGGAGCTGTTCGAGCAGGTCGCGTTGTCCGAGGACTTCGTCGACTTCCTCACGCTGCCGGCGTACGAGCGCATCTGATGTATCAGACGTCGCTGTCGCCCGATGACGTCGCGCGGGTGACCGCGCGGTTGTCCACTGTGGAACGTAGCTGGCCGGTGGGACGTCAGCCCGTGCACACGTGCTACGTGCCCGCCGGGCGGATCATCGGTACGACGATCGGTGACTGGGGGCGCGAGGCCCTGGAGTCGATCGAGCCCGAGTTGTTGCCGGAGTTGCCGGACGGGGTGCTCGACCGCGTTCGGGCCAAGCTCGTCCGGGAGCCGATCGAGGATCTGCGGATCGACTTCGAGGACGGGTACGGCGCGCCTGAGGACGACGTCGAGGACATGGATGCCGAGAGCACGGCGCATCTCGTGTCACGGTGGCTGGAGGAGCGGACGGCGCCGCCTTCGTTCGGGGTGCGGATCAAGTCGTTCGACACCAAGGCGTTGCGGGAGCGCGGGCTGCGGACGCTGGACATCTTCCTGACAGCATTGGGGGAGGTTCCGCCAGGTTTTGTGATCACCTTTCCGAAGGTGACATCAGTCGACCAGGTCGAGGTGTTCGGCGAGGTGCTGGACCTCTTCGGCAAGGAGTTGAAGTTCGAGATCCAGGTCGAGACGACGCAGTCCATTGTGGATTCCGAGGGGCGGCTCGCGATCCCGCGGTTCATCGAGGCCGGCAACGGCCGGGTGACAGGTCTGCACTTCGGCACCTACGACTACACGGCTGGGTGCGGGTTGTCCGCGGCGCAGCAGCACCTGGCGCACGGCGCGTGTGACTTCGCGCGGCACGTCATGCAGGTTTCCGCTGCTGGGACCGGGGTTCGGCTGTCGGACGGGTCCACCAACGTGCTGCCGGTCGGGGAGCAGAAGAAGCTCGGCTGGGAGACGCACTACCGGCTGACGCGGCGATCACTCGAACACGGGTTCTACCAGGGTTGGGATCTTCACCCGGCACAACTGGTGACACGTTATGCGGCGGTTTACGCCTTCTACCGCGAGGGTTTGGACGCTGACGCCGGTCGGTTGAAGTCCTATGTGCAGCACGTCTCAGGAGGCGTTCTGGACGAACCTGCGACCGCCCAGGCGTTGTCGGCCTTCTTCCTCCGTGCGGTGGACTGCGGTGCGCTCGATCCGGTGGAAGTGCAGGTCGCCACGGGTCTGGACGAGTCAGCGTTGAGGGGGCTCGTCACACGATCCGGCTGACCGGGTCATCACCCGTTCGTGTGGTTCTGTCAATGGGTGTCGAATGTTCCCGGCGATGGGTGCAGGGTGGCACGCATGAGCATGCGAGCTGGCCTCTGGACCGGGCTGCCCGACCTCGACGCGGCGGAGCACAAGTACCAGGTCGTCGCGTGCGCAGCGGATGTGGACACGTTGATCGGGCTGCTCGCCCGGCCGGAGTGCAACGACGGGTCGCTCGACCACTTCGGGCGGCCGCTCACCTCCGAGGGCGATCCCGATCACAACGTCGTGCTCGCCGTGCGCGGCGCGTGGGGCTACATGTACTACGTCGACAACACCTTCATGGGGTGGCCGAAAGGTTCGGAAGAAGCGCCGTACGTCAACGAGAAGTACACGGACTTCCCTCCTGGCGTGGGCGTTCCACTCGACCTGTACAAGCAGTTGCTGATCGAGTTCATGACGACCGGCGAACGTCCGACAGGTGTGGACTGGTACTGCGAGGCAGATCTCTTCCACTCCTGGCGTGACCAGCAGATGTCCTTGCGCGGTACCGAGAACCGGTGACCTCGGTCTCGTTCGGGTAACAACGAGAGCACGGCGAGCGTTATCGCACCCGTGGCTACTGCTGTTGTGATCGGTGCGGGCATCGCCGGCCTGTTGACCGCGAAGGCGTTGGAGGACAAGTACAGCCGGGTGATCGTCGTGGAACGCGACAGGTTGCCCGCCGAGCCGGAATTCCGCTCTGGTGTTCCGCAGGGAAGGCACGCGCACGGGTTGTTGCTGCGCGGCGCCCAGATCATGGAGGACTTCTTTCCCGGCCTGCGCGACGAGCTCGTCGCCGCCGGGGCACAGCTGATGGACGCCGGTGAGGCCCGCGTGCTGACCCCGTACGGCTGGGCCGCGCAGGGCGAGACCGGCCTGCCGATGCTGTCCGTGGGCCGGCCGTTCCTGGAGACCGCGATCCGCCACCGCGTCTCCGCCGAGTTCGCCGACAACACGAACGTCGTCGGCTTCCGCTTCGACGGGTCCACTGTGGACGGCGTGCGCGTCCGTCCCAAGGACACCGGCGCCGAAGAGGTGATCGAGGCCGACCTGGTCGTCATGGCCGCCGGTCGCAGCGCCAAGCTCCCGGAGTGGCTCAAGGCCGCGGGCGTCGAGGTGCCCGAGCCCGTGTCCGTCGACTCTCGGACGGGGTATGCGACGCGGCTGTACGCGTTGCCGCACAACGACAAGGTCGCGATCGGTCAGTTGATCAGCGCACCCGTTCAGCGCCGCGGCTGCTCGGCCACCCGCATCGAGGGCGGCAAGCTGCTGGTGACCCTGCAGGGTGCGGACGGCGATCACCCGTCCAACGACCCCGAGGAGTTCATGGCGTTCGCGCGGTCGCTGGACGTGGGCCTCGCCGAGATCCTCGACGGCCTCGAACCGCTCACGCCCATCTACCTCTACGCGCGGACGGCGTCGTCGATGCGCGCCTATGAGAAGGTCTCGGACTGGCCTGCCGGGCTGATCGCCGTCGGCGACTCCGTGGTGACGCTGAACCCGTTGTACGGCCAGGGCATGACCGTCGCCGCGCTGGAGGCCGAGCTGCTGAGCAAGCACACCGACTTCTCCGCCGAGGGCGTCAGGGCGTTCCAGGCCGCACTGGCCAAGGCCGTCGCGGGGCCGTGGGGCATGTCGGCGGGTGCGGACGCGCAGTGGGCGCCGGACTTCAAGCCGGGCCTCATGGGCAAGCTGATGGGGCGCTGGCAGGTCGCGCTCACCCAGGACGTCGACATGGTGCGAAGGTTCCTCAGCGTGATGCACCTGCAGGCGCCGCCCACGTCGTTGATCGGACCATCTGCGCTGTGGAGGCTGAGGAAAGCGAAGATCTCCGCTTAACTGGACGGCATGAAGGCCGTGGTGGTGGGTGGGGGAATCGCCGGCTTGCTGGCGGCCCGTGTGCTGAGCGAGTCTCATGAAGTCGTTGTCCTGGAACGGGACAAGCTCTCCGACGAGGCCGAGTACCGCGCGGGCGTGCCGCAGGGCAGGCACGTGCACGCGTTGCTCGTGCGCGGTGGCGAGATCATGGAGGGGCTGTTCCCCGGCCTGTACGACGAGCTCGTGCAGGCCGGAGCGGCGCTGATCGACGCTGGTGAGGTGCGGATCCTCAACCCGCTCGGCTGGCTGGCCTCGACGGACGGGACCGGTATGCGGCTGCTCTCGGTGAGCCGTCCGCTGCTGGAGACCTGGATACGACGGCGTGTGACGGCCAAGATCGTCGACGGCGTGCACGTCACCGGGCTGTCGTTCAGCGGTTCGACCGTGGACGGGGTGTTGACCAAGGACGGCCGGGTCGACGCCGATCTCGTGGTCGTCGCCACCGGGCGGTCGTCGAAGCTGCCGGAGTGGTTGGCGGAGGCGGGGATCACGACGGGCGAACCAGAGGTGGTCGACTCCCGCACCGGGTACGCGACCAGGATCCACACCGCGCCGGAAGGTTTTCCCGCGCTGGTCGCCGAGTCGTTGTCGGCGCCGGACACCCCGCGTGGATGTGCGGTGATGCGCATCGAGGGCGACCGGCTGATGGTCACCGCCCAGGGATCGGGCGGGGACCACCCGCCGCGCGACCCCGACGAGTACCAGGTGTTCCTGGAGTCGTTGCGCGGGCCGATCGCGGAGTTGCTGCGCGAGACCGAGCCGCTCACCCCGATCTACCTGTTCGCGCGGACGGCCAGTCGCCGCAACGCCTTCGAGGCCGTGGAGAACTGGCCGGGCGGGCTCGTCGCGGTCGGCGACTCGGTGTGCGCGTTCAACCCCGTGTACGGACAGGGGATGACGGTGGCCGCGTTGGAGGCGCTGTTGTTCCGGCGGCACGACGACTTCACCGCCAAGGGGTGCCGGGACTTCCAGCGCAAGGTCGCCAAGGCGGCGCAGGGGTCGTGGTTGTTGTCCAGCAACGCCGACCAGGGGTGGGTGGAGGGCGGTGGCAAGACGGGCCCGCTCACGCGCGTCTTCGGCTGGTACATGAAGAAGTGGCAGATCGCGATCACCCGGGACTCCGGGTTGTTCGTCCGCTTTCTCCGCGTACTGCACATGATCGACGGACCCGCCTCGCTCATGAACCCGGTCGTGTTCAGAAGGCTGGCAAAGTACTCCAGGCGAGACCCGCGTCAGGAGCGTCGTCCCGCAGGATCGAACCCTCGATGAGGCCGTACGGGCGGTCCGCGGCGTAGAAGACCTCGTTGTCGTTCTCCAGGCCGAACGCGCTGAGGTCCACCAGGAAGTGGTGCTTGTTCGGCATGGAGAGCCGGACCTCGGCGACCTCGGGGCGGGACTGCAGCACGGCCTCACCCATCGCGTACAGCGTCTGCTGCAACGACAGGGAGTGCTTGTCCGCGAACGTCTTCAGCATGATCGAGCGGATCTCGGTGAACGACTTCGCCCAGTCCACGTCCGTGCCGATGTAACGCCAGCGGGCCGTCACCGACGTCGCCAGGATGCGGTCGTTGGTCTCCTTCAACGTCGTGTACGGGTCCTTGGGGTAGCCGTGGAACTCCGACCCGGTCGACTTCAGCACCACCAGGTCGCGTACGCCCGACACCACCCACGCCTGCGAGCCCTCGATCGTCACGGCGGTGGTGCGCTTCTCGTTCGAGCCCTGGACGAACGAGTGGTCGTGGCCGTCGATGCGGTCCCAGCCGTGCTCGTCGATCAACACCCGCGCACCCGTGATCGCCTCCTGCGACGAGACGAAGTGCCGGCCCAGGCGCAGCGCGAAGTCCTCGATCTCACCTACCGGGGCTTCCTTGGCGAACGCGTAGACGGTGTTCTTCTGCGTGTCCGTCGCGAGCACCTTGGCGTTGTCGCCGGTCAGGTGCGTGTCGGCGAGGTCTCCCCGCAGCGAGGTGCTGACCGTCAGGTCCTTGATCGTGTGCACGGAACCGTTGCGCGACACCGTGACGAGGCGGTTCTCCGCCTTGCCGTACTGGTTGGGGCCCAAGACGATGGCCATGTTGTTCAGCTCCCGATCAGCTTCTGCAGCCGCAAGGCGGCGATCTTCGCGAGTTCGTCGTTGACGACGCGGACCTCGACATCCGGCGGGTTGTCCATCCTGCTGGACAGGTTGTCGAGCATCTCCGCACCGCTCAGGCCGGTCGCGCACACCAGGTAGATGTGCCCGAACCGATCCTCGTACGCGGCGTTCGCAGCCGCCAGGCGATCAGCCTGACTGCTGTCCACACCGGACTGTTCGGACCGCGACCACTTCGCTGACACCCCACCTGTCTTCTGTCGTTCGCCGATGCGCGGGTGCCCGGCGATGGCGCCGAGCACCTCCTCGTCGGAAAGTCCTTGTGCGGCAACGTGAGAAGCCGCGAGGAGTGCATCCATCGACGCGTACGGCCTGCCCGCCACTATCGCGTCGACCCAGCGGGGTACCGCGAGGCACTCGGTGAGCAGAGGTCGCAGTTCGGCCTCCGGGGCGCTGTTGAAGCTCTCCACGGCTCTCCAAGTTTCTGTATCGCGGAATCTAACTTCCACATTCTTGACCTGAGCCGAGCGAGATGTCTAGTGTCTCCATAGAGCGAAATTGAACTTCCGCAATGTGGAAGGAACGGCCCAGAGATGTTCGACGCAAACCTGTCCATGCTCTTCACCGAGCTGCCGTTGCTGGAACGCCCGCAAGCGGCGCGCGCCGCCGGGTTCGACGCGGTCGAGATCTGGTGGCCGTTCGCGGACGCCGTACCCGAGACACGCGAGATCGAGGCGTTCGAAGCCGCGATCCAGGACGCCGGTGTGCGCCTGGTCGGCCTCAACTTCTTCGCGGGCGACATGCCGGCGGGCGACCGCGGGCTCGCGAGCTGGCCCGGCCGCGAGACCGAGTTCCGGACGAACGTCGAGATCACCGCGGCCATCGCGGCCCGCCTCGGCTGCCGCACGCTCAACGCGCTGCACGGCAACTACGAGACCAGCGCCCAGACGATCTCGAACTACCGCTTCGCCGCAGATGTCGCGGCGGAGATCGGAGCGCAGATCGTCATCGAGCCCCTCAGCGGTGCGCCGCTGTACCCGATCAAGACCGCCCAACAGGCGTTGGACCTGATCGACGAGATCGACCGCGGCAACGTGAAGCTGCTCGCGGACCTGTACCACCTCGCCACCAACGGCGACGACCTCGACACCCTCGCCGACCACGTCGACCTCATCGGTCACGTGCAGATCGCCGACGCTCCCGGACGCGGTGAGCCCGGCACCGGTGAGCTCGACATCTTCGGGCACCTCGCGAAGCTCCGCGCCAACGGCTACACGGGCTTCGTCGGCGCCGAGTACAAGCCCGTCACCCACTCCTTCTCTTGGAGGGACAACGCATGACCCGCATCGGATTCATCGGCCTCGGCATCATGGGCAGCCCGATGGCGGCCCACCTCGTAGCCGCCGGACACGACGTGACGGGCTTCGACCTCAGCTCGGCCTCTCTCGAGAAGCTGGTCGCCGACGGCGGCACCGCGGCTAAGTCGGCGCAGGAGGCCGTGAGCGGCGCCGAGGTCGTCATCACGATGCTGCCGAACCACCCGCAGGTCGAGGCCGTGGTCAACGAGGTCACGTTCGACGACGGCACGCTGCTGATCGACATGAGCACGATCCGCCCGTCCACGTCGATCGAGATCGCTCGCAAGCTCTCCCACGTGCGCGTGCTCGACGCGCCGGTCAGCGGTGGTCAGACCGGTGCCGTCCAGGCGTCGCTCAGCATCATGGTCGGCGGCGAGGAGAAGGACTTCGCGGCGGCCAGGCCGTTCCTGGAGATCGTCGGCAAGACGATCGTGCACGTCGGCCCGCACGGCGCCGGCCAGGTCGTGAAGGCCGCGAACCAGCTGATGGTCGGCGGCATCTACGCACTGGTCGCCGAGTCGATCGTGCTGCTGGAGGCGTCCGGCGTCGACCCGAAGGCGGGCCTGGACGTGCTGGCGGGCGGTCTCGCGGCGAACCGGATCCTGGACCTCAAGCGCGAAACCATGATCGCGCGCGAGTTCCAGCCGGGCTTCCGGATCGACCTGCACCACAAGGACATGGGCATCGCGCTGGACGCGGCACGCGCTGCCGACGTCGCGCTGCCGGTCACCAACCTCATCGCCGCACTGGTCGCGGCGGGACGCGCGCAGGGTTACGGGTCGCTCGACCACTCCGCGCTGCTCAAGGTCATCGAGAACTTCGCGGGAAGGGCCTGACACATGCCGAAGATCCCAGTCATGCAAGCGGTCGTCGAGGTCCTCAAGTCCGAGGGCATCGACACCGTGTTCGGCTGCCCCGGCGCCGCGATCCTGCCGCTCTACAAGGCGATGGAGCAGGACGGCTCGATCGAGCACCTCATCGTGCGGCACGAGGAGGGCGCCACGCACATGGCCGACGGCTGGTCGCGCACGACCGGCAACGTCGGTGTCGCGATCGGCACGTCCGGCCCGGCCGGCACGAACATGATCACCGGCTTGTACACCGCGCAGGCCGACTCCGTGCCGATCCTGTGCATCACCGGCCAGGCCGCGGTGTCGAAGCTGCACCAGGAGGCGTTCCAGGCCGTCGACATCGTCTCGATCGCCGCACCCGTCACGAAGTGGGCGGTGCAGGTCAAGGAAGCCGCGCAGATGCCGTGGATCTTCCGCGAGGCGTTCCGGATCGCCCGCTCGGGCCGTCCTGGCCCGGTGCTGATCGACCTGCCGATCGACGTGCAGAAGCAGGAGATCGAGTGGGACTCGACCATCGACGAGCCGTTGCCGGTGGTGAAAAGCGCGCCCTCCGACGCACGGGTCGAACGGGCGCTGGAGATGCTGCTGGCCGCCGAACGCCCACTGCTGCTCGCCGGTGGCGGTGTCATCCTCGGCGAGGCGGCCACCGAGCTGCTGGACCTGGCTGAGTTCCTGCAGATCCCGATCCAGGCCACGCTGATGGGCAAGGGCGCGATCGACGAGGACCACCCGCTCTACGCGGGCATGACCGGCATCCAGACCTCGCAGCGCTACGGCAACGCGTCGTTCCTGGAGAGCGACCTGGTGCTGGCGCTGGGCGCACGGTTCGGCGACCGGCACACCGGCGACCTCGCGACCTACCGCGGCGACCGCAAGTTCATCCACGTCGACATCGAGCCGACCCAGATCGGCAAGGTGTTCGGACCGGACCTCGGCATCGTCGCCGACACCAAGCTCTTCCTGCAGGCCCTGCTTGAAAAGGCGAAGAAGCACGGGCCACGCGCGGCGGGCGAGTGGGTCGACCGCTGCCAGGAGCTCAAGCGGACGCTGTTGCGGCGCGAGGACTTCGACACCGTGCCGGTCAAGGCGCCGCGGGTGTTCAAGGAGATCAACGAGTTCTACGGCCCGGACACCTACTTCGTCACGGCCATCGGGCTCTACCAGATCTGGTCCGGCCAGCACCAGAAGGCGCACAAGCCGCGGCACTACCAGGTCTGCGGCCAGGCAGGCCCGCTCGGCTGGGAGATCCCGGCGGCCATCGGGGTCAAGAAGGCACTGCAACATTCAGATTTGGCGGACGCCGAGGTCGTGGGCATCGTCGGCGACTACTCGTTCCAGTTCCTGGTCGAGGAGCTCGCGGTCGGCGCACAGTACGACGTGCCGTTCGTGCTGATCATGCTGAACAACGAGTACCTGGGCCTGATCCGGATGGCCGAGGACCACGGTGGCTACGACATGAAGTACGAGGTCGACATCCACTACGACACCACGGGCTCGGACAACGTCAAGATCATGGAGGCCTACGGCTGCTCCGGCATCCGCGTGGCCGATCCGGGCGAGATCCGCAGCTCGCTGGAGTGGGCGCGGAAGGAAGCGGACCGCACGTCACGACCGGTCCTCGTCGAGATCATGATCGAACGCGAGGGCAACACGGCCAACGGCACGTCGATCGCCGCGATGAAGGAATTCGAGCCGCTGCCGTGAGTCACGTGATCGTTGCGCCGGACAAGTTCAAGGGATCGCTCACCGCCCCGCAGGTCGCTGCCGCCGTCGCGCGCGGCCTGCGGGAGGCGGCCCCGGACGTGGACGTGCGCCTCCTCCCGGTGGCAGACGGTGGCGACGGCACGGTCGACGCCGCCGTCGCCGCCGGGTTCCTGAAGGTCGGGCGCTGGGTCACCGGCCCGATCGGCAAGCCCGTGCCCGCGTCCTTCGCGGTTCGCGGCACCACCGCCGTGGTCGAGGTGGCCGCGGCGGCCGGGCTGACGTTGCTCGACCGGCCGGCACCGCTCGAAGCCACCAGCTACGGCGTCGGTGAGCTGCTGAAGGCGGCGCTCGACGTCGGCTGCACCACGATCGTGCTCGGGCTGGGCGGCAGTGCGTGCACGGACGGCGGCGCGGGGATGCTGGAGGCGCTCGGCAAGGCGTCGTTCGATGGCGTCGACCTCGTGCTGGCCTCGGACGTGGACAACCCGTTGCTCGGGCCGACCGGCGCGGCGGCGGTCTACGGGCCGCAGAAGGGTGCCTCACCCGACCAGGTCGAGATCCTCGAAGCCCGGCTCGAAGCGTTCTCCCAACGGATCGGCGTGGAGTACGCCTCACAGCCGGGAGCGGGTGCGGCCGGCGGGATCGGGTTCGCGGCGCTCGCGGTGCTGGGTGCCAGGTTCCGGCCAGGCATCGAGGTGGTGCTGGAACTGGTCGGGTTCGCCGAGGCGGTCCGCGACGCGCGTCTGGTGATCACAGGCGAAGGATCACTGGACGCGCAGACCCGGCACGGCAAAGCGCCGTTCGGCGTGGTCAGGGCCTCCGGTGACGTGCCGGTGGTCGCGGTGGCGGGCCAGTGCTCGGTCGCGCCGGGTGACCTGGGGTTGAAGGCCGCCTACGCGTTGCTGGACATCGAGCCCGATGTCACGCGGTGCATGGCTCAGGCCGAACCGCTCCTGGCCGAGCTCGGCGGTCGCATCGCCCGCGACTGGGTGTCAGAGTGAGGGACATGGACCTGGTGTTCCGCGCCCGCAGGGTCATCACCCCCCAGGGCGAGATCGCGTGCGACGTCGGTGTGGTCGACGGCCGGATCGTGGCCGTCGAACCGCACATCGACTCGCCGAACGTCGTGCACCTCGCCGACGACGAGGTGCTGCTGCCCGGTCTGGTCGACACCCACGTGCACGTCAACGACCCGGGCCGCAGCGAGTGGGAGGGCTTCGAGACGGCGACCCGCGCCGCCGCTGCCGGTGGCGTCACGACGATCATCGACATGCCGCTCAACAGCATTCCGCCGACGGTCGAGACCGCCGCGTTGGAGATCAAGCGCAAGGCCGCGGCCAACGTCAGCGTGGACGTCGGGTTCTGGGGCGGCATCATCCCCGGCAACCTGGCCGACCTGAAGCCGTTGCACGAGGCCGGCGTCTTCGGCTTCAAGTGCTTCCTGCTGCACTCGGGTGTGGACGAGTTCCCGGCCGTGACGAAGGCCGAGCTGGAAGCGGCACTGAGAGAACTGGCGACACTCAACGCGTTGACGATCGTGCACGCCGAGGACGCGCACACCGTCCGTGAGTCAGAACCTGACTACGCGGGCTTCCTCGCGTCACGACCGCGTGAGGCCGAGAACCGGGCGATCAGCGATGTCGTCGAGCTGACCCGCAAGACCGGCGCGCGCACGCACATCCTGCATCTCTCGTCGTCGGACGCTCTCTCGATCCTGGAAGCCGCGAAACGGGAGAGCCTGCCGATCACCGCGGAGACCTGCCCGCACTACCTCACGTTCACGGCGGAGGAGATCCACGACGGGCAGACGGAGTTCAAGTGCTGCCCGCCGATCCGCGAGGCGGAGAACCGCGAAACCCTCTGGTGGGGACTGCGGGAAGGTCTCATCGACCTCGTGGTGAGCGACCACTCGCCGAGCACGGTCGAGCTGAAGGAGGGCGACTTCGCCACGGCGTGGGGCGGCATCGCGTCGCTGCAACTCGGTCTGCCCGCGGTGTGGACGGGCGCCCGCCAACGCGACTTCCACCTCACCGACGTCGTCCGCTGGATGGCCACGCACCCGGCGCGGCAGGTCGGGCTGGAGACCAAGGGCGCCATTGAGGTCGGCAAGGACGCGGATCTCGTGGTGTTCGCGCCGGATCAGACTTTCGTGGTGGACAAGAACGCACTCCACCACCGCAACCCCGTCACGCCGTATCACGGGCGCGAGCTGTACGGCGTCGTGCGGCAGACGTGGTTGCGTGGCAAGGAAGTCAGCACAACGCAAGGCAAGTTGCTCAGACGAGGAGAAGCATGACGGAGTGGACTCGGCTGCCCGATCTCGCCTCACGTGCGGTCGGAGGTGGTGTGGTGTGGGCGAACGACGAGCTGTTCGCCGAGCGGGAGAACCTGATCAAGCCCGCCGAGCCGGTCTACCAGACCTACACCTTCGGTCACAAAGGGCAGATCTACGACGGCTGGGAGACCCGGCGCCGCCGTGAGGCCGGCGTCGACCAGGCGGTGATCCGGCTCGGGTTGCCCGGTGTCGTGCGCGGGATCGTCGTCGACACGGCGTTCTTCAAGGGCAACTACCCGCCGTTCTGCTGGGTCGAGGGCGCGAGCGTCGAGGGTTACCCGACCGCCGACGAGATCACCGAGTGGTTCCCGTTGGTCGAGCGGTCGGCGTTGAAGGGCGACGACAAGCACTTCTTCGACGTCGACGTGAGCCGCCGCGTCACGCACGTGCGGCTCACGATCGACCCGGACGGCGGCGTGGCCCGGCTGCGCGTGCACGGCGAACCGATCGCGGACCCGCGTCTGCTCGTCGGCGGCATCGACCTGGCCGCGTTGGAGAACGGCGCGGTCGTCACCGGCTGCAGCAACATGTTCTACAGCTCGCCCAACAACCTCATCGCCCCTGGTCAGGCCACGGTCATGGGCGAGGGCTGGGAGACCGCGCGCCGGCGTGACGACGGCAACGACTGGGTGTCCGTCCGGCTCGCCGCACCTGGCGTCGTGCAGCTCGTCGAGCTCGACACCAGCCACTTCAAGGGCAACGCTCCGGGCTGGGCGTCCGTCAGCGGTTGTGACGAGCGCAAGGACCCCGACGCCTGGTTCGACGTCCTTCCGCGAACGAGGCTGCAGCCCGACACGCGGCACCGGTTCGTCGTGGACGGTGCCGAGGCGACGCACGTCAGGCTCGACATCTATCCGGACGGCGGGATGGCAAGGCTCCGAGTGCTCGGAACCCCTACGAGTGACGGGCTAGCCCACCTGCACACGATGTGGGCCAAAACGACTAACTGATCGTGGTTGTCCGACCACGGTCTGATTCTGTTCCCTACCTCGGTTGGTTGTCTGCGTCACACGATCGGTGGAAGCGTTCCCTCTCGCAAGATCGGGGATCTACGGGAGGAAATCCATGCAACCGATGACGCGCGTCTTCGGGGTCGCGCTCGCGAGTTCTGCATTGGTACTGGGTATGTCACCGCTCGTGTCCGCAGCTCCGGAAGGGCAGCCGGAGTTCAAGGTCGGCGCGATCGACTGGAAGCCGTGTGCCGAGGTGCCGACCGTCGACTGCGGCTTCTTGGAGCTGCCGATCGACTACGCCAAGCCCAACGGCGAGAAGTTCCAGCTGGCCGTGTCGCGGAGAAAGGCGAACGACCAGGCGAACAAGATCGGCTCGATGGTCATCAACCCCGGTGGCCCCGGCGGTTCCGGCGTCGACTTCTCGTTCGGCGCCGACCGCTACTTCAGCAAGGAGATCGTCGACAAGTTCGACGTCATCGGGTTCGACCCGCGTGGTGTCGCGCGCAGCCAGCCGATCAAGTGCTCGGCCGACCTGATGCAGAAGGCGCCTTCGGACTACCCGAAGAACGCCGCCGAGTACGACCAGCTGGTCGCGTTCAACAAGGAGCTCCGGGCGGACTGCCGCAAGCAGTCCGGCGCGATCTTCGACCACGCCTCGACCGCCGAGGTGGCCCAGGACATCGACGCGATCCGTCGTGCGCTGGGTGAGAAGAAGATCAACTACTACGGCGTCTCGTACGGCACGATCATGGGCCAGCACTACGCGGAGCGGTACGGCAAGAACATCCGCGCCATGATCATCGACTCCAACATGGACCACAGCCTCGGCACGTGGAAGTTCCTCGAGACCGAGGCGCGTGGCGCGGAGGACATGTTCAACGAGTGGGTCAAGTGGAGCGACCGCACGCCGACGTCGCCCTTCTACGGCAAGGACCTCCGCAAGATCTGGAAGGACCTGCTCGCCAAGGCCGACCGCGGTGAGCTGAAGGACCAGAACGGCCGCGTGATCACCGCCGAGAACCTCGGCGCCAACGTGGTCGGCATGGGCTACGGCCCGGCCTTCAAGCCGTTCGCGGACTACATCGCGACGCTCGTCTCCGGTGCGCCGGTGGCCGCGAAGTTCGCCGAGGGCGAGACGTTCGAGAACCCGTTCGCGGGTGTCTTCTGCAACGACTACAACCTGCGCGTCAGCTCGTACGGCGAGTACAAGGCGCTCAACGCGATGGAGAACAAGGTCGCGCCGAACACGCGTGGCTCGTCGATCGGCCACGGCGCCATGATGGGCTGCGTCGGGTTCCCGAAGGCCACGAACCCGCAGCGGCCGCTGAAGATCAAGAACGCGCCGAAGATCCTGCTCACGAACGCGCGCTACGACACGGCGACCGTCTACGAGTGGGCCGTCAACGCGCACAAGCAGTCCCGTGACACCACCGTCTTCGTGACCTACGAAGGCTGGGGCCACGGCGTGTACGACCGCAGCGAGTGCACGCTCAAGATCAACAACGAGTACCTGGTCTCGCTGAAGCTGCCGCGCAACGGCACCACGTGTGCGGCGGTCGAGCCCTCGTCGCAGGCGCAGATCCAGTCGGCCAAGCCGAAGGTTCCGGCCGGCCCGTTCTAAAGTTCTAGCAGGTCGATGACTATACCCCCGGTGTATACGCCGGGGGTATAGTCCGTCCATGGCTGGCCTGTGGTGGCCTCGTGGGAAGGGTGCGTGGGCGCGTTTCGCGTTCACGGCCGCAGGCGTGGCCGTCGGCGTGACGGTTCTGATGCTCTGCCTCACGGCTCAGAGCGCGCTGCAGGGCCGTTCTGATCGTTCGGCGTGGCAGTACACCCGCGAGGACACGCCTGGTTCCGGCGACGTCATGTGGTTGACGGTCACCGACTACTTCCGCGGCGAGGAGATGCTGCGGATCCACGTCACCGACGTCGGTCCCGACTCGCCACAGCCTCCCGGCTTCTCGCTGCCCGGTCCCGGTGAAGTCGTTGCGTCACCGGCGATGCAGCGGTTGTTCGAGTCCACTCCGGACGATCAGCTCGACGATCGCTATCCCGGCCGCGTGGTCGGAGCTGTTCCGGTCGAGGTGCTGGCTCATCCGGATCAGCTCATCGCCGTCGTCGGCATGCAGGCGCCTGTTCCCGGGATGTTCAAGGTGTCCGGGATCGCGACCGAGCCTGATCACGCCTTCTTCGCGTTCGCGCGGGTCGTCCTGGGGATCGCGGCGCTGGTGCTGCTCGTTCCGGTCGTGGTGTTCGTGGCGATGGCGACGAGAATCGCTGCGGCACAACGGGAACGGCGCCTTGCGGCGTTGCGGCTGATCGGCGCCACCCGGACGCAGACCGCGTTGATCGCGGCGGCGGAGACCGGCATCGCGGCGATCGCGGGCACTCTGCTCGGCTGGCTCGCCTACGAGGGCGGACGCCGGTGGCTCGCCGCCGAGGCCACCTACCAGGGCTTCCACTTCCACGCGGCCGACGTGCGCGCGCCGTGGTTCGTGCTGATCCTGGTGCCGTTGCTCGCGGTCGCGGTGTCCGTGATCTCGCTGCACCAGGTCAACATCGGCCCGCTCGGGATCGTCCGGCGGATCGCCTCGAGGCCGCCGACGGCGTTGCGCGTCCTGCCGCTGGCAGTCGGGCTGGGCGGGCTGTTCGTCGTCACCTACACGTCGTCGGCCGGTTTCGACGAGCTGACTTCGTTGTTCGTGATCGCGACGTTGGTGGGTGTCGCGATCGTTGGGCCGTGGGTGTGCTTGCAGGTCGGGCGGTTGCTGGCGCGTGCTTCCAGTGCGACCGCGGTGCTGGCCGCCCGCCGGATCGAGCACGACCCGAAGGCGTCGTTCCGCGCGGCGAGTGCGCTGGTGTTCGCGGCCTTCGCGGCGACCTATCTGAGCGGCATGGTCAGCGCGTACGGCGACCAGCCAGGCACCGGCACCGAACCCGGCGTCGTGACCGTGTTCGACAGCCGTGACCGCGACATCATCAGCAACGGCACGGTTGAGGACGAGGAACGCATCCGCACCCGCGAGGCCGTCGCCTCACCGCGGGCGATCATCAACACCCGCCGCGAGTTCGTGCTGCGCGAACAACGGTTCTGGGACGACGTCGAGTCCGCGGTCCACTTCGCCATCGCCGCAGTGGTGGTGGTCGCGGCGTGCGGTGTCGCGGCCGGCGCGGTGGGAGGCGTGATCGAACGGCGCCGCTCGTTCGCGTTGCTGCGGGCGGCCGGGACCACGCTCGGGCAGCTGCGGAAGGTCGTGTTGCTGGAGACCGGGGTGCCGTTGGTGGCGATGACCGGGCTCGGGGTGGCGCTGGGCGTGGTCACGTTGTTCGCGACGAAGGGGCCGCTGCCGACGCTCGGGTTCGCGGCGGTGGTCGCTAGCGGGCTGGTGGTGGCGTTGCTGATCGCCGCGTTGCCGCTGACCGTGCTCAACAACGCTTCTGGGTACAGCGAGGTGCGCCGCTAACAGCGTTCGCCCACACGCCACTTCCGGTCGCACCACGTCCAGTGCCCCGTGACGTCGGCAGGCCGGGGTTCGATGATCAGACTCCATGCCGCCGGCCGGCTGATGGTGTAGTCGCTGTTGCCGTCGAGCGTGTAGTCGAGCCGGACGCTCAGGTCGACGGCATCCGTGCCGTTCAGCTCGATCTCGATGTCCTGCCGGTACCCGTCGGCGGGCACCGGGAGCGGCCAAGGGCCCTCCACGGGGAACCGCGCGCCCTCCCGAGACTCGACCTGCACGCGGGTCGCGGGAGCGGCGGCGGTGCCGGCGCAGTGGTACAGGTACGCCGGGTTCCTGGTCGGTGCGTAGGTGCGGGCGACGTGCACCTCGACGGCCTTGATCACGAGCTGCTGGTTCGGGTGCGGCCGGACTTCGAGGGTGACCCTGGCGCGTCCGGTGTGCTGGACGGCGACCAGCGCGTTCAACGGATCGGTACAGGTCCCCGTGTCGTTGACGATCCCGCTCGTGACCTGCTGGCCTCGCGAGACGACGCCGAACCCGTTCGCGGTCACGACCTTGGCCTCCAGAACCTGGGGCTCCGTCCACGTGGTCGGTGCGTAGGTGGTCTCTGGAAGTGAGGACGAAGGCGAGGGCTTGGGGAACAGGTTCGACATCAACCACACGTAAGCACCGAACGCCGAAAGGGCGACGACCAGCAACACGATCGCGAGCGCGCGCATCTGCCGACGGTAACCAGTCCGGCGCCGTGAGGTGGCCGAATCGAGACCGTGAACGCCGCGAAACGCAGACGTAACACGTCCAGGTCGTCAGTTCACCTCCGCGAAACGTTCCACGTAAGCGGGTGAAACAGGACATCCCGATGCTCCCTGCAACCGACGTGCAGTGGAGGTCGAAGTGGATACAGGGGACACCGCCTGGGTGCTCACCAGCGCCGCCTTGGTGCTGCTGATGACGCCGGGCCTTGCCTTCTTCTACGGAGGTATGGTCCGTTCGAAGAGCGTGCTCAACATGATGATGATGAGCCTGGGCGCGATGGCCGTGGTCGGTGTCCTGTGGGTGCTGTTCGGGTACTCGGCGGCATTCGGCGCGGACATCGGTGCGGGCCTGCTGGGCAAGCCGTTCGAGTTCTTCGGCCTCGACGGGCTGCTGGCCGCCGACTCGTTGTCGGGCAAGATCCCGAGCACCGTGTTCGTGGCGTTCCAGGCCATGTTCGCGATCATCACGGTCGCGCTGATCTCCGGCGCCATCGCCGACCGCGCGCGGTTCGGCCCGTGGCTGCTGTTCGCGGGTCTGTGGGCGACGATCGTGTACTTCCCGGTCGCGCACTGGGTCTTCGACTTCGACGGCAAGGACGCTGACGGCAACGTCATCGACCCCGGTGGCTGGATCGCCAACAAGCTCCTCGCGATCGACTTCGCCGGTGGTACCGCGGTGCACATCAACGCCGGTGCGGCTGGTCTCGCGCTCGCGATCGTGCTCGGCAAGCGCGTCGGCTGGCCGAAGGAGCCCATGAAGCCGCACAGCCTGCCGCTGGTCGTGCTCGGCGCCGGCCTGCTGTGGTTCGGCTGGTTCGGGTTCAACGCCGGTTCGGCGCTCGGTGCGAACGGCCTCGCCGGTGTCACGTTCATCAACACCCTGGTCGCCACCTGCGCCGCGATGCTCGGCTGGCTGCTCACGGAGCGCATCCGTGACGGCAAGGCCACCACGCTCGGTGCCGCGTCCGGTGTCATCGCCGGTCTGGTCGCGATCACGCCCGCCTGTTCCTCGGTCACCCCGGTCGGCGCCATCGCGATCGGCGCGATCACCGGTGTCCTCTGCGCCCTCGCGGTGTCGCTCAAGTACCGCCTCGGCTACGACGACTCGCTCGACGTCGTCGGCGTGCACCTCGTCGGTGGTCTGTCCGGCACGATCCTGATCGGTCTGTTCGCCAGCGAGGCGGCTCCGGCCAAGATCAACGGTCTCTTCTACGGCGGCGGTGTCGACCAGCTGTGGCGCCAGGCCGTCGGTGCGTTCGCGGTCCTCGGCTACTCGTTCGTGCTGAGCCTGCTGCTCGGTTACCTGGTGAAGTTCACCGTCGGGTTCCGCGCGTCTGAGGAGGCCGAGGTCGCCTCGATCGACGAAGCTGAGCACGCTGAGCGCGCCTACGAGTACGGCAGCCTCACCAGTGCGCGTGGTACCGGCAAGCCGAGCGTGACCGCGGGCGCGACTGCGGTCCTTGAGGGGAGCAACAAGAAATGAAGCTGGTCACCGCGATCATCAAGCCGTTCACGCTCGACGACGTGAAGAGCTCCCTGGAACAGCTCGGGGTGCTGGGCATGACCGTCAGCGAGGTGCAGGGCTACGGCCGCCAGAAGGGCCACACCGAGGTCTACCGCGGTGCCGAGTACTCGGTGGACTTCGTGCCCAAGATCAAGATCGAGGTCGTCGTCGACGACAACCAGGTCGACAAGGTGCTGGACGCGGTGGTCGAGGCCGCCCGCACCGGGAAGATCGGCGACGGCAAGGTCTGGGTCACTCCGGTCGACGCAGTGGTGCGGGTCCGCACGGGCGAACGTGGATCGGATGCTCTGTAAATAACTGAAGGAGACGGTCCGTGGAGAACAACGAAACGGCCGTCGTCACGGCTGACGACCTGGTGCGAGCGCGCGAAAGGCTGCTCGCACCAGGTCGTCGTCGCTTGGCCGCCGAACCTTTGCGCGAGGCACTCGTGGACCTGCACGAGTTCTGGTTGACCAAACACGCGGGGGGAGCGGGGATATCCGGATCGGGTATCGCGCTCGTGGCGGTCGGCGGGCTGGGGCGGCGTGAGCTCGTGCCCTACTCCGACCTCGACCTTGTGCTGGTGCACAACGGCGTCAAGAACATCGACGAGATCGCCGAGAAGCTCTGGTATCCGCTGTGGAACTCCGGGATCGGGCTCGACCACTCCGTCCGCACGGTCGGGGAGGCCTTGCGCGTCGCGGCCGGCGATCTGCGGACCGCGTTGGGGCTGCTGGACATCCGGCACGTCGCCGGTGACCTGGAGGTCACCCAGAAGCTCGCGGACGGCGCGCGGCAGGCGTGGCGCGGCAACGTGCGCAACCGGCTGGACGAGATCGCCGAGTCGTCGCAGAAGCGCTGGGCCCGTGGTGGCGAGATCGCGCACCGCGTCGAACCCGACCTGAAGCACGGACGCGGTGGCCTGCGGGACCTCACGATCCTGGACGCGCTGTCGGTCGCGCAGCTCGTGGACCGGCCGTCGGCTGACGTCGCCGAGGCTCGCAAGCTGCTGTTGGACGTCCGGACCGAACTTCGCCGGGTGGCTCGTAAGCCTCGGGATGTGCTGCGGGCGCAGGACGGTGACGAGGTGGCTTCGGCGTTGGGCCTGGCCGATCGGTTCGCTTTGGCCCGTTCACTTTCTTCTGCCGCACGCACGGTCGTCTACGCGTTCGACGTTGCACTTAGGACGGCTCGGGCTGCGGCACCTAAGCGCGGGCTCGGCGCGTTCTTGCGCGGGCAGCCGCCGCGCAGACCGTTGGACGAAGGCGTTGTGCTGCACGGGTCTGAGGTCTCTCTGGCCCGTGACGCGGTTCCCAGCCGTGATCCCGCGTTGTTGTTGCGCGTCGCCACGGCGGCGGCGCGTTCGAAGCATCCGATCGCGACCGGCACGTTGTCCCGGCTCGCGGACTCGGCACCGGAGCTGCGCCAGCCGTGGCCGCGCGAGGCCCGCGAGGAGCTGCTGGCGTTGCTGGGCAGCGGTAGTGGGCTCGTGGACGTCGTGGAAGCGTTGGACCGCACGGACCTGTGGGGCCGGCTGTTCCCCGAGTGGGGTGCGGTGCGGGACCTGCCGCCGCGCGACGCCGCGCACATGTGGACGGTCGACCGGCATCTGGTGCAGACGGTCGCGCACGCCGCCCGGCTGGCCACGACGGTCTCGCGGCCGGACCTGTTGCTGCTGGGCGCGTTGATCCACGACATCGGCAAGGGCCGGCCGCAGGACCACTCCGAGGTGGGGGCGGCGCTGGCGACCCAGATCGGTGAGCGGATCGGGCTGTGGCCGCAGGACGTCGAGACGCTCTCGATGATGGTCCGGCACCACCTGCTGCTGCCGCACACCGCGACTCGGCGTGACGTCGAGGACGAGGCCACTGTCCACCGGGTGGTGGAGACGCTCGGTGGCGACACCGTGCTGCTCGAACTGCTGTACGCCTTGTCGGAGGCCGATTCTCTGGCGACCGGGCCGGGCGTGTGGACGGACTGGAAGGCTGCTCTGCTGGCCGATCTGGTCAAGCGGTGCCGCAAGGCGATGGCCGGGGAGCCGTTGCCCAAACAGGAGCCGCTCGATCCTTCGTTCATCGCGATGGCGGAACGTGTTGCGGCGTCGGGGAAACCGGACGTGCTGCTGGACAAGCAGGACCACGCGGCAGTCGTGACGGTGCTCGCGCCGGACCGGCCGGGCATGTTGTCCAAGGCGGCCGGCGTGCTGGCCTTGAACTCGCTGGAGGTGCACGCGGCGACGTTGCGCTCGCACGGCGGTGCGACGGTGGACGCGTTCACGGTGTCGCCGCGGTTCGGTTCGCTGCCGGACGCGACGTTGCTGCGCGAACAGCTGTCGAGGGCGATCGAGGGCTCGCTGCCGTTGGCGGACAAGCTCGCCGCGAAGGAACGCGACTACGGCGGCCCGCCGCTCGACCCGCCGCCCGCGAAGGTGCTGTGGTTCGACGACGAGGCGACCGGCGCAGTGGTGCTGGAGCTGCGTGCGGCCGACCGGATCGGACTGCTGCACCGGGTCGCCGGCGCGTTGGAGCAGTGCGGGGTGGATGTGCAGTGGGCGCGCGTGTCCACGTTGGGCGCGACCGTCGTCGACTCGTTCAGCATCACCGGCACCGACCTGGATCGGCGGCGGATCGAACGGGCCGTGCTGGAGGCGGCTAGGTAGGAGTTGAGTAGCTCTACGCACAACCTCCTGGGGTGCTCACGCTCCTGTGCGGTTCCGGAACCCGGCAGTCTTTGTCCTGTCCGGAAAGCGTCCTCGAGGGGTGGAACACTTTCTGGACGGGCAGGCCCGGCCGGGGCAGGCTGACGGTGATCATTCGCGGCGCCGGGGGAGGCACCGTGCAATCCCCGCCGTCCGCAGCTCCGGCCGGTGTTTCCCCTTGCGCGCCAAAGGCTTGGGAGGGCCTCAGTGCGCAGATCCGTTCTAGTGCTGTCCGCCGTGCTGGCGTTGGGCGTGGTCACACCCGCTCACGCCGGTCCCGGTCTCGTGAAGCTGGGTCCGCTGCCCGGTGATCTCGGCAGTCGACCCGTGGCGTTGAACGACGCAGGTGAGGCCGCCGGGGTGTCCGTCGGCAGCGGCGCCCAGCACGCCGTGCGGTGGAGCAGGGACGGCAAGGTCACCCAGTTGCCTGATCTCGGCAGCGGTGACTCCTCGGTGTCCGACCTGAACAACAGCGGCACTGTCGTCGGTGGAGCCGGTGGGCGCGCGGTGCAGTGGGACGGCGACCAGGTCACGGTGCTGGCCACACCGCCGGGTGTCACCGCGACCCGTGCGTGGGCGATCAGCGAAACCGGTGTCGTCGTCGGTGACGCGGTCGTCGGTCAGGAACGTCGTGCGGTGAAGTGGGTCGGCAACAAGCTCACCGTGCTGGCCACGCTGCCGGGAGCCTGGACGATCAACGCGTCGCAGGTGAACGACCGCGGATTCATCGCCGGCACCGCCACGTTCGCGGACAACAGCGTCCACGTGGTGCGCTGGGACCCGCGCGGTCGTGTGTCGGACCTCGGCACGTTCGGCGGGTTCACCGAGGTCAGGGCGATCAACGCAAGCGGTGTGGTCGTCGGGTCGTCTGTCGAGCCGGTGACCACGCAGACGCGGGCGTTCCGCAGCAACGGTGGCCGGATCGAGGCGCTCAACGGCGGGGACGCGCACGCGTACGACATCAACGACTTCGGCTACGTCGTCGGCGATGTCGAGACGAAGCAGCCGCGTCGGGTGCCGGCGGCCTGGGAGGCGGACGGGGCGAGCGTTCCGCTGCAGGAGGCACCGGGAACCGACGAGCGGGCCAGCCGGGTGTGGTCGGTCAACAACGCCGGTGTCGCGGTCGGGGAGTCGCGCGGCGTGCCGGTGCGGTGGGTCGAGGGCGATACGAAACCCGTTGTGCTGCCGGGTGGTTCGGGGTCTGCCGTGCAGGTCAACCGGTCCGGGTTGATCGCGGGGACCGTGCAGGAGGGCGGTTACCCGCAAGCGGTTCTCTGGCGCTGACCACGTTGCGGGCGTCCCGTACACCTCGGATGCCGGGAACTCCGCGCGGGCCGTGATCTGGGACACCTCCGGCACGCGGACGCCGCTGCCCGGGCCGTCGTGTGGCGGTGATCGCTGTGCATTTGGTGTGAAAACGGACCAAACTGAACGAGAAGGATGGTCAGAACGTCTTCTAGGACATGACCGCCGTGTTGAACACGCAGACCACCGCAGTCCGAGTGCAGCCGCGCTCACTCGTCGTCCTCGCCGGGATTCCCGGCGCGGGCAAGACGACGCTGCTCACGCGCCTGGACGCGGATGAACCGGTCACCGTGCTCGACTCCGACCAAGTGCGCATGTGGCTGGAGCCGCGTGTGCCGCTGCCGTACAAGTACTGGCGCGTGTTCGTGCACCTCACGCACCGTCTGAGGGTGTTCTGGGCGGCGTTGTTCTCGACCGGCCTGCTGGTCGTGCACGAGCCGTCCACCCGTCCCGGTACGCGTTTCATGCTCGTGCTCGCCGGTCTGCTGTCGGGGCGTCAACGTCACTTCCTGTGGCTCGACGCCTCGGCGGCGCAGGCCCTGGACGGCCAGATCGCCCGCCGGCGGGTCGTGCGGGCCCATGCCTTCGAACGTCACGTCCGCCGTGGTTCGTCGATGCGCGCGCAGTTCGAGGCGGGCTGGGTGCCCTTCGGGTTCGCGAGCGTGACGCTGCTCACCCGTGCGGGAACCTCGGGTGGTCTGCGCATCATGGTGTCGTGATCAAGGCTGTCGTCTTCGACTTCGCAGGCACCCTGTTCGGGCGTCCTACCTCTCGATGGCTGTCGCCGCCGCATCTCTCCGTGCTGCGTGCGCCGGCGCCTTACATCGCACGGATGAACGCGGCCGAACGTGCCGTGTGGGACGCACGCGATCTGACGGCGCTGGCGAACCGGTCGGCTTACTGGACGTTGTTCCGGCTGGCGGGGCTGACCATGCCGGACTCGCTGTTCCAGCGGCTGCACGACCCGGCGTTCTGGCTGCCGTACTCCGATGCTGCTTCGGCGCTGGCTGCCGTTCGGCCGTTGAAGGTCGGAGTGCTCTCGAACATCTCGTGGGACATCCGGCCGGTGTTCGCTCGCGAGTCGTTGGCTGTCGACGCCTTCGCGTTGTCGTACGAGATCGGCTTCTCGAAACCTTCCATCCGGGCGTTCGACGCGGCCTGCGTCCGGCTCGACGTTGCTCCGGACGAGTGTCTGTACGTGGGCGACGATCCGGTGTCGGACGGGGCCGCGGTGGCCGCCGGACTGCGGTTCGCGCAGATCTCCACAGCTCCGGTCGGGAGGCGGCCGCCGGTGCTGCTGGAGGCCTTGGCCCGCTACGGGATAGCGGTTAGCTAGTCTGGGAGGCGTGTTCTCCACGCTTTCCGACCGGCTGACCACCGTCCTTCAGGGCCTTCGCGGCAAGGGCAGGCTCAGCGACGCCGACATCGACGCGACCGCGCGCGAGATCAGGGTCGCCCTGCTCGAGGCCGACGTCGCGCTGCCCGTCGTGCGCGGCTTCATCGGCAAGGTGAAGGAGCGCGCCAAGGGCTCCGAGGTCCACCAGGCGCTGAACCCGGCGCAGCAGGTCGTGAAGATCGTCAACGAGGAACTGGTCAACGTCCTCGGTGGCGAGACGCGCCGGCTCAACCTGGCCAAGAACCCGCCGTCGGTGATCATGCTGGCGGGTCTGCAGGGTGCCGGTAAGACGACGCTCGCCGGCAAGCTGGCCAAGTGGCTGAAGAGCCAGGGCCACACGCCGCTGCTCGTCGCGGCCGACCTCCAGCGCCCGAACGCGGTGACGCAGCTCCAGGTCGTCGGTGAGCGCGCGGGCGTGCCCGTGTTCGCTCCCGAGCCGGGCAACGGCGTCGGCGACCCGGTCGCGGTGTCGCGCCGCGGCATCGAGGAAGCCAAGGCCAAGCAGCACGACATCGTTCTCGTCGACACGGCCGGTCGGCTGGGTGTCGACGAGGAGATGATGAAGCAGGCCATCGACATCCGGGCCGCGGTCAACCCGGACGAGGTCCTGTTCGTGGTCGACGCGATGGTCGGTCAGGACGCGGTCAACACGGCCACGGCGTTCCGCGACGGCGTCGGCTTCACCGGTGTGGTGCTGACCAAGCTCGACGGTGACGCGCGCGGTGGTGCGGCGCTGTCCGTTCGCGAGGTCACCGGCCAGCCGATCCTCTTCGCGTCCAACGGCGAGAAGCTCGAGGACTTCGACGTCTTCCACCCGGACCGGATGGCCTCGCGCATCCTGGGCATGGGCGACGTCCTGACGTTGATCGAGCAGGCCGAGCAGCACTTCGACCAGGAGCAGGCCGAGAAGGCCGCGCAGAAGCTGCACACCGGTCAGCTGACGCTCGAGGACTTCCTGGAGCAGATGCTCGCGATCCGCAAGATGGGCCCGATCGCGAACCTGCTCGGCATGCTCCCCGGCGCCGGTCAGATGAAGGACCAGCTGGCGATGCTGGACGAGAAGCACCTCGACCGCATCCAGGCGATCATCCGCGGCATGACCCCGGCCGAGCGCGACGACCCCAAGATGATCAACGCCTCGCGGCGGCTGCGCATCGCGAACGGTTCGGGCGTCAAGGTCAGCGACGTCAACGACCTGGTCAACCGCTTCTTCGAGGCCCGCAAGATGATGGCCTCGATGGCCGGCCGGATGGGCTTCGGCGGCGGTGGCGGCAGCAAGAACCGCAAGGGCAAGAAGGGGAAGAAGGGCAAGGGCGGACGCGGCCCGACGCCCCCGAAGATCAAGGGCGGCTTCCCCGGGATGTTCCCCGGCGGCATGCCCGGTGGTCTTCCCGGCGGGATGCCCGGAATGCCTCCTGGTGGCGGGCTGCCGAACCTCGGCGGCTTGAACGAGCTCCCGCCCGGATTCGACCCGTCGAAGTTCAAGTTCGACGGGGACGACAAGAAGAAGTGACCATGCACCTGCGCGGCGTCGTCCTGCCTGATGGCGAGCCGCGAGACCTGTGGGTCGTCAACGGCCGTGTTCGCACCCAGCCGGTGCCGGGCGCGACGACCGTTGTCGACGGCGGGTTCCTGGTCCCGGGCCTGGTCGACGCGCACTGCCACGTCGGCCTGGGCCCGCAGGGTGGCGTCGAACTGCCCGAGGCCGTCGAACAGGCGGTGACGGACCGCGACGCGGGCACGTTGCTGATCCGCGACTGCGGTTCGCCGATCGACACCACGCCGCTGCAGGAGCGTCTGGACCTGCCGCGGATCATCCGCGCGGGCAAGCACATCGCCCGGCCGAAGCGCTACATCCCGTACATCAGCGTCGAGGTCGAGAACGACCTGGTGTCGGCGGTGGCCGAGCAGGCCGCGCAGGGCGACGGCTGGGTCAAGCTCGTCGGCGACTGGATCGACCGCGGCGAGGGAGATCTCGCTCCACTGTGGACGGACGCCGAGCTGGCCGACGCGATCAAGGTCGCGCACGACGCCGGTGCGCGCGTGACGGCCCACGTGTTCGGCGAGGACGCGTTGCCCGGCCTGATCAACGCGGGCATCGACTGCATCGAGCACGGCACCGGCCTGACCGACGACACGATCTCGCTGATGGCCTCACGAGGCACCGCGCTGGTGCCCACGCTGATCAACATCGAGACGTTCCCCGGCATCGCGGACAAGGCCAGCAAGTACCCGAAGTACGCGGACCACATGCGCGCGTTGCACGCCCGCGTCTCGACCACCGTGGCGTCGGCGATCGAGGCGGGCGTGCCGGTCTACGCGGGCACCGACGCGGGCGGCGGCATCCGGCACGGCCGCATCGTCGACGAGATCGCCGCACTGCACCGCGTGGGCATGAGCCCGGTCGACGCCATCGGCGCCGCGTCGTGGAACGCCCGTTCGTGGCTCGGCTTCCCGTCGCTGACCGAGGGCGCGGCCGCGGACATCGTGGTCTACGACGAGGATCCCCGCCTCGACCTCGACGTCCTGCGGTCGCCGCGCATGATCATGCTCAGGGGCCGGATCCACTAGGCGTGCTGGGCGAGCGCGCCGACCTCGTACGACCCGCCCTTCTGGTGCGTGATCACGGCCATCCGGTTGGCGGCGTTGATCAGCCCGACCAGGCACACGAGCGCGGCCGTCTGCTCGTCGTCGTAGTGCTTGCGCACGTTCGCCCAGGTCTCGTCGCTCACGCCCTCACGCGTGAGCACGGTGCCTTCTTCGGCGAACGCCAGCGCGGCCTGCTCGGCCTCGGTGAACACGGTGGTCTCGCGCCACCCGGCCACCAGGTGCAACCGCAGCGGGTCCTCACCGGCCGCCACGGCTTCCTTGACGTGCATGTCGAGGCAGAAGCCGCAGCCGTTGAGCTGGCTGGCCCGCAGGCTGACGAGCTCGGCCACGATCGTCGGCAGCGGCGCCTGGTGCACCGCCTGGCCCAGCCCGGCGAACCGCTTCGCGAGCTTGGCGCCGGTCTCGGTGGCGAAGAGGTTGAAGCGCGGTTCCATTGGGGTTCCTCCCTCGTGGGCTTGCTTGACGACCACGAGACGCCGGCGCCGCTTTCCGTGTGACTGTGATCCAGCCCACTGTCACAAACCGCTTTTGGCTGGTGTCTTGTGACCATGGATGCCGCCACCGATGCGTTCGTCAGCCACCGCAACCTGCTCTTCACGATCGCCTACGAGATGCTCGGCTCCGCCGCCGACGCCGAGGACGTGCTGCAGGAGACGTGGCTGCGCTGGGCCGGCGTGGACCACGGCACCGTCGAGAACTCGCGCGCCTACCTGGTCCGCATCGTCACCCGCCAAGCTCTCTCACGGCTGCGCACCCTGGGCCGCCGCAAGGAGTCCTACGTCGGCTCCTGGCTCCCCGAACCCCTGCTGACCACCCCGGACGTGGCCGAGGACGTCGAACTGGCCGACAGCGTCTCGATGGCGATGATGCTGGTCCTCGAAACCCTCACCCCGACCGAACGCGCGGTCTTCGTCCTGCGTGAGGTCTTCGACCTGGACTACGACGAGATTGCTACGGCCGTCGACAAGAACGCCACCGCAGTCCGCCAGATCGCCCACCGCGCCCGCTCCCACGTGGCCTCCCGCCGCCCTCGCGGCACGGTCTCCCAGGACCAGACCCGCGACGCCCTGGCAGCGTTCCAGCGCGCCACCGAAACGGGTGACCTGCAAGGCCTGCTCGACCTCCTCGCGCCGGACGTCGTGCTCCTCGGCGACGGCGGCGGCGTGAAGCAGGCCGTCCCACGCCCGATCGTCGGCGCGGACAAGGTCGCCCGCCTGCTGCTCGGCGGCCTGCTCAAGGTCACCGGCTGGACGATGGAACCGGCCAGCGCCAACGGTCACCCCGCGTTGATCGTCAGGTTCGACGGCGAGCTCGACACCGTGATCGCTCTCCGCATCGACGACGGACTGATCAGCGGGCTCTACGCCGTGCGCAACCCCGAGAAGCTCTCGCACATGCAGCAGGAGACGACTCTGCGCCGTTAGCCGTCAGCGCGCCACGAACCTCGCGACGCCCTCACCGACCGCGATGTGCCAGTGCAGGTGCTTGTTGTGCTGCTCGTTGCCCAGCGTCGTGAGCACCTGGCACCCGCCGTGCTGATCAACGACCTGCGCCGCGACCTCCTGCACCGTGGCCAGCAGTTCCGCGGCCAGATCGGAGTCGAGGTCCAGCAACGACGAGACGTGCCGGGTGGGGATCACGATGACGTGGTCGGTGCCGAAGCCGGGAATCGGTGGCCGGAACGCCAGCGTGTGCTCGGTCCGGGCGAGTACCTCCACCTGCACGTTGCCCGGGATGACCTCATCGCAGTACCAGTCCGGCCCCATGCCCACGACGCTGGCCGCCGAGGTTCGTAGCAGGTTTAGTCGCAGGTCCCTGGCGCCGATCCCGTTAGCCAGGAGAGGACATCCGCCGGGGACCCGATCTGACCATCTTTTGGCCAGATGCTTGGCCCGGTTTCCGTCGGTGCCGCACAGTAGCCTCGGATTGCGGGGGCAGCTGATCGCCCCACTCCACTCGTATCGCGAGGCACCGACCGAGCATCGGTGCTTCAGAAGCCGTCGATCGCGAGGTGAGCTGATCATGAGAGTGTCACAGACCGCTACACAGCCGCAGGTAGCCGTGGCGTGACTAGATTGCAGAGCGTGAGTGAGCCGGAGTCCCTGAAGCCGAAGCGAGGCTTCCTCGAGAGCGTGCGGGACATCAGCCGCAACCCGGAGCCCGAGCGGGTCGGCCAGCGCTGGGGGTTCGGCGCGTTTCTACTCGTAGAGGCCATCTTCATCCTCAGCGCCGTCTTCATCACGGCCATCGCCACCCAACTGGGCGTCAGCCTCGTCAACTCGGTGACGTTCGTGCTGATCGGCTCGATCGTCCCCACGGTGCTCGCAGCCGCCGCAGCCCTGGTGATCACGTATGTGCGCGGCAACGGCCCGAAGATCGACCTCCGTTTCAGCATGACCAAGGAAGACGTGGCCACGGGCCTGAAGCTGGGCATCCTCGGCCTCGTCCTGACCTACTCCGCCGCCACGATCTGGGCGAAGCTCGTCGGCGAGGAGAACGCCACCAGCGCCGTCGGCGACCTCCTGACCGGCGCGAACCTGCCGATCGCCGCCGCGATCACGATGTTCCTCTACGTCAGCCTCATCGGGCCGGTGTGCGAGGAGATCATCTACCGCGGCCTGCTGTGGGGCGCCGTCGAACGCCAGGGCTGGAGCCGCTGGGCCGCGTTCGGGCTGACGACGGTGGTGTTCGCGATCGGCCACTTCGAGCCGCTCCGCACGTCGCTGCTGCTCGTGATCGCCATCCCGATCGGCATCGCCCGCCTGATCACGCGACGGCTCGGAGCGAGCATCGTGGCGCACGTGATGAACAACTTCCTGCCCGGTCTCACCCTCCTGCTCGTGTCCGTCGGGGTCATGTGATGGACCTGAACAGCGACCTCGGCGAGGGCTTCGGCATCTGGAAACTCGGCGACGACACCGCCCTGCTGGGCATCATCACCAGCGCGAACGTCGCGTGCGGCTTCCACGCCGGCGACCCCAGGACCATGCGCCAGGTCTGCGAGGAAGCAGCCAAGAACAACGTCAAGATCGGCGCCCAGGTCAGCTACCGCGACCTGGCGGGCTTCGGCCGGCGGTTCATCGACGCCGATCCGATCGAACTCGCCGACGAGGTCCTGTACCAAATCGGCGCACTAGACGCGTGCGCACGAGCGGCAGGCACCGAGGTCGTGTACGTGAAGCCGCACGGCGCCCTCTACAACGCCACGGTGCACCACGAGAAGCAGGCAGAAGCCGTGGTCAACGGCGCCAAGGCGTTCAAGGACCTGCCGATCCTCGGCCTCCCCGGCTCCCAACTGCTCGAAAAGGCCGAGAAGGCCGGGCTGAGGCCGGTCCAGGAGGCGTTCGCGGACCGCGGCTACACCCCGGAAGGCACGCTGGTCCCGCGCAGCCGGCCAGACGCCCTGATCACGGACCCCGCGAAGATCATCGAACGCGCCACCAGACTGCTGGCCGGCGAGATCGTCGCGGTGGACGGCAGCATCATCAAAACGAGCGCGGAGTCGTTGTGCGTGCACGGTGACACGCCCGGAGCGGTGGAGCACGCGCGTGCCGTGAAAGAGGCGCTGGGCGTGGTCCGGTCGTTCACGTAAGCCCCCGATTCGGAGGCACTGGCTCCCATCTGGCACAATTGCGCGCTGTCCGTCGTGGTCGGCCCCTCTGCCCGGGCCACGACTGTGCGAACCACCAACACAGAGTTCGAGGAGTACCAGGCCAATGGCCGTCAAGATCAAGCTTCAGCGTCTCGGCAAGATCCGCCAGCCGTACTACCGCATCGTGGTCGCCGACGCGCGCACCCGTCGCGACGGCAAGGCCATCGAGACGATCGGCAAGTACCACCCGAAGGAAGAGCCGTCGTTCATCGCGGTCGACTCCGAGCGTGCGCAGTACTGGCTGGGTGTCGGCGCGCAGCCGACCGAGTCGGTCCAGCGTCTGCTGGAGATCACCGGTGACTGGCAGAAGTTCAAGGGCCTGCCGGGCGCCGAGGGCACCCTGAAGGTCAAGGAGCCGAAGCCGTCGAAGGCCGACCTGTTCGCCGCCGCGCTCGCCGCCGCGAACGAGGAGCCGATGACCGAGGCCACCACGCCGAAGGCGAAGAAGGCCAAGAAGGCCGACGACGCCCCCAAGGCTGACGCCGAGGCGCCCAAGGACGAGGCGTGAGTTTGTTGGCTGACGCCCTCGAACACCTCGTTCGCGGCATCGTCGACCACCCGGACGACGTCCGGGTGAACCTCGTCACGACCCGCCGCGGCCGCACCCTCGAGGTCCACGTCCACCCGGACGACCTCGGCAAGGTGATCGGTCGTGGCGGTCGCACCGCGACGGCTCTGCGCACCGTGATGGCCGGTATCGGCGGTCGTGGTGTGCGGGTCGACGTCGTCGACACCGACCGCTGAGCGAAGTTTCAAAAGGGCAAATGGACGTCGTTGTCGGCCGTGTGGCCAAGGCGCACGGGATCACCGGCGAACTCGCCGTTGACGTGCGCACTGACTCTCCCGAGCTGCGTTTCGCGATCGGGTCGACGATGCAGGCCAAGCTGCGTGACGGCACGTCTCGAAGCCTCACCGTGACAGCCGCCCGGCCTCATGCCGGGCGGCTGCTCGTGCGTTTCGAGGAAGTCGTGACGCGTGACGTCGCGGAGTCGTTGCGCGGCACGTTGTTGCTGGGCAGCACCGACGACCTGCCGCCGACCGACGACCCCGACGAGTTCTACGACCACGAGCTCGAAGGGCTCTCGGCCGAACTCGTCGACGGCACGAAGATCGGCACGGTCAAGGAGATCCTGCACGGTCCCGGTGGCGAGCTGCTCGTGGTCATCCGTGACAGCGGGGAAGCGCTGATTCCGTTCGTGCGCGAGATCGTGCCCACTGTGGACGTTCGCGGCGGCCGTGTCGTGATCGACCCGCCAGAGGGCCTGCTCGATGCAGATTGACGTCGTCACGATCTTCCCGGAGTACCTGGCGCCGTTGCGTGCCGCGTTGCTCGGGAAGGCGATCGACAAGGGTCTGATCAGCGTCGGCGTCCACGACCTGCGGGACTGGACGCAGGACGTGCACAAGGCCGTCGACGACAGCCCGTACGGCGGTGGGCCCGGCATGGTCATGAAGGCCGACATCTGGGGCCCTGCTCTGGATGACGTGTGCACGGACGAGACGCGTCTCATCGTGCCGACGCCGGCCGGACGCCCGTTCACGCAAGCGGTCGCGCACGAGTACGCGAGCGAGTCGCATCTCGTGTTCGCGTGCGGTCGCTACGAGGGCATCGACCAGCGTGTTGTCGATGACGCTCGTCGGCGCGTGCGGGTCGATGAGGTGTCGATCGGCGACTACGTGCTGGTCGGCGGCGAGGTGGCGGTGCTCGCGATCGTGGAAGCGGTCGCACGACTGCTGCCCGGCGTGCTCGGCAACCCGAAGTCGCACGCCGAGGACTCGTTCCAGGACGGGCTGCTCGAAGGCCCGAGCTACACGCGGCCGGAGGTGTGGCGCGAGCTCGCCGTCCCGGACGTGCTGCGTTCGGGCAACCACAAGCTGATCAACCGCTGGCGGCGTGACCAATCGCTCGTGAGGACGTTCGAAAGGCGTCCTGACCTGCTGGAAGCGTTGCCGGAGGACTCGTTCGACAAGCACGACCGGGCCCTGCTCGCGCGCCTGCGCGAGGGCGACGAGTAGCCCGATTTCATTCCGGAGTACCTGGTCTGGCACACTGGACCAGTTGCCGCAGCCGGTTGTCCTATCGGCATGCGCACCAAGCCGACCCCCATCATGTCGTGCACAGTCATGGAACATGCTCTGGGGAGTTCACAGACACACGTGAGGACCACGATGAACATCCTGGACGCACTCGACGCCCAGTCGCTGCGCTCTGACATCCCGGCTTTCCGCGCGGGTGACACGCTGAAGGTTCACGTCCGCGTCATCGAGGGCTCGCGCGAGCGCGTCCAGGTGTTCCAGGGCGTCGTGATCCGTCGCCAGGGCGGCGGCATCCGCGAGACCTTCACGGTCCGCAAGGTCTCCTTCGGTGTCGGCGTCGAGCGCACCTTCCCGGTGCACTCCCCGAACATCTCCGAGATCGAGGTCGTCACCCGCGGTGACGTGCGTCGCGCCAAGCTGTACTACCTGCGCGACCTGCGCGGCAAGGCTGCGAAGATCAAGGAGAAGCGCGAGGCCAAGCCGGTCTCCTGATCGGTGGCTTCGAGCCCAGAAGACTTCGAGGACGCCTCCGCACCGGATGAACCGGAGCGGAGGCGCACTCCTGTCTGGAGAGAAATTCTCTACGTCGTCGTGACGGCCGTCGTGCTGACGGTGCTGATCCAGGCGTTCGTGGCGCGGGTCTACGTGATCCCCTCGGCGTCGATGGAGCGCACGTTGCACGGCTGCACGGGGTGCGAGAACGACCGCGTGCTCGTCGACAAGCTCACGTACCGGTTCAGCGACATCGAGCCGGGCGAGGTCGTGGTGTTCCGCGGTCCCGAGGCGTGGACGACGAACGACTTCCGCGCCGCGCCGTCGACGAACCCCGTTGCGCGCGTTGTGCAGAACATCGGTTCGTTGCTGGGCCTGGCGCCCGCGAACGAGCGTGACTTCGTCAAGCGCGTCATCGCGCTGCCCGGCCAGACCGTGATGTGCTGCGATGAGCAACACCGTCTTGTCGTGGACGGCAAACCGCTCGATGAGCCCTATGTGTACTGGCAGCCCGGAAGTTCGTCGGCGAACCACGAGCCGTTCGCTCCTGTGCGCGTGCCGGAGGGGCGGCTGTTCGTCATGGGGGACAACCGGATGAACTCCACGGATTCCCGCAAACAGGGCGGCGGGGGCGTAGCGGGCACGATCCCGATCGAGAACGTCATCGGGAAGGCGCGGTACGTCGTTTTCCCGAAAGATCGGTGGAGTGTTGTGTCCGATCACAACCCGCAGCCCCTAGGCTGATCTCGTGGTTGACGTCGATCCAGAGCAGAACCCGTCCAGCGACGAGCCGAGTTCGGACGCTTCGGAGAAACCTTCGAAGAAGAAGAAAAAGGGCAACTTCTGGAAGGAACTGCCGGTCCTCATCCTGGTCGCGTTCGGCCTCGCGATCGGCATCCAGATCTTCCTCGGCCGCGTCTACATGATCCCGTCGGAGTCGATGGAGTCGACGCTGCACGGGTGCACCGACTGCTACGGCGACCGGGTGCTCGTGGACAAGGTCACCTACCGCTTCACCGAGCCGGCGCCTGGGGACGTGATCGTGTTCCGCGGGCCGCCGTCGTGGCAGAACGACTTCATCACCGACGAGCCGGGCAACCCGATCTCGCAGGGGTTGTCGTGGCTGGGGTCGTTGATCGGGCTGCCGTCGGCGAACGAGGAGGACTTCGTCAAACGCGTGATCGCCGTCGGCGGGCAGACCGTGAAGTGCTGCGACGAGCAGAACCGCGTGACGGTCGACGGCAAGGCGCTGGACGAGCCGTACAAGCACTACGACGAGGGCTCCGAGGCGGTGCAGGAGTCGTTCGAGGAGCTCAAGGTCCCCGAGGGGATGTTGTTCGTGCTCGGCGACAACCGCAACCACTCGTGCGACTCGCGGTGCCAGGGCCAGGGCGGGCTCAACGGGCTCGTGCCGGTGGACAACGTGATCGGCAAGGCGCGCGTGATCGTGCTGCCTCCGTCGAGGTGGGGTGGGGTGACGGACCACAACCCGCAGGCCGTTTCGATGGGCGCGCCGGGATGGCAGGAGAACGTTCCGCTGGGCGTGGGTATCGTCGCCGCGTGGCCGCTTCTGCTGCTCGGACGCCGAGTGCGAGACCGATTCCGCCGATGACCATGCTGTTGCCGCCCCGCGCGGTGGTGCGGGGCTCGTCGGGGAACTGGGCGCTGCAGAGCACGCTGGAGCGCCGGGGACTGGGGCCGGTCGCCGGCGTCGACGAGGCCGGACGTGGGCCGTGTGCAGGGCCGTTGGTGATCGCGGCGTGCGTGCTGAAGCCGGGTGACGCGGCGCGGTTCGAGGGTCTGAACGACTCGAAGCTGATGACCGCGCTGGCCCGTGACCGGATGTACGACCTGGTGCTGAAGCGTGCGCTGGATCACTCCGTCATCGTGGTGTCGCCCGCCGAGATCGACTGGCTGGGCATTCACGTCATGAACCTCGAGGGCATGCGGCGCGCGGTGGCGCAGATGGCGACGCATCCTGGGTACGTGCTGACCGACGGCTTCAAGGTGCCGGGGATGCCCGCGCCGAGCGTCGCGGTGATCAAGGGCGACCAGGCGGCGGCCTGCGTGGCGGCGGCATCTGTGCTGGCCAAGGTCACGCGGGACCGGATCATGGAGGATCTGCACTCGCGGTATCCGCAGTACGGGTTCAACGTGCACAAGGGCTATTGCACGCCCGAGCACACGGCCGCGTTGATGGAGCACGGGCCGTGTGCGGAGCACCGCTGGTCGTATGTAAATGTGGCAGCGGCGGCTGCGAAGCACGGTCTCGCCGCGCCGCACAGGGTGGCGCGCGGAACGACCGCGACGACCGTGGTCCAGAATGATGCAACCCCGGCTGACGCCGGGGAGCTCGCGACGAGTGAGGGCGCGGAGCAGATGACCCGCGCGGAGGCGTAATGAGTGCAGAGGATCTCGAGAAGTACGAGACCGAGATGGAGCTGTCGCTGTACAAGGAGTACCGCGACATCGTCAGCCAGTTCTCGTTCGTCGTGGAGACCGAACGGCGTTTCTACCTGGCCAACTCGGTGGACGTGCAGGTGCGCAACGCCGACGGCGAGGTGTACTTCGAGGTGCGCATGTCGGACGCGTGGGTGTGGGACATGTACCGCCCCGCACGGTTCGTCAAGAACGTTCGTGTCATCACGTTCAAGGACGTGAACGTGGAGGAGCTGGACAAACCGGACCTGCGCCTGCCGGAAAGCGGGCCGTTCCCCACGTAGTGCCCGTGACCCGGAACGTTGGTGGGACTCCCACGGCGACGTTTCGGGCCACTAGCACACCCCACCGACAATTCCGCCGTTCCAACATCGACAACGGCCGACTTGTCCACAGCCCCCGAGTTGTCCACAGATCCCCCTCACCCCGGCCACCCACCCCGCCCCACCCTGCAAGGTCGTACCCAACGACCCGCAGGAAGGCGAGGCAATGGTTGGTCAGGCACTGGCCGTCACGAGGCAGCAGGACTTCGGCCGCAGGGGCGAGGACCTGGCGTGCAGGTACCTGGAGGGGCAGGGCCTGGTCGTCCTGTCGCGCAACTGGACGTGCCGCGACGGTGAACTGGACGTCGTGGCCGTGCAAGGCGACCGCTTGGTCGTCTGCGAGGTCAAGACCCGGTCCGGCCCCGTCTGGGGTCGCCCGGACGAGGCCGTGGACCAGCGCAAGCTCTCCCGCCTGCGCCGCACAGCCCTGCGCTGGCTCGCCGCCCACGGCGTCGGCTGGTGCCCGGTCCGGGTAGACCTGATCTCGGTCACCTGGCCGGTTGACGGAGAGCCCGAGCTCACCCACCTGCGGGGAGCCTGACGTGGGCCTGGCGAAGTCGTGGTCGGTGGCCCTCTTCGGCGTGGACGGCCTGGCCGTGGAGATAGAGGCCGACGTAGGGGTGGGCCAACCCCGCACGCACCTCCTGGGCCTCCCCGACGCCTCCGTGGGCGAGGGGAAGGAGCGAGTCAAGGCCGCTGTCCGCAACAGCAAGGAAGAGTGGCCTAAACAGCGCATAGTCCTGGCCCTCTCCCCGGCCAACCTCCCCAAGGTCGGCAGCAGCTACGACCTGGCCATCGCCTGCGTAACTCTGGCCGCGGCCGGCTCGGTCCCGCCCGAGCGCCTGACCGGCACCGTCTTCCTGGGCGAGCTGGCCCTGGACGGCCGAGTCCGCCCGGTCACGGGCATCCTCCCGGCCCTGGTGGCAGCCCGCCGAGCAGGCCTGAAGACGGCAGTGGTCCCGGCAGACTCGCTGCCCGAAGCCTCCCTGGTAGACGACCTGGAGATCCTCGGCGCGCCAACCCTGCTCGACGCCCTGGCCTGGCTCCGCTCCGAGCCCCACGGCCTGCAACCACCCCCGCAAGCAACCGACCCGCCGCTTCCGCCACTCCCGGACCTGGCCGACGTGGTGGGCCAGCCAGAGGCTCGCTGGGCCCTGGAGGTAGCCGCAGCAGGCGCCCACCACCTGTTCCTGACCGGCCCACCGGGCACAGGCAAAACGATGCTGGCCGAACGCCTGCCGGGCCTGCTCCCACCCCTGACCCGCGAAGACGCCCTGTCCGTGACAGCGGTCCACTCGGTAGCCGGCCTCCTCTCTTCAGCCTCCCCGCTGGTCGCCAGCCCACCTTTCGTGAACGTCCACCACACCACCTCGATCGCCGCCCTGATAGGCGGCGGCAGCGGAATGGCAAAGCCAGGCGCAGCCTCCCGAGCCCACAAGGGCGTCCTGTTCCTGGACGAAGCCTGCGAGTTCGGCCCAAAAACCATCGACACCCTCCGCACAGCCCTGGAAGACGGCGAAGTCCGCATCCCGCGCCGCGACGGCATAGCCCGCTACCCGGCCCGCTTCCAACTGATCCTCGCCACAAACCCCTGCCCCTGCGCCCCACCAAAAGAAATCGACTGCATCTGCACCACCACAGCCCGCCGCCGGTACCAGTCCCGCCTCTCCGGCCCCCTCCTGGACCGCGTAGACCTCCGCGTCCGCATGCGAGCCACCACAGCCATGGCCAACGCCGACGCAGCCCCACCCGAATCGACCGAGGTAGTCCGAGAACGCGTCCTAAAGGCAAGATCCCGAGCCGCCACCCGCTGGTCCGCCCACGGCCACACCTGGCCCACAAACGCCGTAGTCCCAGGCCCAGCCCTACGCCGCGAGTTCGCCCTACCACGCCAAACCACAGCCCTACTAGACCGCGCCCTGGCCACAGGCGCCCTAACAGGCAGAGGCGCCGACCGCTGCTTACGAGTCGCCTGGACCCTCGCCGACCTAGCCGAATCCGACCGCCCAACCCCCGACCACGTAGCAGCCGCCCTCCAATTCCGAGAACGCCGAACCCCCTAACCACCCCATCCCGCGCTCCAGGCCCCACCCCAACCCCGCGCACCCAAGCCCTACCGCCAAGCCGTCCCAAGCCCGCGCACCTAAGCCCACCGCCAAGCCAAGCCACCCCAAGCCCCACCACAGCAGCCGATCTCGGCAGCCCACAAGCAGCCGGGCGCGGAGCCCACCCCCTCCTCCGCGCCCGGCCCCCAGCCCAATCCACATCGAGCGAGCCGCCCGCTTACCCCGCAGACGTTCGCGCAGCCCGACGTCGCAGCAGACCTTCGCGGTCCTGGTTGGAGTCAGCGATGACCTACACCCCACCGCGGCAGAACCAGGCCGCCCACAAGCAGCCAGGTGTGGAGCCCAGCCCTCCTCCACACCCGTCCCCACCACCCGCGACCCCTCGCTGCTGCTCACGTGAAATCACTGGCAGCGACCCACAAGCAGCCAGACAAGGAGCCCGCCCCCCTCCTCCGCGCCCGGCCCCCGCACCCGCTCACCACCAAGCCCTGCCACTGCAGCCGGCCTCGTCTGCCTGCAACCAACCGGGCACGGAGCACCTAAGCCCCGTCGCCGCAGACCCCGCGGTCCCAGTTGGCGCTGGCGATGGCCACATCCCATCGCGGCAGAACCAGACCGCCCACAAACAGCCGGGCACGGAGCCCACCCCCTCCTCCACGCCCGGCCCCACCACCGCTACCCCCTCGGCAGCTCACGCGAAATCGCCGACAGCCGCCCCCAGACCGCCGGACGCAGAGCGTTCGAGCCCCGGCTCCGCGTCCGGCGCACCGAGCGGGCACCCGCCACACCCCCGCGGGTGCCCGCTCACCCGACAGACAACGTCCGCACCGGCAGCCCCCGGCCCACCCGGCGAAATTTCGGTGTCCGCCCACCCGCGACACCTTCGACGGCCAATCCCGGCCGTCCCAGAACCGCCGTTCGCGGAGGCCCCACTCCCACCTCCGTGAACGGCCACCGAGCGGGCCGCCCGCCAAATCCCCAGCGGGCGCCCCGCTCACCTCAACCCCACCCTCAGGAGCCAACCATGACCCCACTCCTCATCCCCGACTTCGCCGCAGCCGCAACGGTTCCGGCGCTGCTCCGCCTGCCCTGCACAGTCCGCCGACCGTCGCCAGGAATCAGCCCTCCGAACGCGTGGCCGCCCAATCCCTGGCACCGATGGCTGCCCTGGTGGTGGTTCCGATGACCGCCGCCCCAACGGACGAGGTACGCCTGGCCAGGGCGTACCTGTCCCGAGTCGCGGAGCCCTACCCGTTCGCGCTCGCGGGCCTGGTCGCACAGCTCGGGCCCGTGCAGGCGGCGGAACTCGTGCGCACAGGCGAGGTCTCGAACGACGTTGCGAGCCAGACCTCGGCGCGGCGAGCGACGGAGCGGGCTGAGGAAGACCTCGCGCTGATTGCGCAGCGCGGTGGGCGGTTGGTGATTCCGGAGGACGACGAGTGGCCGCGGTGGCCGTTCGTCGCGCTGGACCAGCACGGGCGGCGGTGCGGTGGTTGTGAGCCGTTGGCGCTGTGGGTGCGTGGGCCGCACGACCTGGCTGAGGTCACGGAGAAGGCGGTGGCGATCGTGGGGTCCCGGGCCGCCAGCGGGTACGGCGAGCACGTTGCGGCTGAGTTCGCGTATGGGCTTGCGGCGGCTGGGGTGACTGTCGTTTCCGGTGCGGCGTATGGGATTGACGGCGCTGCTCACCGGGGTGCGCTCGGGGCCGGCGGCTTGACGATCGCGGTTTTGGCCTGTGGGGCCGACATCGCCTATCCCGCCGGCCACCAGGGGTTGCTGGGCAAGATCGCGCGGGAAGGGTTGGTAGTCAGCGAATATCCGCCCCAGGGCACGCCGGCACGGCATCGGTTTCTCACTCGCAACCGGCTCATCGCGGCGTTGGGGATGGGCACTGTTGTTGTGGAAGCCGGGCGGCGCAGTGGGGCCAAGAACACGGCCGCGATCACGTTGGCCTTGGGGCGGCAGTTGATGGTGGTGCCTGGGCCGGTGACGTCGGTCAGTTCGGTCGGGTGTCACGAGTTGTTGCGGGACGGGCAGGCGGTTTCGGTCAGTTCGGTGGCCGAGATCGTGGAGTCGGTCGGGCGGTTCGGCGACGACCTCGCCACCGAGCCGGCCGAGAAGGAGAGCGCGCTCGGGGCGCCGCAGGGGGAGGCCATGCGGGTCTACGAGGCGTTGGGCCTGCGGTGCGGGGTCAGTGACGAGGTCGTGTCGGTCGAGTCCGGGGTGCCGTTGGAGCGGGTGCGGGCGTTGTTGCCCGAGTTGGAGCTGGCTGGGCTCGCTTTGGCGGTCGACGAGGGCTGGCAGCGGCTGGAGGTGCGGTGATCAGGTGCCTCGGATGGACTCCGCGACCGCCTCCGCCTGGTCGAGGCTGGTGAACGGTGCCGGTAGCTCTATCGACTTGCCGGTCAGGGGTTGCATGATCTCGGGGGCCGTGAGCAGTTCGTCGTTGACCAGGAACGCGATTCGCTTGCCCACGTTCGCCTTGGTGAGGTCTTCCCAGCGTTGCCGGCCCTCGGCGGTGAGCTCGATCCGGATCGCGTAGCCCGTCGCGGTTCGGGAAGCCTCGGCGTCGGCGATGTCCACTGTGGACATGACGGTTGGGGCCAGTACGAACTTCTCGCTGGCGTCGGCGGCGCACGTCACCAGCGGAAGAGCTGGGTCTGCCTTGCCGCGCAACGGGTCTGGTTCCGTGCAGTCGTGTGCTGCCAGGGCTTCCTGTTGTGTGGTGCGGTTGGTGCTCTGTCGTTCTCGCTTCGCGATTCCCAGTGCTTCAGGAGAGGAGGTGTCCAGCACCGGACGGAACTCGGCGCGGGCTCGATCGCGTGGCGCGGACGAGCCGGTTGTCCACAGTCCTGCCAGCACCACAAGTGCCGCCACCGCCGTGAGCGCTGCCGGCCGGAGCGTTCGGGTGCGGAGGTGGTGCGGGATGGCGAGGGTTGCCGCGACCGTCAGCACCGTGACGATCGACCAGAAGGTGAAGCCGAAGTCCTTGGCGACGGCGAGGGCGATGTCGGACTGCTGGGTCGACGACTGGCAGATCGGAACGCCCTGGGCTTCCTCGGTCGGGCAGGCGAGGTAGACGCCGCGCAGGCGGGCTGACCAGGTCCAGAGCACGGCGAACAGCCAGCCGCCGACCAGGGCGGCCGACGGCACGGCGTACTTCAGGAACGTCGGTACGCGGTCCGCGGTCGGGTCGGTGTGGCGCCACGAGGTGCCCAACGCGTCGAGCCACCAGCACAGGCCGGCGCTGCCCAGGGCGAGTGCGAGGAGCGTGGACGGCGTGATCGGGATGCCGATCGGGGACTCGTTGAAGATGCGGGTGTAGAGCGGCAGGTGGCTACCGATCACCAGCCCGCCGAACAACGCGGCCGCGGTCAGCAGTGGGCGCAAGCGGTTGCGGTCTTCCTGCCAGGTGCCGCGCCACAGTCCGAACGCCGTGAACAGGGTCAGTGGAATGCCGATCAGCACGGCTGTGATGACCGGGGTCGACCTGTCGCCAGGGCCGCCGCTGAGAAGGAGGTCCTGCAACGTCACCAGACCGATGCCCGCTGCCGTGGCGCCGAGGAAGACCTGACCGATAGGTGAGGCCAGCAGTCGCACGGGATTCGTGAGTGCCTGGGAACGTTCGTCCGACCCGGGATGGCGGCGCAGCCAGGCGCGCACGACCGAGCGGGTCTGCTCGGTCTCGTGGGACCGGACGGCCGCCAACAGGCCTTCCACTCCGAACTGGGCGGCGTGCAGGTCGGCGGCGTGCTCACGGGCGCGCAGGAACGCGCGCGCGATCAGCTCGGCGAGAAGTACCAGGGCGACCAGGCGAAGCGTGCTCACGGCGAAGACGGCGGGCGTGCTCTTGTCGACCGAGAGATCGAGCCACAGGATGAACAGCGCGAAGAGCCCTGTGGTGACGTTGCACGCGCGCAAGACCGTGGCGAGTTGGTACCACCACAGGTCACCCGCGTGCACGTGGGCGAGTTCGTGGCGCACCACGGCGTCGAACACGGCCCTGCGCTCGCCAGGCATTGCGTGCAGGGCGAGCAGTTCCGGGCCGAGCGCGATGACAGGTTTGGCCGGCATGCCGGTGACGTAGGCGCGAGCGCCGAGGTGTTTGCCGAGCCGGATGTCGGTGCGGCGTGGTGGGTGCACCTCGAGGATGAGATCGGTGACCGCCTTGCTGGCGTCGCGCAGCCCGGTGGTGGCGAGTGGTACCGAGCCGCGGGTGCGCACCCGCGTGATGACGAAGTACGCGACGAGGCCTGGCGCGAGGAGCATCTGCAGCTTCGGCACCAGGTTCAGGAAACCGCCGCCTTCGAGCGTGGCCAGCCAGTTCGCGAGAAAGAAGGCGTTCAGCAGCACCGCCGCTGCGAGGAGGAGAAGCAGGAGGATCATCTCGGACGGTAGTGCCCTGGGGTTGACCTGCGGCTTCGCTTCCGTCATCTGGGTGTGTCACCGGCCTCGCGTCTGATGTCGTCGTCGGTGTCCGGGTTGTTGTCGCGCAGCACGAGGGCGGCGACCACCGCGTCGGCGAGCGCTTCGGCCTTCTGCTGCTTCATGCCGAGGGAGAGCGCGCGTTCCAGGGCGATCTGGCGCACTTCGGCCAGTTGTTCCCTGGTGAGCGGCGTCGAGGGCAGTTCGAGCGGTTCCTGGGGCTTGCGGCGGATCTTGCGCCACGCCTTGCGCACGGCCCCCGCGGTGCTGTCGTGCACCGCCTTGCCCAGGCTGTCGGAGACCGCGGTGATCACGCTGCCGGACACGAGGGCGATCACGGGGGTGGCCATCGCGATGATGTCGCCCAGGCCGAAGCCCAGCGGGTCGTCGTGGGCCTGGCGCAGCCTGCGCTCGGCCGGTTCGGGGCTCTCCAGGTAGGGAGCTGCGACGATGTCGAACGAAGGAAGCTCCTCGGGAGCGATCTTCCGCACGACCCGGCGGGCCAACTCATCGGCTGTTCGGACGGTGGTGCTGGCTGCCATCGCTACTCCGAAAGGTGATCTGTGCGTGCCACCAAACCCCTGGTCGTCACAGGGAGTTGAAACGTTATCGCGTTTGCGATCATGAGAGCGCTCTCAACTGGCGCGAGGGTGTGGCGATACTTGACCAAACGCCCCGACTGGCGCAGCGTCTTGGCCTATGTCCCCGCCGCCGCATGGTCGGACACGCCGTGTCGATCTCGTTCGCCTGCGCGAAAAACTGCCGGCGTGCGTTGAAGACGTGTTGCGGCAGTACGAACGGCACCTGAAGTTGGAGCGCGATCTCTCTCCGCACACCGTGCGCGCTTACATCGGAGATGCGGTTGCGCTACTTGGACATGTCGCGGGGAATAACCCGGAAAACGCCGACGTGAGCGGTATCGACCTGACGAGTTTGCGGTCGTGGCTTGCCGCGCAACGCACCGCAGGTGCCAGTCGCACAACACTTGCGAGAAGGGCTGCGGCTGCGCGCACGTTCACCGCTTGGGCGCACCGTGCGAGCCATTTGGCCGCAGATCCGGGGCCGCGGCTGGCTGCTCCGCGACCGCACCGGACGTTGCCGTCCGTGTTGCGCGCGGACCAGGCGAAGGACGCGATGGACGCCGTATCCTCTGGCGCGTCCCAGGGCGATCCGGTTGCGCTGCGTGATCAGGCCGTGGTGGAGTTGCTGTACGCCACAGGTATCCGCGTGGCCGAACTCTGTGGTCTTGATCTCGACGACGTGGACTACTCCCTAAGGGTGATTCGAGTTCTGGGCAAAGGTGGACGCGAGCGCAGCACGCCGTTCGGCGTGCCGGCCGAGCGAGCGCTGCGGCGGTGGCTGGACGAGGGGCGAAACGCCCTGGTAGCACCGGATTCGCCAGCGGCGCTGTTCCTCGGTGCCCGTGGCGGCCGGCTGAACCAGCGGGCCGTTCGCAGGCTGGTGCACGAGGTCGTCGCCGTGGTACCGGATGCGCCGGACATCGGGCCGCACGGGTTGCGCCACTCCGCTGCGACCCATTTGCTGGAAGGAGGAGCGGACCTGCGCACCGTCCAAGAACTGCTTGGTCACGCTACGCTCGCAACGACTCAGCTTTACACACACGTCACTGTCGAACGGCTGAAGGCGATCCATGACCGAACCCACCCCCGTTCCTGACGCCGCAGGGGGAGGATCGCGTACGGCGACCGTGCCCCCTGATCCCGTCGTGCCCGCACCAGCTTCGAAGCAGGCGAGCAACGGGCACCGTCAGAACGGCGCGCCGCACGCCGAGGCGAGCACCGGGTCGACCTCCGAGCCCGGTGTGGACACGCATGTCAACGGCACGCCCGCGGCCGTTCCGACTGCCGTCCAGGCCGCGGTGACGCGCGCGGACGCCAGGTCCGGTGACGACGTCGAGGCCGGCATCGTCGCGTTGTGGCGCAGCTACGGCGAGTCCCACGACCAGGGCCAGCGCGACCGCCTGGTGCTGCACTACGCACCGCTGGTCAAGTACGTCGCCGGCCGCGTCGGCACGGGCCTGCCCGCCCACGTGGACGTGGCCGACCTGATCCAGTCCGGCATCTTCGGCCTGGTCGACGCGATCGAGAAGTTCGAGCCGGAACGCGGCCTCAAGTTCGAGACCTACGCCATGCAGCGCATCCGCGGCGCGATCCTCGACGACCTGCGCTCTCAGGACTGGGTGCCGCGCTCGGTCCGCAGCCGCGCCCGCGACGTCGAGCGAGCCCTGGAACGCCTCGGCGCCAAGCTGCAGCGCACGCCCACCGACCGCGAGCTCGCCGCAGAGCTCAAGATCGGCCTGGCCGAGCTCCGCGAGCTCTACGGCCAGCTCCAGCTCACCAGCGTCGTAGCCCTGGACGAGCTGATCGCCCCGAACAAGGGCGGCTCCTCCCTGGCCGAGTCGCTGCCCGACGACGCCGCCGAAGACCCGGTGGCATCACTCGTCGACCAGGACAGCCGCCGTCAGCTGGCCGACGCGATAGCCCAGCTGGCAGAACGCGACCGTGTGGTCGTGACCCTCTACTACTTCGAGAACCTGACCCTCGCCGAGATCGGCAAGGTCCTCGGCGTCACCGAGTCCAGGGTCTGCCAGCTGCACACCCGCGCCGTCCTGCGCCTGCGCACCAAGCTCAACGAGCAGTCCGAGGCCTGACCGCGCCTCCTCCCTCACCCGCAACCCGGCGAGCGCCGGGCTGCCGCACGCCCGCACCGCCACGCCGCCGCGGTGCGCTGCCGAGGCCGTCGAGCCTCCGGAACATGGCCGTCAAACCTCTTTCCGTCGCTTGCCAGGGCTAATTCACTCGAACGGGTGGGTGTTGGAGCCGCTCCAAGCACGCCGCGTACCCGTCCTGTCGAGTCGCCGACTCCGGGATGGATGTGGACGGCGGGAGCCAGGGAAGTGGGGTGTTGGGGCCGCTCCAAGCACATCGCGTGCCCGTGCCGTTGGGTCAGCGATTCGGGGGTGGACGTGGGCGGTCGGCAGGGCGGGGCGTGGGTGTTGGAGCTGCTTCAAGGACGCCGCGCGTGCTCGTGTCGTCGAGTCAGTGACTCTGGGATGGGCGTGGGCGGCTGGAGGGCGGGGCGTGGGGTGTCGGAGCTGCTTCAAGGACGCCGCCTGCCCGTGCCGACGAATCACCGACTCCGGGATGGATGTGGGCGGCGAGGCGGCCGGAGAGGCAGCAGGCGGCCGTTGGCGCGCGGGCTGGGCGGGAACCAGGTCGCTCGTCGGGAAACTGCGGGCGTGGTCGCGGTCGGCTGAGGACAGGTGGGCCGGGAGGTCGTGGGCTGGAAGGGCAGGACGCGGCCGCTGGTGGTCAGCAGGGGTAGTGCGGCGGTCGGCTGAGGTCAGGTGGGCTGGGGGTCGGCTGGGGGTCGGCTGGGGACAGGTGGGCCGGGAGGCGGTGGCTGGCGGGCACTACCGCCTCCCGGCGCCTGTCGGGCGCCCGCGACGCGCAACGGGGACGCGTCGCCGTCAACCGCCGTGAGGGGAGCGGCGGGAAGGACGCCCGATCGAGCCGCTGCGGGCGGGCCGGAAGTCCGCCGGCGCAGCGGAGGTGTGAATGGCTGGCCGCGGTGAGGCGGCGCAGCGGGTGTGTGAGCCGCTGGCTGCGGTGAGGCGGCGCAACGGGAGTGTGGGGCGCTGGTTGCTGCGAGGCGGGCCTAGCGGAGGTGTGGGGCGCTGGAGGCGGGTCCGGCGGAGGTGTGGGTCGCTGGCCGCTGGGAGGTCGACCTAGCTGGGGTGTGGGTCGCTGGCCGCTGGGAGACGGCACAGGAGAAGAGTTCGTCGCTAGCCGCTGCTGGGCGGCGCAGCGGAGGAACCGGTGGTTAGCCGCCGCGAGGCGGCGCAGGGATGGGTGGCTACTGGCCGCGAGACGGCGCAGAGACGGTTGGGCACTGGCCGCGAGACGGCGCGCAGGGATGGGTGGCTAGTTGCCCGCGAGACGGCGCTGGGGCGGGTGGCTAGCCGCCGCGTGAGGGTGCTGTGGAGGGCAGCGGTAGCAGGCGGACTCGGCCCCACGAGACGAGGCGTAGCGGGTCGAGGTACTCGTGGCCTCGGCGGACGCCCCAGTGCAGGCACGGGGAGGGGCAGTGGCCCGGTTGGAGGTGGCCGAGCACTTCGCCGCGGCGTACGGCGTGGCCGGGCGTGACGGTGGGTGTCACTGGTTCGTAGGTCGTTCGCAGGCCGTTGCTGTGCTGGACGGACACCAGCGTGCGAGCGGCTACGGCGCCTGCGTAGACGACCACGCCGTCGCGGGCGGCCAGGACTGTGGTGCCGGCGGCTGCTGACAGGTCCACGCCGCGATGGCCTGGACCGAACGGGGAGGCCGGGGCCTGGAACGCGCGCACTACCGGGTGCGGAGGCGGCAGCGGCCAGGAGAAGCGGGCGGGTGAGGGAGCCAGCAGGGTTGTGAGCAGCAGGGCTGTGGGGAGGAGGGGCATGGGTCATACGGTCGGGTAAGGGGTACCCCGGGGACCAGCGGTGATGGTGGAGCTGTGGATTACTCGCCGGTTGTGGACAACTGCCGGGCGTGGGGCGAGGGCGATTCGGGGTTTGTCGGGGGTGGGGGGTAGACTTTTGGGCGCGTCCCGTCTATCGCGGGGCGACTTCGCGTGCCAACGCAGATCCGACCAGCTGATCCCAGCCAGGTCGAGTCACGACGTCTGACGGTCCTGACGGTGGAGAAGTCCTCCGCGGGTGCGGGCGGCGGCATAGGCACCAGGGCTTCGGGCCACCGGCTCGGAGCGTCAACCGAACGACGCCCCCAAAGCGTCCTACAGATGAGGTGCGAACCGGCCATGGCCGTCGTAACCATGAAGCAGCTGCTCGACAGCGGCGTGCACTTCGGGCACCAGACGCGGCGCTGGAACCCGAAGATGAAGCGCTACATCTTCACCGAGCGCAACGGCATCTACATCATCGACCTGCAGCAGACGCTGACCTACATTGACAGGGCTTTCGAGTTCGTCAAGGAGACGGTCGCGCACGGCGGGTCGATCCTGTTCATCGGCACCAAGAAGCAGGCGCAGGAGGCCATCGCCAACGAGGCGCTCCGCGTCGGCATGCCCTACGTGAACCAGCGCTGGCTGGGCGGCATGCTCACCAACTTCTCGACGGTCCACAAGAGGCTTCAGCGGCTCAAGGAGCTGGAGTCGATGGAGCAGACCGGCGGCTTCCAGGGTTTCACCAAGAAGGAAATCCTGATGATGAACCGCGAGAAGGACAAGCTGGAGCGCACGCTCGGCGGTATCCGCGACATGTCCAAGGTGCCCAGCGCCGTGTGGATCGTGGACACCAAGAAGGAGCACATCGCGGTCGGTGAGGCTCGCAAGCTGAACATCCCGATCGTGGCGATCCTCGACACGAACTGCGACCCGGACGAGGTCGACTACCCGATTCCGGGCAACGACGACGCGATCCGTTCCGCCGCCCTGCTGACCAAGGTCGTGGCCGAGGCCGCCGCCGCCGGTCTCATGCAGCGCTCCGGTGCCCGCCGCGACGCCGCCGAGGGCCAGGACAAGCCCGAGGTCGCCGCTGACGAGCCGCTGGCGGAGTGGGAGCAGGAGCTCCTGACCAACACCACGGCCGAGGCCCCGGCCGAGCAGCCCGTCCAGTCCTGATCTCCCCCACGCGGCGCCCGCACACCAGCGGGCGCCGCGTGACTCAAGCGCGTACATCGCAGAAGGAACACGATGGCGAACTACACCACCGCGGACGTCAAGAAGCTCCGCGAGCTGACCGCCGCCGGCATGATGGACTGCAAGAAGGCGCTGGACGAGGCTGACGGCGACTTCGACAAGGCCGTCGAGATCCTGCGCATCAAGGGCGCCAAGGACGTCGGCAAGCGCGCCGAGCGCACCACGTCCAACGGCCTCGTCGCCGTCAAGGACGGCGCGATGGTCGAGCTGCGCTGCGAGACCGACTTCGTGGCCAAGAACGCCGACTTCATCGCCCTGGCCGACGACATCGTCGCGCTCGCCAAGGCCAACAAGGTCGCCGACGTCGAGGCCCTCAAGGCCGTCGAGGTCGACGGCAAGACCGTGGACGCGCTGGTCCAGGAGTTCTCCGCCAAGATCGGCGAGAAGCTGGAGCTGGCGAAGGCCGTCGACTACGACGGCACCGTCTCGGTCTACCTGCACAAGCGCGCCGCTGACCTGCCGCCCGCCGTCGGCGTGCTGGTCGAGTACACCGGTGACAACGCCGAGGCCGCCAAGGGCGCCGCGATGCAGATCGCCGCGATGCGTCCGAAGTTCGTCACCCGTGACGACGTCCCGGAGGAGCTCGTCGCGAACGAGCGCCGCATCGCCGAGGAGACCGCTCGCGAGGAGGGCAAGCCCGAGGGCGCGCTCCCCAAGATCGTCGAGGGTCGCGTCAACGGCTTCTTCAAGGACGTCGTGCTCCTGGAGCAGGCTTCCGTGACGGACAGCAAGAAGACGGTCAAGGCCCTGCTGGACGAGGCCGGCGTGACGGTCACCCGTTTCGCCCGGTTCGAGGTCGGCCAGAGCTGATTGCGGTGAGGGCGGGGTTGCGGCACAACGGCGACCCCGCCCTCAGCATGTTCGGACCACGACTGCTCCCAAAGGCGCGAGGAGAGGACCTGTGAGCGAAGAAGGTAGCCACGGCTACAACCGGGTGATGCTCAAGCTCGGTGGCGAGATGTTCGGCGGCGGTGGCGTCGGCGTTGATCCCGACGTGGTCCAGACAGTCGCCCGGCAGATCGCGGCCGTCCACAAGTCCGGCGTGCAGGTGGCCGTCGTGATCGGTGGTGGCAACTTCTTCCGCGGGTCGGAGCTGCAGCAACGCGGCATGGACCGCTCGCGTGCCGACTACATGGGCATGCTCGGCACGGTCATGAACTGCCTGGCGCTGCAGGACTTCCTCGAGCGGGAGCACGGCATCGACACGCGCGTGCAGACCTCCATCCAGATGACGCAGGTCGCCGAGTCCTACATCCCCCGCCGGGCGATGCGCCACCTCGAGAAGGAGCGCGTCGTGATCTTCGGTGGCGGCGCCGGCCTGCCGTACTTCTCCACCGACACGACCGCCGCCCAGCGCGCGTTGGAGATCGGCTGCGAGATCGTCCTGATGGCCAAGGCCGTCGACGGCGTCTACACGGCCGACCCCAAGATCGACCCCGACGCGTTGATGTTCGACAACATCACCCACCGCGAGGTGCTGGAGCGCGGCCTCAACGTCGCCGATGCCACGGCCTTCAGCCTCTGCATGGACAACAACATGCCGATCCTCGTCTTCAACCTCCTCACCGAGGGGAACATCGCGCGCGCGGTGCGTGGTGAGAAGATCGGAACTCTGGTCAGCACCCCCGGTGGCCGCCCGGCCTTCTAGACCTGCTGGGATCTGACCGGAACCGGGAAGAAGCACACGCAGAGCAAGGAGCAGTCGTGATCGACGAGACCCTCCTCGACGCCGAGGAGAAGATGGAAAAGGCGGTTTCGGTGGCGAAGGAGAACCTCGCCTCCGTTCGGACCGGTCGTGCGACTCCCTCGATGTTCAACCGCATCCACGTCGACTACTACGGAGCGCCGACGCCGCTGAACCAGATGGCGAGCATCTCGGTTCCCGAGGCGCGCATGGCGGTCGTCAAGCCGTACGACGCGAGCCAGCTGAACGCCATCGAGAAGGCGATCCGCGACTCCGACCTGGGCGTCAACCCCGGCAACGACGGCAACATCATCCGCGTCGTCATCCCGCAGCTCTCCGAGGAGCGCCGCCGGGAGATGGTGAAGGTCGCGAAGCAGAAGGGCGAGGACGCGCGCGTCTCCGTCCGGGGTGTCCGCCGCAAGGCGAAGGAAGAGATCGACCGCCTCGTCAAGGACGGCGAGGTCGGCGAGGACGACGGCGCGCGTGGTGAGAAGGAGCTCGACGCTCTGACCCACAAGTACACCGCGCAGGTCGACGAGCTCGTGAAGCACAAGGAAGCCGAGCTTCTCGAAGTCTGATGTTCCTGATGGTTTCGCCCGGCCGAGTCGCGCCGCAGGCGTGATTGCCCTGGCCGGGCGGAGGTCGTGATGGGAGCACAGGTGGCAGGCGGACCCGCGGAGGTGCCCGCGTCGAAGCCGTCGCGCGCGGGACGTGACCTGCGCGCGGCGATCCTGGTCGGCGTCGGGCTCGGCGCCGTGATCATCGTGTCGCTGCTGACCGTGCGGCAGACCTTCATCGCCATCGTCGCGGCAGCCGCGGCGGTGGCGACGTGGGAACTCGCGACCGAGCTGAAGAAGAAGGACTACAACGTCGCGTTGTGGCCCGCGTTGATCGGTGGCCAGGCGATCATCTGGTTGTCCTGGCCGTGGGAACGCGCGGGCATCACGACGGCGTTCGTGATCACCATCCTGGTGTGCATGGCCTGGCGGTTCCGCGCCGGTTCCGACGGCTATCTGCGCGACCTCAGCGCTTCCGTGTTCACGGTCGCGTACGTGCCGCTGATGGCGGCGTTCGCGGCCATGCTCGTCGTCCCCGAGGACGGTGCGGGCCGCGCGTTCGCGTTCCTCATCGGCGTGGTGCTGTCCGACGTCGGCGGCTACGCGGCCGGTGTCTTCCTCGGCAAGCACCCGATGGCGCCGACGATCAGCCCGAAGAAGTCCTGGGAGGGCTTCGCAGGTTCGCTGATCGCCGGCATGGTCGGTGGCGCGATCACGGTCACCACGCTGCTGGACGGCCAGTGGTGGCACGGCGTGCTGTTCGGCGCCGCACTCGTCGTCACGGCCACGGCGGGCGACCTGGTCGAGTCGCTGATCAAGCGCGACCTCGGCATCAAGGACATGGGCACGCTGCTGCCCGGCCACGGCGGGATCATGGACCGCATGGACTCGCTCCTGCCGTCTGCCGTCGCCTCGTGGCTGCTGCTACACCTGTTCGTGTGACGGTTTCCGCGCTACGCCGCAAGTAGTGGTTGTGAGAGACCACGAGGCACTGGCGGCGTTCGAGCGGATCTACCGCGACCACGTCGGCGCGATCACCCGGTTCTTCGCGCGCCGTTGCACAGAACCGCAGGTCGTGGCCGACCTGACCGCGGACACCTTCGTCCGTGCGATGACGTCGTTCCACACCTTCAACGCCTCCAGAGGCTCGCCCACGAGCTGGCTCTTCGGCATCGCCAGGCACACGTTCGCCGCGCACCTCGAAACCAAGGCGCGCAACCGTGTTCTGGTGCTCAAGGCGGGTGGCCGGCGTGAGCTGGGCCGCGACGAACTGGCCGAGCTGGAGGCCCGCATCGACGCCGAACGGCCCGGTCGCGCGCTCCTGGAACGGCTCGCGGAGTTGCCGGAGCTCGAACGGGAAGCCGTCGAGCTCGTCCACCTCAGTGGTCTCGCGCCCAAGGAAGCGGCCGAAGCGCTCGGCGTGCCCAAGGGAGCGATGCGCACCCGGCTGTATCGCGCCATGGCACGTCTCCGCGCGGTCGTCGACGACGAACAGGAGGCACGAGCTGATGAGCAAGTTTGAGGACAACCTCTGGGTCCAGTTGGAACGCGACCACGGCCCTGCGCTGGTGAAGAACGTTGTCACGCACCGACGCAGGAATGCCGGTCGTTGGATGGCTGCAGCAGCAGTTGCTGCAGTGTTGGGAACCGGCGCGGTGGTCGCACCTTCCTACTTCGGCGGCACTCCACCCGCGTACGGCGTGGTCGACAACCCGGACGGCTCCGTGACACTGACCATCAAGGAGGTGGAGCAGGTCTACGCGGCCGCGGCCGCGCTCCGGGAGCGGGGGATCCCGGTGATCGCGGTGCCGCGGCGGGACGGCTGCCCGGACATCCCGCCCAAGGTTTCTCGCGAGCCGGTCCTCTTGCAGGACATGGAGAACGACCCGATCCAGTTCCTGTTCCAGGTCTCCGGCACCGCTCCCGGTTCTACGCTGGAGCTCCGGGTCAAGATCAGGCCGGACCGCTTCCCGCCGGGTACTACCTGGGTGCTCGCGGAACCAGAACCGAACACTGTCATGGGGTACAGCGGTTTCTACCCGAGCGACCGGCTACCCAGCTGCATCCCCACCGACTGGCCGCGTTAGTCGTCGTACGGGTCGTCCGCCTCGATGCGCGGTTCGGCCTCGATCACGCGGGACTGGTCGATCACCGAGAACGCCATTCCCGCGTGGTCCTCGACGACGGTGATGCGTCCGAACGGGGTGTCGTAGGGCTCGACGGTCACCCGTCCGCCGAGTTCCAGCACCCGGTACGCCACCGAGTCCGTGCCGATCTCCGGCGCGGCGTTGAAGTAGACCATCCAGTGCGACCGTTCGGCGTACGGGAACTCGCGCCCCATCTTCTGCCGCCCGATCACCTCGGTGCCCTCGACGGACCACGACGCGTAGTCCAGCCGGTGCCCGTCGCCGATCTGCGTGATGTCGTAGTGGCACAGCTCACCGAAGAACTCGTCGGACGCCGCGCCGTCGCGGGTGTTCAGCTCGGCCCACGCGTACGCGCCGTGCCCGCCCGTCCCGAACCGCCAGTCCGGCGGCACGTGCCGGAACCCGACGACGGCCCCGGTCGGGTCGCTGATCAGGGTGGTCTGCGTGTGGTCGGCGCCGTCCTCGGGGTTGCGCAGCACCGACCCGCCGAGGTGGAAAGCCTTCTCCGCGGTGGCCCGCGCGTGTGGCGTGACCAGGTACAACCGCCACGCTTCCGGTTCGCCCTGCGGTAGTCCGGCGACGGGGATGCCGTCGACCATCGCCACGGTGTAGCCGGCGTCGTCGGCGTAGTGCCAGCCGAACAGGCCGGTGTAGAACTCGATCGCGCCCTTGAGGTCGTCGACGGTGCGCTCGACCCAGCACGGACTTCCTGCGAGCAACGGTGCGAGCTGGGGCGTGTTGGGTGCGATCGACACTGCCGCCTCCTGCAGGGGGAAGATGCGGTCACGCTACGCCGTAGTTGGACGAATTCGAACGGTCACGGGCAAATCGAGGCCCTACAGTGTCTTCGTGAGGGGATTCGTGCGGGCGGCGTTGAACGCGGTGCGCCCAGTCGACGTCGTGCCCAGCCCGAACATCTGGCACTGGCCCGACATCTACGAGGTCGAGAACCGCGCGCAGGACGTCCACGGCGCGATTTGGGCGGCGTTAAGCGAAGAATGTCCGTTTAGCGATCTGGACGTTGTGGACATCGGTTGTGGCGACGGCTTCCACCTGCCGATCTTCGCGCGCACCGCGAAGTCCGTCACCGGCGTCGAACCGCACCCGCCGCTCGTCGTGCGCGCCAAGAACCGCACGGCTTCGTTGTCGAACGTTCGCGTCATTTCCGGTCCCGCACAACGGCTGCCGCTCGACGACGCCTCCGCAGACCTCGTGCACGCCCGCACCGCCTACTTCTTCGGGCCGGGCTGTGAACCGGGCCTGCGCGAGGCGGACCGCGTGCTGCGGCCGGGCGGCGCGCTGGCGATCGTTGATCTCGACGGGGCGGCTTCGCTGTACGGGCCGTGGTTGTGTGCCGACGAACCGCGTTACGACCCGGCGGCGGTGGAAAAGTTCTTCGCGGACAACGGGTTTTCGCTCACCCGAGTCACGGCGGAGTGGCGGTTCGCCAGCCGAGCGGACCTGGAATCCGTGCTGCGCATCGAGTTCTCGGAGAAGGTGGCAGAACGGGCCATTGCTTCCGTTGACGGGCTGAGCTTTCCCGTCGGGTACCGGTTGCACGTGCGGCGCAAGCCCAAAGGGTTGATCGTGTGAATCGGGACTAGGCTCTGGTTCGTGGAGAAGCGAATCGCAGGCAGGTTGAACCGCCAGGTCGGCGTCGTGGGGCTGGGCTGCTGGCAGCTCGGTGCGGACTGGGGCGAGGTGGACGAGAGCGAGGCGCTCGCGCTGCTGCACGCCGCCGCCGACACGGGTGTCGACTTCCTCGACACCGCGGACGTCTACGGCGACGGTCGCAGTGAGACGCTCGTCGGGAAGTTCCTCAAGGAGCGTGAGGACGACGTGTTCGTCGCCACGAAGATGGGGCGGCGGCTGCCGGCGCAGACCACGGAGGGGTACAACCGGGAGAACTTCCTCGCGTGGAACGACCGGAGCCGCCGCAATCTGGGTGTCGACACGTTGGACCTCGTGCAGCTGCACTGTCCGCCCACGCCGGTCTACAGCCGGGACGAGGTGTTCGACACCTTGGACGAAATGGTTGAGCAGCAACGGATTGCTGCCTACGGCGTGTCGGTGGAGAAGGTGGAGGAGGCGCTGGCGGCGATCAGGCGTCCGCACGTGGCCAGCGTGCAGATCATCCTGAACGCGTTCCGGCTCAAGCCCCTCGAGGAGGTGCTGCCCGCGGCTGCCGAGGCCGGGGTGGCGATCATCGCGCGGGTGCCGCTCGCATCCGGTCTGTTGACCGGGAAGTACGACAAGGCAACGACTTTCGGCGCGGACGATCACCGCAACTACAACCGCAACGGTGAGGCGTTCGACGTCGGCGAGACCTTCTCCGGGGTCCCGTACGAGGTCGGGCTGGAGGCCGTTGAACGGCTCCGGCCGCTGGTGCCGGAGGGTGCGACGATGGCGCAGTTCGCGCTCAGGTGGATCGTCGACCAGCCCGGGGTCACGGTCGTGATTCCCGGTGCGCGCAACGTTTCCCAGGCCGCGGCGAACTCGGGTGCGGCAGCCCTGGAGCCGGTGGACGGCGAGGCGGTCGCGGCTGTTTACGACGAACTGATCCGGCCGCACGTGCACGACCGGTGGTAGGTCACTCCTCGGCGAGGATGGCGTACAGCTTGCGCCGCAGCTCGTTGTAGAGCTCGACGGCGCGTGCCTTCTGCTCGGGCGTGCCCGCGTGGGAGATCTGCTCCATCGCGCTGCCGAGCAGCCGGACCGCCGACCGCAGCTCGCCGTCGACCGGGTCGAGCTGGATGTCGATGTCGCGCCAGGGCGGGGCCGTGTGCTCCGTCCTGCCGTGATCGGTGACTGTGAACAGCTTCTTGCCTCCTTCCTCGGCCGAGGAGATGAGGCCTTCGTCGGCGAGCATCTGCAGCGTCGGGTAGACCGAGCCGGGGCTCGGGCTCCACGCGCCGCCGGTGCGCCTGGCGATCTCCTGAATGATCTCGTAACCGTGCATCGGCCGTTCTGCCAGCAAGGACAGAACCGCCGCCCGGACGTTGCCGCGCCTCTGGCGGCCGCCCCTGCCACCGCCCCCGAAGGGCCCGTGGCGATGCCTGTGGTGGTGCTCTCTGTGGTGTGGTCTCATCATCATGTCGCTAACGATATATCGGAATCTATCGCGATGCAACGGTCATGTGTCGGTGAAGTTCGTGGCACACTAGATGTGCTATGACCTCCCTCCCCCTTGTCTTCGACGCGCCCAAGCGCGGCCTGCCGCCGCGCCACCTCGTCGACCTGTCGCCTGTTGAACGTGCCGAAGCCGTTGTGGCCCTCGGTGAAAAGCCGTTCCGCGCCAAGCAGCTGTCGAACCACTACTTCGGCCGCCTGACCGTCGACCCGGCCGAGATGACCGACATCCCGGCCGACTCGCGCGACAAGCTCGTGGCCGACCTGATGCCGCCGCTCTTCTCGGTCGTGCGCAAGGTCACGTGTGACGAGGGGACGACGTCGAAGACGCTGCTGCGCGCCCACGACGGCACGCTCATCGAGTCCGTGCTGATGCGCTACCCGGACCGCGCGACGCTGTGCATCTCGTCGCAGGCGGGCTGCGGCATGGCGTGCCCGTTCTGCGCGACCGGCCAGGGCGGCCTGCAGCGCAACCTGTCGACCGCGGAGATCGTGGACCAGGTGCGGCTGGGTGCCGCGGCGATGCGCGACGGCGAGCTGCCGGGCGGCCCCGGCCGGTTGTCGAACATCGTCTTCATGGGCATGGGCGAGCCGCTCGCGAACTACAAGCGCGTGATCGAGGCGGTGCACCGCATCACGGCACCCGCGCCGGACGGGCTGGGCATCTCGCAGCGCACGGTCACCGTGTCGACGGTGGGGTTGGTGCCGGCGATCCGGAAGCTGACCGAGGAGAAGCTGCAGGTTCGGTTGGCGGTGTCGTTGCACACGCCGGACGACGAGCTGCGCAACACCCTGGTGCCGGTGAACACGCGGTGGGACGTCGCTGAGGTGTTGGAGGCCGCGCGTGGGTACGCGGACCAGACCGGGCGGCGGGTGTCTATCGAGTACGCGTTGATCCGGGACATCAACGACCAGGGATGGCGTGCGGATCTGCTCGGGAAGAAGCTGCGCAAGCATCTTGGGCAGCTCGTGCACGTGAACCTGATCCCGCTGAACCCGACTCCGGGCAGCAAGTGGGACGCGTCGCCGAAGCCCGTCGAGCGGGAGTTCGTGCGGCGGGTCCGTGAGCAGGGTGTCGAGTGCACCGTGCGTGACACTCGTGGGCAGGAGATCGCGGCGGCCTGTGGGCAGCTCGCGGCCGAGGGCTGATCACCTCAGCCAGTTGAACCATGGCAGACGACTGTCAGGTTTTCGGCTTAGGTGGCTTGGGCGGCGCTGTGTGTTTGATGAACCCGAAACTGACGGGAACGTTCATCACGCGGTCCAGTGCCTTGACGTTGCGCGCCAGGCTGATGCGCGAGAAGAGTGGCAGGTTGAGCGACTTCCTGGTGGGGTCCTTGCCGGTGATGATCGCGAAGACGACCTCGTAGTTTCCGGTTCGGACAGCCGACACCAGTGACTCGACGTCGCTTTTGTCGTTGGCTCGTTCCCTGATGCGGGAGATCAGGCGTTCCGGTGCGTCGTCCTCGCTCTTGAGCAGCTCGACCGCGTTGGCGCCCTGGTTGAACAGGTGGCTCAGCAGGCTTGACCCGGTGGAGATCTTGACGTGGATCAGCGTCGCGCGGCCGTTGTTGATGGTGTAGATGTCACACGGCTCGATGCCGGTCTGTCCTTTTGGGCTCACGTTCGTCTTGTCGAGGCAGACGAAGCCGGCTTTGGTCCCCACCGCGGCGTTGTAGTCGCCCTCGAGGTGATGGGGGCAGTCGTCCAAGAACCGCAGGTCCGACCAGTACGGGTCGAGTCTGCTCTGCAGGCTCTCGACGTACGAGCGGTCGACCTCGTACCAGTTGCCCTCGTTGAGGTAGTAGGTCGCCCCGCCTTTCGCGAGCGTCGTGTCGAAGAGAAGTGACTTGAAGATGCTGTAGCTGCGCCGAACCTCGCCACGGTCGTTCATGAGCAGCAGCCGCTGTGCTTTCAGCCGCTCGACGGTCAGATCGTTCACGCGGAGATTCGCTCCGGCCAGGTGCTGGTAGTAGTGCTCGATCGACACGTCCGCGTAGAGCAGGCTTCGTCTCGCCTCGCTGAAGCCGGCGTACAGGCTGTCGTTGTCGTGCTCGTAGTCGACCATGTCGGGCACCGCGAGGCGCACGCTGTCGCTTTGCGCGTGGATCTCGGCCATGAGCGCCTCGTTGAGGGCGGTGATCTGACCGGGCTCGCGGACGGGCGTGATCTTCTGAACGTCCGGGAAGCTGGTCAGGTACGAGTCGTCTTCGTAGAGCTCCAGCAGCCGGGCGCAGAGTTTGGTCAGCTCGTCTGGCGGGACGGGTGTGGTGATCCTGAGGTTGCTCGCGCCGGTCGCGTTCCTCACGATGTCCGCGTGTTCGTCCTTCACCTTGCCGGTGATGCTCTTGAGGACGGCGCTGTCCGCGTCGAAGTCGAAGTCGGTGAGTGCGGTCTCGATCGCGTGCTGGGTACGTCGCCGACGTGCGGAACCGGGTTCCAAAGTGTCCGTGTTCTTGAGCTTGTGCGGATCCGCGCAGTTCAGCGTGGTCCTGATGCCGAAGTCGTACTCGTACGCCTCGTCTTTCAGGTTGTGCGACACATGACCGAAGCAGAGCGCGAAGTCGCGTTCGCCGACCGGGAGGAACACCAGCGCTCCCTTGCTCGACTGGCTGAGCTCGCGTCGGACTCCGAAGTACTCCTTCCACCACGGGGAGTGTCGGGCACCGTCGTGCACCAGCAGAGTCGCCCCGGCAGGCAGGTTGTCCGCCGCCACCTGCTTGAGCGAGTGCTCGGTATCGAGCGCATTCGTGGCGTTGAACTGCGGTTTGAGCAGGTAGATCGAGAATGGTCTGCTGGGTGCCATGTGCGGATGGTTCGGTACCGCTGTGGACGGTGTGTGGATTCGTTGTGAGTGGGTCTCGGCGCTGAAATCTGTCGCCGGAGCCACGCCGGGCCACTAGCGTTCCCCGCGATGAGACTTGAGGGGGAACGCTGGCGCACGCTCGTCAGCACCGTGCGGCTCGGCCGTGACGAGTACCGGGTCGTGCAGCCTGCACGGCCGTTGGCGCACGCGCCGCTCCAGGAGGGCTTCCTGGGTGTTGAAGTGTGCGTGGACAAGGCTGCCGCGCGGGAGATCGCCATGGCCTGGGCGTTTGCGATGCGGTCGCCGCGCACGTTGGTGTACCTGCCGTTGCGGCAGAGCGATTGCGAGTGCCGCCGCGGTGAAGGGCCGCCGTTGGATCTGGTGCTGTTGCACCACAGTCTCGGGTTTCGGCTGTCGCGGTGGAAGGAAGTGCGCGCCAAGCTTCGGGACTCCAGGCCGCACACCGTTGTGTGCCAAGGGTTTTCGCGAGAGCTTGATTACGAGCGCTTGCACTGGAAGGACAACCGGGATCGGCTTCGGGGCAGTGTTGTGGCGGACACCGTGTTCGTGGTCGGGAGCAGGCCCGCGTTCGAGTTCGGGGGAGTCAAGTTGCGGGAGCTCGTTGAGGAGTGTCCGCGGCACATGCACGAGAGCCCCGGGACGCACTGTTGTGCCGAGATCACCGAAGGGCGGCAGCACTGGGAGTGGCTGCATGTCGTGTACTGCGACGAGCATCGGGTGAGCACGCGGTGAGCTGTCAGGCTCCCTTGGCGAGCAGGAAGTAGTCCAGCCACATCAGGCGGACCGAGGTCTCGCACAGCCACTCGGGGTCGACGGGGCTTTCGGGATCGTCCACCAGTGCGGGATCTCGGAGGTCGATTTTGAACGTCGCGTTGCTGTCGAGGACGACGAGCGAGCAATAGCCGTAGTGGCGCTTCCACGCCGATGCTTCGCCGGGGCGACCTTCGTTTGCCCGGACATAGCCGGATTCGAGGTACTTGTCGAATTCGGCGCGTTGTTCCGAGATGGTGCTGATGGCGAGTTGGAACTCGACGACTTTGCCGGTCGCGGTGTTGGTGAACCTGCAGCGGTGGCCGGTCGGGATGGCCTCGTCCGAGCGTGTGGCCGGCAGGGTCTTGTCCTTGGCTGCGATGTCGTCGCAGGTTGGAAGCTTGTCGGCGGTGTAGGTTCCGGCGTCGCGTTTGTGCAGGACGAAGGCGGTTGTACCGATTGCCGCGCCGGCCAGGAGTGCGATCGCGGTGAGGACGATGGCCACGATCCAGCCTGCGCTGAGTCCTTTTCGGGGCGCGACCGGTACCGGCCAATTCGGTGTCGCCATTGTTCTTCGCCCCCAGTCGAGTCCCGGCAGATGCTACTGGAGTGGTGCGTTCCTCACAGGGCGAGAATGGCCCCCGCTCAGGTGCGAGCGGGGGCCGGAACAACTAGAGCTGCCAGTTCTGGTTCGCGCCGCCCGTGCACGTCCAGATCACGAGCCGGGTGCCGTCGGCGGAGGAGTTGCCGGACGCGTCGAGGCACTTGCCGGACTGGGGATTGCGCAGCGTGGTGCCGACGCGGGACCACACTTGGGCGCCCGTGCCGTTGCAACCCCACAGCTGCACCAGGGTTCCGTTCGCGGTGCCGGAGCCGTTGACGTCCATGCACTTCCCCAAGGCGCGCAACGTGTCGCCGACGCGCGTCCACTGCTGTGCACCGCTCGCGTTGCAGGACCACAGCTGCACGGCGGTGCCGTCGGCGGTGGAGGAACCGTTGACATCAACGCACTTCCCGCCGATTCCCACGATCGCGCCGCCGCCGGCCGGCGAACCGATCAGGTACTGGCTGCGCGCGACGTTCCAGTGCGTGGCCAGATAGGAGCCGGCAGCGGGATTGGTGTGGAAGTAGTCGTCGCCGCCGCAGTCGATCTGGTTCTCCGGCGCGCCGGGGCACACGTTCACCAGGCCACCCGGCGGAGAAGGAATGCCGCCGTCGTCGTAACACATGATGTCCTGGTCGTCCCAGCAGTGGCCGTACGCGGTGGCGTGCGGCGCCGAACGTTGCACGGCGCCCAGCGTGTGCAGCAGTTCGTGGGCGCTGGCCTGCCACGTCCAGCAGCCTGTGCCCACTGCGGCGTAAGAAGGTCCGGAGTTGTAGCCGTTGTCGGCGCCTGGGCGGTCGTCGCCCGGCGCGCCCCACGCCAGGCCGCAGCCGCCGGAGTCGTGCCAGAACAGGTACTTGCGGTCGGTTCGGTTGTAGCCGCGCGCGGCGAGCTGGTCTGCGATCGAGGAAGGGGAGGACATCGCGGACTGCGGTACGACAACGTTGTCGACCTTCGCGCGACAGTCGGTCTGTGTCACGAAGCGCACGTGCCGGACGCCGCCGCCCAGGCGAGAAGCGGCCTCGACGAACGTGTTGTCGATCTGGTCGGCGAACGTCTGGAACTGGCCGACCAACTGCGGGTATCGGTCTGCGGACTGGTCGCCGCGCACGTAGACCGCCTGGACGCGTTTGCCGCTGACGCCGTCGCCGTCGCACACGACGGACTGGACGGACATCGAAGAAGAAGGCGCGCGGAACTCGGAGGGCAGGTCGTCCACGATCGGGCTGAGCAGGGACAACGCCACCAGCAAGACACCAAAGGACATGACAGGACCGCCTCTGACGTGAAGACAGGGTAAGCGGTCTAGACCAATAGAAACGGTAGCGAAGCGGACACGCGCTGTCAGCGGACAGAACCGGACAGGAAACCAGCCGATACGCGCGTGCGGCTACCATGCGGCGTCGTGGGGGAACCGACGAGGCTGGTCGCGGGCAGATACGCGACGATCAGAGAACTCGGCCGGGGCGGCATGGGGGTCGTCTGGCTCGCCGAGGACCGGGTCATCGGGCGGCAGGTCGCGCTCAAGGAGCTGCGGACCACCGAGACCGAGCGCGTGCTCCGCGAAGCGCGCACGGCCGGGAGGCTGAACAGCCCGAACGTCGTCGGCCTCTACGACGTCATCGTCGAGGACGGCGTCACGTACCTGGTCATGGAGCTCGTCGAGGCCCCGACGCTCTCCGAGGTCATGACCCGCAGGCAGCTCACCGAGGACGAGGTCTCCGACATCGGCCTGCAGGTCCTCAACGCCCTCGAAGCCGCCCACGCCGCGGGGATCGTGCACCGGGACGTCAAGCCCAGCAACATCATGGTCGCGGCCGACGGACGGGTGAAGCTCGCCGACTTCGGCATCGCCCGCGCTATGGACGACCCCGGGCTGACGGCCACCGGCGGGATCATGGGCTCGCCCGGGTACATGGCGCCGGAACTGTTCGCAGGTAAGCAGCCTTCACCGGCGAGCGACCTGTGGGCGTTGGGCGCCACCATGTTCCACGCCGTCGAGGGGCGCTCGCCGTTCCAGCGCGACACGACCGCGGCGACGATGCACGCGATCATGTACGACCAGCCGGTTCTCGACCGGTGTCGCGGGCCGCTCGCCGCCACGATCATGGCGTTGCTCACGCACGACGAGTTGCAGCGCCCCACGGCCGCTCAGCTGCGTGAACGGCTGACCGAACGCACCCAGGTCGTCACGCCCACGCAGTCCGAACGGACCGTGGTCATCGAACCTGTCACGACCTACGTGGCGCCCCAGACGACTCGTGACGACTGGGACGACGAGAAACCCAAGTCCCGCAAGAAGATCGGCGTCTTCGCCGGCGCTGCGGCAGCCGTCGTCGTGATCGCGCTCGCCGCCGTCTTCCTGATCAAGCCGCAGACTCCGGGCACGGCCTCGGCGCAGCAGGGGCCGGGTTCCAGCGCGGAGACGACGTCGCAGACCTCCTCCAGCGCGCCTTCGAGCAGTGCGGCGTCCAGCAGCAGCGCAGCGCCGTCGTCCAGTCAGGCCGCGAGCAGCAGCCAGAAGCCCAGTCAGAGCCAGACGAAGCCGAACCAGCCGCAGCCGACCACGACGCAACCCAAGCCACCACTGGAGACCGTCGCGTTGTCCCGCTACCTCAACGGCGGCGGCTGGCACTACAGCGGCACCTCGCGCGTGCCGGTGCCGGCGGGCTTCAACAAGGAGAACACCGGCGGCCTCGGCAAGCTCCTCGCGAAGCAGGAGCCGAACACGAAGCCGTTGTACAGCTGCAAAATCCCGAACTCGGAAGACCGGATGACCTCGTCGTCGTCCAACTGCGAAGGCCAGATCGTCTACGACGCCAACCCGCTCGGCTACATCTTCACCGCGAAGCCGGCGGACGTGAACGTGCTGCCGCTCTTCCGCTGCAACGCGGGCGGCCACCACTTCGACTCGGTGCACACCAACTGCGAGGGTTCCCAGTACACCAAGGAGTTCCAGCACGGGTGGGTCGTCGCGTGATCGCCGGTCGCTACCGCACGATCCGCGAGCTCGGCCGCGGTGGCATGGGCGTGGTCTGGCTGGCCGAGGACCAGGTCATCGGCCGCAGGGTCGCGCTGAAGGAGCTGCGGACCACCGAAACAGAACGGGTGCTCAGCGAGGCCCGCACCGCAGGCCGCCTGAACAGCCCGAACGTCGTCGCGATCCACGACGTGATCACCGACAACGGCGTCACGTACATCGTGATGGAACTGGTCGAGGCGCCGACGCTGACCGACCTGATGGCGCGCAGGACGTTCACCGAGGATGAGGTCGCGGCCATCGGCCTGCAGACCCTCAACGCGCTCGAAGCGGCGCACGCGGCCGGGATCGTGCACCGGGACGTCAAGCCCAGCAACATCATGGTCGCCGCGGACGGCACGGTGAAGCTGACCGACTTCGGCATCGCCCGCGTGATGGACGACCCCGGTCTCACGGCCACCGGCGGCATCATGGGCTCGCCCGGCTACATGGCCCCGGAGCTCTTCGCGGGCCAGCCACCGTCGCCCGCCAGCGACCTGTGGGCGTTGGGCGCCACAATGTTCCACGCGATCGAGGGCCACTCGCCGTTCCAGCGCGAGACGACCGCGGCGACCATGCACGCGATCATGTACGAAGAGCCGGTCATCAGGCGTGCGAGGGGCCCGCTCGCGACTGTGATCATGGGGCTGCTGCACCAGAACCCGGCCCAGCGCCTCACCGCCGCCCAGATGAGGGCCCAGCTCGGGTCTCCGTCCGAACGCACGGTCGTCATCGAGCCCGTCACCACCTACGTGACGCCCCAGCCGACCCGCGACGACTTCGAAGAGCCGAAGAGACGCCGCACCGGCCTGATCGCGAGCGCCGCCATCGCAGCCGTCGCGGTGATCGGGCTGGTCACGTTCCTGGTCGTGCGGCCGAGCGACCAACCCGTCACCCCCGCCGCCCAGCAGGGCGCGGCCGCGACGACCACCACCACGACGTCGCCCAGCGAGACCACGAGCAGCAGCTCGGCAGCTCCGAGCTCGTCCAGTTCGGCTCCGTCCAGCCAGGCCAGCACGCCGAAGTCCACCCCGCAGGCACAGCAGCCGGCCCCGAAGCCCAAGCGCAAGACGGTGGCGCTGGCCAGGTGGAACGACGGCAAGTGGTACTTCACCGCCTCGCCGTTGGTGAGCCGCCCGCCGCAGTTCACCGCGCTGGACGGCCCGGCGGGCTGGCTCGCCGAAACGCAGGAGCCCGGCACCCGTCCGTTGTTCGCCTGCAAGAACAGCAGCGGCTCCGGCGACTACTTCACCTCGACGGAACCCGACTGCGAGGGCAACCCCAAGCACGGTCTGCTCGGCTACATCTTCATCCACAAGCCCGCCGAGGGCGAGGTCACCCAGCTCTTCCGCTGCGCCCGCGACCAGATGGGCCGCCACTTCGACGCGCTCGACGCGGCCTGTGAGGGTGAGGTCAACGAGTTCCCGCTCGGTTGGGTGCTCACCGGGCCGTGACGGGCTCCAGGGGCTCGGCGTTGTCGAAGATCTCGCGCGCCTCGGCAACGGACTCGTAGTTCCGCTGCGCCCACGACCGCAGCGCGGCCAGCGGCTCGGTGACACTGCGCCCCAACGCGGTCAGCTCGTACTCGACGCGCAACGGCACCGTTGGGTAGACCGTGCGCGTGACGAGCCCATCGCGCTCCAACGTGCGCAACGTCTGGGTGAGCATCTTCTGGCTGACACCGTCCAACCGTCGCTTCAGCTCGCCGAACCGCTTGGGTCCGTCCTCCAACGCTCCGATCGCCAAAGCCGTCCACTTCGACGCGACCATGTCCAGCAGGTCGCGGCACGGGCACATCTTCAGATAAACGTCCCTGATCACGCCATAGTTTCTACCAGGTACCTAGTGCACTGTGTAGTGCCTGATTGCCAACAGAGACCAGGTCTCCGAAGCTTGTACGCATGCGAGCGATCACCCAGAACGAGTTCGGCGGCCCTCTGACCCTCACCGACGTCCCCAAGCCCGCGCCACTGCCGACGGAGGTGCTGGTCAAGGTGCACGCGGCCGGCGTGAACCCGGTCGACTGGAAGACCCGCGCGGGCAGCGGCATGGCGGGGATGCAGACCTACCCGTTCATCAACGGCTGGGACGTCTCGGGTGTCGTCGAGGAGGTCGGCTTCGGCGTCACGACGCTCAAGCCCGGCGACGAGGTCTACGGCATGCCCAGGTTCCCGCACGCCGCGAGCGCCTACGCCGAGTACGTCACGGCACCGTCGCGCCACTTCGCGAAGAAGCCGAAGAGCCTCACCCACGTCGAGGCGGCAGCCCTGCCGTTGGCGGCGCTCACCGCGTGGCAGATCCTGATCGACACGGCAGATGTCCAGCCGGGGCAGAAGGTGCTGGTCACGGCAGCTGCGGGTGGTGTCGGCCACCTCGCCGTGCAGATCGCGAAGGCCCACGGCGCGTACGTGATCGGAACCGCACGCGAGCCCAAGCACGCGTTCCTCAAGGACCTCGGCGCCGACGAGGTGGTCGACTACACGCAGGCCGACTACGACCGCAACGACATCGACGTGCTCGTCGACCTGGTCGGAGGTGCGTCACCGCAGCCGGTCAAGAGCGGCGGGCTGTTCGTCGGCGTTCCGTCCGGAGTGGACAGCGTGACGCGCGAGGACATCAGGATCAGCCCGATCCTGGTCGAGCCCGACCGCGCGGGGCTGGAGGCGATCACCGCGCTCGTCGAGTCCGGCGAGCTCAAGGTCCACGTCGACGCGACGTTCCCGCTGGAAGACGCCGAAAAAGCACATGCCCTGGGCGAGACGGGTCGCACCCAGGGCAAGATCGTGCTGGAGACGCTCTAGCGGCGCCAGGAAGTGCGGCGACGGGCCGCGTCCCACACGAGCAGAGCGATGATCGTCACGCCGGAGGCGACGAGCCAGATGTTCTCGGTCTGACCGTGGTGGTTGCCGATCAGCATCAGGAAGCAGAAGACCGCGGAGGCCCAGCCGGCGATGCGGGTCGCCTTGGGCAGCTGGCCGTGCCAGCCCCACTCGTGCGACGGCTCCTCGTGAGGGTCGACGGCAGGACGCTTGTCCAGTTCCGAGGACGAAGCCACGGTTTCCTCCACTGCTCATCCGGATTACGGGGTCATCGTCGCACATCGGAGTGAGCACGGAGGTGTGAGGTCGCGCGCGCACGACTTACCGGCGAGGTCGTGCGGCGTCTACGCTCAGCGCGGCCACACCCATCCGATCTCTGAAGGCGCCTCGACTTGACCGGCTTCTCTCCCGCTGAGGCCTCCACCCCGGACACGTTCGCCCCCGTCGAGATCGGTCTCCACGGGGTGCGCAAGCGCTTCTCCGACCAGGTGGCGGTCGACGGCATCTCGCTGAACGTCCACGAAGGCGAGTTCTTCTCGGTTCTCGGCCCGTCCGGCTGCGGCAAGACCACGGTCCTGCGCATGATCGCCGGGTTCGTCGACCCCGACGAGGGCCGCATCGAGCTCGACGGCAACGACATGGTGGGCGTCCCTCCGTACCGGCGGGACGTCAACACCGTCTTCCAGTCGTACGCGCTGTTCCCGCACATGTCGGTGTGGGACAACGTCGCCTACGGCCTCAAGCGCAAGAAGTTCCGTGGTGACGAGCTGAAGAATCGCGTCGGCGAGCACCTCGAACTGGTCAGGCTCTCCCAGTTCGCGAAGCGCAGGCCCGCTCAGCTGTCAGGTGGTCAGCAGCAGCGCGTCGCCATCGCCCGTGCGCTCGCTGCAGGCCCACAGCTGCTTCTGCTCGACGAACCACTGGGTGCGCTCGACGCCAAGCTGCGCAAAGAGCTGCAGATCGAGCTGATGCGCATCCAGCGCGAGGTCGGCACGACGTTCCTCTACGTCACGCACGACCAGGAAGAGGCGCTGGTCCTCTCGCACCGCATCGCCGTGATGAACGCGGGCAAGATCGAACAGGTCGGCTACCCCGAGGACGTCTACGAGCGGCCCGCGAGCCGGTTCGTCGCCGGCTTCATCGGCACGTCGAACATCCTGGACGCCGAGGTGTCCGGTGTGGACGGTGAGTTCGCCGCTCTGACCGCACCCGGTGCGACGAACCTGCGCGCGAAGTTCTCCGGCAGCGTCAGCCACGGCCAGAAGGTCGCCGCGACCGTGCGCCCGGAGAAGGTGCACCTCTTCAACGAGACCGCCGAGCCGCCGACGGGCTGGTGCGTGCTTCAGGGCGTTGTGCACGACGTCGTCTACACGGGCGTGTCGACCCAGTTCGTCGTGGACACCCCTGGTGGCGAGCTGGTCGCGTTCGTGCAGAACGCCCAGCGCATCGACGACGCGGGCGCGCCGGGACAGCCGGTGCGGATGGCGTGGGATCCCGAGTTCACCGTGCTGCTGGAGAAGGCTGATGACTGAGAAAGTTCGGATCGCCCGGTTGTGGGACGTCGACAGCCCGCGGGTGACCCGCCGCACGATGCTGGGCTCGATGACGTTCTTCGCGCTCGCCGCCTGCGGTGTCGGTGAGGCGCCCACGTCGAGCGGCCCGACGTCCGCCGCGAAGGCCACGAACCTGAAGAACGAGCCCAAGCTCAACTTCTACAACTGGACCGACTACATCGCGCCGGAGACGTTGCCGGGCTTCAAGACCGCGACCGGCATCGAGGTCACGTACGACAACTTCTCCACCAACGACGAGATGGAAGCCAAGATCGCTTCCGGCTCGGCGGGCTACGACCTGGTGGTGCCGAGCGACAACTTCCTGCGCCGGTTCCTGCGCAGCGGTCTGGTGCAGCCGCTGGACCACTCGCTGCTGCCGAACCTCAAGAACCTCGAAAAGCGGTTCGTCGAGGCGGACTACGACGCCGGCAACAAGTACTCCGTGCCGTGGGCCTGGGGCACCACGGGCCTCGCGTACTCGAAGTCGCAGATCGGCGGCGAGGTCACCGGGTTCTCCGCCTACGACCTGCCGAACGCCCAGGGCCGCAGCTCGATCCTGGACGAGGCGCGCGACGGCATGGCGCTGGGGTTGCTGAAGCTCGGCCACGACCCGAACACCACCGACCCGAAGCAGATCGACGACGCGGCGAACTTCCTGCTGTCGTTGAAGAAGAAGCTCGGGCAGATCACCTCCGACGTGATCGAGCCGCTGACCTCGGGCCAGGTCCGGCTGGCGCAGGCGTACTCCGGTGACGCGTTCCAGGCGCGCGAGACCAACGACGACGTCGCCTACGCCATCCCGACCGAGGGCGGACTGTCCTACGTGGACCTTCTGGTCATCCCGAAGGACGCGCCGCACGCCGAGAACGCCCACAAGTTCATCGACTACATCCTGGGCGCGGAAACGGGTGCGGCGCTGTCCAACGCGGTGCGGTACGGCAGCCCCAACGCCGCCGCCAAGCCGTTGATCGACAAGGAGCTGCTGAACGACCCGCTGGTCTACCCCTCGGAGGACCAGCTGAAGAAGCTCCCCTTCACCAAGGACCTCGGCGGCGACGTCGAGGCGCGCTACGCCGACGCCTGGACGAAGGTCAAGACCGGCTGACCGGCAGCGACGCGAAGCCTCTGATCGTCGTGGAGTCGCGGAACGTGGCCGCCGCCGTTTGCGTGATGTGCGGCCACTTCCGCGCCAGCGCGCGGAACACGACGTCCCCCTCCATCCTGGCCAGCGAGGCGCCCAGGCAGTAGTGGACGCCGCTGGAGAACGCCAGGTGCTCGGGCTGCCCGGTCCTGGTGATGTCGAACCGGTTCGGGTCCGGGTACACCTCCGGATCGCGGTTGCCGGCCGCCAGGACGAGGTAGATGCCGTTGTCCCGCTTCAACCTGCGGTGGACGTCCGGCACGTGCTGGTGCGCCACGCGGCCGGTGTAGTGCACCGGTGGTGCCCAGCGCAGCACCTCCTCGACCGCCGCGGGTGCGAGGTCGGGGTTGCGCTTGAGCAGGTCCCACTGGTCCGGGTGGTCGAGGAACGCCATGGTGCCGTTGCCGATCAGGTTCACCGTCGTCTCGAACCCGGCGACCAGCAGCAACAACAGCGTGCCCATCAACTCCCGCACGGTGAGCTTCTGCTCGCCCTCGGCCGCGACCAGCTGACTGATCACGTCGTCGCCCGGCCTGCGCCTGCGTTCGTCGATCAGCCGCTCGAACAGCGCCATGATCCGCTCGGTCGCGGCGTTGAGCGGCCCCAGCGACTGCGCGGTGTCGCTGCTCGCGACGAGCATCCCGTACTCCGCGAACGACCTCGTGTCCTTGTCCGGAATCCCGAGCAGGTCGCTGATCACCATGATCGGCAACGGCGTGGCGAGCCCCTGGATGAGATCCATGGAGTCGTTGTCCAGCAACGACTCCGCGAGCTTCTCGACCCGCGGCCGGTAGGAGTCGATCATCTTCGGGCTGAACGCGGGCGCGGCCAGCCTGCGCAGCCGGGTGTGGTCGGGCGGGTCCGACTCGAGGAACGACGGTGGCGCCAGGCCGACGCTCGTCATCGCGGGGATCGAGCCGTCGCTGAACCGCACGCCGAACCGGCGGTCGCGCAGGATCTTGTTGCACACCACGTGCGACGTCGTGACGAACGTGCCGTCCAGGTCGGCGATCGGCCCCTTCGCCCGGATCGCCTCGTAGACGGGATTCGGATCCGCGTTGCCGCTCAACTTGTCAAACACGACTGCCTACCCCCTCGAACACCGTGGTCAGGACGAACCGGGGAGCGTCGAGCGGCGCCAGTCGGCCGGCGACGATCGCCTCCCAGGCGTTGAAGAGCCCGGCGTAGAGGGTGTTCAAGATCCACCACGCGGGCAGGTCGTTGCGCAGGCGCGTGCCCTGCAGCCGGGTGATCAGGTCGAGCACGGGCTGGTCCATCGCGAGGATCCGCGCGGCCAGCTGCTCGTCCTGGTCCAGCCCGGGGAAGCGGAGCAGGAACTCGATCCGGGGGCCCAGCGCGACGAGCCGCGTGAGGATGTCCTCGATCGCGTCGTCGGCGGTGAAGTCCACTTCGGACATCACCGCGTCGACGAGGTCCAGCGCGTCGTTCGCGAGTGCCCTGATCAGGTCCGTCCGGGTGGGAAAGCGCTTGTGGAGTGTGGTCCTGCCGACACCGGCCGCATGCGCGACGTCGGCGAGTGAGGCCGTCGGGTCCTTGAGCAGCACCGACGTGGCCGTTTGCAGGATGTGAACACTCATGTTCACAACGGTACACGAATGTTCAGCTGGCATGATGTGCATCCGTGTCACGACGCTGGCTGAAGGCCAACGCCCTGCTCACGCCCACCGGGCTGTGGCTGGGGATTTTCCTGATCGCGCCGTTGGCCCTGGTGGTCCAGTTCAGCTTCGCCACGCGCGACACGGGTGTCGCCCGCGCGGTGCTGCCGTGGACGACGCAGGCCTATCTGACGGCGCTCGATCCGGCGTTCCTGCCGATCTTCGGCCGGACCCTGGTCTACGCGGTGGCGACGACGGCCGCCTGTCTGTTGCTCGGGTTTCCGCTGGCGTGGTTCATCGCGCGGTACGGCGGCAGGTACCGGACCGTGCTGCTCGCGGCGGTGCTCATCCCGTTCTGGTCGAGCTATCTCGCGCGGATCTACGCGTGGAAGGCGCTCTTGGACGGCGAAGGCCTGGTGAACTCGGTTCTGGGATGGGTTGGCCTCGACCGTGATGGCGGCTTTCTGCTCACGCACGGCGCGGTGATCCTCGGTCTGACGTACGGCTTCCTGCCGTTCATGGTGTTGCCGCTTTATGTGGCGTGCGAGCGGTTCGACTTCCGGCTCGTGGAGGCGTCCTACGACCTCGGGCACGGGCGTACGTCGACGTTCTTCCGGGTGGTGCTGCCGGGTGTGTTCACGGGCGTGCTGGCCGGGTCGTTGCTGGTCCTGGTGCCGTCGGCGGGTGACTTCGTGACGCCTCGCCTGCTCGGTGGGGTCGACCAGTCGACGTTCGGATCGGTGATCGACGACCAGTTCCGCGGCGGCAACAACTGGCCTTTGGGGTCGGCGATGGCCGTGTTGCTGCTCGTGCTGGTGGTGCTGGTGCTCGTGTTGCGCGGGCGGCGTGGGGAGGACGTGCTGTGAACCGTCGTCCGTGGGCGCTCGGGCTCGTCGCCTTCCTGGTGTTCGTGTTCCTGTACGCGCCGATCGCGTGGCTGGCGATCGCCTCTTTCAACTCCTCGCGGTCTTTGTCGCGCATCAGCGGGTTCTCGACGCAGTGGTACGCCGAGCTGTTCGAGGACACGCGGGTGCTGGAGTCGTTGCAGCTGACCCTGCAGCTCGCGCTGGCGTCCGCGGTGATCTCGACGGTGATCGGGACGCTGGCGGCGTTCGGGCTGCGGCGGGCGTTCCCCGGTCGCGGGCTGTGGACCGTGCTGCTGTCGTTGCCGCTGGTGATTCCCGAGGTCGTCATGGGTGTGGCGATGCTGGGGTTCTTCGTGAAGATCGCCGGCATCCCGCTCGGGTTCGGGGCGCTGCTGTTCGCGCACGTGGCGTTCTCGCTGAGCTTCGTGGTCGTCGTGGTGCGGTCGAGGGTGTCCGGAATGGACGTCCGGATGGAGGAGGCCGCCGCCGATCTCGGGGCGTCGCCGTTCGTCGCCTTCCGGACCGTGACGCTGCCGTTGGTGGCCCCCGCGGTGGTGGCCGGTGCGGCGTTCGCGTTCCTGCTGTCGTTCGACGACGTGGTGATCTCGTCGTACCTGACCGGTGTCGGGTCGACGACGCTGCCGGTCTTCGTCTACGCGCAGGCGTCGAAGCGAGGGATTTCGCCGGAGATCGTGGCGTTGTCGACGTTGATGGTGACGGCGACCGCGCTGCTGCTGATCATCGGCGTGGTGATCGCGTCCTGGCGCGCGCGCAAGGCTGGGTCCACCGCCCAGCTGGTTTGAGAGTCAACTTTCGTCGCGTTGATTCGATACTCCAGCGTGCCGCGCGAGAGGTGGGACGTCTCGTAGCTTGAGCGGTGTGATTACTGCTGTGCGGGCCAGGGCCGAGGCGTTCCGCGCCGACAACCTGGCCCGGCTCAAGGCGCTGACGCCGGTGCGCGTCGTCGGTGACGTGATCGTCATCGTCGGCGCGATCCTGCTGGACCTGTGGCCGGGACCATGGGCCGAGAACAAGGCGTCAGGCTGGGCGCTCGTCGCGTTCATCGCTGTCTACCTGGTTCTGTTGCCGGTGCGGCACGCGCTGCCGGCGACGGCCATGGTCGCCGGCGCGGCGATTCCGTTCGGCGGGCCGGCGGCGATGGTCGTGCTGAGCTACACGGCCGGGCGCCGGATCGAGTCGTGGGTCAAGGCGGTGGTGTCGACCACGATCACATTCGTCGTCGTGGTGCTGCTGTGGGACTGGGACGCCAGGCCGATCGACGTCGACCCGGTCTACGCGATGCTCATCCTGATCACCATCTTCGGCGTGGGCGTGGCGCTGCCGTTCCTCGTCGGCCGGTACCTGGCGCAACGCGAGGCGCTGGTGCGGGCGATGCAGGACCGCGAGGCGCGGATGCGGGGCGAGCAGAAGCTGGTGTCACGGCAGGTGCGCCTGCGCGAACGCAGCCGCATCGCTCAGGACATGCACGACAGCCTCGGCCACCGGCTCTCGTTGATCTCCGTGCACGCCGGCGCGCTGGCTTTGGACCCGTCGCTGGGGGACAAGCAGCGCGAGGCGATCGGGGTGCTGCGCTCGGCGGCGTTGACCGGCATGGAGGAGCTACGGGCGATCATCGGCGTGTTGCGGGCCGAGGACGGTCCTGACGACGACCCAGCGACACGGACCGTGGAGTCCATCGACTCGTTGGTGGGCGACGCGCGCAAGGCCGGCGTGTTGGTGTCGTTGGTGCGTGGCGGGCAGGCACATCCGTTGCCGTCACGTGTGTCGCACGCGGCCTATCGAGTCGCGCAGGAGGGCCTCACGAACGCGGCCAAGCACGCGCCGGGGGCGGCCGTACAGGTCACCGTGAAGTACGAGCCGGACGCCCTGGTCGTGGAGGTGCGCAACAACCCCGCTCGTAACGGCTCATCGGTCCGTGAGCCCGGTGTCGGCCTCATCGGGCTGACGGAACGCGTGCGCGTGGCGGGCGGCATCCTGCACGTCGGCGCGTTGCCGTCGGGTGGCTTCCGGATCGCGGCCGTGCTGCCGTACGAGGAGACCGCGCTGCCGGACGAACCCGAGGACGAGCAGGACGAGTCCGAGTCACCCCGGCGCATCCGCAAGTGGGCGGGCGTCGGCTCGATCGCGGGCGCGTCGGTCGTGCTGGCGATCATCATCGGCGGCTTCACGTACCTCGGCGCGCAGCCGGTGACCGACGTCGTGATGCAGGAGAACCTCGACAAGATCCAGGAGGGCCAGCTGGAGGCCGACGTGCTGCGCCTGCTGCCGTCCGGTGACGAACTGGTGATCGGCGACGGCGACCGCACGTCCGACGCCTCCCCGGAACCACCCGGCGCCCGCTGCGTGTATCACGTCACCGACGAGCAGTCTTACCGCGACAACGGCACACGGGTGGTGCGTTTCTGCTTCCGGGACGGCAAGCTGGTCGAAAAGAAGATCCACGTGCAGAGGGCAGGTCAATGATCCGGGTGCTCATCGCCGACGACGAGCCGCTGATGCGCGCCGGCATCAAGGCCATCCTCGGCACCGCCGACGACATCGAGCTCGTGGCGGAGGCGGGCGACGGCCGCGAGGCGCTGCAGATCGTCCGCGAGCGCCGCGTCGACGTGGCCGTGCTGGACATCCGCATGCCCCGCATGGACGGCCTGGCATGCGCTCGTGAGCTGCGTACCGTCGCACCGTCCGTGCGCGTCGTCATGCTGACGACGTTCGGCGAGGACGAGAACATCGTGCGCGCGTTGTCCGACGGCGCTGCCGGGTTCTTGCTCAAGGACTCCGCGCCCGAGGAACTCCTTCGTGCCGTGCGCGCCGTCAACAACGGCGAGGCGTACCTCTCGCCGATGGTCACCTCGCGCGTGGTCGGCATGGTCGCGACTTCCGGGCAGCCGAAGCGGCAGGAGGCGCAGAAGGCCGTTGCGGGGCTGACCGAGCGCGAGGTCGAGGTGCTGGCGTTGCTCGGGCAGGGGATGTCGAACGCGGACGTCGGCGCGAAGCTCCACATGTCCGAGGCGACGGTGAAGACGTACGTGTCGCGGTTGCTCGCCAAGCTGGGGCTGACGAACCGGGTGCAGGCGGCGCTCCTCGCCCGAGACGCGGGCCTGGCGAGCTAGACCCGCTGCCAGAAGAGGACCTGCCCGTCTGAACAGGCGGCGGCAAGTGTGTCGCCGGCCGGGTTGAAGTCGACCGCCACCACTGCATCGGTGCCTTCGGTGAGCACGGCGGCCGGCTCGACGTCGCTCGGATTCCAGACCCGGACCGTCCGATCCACGCTGCCGCTGACGAGGACCCGGCCATCCGGACTGAAAGCCAGCGACGACACGGTCTGCCGGTGGCCGAACAGTTTCCGGACCAGTCGTCCGGAAACCACGTCCCACAGGTGCACCGCGCCACCGAACCCCGCTGTGGCGATCAACCTGCCGTCGGGGCTGAACCTGACCGACCGCACCTCGCCGTCGTGATCTTGCAGTTCTCTGATCAGAGTTCCGTTGCGGCGATCCCAGAGCTGGGCAGTCCGGTCCCGCGAGCCGCCGCTCGCCAGCAGTCTGTTGTCCGGACTGATCGCGATCGTCCTGAGGGGAACGTGCCCCGCGGTGAAGATCGTTCCGACCTTCCGGCGCGTCGTCATCGCCCACACGTGAATGGTGGAATCCCCGGTCGCGAACAACGTCCCGTCAGGGCTGAAAGCCACGGCCCTTGCTCCGGTCGACGTGATGATGGCCCGTTCCGGCTCCGGCTCGAGGAACCACACTTCGCTGATGGCATCGGTCGCGATCGCCAGGAGCTGTCCGTCCGGGCTGAACGCGACGGCGTGGATGTGGTCCCCGGAAGTGCCGCGCACCGGCATCCTGACCTTCCTCCCGTCTTCCACGTTGAGGTAGTCGAGGACGCTGTTCCTGCTGATGCAGACGTAGCGCGGACTGGACGGGTCGATGGCCATCCCGGTGATGTAGGGCTCTGTGAGGGCTCCCCACAACTTCGTGAACGCCCTGGCTGAGCAGATGTGCTCGAAGGCTGGGAACGGCAGCGGCTTGTTCACCACGGGGGCCGGGGGCGGCTCAGGCAGAGTGTTGTTCCGGCTGTACGCGATGTAGATGTCACCGGTGAGCATGTCGTTGCGCGTCGGTGTCTGGTCCGGCGTGCGCTCACGCACCCAGTCGAAGACGTACGAGTACAGCTCGCTCACATCGACGCGGCCGTCCTTGTTGAGGTCGGCCTCACCGTGGCGCAGCCCCTCCACGATCGCCTGTGTGAAGAGCGACATCTGACCGTGCTCGAAGGCGTACTGGATCCTCGTCGACGCGGTCATCACCGCACACCCGCGACCGGTCAGCTGGTCGATCGCGTCGACGGTCTCCGCCGCTTTCGGGGTGAAGCCAGGTGGGAACGCACCGCTGAAGCAGCAGTCCAGCCAGACGACGACCCGGCGCGCGGCGCTGTGGTCGATCAGCTCGCGCACCCATGTCGCGGCGATCGCGGAGGCACGTAAGAGCTTGCGGCGCGTGTCCGACATGACGAGGTGCAGCCGCCCTGCCTCGTCCTTGATCCCGTGCCCGGACACGTGCAGCAGCACCAGGTCGTCGCGGTGGGCGTCGGTGAAGGTCTCGTCGAGCACCTGCCGGATTTCCTGGGCCGGCCGGTTCTGCAGCGTCGTGACCTCGAACGCGCCGATCGCCGGGTCACCGAGCAACGAAGCCAAAGCCGCGGCGTCCGTGCAGGGCGTGCGCAGGTTCGGGAACTCGCCATCGGCGTAGGTGTCGGTCGCGATGAGCAGCGCGATTCTGCGGGCCACCGGACGGACCGTACAGCTATCGTTCGGCCCGTGACGACGATCTCGGTGACACTGCTCGACGAAGATCCCGAGGTGCTGGAACGGCAGGTGCGTCTGCTCCGCGACGACCTCCGGGGCCTGGACGTCGACGTCGACTTCGAACCAGCTCCGCCCGTCCCCGCGAACGCCAAGGGCGACCCGAAGCTGTCCCACACGATCGTCGTCACCGACGCCACCTCGTCGGTGCTGGCCGACCTCGGCCGGGTGCTGGGCGACTTCGCGGACCACGGTCGACGCAAGGTCGTGGTGAAGGACGGGGAGAGGAGGCTGACGATCGAAGGTCCTGTCGACGACACCGCGCGGCAGGCCATCGCGGCGTTCTTCGCGGACTAGCTCGTCGTTCGGGTGTCACCCGGACGGCCCTGCCTGTCTCGGCACGATTTGGTGCTGTGAGCTGGCGGTGGTTTCCTGGCCCGGCCACCAATTGTTGTGTAACGCCCACGGAGAGTTTTGATCACGCGGCGACCGTGGATTGATTGGCCCCGAAGGGGCGACTTCACGGCGGCGAAACCGGTCCGTTATCAAAGTTACGGGCTGTGCCGGGCTCTCAGGCACTCTCCGGAACAATGAGGGGCGATGAGTACTCCACGCACTGTCCTGATCCTGGGATCGACCGGCTCTGTCGGCACCCAGGCGCTCGACGTCATCCGGCGCAACCGCGACCGCTTCCAGGTCGTCGGGCTCGGCGCGGGTGGACGTCAGCTGGACCTGCTCAAGCAGCAGGCAGCCGAGTTCGACGTGCCCGTCGTGGCCGTGGCCAACGGCGCCGAGGTGCCCGGTGTCCGGACGTTGACCAGCATGGTCGACCTGATCGAGGCGTGCCCCGCGGACGTGGTCCTCAACGGCATGGACGGGTCCAGGGGGCTGGAGCCGTCGCTGAAGGCGCTGGAGACCGGCGCCACGCTCGCCCTCGCGAACAAGGAGTCGCTCATCGCGGGCGGGCCGCTCGTGCTGAAGGCGGCCAAGCCGGACCAGATCGTGCCGGTCGACTCGGAGCACTCGGCGCTCGCGCAGTGTCTGCGCGGTGGGGCGGCGCACGAGGTGCACAAGCTGGTGCTGACGGCGTCCGGCGGGCCGTTCCGCGGCAAGACGCGCCAGGAACTCCAGGACGTCACCGTGCAGCAGGCCATGGCGCACCCGACGTGGTCGATGGGCCAGGTCGTCACGATCAACTCGGCGAACCTGGTGAACAAGGGCCTGGAGCTGATCGAGGCGCATCTGCTGTTCGGGGTGCCGTACGACCGCGTCGACGTGGTGGTGCACCCGCAGTCGATCATCCACTCGATGGTGACCTTCACCGACGGCTCGACGCTCGCGCAGGCGTCGCCGCCGGACATGCGGCTGCCGATCTCGCTGGGTCTCGGGTGGCCCGAGCGCGTCGCCGGTGCCGCGGCCGCCTGTACCTTTGACACCGCCACCTCGTGGACGTTCGAACCGCTGGACAACGTCACGTTCCCCGCGGTCGAGCTCGCGAGGCAGGCAGGGAGCGCGGGCGGTTGCCTGCCCGCGATCTACAACGCCGCGAACGAGGAGGCACTCGCCGCCTTCGTCGCCGGCGACACGTCGTTCCTGTCGATCGTGGACACCATCGGCCAGGTGCTCGGCGAGGCGAATGACTGGCGCAGTGACCCCGCGGACGTCGCGGAGGTCCTCGCCGCCGAGGATTGGGCACGCGCACGCGCCCGCGAGCTTGTTGGAAGGAACTGAAGCCCCGGTGGACACATTCATCAACATTCTCGGCGTGCTGTTGTTCGCGTTCGGCATCGCGGCCTCCATCGCGCTGCACGAGCTGGGGCACCTCGCGACCGCCAAGGCCTTCGGCATGAAGGTCACGCGGTACTTCATCGGCTTCGGGCCGAAGATCTTCTCGTTCCGCCGCGGTGAGACCGAGTACGGCCTGAAGGCGATCCCGGCCGGCGGTTTCTGCGAGATCACCGGCATGACGGCGCTGGAGGACGTGCACCCGGACGACCGCAAGCGCGCCTTCTACAACCAGAAGGTGTGGAAGCGCGTCGTCGTGCTGTCCGCGGGCTCGATCACGCACTTCCTGCTCGGCATCCTCATCCTGCTGATCCTCGCGGTGTCGCTGGGTCTGCCGAACAACAAGGACCTGCCGGTGCTCGGCGAGGTCTCGAACTGCGTGCAGAACCACACCGTTGCCTACGACGCCCCGTGCGCGGCGGGTGCCCCGGCCCCGGCGAAGAACGCGGGCCTGCAGCCAGGTGACCAGATCACGTCGATCGCGGGCAAGCAGATCGCGACGTGGACGGACATGCAGAAGGTGACCCGCGACCTCAGCGGCCCCAACGAGTTCAAGGTGCTGCGCGACGGCAAGGAGGTCACCCTCACCGTCGACGTGCTGAAGGTCACCCGTCAGATCTCGGACGGCAAGGGCGGCGTGGAGGTCAAGGAGGTCGGCGCGATCGGCGTGATCGTCAAGCAGGCCTTCACCTACGGCCCGATCGACGCGATCCCGGCCACCATCTCCTTCACCGGCGAGATGTTCGTGAACACCTGGAAGGGCCTCATGCGCTTCCCGGAGCGCATCCCGGCCGTGGTCAAGGCAATCGGCGGCGGCGAACGTGACCTCGACACCCCGATCTCGGTCGTGGGCGCCTCCCGCCTGGGCGGCGACGCGGCAGAGCGCGGCCTCTGGGCGTTCTTCATCCTGATGCTGGCGGGCCTGAACTTCTTCGTGGGTGTGTTCAACCTCCTGCCGCTTCTCCCGCTAGACGGTGGTCACATCGCCGTCAACCTCTACGAACGGGTGCGAGACTGGATCAGGAAGCTGCGCGGGAAGCCCGCCGGCGCCCCGGTCAACTACATGCGCCTGTTGCCGCTCACCTACGTGGTCATCTTCATCGGCGGCGCCATCACGCTGCTGACCGTGACCGCCGACATCGTCAACCCGATCAGGTTGCAGTAGTGAAAAACGGAAAGGTGCACAACCCATGAGTGACGGCGTGATGCTCGGAATGCCGGCACTGCCGCCGCCGGTGCTGTCCGAACGACGCAAGACCAGGCAGCTGATGGTGGGCAGCGTCGGTGTCGGCAGCGAGTTCCCCGTCTCCGTCCAGTCGATGACGACGACCCTGACGTCGGACGTCAACGCGACGCTGCAGCAGATCGCGGAACTGACCGCGTCCGGCTGCGACATCGTCCGAGTCGCCTGCCCCTCGCAGGACGACGCGGACGCCCTGCCGGCGATCGCTCGCAAATCGCAGATCCCGGTGATCGCGGACATCCACTTCCAGCCGAAGTACGTCTTCGCCGCCATCGAAGCTGGCTGCGCAGCCGTCCGCGTGAACCCCGGCAACATCCGCAAGTTCGACGACCAGGTCAAGGAAATCGCGGCCGCCGCTCGCGATCACGGCACCCCGATCCGCATCGGCGTCAACGCCGGTTCCCTCGACCCCCGCCTGCTCAAGAAGTACGGCAAGGCCACCCCGGAGGCCCTCGCCGAGTCGGCGATGTGGGAAGCCTCGCTCTTCGCGGAGCACGACTTCCACGACATCAAGATCTCGGTGAAGCACAACGACCCCGTGGTCATGGTCCGCGCCTACGAACTGCTCGCCGAGCAGTGCGACTACCCGCTCCACCTGGGCGTCACGGAGGCGGGCCCCGCCTTCCAGGGCACCATCAAGTCCGCAGTGGCCTTCGGCGCCCTTCTCCGGCAGGGCATCGGCGACACGATCCGCGTCTCCTTGTCCGCCCCGCCGGTCGAGGAGATCAAGGTCGGCCACCAGATCCTCCAGTCCCTGAACCTGCGCCCGCGCAAGCTGGAGATCGTGTCCTGCCCGTCCTGCGGCCGCGCCCAGGTCGACGTGTACACGCTCGCCGAGCAGGTCACGGCCGGTCTTGAGGGCATGGAGGTCCCGCTGCGCGTCGCAGTCATGGGCTGCGTCGTGAACGGCCCCGGCGAGGCCCGCGAGGCCGACCTGGGCGTCGCGTCCGGCAACGGCAAGGGCCAGATCTTCGTGAAGGGCAAGGTCATCAAGACCGTCCCCGAGCACGCGATCGTGGAGACCCTCATCGAAGAGGCGATGCGAATCGCCGAGGAGATGGAGCCGGTCGAAGGCGGCGCTCCAGCCGTCACCGTCGGCTGACACACGTGGACACGAGGCCCCGGCGCGCCATCGCCGGGGCTTCGTCCATGCTGGTGGTGGTCAGAGGCGTTTCGATCATGAGTTGGCAGTACTTGCAGACGCCATCTCTCGCGACGGCCGGTCTTGGCAACCGGTGCGGACCGTCACGATCCCTCCCCACCGTTGGCTGATGCCACACACACGTCTCATCTGGCACGCTAGGCAGCGTGCTGAGGCTGGCCGGAGCGCGCGTCCTGGACGAACGCGACCTGATCGACGTACGCGGGGTCCTGGACAACGACCCCGTAGCCGCGTGCATGGTCGCAGCGAGGGTGGAACACGCCGGCCTGGACCCCTGGCGCCTGGGCGGCGAAATGTGGGGCTCGGACAGCCGCCCGGTGAGAGGCCGAGTAGACGGACTCTGCTTCTCCGGCCCCAATCTCATCCCCCTGAAAGGCTCCCAGTCAGCCATGCGCATGTTCGCCGACCGCGCGAGACGCCGCGGCCGCATGTGCTCCAGCCTGGTGGGCCCGGCTGAACAGGTCTTAACCCTCTGGGACGAACTCCAGCAAGACTGGGGCCCAGCACGAGAGGTCCGCGGCGACCAGCCGTTGATGGCCATCTCCACCGCCCCGAAAATCACCCCGGACCCCCTGGTCCGCCAGGTCCGCCCCAGCGAACTCCCCAGATACCTCCCCGCCGCCATCTCGATGTTCATCGAGGAGGTGGGCATAGACCCCTGCGCAGAAGACGGCGGAGCCGGCTACCGAGCCAGGGTCAGCGAGTTGATCGCCGCCGGACGAGCCTTCGCCAGGTTCGAACACGGCGAAGTCGTCTTCAAAGCCGAAATCGGCGCCATGTCGAGCCGGGTCGGCCAGATCCAGGGCGTCTGGGTCCGCCCGGACCGCAGAGGCGAAGGCATCGGCACCGCAGGAACAGCAGCCGTAGCCGACCGCCTGACCAGGGTTCTGAACAGGACCGCCAGCCTCTACGTCAACGGCTACAACCACGTGGCCCAAGCGTCCTACCGCAAAATCGGCTTCGAACAAGTCGGGCAATACGCCACTGTCCTCTTCTGAACGGGCATACTCGCGCGGGTGCGCCTTCTCGCGACGATCACGGTACTGACAGTGACGCTGAGCGGCTGCGGCCTGTTCAAGTCCGAGCCAGGAGCACCGGAGATCACCAACGACTTCCTGGCCAAGCTCGCCTCCGGTGACGTGCAGGGTGCGGCCGGCCTGACCGACAACCCGGCCGAGGCCAAGGAGACCCTGGAGAAGTTCCGGGGCGCGCTGCAGCCCAAGGGCATGACCAGCAAGGTCGACCAGATCCGCAAGAACGGCGAGACCGCCTCCGAGGCGAGCGTCAGCCTGGACTGGGACCTCGACAAGAACCGCCACTGGACGTACTCGACCAAGTTCGACGTCAGGCAGGAGGGCGACGCCTGGAAGGTGCACTGGGCCTCGTCCGTGGTCCATCCGAAGCTCGCCCCGCAGCAGTCCATCAAGGTCACCGAGCTCAAGCCCGACCCGGCGCCGGTGCTGGACCGCGACGGCACGCCGCTGCTGGCCCCCGAACGCGTCGTCTCGGTGCTCCTCATCCCGAAGGAGGCCGGTGACGTCGCCGCCGTCACCAAGGCGCTCGCGGACGCGCTGAATCCGCTGGACAAGGCCATCACCCAGCAGACGATCACCGAGGGCGTCGGCAAGACCCCCGAAGGCCAGGCGTACCAGGTCGCGGCGCTGCGGGACCCCGACTACCAGTCCGTGAAGCCCAAGATCTACGAACTCCCCGGCGTCCGCTTCACCGCCCAGACGTCGCTGCTCGCCCCGAGCCGCACCTTCGGCTCCCAGGTGCTCCCGGCTGTCCGCAAGCTCGTCGAGAACGACATCGCGGGCAACGCGGGCTTCCGCGTGGCCTCCATCGACGCGCAGGGCACCGAGATCGACGAACTGCACTCGAAGGCCCCAGAGCCCGCCAAGGCCGTCAACATCGCCCTCTCCCGTGCCATCCAGGCCGCCGCTGAGGACGCCGTCGAGCCCGTCCAGCAACCCACGGTGCTGGTCGCGATCCAGCCGTCCACAGGCGACATCCTGGCCGTGGCGCAGAACGACCCCGCCGACGCCCAGGGCGCCATCTCGTTGACCGGCCGCTTCCCGCCGGGCTCCACGATGAAGGCCGTCTCAGCGCTCGCCGCGATCCAGTCCGGCAAGGTCAACGCCGACACCCCGCTGCCGTGCCCCGGCAAGACCACGATCGACGGCCGCCGGATCGTGCCGAACTCCAGCGAGTTCGACAAGGGCACCATTCCGTTGCGCAGCGCCTTCGCGTTCTCCTGCAACACCACGTTCGCCCAGCTCGCCGTCGACATGCCGGCCGACCTGCTGACGAACGCCGGGCAGTCGCTCGGCCTCGGCGTCGACTTCGACATCCCGGGCCTGACGACGATCACCGGCTCCGTGCCGCCCGCGACCGACGTGGTGGAACGAGCGGAGGACGCGTTCGGCCAGGGCAAGGTGCTGGCCTCGCCGTTCGGCATGGCGCTCGTCTCAGCGTCCATCGCCAAGGGCTCCATGCCGGTGCCGCAGCTGGTGCGCGGCAAGGAGACCAAGGCAGACAAACAGCCTGCCGCGCCCACGGCGCTCGACCCGGTGCGGCAGATGATGCGCGAGGTCGTCGACTACGGCACTGCACCACAGCTCAAGCCGTACGGAGACGTGCGCGGCAAGACTGGTACCGCACAGTTCGGTGACGGCGTGCACTCACACGGGTGGTTCATGGGCTATCGAGGCGATCTCGCGTTCGCGACGCTGGTCCTGAGCGGAGAAACTTCTACTCCAGCCGTGGAGGTGGCGGCGAGGTTCCTCAAGGCGGTGCCGTGATGACTCAACCCGACCTGCTCACCTTGCGGGAGCGCCTGCTTCGCGCGGGCGTACTGCTCCCCGCGCCCCGCGAGTCGCGCGAATGGGACATTCCCGCCGAGCCGCCCTGGATGCGCGGCAAGGACCAGGTCCGAGGCGGTTCGGTCGTCGCCAAGTAGGCTGGGCCGCATGGCTGTTCGTGCCCCGTTGCAACCCGGTGTCCAGTCCCCGCGACGTCAGGTGCCCTCGCGCATCGTGCGTCCCGAGTACGTGGACAAGCCCGCGCCGCAGCGCGGCACCGACCCGTGGGTGCAGACGCCGGAGATCATCGAGGCCATGCGGATCGCGGGCCGCCTCGCCGCCCAGGCGCTGCAGGAGGCCGGCAAGGTCGTCGTACCCGGCGTCACGACCGACGAGATCGACGCGGTGGCGCACGAGTTCCTGTGCGACAACGGCGCGTACCCGTCGACGCTGGGCTACCGCGGCTTCCCGAAGTCGTGCTGCACCTCGCTGAACGAGGTCATCTGCCACGGCATCCCGGACTCCACGGTCGTCGAGGACGGCGACATCGTGAACATCGACGTGACGGCGTTCATCGGCGGCGTGCACGGCGACACGAACGCGACGTTCCTCGCGGGCAACGTCGCCGAGGAGAACCGCCTGCTGGTCGAGCGCACGCACGAGGCGACCATGCGCGCGATCAAGGCCGTGAAACCCGGCCGCGAGATCAACGTCATCGGCCGCGTCATCGAGGCGTACGCCAAGCGCTTCGGCTACGGCGTCGTGCGCGACTTCACCGGCCACGGCATCGGCCGCTCGTTCCACAGCGGCCTCGTGGTCCTGCACTACGACGAGCCGTCGGTGAAGACCGTGCTGGAGCCCGGCATGACGTTCACGATCGAGCCGATGATCACGCTCGGGGACTACGAGCACGACATGTGGGCCGACAACTGGACCGTCACCACGAAGGACAAGAGCTGGACCGCTCAGTTCGAGCACACCATCGTCGTGACGAACGACGGTGCGGAGATCCTCACGGTCTGCTGACCTCGGATCAGGTGGTCTCGTAGGGGTCGTGTGCCGCAAGCGCCTGTGCGTCCGTGACCCCGTTGCGGGCGGCGAGGCGGCGTCGTTCCCGCACCTGCGCACTGGTGCGGGGGCGGAACTCGGGCTTGCGCGAGCAGCCGCACGTCTCGAAACCCTCGTAGCGCAGTCCGGCGGTGAGCACGGCGGCGACGGCGGTCCAGCCGGAGGTGTCCCGACGTCTGGGTGCGGCGAAGTCGTGCCCGGCGAAGACCATCGGCGTTCGGCAGTACGGGCAGAGGTGATCCGCGCCGTCCCACGGGTGCTTGCTGCTTCTGCGGCACGGCACGCACACGTAGTGGACCTTGTAGGTGGTCGTGGCGTACGTGCACATGGAGCCAGGTTAGCGGCGAAGGAAGTCAGAGCCTGCTGATCACGGACTTCAGCGCGGCCGCGACCGCCGAGGGTGACGTCGCGGCCGCCAGGTGGTGCGACTCGACCCGCTCCACCGGCCAGCCCAGCTCCTCAGCCTTCGCCGCCGCCTCCTCGTAGACCGCGGACAGCAGCACGTACCCGCACGCCCCGGACCACTCGACGACCGGGCGCTGCTCCTTCAGGAACTCCCACGGCACCTCGGGTGCCTCGTCGCGCATCTCCTCGCGCAGCTCCGCGGGCACCAGCCGCAACGGGTCCTCGGAGAACCACCGGTCCCAGCGCGGCAGCCTGCCGTCGCGCACCGAGCCCTTGACCTGGCGCACGAGCACGGGGTCGACGGTGTCGCGCCACGCCTTGCCCGGCGTCGGCAGGTCCGAGTCCAGGAACACCAGGCCGGCCACGTCCAGTTCCAGGGCGTCCGCGAAGCCCGGCAGCAACGGCCCGGCACCGCTGTGGCCCACCAGGACCAGCGGGCCGCCGACCCCGGCGTCTTCCAAGGCGTCGGCGAACGCGCCGATCAGCCGCTGGTGCACCGGGGCCTCGTTGACGGTCATCTGCAGGTCGACCAGCAGCACGGCCAGTCCGTCGGAGGCCAGTTCGTCGGCGAGCGGACGCATGCTCGACGGGCCGAGGAACGGGCTGTGCATGAGCACGACGGTGACCATGGGGGTGATGATGGCAGCATTGGCGTCCATGCGGGGCGCGATGTTGATCTGTGGGACGACCTCGGACGCGGGCAAGAGCGTCCTGGTCGCCGGACTTTGCCGCTTTCTGGCACGCCAGGGCGTCGACGTCGTGCCGTTCAAGGCGCAGAACATGTCCAACAACTCGTTCGTCACGCTTGACGGAGGCGAGATCGGCCGCGCCCAGGCGTTGCAGGCGCGGGCGGCGTTCAAGGAGCCCAGCGTCCGGTTCAACCCGGTGCTGCTGAAGCCCGGGAGCGACCGCACGTCGCAGGTCGTGGTGCTCGGCCAGGCGGTCGGCGAGGTGTCCGCGCTCAGCTACCGCGAACGCAAGCAGCAGCTGCTCGACACCGTTCTGTCCACTTTGGATGGACTGCGCAAGGACCACGAAGTCGTCATCTGCGAGGGCGCGGGCTCGCCGGCCGAGATCAACCTGCGCCCCAACGACATCGCGAACATGGGGCTGGCGACAAGAGCGAACCTCCCGGTGCTCGTCGTCGGCGACATCGACCGCGGTGGTGTGTTCGCGCACCTCTTCGGCACGGTGGCGGTGCTCGACGCGGCCGACCAGGCGTTGATCTCAGGCTTTGTCGTCAACAAGTTCCGCGGTGACCAGCGCCTGCTCGAACCGGGTCTGCATCAGATCAAGGCGTTGACCGGACGGCCCGTGCTCGGCGTGCTGCCGTGGCGTGAGGAGCTCTGGCTCGACGCCGAGGATTCGTTGTCCTACAACGCGGACGGTGTGATCGGCCGGCCGCAGCCACCGCTGAAGGACTGGCTGCGAGTCGCCGTGATCCGGTTGCCGCGCATCTCCAACGCCACCGATGTCGAGGCGTTGGCCTGTGAGCCGGGTGTCTCCGTGCGGTTCGTGACCGAGCCATCACGGCTGGCGGATGCGGACCTGGTGGTGCTGCCGGGTTCGAAGGCGACCGTCTCGGACCTCGCGTGGTTGCGCGAAACCGGTCTGGCACAAGCGATCCAACGGTTCGACGGCCCGGTTCTCGGCATCTGCGGCGGCTTCCAGATGCTGTCGAAGCGCATCGAGGACGACGTGGAGTCCAAGCACGGGATCACCGAAGGTCTCGGCCTGCTCGACGTCGACATCCGCTTCCAGCAGCAGAAGACCCTCGCAAACCCGGAAAGCACGGCCTGGGGCGAGTCCGTCACCGGCTACGAGATCCACCACGGCCAGGTCGTCCGCAGCGCCGAGAGCCCGCTCATCGCCGACGAAGGCGCGCAGACCGACCGGGTCCTGGGCACGCACTGGCACGGCCTGCTGGAGAACGACACGTTCCGCCGCAAGTTCCTGCGGTGGGCGGCGGAGCGTTCGGGACGGGACTTCGAGCCGGGTGAGGTGAGCTTCCAGGCCGCCCGCGAGGCCCAGCTGGACCTGCTGGGCGACCTGGTGGCGGAGAACCTCGACACCAAGGCCGTCATCGACCTGCTGGAACGAGGGGCTCCGGCCGGACTTCCGTTCGTGCCGCCCGGCGCCCCACCAGCTGCGGGACAGCCAGCCCGGCGAGCACGAGGCCACCGGCCGCCGCCTGCAATGCGGTGAGGTCCTCGCCGAGGAACGCCCACGCCGAGAACATCCCGAACACCGGCACCAGCAACGAGAACGGCGCCACGACCGAAGACTCGTACTTGCGCAGCAGGAACCCCCAGATGCCGAACCCGAGCAGCGTCGAGATCCACGCGACGTACCCGATCACGCCCACTCCGGCCCAGTCGAGCCGCCCGAGCGCGGAGACGTCCTCGGTCAGGAACGACAGCGCGAACAACGGCAGCACCGCCACAGCGCTCACCCACACCATGAACCGCAACGTGTCCGCAGGCCGCGCGTACCGCATGATCACGTTCGACACGCCCCAGCACGCCGCCGCCCCGACCAGCAGCAGGAAGCCGAGCAGCGGCGAGCTCAGCCCGTAGTCCCACGCGATCACCCCGATGCCCACGACCGCGAGCGCGATCCCGGTGACCTGCACGGGCCGCGGCCGTTCGCGCAGGACGACGGCGGCGAACACGGTCGTGAAGATCACCTGGCTCTGCAGCACCAGCGAGGCGAGCCCGGCCGGCATGCCCACCTTGAGGCCGATGAACAGAAAGCTGAACTTCGCGACGCCCAGCACCAGCCCGACCGCGAGGATCCAGCGCCACGCCACTCGCGGCCGTCCCACGAAGAAGATCGCCGGCACCGCCGCCGCGAGGAACCGGAGCGCCGACAGCAGAATCGGCGGGAACTCGTCCAGCCCGACCTTGAGCACGACGAAGTTGAAGCCCCAGATGGCGGCGACCAGCACGGCGAGCAGGATGTGTCGGGGACTCATGGCTCTAAGCTTGCAGGCGCTAACTATTTAGCACTAGTTCCGCTTCCTAAGGTTATGGGTTTAGCATCGCTACATGCTCGATCTGGGAAGACTGAAGGCACTGCACGCCGTCGCCGTGCACGGCACGGTCGGCGCCGCAGCGGAGGTGCTCGGCTACACGCCGTCCGCGGTCTCACAGCAGATCGCCAAGCTCGAACGCGAAACCCGCACCACGCTGCTGGAACGCCGAGGCCGCGGCGTCCGCCTCACCGATGCCGCCCGGTTGCTCGCCGACACCGCGGGCCAGGTCCTGAAGCTCGTCGAAGAGGCCGAGGTCGCCCTGGAGGAACAGCGCGGCGCGGCGATCGGCCGGCTGTGCATCGGCTCGTTCGCCACGGCGGCCCGCGGCCTCCTGCCGGACGTGCTGGTCGGCCTGACCTCGCAGCACCCCGCCCTGGACGTCCGGATCAGGGAGATCGACCCACCCCAGGCCACCGAGGCCGTAGCCCGCGGCGAGCTCGACATGGCGATCGTGCACGACTGGCAGAACACACCGCTGCCGGTGCCGGAGTCGTTGTCCCGCATGGAGATCTGCACGGACGTCGCGGAGGTGCTGATCCCGGCGACGAACCCGTTGTCGGAACGGGCCTTCCTCGAACCCGCCGACCTGGCGGGGGAGCGGTGGATGTGCCAGCCGGAGGGGTCGATCTGCTTCGACTGGCTGGTGCGGACGTTCCACGGCGCGGGCATCCAGCCGACGCTGGCGTACCGGATCAGCGAGTACCGCACGCAGTTCGCGTTGCTGGCCAAGGGGATCGGGGTCGCGCTGATCCCGCGGCTCGGCAGAGGAGTCGTGCCGGACAACGTTCGGGTCGTGCCGTTGCGGCCGACGCCGACGCGGCAGCTCTACGCGGTGTGGCGCACGCAAGCCTCGCGCCGACCGGCGATCACGGCGGCTTTGGATGTGATCAAGCAGCACGCTTGATCACTCGTCGTCCTCCTCTCCGGCCCTGCGGGCGGTGGCCGCCTTGTGCGCGGTCGTCGTGATGATGAGCAGCTCGATCTCGACCGCCTCGGTGCTGCGGCTGGTCGCGCCGACGTCTCCGAGATCCTTGTCGTCGATCTTCTGTTCCGCGTAGAGGCGGGCGATCTCACGTTTGCGTGCCAACGGCACCTTCATGTCGGCGATCTGCTGCTCGGGGCTGCCGGCCTTGGCTGTCTTCTTGCGGATGCGCTCGACGACTGAGCCGTATCGGCGGCGGATCTTGGTGCGGATGTACGTCTCCGGGTTCTTCGCCACCTCGTCGAGGTGCTCGACGTCCAGGCCGAACTCCTCGCGCCCGCCGTAGAGGTTCTGGATCGCCGAGGCCGCTGCCCGCAGTGCCGAGTAGATCGAGGTCTCCGCCTGAGACACGCGGGCTCTTGCGATATGCGCCTTGGCCGTGGTGACGGCGGCGGCCTTCTCGGCTCTCGTGGCAGGGCTCTGGTTCGCGAAGCTCTTCACGGCCTTGTTGTTGTACTTGACCGCGTGCATGGACAGACGGGTCGGCACCGCCCTGGTCTGGCCCAGCTCCGCGCCTCGACGTGGTGTCCGCCAGTTCGCGAAGTTGTTGAGGTAGTCGTTCGTCGTCTCCTCGGCCACGCTCTCGAACAGCGTGGCCGCGGCCTCCGAGTCTTCTTCCTCGGCGGGGATGTCGTAGCTGTCGGTCTTCATGGCCTGGACGTGCACGTGCTCGGAGGCGGCGTCCTTGCGTTCCACCACGAGGTTGAGCGGCACGTTGTACTTGTCGCGGATGCTCGCGAGGCGCTTGTCGGCATCGGCGTGGGACTTGCTGGCGCGCAACGCCTTTCCTGCGGCCTTGATCGCGGCCTCCTTCGGGTCGGCGGGTTCGCCGGTGACCTTCGCCTTGACCGCGGCCGCTTTGCCCTTGACCCACTTCTTGCCGGCCTCGACCTTGCCCTTCACCCAGGCCTTGCCCGCGGCCACCTTCGCCTTCACCTTGCCGCTGATGCCCTTGGCGGCCTTGATGATCGGCCCCGCCAGCTGCAGCCCCTTCTTGATGACCCAGTCCAGCGCCTTGTTCACCGGCTTCTGCAGCTTCTCGATGATCGCCCGGATCTTCGCGCCGATCCCGCCCAGTCCGATCGCACTGGCGAGGAAGCCGATGATGATCGGGACCATCTGGCCGAGCACGTCGTTGATCTTGTTGACGACGCCGCTCACGTTGCCGCGCACGATGTCCGCCACCGAGTCGATGACGGTGTTGACGAACTTCATGATGCGGCCGGCGTTGTTGACGAAGAACATGATCACGTCGTAGATCAGCTTGCAGGCCTTGATGAACGCGGCCGCGGGGTTCAGCAGGCCGATCAGCCAGGTGATGCCGGCGGTGATGATCTTCGTGATCACGAAGTCCTTCACCTGCTCCAGGATCATCTCCTTGATGTCGCCGAGCTTCTCCATCAGCATCTGCCACAGGCCCGCGACGCCCTGGGTGGTCAGCACCTGGAAGATCTCGACGCCCTTCTCGGCCGCGGCCATGGCCTTCTCGCCGATCTGGCGGACCAGGCGGTTGCGGATGTTCGACCACGTCAGGCCGAAGATCGACGCGAGCAGCTTGATGATGCCGCGCAGGTCGAACTTCTCGGGCAGCTCGATGCCCGCCTCGGCCAGTGCGCCGAACAGCCAGCCCATCAGGCCCTTGCGCAGGTGGTCGAGGATGTTGTCCTTGAACTTGAGGATGCCGCCCTTCACGCCCTCGATCAGGTTGCCGAGGAACTGCACCGGTTTCTTGATGATGTCGCCGACGACCGCGGCGGCGCGCGAGAGGACGTCGCGCAGCATCGCGGCCAGCTCGCGGATCGTGTTGATCACGCCCTTGACGGCGTCGATCGCGGCGTCGACGAGGCCCTTGTTCTCGGCCTGCAACGCTTCGATGCGTTCGTCCAAGCCCTGGCGCGCCTCGGTGTACTTGGTGGCCAGCGTTTCGACGACGGCGTTCTGCTTGTCGGTGACGTCGCTTTCGAGCTGTTCGAACTTGGAGTTGATCTCCTCGGACGCCTCGGCGCCGATCTTCTGCAGGTCCGGGGACAGAGTCTTGACGTAGGCGGCGATCTCGGCCTTGCCGGCCGCGATCTTCTGTTTGGCCAGGGAGAGGTCGGTGCCCACGATGTCGGCGACCTGGGAGATCACGCCGTCCATCTGCTTCAGGTACAGCTCGCGGCCGGCGGTGTAGAACTCGTTCACCTTGTCCGGCATGCCGAGCAGCTTGTCCTTGGCCCAGCGGTATCCGCCGAGCCAGCCGCTGTAGCGGTCCTGCTTGTAGGCGCCGACCTTCGCGGCCACAAAGGACTCGAACGCTCGCCGCGCGTCAGCCTCGCCCTTTGCGAACGCCGCTTCCACCTTGGGATCGATGCCGTCGAGGAGCTTCTTCACCTCGGCCTCGGTGGCCGCGAAGATGCTTTGGACGCGAGTCGTCACCTCGGCGCGTTTGGTCTCGTCCTTGGTCTTCGTCTTGCCCTTGTCCCCCACCAGTTTCGCGAGGGCCGAGCCCTTGGCGCTCTGCATCGACGCGACGCCGGAGGCCGTGGCCGCGCCGGCGTCGGCCTTGGCCTGGCCGATCACCTGCTGTTCCTGGGCGCGGAACTGGCCGGGCGCGGTGTCGGCGTGCGCGGCCGCGGTCTGCTTGGCGTCCAACGCTTGCTGGAACTGCGGTTCGTTCGACTCGCGCAACTGCTGGTCGGTGACGTCGCCCTGCTCCTGCGCGACCTGTTGCTTGCCGCCCTGCAGGTCGGTCTTCTCGGCCGGCACGGGTTTCGGCGCGGCACCTGCGGCCGGGATCGTCGCGGCCGCACCGGGGTTCTCCTGTGCCATCGGCGTGACCGGCTTCGGCACCGCCTTCGACTGGTCCGGTGGCGCGTCGCTGGCCGCCTCGATGTCCTTGGCCTGGCCCTGGGCGCCCTGGGAGACCATGCCCTTCACCTCGGCCGCGACGCCGTCTGCCTTGCCCTGCGGTGAGGTCGCCTCCTGCAACGTCTTGGGCGACTTGGCCTCGATCGCGGTCTTCACGGCCGCGATGAACGCCTTCTTGTCGAACGAACCCGCCTGCTGCGCGTCCATCGAGTCGACCTTCGACGCCTTCGCCTGCCCGGCCAGGTCGTCGGCGGGCGCGAGGGCCGCGTTCTGCGCCTCCTTGGCCTTCGCGGAGGCGGGCGGGTGCGCCTTCTTGGCCGCCGCGAACCCCTTGACCTTCGCGACGACCTGCGCGAACGCCGGGTCCGCCGCGGCCACCGGTGGAACAGCGGGCGCCGGTTCGGCTTTCGGACCAGCCTTCCCGCCGACAGCCGGCGGTTTCGCACCCGCCTTGGCGAGCTTCGACTTCGCCGGCACCGGCTTGGCTGGCGGCGTGGGTTTCTTGGCGGGCACGGCGTTCGGGCCGAACCCGGTCGTCGTCACGGCGAGGGCGGACGCCGGTGGTTTCGGCCCCTCCAACGTCACCGGCACACCGGCCGACTGGGCCGCCTTGAGGCCCTTTTCGACGGTGTCGACGTCGGGCTCGCCCTGGCGGACTTCCTTCAACGCGGCGTCGATCGCGGACGAGTCCGGTTGCTTCTGCTTGGCCGCCATCAACGCGCCCACGGCGGCGTTGCCCGCGTCGCGTTGCAGCGCGAGCAGGGCGTGCATGCCAACGGCAGGCCCGGCCTTGCGTTTGCCCTCTTCAAGGGCGCCCGTGACCTCGGCAGACCGGCGTGCGGCGACCATGGAACGAGCCTGGGCGAGCGCGAAGACTCAGAACACGACCGCCGAACACCCGCAAGGGCAGGAAAGTCCGCACTAAGGGGCAGCGACCACGTGTGCCTTCTTGGGCGCCAGCACCTTCAGCACGGCCTTGGCCTCGCGGACCACACCGGCCAGGTCCTTCTTCGTGGTCTTGAAGTACGGCTCGATCGTCAGCGTCGCGGTGTCCTTCGTCTCCACGACGTTCCAGGTGCCGCGCAGGAACCCGTCCACGAGGAACGTCGGCGGGAACACGCCGTTGCGCACCGCACCCCACCGCGACCGCGCGTCCTCGCTCATGATCCGGGTCCGGTCCGCGTGTCCCAGCAACACGTTGTCGAACGCGGGCAGCAGCCGTGCGGGCGCCGGCACGTCCTCGGACACGATCACGCCGTCCGGGACGTCCAGCAGCTCCTTGCCGTCCTCGTTCTTGTACCGCACCAGATCGAGATCGGCCGCGTGCGCCTTCAACCCGATCAACCGGGACCAGGCCTGCATGTCCGCCAACGTCGCCGGCCCGAACGCCCGCAGGTACCGCTGGATCAGCTCCGGCACCGCGGCTTCCGAAGGCAGCTCACGCCCCAGCCACGTCGCCATCGCGACGTTCTGCGGCACCCCGCCGACGCCCCAGATCCCGCGCGGCGGCACCTGGATCATCGGCACGAGCATCTGCGCCTGCGTCGACAGGTCGCGTGCCTTGGCCTCCGGGAAGTGCTCCTCCAGGAACGTGCCGATCTCCGCCACCGTGCGCGGTTCGGTGTCGATGTACTCACGCGTGATGCGCGCCAGCTTGTCCAGGTCGATCTCGACCCGGTGGGCCGGTGGCATCACGATGCGGGCCCACTTGTTCAGCTCCGGCTGCAACGCCGTGCGCATCAGGTAGACGTCGTTTGCCGAGATCAGGTGCAACGTGCCGCGCCACAACGTCATCCTGACCAGCGAACGGTCGATGATCAGTTTCGAGAGCGCGTCGACCTTGTACGGCTTGAGCCGCGTCCACAGCGCCAGGTACGGCGGGATCGGGGCCTGGGCCTGCAGGCCGCCGAGGTGTTCGACGGCCTGCACGATCGGCATGTCCGTCCGCTCCAGGAGCATCTGCCGCGCCAGGAGGGTCCGGTTGAGAGTGCGGTTCGAAAGCGTTGTGCTCACAGTGATCCGAAGAACTTCCTGATGTCTTGGACCAGCAGGTCCGGTTCCTCCATCGCGGCGAAGTGACCGCCGCGGTCGAACTCCGTCCAGTGCACGATCGACGGGATCATCTTCTCCGCCAGCGACCGCACCGGCGCGCTGATGTCGTGCGGGAAGATCGCCACGCCGGTCGGCACCGTCGACGGCTGCTGCTGGCCCCACGACGCCGACTGCTCCTTGTAGAGCGCCGCCGAGGAACCCGCCGTGCCGGTGAACCAGTAGACGGACACGTTGGTCAGCATGTGGTCGCGGTCCACCGCGTCCTCGGGCGCGCCCTCGTTGTCCGTCCAGTCGTGGAACTTCTCCGCTACCCACGCCAGCTGCCCGACCGGCGAGTCGGTCAGCCCGTACCCGAGCGTGCGCGGCCGGGTGCGCTGGATGTGCATGTAGCCGGAGAGTTCCTTCTGGTAGTGGTCCAGCGACTCCAGCGCGCGCAGTTCCTCGGGCGAGAGGTCGTTGACCCCGGACGGCCGGAACGTCTGCAGCATGTTCACGTGCACGCCGACGACCTGCTCGGGGAACACCCGGCCGATCTCCTGCGCGATGCCCGAACCCCAGTCGCCGCCCTGCGTGCCGTAGCGGTCGTAACCGAGGCCCTCCATCAGCTTCGCGAACGCCCACGAGATGCGCAGGACGTTCCAGCCGGGCTTGCGCACAGGTCCCGAGAACCCGAAACCGGGGATCGACGGGATGACCAGGTGGTAGTCCTCGGACAGCGGCTCGATCACGTTGAGGAACTCGACGAACGAGCCGGGCCAGCCGTGGATCAGCAGCAACGGCAACGCGTCCGGCTTCTTCGACTTGATGTGCAGGAAGTGGATGCGTTGCCCGCTGATCTCGGTCGTGAACTGCGGGTAGGAGTTGATCCGCGCCTCCTGGGCGCGCCAGTCGAACCCGGTGCCCCAGTACTCGGCGAGCGGGCGGAGGTAGCTCAGCGGGATGCCGTAGGACCAGCCGACACCCGGCAGGTCCTCCTCGGGCCAGCGCGTGTTGGCCAGGCGGGAACGGAGGTCGTCGACCTCGGCCTGCGGGATCTCGATGCGGAACGGCGTGATCTCCATGGCCCCCACGCTATGACCCGATGCGGACACTTTCGGTCCGCAATCCCTAACAGAACTTCTCGATCAGCTCCTCGAAGAACCCGCCTGCCTCGATCGCCGCCTTCTCCTGGTCGCCGTCCCGGACCGCGTGCAGCAGCCCGGTGTGCGACACCTGGTCCTGACCAGGCTGGGTGGTGTCGACAGATGCCGCCACCGAAGCTTTAACAGCTTCGGTCAAGCCCTGGTAGAGCTCCGCTAGAAGCGTGTTGTGCGAGCACTGGACGAGCAGCACGTGGAACGCGGTGTCGTGCTCGATCACCTCGGCCCACTGCTCCGCCTCCATCGCCGCGTCGCGCTTGCGCAGCAACTCGGTGAGGCGCGCCAGTTCGGCGTCGGTGCGGTGCTTGGCGGCCAGGCGCGCGCCCTCCATCTCAAGGGTGCGGCGGACCTCGAGCACCTCCTTCAGCTCGGTCCCGCACATGCGGCGGACCGCGCCGGAGATCTCGCTGGTCGCGCGGACGAACGTGCCGTCCCCCTGGCGCACCTCCAGCAGGCCGGCGTGGGAAAGAGCGCGCACCGCCTCGCGAACCGTGTTCCTGCCCACCCCGAGCGCGGTGACCAGCTCGGGCTCTGGCGGGATGCGCTGCCCGACGGGCCATTCGCCGCTGGTGATCGCAGCACGCATCTGGTCGATCACCTGGTCGACGAGGCCAGCACGTCGGGTAGTGGCCAACGGCACAGCGTCATCCTTTCATCCGAACATCCCATGTCTGCGATAGTGTTGCTCGTGACGATTCAGCAGACGACTAGTGCCGCACAGACTGCCACCGATCGGGGTCGCAGGGTGACGGTCGTCAAGAATCGTCACGTTCCGCTGGTCGGGTCCACGCTGCTCGCGATCGGGGTCGCCCTCGCGGCGGCGAATCTCCGCCCTGCGGTCACCAGTCTGGCCTCGGTGCTCGGCGATGTCCGCGCCGCCCTTGGGGTTTCGGCCGCTTGGACCAGTGCGCTGACCGCCGTTCCGGCGCTTTGTTTCGGCTTCGCGGCGTTCGCAGCGCCGTGGCTGGGCCGCCGCCTCGGCATGGCCCGTGCGATCGGACTTTCTCTGGGGGTGCTCACGCTCGGCCTGGTGCTGCGCGTGATCGATGGTCCGTGGGTCGTGCTGGGCGGCACTTTCATCGCGTGTGCGGGCATCGCGGTGTCCAACGTGCTGATCCCGGTGGTGGTGAAGGCGTCCTTCCCGAAGAAGGTCGGCCTGATCACCGGTGTCTACACGGGAACGCTCTCCGCGGGTGCCGCGCTCGCTGCTGCGTTGACGCCGCAGCTGGAGGAGTACCTCGGCTCGTGGCGCCTCGCCGTCGGTGCGTGGGCGCTGCTGTCGGCCGGTGCGGTGATCGTGTGGTTCGCCGGCGCACGGCACGGTTCGGAAGCATCTGTGGTCCGCTCGGCCGCTCCGCTGGAGAAGCGGTCGTTGCTGCGCAGCCCGCTGGCGTGGGTGATCACGGTGTTCTTCGGCCTGCAGTCGCTGTTCGCCTACACCGTCATGGGCTGGCTGCCCGCGATGCTCGTCGACTCCGGCGTCGACCGGAACACCGCCGGCATGCTGCTCGCCGTCTCGATGCTGCTCAGCGTGCCGGTCTCGTTGTTCGTGCCGCCGATCGCCGCCCGGTTCTCCAACCAGGGGCCGATGGTGCTGGCGCTGGGCGTGCTGTCGTTCGCGGGCATCCTGGGCATGCTGGTGGCGCCTGCCGCCGCGCCTGGGCTGTGGGTGGTGCTGATCGGGTTCGGCATGGGCATGTTCCCGCTGGCGCTGCTGGTCATGTCGCTGCGCACGAAGTCCACTTCGGACACCGCGCGACTCTCGGCGATGGCGCAGAGCCTCGGCTACCTGATCGCGGCGACCGGGCCGTTCGCGTTCGGCATCCTGCGGGACTCGACCGGCGACTGGACGGTGTCGCTCGTGCTGCAGCTGGTCCTGTTGGCCGCTCTCACTGCTCTGGGCATGATCGCCGGTCGTCCCCGCTACGTTTGATCGTGTGGCACTGGGGATCGGGTTTCTCGGCGATGTCGTCGTTTCGCTGGACGGGCAGGAGCTGAAGGTCGGGCACGCGCGTCAGCAGTGCGTGCTGGCCGTGCTGGCGGTCGAGGCCGGTCGGCCGGTTTCGCTGGACCAGCTCACCGAACGGGTCTGGGGTGACGATCCGCCCGCCAAGCCGCGTGACGCGCTGCACGGGTACCTCTACCGCTTGCGGCAGGTGCTCGGGGACGACGCGATCGTGCGGACGTCCGGCGGGTACACGCTGGTCGGCGCGATCGTTGATCTGCACCGGTTCTCGGAGTTCGTGGGTGCCGGCCGGTACGCGGAGGCGCTGGCGTTGTGGCGTGGGGAGCCCTTTGCCGGGTTGTCGTCACCTCGGCTCGATTCCGTGCGGGATCGGCTGGTGCAGGAGAAGCACGTCGCCGAGACCGAACTGGCCGAGGTCGCGTTGCGGGAGGGGCGGCACGGTGAGGTGCTCGCCGGGTTGATCGTTCGTGCTGCTGAGCATCCGTTGGACGAGCGGGTCGCGGGGCAGCTGATGCTCGCGTTGCACCGGAGTGGGCGGTCGGCGGAGGCGCTGGAGTCGTTCGAACGGTTGCGGCGCACGTTGGCTGACGAGCTGGGGACGGATCCCGGCGTGGTGCTGCGGGACCTGCACCACCGGATCCTCACCGAGGCCGAGCCGTCCGGGGTCTCGTTGCCTGAACAGCCTTTGAAGCGCCGGAACGCGGTGGTGTTCGCGGCGGCCGGGGTGGTCGCGCTGGTTGTTGTCGTGGTCGCGGTGCTGGTCAACCAGGGCATGCCCACCACGCCGTCGTCGTCGGCGCCGACGGGCAAGTACGCGGCCCGGTTGAAGTCGGGCGAGTTGTGCGTGACCGAGGGCCGTGACCGGCAGACGCACGACGGGCCGCCGATCGCGGTGCAGGGCGCTTGTTCGGGCGAGCCGCCGCAGACGTTGATCGAACCGCTGGGCGGCGAGAACGACAGGATCTGGTGGGACCACCCGGTGAACGGGCTGGGCTGCCTCAGCGCGATGGGTGGTTCGGCCCAGGAGGGCGCGCGGCTGGAGCCGTGGGACAAGTGCCGGGACGACATGACGTTCCAGCAGTTCCGGTTCGAGCGCGTGGGTGAGGACCGGTACCGGCTGCGGCCCCTGCACGCCGACCTGTGCGTCGGGGTGCAGGAGCCGCTGGCACCGGGTGCCGAGGTGGTGCTGGAGAAGTGCACCGGCGGTGCCGATCAGGAGTTCACCGTCGAACGGATTTAGAACGTGGGCTTCACGTACCCGTAGACCGCACCGCCGTTGCTGGTGGCCGTCTTCGGGTCGATGGTGCGCTTGGTGACCTTGTCGGAGATGTTGCCGTCGATCGTGGTCAGCTTGCCGTCCGCGTGGACCTTGACCACGATGCCGACGTGGCCGTTGAGGCTGCCCGGGTTGCCGTAGACGATCGCGTCACCGGCCTTCGGGCTGCCGCCGCGGGTGCCCGCCGGGCGGCGCTTGAGCAGGTTGTTGTCGTCGCCCCACTTTGCCCAGTACGTCGCCACCCACGCCTTGCCGTAACCGGCCGGCGGGAGCTTCTTCACGCCCGCCTTGTTCCACACCCACCTGGCGAACATGCCGCACCAGGCAGCGCAGTCCGAGCTGTACTTGTTGCAGTTGTTCGCCCGCTCCTTGTAGCCCACCTCGGCGGTCGCGACGCGGACCACGTCGGCCGCGGCCGCGATCTCCACCTCTTCGGTCGCGGCGGTGGCAGCGGATGACCCCAGCAGCAGCGCGCTGACAACGGCGGACAGCACGCCCACGGTGAAGGCTTTCTTGATGGATCGCACGTTCTTCTTCGCCCCTCGCATGTCGTGCGGTGCCCGGCTCGGACACCGCTGGGGCGAAGTCGACACGGGGGCTCTGGGGAAGATCTGTTCTGCGCTGGGACGGCACTGGAACGCCTGGTCAGCGGCGTGTGGTGAGGTGGTCAGGAATCAAGAAGCGATCGCGTTGCGGCGCTTCTAGCGTTGTCGTCATGGACATCGACATTCACGCCACGTTCCTCCCGCACACCGACCCCGAGGCGTCGCTGGCGTTCTACCGCGACCTGCTCGGCTGGGAGGTCCGCCTCGACGTCGGCCAGGGCACGATGCGCTGGATCACCGTTGCACCGGTGGGGTCGAGCTCCTCGGTCGTGCTGGAGCCGCCCGCCATGGGCGAGGGGCTGACGGATGGTCAGCGCACCGCCATCACCGAGATGATCGAGGCCGGCTCGTACGGGTACATCCAGCTGTCGACGCCGGATCTCGACGGCGTGTTCGACAAGCTTCAGGCCGGAGGCGCCGACGTCGTGCAGGAGCCGACCGCGCAGCCGTGGGGGTCGCGTGACTGCGTCTTCCGCGACCCGGCCGGGAACAACGTCCGCATCCAGCAGGCCTAGGTTTCAGGCCCCGGTTTCGGGTCGAGACGGTTTCAGTTCGAGACGAACCCCCGGTGCAGCACCGTGAGCTGATCGGCGAGGTAGCGGGCCCATGCCTTCGCCCGATCCCAGTCCGGTGCCGCGCCGGCGAAACTCACCGGCCCGCTGGCGCCGAGCCTGCGCACCATGCGGGTGACGTCGTTCGGCACCGGCGGAGCGCCGCGGTGGAACAACCACATGGGCGTCTGTTTCAGGGAAGCCTTGTGCCGCCTGACAAACCGATGCGCGTCACGCGCAGCGGCGTCGCCCATGATCACGGCACCGAACCCGTGCAACGTCTCGGCGGCGGCCACTGAGAGAACCGTGACTCTCAGGCCGCAGCCGGCCAGTTCGGTGCCGATGATCTGGGCGATCTCGTCGGTGGCGGCGATTTTCGAGGTGTACGCGACGAGGACTCTGTCAGTCATCGCTGCATCGTTGTCGGTTGGCCTGTATTTGGGCAGCGGCGGAAGTCCCTGTCGTTTAAGGCCTTCAGTCCAGCGGCAGGTTCAGCAGAGCGTTCTCCACGAGCTCGGGCATCGCCGGGTGGATCCAGTACTGGCCCTGTGCCATGGACTTCGCGTCCAGGCCGAAGCTCATCGCCTGGATCAGGGGCTGGATCACCGTTGATGCTTGAGGGCCGATGATGTGGGCTCCCAGGAGTTGGCCCGTTGCCGGGTCGGCGATCAGCTTGGCGAAACCCGTGGTGTCTTCCATGGCCCAGCCGTAGGCGATCGAGGCGTAGGCCTGGCTCGCGGTCACGTAGCGGATTCCTTGTGCCTTGGCCTCTTCTTCGGTCAGGCCGACGCTGGCGATCTGGGGGCTGGAGAAGACTGCTGCTGGGACGAAGCGGTGGTCGCTGGGCTTGGGGGCGTCCGGGTTGAGCAGGTTGTGCTGGACGATCTCTGCCTCGTGGTTGGCCACGTGCTTCAGCTGGTAGTCCGAGCTGATGTCGCCCAGGGCCAGGATGTGGTTCTGGCTGGTGCGTTGGTACTCGTCCACCTTGATCCGGCCGTCGTCGTGGAGGTCGATGTCGGCGTTCTTGGCGTCCAGCAGGTCGGTGTTCGGCTGGCGGCCTACAGCGATCAGGAGTTGGTCTGCCTCAACGGTTTCTGCGCCGTCTGGGCCTTCCATGTGCAGGCGGACGCCGGTGGTGGTCTTCTCCGCGCGGATCGTTTTGCGTTGGAGGCGGACGTCCCACTTGGTTTTGGCGATTTCGGTGAAGCGTTCGGCGATTTCCAGGTCCTCGTGCCGCAGCAACAGGTTCGAGCGGGCGATCATCGTGACCTTGACGCCGAAGCTGCTGAACACGTGAGCGAACTCGGAGGCGATGAAGCCGCTGCCGAGGATGATCAGGCTCTCGGGGAGTTGGTCGAGGCGCATGATGCTGTCGCTGGTGTGGTAACCGGTGGTCTCGATGTCGGCGATCTCGGGGATCGTCGGCCTGCTGCCGGCCGCGACGACGATTCGGTCGGCGGTGATCGTTTCGCCGGTTCCCGTGTCGATGGTGTGGGCGTCGATGAACCGTGCGGTGCCCTCGTAGACCGTGACGTTCGCGTTCTCGTTGGCGCGCCAGTTGCGGCCGCCTTCGGCGATCGGGTCGATCCTGTTGAAGATTCGGTCCCTGATTGCTGGCCAGTGGACTGCGTCCAGGTGAGCGTCTACGCCTAGTTTTTTGGCGTTGGCCGGGGCGGCTGCTTGGTCTGCCGTGTGGACGAACATCTTGGTGGGGATGCAGCCCACGTTCAGGCAGGTTCCGCCGAAGGTTCCCTTTTCGAGGATGGCGATTTGCCAGCCTGCCATCGCCTCGTTGGGGATGGAGTTGCCGGAGCCGGTGCCGATGATGACCAGGTCGAAGTGCCTCACGGTTCGATCCAACCATTTCAGGGTGGGTGGTGTTCCCGTCGTGGCTGTTACGGAGGGCTTACGAGGATTGCGCCTGGTCCGTAGGGGTTGATGGCACGCCTGTTGCGTTGGGCGGCCGCCGGTTCCGCAGGCGCTTGCGTCCGTTGGTTGGTGTGTGGGCGGTGGGGGTCCCGTCACGAGCCGCAAGGGATGGCGACAGCATCCATGCGACTCGTGACGGGACCCCCACCGCCGGGACCGCTCGGGAAGGACGGCTCGCCTTCGGCATCGCGTTCGAGTGAGCTCGCTCGTGCCTCAGTGCTGGTAGGTCGGGGTGATGATTGCCCTGGCCAGGGTGTGGAAGGCGAGGTTGAAGCTGACCACTGCGGGGGAGGCGTCGCCGTCCACGTCGAGTTTGTCGACGTCAACCGCGTGCACGACGAAGTAGTAGCGGTGGACCTGGTCGCCCTTGGGTGGGGCTGCGCCGCCGAAGGCTTTGGAGCCGAAGTCGGAGCGGACGTGGAAGGCATCACCCGGAAGTGTGGCGTCGGAGGTGCCTGCGCCGGTGTCCAATGAGGTGATGTCGGCGGGGAGGTTCACTGCCAGCCAGTGCCAGAAGCCGGAGGGGGTGGGGGCGTCGGGGTCGTAGCAGGTGACCACGAAACTGCGGGTTTCTGGTGGGAAGCCTGACCAGGAGAGTTGGGGTGAGGTGTTGCCGCCCTCGAAGACCTGGGCGTCGGGGAGTTGTTCGCCGTCGCGCACGTCGGTGGAGGTGACGGTGAACGTGCCGACCTGCGGTAGCAGCTGGTAGGGGTCGGGAGCGACTGGGCGCTCGAGGCTCATGGAACTCCTCCTTTTTGTGATCAGTTCGACCCTATCTCTGTGCAACCATGGAGGCCTGCGCGGCGTCTTCCGCGTAGAGGGGGAAATACGATGTCCAGGTTGCGGCTTTTTGCTGCGTTTTTGCTGGTTGCCGGGGTTGTCTCGTGCGGAGAGACGCCTGCTGCGCAGCCCGGTGGGCCCGTTCTCACGACCTCGTCGCCGGTGCCTACGACGACGACTGCTGAACGGCCCAAGCGGATGTTCGAGCCTGCGTACACGTACGGGACCGTGCAGCAGATGGCGCCGCCTGTTGTGGACGGGATGGTGCCGGTTGTGACGCACATTCCGACGGACAAGCCGTACGTGTTCATCACGATCGATGACGGTGCGGTGCAGCATCCGAAGGCTCGTGACCTGATGATCGAGGCCGGGGTGTGGCCGTCGGTGTTCCTCAACACGAAGTACGCCGAGGGGCACAAGGACTACTTCAAGCAGCTGCCGGTGACAGTGCACAGCCACACGACGAACCACCCGAACCTGAGCGGCAAGGGGTTCGAGTTCCAGAAGCAGGAGATCTGCGGCAACGCGGATTTCCTGGCCGGGGACTACGGCAAGCGGCCGACGTTGTTCCGGCCGCCGTTCGGGAACTACGACGCCACCACGCGCAAGGCTGCTGCCAGCTGTGGGTTCAAGGCGCTGGTCAACTGGACTGCTGCGGTCAACGACGGGCGGGTGCAGTTCCAGGTGGGGGACAAGTTGAAGGCCGGGGACGTTGTCCTGATGCACTTCCGGACAACGTTCGTTGAGGATTTCACGGCGTTCTTGAACCGGGCCAAGCAAGATGGACTCACGCCGGTCCCGCTTGAGGACTTTCTGGGGTAGTGGGGGCCGGTCGGCCGGAGAGGGGACGACCGAACATGAAGCGTTTTCTTGCTGTGCTCGCTGCGGTGGTCATGGCCGTGAGCGTGGTGCCGGTGGCTCAGGCTGCTGAAGGCACGGAGCTCACGGGCATCACCACTGAGCGGCTTGCCGGGTTCGACCGGGTGACGTTCCAGTTGGCGGGGGCGCGGCCGACCGTTACGGACGGGCGGGCTGCTGGGCTTGAGGGCTGTGGGTCCGGGAAGCCGATCGATGCCACCGGGGCCGAGTTCGTCGAGGTCAACATGTGGGGTGCGAACGCGCACAGCTACACCGGGCCGCGTGCCTTTGAGACGCCTGGGTTGGGGAACGTTCGGAGCGTCACGAACACGTGTGACTTCGAGGCGCACCTGGCGTTCGGGATCGGGGTCGCCAAGTTGGGGTCGCCGTACCGGGTCTCGGTGCAGGACAACCCGACTCGTGTTGTGGTCGAGATCAACCACTGAAAGCTCACTGGGGAGCGACAAATGAAGAAGCGTCTGGCCGCGGTGCTGTTCGCAGCGCTCGCGGTGTTCACGTATGTCCCGGCCGCGTCGGCGCAGGGGACCGCTGAGCTCAACGACATCCGGACCGGCAAGCACGACCGGTTCGAGCGGATCGTGCTCGACATGACCGGGTTGCCGCGCGACTTCCAGTCTCGCGAGGTCACCGGTGTGACGGACTGCGGGCCTGGCAACCCGATCAACGTGCCCGGCAACGAGATCCTGGAGTCGGTGTTCCACGGTGCTGCGGCGCACGACGAGAACTACCAGCCGACGTACAAGGGACCGCGGAACTTCACGACGCCGAACCTGAGCAACGTGAAGGGTGTTGCCCTCACGTGTGACTTCGAGGCGACGCTCGGGATCGCGGTCGGTTACACCAACCCGAACTCGTGGCACCGGGTCTACACGCTGACGAACCCCGACCGGGTTGTCATCGACGTGTGGCAGGGCTGAGGCAACTGTGAGCCCGGTCACGCGTCTTATCGGGCACTGAAGGGGAGTTCAGGAGGGGGAAGCAGGATGAACAGACGTATTGCGGCTGTGCTGCTCGCGGTGTTGGCGGTCTTCACGCTGGCTCCGGCGGCTTCGGCGCAGAGCACGCCCACGTTGTCGGACATCAGGACCGGCCGGCACGCCGATTTCGACCGGGTGGTGCTGGACATGTCCGGCCAGCCTGCCGAGCACCGGGTGATGGTGCGTCCCGACGTGTCGCACTGCGCGTCCGGCGAACCGATTCCGGTGAAGGGCAACCAGGTGCTCTTGACCGTGCTGATCGGGGCGGCCGCGCACGATGAGAACGGCAACCCGACGTACACCGGGCCTCGGCTCTTCGAGACGCCCGGGCTTGCGAACGTTCGGGGTGTCGCGATCACGTGTGACTGGGAAGGCACGCTGGATGTTGCGGTCGGCTATGACGACACCTACTCGTGGCATCGGGTGTTCACGCTGACCAACCCGGATCGGGTCGTCATCGACATCGGTCACTGAGAACGAGCAACTGTGGCCTGGGTCACACGTCTACAGGTTCATCTAGTCGCCCTGAGAGGGGGCAATGATGAACAAGCGCCTTGCCGCAGTGCTGTTGGCGTTGCTGACGGTCTTCACGTTCATGCCGGTGGCTTCGGCGCAGAGCACACCGACGCTGGCGGACATCAGGACCGGGCGGCACGCCGGGTTCGACCGGGTGGTGCTGGACTTGTCCGGCCTGCCGACCGAGCACCGGGTCAGAGAGGTCACCGGGGTCGCGAACTGCGGCTCCGGCAACCCGATCGCCGTGCCGGGCAACGAGATTCTCGAGGTCGTGCTGATCGGCGCCGCCGCGCACGACGACGCCGGGAACCCGACCTACACCGGGTCGCGGAACTTCCCGACGCCTGGCCTGACCAGCGTCCGCGGGGTCGCGCTCACGTGCGACTTCGAGGCCACGCTGGGGATTGCCGTCGGTTACGGCAACACCAGCTCGTGGCACCGGGTGTTCACGCTGACGGGTCCGAACCGGCTCGTCATCGACGTCGGCCAGTAGACGGAAAGCCTCGTGGGGGCAGTAGTCGCCGCTACCGCCCCCACGAGGGGTCTTTTCGTTACGCCGCAACGACTGCGGCGGTCTCCTTCGACAGCGCGTGCTCCAGCACCTCGGCCACGTCCGAGACCAGGTGCACGGTCAGCTGCTCGCGCACCGACTCCGGCACGTCGTCCAGGTCCGGCTCGTTGCGCTGGGGCAGCAGCACCGTCGTGATGCCCGCACGGTGCGCGGCGAGCAGCTTCTGCTTCACGCCGCCGATCGGGAGAACCCGGCCGGTCAACGAGATCTCGCCCGTCATCGCCACGTCCGAGCGCACCGGGCGGCCGGACAGCAGCGACGCCAGTGCCGTCGTCATCGTGACGCCCGCGGACGGGCCGTCCTTCGGCACCGCGCCCGCCGGGACGTGGATGTGCACGCCTCGGCCTTCCAGCGTGGCCGCCTTGTCGTCGTGCGAACGCAGGTACGACAACGCGATCTGCGCGGACTCCTTCATCACGTCACCCAGCTGGCCCGTCAGCGTGACGCCGGACGCGCCGGTGTCCTTGGGGGCCAACGAGGCTTCGATGAACAGCACGTCGCCGCCGACGCCCGTGACGGCCAGACCCGTTGCCACACCGGGAACCGAGGTGCGCTCGGCCGACTCCGGCGTGTTCTTCGGACTGCCCAGGTACGACTTCAGCGACGGCTGGTCGACCGTGATCGGCAGCTCCGAGTCACCCAGGGCGACCTTCGCGGTCACCTTGCGCAGGATGCGCGAGATGGCCCGTTCCAGTTGCCGCACACCGGCTTCCCGCGTGTACTCGCCTGCCAGCTGGTGCAGGGCGGGCTTGTCGAACGTGACGTCCTCTGGGGTGAGGCCGGCGCGTTCGATCTGGCGCGGCAGCAGGTGGTCGCTGGCGATCGTGACCTTCTCGTCCTCGGTGTAGCCGTCGAGCTGCACGAGTTCCATGCGGTCGAGCAGCGGCGCCGGGATCGACTCCAGCACGTTCGCCGTCGCGAGGAACACCACGTCCGAGAGGTCGAGCTCGACCTCCAGGTAGTGGTCGCGGAACGTGTGGTTCTGCGCAGGGTCGAGTACTTCGAGCAACGCCGCCGTGGGGTCGCCGCGGTAGTCGGAGCCCACCTTGTCGATCTCGTCGAGCAGCACGACCGGGTTCATCGAACCGGCCTCGCTGATCGCGCGGACGATCCGGCCCGGCAGCGCGCCGACGTACGTGCGGCGGTGACCGCGGATCTCGGCCTCGTCCCGCACGCCACCCAGCGCCACACGAACGAACTTGCGGCCCATCGCGCGCGCCACGGACTCACCGAGCGACGTTTTGCCGACGCCGGGAGGGCCCGTCAGTGCCAGCACGGCGCCAGAACGCCGTCCACCAACAACGCCCATGCCACGGTCGGCACGGCGCTTGCGCACGGCCAGGTACTCGGTGATGCGCTGCTTCACGTCGTCCAGGCCGGCGTGGTCCGCGTCGAGGATCTCGCGCGCGGCCTTGATGTCGTAGGAGTCCTCGGTCCGCTCGTTCCACGGGATTTCGAGCACGGTGTCGAGCCACGTCCGGATCCAGCCCACCTCCGGCGACTGCTCGGAGGTGCGCTCCAGCTTGTCGACCTCGGCCAGCGCGGCCTTGAGGACCTTCTCCGGCAGCTCGGCCGCTTCGACGCGGGCCCGGTAGTCCTCCTGCTCGGTGGCGGGCTTGCCGTCGAGCTCGGCCAGTTCCTTGCGGATCGCGGCCATCTGCTGGCGCAGCAGGAACTCCCGCTGCTGCTTCTCGACGCCTTCCTTGACGTCCTTGGCGATCGTCTCGTTGACGTCGAGCTCGGTCAGGTGCGCCTGGCCCCACTCCAGCAGTTTCTCCAGCCGGGTGGTGACGTCGCTCGTCTCCAGCAGCCAGATCTTCTGCTTCTCGTCGAGGTAGGAGGCGTAACCGGCGAGGTCGGCCAGTGCCGACGGGTCGCTGATCTGCTGCACCGAGTCGACCATCTGCCACGCGCCGCGCGTCTGCAGGATGTTCGTCACGAGAGCGCGGTACTGCTTCGCGAGCTCCCGCGTCCGCTCGGTGACCGGCGACTCGTCCGCGACGGTCGCGTTCACCCACAGCGCCGCGCCCGGCCCCGTGGTGCCCGTGCCGATGCGCACGCGCTTGGTGCCGCGCACGACGGCGGCGCGCTCGCCGCCGGGCAGACGGCCGACCTGTTCGATCTCGGCCAACGTGCCCACGGCTGCGTACTTCCCGTCCAGCCGTGGGACCAGGAGCACTTGATGATTTGCCGCGGTCGTGGCCGCGTCTACGGCCGCGCGGGCCTCGGCGCTCGCGTCCGCACCGGAGATGCGGATCGGCACCACCATGCCGGGCAGCACCACGACGTCGTCCAGCGGCAGTACCGGCAGGGCCAGAGTCTCGCCCATCTCGTCACCCTCCAAAGTTGAGTCTTTACCGCTCAACCAACTGGAGCGTGGTGGTGTTCCCCTCTGCTGTTCGCTGTCAGCGAGCAGGTGCCTTCAGGCGTTCGACCAGCGCGATCTCGCCGGTGACCCGCACGATCGCAGTGCTCGTCTCGCACGCGACCAGCACGCCCTCGGGCTTGCGGCGGAGGTCCAGCCGGTCCGCGCCGGGGTACCGGACGGCGCACCTGTTGGCAGCGCCAACGACCGGCAGCAGCACCTCACCTGCCTCGACCGTACGCCCGCTGAGCACGACCGGGCGGTGCGTCCGGCGGGGCAGCGCGATGGGGACGGGTGCGTCGAACCGCAGCAGCTCCTCGACGGCGTCCGGGGCGAGCGCCGGGTCGTTGCGGAGCAGCTCGGCCTGGTCGGGGTGTTCTCGCAACGCCTGCAACGCGTTGATCAGGAACGCTCGCGTGGCGTCGAGCGCCGCGGCCGTGAAGTCGGGGAGGCCGAACGCCTCGGCGGCCGTGACCGCAAGCGATTGCGCGAATGTGTCGTCGTCGGCGTCGATCAGTTCGTCTGCGCGGCGCGAGATCGCGGGCCGGGCGGCTTCGGCGGCGGCGAGGCTCACCCGTCTGGGTGGTGGATCGAGATGTCCTGGATCGATGTCGAGGACCTTGCGGACGTCGTCGTAACGGGTGATGCACCAACCGCCGAGGTCGGCGTCGTAGTGCACCGGCGAGCGTTCCCTGAGGAAGCGGAACGTGGCGTGGCGTTCCGCGGTGGTGGAGGGCATGGTCCCGACACGTGAGCGACACGACGGCGGTTCGCACATGTGGCGGTGGACACCCGTGTGGCGCACAAGTAAGGATGCGCGCGTGATGGAAGAGCTGAAGTGGGTGCCGGCCACGGTCGACGTCACGCGTCCGAGCGTCGCGCGCATGTACGACTACTACCTGGGCGGCTCGCACAACTTCGAAGCCGACCGCGCTGCCGCCAAGCAGGTGGAGCAGATCTTCCCCGGCGTCGCGCAGAGCGCCCAGGCCAACCGCTCCTTCCTGCGCCGCGTCGTCCGCCACCTGGTGGCCGAGGGCGTCGACCAGTTCCTCGACCTGGGCTCGGGCATCCCGACCGTGGGCAACGTCCACGAGATCGCCCAGCACGACAACCCGTCCGCCCGCGTGGTCTACGTCGACGTGGAGCCGGTCGCGGTGTCGCACAGCAACGCGCTGCTGGCCGAGAACGACCACGCCCACGCCCTGCTGGCCGACCTGCGGGCGACCTCCACCGTGCTGGCGGGCGCCCGCGAGCTCCTCGACTTCTCCCGCCCGGTCGCGGTGCTGATCATCGCGGCCCTGCACTTCGTCCCCGACTCCGACAACCCGTACGGGGCGGTCGCCGAGTACGTGGCGGCGCTTCCGTCCGGTTCGTACCTGGTGATCACGCACGCCACCAGGGACGGCATCACGGAGGAGCAGAAGGCGGAAGCGGATCGGATCCTGCAGGTCTACCGCAACGCCGACAACCAGATCACCGCGCGCTCACACGCCGAGGTGAGCAGGTTCTTCGAAGGCTTGGAGATGCTGGAGCCGGGCGTGGTCGCGGTCAACGACTGGCGCCCGGACTCCTCCGAGGACCACACCGGCATCTACGGCGCGGTCGCCCGCAAGCCCTGAAGCAGGCGGTCCCTGATCTCGTTCGTCTCGCGGTCGGTGAGGGTGCGTTCCGGCGCCCTCATCGTCACGCGGATGAGCACGTTCTTCTGGCCCGGCTTGGCTTCCAGCCGTTGCTGAACGTGCTCCGGCAGGTGTTCTGCCGGTGTCTCGCTCAGGATCGTGATCTCTTCGATCACGTCTTCCGGTACCAGTGCGCGGATCTGATCGCCCAACGTCTCGGCGTCCTCGTGACGGTTCGCCATGATCGAGATGTCCCTGATCGCGGCTGGGTGCCTTGAGATCGCGCGGTACGGGTTCAGGTCCTGCATCTGGCGCTTGATGCGCGGATCATCGTTGCGCAGCAGGCGAATGTCCGGGATTCCCTTGCGCAGCATGAGGATTCGGTCGAGCCCGAGACCCATCGCGAGGCCGTGCGGGTGGTGTTTCAGGACGTGACGCGCGGCTAGTCCGCATTCGCCGATCTCGACCCACTGGCCGTCGTGCCACACGTCGATCTGCTTGCCGTGCGTGGTGTACGGGTGTTGCGCGTCGATCGTGCGGTAGGTCATGCCTGGGAGCAAGGTGTTCGTGACTCGGCCTATGAGGTCGTTGAGGTCTTCCGGGTGTTCGGAGATCCGCCAGAGGTCCAGCTGGTGCGGGGTGCCGGTGTGCAGGCGGTCGACCGTGTCGCGGCGGTAGACGAGGCCGGGGCAGAGCAGCGTCACGTCCGGGGTCGCGTGTTTGAGAGCAGGCGGGATCATCGCCGTGGTGTGGCTGCGCAGCATGCACGTCTCGCTGACGTACCTGGTGTAGCGGGCGTCCCTGGTGATCGCGTCCGCGGGATAACCGAGGTGCTCGTAGTTGTGCTCCACCGGCACGAGAGGGTGGTGGCGGACCTCTTGCGGGTTGTCGAGTGCTGTTTTGAGGTCGGCGATCAGGAGTTGCATCGCGTGCGGACCCTGCGCGGGGTCGGTGAGGTCGCGGACGTTCAGGGCGTGCACGAGTTCTTCGGTGCGGTACATGGGGTTTCCCGTTTCTGGTCTGGGTTCCTGATTGCGGAGTCCCCCGACCGACGGGAAGGTTCTAGGCGCGCGCCACCCACGCAGGTCGGGGGTGGCTAAATCGCGTCATGAACCCAGGTTAGCTCTCTTACTCCGGTGGCGTCAGCCGCAAATCCGGGTCCACCGGCGGCACACCGTCGAACGGCCCGTCGTCCTTCAGCCGACCGACGTGGTCCAGTGCGACCTCGATCTCGGCCTGGTGCGGATCACCGTTCGTGGGCGGCGTGCGGAACCAGTCGTGCAGCGCTTCGGGGATCTGGAAGCGGTCGAGCAGCTCCTCGTACATCGCGTCCCGCTCGCTCGCCTGCACACCGAGCTCCTGGTACTCGCGCAGCGCCATGCGCAGCCGGATCCAGCGGTAGCGGTCGGTGTTCTGCTGCTGCTCGAACCGTTCGCGCAACAGGTCTCCGGCTCGCTGACCGCGCAACGCCAGCTTCTTGATCGTGGCCGGGGGCATGAACAGGTTCGTGCCGCCCTCGTCGTCGGCCTGCCGCACGTGCGCGATGCGGCCGCGGTAGCCGGGCAGCGCGGACTGCATGGTGTCCCGCCAGTCCAGGAAGGTGTTCAAAATGGACACCAGGAACCGCGGCATGGTGGTCAGCGACGAGTACGGCGTGCCTTCTGCGGAGGCGTCCTGCTCGGGCAGCCAGACCTCGTTGGTGTCGCCGTTGGGGTACGGCTGCAGGCTCAGGCCGAACGTGGGCCAGCGGGGGAGCAGCGAGTCGAAGAAGTGGATCGGGAAGTTGCTGGTGATGCCACCGTCGGAGAACCAGTGCACGCGCCCGTCCCGGCACAGCGGCACGGCGGCGATCAGGCCGGGGAACGACAGGCTCATCCGCACGGCGAGCACGACCGGAAGCTGCTCACGCGGAGGCAGTGAGCGCAACGGCATGTGCTCGTGCTGCGGGCACTTCTGCGCGGTCTCGGGGCCGTTCATCTGCTCGACGACCCGGCGTGGCAACACGTACCCGAGACACTCCTCGCAGTACTGCCAACTCTCCTTGAACGGCAACCGGTACGGCCGTCCCTCGGACAGGTCGGTCGTCATCAGCACCAGGTTGATGTCGCCGAGATCGCCGAACGTCAGCGCGTGCTCGGTCCCGGCCAGGTCGTCGAGCTGGTCCGCGATCCAGTCGGCCAACGGCGGCACCCCGGTCGGCTTCGGAATACCGGCGAGGCGATCGAGCCATGACGGCGTGAAGTCACCGGTGCCCGGCACGAGTCCGAAGTGGATGGACCGCGCGTTGTGCTTCAGATACTGCTGCATGGCATACCCGTAGGTGATGGTCAACGCGCTGACGGCGGCGAGGGTGAGCACCAGCCAGATCAGCAACACGATCGCCGCCGTCGCGTAGTGCCGGGAGAACGCCAACCCCAGCACAAGTGGTACCGCGACGAACACCCAGGCAGGCCACGGCAAACTCGACCGCAACGGCCACAGCACGATCACCAGGCAAGCGATTGCGAGCACCACGACCAGCGCCGCGATCCACCCCGGATACGTCGACGGCGCCAGCCAGGCCGAGAACAGCACAGGCCCGCCCAGCCACAGCAACGCCATCAGCGCCAGCACGGACTTCGCCCGCATCCCGACGGCGCCGGTCAACGCGAAGAACAGGCACGAGAAGGCAGTCCGGCCCGTGGTCTCCCGCTTCTGCATGGTCGCCACGACGAACCGGTACAGCGCACGGGTCTTCTCGGTGGGCTGGAACAGCTGCGCCAGCCGCCACCGGTCCGCACCCGAGCCGGACGTGAACCAGTCGATCAGCTTGACCAGCTTCTCGAAGCCACCCGAAGCACGACCGCGCTCAGCGGCCGCCGTGAACGCCGCGGCGATCGCCCCCGCGGACGCTCCACCGATCTGCTTGAACTCGTAGTGCCGCGCGAGCGATGCGACAGCGAGCGGATAGACGACACCGCTGGTCGTGCCGCCGCGCATCGTCAGGTCGCAGTAGCGGTCGTACTCCATGTGCTCATGGTGACGCGATCAGCACCGTCCGTCGGGAAAGTTCACTCGGACGCCACCGAACCGATCTCCACCTGTTCTGATCACCACGGCGGGCCGGGCGGAGTGCCACCCTGAGCGCGGTAGTTCTGGGCGTAGGCGTCCAACGCCTTGGTGATGTCCCCGTACCGCACGGCGTCGGGGCTCTTGACCGACGCGCAGTTCAGGTCGAACACGACCGTGCGGTCGGAGCCGTCCGGGTACTCGAACCGCATCCGGTAGCTGGGCCGCAGCGCCAGGAAGCAGCCTTCGCCACGCGCTTTCCCCGGCAACGAGTTCAGCGCCGCGATGATTTCGGGGATGCCCCTGTTGAGGGCGGAGGTCTCGGTCCGCCCACCGAGTGCGGACCGGTCGACGGACATCGTGACCCGCACGGCGCCGTCGGGTACGACCGGCTCGTCGTGCAGGACGACCAGGAGCACCCCGGCGGCGGCAATCGTCACCGCCGCACCCACCACGATCGAGCGTCTCATGCCGCCTCCCGATGGTTGGACGGCATGAGAGCGTCATTTGGTTGCCGCGCTCAGGCGAGTTCGGCCAGCTCGGCCGGCGTGCCCTGCATGATCACGCGAACGTGCTCGGTCACCTTCTCCACCGGCCAGTCCCACCACGCGACGCGCTCCAGCAGCTCGATCTCCTCGTCGCTGTACCGCTTCTTCAACAACCGAGCCGGATTCCCGCCGACCACGCCGTACGCCGGCACGTCCGACACCACCACCGAGCCGGACGCGATGATCGCCCCGTTGCCGATGCGCACGCCCGGCATGATCAACGCCTGATACCCGATCCACACGTCGTTGCCGACCACCGTGTCCCCGCGAGAAGGCGCCCCCAGCGCGATGTCGAGGGTCTTCTCGCCCCACAGCCCGCCGAAGATCGTGAACGGGAACGTGGAGACGCCGTCAACGCGGTGGTTCGCGCCGGACATGATGAACCGAACTTCCGCAGCCAACGCGCAGTAGCGGCCGATCACCAGCTTCTCGGCGCCGAAGTTGTAGAGCACGTTGCGCTGCTCGAACTCCTCGGCGTGGTGCGGATCGTCGTAGTAGGTGTACTCGCCGATCTCGATCTGCGGGTTCTTCACCAACGGCTTGAGCAGCACCGTGCGGGCGATGTCCGGCAACGGGTAGAGGTTGTCGGGCGAGGGGATGGTCACGGTGCTCCGATCGGTTCTTCGCTGAACTGCGTGCGGTACAGCTTGGCGTAGTGGCCTTCCAGGGCCAGCAACGCTTCATGCGTACCACGCTCGACGATCTGACCCTTGTCCACGACCAGGATCTGGTCCGCTGCCCGGATCGTGGAGAGCCGGTGCGCGATCACCAGCGACGTCCGTCCGGCGAGTGCCTCGACGAACGCCTCCTGCACCGCCGCCTCCGAGCGCGAGTCGAGGTGCGCCGTCGCCTCGTCCAGGATCACCACGCGTGGCTTGGCCAGCAGCAGACGCGCGATCGTCAACCGTTGCCGCTCACCGCCGGAAAGCCGGTAACCCCGTTCTCCCACAACGGTGTCCAGCTGCTCGGGCAACGACGACACCAGGTCCGCGAGCCGAGCCTTGGAGAGTGCGTCCCAGATCTCCTCGTCCGTCGCGTCCGGTGCGGCCAGCCGCAGGTTCGCGCCGATCGACTCGTGGAACAGGTGCCCGTCCTGCGTCACCATGCCCACGGTGTCGCGGATCGAGTCGAACGACAGGTCTCGCACGTCCACACCGGACAGTCGCACCGACCCGGAGTCCGCGTCGTACAACCGGGGGACCAGGGACGCGATGGTCGACTTGCCGGCACCCGACGCACCGACCAGCGCGATCAGCGAACCCGGCTCGGCCACGAAGGAGACTCCGCCGAGGATCTCCTCGCCACCACGAGTGTCGAGTGCGGCGACCTCTTCCAGCGACGCCAGCGACACCTTGTCCGCGGACGGGTAGGCGAACCGCACGTCGGAGAACTCGATCCGCACCGGACCGTCCGGCACCGCCACGGCGTCCGGCTTCTCCTTGATCAACGGCGGCAGGTCCAGCACCTCGAAGACCCGCTCGAACGACACCAGCGCGGTCATCACGTCGACTCGTGCGCCGGCCAACGCCGTCAACGGCGCGTACAACCGGGTCAGCAGCAGCGCCAGCGTCACGATCGTGCCCGGTGCCATCTGCCCGGCGATCGCGAAGTACCCACCCAGCCCGTAGACCAGCGCCAACGCCAGCGACGACACCAGGGTCAGTGCCACCAGGAACAACCACTGCGCGACCGCCGTGCGCACGCCGATGTCGCGCACCCGCTTCGCCCGCGTCCCGAACTCCAGGCTCTCCAGCCGAGGGCGGCCGAACAGCTTGATCAACGTCGCGCCCGGCGCGGAGAACCGCTCGGTCATCTGGGTCGTCATCGCGGAGTCGAGGTTCGCCGCCTCGCGGTGCATGCCCGCCAGGCGCTTGCCCATTCGCCGCGCCGGGATCAGGAAGATCGGCAGCAGCGCCATCGCGAGCACGGTGACCTGCCACGACAGCGTCAGCATCACCGCCAGCGTCAGGACCAGGGCGATGATGTTCGTGACGACACCGGAGATCGTCTCGGAGAACGCGCGCTGCGCCGCGATCACGTCGTTGTTCAGCCGCGAGACCAGTGCGCCCGTGCGCGTGCGGGTGAAGAAAGCGATCGGCATCCGCTGCACGTGGTCGAAGACGGCTTGGCGCAGCCGCAGGATCAGGTCCTCGCCGACGCTGGACGACTTCCAGCGCTCGGCCAGTGAGAAGCCGGCCTCCAGCACGGCGACGCCCGCGATCGCGAGCGCCAGCCACACCACGAGCGACACGTCGTGTCCGGCGATGATCGTGTCGACCACCCGGCCGGCCAGCACCGGCGACGCCACCGCGAGCACGGCCGCCACCGAACTGATGGCCAGCAGCACGTAGACCGCGTGCCGCTGCGGGTGGGCGAACCGGGCGACGCGCTTCAACGTCGCCCGGCTCACTCGGCGATTTTTCTCGTCCTGCATCGCGCTTTCGAGCGCGTACCAGGCGTTGAAGTCGATGTTCATGACGACCAGTCTCGAACTTCGACCTATGTGAAGGTCAAGCTGTTTTCAAGAACTCGTCGACCTCAGCCAAGGCCGCCGCACGCACTGGCTCAGCCGACAGGAAGAGGTCGTGCATGCCCGCCTTGATCTCCACGACCTTGACGGACGGTCCGATTTTCGGACCCCACTTCTTCATGCCCTCGACGTCGAGAACCGCGTCGGCCTTCGACACGTCCTCGCTCCACTCCTTGGCGTTGAGCACGCTGCGGTCCGAGTGCATCAACAGCACCGGCACGCGCACGTCCAGACCGTTGTGGACCTTCTCCTGGGCGAGCAGGATCGCCCGGATCCACCCCGCGAGCACCGGGAACCCGGCCAGCGGCTTCCAGGTGAGGTCGAAGTCCCACTCGCCGTTGCGCGAGCTGTGGATCGCCGACCCGTAGGCCTCGCCGAGGTTCGCGCGGATCTTCGCCTTCGGCGCGACCTTGCCGATCAGCCGCACCAACCGCTGCACGAGAGGCGGCTCGACCACGTCCAGCCACGGGCTGTTCAGCACCAGCGCGCTGATCAACTCGTCGGCCCGCCGCTCGTGCGCCCACAACGACGTGGTGAGGCCACCGGTCGAGTGGCCCATCAGCACGACCCGCGAGTGTTCTTCACGGATGGCGGCGACCGCGGCGTCGATCTCCTCGTAGTACACCGCCATGTCGGTCGTGTAGTTCGGCACCTCGCCGTCGCGCAACGACCGGCCGTATCCGCGCAGGTCCACGGCGTAGAAGTCGTAGCCCTGGGCGGTGTAGTGCTCGGCGACGTGCTCCTGGAAGAAGTAGTCGGCGAATCCGTGCACGTAGAGGATCGCGCCGCGGTCGTTGGCCACGGCACGGCGGCGGACCAGGGTCGCTGTGGCCCCGCCGCGCAACGGCAGAACGGTGGTGTCTTCGTCGCTCACCGCGCCAGTTTGCAACCACTCGGCGCCGATTCCGTGCAGCCTTGTCCGGATCGTGTCTAACCTGGGTGGTGTGACGGGGGATATCGAGCAGTCATCGAGGGTGCGTTTCATGGGCATCAGCCCGCGCGCCTATGAACATCCTGCCGACCGAGGCGCCCTTGCGGTGCTGAGGGCGGTGCCCGCTGTGGCACCGATCCTCAAGGCGGTCGCGGCGGCCTTCTCCGAACGGGGTGAGCGCCTGCTGCAGGTGGCTTCCTCCGTGCGAGTCGGCCCGAAGCAGTACCCGCAGCTCGACCGCATCCGCAACGAGGTCGCCGCCACGTTCGACCTCGACACGGTGCCCGAGCTCTACGTGCAACGTCACCCGGTCGAGGCGGCCTGGACGAGCGGCATCGACACGCCGTTCATCGTGCTCACCACCGGCCTGGTGAACCTGCTGGACAACGAGAGCCTGCGGTTCGTCATCGGCCACGAGATGGGCCACGTGATGTCGGGCCACGCGCTCTACAACACGCTGCTCAGGCGCCTCATCGGCATCCAGCAGTCCTTCGCGTGGGTGCCCGCGGGCGCGCTCGCGATGCGCGCGGTCATCGCCGCGTTGCGCGAGTGGCAGCGCAAGACCGAGCTGTCCTGCGACCGGGCGGGCCTGCTGGCTTGCCAGGACCCGCAGGCGGCGCTGCGGGCGCACGTCGCGCTCGCCGGCGACCTCGGCGGCCAGGTCGACATCGCCGAGTTCCTCGCCCAGGCGAAGGAGTACGAGGAGGTCGAGGACATCCGCGACAGCATCCTCAAGCTCCTGCACACCGAGGAGCGCACGCACCCGCTGGTCGTGGTGCGGGCCGCCGAGCTGCAGCGCTGGTCGGCGACTGAGGAGTACCGCGAGATCCTGACCGGCACGTACGCGCGCCGCGAGGACGACCGGCCGACGACCAACCTCACGGACGACGTGAAGGCCGCCGCCCGCTCGTACAAGGAGTCCATGAGCAACTCCGGCGACCCGTTGATCAAGACGATCAACGACATCGGCGAGGCCGTCATGGGCGCTGCGGGCAAGGTCTGGAGCAAGGTTGCTCCGAACGGAGCATCGGAGTAGCTACCATCTGGAGTCATGAGACGACTCCTGGTGTTGGTTCTCTGCGCGGTGCTGACCTCGAGTGGGCTGGTTTCGACGGGCACCGCCGCCGCCGGTGAGCAGATCATCGGCGGCGAGCGGGCCTCGATCGAGGCCAACCCGTGGGCCGTCTACCTGACCGACGACCACGGCGCCCAGTTCTGCGGCGGCACCATCGTCGCGCCGACGAAGGTGCTCACCGCGGCGCACTGCGCCCTGGGTCGCTCACCCCGTGAGCTGCGGGTCATCGCCGGTCGCGAGGACAAGCAGGACCGCGACTCCGGGATGTCCGTGACGCCTGAGGACATCTGGATCCACAAGCAGTACGTCTCCGCCGACGAGGGTGAGGACGTGGCCGTCCTGACGCTGAAGAAGGCGCTGCCGTACACCCCGCTGCCCATGGCGGAACTGACCGACCGGGCGCTCTACCAGCCCGGCACCCAGCTCCGGGCGCTCGGCTGGGGTCGCACCAGCGAGAACGGCAAGACGTCGCGCTATCTCCTGCAGGCGACCTTGCCGGTGCTGCCGGACGCGTACTGCGCGGACTCGTACCCGCAGTTCGTGAAGACGGACATGTTCTGCGCCGGCTACGAGGGCGGCAAGATCGACACCTGCCAGGGCGACTCGGGCGGCCCGATCGTCGTCGAGGGCAAGCTCGTGGGCGTCACGTCGTGGGGCGAGGGCTGCGCACGGAAGGGCAAGCCGGGCGTCTACGTCCGGATCTCCCGCTATGCGAAGGATCTTCACTCGGTCGTGGACGCTTTGCCGCCTGGAGTTGTCGACCCGTAGACCCCTGGGTTCAGTGGGGTGCATGCGGCTACTGGCAGTGGTGCTGGCTCTGATCGTGATCACGGTGACCCCGGCTCACGCCGAGCCCAGAGTCGTCGGCGGGGTGGTGGTCGACAACCCCGCCGAGGTGCCGTGGATGGTCGCGTTGACGACGTCGTCGGGCTACCAGTTCTGCGGCGGAGCGCTCGTCGGCCCCGACCTCGTCGCCACGGCCGCGCACTGCGTCTACGGTCGTGCGCCCAGCTCGATCACCGTGGTCGGCGGCAAGCTCGACCTGCGCACGGACGGCGGCAGCACGTCGGTCGTGAAGCAGCACCAGGTCGCGGAGGGGTACTCCACTCCCTCGCGTGGCAACGACATCGCGTTGCTGACGCTCGTGGAGGGCATGCCGTACGAGACGTTGCCGATCGCGGAGACGACCGCGGTGTACGCGGCGGGCAACGTCGGTGTCGTCTACGGCTGGGGCCGGCTGTCCGAACACGACACGACCAAGAGTCCCTTGCTGCACAAGGCTTCCATCCCGGTGATGGCGGACGAGCAGTGTGCGGCGGCGTACGCCCGTTATGACGCGAAGTCCATGTTCTGCGCGGGTTATCCCGAGGGCGGGATCGACGCGTGCATCGACGACTCCGGCGGCCCGTACGTGGTCGGCGGCCGGCTCGCGGGCATCGTGTCGTGGGGCATCGGTTGTGCACGGCCGAACGCGCCGGGCGTTTACACGCGGGTCAAGACATTCCTGACCTGAGTTCTCGCACGAGGTCCGCGCGATAGCTGAGTCCTGCCGCCTCGGCACGTTCGATCGCCTTGTCACACAACGCCTTCGCTGCCTCTGTGTCGCCATTCTCGTGCAGCAGAGCGGCTTTGCCGGCGAGCGCGCGGACCTCGATGATGCGGAACTCGGCCTCGGTGGCGCGGTGCACGACCTCGTCGAACTCGGCGAGCGACCGGTTCAGGCCGGCGAGCACGAGCTGGGCGTCGACGGTGATGAAGAGGTCGTCGTCGCCGGCGAGCTCGAGGGCGCGGTCGGCGTTCTCGCGTGCTTCTTCCAGCCGGCCGACTCCGGTCAGGAACTCCGCGTACTCGACCCGCGCGGACATCTCGGTCGGCCGGAAACCATGCCGCTGGGCCAGTTCCAGCGACTGGAGGAACGCCTCCTCCGCCTCCGGGTCCTTGCCGCGGGCCGCCAGCACCGTGCCGAGGTTGCCGAGCCCGAGCGCGACGCGATGCTGGTCGCCGATCTCCTCCGCGAGCGCGAGCGACCGGCGCAGTGCGTCCTCGCTGGAGGACAGCCGCCCGAGCTCCAGCTCCAGCAGCCCGAGGTTGCCGAGCCCGCCGGGCAGGTGCGAGCGCAGGTCGTTCGCGATGTACAGGTCGATCGCGGCGGTCAGGTGCTCGCGGGCGCGGTCGAGCTCGCCGAGGTCGTGGTAGGCGCCGGCGAGGATGTTGAGCGCCACCGACTCCTCCGCCTGCCGCCCGGCCGCGTGGAACTCGGCGATCGCCTGCTCGCAGTGCCGGATGGCGGACCTGTGCTCGCCGAAGCGGTAGTCGAGGTAACCCAGGCACACCCGCATCGCCGCCATCCGCTGCCCGGTGCGCTCCACGGCGAGCGCGGCGCGGGCGATCGTGCGCAGGTCGGCGAAGTGCCCGGTGAGCAACAGGTGTCCGCGCACGCCCGCGACCAGCCCGGCGTCCGGGTGTTCCTGGGCGAGCGCGACGAGGTTTGCCCGTTCCGCCTCGAACCACGCCACGGCCTCGTCACGGGAGGCGAACGGCACGGGGTGCTCCACCGGCGGCAGCACTCGGGTGAAGCCGATCCCCAACTGGGCGTCGGCGCCATCTGCCCTGCGCACGTACCAGTCGAAGACCGCGCGCCGGTCCTCGTCCGTCGCCCGTGCCCGCGCGTACAGGCGCAGGAGGTCGTGCAGCTGGAAGCGGTCGTCGTTGCGCTGCACCAGGTTCGCGACGACAAGTTCATCGATCGCTTTGTCGACAAGGCCACGGGGGATGTCCGGGCCCGGCACCGCGCCGAGGAAGTCGAACGTCCGCCGCGCCTGCGGTGACAGCTTCCGGTAGGAGAGGTCGAACGTGGCCTGCACGGCCGTGTCGTCGTCCTCGATCTCCAACGCCGCGAGCCGGTGTTCGCGCAGCTCCTCGACGTAGTCCGGCAGGTGCCGCCCGGCGAGGTTGGCGCCGGCGATCCGCAACGCCAGCGGCAACCTCGCGCACAGCTCGATCAGCTCGGTCGTGTCGCCGTCGACGCGCATGCCCTTGAGCAGTTCGCGGGCCTCCTGGTCGTTCAGCACACCGAGCTTGACCTGCGCGAACTTCGGCAGGTCCGAGCGGCTGGTGATCAACGCGGCGCAGCCCGGTGTGTTCGGCAGCAGCGGCGTGATCACCTCTGCGGTCGCGTTGTCGAGGACCACCAGCACCCGGCGGTTGCGGAGCAGTTCGCGGTAGTCGTCGTCCGGTCCGCCGCCGAGGGCTTTCACGAACCGCGCGAGCGCCTGCTCGACCGTCATCGACGGCCCGGAGGAGTATCCGCGCAGGTTCACGTACAGCTGCCCGTCCGGGAACCGCTCGCGCAGGCGATGCGCCTCCCTGACCGCGAGCACGGTCTTGCCGACACCGGGAAGCCCGGTGATCGCCCGCACCGGCGAGTTGATCAGCTCCAGCCTGGTGATCTCTTCTTTCCTGCCGACGAAATCCGGGAGGTCGGCGGGCAGCTGGCAGGGCGCGGGCGGGCGCGGCACGAGCCGGTAGCCGGTCGGCTCGGTGATCACCTGGTCGGTCGCCCGCAGCCTGCTGACCAGCGTGCGCAACGCCCCGCGCGGGTGCATCGGCGGCTCGTCCGGCCACACCGCGGCGACCAGCTCGTCGAACGGGACGGGCTCGCCGGGGCGTGCGGCCAGTGCGTCGCGCAGGGCCTGCAGCCGATCAGCCACCGAGGCTCAGCCCCGCGAGCACGCGTTCCAGGCCGTACTCGAAAGTCTTGTCCCGCAACGCCTTCGAGCTCACGCCCCGCACGGTCAGCTCGTCCTCGGACTGGCCGCTGCGCGCGAGCATCTGCACGTACGCGGCCTCGCTCACGGTCATCCCGACCACGTACCCGAGCACGGTCTTCATCGCCAGATCGGCTTCCTCGCCGGGAAAACCGCCATCGGTGAACAGCGTGAGCAGCCGCGCCGACCGGTCCGACAGGTTCGGCCCGAGCTCCGCCAACCCGACCTGGCCGAGCACCGACGCCACCCACGGATGCCGCAACACCATGGCCCGCAAGCTTCGTGCCGCGTCGGCGACGGAGGAACGCCACGGCCCCTGCTGTGGCACCTCCATCTCGCCGTACACCTCGTCGACGACGAGTTCGATCAGCTCGTCCTTGTTCGCCACGTGCCGGTAGAGCGAGGTCGCCTTCGTGTCCATGCGCGCCGCGAGCGTGCGCATCGACAACGCCTCCAGTCCGTCCGCGTCCAGCAGCGCCACGGCCGCGGTCACGATCCGGTCCTGGCTGAGGCCTGCGCGCGGGCGTTGCCGCGTCCACACCGAGGAAACCATGCGTCCACCGTACGCACTTGCGTACAGCTTCGCGATCTGCGTACAGTGTTCGCATGACGCGAACACTGTACGCACAGAACCTCCTCGACACCCTCCGCGCGGAGCACGACGTCCCCGGCGCCACCCTCGCCGTGCTGGTCGACGGCGAGATCCACGAGTTCGCCAGCGGCGTGCTGCACACCGGCACCGGCGTCGAGGCGACCACCGACTCCGTCTTCCAGCTGGGCTCGATCGCGAAGATCTACACCGCGACGCTGGTGATGTCGCTGGTCGAGGACGACCTGCTCGACCTCGACGCCCGCGTGGCCGACGTGCTGCCGGACTTCCGGGTCGCCGACTCGGAGGCGTCCGCCCGGATCACCGTGCGACAGCTGCTCAGCCACACCAGCGGCCTCAGCGGCGACTTCCAACCCGACACCGGGCGTGGCGACGACTGCCTCGAGCGGTACGTCGAAGCGTGCGAGAAGCTCGGCCAGGACGTCCCGCCCGGTTCGACCGTCTCCTACAGCGGCGCCGGCTACGTCGTGCTCGGCCGCATCGTCGAGGTGCTCACCGGTACGACCTGGAACCAGGCGCTCGCCGACCGGGTGCTCACGCCGCTCGGCCTCACGCACACCGTGACGCTGCCGGAGGACGTGCTGCGGTTCCGTGCCGCGATGGGTCACTTCAACGGCGAGCCGGCACCGGTGTGGGACCTGATGCCGCGCGCCGCCGGTCCGGCCGCTGCCGTCTGCGCCAGCGCGGGCGACCTGGTCCGGCTGGCCCAGGCGCACCTGGAGAAGACCGTCCTGAAGCCGGAAACCGTTGCCCTGATGCAGGAACGCCAGGTCGACGTGCCGGACAAGTGGACCGTCAACGCGGACGGCTGGGGCCTGGGCTGGACGCTCTACGACTTCACCGGCACGCCCGGTGTCGGCCACGACGGCGCCGCCACGGGCCAGTACGCCTACCTCCGCGTGATCCCGGAGAAGGGCATCGCCGTCGCACTGCTGACCAACGGCGGCGGCGCGCGTCCGTTGTCGTCAGCGCTCTTGCGCTCGTTGCTCGGGGAGTTCGGGGTGCAGACGCCGCCGCCGTTCGCGCCGCCGGTGACCCCGATCGAGGTCGACATGGCGCCGTACAACGGTGTCTACCGGCGCGAGGGCGTGGTCATCACCATCAACGGCTCGAAGGCGCGGTACGAGTTCGTGGACGACATGGCGATCTACCCGTCCATGGACATGGAGCTGGTTCCCGTGTCCCGCAACGTCTTCGCGGCCACCGGCGCGGGTTCGTCGTTCCAGGACGACTTCATGCCGGTCGTCTTCGAGAACGGCTACTGCTACATCGGGATGCGCGCCGCTCCCAAGATCTTCTAGAGCACCAGGCCCACGGACATGGTGAGGAAGACGGCCGCGCACACCGCGTCGAGCGCGGTCGTCACGCCAGGCCGCTTGAGCCGGCCGGCGACGCGGGAGGCCGCGAGCACGATCATCAGCTCCCAGATCGCGGCGAGGCCGAGGAACAGCACGGCGAGCATCGCGAGCTGCGGAGCCGGTTCACCCGATCCGATGAACTGCGGCAGGAACGCCAGCGAGAACAGGATCATCTTCGGGTTCGTGATGTTGGTCAGGAAGCCCTGCCGGAACGGGCGGTTGCTCATGACCGCCTCCGGCTCGTCCGCGGAGCGCTTGAGCAGGCCTCGCGTGATGGAAATCGCCAGGTAGAGCAGGTAGCCGGCACCGATCCAGCGCAGTGCCGTGAGCACCATCGGGTACTGCGCGAGCACCACGCCGAGGCCCGAGATCACCAGTGCGACCTGGACCGCCGCGGCCGAGTGGATGCCCGCCAGAGCCAGCAGTCCGGCGCGGGTGCCGGAGCGCAACGACGTGCGCAACAACAAGAACGCGTCAACACCGGGGGTCACGATGACAACCGCGCACGCGATGAGAAAGGCCGGAACCTGGCCGAAGTCGAACAACACCGTACATACCCCCGTGATCTGTGCCACTGACCGCAAAATCTCCGGCCTGACGCGACACTAACACGAGAATCTTCGGTTTTGACGCCGTCCTAGCGCGATCGCTACCGTTGGTGACCAATCGTCCACCTGGAGCAACTGGGAGTGGTCCGTGAGGGGTAAGCGGTTTGCCGTGCTCGCCGCGGTGATCGCGCTGGTCAGCGGTAGTTCGCCGGCCGATGCGATCGTTGGTGGGACACCCGCGCGGGTGGCGGACACCCCGTGGGTTGTGGCGATCACCACCCCGGACGGCCAGCTGATCTGCGGTGGCGCGCTCGTCGCTCCCGACAAGGTCGTGACCGCCGCGCACTGCGCCACGCTGAAGGGCGTGCTGGGCAAGAACCAGCGCCCGGTCGAGCAGATGCGCGTGGTCGCAGGCCGCACCGACCTGCGGAACTCCGGCGAGGGGACCGTGACCGCCGTCGCCGGTGTGTGGCGGCACCCGGACTACGTCGAGGTCACCAGGGGTGACGACGTGGCGGTGCTGACGCTGGCCCGCTCGCTGCCGTTCCGGACGATCTCGCTCGGCGACGCGGGCGACGACGGCGTGGTGCTCGGCTGGGGCCGCACGGCGGAGAACACCCCGCCCGCGATGACGCTGCGCAAGGTGACGGTGCCGATCTTGTCGGACCAGGAGTGCATGCTGAAGGAGCCGGATTTCCGGCCGGGTTCGATGTTGTGCGCGGGACGTGGCGGTCGTGACGCGTGCACGGGCGACTCAGGTGGCCCCTTGGTGGTGCGTGGGCGGCTGGCGGGCGTCGTGTCGTTCGGCCGCGGGTGCGCGCGGGCAGATGAACCGGGTGTCTACACCCGGCTCGCGCACTACCGGTCGACGCTGGGCTTCTGATATCCAAGGTGCGGTGCGAACCACACCGTTTCCCGCCACCCTGCGTCGGCAGTGGGGCCTCGACCTGAGCCCAGCCCAGCTGTACGCGATCCTGCGGCTGCGTCAGGACGTGTTCGTCGTCGAGCAGAACGCCGTCTACTGCGACGTGGACGGCCGCGACCTCGAACAGGGGACCCGGCACTTCTGGCTGGAGGCCGACGGATCGCACGACCCGCTGGCCTATCTGCGGTTGCTCGAAGAACCCGACGGCACGCTCCGCATCGGACGCGTCGTCACGGCACGCATGGCCCGTGGCCGTGGCTTCAGCCGTCGCCTCATGCAGGCGGCTCTGGCCGACGTCGGCAGCACGCCGTGTGTGTTGGACGCGCAGACCTACGTGGCGGACTTCTACGGGTCGTTCGGTTTCGTCGTCGAGGGCGACGAGTTCATCGAGGACGGGATTCCACACCTGCGGATGCGGCGCACTCCCTGATCACGCGCACCGCGCGCTCGGTTTGGTCTCGGTTGTCGTGCGGGCGGCGCTGGCTAACGTCGACGGCGGTATCCGACTGCATTGCTCCGCCACGACACCGCAGGACGTCGATGGGCGCGCGGGCTCAGCTCGAACCGGCCCGCGCCGCCGAGACACAGCTGACCGTCGAGGGCGACGAGTTCATCGAGGGCGGGATTCCACACCTGCGGATGCGGCGCACTCCTTGATCACGCGCACCGCGCGCTCGATGTCGGCCTCGGTCAGATCAGCGCGCGCGGTGAGCCGCAGCCTGCTGATCTGGTCCGGCACCGACGGCGGGCGGAAGCAGCCGACGATCACGCCGTTCGTGCGGCAGTTCTCGGCCCACTGGAACGCCTGCTCCGGCGACGGCGCCCGCACGCTGACCACCGCGGCGGTCGGCGTGCTCACCTGGAAACCGGCTTCCTTCAAGCGGTTGCTCAGGTCGTGGGCGACGGCCAGGGCGCGCTCGGGGCGGTCCGGCTCCTCGCGCAGGATCTTGATCGCGGTCAGTGCCGCGGCGGCGCTGCTCGGGGCGAGGCCGGTGTCGAAGATGAACGTGCGCGCGGTGTCGATCAGGTGCTTGATCACGCGGCTCGGGCCGAGGACCGCGCCGCCCTGCGCGCCGAGGGACTTGCTGAGCGTCAGCGTGGTGATCACGTCCGGCGCCCTGATGATGCCCGCCTCCGCCACGGCACCGCGGCCGCCGGGGCCGACGACACCGAGGCCGTGCGCGTCGTCGACCACCAGCGCGGCGCCATTGGAGCGGCAGACCTCGTGGAGTTCGTTGAGCGGGGCGATGTCGCCGTCGACGCTGAAGACCGAGTCCGTGACGACGATCGCGCGCCGCTTGCCGCGGGTCTCCAGCGCGTGCCGGACCTTGCCGACGTCGCAGTGGTCCGCGACGACGACGTCGGCCTTGGACAGGCGCGTGCCGTCGATGAGCGACGCGTGGATGTGCTGGTCCGCGACGATCGCCGTGCCGGGGCCCGTGAGTGCCACGAGCGCGCCGAGGTTCGCCATGTAACCGCTGCTGAACACCAGTGCGGACTGCGCGCCGCAGAAGTTCGCGAGCTCGTACTCCAGCTCGGCGTGCAGCTCCGTCGAGCCCGTGACCAGGCGCGATCCCGTGGAACCGGCGCCCCACTTGAGAGTGGCCGCCGCCGCGGCACCCGCGACGCGCTTGTCCTTCGCGAGCCCGAGGTAGTCGTTGCTGGCGAGGTCGAGGTCCGTGGAGTCGCTCTGGCGCGGCCGCACCCGCCGGGTCAGACCCGCCTTGGCGCGCGCTTCAGAGCGGACGTCGATCCAGTCGAACGTCGACTCACCACCACTGGAAATCGCCTCAGTTGTGCTCACGGTCACCGACTGAGTCTCCCATCCGCCGACTAGCGTGCCGCTCGTGGACCTGTTCACCTTCACGCGTGCCGAACTCACCTCGCCGGTGCAGTTCGTCGACGGCCGCTGGGTGGTGTCGGACTACGACGACGTGCGCGCGATCCTCGCGGATCCCGTGACTTACCTGCCCGACAACGCCCTGACCGCCGTCACGCCGGTCGCACCTGCTGCGCTCCGTGCCCTGGTCAGGGCCCGGTTCTCGCTACCGCCGACCCTCGCGAACAACGGCTCGGAGTCGCACGCCGCGTTGCGGCGCCTGGTCGCGTCGTTCTTCACACCCGCGCGGGTCGCGGCGGCTGAGCCTCGCATCCGTTCGCTCGTTTTGGAACGCCTTGGTGGTGCGGATCTCGTGCGCTCGCTGGCGTGGGACCTGCCGGCCATCGTGCTGATGGAGCTGCTCGGGCTGGACAACGTCGACATCCCGATGTTGAAGCGGTGGAGCTCCGGGTCGCTGGAGTTCTTCTGGGGCAACATCTCGCGCGAACGCCAGATGGAGCTGGTCGACGACGTCGGAGAGTTCCACCAGTGGTTGATCAAGCGCTACCACGCCCGGGACGGCGAGCTGTTCTGCGCGCTCAACGACGCCGGTGTGTCCGCAGAGGACTCCGCGGGCCTTTGCTACTTCCTGCTCATCGCCGGCCAGGAGACGACGACTCAGTTGTTGTCCACGGCGTTGCGCCGTGCCTTGCAGGACCGCCAGTTGTGGGCTCGTCTCGGTGAGCGCGAGGTCGCTGAATCGTTCGTCGAGGACGTGCTGCGGACCGACACGCCCGTGGTGACCTGGCGGCGGCTGACCGCTCGTGAAGTGGTGCTGTCCGGCACAACGGTTCCCGCCGGTGCGGAGCTCGTGTTGTTGTTGAGCGGCAAGGAGAACGACCCCCGGCACCTGGCCTTCGGATACGGCAGGCACTTCTGCCTCGGCGCCGGACTGGCCCGGCTCGAAGCCGCCGTCGTCCTGCAGACCGTCGCAGCGAACGAACCGTCGCTGCACCTGGTCGGTCCAGATCCGGAGTGGCTCAACCTGCTGTCGTTCCGCGCACCGAAGTCGGTCACGGTCGGGCGATGAGCTTGCCCTTCGTGGTGCGGGCCTCGAGCGCGCGGTGCGCCTCGGCGATCTCGTCCAGCCGGTAGACCTCGCCGAGCACGGGCTTCAGGTTCAGGCCGAGCACCTCCTCCGGCGTGGTGTTCTGGGGCAGGCCCATGACCGCGACGCCCTTGCGGAAGATGTCGCTCGCCGTCACGTCCAGCGGTTCGCCGCTCGCGTACCCGAACACGACCATCCGGCCCACGCCGTTCCTGAGCAGCTCGAACGCGCGTTTCCCGACCTCGCCGCCGATCGACTCGAAGACCACGTCGACCGGTTCCAGATCGTCCCAGTCGTAGCCGATGCCGCCCTTGCTGGACGCCGCGAGCACGGTCGCGCCCGCCCGTTCCGCGAGCTGCACGAGCAGGGTGCCGACACCTCCGGACGCGGCTTCGACGAGCACCCGGTCACCCGGCTGGATCCGGGCCGCCTTGGCCGCGGCGACCGCGGTGGTGCCCTGCAGGAGCAGTGCCAGTGCTTCGTGGTCGCTCACGTCGCCGGGCACGTCGATCGGGTTCTCGACGACGGCCTTCGTGGCGTACGCGCCGTCGCGGGGAACACCCATCACCCGGCGGCCGTCCGCTGTCGTGCCGACGACCTCCGAGCCGATGGTCGCCGGGAACGAAGGTCCCGGGTACCACGGGAACAGCTCGCGCCCCTTGCCGCGGCGGATGACGGTCTCGCCGTAGTTGAGGCCGATCGCGGTGACGTCGACCAGCGTGTCGCCGACCGGATCCGGCACCTCCTCGACCCGGAGCACCTCGGGACCGCCGAACTCGTGGAACCGCACTGCCTTCATCGTCTTCCTCCCCAATAAGCGGACCGTCGGTCCGGTTGCTACTATACGGACCAACGGTCCGCTTGCGTCAAGGGAGGCTTCGATGGTGCGAGCAGACGCGGCCCGCAACCACGCCGCGGTGCTGGCGGCGGCCACCGAGCTGATCCGCGAGCGCGGCATCGAGGCGGTGTCGGTCGAGGACGTCGCGACGGCGGCGGGCGTCGGCAAGGGCACGGTGTTCCGCCGGTTCGGCGACAAGGCCGGGCTGATCCAGGCCGTCGTGGACTCCACCGCCGCGTCGTGGATCCAGGTCGCGTCGCTGGAGTGCCGCACCGCAGGGGAGTTCGCCGGAAAGCTGTTCGACCACGTGCTGGCGTCGCTGCCGCTGGTCATCGCGGTCGAGCGGACCACGACCCGCAGCTGTGAGGGCAACTTCCGGATCACCGTCGAGCGCCTGGCCGCATTGGTCGGGTCGACCTTCAAGGCGCACACCGTGCTGGCCGTGCTGCGCGGGGAGCACATCGCCTTCCTGCTCGACCAGGGCATGACCGCGTACGACATCAGGGCAGGCGTTATCTCGCTCGCGGACACGCTCGCGGCTGAGGTTTGATGCCGGGGTGTTGAACCGTCAGCTCTCGGGCGTCCGGAAGAAGTCATTGCTGGAGATGCTCGGCCCGGTGCCGGACGTCGACCCCGACCGCTACGGCGAGGGTGGCCCGGTAGCCGCCCTGGAGGCGCGGGTCGCGCAGCTGCTGGGCACCGAGGCGGCGCTGTTCGTGCCGACGGGGACGATGGCGCAGCAGATCGCGCTGAGGTGCTGGGCGGACCGCACGCACAACCCGATCGTGGCGATGCACCCGCAGGCGCACCCGTTGCATCACGAGGACGACGCGCTGACCGTGCTGACCGGTCTCCGCCCGATCAGGGTCGCCAACGACGAGGTCGCGTCGTGCCCCGAGCCGTTCGGGACGCTGCTGGTCGAGGTTCCGGACCGCGAGTCCGGGTTCGTCCTGCCGACGTGGGACGAGCTCGGTGCCGTCGTCGACGCCGCTCGTGAACGGGACGCGGTCGTGCACCTCGACGGCGCGCGGCTGTGGGAGAGCACGCACGGGCTGGGCAAGCCGCTGGACGAGATCGCCGGCTTGTTCGACTCGATCTACGTGTCGTTCTACAAGTCCCTGGAGGGAATCTCCGGCGCGGCACTGGCCGGCTCCGCCGACTTCGTCGACCAGGCGCGCGTCTGGCGGCACCGCTACGGCGGCATGCTGTTCCAGCAGTGGCCCGCGGCTCTGTCGGCGTTGCACGGCCTGGACACCGTGCTGCCCCGGCTCGGCACCTACGTGCAGCACGCGAAGGTCGTGGCTGCCGCGATGGGCCTGCCCGAACCGCACACCCACCAGTTCTCGCTGCACCTGCCGGGAGATCCGGCCAGGCTGACCGAGCTGAGCGGCAAGTTCCTCGGCAAGTTCTGGCGCGACGGCCGCCTGGCCAAGACCGAGATCACCATCGCCGAACCCGCGCTGGAGTGGACGTTCGACGAGGTGCACGACGCCTGGGCACATTTCCAGGGCCTGCTGTGACCCGTCAGCTCTGGCTGTGGGGTCTCGTCGCGGTGGCCACCCGGCTGCCGGTCGCGATGGCCCCGATGGCGCTTGTGTTCTTCGGTCGGGCGGGCACCGGCGGCTACTCGTTCGGCGCCGTCGCGACAGCGGTGTACGTGATCGGCGAGATCGTCGGCGCTTCCGTGCTCGGCGCCCGACTGGGCCGCGGCAGGTGGCAGCTGCCGTGGGGGCAGGCAGCTGGTGCACTCGCCTTCGCCGTGACGCCGTTCGCGGACGGACCGGCACTGTTCGCGCTGGTGTTCCTCGCCGGTGCGGCACCCGCGGCGGCTCCCGGCGGCACCCGCGCGATGCTGACCGCGCTCGTGCCCGAATCGCAGGTCGCGCGGGCGTTGAGCGCAGAGGCGGTGCTGTCGCAGATCGTCTGGGCGGCGGCGCCCGCGCTGGCGACGGCGCTGTCGTTGCTGATCCACCCCGGCGCCCCGATGCTGGTGGCGGCCGCGTTCCTGCTGGTGGCGGCGGTCTTGCTGCGGTGGCTGCCGGAACCCGAACGGGTCACCGCGCCGATCAGCCGCTCGCTGCTCAGCGCGTGGCCGATCTTCCTCACCAGCTCCGCGTCGAACGCCCTGTTCGCGGCGACCGAACTGATGCTGCCCGCGCTGCTCGAACAACGGCACATCGCCTACGGGTGGTCCGGCCCGATGCTGACCTGGTTCGCACTGGCCTGCGCGGCCGGCGCGGTGATCTACGGCCTGCGCACCTGGCCCGGCACGGCGCGGCAGCACAGCCTCGTGCTGCTGGTCGGCATGACCGCGTGCATCGGCGTCACGGTCTTCCTGCCGGGTCTGCCGGGCATCGCAGCCGGTCTGCTGGTCGCGGGGCTCTTCCAGGCGGGCGCGATGGTGTCCCGCAGCCTCTCCCTGCGCGAACGCCTGCCGTCACACACCCACGCCGCCGCGTACTCGGTCATGTACGCGTTCGCCGGCATCGGGTACGGCGGGTCCGCGTCGATCTCCGCCGTGGCGCTGGAGCTGTCGAGCGCCTCGACCGCGATCCTGATCGGGGTCGCGATCACGGCGGTGATCATCGCTGTCAGCGCCTCGGCGGAACGACGGGTCCCGGTGAGCTGATCACCGCCGGAGCTCGGCGATGTTCGCGGTGTAGATCCGTTCGCCCGCGTAGTCCTGCCGGGCCCGGCACTCGGCCAGCGCCAACTCGGTGCGCCGCAACGCCTCGGCCCGGTCGCCCAGCCGGAAGTGGTTCAGGCCGAGCAGTCCGTGGATCTTGCCCAGGTAGCGGGCGCCCGCGGTGCCGATGACCGTGCCGAGCAGCTCGTGCAGCACCTCGTTGCTCGCCGAGTACCGCCTGGCGTCGCTCAGGTCCTGCGCGAACGCGAGCCGGTCGCGGGTGTCGGTGAGCTCCCGGCCAGCCGGGGTGCCGCCGGCGATCTCCTTGGCGACGGTCAGCGTGTCGAGGTTCTCCGTGTAGATCCACACGCCTTCGAGATCGTCCATCGCGCGGCAGCGCTGGAGCGCTTCCCCGGTGTGGGCCAGAGCGTCGTCGATCTGGCCGAGCCGCAGCGCGTTGGTGCCGAGCAGCCCGGCGACCTTGGCGAGGATCTCGTCGACACCGGTGCCGGTCGCCCCGCGCATGTCCTCGAGCAGGGTCCGCAGCTCCGCCGTGCTCGCGGTGTGTTCGCCGGCGTCGCTGAGCTGCTGGGCTCGCTGGTAGGCGTACATCCAGCGGTTGAACGGGCTCTCGGCGCCAGGTGGGGACAGCCGGTGCAACGGCCCGGGGTGGCCGAGCGCCTCCATGACCTGGGCGACCGCGAGCAACGGCCGCAGGTAGTCGTTGACCGCCTGCGGGTCGTGCCTGATCTCGACGGGTGCGACGGCCCAGTCGTCGAAGACCCGCAGGACGTGCTCGGTGTTGCCCTGGCACAGCCCGATGAACGTCTGCTGGTCGCCGTTGTGAAAGGCCGCGTACAGCCGCTGCCACAGGTCGCTCATGCTCGCTCCACCCGGCTCAGCTCGGCGAACAGGTGCGCGCGGAACAGGCCGCCTCGCCAGCGCGCCGCCCCGGCCCGAGCGTCCGCGCGGCGGGCCTGGTCGGAGTTCACCTGTTCCGGACGTGCGTAGCGGGCGACGTTGTCCGCGGACTCGTCCACGGCGATCGTCACGTAGGGCACGCCGGCGGCGGTGATCGCGTTGATGATCGCCGTTGTCATCGGGCAGTTGGCGAAGCGGGCGCTGCTCGCGATCACCGCCCAGGTGCGTGCGTCGATCCCCTTGGTGCGCAGGTCGCCGTCGGCGAAGTGGCCGACCGGCGCGATGTCTGTCGCGAGCCACGACAGCGACCCGACCGGTGATCCAACGGCGCGTCCGAGCTCGTCCAGGCGTGCGAGCGTCCAGTCGGCGATCAGTGCCGCCTCTCCCTCGCAGGAGCCGACGACCACGGCGTGGCCGAGTCCGCCGCTGCCGGTCTCCACGAACGACGCCGGGACGTTTCCGCCACGTCGTTCGTCCAGTCGCAGCACGCCCGTCCAGTCCAGCGTGGTCGTGCCGAAACCGCGATGCGCCCCGGTCCTCACCTTGTCGCCGGACGTGGGCACGAACACCGTGCGACCGGCCTCGGCGAGAGGAAGGGGGAAGACGCCGGTGAGGATCTCGCTGTCGTCGATGTGGATCTTGGTCGGCATGCCGAGCCGGCACAGCGCCCGGTAGATGGCCGGGAGGTCGTGGCCGTCCGTCGCGGCGAGGTCCAGCCTGCGCAGGCACTCCAGCGGGGTCTGCACGCCGAAGACCTCGGTGTCGAGCAGGCCACGCCACACGACGTGCGGCCGGTCCTGCAGGAGGTTGCCCAGGTGCTGTTCCGTGCGTCCCGCGTGCACCGTCGAGCGGTCGGCGCCGACGAGCAGGTCGAAGCTCCTGGCGGCGTCGGCGGTCAGCGCTTCGAGCGTGCACCAGGCGCGCGTGAGGTAGTCGTCGGCGTCGTCCAGCAGGATCGCGGTCCGGCTGAGCAACTGGTGGATCTCGAGGTGGGTCAGGCCTTCCTCGAACACCGCCTGCTCTTCTGGCGTGCGCGGTTCCTGCGGCATGCAGCTGTAGTCGTACCAGACGTGCACGCGCGTGAGCAGGGACCGCAGCAGCGGATGCGCGTCGACGATCTCCCTCAGCCTGCGCAGGCCGGTGTCGGTGAGACCGGCGGGCACGCCTCGGTCGCCGGTCTCCTTCTGCAACGAGTCGATCTCGGCCCGCACCGCGTCCAGACCCGCCGGGTCCAGCGCGTACCGCAGCACGTTGACGATCAGGGACTCGGCGAGGTCCGAACCGTAGGCGCCGAAGGCCTGCTGGCCGAGCTTGCTGATCTTGCGCGGCGTGTGCAGGCCGCGTTCGTGGGCGACGTACACCGCCTCGCACATCGCCGCGGCCAGCTGCCAGCCCAGCAGTCTGGCCTGGTCGCCGTCGGGGTCGGGTGCGGTCGGCGTGAGCCAGCGGTGCGAGACGAAGCAGTAGTGGTTGCCGGGCGACGTGCGCGGGACGAGGTCCGCGGAGATGTCCTGCATCCGGCCGAACCGCCCGTGCGCGATCAGCGCGGGCAACGGCAGCCAGTACGTGGCCGGCACGTTCTGCGGGGAGTACTGGGTCATGATCAACGGCTCGTCGCGGTCGTCCGTCATGCCGAGGAACGCCTCTGGCGGTGCGCCCCGCGAGTACGACCACACGAGCCCGTCGCCGGTCTCGCCCGGCTCCGCCACCGGGGTGAGGTTGAGCAGGTCGTCCTGGATGGTGAAGCTGATCCTCCCCTCGGGCAGACCGATCGGGCGGTGCCGCAGCTTGCGCGTCTGCGTCAGCAGCAGGTCCAGGTCGGCGGGAGCACGGCGGCGGCGTTCGCGTTCCGCGTCCAGCCGTGCCTGGGCGAACGTCTGCAACGGGAAGTAGCCCTTGACCGGACTCGCCGCCATCGAGCGGAACCCGATCTCGTCGTAGCCGACCTGCCCGGTGAGCCGGGCGTACGTCAACGCCTTCGCCGCCGCGTCCCCCGCCGGTTGGCCGTGCACCAGATCCGGCCTCTTGGCCAGCTCCTCCGGTGGCAGTGCGTGCCAGTCACCCAGGTCGACGTCTCCGAACCGCAATCGCCTCACCCCCGCCCGAAACCATAGCGACGTCGCTCACCTGGGTGTTGGTCCCTTCGCGGCGAAATGCGACGATGCCGGGGCTGTGAGGGGAGTGCGAGGAAGCCGGTGCGAATCCGGCGCCGTCCCGCGACTGTGACCGGTCCTTGGAGAGACCGGGAGTCAGGAACTCGCCCCTCTCTTGATCACCGGCCACGGGCGTGGACACCCGAGGAAGGACTTCACCGAGCATGTTCCCCTTTTCGGCTGTCGTCGGACATGACGACCTCCGGCTTGCCCTGCTGCTGAACGCGGTGCACCCCGGGATCGGCGGCGTACTCGTGCGCGGCGAGAAGGGGACCGCGAAGTCGACCATCGTGCGCGCCCTGGCCGCGCTGCTGCCCGAGCTCGAGGTTTCCGCGCACTGCCGCTTCGGTTGCGTTCCCGGCACCACCGACTGCCCCGACGCGCCGCACGACGGGACCGAAACGCGTCCGGCCCGGCTCGTCGAACTGCCGGTCGGTGCCACCGAGGACCGGCTGGTCGGGTCGCTCGACCTGGAGAAGGCGCTGACCGAGGGCGTGCGGGCGTTCCAGCCCGGGCTGCTCGCCGCGGCGCACCGGGGCGTGCTCTACGTCGACGAGGTCAACCTCCTGCACGACCACCTGGTCGACCTGCTGCTGGACGCCGCCGCGATGGGGCGGGCGCACGTGGAACGCGAAGGCGTCTCGGTGTCGCACCCGTCGCAGTTCCTGCTGGTCGGCACCATGAACCCGGAGGAGGGCGAGCTGCGGCCGCAGCTGCTCGACCGGTTCGGGCTGACGGTGGCGGTGAAGGCGGCGCGGGACGTCAACATCCGCACCGAGGTGATCCGGCGCCGGCTCGCGTACGAGGCCGATCCTGCCGGGTTCGCCGCCGCGTGGGCCGACGACGACGCCGCGTTGAAGCAACAGATCACGCAGGCGCGCGAGAACCTCAAGGCGGTGTCCCTTCCGGACGGTGAGCTGCGTCGGATCGCCGCTGTCTGCGCGGCTTTCGAGGTCGACGGCATGCGCGCGGACCTCGTGGTCGCCCGTGCCGCCACCGCGCACGCCGCGTGGCGAGGGGCCGACCGCGTCGAGGAGTCGGACGTCGAGGTCGCGGTCCGGCTCGCCCTGCCGCACCGGCGCCGGCGTGACCCGTTCGACGAGCCGGGCATCGAGGAGCAGCAGCTCGAGGACGCGATGCGCCAGGCGGCCGAGCACGCGGACGACGACCAAGGTCCTGACGACGACGGCCCCGGCGGCGGCGAGCTGCCCGAACCGCAGGAAGGCCCGGCGGGCAACGGGAACGCGCCCAACGACCGTCCGGCGCCCGAGCCCGCGCCTGCGTTCAAGGCGCGGCTGCTGGAGGTCCCCGGAGTCGGCGAAGGCGCGCCGGGCAAGCGTTCCAGGGCCCGCGCCCGCACCGGCCGGATCATCCGTTCGTCCAAAGTGGATGGAAGTGGACTGCACCTCGTCGACACTCTCACCAACGCGGCGCCGCATCAGGCGGCGCGCGGGCGGACGGGTGCCGGTCTCGTTCTGACGGCGGCGGATCTGCGCAAGGCGGTTCGGGAGGGCAAGGAGTCCAACCTCATCCTGTTCGTCGTCGACGCCTCGGGTTCGATGGCGGCCCGGCAGCGGATGTCGGCGGTGAGTGGCGCGGTGGTGTCGCTGCTGCGTGACGCGTACCAGCGCCGGGACAAGGTGGGTGTCATCACCTTCCGCGGCAACCAGGCCGAAGTCGCTTTGCCCCCAACGACTTCCGTCGACGCGGCTGCTACCCGGCTCAAGAAGATGCGCACGGGTGGCCGCACGCCACTGGCCGACGGATTGCTGAAGGCCCACCGGGTCCTGGAGATCGAACGGCTGCGCGACCCGCAGAAGCGCCCGCTGGTGGTGCTGCTGACGGACGGCAGGGCGACGTCGTCAGGACTCGGCGGCGACCCGACCAAGGACGCGATCAAGGCGGCCGGCCTGCTCGAACAGACCGCGGTGGTGGTCGTCGACTGCGAACAGGGCCACATCCGGCTCGGTCTCGCGCAGAAGATCGCCGAGGCGTTGCAAGGCACCTGTGTCCGTCTCGACCAGCTCAGCGCCGACCACCTCGCCGGCGTCGTCCGCGCCGCGTAAGGAGAAACCCAAGTGCCACAGGGACAGCCCACCGAGGTGCCGAAGGACGGCCTGACGACGCGCCAGCGCCGCAACCGGCCGTTGCTCATGCTGCACACCGGTGAGATGAAGGGGAAGTCGACGTCGGCGTTCGGCATGGCGCTGCGCGGCTGGAACCAGGGCTGGGACATCGGCGTGTTCCAGTTCGTGAAGTCCGCCAAGTGGAAGGTCGGCGAGGAGTCCGCGTTCAAGGCGCTCGGTCGGCTGCACGACGAGACCGGCGAGGGCGGCGCGGTCGAGTGGCACAAGATGGGCGAAGGCTGGTCCTGGACCCGCAAGCAGGGCACCGAGGAAGATCACGCCACCGCGGCTTTGGAGGGCTGGCAGGAGATCGCAAGGCGTTTGCAGGCTGAACGCCACGGCTTCTACGTGCTCGACGAGTTCACGTACCCGCTGCACTGGGGCTGGATCGACGTGGACGAAGTGGTCGAGACGCTGGCCGGCCGCCCCGGCCACCAGCACGTCGTGATCACCGGCCGGTACGCGCCGCAGAAGCTGATCGACGCCGCCGACCTCGTGGTGGAGATGACCAAGGTCAAGCACCCGATGGACGCGGGCCAGAAGGGCCAGCGGGGGATCGAGTGGTGAACAGGCTGGTCGTCGCCGCCCCGGCCTCGGGCAGCGGCAAGACCACGGTGGCGACGGGCCTGATGGCCGCGTTGCGCCGGGCCGGGTCGCGGGTCGCGCCGTTCAAGGTGGGACCTGACTACATCGACCCCGGCTACCACTCGCTCGCCACCGGTCGCCCGGGCCGCAACCTCGATCCGGTGCTCGTCGGCGAGCACCGGATCCCCGGCCTGTTCGCGCACGGTTCCAAGGGCTGCGACATCGCCGTCGTCGAAGGCGTGATGGGCCTGTTCGACGGCCGCGTCGACACCGCGGGCGTGGGCTCGACCGCGCACGTCGCCAAGCTGATCAACGCGCCCGTGCTGTTCGTCGTGGACGCGCGGGGCCAGAGTCGATCACTGGCCGCGCTGCTGCACGGCTTCCGCGGCTACGACCCCACGGTCCGGCTCGGCGGCGTGATCCTCAACCAGGTCGGCTCGGAACGGCACGAGCAGGTCCTCCGGTCGGCCTGCGACGAGGTCGGCCTCGACGTGCTCGGAGTGTTGCCGCGAGATCCGCAGTTCTCTTTGCCCTCAAGGCATCTGGGTCTCGTGACGGCAGCGGAGCACGGCCAGGAGGCGGTGCAGGCCGTCGACGCGATCGCCGCCGCCGTGGCGCAGCACGTTGATCTTGACGCGGTGCGCGCACTGGCGTCGTCCGTGCCCGCGATGGCCGTCGCCGGGTGGGAACCGCAGGTCGAACCCGTGACCGGCGAACCGCTGGTCGCGGTCGCGGGTGGAGCGGCTTTCACGTTCGGCTACGCGGAACACGTCGAGATCCTCAAAGCCGCAGGCGCGGCCGTTGCCGTCGTCGATCCGCTCAACGACGAGGAGCTGCCGGAGGGCACCGCCGGCCTTGTGCTGCCCGGCGGATTCCCCGAACAGCACGCGGAAGCCCTGTCGGCCAACGCGAAGTTGCGCGACGCCGTGGCGCGGTTCGCTCGATCGGGTGCGCCGGTCCACGCGGAGTGCGGCGGGCTGCTGTACCTCGCAAGATCACTTGACGGGCACCCGATGTGCGGCGTGCTCGACGCCGACGGGTTCATGACACCGAAGTTGACCTTGGGCTACCGCGACGCGGTCGCGTCGACGAGCTCGCCGCTGCACCCGCCCGGCAGCCGCGTGACCGGCCACGAGTTCCACCGGACCCAGCTGTCCACACCGCACTCGACGCCGCCCGCGTGGCACTGGCGCGGCGTCGATTCCCGGCCTGTCGCCGAAGGATTCGTCGCCGGAGGAGTGCACGCGTCGTACCTCCACACGCACCCCGCGGGTGATCCGGAAGCCGTAGCCAGGTTCGTGCGGGCCTGCCACCCGTTCGTGGCCGGGGCGGCAGGCGGTACGGTCTTCGCTCAAGCCTTCGTTCAAACCCCTGTGGAGCTGTCGTGACGACGACCGGTCGGGTTTCCTTCGTCGGCGCCGGTCCGGGCGCCGCCGACCTCATCACTCTCCGAGGCGCGCGCCGCATCGCGGAAGCCGACGTCGTCATCTGGGCTCCTACGGCGGTCGACGCCGAGTGCGTTCGTGAGCACGCACGTGCCGATGCCGACCTCGTCGACTTCTCGCGCGTGACGCCCGAGGAGATCACGGACATCTACCGCCGTGCCGCCGCGTCACGTCAGACGGTCGTGCGTCTGCACTCGGGCGACGCCGCGACCGGTGGTGGTGTGCAGGAGCAGCACGACCTGTGCGTGCGTCTCGGCCTTGAGGTCGAGGTCGTGCCGGGTGTGTCGGTCGTTGCCGCCGCTGCCGCCAAGATCGGCCGTGAGATCACGCTGACCGAGGCGTCGTCGACCGTGCTGATCTCGCCGGAGAGCAGCGAGCTGGTCGCCGAGTTCGCCCAGCTGCAGACCACGATGGCCGCGACGGTCTCGGGTGCGCGCACCGGGCAGTTCGTCGAGAAGCTGCTGCAGGGCGGGTATTCGGCCGAGACCCCGGTCGTCGTCGCGTACAAGGTGAGCCAGGCCGACGAGCTGGTCGTGCACACCACGATCGGCGAGCTGGAGTCGGTGGTGAAGCAGCACAAGCTGTACCGCCCGACGTTGTTCCTGGTCGGCACTGCGGTGAAGGCTCCGACGCGGCGCGTTTCGACCTCGGCCACCACCTCGGTGGACGAGCCGATCCGAGCCGCCCGCCCGACTCGCTGGTCACGCCGTGCCGCCTCGCGTATCGCGACGCGCACCGACGAGCCGATTCCCGCCACCGCGACCGCCGAGTCGAACCCGGCGTGGACCGCGGTCGAGGAAATACAGCAGTCGGTGCGCAAGCCGGCCGAGGAGCCGGCGCCGAAGCCGAAGCTGACCGTGGTCGCGGCCGAGAAGCCGAAGCCGCCGACGGTCCGCGCGTCGACGGCGACGGCCAAGAAGAAGCCCGCGGCTCGTAAGCCCAAGCGGCCCGCGAACTGATGACAGTCGAGAAGCTGCTGGAGGCAGCGGGCCGTCCCGTCGAGATCGTCGACGCCGCGGACGGCCTGCGCCCGGCGCTGAACGTGTGCCGTGCCCGCTCAGCGGTGATCGTCAAGCTGGCCGAGGGCATCGGCCCGGCCGAGATCGGGGCGGGCCTCGCGGGCTGGCGCCGTTCGCTCGTCGTGTCGGACTCCGGCGAGCTGTCCACTGTGGACCCGCGTGACGCGGTGACCCGTCGCTGGACGGCGCCGGACGCGGTGTTGTGCTTGGCGGACAACGAGTTTCTCCACTCGAACGACGGCTGGGCGCTGCCGGACGACTCGTTCGCGAGCCGCACGCACGTCCTCGGTGCCGAGGTTCGCGCGTTCGTGCTGGCCAGGCTCGCGCCCCGGCCCGGTGTCCTGGTGTGGGACGTGCTGGCCGGTTCCGGCGCGGTGGCCGTGGAGTGCGCACGGCTGGGTGCCGCGGTGCTGGCAGTCGAGCCCGACCCTGTGCAGTGCGTGCGGATCATCGCGAACGCGTCTGCGCACGGAGTCGACGTCCGCGTGGAGGAGGCCGAGCTGGACACGGCTTTGTTGCCACGTCCGGACGCGGTGTTCGTCGGCCGTGGCCAGCTGGCCGAGGTGAAGGCGTGCGCGGCGGTGAACGCCCGGCGCCTGGTCGTCGTGACAGAGAGCGTGGACGAGATCGTGCCGGCGCGGGATGCGCTGGTGGCCGCGGGGTACGAGGTGGAGGGCGTGCACTGGACCGCCTCGCGCCTGCTCGACACGGGGTTCGCTCCCGCGGTTCCGGTGACTGTGTTGTGGGGAACCAAGAAGTGATCGGCGTTTTCGCCGGTGCGGCGCAGCGCGGTGACGCTGCCGACCTCGCCGGTCTGCTGGGTGCGGACGCGGTCGTGCCGGACGGTCCCGTCAAGGCCGCCGTGCAGCAGTTGTGGCCGCGGCTCGGCGCGGTGGTGCTGTTCCTGGACGCGGGCTCCGCGGTCCGGTTGATCGCGCCTCTGTTGCGGGACAGGCGATCCGATCCCGCAGTGGTGTGCGTGGACGCGCATTTCGTGGTGGCGCTGGCCGGTGATGCGGACGCGTTCGCCCGGCACGTCGCGGACTCGCTGAACCGCACGGCCGTCGTCACCGGTGGCCCGTCGATCGACTCGGTGCTCGACGAGCTCGTCGAACAGCTCGACGCCACGGCGGACGGCGACGTCGAGAGGTGTGCCGCCGCCATCGAGGCGGGCGAGAAGGTCGTGCTGCGCAACCCGTTGGGCTTCCCGTTGCCCGCCTTACCGCCCAACGTGATCGCGGCGGGCGAGGACGCGGCGTGGATGATCATCATCGACGACCGTGCGGCCGGTGCGAAGGACAACGTGCTGCGGATCGTGCCGCGCACGCTCGTCGTCGGTGTGGGCTCGACGCGCGGTTCGTCGGCGACGAGCGTGGGTGCCGCTTTGGCGGAACTGGACGCGCAGGGCGGGCTGGATCTGCGTGCCATCAAGGCTTTCGCGACCGCGGACGCCAAGGCGGACGAACCCGGCATCGTGGATGCCGTGGAGGACTGGGGTTTCTGGCACGGCGACACGGCCGAGCTGCTGACGTTCCCGACCGAGGAACTCGCCGAGATCGGGGTGCCGAACCCGAGCTCGGTGGTGCGCAACTCGATGGGTACCGCGAGCGTGGCGGAAGCGGCGGCGTTGCGTGGCGCCCAGACGTTGGGGCACGGTGCGCTGGTCGAGCTGGCGGCCGAGAAGTTCAAGCGGGACAACGTGACCGTGGCCGCGGCACGGGTGCTGCCGCGCGGCCGGCTGGCGCTCGTCGGACTCGGTCCGGGTGCGGCCGAGCAGCGCACGCCCCGCGCCGAGGCGGAGATCCGGCGGGCGGCGTTCGTGGTCGGCACGCCCGAGGCGATCGACGCGGTGTCGCCGCTGTTGCGTTCGGGCACGGAGGTCCGTTACGAGGGCGCCTGCGACCTCGCGGCGCAGGGTGCGGCCGTCGCTTTCGTCGCGTTCGGCACCGGCCCGACACTGGACAATCCGGTCGAAGCCGACGTAATTGTTGTTCCCGGAGTCTGGGACCACTGACGGTTTTCCTACTTTCGCAGGGTCTTCAGCGAAGATTTGTTGATTAGCGTCGCCATGCACACGGCCCACCCCCTGCCCCGGGCCCGAAGCACTGGAGACCGACATGAGAGCGCGTCGTCTCGTCGCTGTCGCCTGCACCGCCGGCGTAGCCCTGTCCCTGCTGGCGATCAACGCCCAGGCCGCGGCCCCGAAGGAGGGCCTGCGCCTGCTCGCCGTTCGTGACTCCCTAACGGCCACACACACCTGGTACGAGCAGACCTTCGACGGCAAGCCCGTGCTCGGCGCCTACTACGTCGAGCACGTCGACAAGGCGACCGGCGCGAAGACCGTGGACGACGGCAGGATCGCGGTCGGCGCGGTCGACCTCACGCCCGCCGTCACCGCGGATCACGCCAAGAGCAAGGCGACCGCTCCGGAGGACGCCAAGCTCTCCGTGTTGCCCGGCACCGGCCTCGTCTACGAGGTGATCTCCGACGACACGACCGAACGCACGCTCGTGCACGCGGAAACCGGCGCGGTCGTGCGCAACGAGAGCCTTCTGGTGCACGTGGACGGAACGGGCAAGGTGTTCAGCCCGAATCCCGTGTCGTCGCAGCAGAACCAGGGCCTGGTCGACGCGAACGACGCGGACTCGGCCGTGCCCGCCGCGGCCTACCGGTCCGTCACGCTGTCCGATCTGGACGGATCCGGGTACCTGAAGGGCAAGTACGCCCAGCTGACCGGCACCAAGAACAAGCTGGCGTTCAACAAGGACAACAAGTTCGAGTACACCCGCACCAACGATCTCTTCGAACAGGTCAACGCCTACTGGGGTGTGACCGAGTCGCAGAAGTACATCCAGAGCCTCGGTTTCACGAACGTGAACAACGAGCAGCAGGACCTCACGACGATCGGTCTGACGGCGGACAACTCGAACTACAACCCGCGCAAGGACCTGATCACGTTCGGCACCGGCGGCGTGGACGACGCCGAGGACGTCGAGGTGGTGTGGCACGAGCTGGGCCACGCGATCCAGGACGCGCAGGTGCCCGGATTCGGCAGCACCACGGAGGCCGGTGCGATCGGTGAGGGCTTCGGCGACTGGTGGGCGTTGATCATGTCCTCGCGCGACTCGCAGGACACGGCCACGACGCCGCTGGCGTGCATCGCGGACTGGGACGCGGTGTCGTACACGACGGAGACGCCGCACTGCCTGCGTCGCACCGACACCGACCTGAAGTACGCGGACCGGAACAACTCGGTGCACCACGACGGCCAGATCTGGTCGCGGGCGCTGTTCGACGTCTTCAAGGCGTTCGGCCGGGACAAGGCCGCGAAGATCGTGCTCGAGGGTCAGTTCTCGTACTCGCCGTCGACCACGTTCGCGGCAGCCGCCACGGCGACCGTCGCTGCAGCCAAGAAGCTGTACGGAGACGCAGACGCGGCTGTGGTCGCGGACGCGTTCAAGGCACGTGGAATCCTCTGAGTCAAAAGTCAAACTGCCCGTAACAGACAACTGGCGGTTGTGCTGCTGAATCTCCGCCCGTGACGCTGTGTGTGCCGCCGCTCGACACCCTGCACACACAGCGTCATCGGGAAGGACTGGCAGCTATGGCGAAAACCCTGCATCGCCTGATCTTGTCCGTCGTGGTGTCCGCTCTCGCGAGCATCTTCATGACAGCCCCCGCGGCCACGGCCGACGACGTTTCGCCGATGATCGTCGGTGGAACGAGGGCCAGCACTGCGACGTACCCGTGGGTCGTCTACCTGGCGTCCTCCTCTGGTGGCCAGTTCTGCGGTGGAACGCTGGTGAAGGCCAACAAGGTCGTCACCGCCGCCCACTGCGTCTCTGGCCGCTCTCCCTCCAACACGCGCGTCGTGCACGGTCGTGACGACAAGCAGAGCACCGCGGGCACCGTGGTCAACGTGTCGCGCATCTGGGTGCACCCGAGCTACCGGACCGCGACCTCCGGCTACGACGTTGCGGTGCTGACTCTCGCCAGCAACCTCAACTCGGCCACCCTGCCGCTCGCCACCCCGGCCGACACCGCGCTCTACCAGGCCGGCAACTCCGCGCTGATCCTCGGCTGGGGCACCACGTCCTCCGGCGGTTCCGCGTCCCGGTACCTGCTGAAGGCCAACGTGCCGCTGACCTCGGACGCGACCTGCAAGACCGCGTACCCGCAGTACAGCAACACCTCGATGGTGTGCGCGGGCTTCCCGCAGGGTGGCGTGGACACCTGCCAGGGCGACTCCGGTGGCCCGCTGGTGTTCGGTGGCAAGCTCATCGGTGACACGTCGTGGGGCCGTGGTTGTGCGGCCGCCGGCTACCCCGGTGTGTACGGCCGGATCGCGCCGTACTACTCGGTCATCACCGCCCAGCTCTAGTTGTAACTAGCCTTTGGCAGTAGGTAAAGCAGTGCATTAGTCCACAGTGGACGATTTCACGGTAGCGTCTCCTGTCATGGGCTTCGGGCATGGACACGGGCACGGGCACGGCCACCACACCGATCCTCAACAAACGGTGTGGTGGTCGTTCGCCGTTCTGATGACGACGGCGCTGATCCAGGCCGTGGTCGTGGTGTTCAGCGGGTCGGTGGCGTTGCTCGCCGACACCGTGCACAACTTCGCGGACGCGCTGACGGCCGTGCCGCTGGGCATCGCGTTCTGGCTGAGCCGGCGGGCCGCGTCGGCGCGTTTCCCGTACGGCTACGGGCGGGTCGAGGACCTCGCCGGTGTGATCGTGGTGCTGCTGATCGCGTTCTCCGCCGTGTTCGCGGCCGTCGAGTCGGTCTCGCGGCTGGTCGAACCCCGCGCTGTCTCGGCTCTTCCGGCCGTGGCGGTGGCTGCGGTCGTGGGTTTCGCGGGCAACGAGTTCGTGGCGCGTTGGCGGATCAGGGTTGGTCGTCGGATCGGTTCGGCGGCGTTGGTCGCGGACGGGCTGCACGCGCGCACGGACGGATACACGTCGTTGGCCGTGTTGGCGGCGGCCGGCGGTTCGTGGATGGGCTGGTGGTGGGTCGATCCGCTGGTCGGGCTCGTGGTCGCGGTGATGATCGGCCTCGTGCTGGTCGACGCGGGGCGGCAGGTGTTCGGGNGCACGGACGGATACACGTCGTTGGCCGTGTTGGCGGCGGCCGGCGGTTCGTGGATGGGCTGGTGGTGGGTCGATCCGCTGGTCGGGCTCGTGGTCGCGGTGATGATCGGCCTCGTGCTGGTCGACGCGGGGCGGCAGGTGTTCGGGCGGTTGCTCGACGCAGCGGACCCGTCAGCCGTGGGGGAGGCGTCGGAGGTCGCGGGTGCCACGCCGGGTGTGCTGGCCGTTGAGGATCTGCGGATGCGCTGGTCCGGGCATGGTCAGCTGGCGGAGTTGACGGTGGTGGTGGCGCCGGAGACCTCTCTTGCGGAGGCGCATCGGATCGCGCACGACGTGGAGCACCGGCTGCGTCACTCGGTACATCGGTTGCAGCGCGCGCACGTTCACGCGCATCCTGCGGGGCATGGCTGATCTAGAGGCGATGCCGGAAGACTGGTCGAGCGCGCTGGTCGTCGTCGCTCACCCCGATGACATGGAGTACGGCGGTGCGGGCGCTATCGCGCGTTGGACCGCTCAGGGCAAGAACATCGCGTACGTGCTGGCGTGCCGTGGTGAGGCGGGCATCGACTCTCTCGAACCGTCGGTTGCCGCGCCGTTGCGGGTCGAAGAGCAGATCGCGTCGTGCGCGGCGGTGGGAGTGTCCGTCGTCGAGTTCCTGGACCACCCGGACGGCGTGATCGAGTACGGCGTGCCGCTGCGGCGCGACATCGCGGCGGCGATCCGGCGGCACAAGCCGGAGGTCGTGATCACCGGCAACTTCCGCGAGACGTGGCCCGGTGGCGGGCTGAACATGGCCGACCACATCGCGGTCGGTCGTGCGACCGTCGACGCCGTTCGCGACGCCGGCAACCGGTGGGTCTTCCAGGACCTCGGGCTGGAGCCGTGGAACGGTGTTCGGTACGTGGCGGCGGCGTCCACGCCGATGGCGACGCACGCGGTCGACATCACCGACTCGTTCGACGCTTCGGTGGAGTCGCTGCGCGCGCACAAGGCCTATCTGGCTGCGCTGAGCGGCGACATGGCCGAGCCGGAGCCGTTCCTGCGCTCGATGGCAGAGGCGGTCGGACAGCGGTTCGGCGGGGTGCTCGCCACCTCTTTCGAGTTGCTGCGCCTGTGACCATGTTCCCTTCGGCTGGACACGGCGTGTCCGGTGTGGATGCTTCTACGCATGCCCTTTGAACAGCACTACCTGGCCGGCCTCGACCTGCGGGGCCGGCGCGTCCTCGTGGTCGGCGGAGGCACGGTCGCCCAGCGTCGCCTGCCTCGTCTGATCGCCAGTGGCGCCGCCGTCGAGCTCGTGTCGCCGTCCGTCACGCCCGCTGTGCAGGGCATGGTCGACGCGGGTGAGGTGACGTGGCACCAGCGGCGGTTCCAGCCGGGCGACGTCGAGGGCGCCTGGTACGTGGTGGCGTGCACATCGAACGTCGAGGTGAACACGCAGATCGGCGACGAAGCGCTGGCTAACCGTGTGTTCTGCGTGCGCGCGGACATCGCCGTCGAGGGCACGGCCGTGACTCCGGCCGTTGGCACGCACGACGGGCTGGTTCTGGGCGTGCTGGCCGGTGGTGAGCACCGGCGTTCCGCCGCCGTGCGGGACGGGCTCGTGGCGGCGTTGCGCGACGGGCGGATCGCGGACCAGGCCGCTCGCCCTGTCGGCGTGGCGCTGGTGGGTGGCGGTCCCGGTGATGCGGAGCTGATCACCGTGAAGGGCAAGCGTTTGTTGGCGCACGCGGACGTGGTCGTCGCCGACCGGTTGGCGCCGCGTGAGCTGCTGGAGGAACTGCCGGCGCACGTCGAGGTCGTGGACGCGGCGAAGATCCCGTACGGGCGGGCCGCGACGCAGGAGTTCATCAACAAGACGTTGATCGACCGCGCCAAGGAGGGGAAGTTCGTCGTCCGGTTGAAGGGCGGCGATCCGTACGTCTTCGGGCGCGGCTTCGAGGAGCTGCTGGCGTGTGCGGAGGCCGGGATTCCCGTGACCGTCGTGCCGGGCGTGACGTCGGCGTTCGGTGTGCCGGCTCTGGCCGGTGTGCCGGTGACGCACCGAGGTGTGGCGCACGAGGTGGTCGTCGTCTCCGGTCACGTTGCACCCGATGACCCTCGTTCGCTCGTGGACTGGTCCGCGATCGCACGCCTGCAGGGCACCGTCGTGCTGATGATGGCCGTCGAACGCGCTGGTGCGTTCGCCACGGCGTTGATGGAAGGCCGCCCTGGTTCGACGCCGGTCGCGGTGATCCAGGAAGGCAGCACGGCTTCTCAGCGCGTTTTCCGGTCCACTTTGGACTCGCTGGGCGCGGACGTGAAGCGCTGGGAAGTTCGCCCGCCGGCGATCATCGTGGTGGGTCCTGTCGCCGACATTGCGTCCGCAAATAGTTAGATAAGTTTCTTTACAAATACCGCCAGGCCGGTGGACTCTGCATTCACGCCGCCAAAGTCCACCGGTTCTTGCGGAGGCACGCATGAAACGCGCCCTGTCTGTGGCGGCAGGCATTTTGCTTGTGATGTCCGGTTTGTTCGCTTCGTCGCCTGTGAGCGCCGCTCCGGCACCGCAGCAGGTCTTCTGGACGTTCTACGGCTGGTGGGACAACACCCCGCCCGGCGGCAACATCGCCTACCCCGGCCTGCACAAGACGGCCGGCGGAAAGGGCACGTACGCGGACCCGATCACGTTCGCGACGTCCAGCAAGGAAGCCAAGCCGGGCACGAAGATCTATTTCCCGCGCGTGAAGAAGTACTTCATCATGGAGGACTCGTGTTCCTCCTGTGAGCAGGACTGGGTCGGTGAGGGCCCCAACGGTGGCCCGAAGCTGTGGCACTTCGACGCGTGGATCGGTGGCAAGGGCGGCAACGCCATGAACGCCATCGACTGCGAGGACGCCCTGACGCAGTACCACGACAACGGCAAGCCGGTGATGGAGGAGACCATCATCAACCCGCCGTCGAACCTGACCGTGGACCCGACGCCGATCTTCAACACGCAGACCGGTGAGTGCTACGGCGGTGCGAAGCCCAAGACCACCAACGGTGAGTACAAGAACGACCAGACCGGTAAGTGCCTGCAGGGTGCGCCTGGTGCGCAGCTGACGACGGCTGCTTGTACCGGTGCTGCGAACCAGCAGTTCAAGTTCCACGGTGCGTTCATGGAGCAGGGTTCGCCCCAGCAGTGCACCACGCTGTCCTCGGGCAAGGTCGTGCTGAAGAAGTGCGACGGTGGTCCGGCTCAGCAGTGGTCCATCAACCCGAACAAGACCATCTCGGACATGCAGCACAACACCAAGTGCTACCGCGATGCGTCCGGCAAGGTGACAGCGGCGTCGTGCTCGGGTGCCGCGGCCAAGTGGACGTTCAAGGCCGCACCCGGCCAGTGAGCGCGTAGTGGCTTGAGGCTGAGCAAACCGACGATCGTGCGCAGTCCCACCGCCACGAACCACGGTGCCAGTAGCCCGAAGTAGTCCGCGATGAGCCCGCCCAGCAGCGCGCCGACCGGTTGAACACCCCAGGTGATCAGGGTCTGCGCGCTGCTGACGCGGCCCAGCAGTTCTGTCGGCACTGCTCGTTGTCGTAGTGCCGATGTCGCCACACCCCACACCGCGGTGCAGAACGAACTGACCACCGCGAACGCCGCGACCGTTATCAGGTCGTGGGCGATCGTTGCGATTCCCAGCCACATCAACGGAATCAGCACGACTGTTGCGGTGACTGTGTTGCGGTACTTGGCGAGCAGTCGTTCGGCGAGCAGTCCGCCTGCGACACCGCCGCACGCGAGCGTGGCCAGGAACGCGCCGAAGCCTGCGTTCGTGAGCCCGAGCCTGTGTTGGGCGAACAGCACGAGGGTCGCCATTGTCATTGCTATGCACAGGTTTGTGGTCGCGGACACGACCGTGACTGTCCTTAGTGCCTTGTGCTTCATCAGCCACTTGAGACCTTCGGCGATCTTCGGCCGGGCTGGTCGTGGTTGGCGTTGTGTCCGCATCTTGGTGACCAGTACGGCTGCGATGGCGAACGTCAGTGCGTTGACCCAGAACGGTGCTGGTGTGGCGAGCGCGAACAGCAGGCCGCCCAACGGTGGTCCCACGAACTGCAGCGCTACGGCCTGAGAGGCGAACAACCTGCCGTTCGCGCGCTCCAGCAGATGGTTCTCCACGGTCGCTTTGATCAGTGGCTGTCCTACGGCGCGTGGGATGTTCTCCGCAGTGCCGATCAGGAACGCCATGCCGTAGATGAACGCGATGTGCGCGCTGTGGAAGGCGGCGAGGGCGGCCATGAGCCCGCATTGGACCCACAGGGCTGCCAGGAGCAGTTTGCGGCCGTCGTAGCGGTCGGCGGCGGCGCCTGCAGGAAGTGCGGCGAGCAGCCAGGGGAGCGCGCCGAAGAAGCTGACGCCCGCGATGAGCTTGGGATCCTGCGTGAGCGTGGCGGCGAGCAGGGGAAGTGCGGCCAGGAAGATCCCGTCACCCAACGCCGAGACGGCGCTTCCGCTCCACAGCAGGTACCAGTTCCGCCCCATGCCGCAGCATAAACGCCCGGCCAGGAGACCCGGCCGGGCGTGTCAGCGAGCTCTCAGCTGTTGACGACGGCGACCAGGTGGTCGACGGCCTCGGCCACCGGCACCTCGACGCGGTCGCCGGACTTGCGGTCCTTGACCTCGACGACGCCGTTCTGCAGGCCACGGCCGATCACCAGGATCGTCGGGATGCCGACGAGCTCGGCGTCCGCGAACTTCACGCCGGGGCTGGCCTTGCGGTCGTCCAGCAGGACCTTGAGGCCCTTGGCGCTGAGCTGCTTCGCGAAGTCCTCGCCCGCCTGGGTCAGCGTCTCGTCCTTGCCCGCGATGACCACGTGCACGTCGGCGGGGGCGACGTTGCGGGGCCAGATCAGGCCGCGGTCGTCGTGCGACTGCTCGGCGATGGCCGCGACCAGACGCGAGACGCCGATGCCGTACGAACCCATGGTGATGCGGACGGGCTTGGAGTCCGGGCCGAGGGCGTCGAGCGAGAACGCGTCCGCGTACTTGCGGCCGAGCTGGAAGATGTGGCCGATCTCGATGCCGCGCGCGGCGACCAGCACACCCTTGCCGTCGGGCGAGGGGTCGCCCTCGCGGACCTCCGCGACGTCGATGACGCCGTCGGGCGTGAAGTCGCGGCCGGCCACGAGGTCGACGACGTGGTGGTCGGCCTTGTCCGCGCCGGTGACCCACGCGGTGCCCGTGACGACGCGGGGGTCGGCCAGGAAACGGATGCCGTTCGCCTGGATCGCAGCCGGGCCGATGTAACCCTTGACCAGGAACGAGTTCTTGGCGAAGTCCGACTCCTCGACCATCGCGACCTCGGCGGGCTCCAGAGCGGCCTCGAGGCGCTTGAAGTCGACCTCGCGGTCACCGGGGACGGCGACGGCGAGCAGCTCCCACTCCTTGCCGGGCACCTTGGTCTTGACCAGGACGTTCTTCAACGTGTCGGCCGCGGTGAACTTGCGGTCGGTGTTCGCGTTGAGGAAGTCGACCAACGTCTCGATGGTGGGCGTGTTCGGCGTGTGGTGCACCTGCGCCGCGGGCTTGTCGTCGATCGACTGCGCGGCGGGCGCGGGCGTCGTGACGGCCTCGACGTTCGCCGCGTAACCGGACTCGGTGCTGCGCACGAACGTGTCCTCACCGGTCTCCGCGACGGCGAGGAACTCCTCGGACGCGGAACCGCCCATCGCACCGGACGTCGCGGACACGACCACGTACTCGAGGCCGAGCCGGTCGAAGATGCGGATGTAGGCGTCGCGGTGGTCCTGGTACGACTTGCTCAGACCCTCGTCGGTGAGGTCGAACGAGTACGAGTCCTTCATGAGGAACTCGCGCCCGCGCAGGATGCCCGCACGGGGACGCGCCTCGTCGCGGTACTTGGTCTGGATCTGGTACAGCGTGACGGGGTAGTCCTTGTACGAGCTGTACTCACCCTTCACGGTGAGCGTGAACAGCTCCTCGTGCGTGGGCCCGAGCAGGTAGTCGGCACCCTTGCGGTCCTTGAGCCGGAAGATGTTGGGCCCGTACTCCTCCCACCGGTTGGTCGCCTCGTAGGGCTCCTTGGGCAGCAGGGCGGGGAACTGGATCTCCTGCGCACCGAACGCGTCCATCTCCTCGCGGACGACGGCCTCGATGTTGCGCAGAACCTTGAGTCCCAGCGGCAGCCAGGAGTACCCGCCCGGCGCGACGCGGCGGACGTAGCCGGCACGCACCAGCAGCTTGTGGCTGGGCACTTCGGCGTCGGCCGGGTCCTCGCGAAGCGTGCGGAGGAACAGCGACGACATCCTGGTGATCACGGTGGGTACTCCTCGTTCACGGGCTGTTGGAGCAGCCTACTGGTTGCACTGCTGACGAATTTGGCCGGTCTCTTGCTTCGTGCATTTGCCGTTTTGTAGTGCCTGACCTGCGCGAACCAAAATTGTCAGACCCCCTGAGTAGCGTCCCTCCCATGTCCCTGACCATCGCCATGATCACCATCGACACGGGCGACGCCCGCAAGCTCGCGACCTTCTGGGCGGCCGCGCTGAACACGACCATCCAGAACGACTGGGGCGAGTTCATCATCCTCGCGCCGAACACTGAGCACGGGCTGACGCTGGGCTTCCAGCAGGTGCCGGACGCCACGCCGGGCAAGAACCGCATCCACTTCGACTCCCACGTGCCCGACCGCAAGGCCGAGGTCTCCAGGCTGGAGTCGCTGGGCGCCACCGAGGTGGCCGTGCACAGCATCCCGGGCCTGGTCTGGTCGATCCTCGCCGACCCGGACGGCAACCAGTTCTGCGTGGGCCAGGCAGACGAGGAGCTCTAAGCCCTCGCCCGCGCGCCCAGGGCCGGGGATGGCGCCTGATCACCGCCACCTCGGCCCTCCGCCAACCACTCGGAGGAGCCGCCCCTGACCAACACCGAACCGCACCGCGAGCCCGACCCACGAACCCGTTCGGGAGCCGCCTTGGTCGGCGCCTGAGCCCGCACCGCGAGCTCGACCCGCTAACCGTCGGGAGCCGCTTTGGTCGCTACCTGAGCCCGCACCCCGAGTTCGGCACCACCAACCGTTGGGAGCCACACCGGCCACCACCTGAAACCCGCACCGCCACAGGACCCGCCCTCGGCTCGTTCGAGCGCGACAGCACCGGAACCCACGCAGCCCACGCCCAGGCGCACCACTTGGCCACTGCACTTGGCACCCGAGGCGCGACCACGTCCGGACCCGCGCACCCCGAACCGGCACGACCACGGCTGACACCGCCGACCCTGCACGGCCGCACCCGTCGTGGCCTGACCTGTGGCACCGGGCACCGTGGTGAACCCGCGGAACAGCGCGCCCCCCGAGCCTTCGTGGCGTTGCGCATCCCACGAGCCCTCAGGACCCCGCGCACGGCGAGCTTTCCCAAGCCCTCGTGGGCATTGCGCGTCCCCACGAACCCTTGGGACACAACGCCTCCGCGACCACGGCGTACCGGTGCGGCCCAGCGCGTCGTCGTCCGAGTTCCCGTGGCCGAACACGCCCCGCGAGCCTCGGAACACCGCGCACTGCGCACCGTCCACAAGCCGTGCCTGCATCGCAGAGCGAACCCTCGCAACCTCGGCACGCTCGCGAGCAAGCCACACGCTCGCGAGCACCCCGCACACCGGCGAGCACCCCGCATGGCCTGCGAGAACCCCAACGGCCCGCGATACCCGCACGGCCTGCGGGACCCCGCACGGCCTGCGAAGCAGGCGCAACCCAGAGTCAGCCGAGCAGCGCGCATACCGCGAGCAGCCCGCGCACCGCGAGCAGCCCGCACACCGCAAGAACCCTCGGGCAGCCCACGAGACCCCGCATGGCCTGCGAGACCCCGCATGGCCCGCGATACCCGCACGGCCCGCGATACCCGCGCGCGAAGCGGAGCCCAACCCAGAGTCAGCCCAGCTCGACCGGCAACCCGTAGTCGACCCAAGTCCGGCCCACCTTGAACCCAGCCCGCTCATAAACCCCAAGCGCCCGAGTCGAATTGGCCGAGTCCACGGACAACCCCGCCCGGTGGTACCCCTGCTCCCGCCCCCGAGCCAGCGTCCAGCCGAGCAACGCCGACCCCACACCACGCCCGCGGTGCTCGGAAAGCGTGCCGACATCCCCGATCCAAAGCTCACGGACGCCGGTCTGCTCGAAGATCACCGGGTAGTACCGCGACAGCACGAAGCCGATCACGGCACCGGACGCGCGATCCAGCGCGAGATAGGAGGCAGAAGGCACGAACCGCTTGTTGTCCGTGAAGGACGCCGCGAACTCCTCCGGCGTGCGCGCGGTCGAACCCCAGTGCTCGGCGAAAGCCGCGTTCAGCACCTGGCGGACCTCGTCCGAGCGAGCAACGGAGAACGGCACGATCTCGTAGCCGGCAGGCATCGGGACCTGGGCGAGTGACTCGCCCAGGGACACCTCCATCTCGTAGAAGTGGCGGTCGGCCGTGAAGCCGAGCGACGAGACGAGTGCGATGTGTCCGGCCGCGCGACTCTCGACCATGGTGCTCGCCACCAAAGGCAAGCTCGGGTGCGCGGCCAGGTGCAGCGACTGCGCCCGCGTCACCAGCTCGCGCATCAGCGCGGTGCCGACACCTCGGCGGCGGAACGCAGGGTGCACCGCGCCGTCGAGGCGTACGCGGTGCACGTCGGACGGGTCCTCGCGTGGCTCCACCAGTCCGTAGGCGGCGAGCATGCCGTCGGTAAAGCAGGCGATCGAGCCCTCGGGCAGGTTCGCCTTGCCGAACGACTGGGCGAAGTCCTCTTCGGACAGCGGTTCGCCGGTGTCGTCGACAGCCTCGGCCGCGGTGTACAGCGCGGTCACCGCCGGGATGTCCGCTGTCGTCAGCGGGCGCCACACGAGTTCCACGAAATCGAAGCTACGGGGAGGTGATGGGGCCAACAACCGAATAACGCGTTGTCCGCAACAGGCCGGTCAAGCCATCCTGCGTGCGATGACGAAACCAGAGATCACCCCGCTGCACGAGGACGTCACCTTCCACGGGCCTCTGTCCGAGGAACGGGCCGCCCGACTGATCCGCTCGCTCGGCCCGCTCGACGAAAAACACGTGGTCGACCTCGGTTGCGGCTGGGCGGAGTTCCTCCTCCGCACACTCGAAGCCGCGCCAACGGCCACGGGCACCGGTGTCGACCTGAAAGCGGAAGACATCGCGCACGCACAGGCCAACGCGGAGAAACGAGGTCTCGCGGACCGCGTCGAGCTCATCGCAACGGATGTCCAGCAGTGGCAACCGGAGAAGCTGGCCGACGTCGTGATCGTCAACGGCGCCAGCCAGGTGTGGGGCGGGGATCCGTTGGTGCACACGGAGAACGCGCTGAGGGAAGCCAGGAAGCTGCTCAACCCGCACGGGAAGTTGTTGCTGGGTGAGGGTTTCTGGGAACGCGAGCCCACGAGCGAGCAACTCGACGCCATGCCGGTCCCACGTGACCAGTACCGGTCGCTCGCCGGCCTGGTGGACCTCGCGCTCGAGCACGGCTACCGGCTGCTCGCGGCGGAGCAGGCGAGCCAGGACGAGTGGGACGTGTTCGAGAACGGGCACGCCCAGGCCTGGGAACGCTGGCTGGTCGACAACCCGGACTCGCCGCACGCCGACGAGATCCGGGCGAAGGCCGACCGGCAGCGCACATGGCGCTTGCACGGGTGGCGCGCCACGATGGGCCTCGCGTACCTGACGCTGCAAGCTCCCTAGAGAACACGACCGGGCTCGAACCGGCGTCCCCCCGGATTAAGAGCCGGGCGCTCTACCACTGAGCTACGTGTTCCACGCGTTCGGCCGAAGGACTCGAACGGGGCCAGCGTTGCTCAGTCGAGCGTGTCCTGTCCACCGAATACCTCGGTGCGCACCGGCTTGCCGCTGAACGCATGCGCGCGGCGCAACGCCATGGCCCACAACGGATCGGACACGGCGACACCGTGCACGAGCTCCGGCGTCGGACGGAAGCGTGCGATCGCGCCGTGCGTCCGCGGTGCGGTCCAGCCGGACTTCGAAGGGTCGACGAGGTGCTCGCGGCAGGCCGCCTCGATGTCGGCGCGCGAGCAGGGAGCCGTGCCTTCGAGCACGTTCCACGGCAACGGCAGGCGCGACCACACCGAGGTGTCCGGGTGCAGGCCACCGCCCGACATCTGGTGCCAGCCGGCGAGGTCGGCGGCCACCACCCGCATGACCTTGCCCGGCCACGCGTCCTCGACCAGCGAGGTGAGGCCCGAGGCGTGCAGGCAGGCGATCCACCCGGCACGGGCGGCGTTGTAGGCGCCGGCCAGTGCGTTCCAGGTCGACGAGTCGACGCCGCGCCGCACCACCATGGTCGCCTGGTCGATGTCGGACGAGCTCCACAGCTCACCCAGCGACACGGCCACCGACCTGGTCGCCGCGGACCACCGGCCGAGCAGTTCGCCGACCTGCTCGGGCCGCAGCCGGCGCAGGACGTCCCACGTCGGGCAGGCCAGCGCGATCATCGGCCAGTCGGTGCCGTCGCGCGCCGTGCAGTGCGCGAACAGCGCGTCCGCGACCTGGTCGAACGGGTTCTGTCGGCCCGAGAGCGTGAACTCGCGGCGCAGCTTGCGCCGTGCCGTGAAGTAGGCGATGAAGCAGGCCGCGTCCGGATCGGCGCGGAACCGCTCGCGGTCGATCGCGTCGACGAACCCGGCCGCCGCGAGCAGCGTCATGCCGCGCATCTTCCGCACGCGCTCCAGCCGCGCGGCCTTCGCGGACAGCCTGCGCAGCATGCGGAAGCGCCGGTTGTACTGGCGCTTCGACAGCTCGATGCCCGCAGCGGCACGGGCGTCGCGGTTCAGCCGGTCGGCGAGGAAGTCGGTGCGCGCCGGGTCCCAGTTGATCTCGGAGCCGACGAGCGCCGCGAACTCCAGCACGGAGATCGGGTCGTCCACGTCGACAACCCCGCCGTCCACTCCGAACAGGAAACGGGCCGCGGCGACCTGGCGTGCGGCACCGACCGGGCGGGCGTAGTCGGCGCTCATCCCGGAGAAGCCGTGCCAGCGGTTTCCGTGCATGGCCACGTCACGGAGCAGGAAATGCACGCGATTGGGCAGCGACGGCCGCGCCTCCAGCACGAGGGTGGCCACGTCCTCCGGGCGCAGCCGTGCGTCGAGCGAGTCGTACAAGCGGTCCAAGGCGTCCACGTCCTCCAGAGCACCACGCAGGTCCAGCGGTTTTCGGCCGTTGCCCTACGCTTGCCAACCGTGCTGGTGCTGCTTCCCCCGTCGGAGACCAAGGCGATCGGCGGCGAGGGTGCGCCGCTCGAACTCGACGCGCTGTCGTTCCCCGAGCTCAACCCGATGCGCGACAAGCTCGTGTCCGCGCTGGCCGACCTCGCGAAGGACGTCCCGGCGAGCCTCAAGGCCCTCGACATCTCCGAGCGCCAAATAGACGAAGTGCACCGCAACGCCGCTCTGCGCACGTCCGAGACGACGCCCGCGCTCCTGCGCTACACCGGCGTCCTGTACGACAACCTGGACTTCGGCAGCCTCAAGAAGGCCGAGAAGGAACGCGCCTACAGGCGGCTCGCGGTCGCGTCGGCGCTGTTCGGGGCGGTCCGCGGCGGCGATCCGGTGCCCGCGTACCGGCTGTCCGGCGGCAGCACGCTCCCGTCGCACGGCAGCCTGCGCACGTTGTGGAAGCCGTCGCTGGAGCCGGTGCTCAGGGAGGCCGACGAGTTCGTCGTCGACCTGCGCAGCGGTGCGTACTCGAGCCTCGCGAAGATCCCGCACGCCGTCGTGGTCCGGGTGATCACCAGCGAGGGCAAGGTCGTCAGCCACTTCAACAAGGCGCACAAGGGGCTGCTCGCCCGCGCCATCGTGACCACCAGCGCGGAGCCGAGTGACCTGAAAGGCCTGGTCAAGGTCGCGCAGAAGGCCGGGCTCAAGCTCGTGCCGACCGGTGCGAAGACCGCGGACCTGATCACGGATTAATTCGGTTGCGGGCCCGGAAGCCGACCGGGCAAGCTTCACCGCAGCCGATACGCGGCGTGAGGAACGAGGAGGTGCGTCATGTCAGAGCCTGTCTTCGGACGTGGCCGCAGGACCCGTCCCTCCGCCCTTCGCGCCTGATCAGCACCGTTTGATCGCAGAGCGCCAGTGGGGCGGTCACCTCATCTTTTCGGGAGACCCCACCGTGCGCGAGCACGATCTTTACGACCGTTACGAATCCTCTTTCGACGGCGCTGACACCAAGCAGCGCATGGGAAAGCGCGGCAAGCGCACCGCCGACGACGCGGAACCGACGCGTCGCGGCCGCATGACCGAAGAAGAAAAGCTGCGGGTCGCACGACTGCGTGAGGACCAGCTCAGCACGGAGGACACCCCCGAGGACGGCGATCGCTGGTCCACGTGGGGCGACGCCGACCAGGGCCCCAAGCCCCACCCGAGCTGGCTCGTCACCGAGCTGGCCGCGGTGGACCGCGAGCTGGGCATCGTGAAGACCGGCAAGGAGGCGGACGTCTTCCTGCTGGAACGCGCGATGGGCGAGAAGGCGTGCCTGCTCGCCGCCAAGCGCTACCGCAGCGGTGATCACCGGATGTTCCACCGCGACGCGGGCTATCTCGAAGGTCGCCGGATGAAGAAGTCCCGTGAGATGCGGGCGATCCAGAACCGCACCGCGTTCGGACGCAACCTGATCGCGGAGCAGTGGGCGGTCGCGGAGTTCGCCGCGCTCGCCAGGCTGTGGCAGATCGGCGCACCCGTGCCGTATCCGGTGCAGCGCAGCGGTACCGAGCTCCTGCTGGAGTTCATCGGGGACGACGAGGGCAACGCGGCACCGCGGCTCGCGCAGCTGCGTCCGAACGAGGACGAGCTGCTCGACCTGTGGCGTCAGCTGGTCAGCACTTTGTGGACGCTCGCGGAAGCGGGCCTCACCCACGGCGACCTGTCCGCGTTCAACCTCATGGTCCACGACGGCAGGCTGGTCGTGATCGACCTGCCGCAGGTGGTAGACCTCGTCGCGAACCCTCGTGGCGTGGAGTTCCTCGACCGCGACGTCCGCAACATCAGCGCGTGGTTCGCCGCGCGCGGGCTCCCGCCGGAGATCGGCGACCCGTCCGCGCTGGTGGCAACGCTGCTGGACGCGGCCGGTATGTCGTGAGCCACGTGCCCGGCCGTGTCCAACGACACGGCCGGGCGCGCATCACGTTGTCAATGATCAGCTAGACTGTTAAGTGCACCGATGAAGGCCTGACCGCCGTTGACCGGTGCGTCCACCCACTCATTCAGGCGTGACCACCACGCCGGGCTCGTCCTTGTGAACTGGCACCGCGGTAAGCGCGGGGCAGCCTTGAGACGTGCCATGTCTCGGAGGTTTGTTTTGCCATCAATGTCCGAAGGTCGTTCCGAGCGCGCACAAAGCCGCAGGTCACCGCGGCGTCGCTCGGGTCGCCAGGGCAGCTCCTCGCGTCCGCAGCAGCGGGTCGAGGAACCGATCGTCGCCGAGCCGTTCGAGAGCACGCTGCCGGAAGGCCCGCTGCCCTCGTTCGCTGAAATCGGCCTGTCCGACGCGCTGATCCGCTCGCTCGCCGCGAACGAGATCAACGAGCCGTTCCCGATCCAGGCGGCCACCCTGCCCGACTCGATGTCCGGGCGGGACATCCTCGGCCGCGGCCAGACGGGCTCGGGCAAGACGCTCGCGTTCGGTCTCGCCATGCTTACCCGTCTCGCGAGCGGCCGCTCGGTGCCGCACAAGCCGCGTGGCCTCATCCTCGTCCCGACCCGTGAGCTCGCGATGCAGGTGGAGACGGCACTCATGCCGCACGCCCGCGCGCTGGGCCTCTGGTGCCGCGTGGTCGTGGGCGGCACGTCGTTCCCGCGCCAGATCGACCACCTGCGCCGCGGCGTCGACCTGCTGATCGCCACGCCGGGTCGTCTGTCCGACCACGTCCGCCAGGGCACGTGCGACCTCGGCTCCGTCGAGATCACCGCGCTGGACGAGGCCGACCAGATGGCGGACATGGGCTTCATGCCCCAGGTCCGCGCGATCCTCGACCTGACCCCGCAGGACGGCCAGCGCCTGCTGTTCTCCGCGACGCTCGACGGCGACGTGGACAAGCTGGTCCGCCAGTACCTGCACAACCCGGTGACGCACTCGGTGGCCCCGGCCACGGCGAGCGTCACGACCATGGAGCACCACCTGCTGTTCGTGTCCGCCGAGGACAAGCAGAACGTGGTGACCGAGGTGGCCGCGCGCGAGGGCCGCACGATCATGTTCGTGCGCACCAAGCACCACGTCGACCGCCTGGCCAAGAAGCTCCGCTCGGTCGGCGTCCACGCCGGCGCCCTGCACGGCGGCAAGGCTCAAAGCGCGCGCACCCGCGTGCTCGGCGAGTTCCGCGAGGGCACCACCCCGGTGCTGATCGCCACGGACGTCGCTGCCCGCGGCATTCACGTCGACGACGTCTCGCTGGTCGTCCACGTGGACCCGCCGGCCGACCCGAAGGACTACCTGCACCGAGCGGGCCGCACGGCTCGCGCAGGCCAGTCCGGCACGGTCGTCACGCTGGTCACGCACGACCAGCGCCGCGCCGTCCAGGGCATGGCCGCCCGCGCAGGCATCCGCCCGGAGAGCACGAAGGTGCGCCCCGGCGACGACGACCTGATCCGCATCACGGGTGCTCGCACCCCGAGCGGCGAGCCGATCGTCGAACGCGAGAAGCCGGCCCGTCGCAGCGGCGGCAACGGCCGTCGTTTCGGCGCCCCGGCCACCGGCGGCCGCGGCGAGTACCGCGGCGGCTCCGGTCGTCGCTCCGAGGGCGGCGAGTTCCGCGGTGGTCCGCGTCGCTCGTCCGAGGGTGGCGGCGGTCCGCGTCGCTCGGAGCGCACCGAAGGTGGTCGCGGCTTCGGCCGGACCGACCGTCCCGGTCGTCCGCGTCGGGCGCCGCAGCACTGATCTGATCAACGGCGAAGGCCGCCTCTTCCACACAGGGGGAGGCGGCCTTCGCCGTGTCCGGGGGCAGTCGGGCGCGCTGGCGCAGGGGTCTCCTCGAACCGGGAACCCCTGCATTTCAACGTACTCAGCACCACCGACAATCCGCTCCGCCTGACCCGGCGCTGCGGGGCAGTGGTGTCTGCAGGTACCTCAGCTGGTCTGACAGGCCTCGGCTCTGCGTGGCGGGCTCTGCCTGGCGGGCTCAGTCTGGCGGGCTCAGTCTGGCGGGCCCTGCCAGCGCCAGCCGGTCTGCGGCTCACGCCCGGGCAGGCTGGCGCGGTTGGTGGCCCAGAGCAGGCCGGTCCAGGGATCCACATCGAGATCGTCGTGGGGGAACATCCTCGCGAGAACGCGAGCGCAGACGTCGCGTGGCGGGTCGAGCCTCAGGCCGAGGCCGCGGGCGATGTCCTCGCCGTGCACCAGTGCTTCGACACAGCCCATGCCGGCGAAGTGCGCCGGGTCGGCCATGCCGGTGGGGTGGTAGGCGCGAACGGACGGTGCCGTTGTCCGCACGACTGCGGCCAGGATCCCGCCACCGGTCACCGCGAACTCCAGCACTTCGGCCGGGCTCGCCTCCTTGTCCGCGACGGCTAGGAAGCGCACGTAGCGGGCATCGGGCCGGGCGACGAGCTGTGCCGCGTAGGACAGCAGGCAGTCGCCGATGTGTTCGGCGGTGTGCCAGCAGTTCCACTCTCCTGTGCCGGGCGCGATCACCCAGTCCCGGCCGGTCGCGGGGCCGAGTGTGTCGGCAAGGCAGGAGAGGGCCGCGTCAAGATCGTCAGCGGTTACCGTCACCGCTGCACGATAGTGGCTCTTCGCCGTTGGGCGCGCTGACGCAGGGGTCCCCCCGAGCTGGGAACCCCTACATCTCAACGTACTCAGCACCACCGACAAGATCGGCTGGGTCAGCCCGCCCTGCGGTCCAGCATCAGGTCCAGCGCGGGCTCGGCGAACCAAGCGGCGGCGCGTTCCTGCTTGAGCGAACGCTCGGCGCGCGGTAGCTGGTCGGCCACGACGTCGCGGACGAGCGCGTGCCGGAACCCGTACTCGATCTCACCGGTCTCGCTGTTGCGCCCCTGCCGACGCAGGAAATCACGCTGTTCCAACAACTCCAGCGCCTTGGACACGTCCGGAAGGTCGCGCTGACCGGTGGCCGCCACCGCACCGGGCGAGACGAGATCGCCCACGACGGCAGCGTCACCGAGCACGGCCTTCACCGGGAACGGCAGCGAGTCGAGCTGGGTCGTGATCACGCTGCGGACCGAGGGCGGCACCGGCAACGCGCCGCCGTCGTTGTGCAGGCACGGCATGCGGGGGTCGGCGACCATGCGGGCGTACTCGGTGGCGAACAGCGGGTTGCCGCCGACGCACGAGACGAGGGCCTGCCACAGGTCGGCGGACAGCTCGCGGGTTTCCAGCAGCGAGTTCAGCAGGCTGCGGGTGCCGTTGTGGGACAACGGTTCCAGGCTGATCGTGGTGGCGTGGCGCTTGCCGCCGAACCACGACGGGCGGCGCTGCAGCAGTTCGGGGCGGGCGGTGGCGATGACCAGGAGTGGCACGGAGCCGGCCTGTTCGCTGAGCTCCTCCACGAAGTCGAGCACCACGTCGTTGGCCCAGTGCACGTCCTCCAGGAACACGACCAACGGGCCGGCTTCGGCGATCTCCTCCAGGAAACGGCGCCACGCCGGGAAGTCCGCGACGACCTCCGGCGACGGTGACGCCAAGCCGGCCAGGCTCGCGTGCAGCCGATCCGCGAGCCCGGCGACCAGCGAGTCGAGAGCAGCGCGCAAACGAGCGGGAGGCGCGAAGCCGCGCACCACGTCGGAGAGCGGGCCGTAGCCGTGGTCGTCGCCGAAGGGGGTTGCGGTGCCGTGCAGGACAGAAGAAGAGCAGGACGCGGCCAGTTCGGACACGAGACGGGTCTTGCCGACGCCCGCCTCGCCCAGCACGGTCACGAAGTGCGGACGGCGGCGAGCTGCGACGTCGTCCAGAAGTCCTTGCAGCACAGAGAGTTCGCGCTCTCGCTCGACGAACGGCACGGCGGCTTGCGCGCGGCGGGTCGCGCCGCGCGGAGACACGCAGGAGACCGCCTGCCATCCGCCGGTGGGCGCGGGGTCGGCGGACCACGTCACGGAGACAGCAGCGTCACGGGTAGAAGTGCACGCACGGACGGCACCGAAGGGAGCCAGCGTCATCAGCTGACGGCACTCGTCGAGCAGCACACCCGTCGCCGACGGCACACCGGCACCAGGCAGGCGCACGAGAGCGTCACCGGTGGCCACGCCGATCTGCACGTCGACGGAAGCCAACCGCGAGCGGATCGCCAGCGCGGCACGCACGGCGCGGTCGGCGTCGTCTTCAGAAGTACGCGGCACACCGAACAGAGCGAGGAAAACAGAGCCGACGTTGCCACCGACCACGCCACCAAGACGTGAAACCTCAGCGGCCACGGCAGAAGCGACTTCCTGGTGCACCTCGTCCACGTCTTCGGGGTCGCGTGCCGCGAGGCCGAGCTGAGCGGACACCATCACGACGCTCACGAGCTTGCGCTCCACGGTCGCCACGTCTGCGGCCGGCACTTCGATCGGAGCGACCGGAGGAGCGGGCGGGATGACAACGGGAGGGGGAGACGCCTGGCCGACGGCGAGCAGGTGCCTGCGTTGCACCGACGGCGGGAGGTCCAGCGCGGGGGCGTGGTCGAGGATCGCGCGCTCCAGCTCCTGGAGCTCGCGGCCCGGTTCGAGACCGAGTTCCTCCACCAGCGCCGCCCTCGTTCGGCGGTAGACGCTCAGCGCGTCCACCTGCCGGCCACACCGGTACAGCGCGAGCATCAGCTGCCCGTTGAGCCGTTCGCGATACGGCTCCACCTCGATCAACGACTCCAGCTCGCCGATGATCTCGTAGTGCCTGCCGCAGGCCAGTTCCGCTTCGAAGCAGTCCTCCTGCGTGGCCAGCCGCCAGTCCTTGATGGCGGTCAGCTCCGGCCAGTTGATGCCGGTCTCCGCAAGATCCGCGAGCACCGGTCCGCGCCACAAGCTCAGTGCCTTGCGGAGCACCTTCGCGGCTGCGGGCCAGTTGCCGGCGGACAGTTCACCTCGACCCTGTTCGGTCAGCTGCTGGAAGCGCGACAGGTCGAGGGAGTTCGGGTCCACGCGCAGCAGGTAGCCCGGTGCGTGGGTGAGCAGCAGCGCGGATCCCTCAGGACCGCTGCCGTGGGGAGTGAGCACGCCACGCAGTCCGGAGACCGCGTTCTGGAGCATCTTGCGGGCGGTGGGCGGGACGTCCCGCGACCACAGCGCCTGCAGCAGCTTGCTGGTCGCCACCACCCGGTTGGCGTGCAGCAGGAGGAAACCCAGAGCCGCGCGCTGCTTGACGCCGCCCAGTGGGACGGGCAGGTCGTCGTCGAGGACTTCGAGTGAGCCCAGCAGGTGGAATCGCATGGTTCTGGCCTCCATTAGGGGTGAATCCGGACGGAGGGGGAGTGATCAGCCCCAGGGGGTGTCGTGCTTGTCGTCCCACGGGGTGTCGATCAGCGGGATCGCGGTGATCTCACGGCCCCAAGGGGTGTCATCGGAGTTGATGCGCTGCGGCCAGGGGGTGTCGTCGTTGGCGATGCTCGCGCTCCACGAGGTGTCGGACGAGATCGACCTGCCCCAGGGGGTGTCCTCGGCCTGCGCGGTGCCGGCGAAGAGTGTGAGAGCCAGGGCAGCGGGGACGGCGGAGAGAACCAGAGCGGCAGCGGTCGTCTTGCGGATCATGTCGGCCTCCTCATTGCTTGGTCGGACCTTGGCTTGAGTTGCTGTCGACGTCTTCGTTCGGCGTCTGGGAACGAAGTTAGGAGCGCCGCCCATCGCCGCTCTATCGCGCACCCACCGCGTATCAATCGGCCACGATGGCGGGACCGAACCTGCCAATTGAGACGCTGGAATAGCTGATCGGCCGGTCAGCAAACAGGTGTTACTACGCAGGGTGGTGGCTTATCCGCAGAATTAGGTGCGGTGTACCGCAATGGTTGGGTGCGGTTAGCAATCCGAACGAACGGCCTGTGCCGCTCGGAGTAGTCCTGACTAGACGTTCAGGCTGCTTGGCGGTATGACGTACGATCGTCGTGAAGCGGGCCGCCGCAACCCGAATTCTCGGGCACATGTACCGCTTGATCTGCGCCGTTGTTCCGGGCAGGATCATCTCCAAATGAGATGCCTATTGAGATCGGGCGCATTATGGTGGATCGTTGCCTGATACACAAGAAGGATCTTGACAGTTTTACCGGCCGGTACTAACTTTGGAGATCATCACCCATCCGAGTGACCGTCTCCAGTTGATCTGAGCGGGAGGTCAGGCACGCGAAGTGAAACATCTTCATATTGTAACCCGATCTTGAGGTGACGCCCTGGGAGTGCCTTTTTCCGCGTCTTCGGCCGGATTGCAAGAACGCGAGTGAGCCGCATCGTAAATGCAATTCCGTCACGGAAATTCCGTAGCGGATGCCGTCCGGAGCGTGAGGTGTTGGGGCTTTGCGAGAGATAAAGGCGCGAGGGGTCGTCCGTCATGAGCTCCGCCCCCGATGAGAAGCTGATTTTCAAGCTGCTCGGCCCGATCGAGGTCATCGGCGCCGAGGAGCAGGTACAGGTACCGCCAGGACGTCAGCAGACGATCCTGGGCGCTCTGCTGCTCGAGGCCAACCGCGTCGTCAGCATGGACCAGCTCATCGACCTGGTCTGGGAGCACACCCCGCCGTCGACCGCTCGGGCGCAGATCCAGATCTGCGTGTCAGCGCTCCGGCGGGAGTTCGCGCGCGTCGACGTCGACGCCCAGATCGAGACCCGCCAGCCCGGCTACCTGCTGCGCGTGGCCGGCGACAAGATCGACACCTTCCTCTTCGAACGTCGTGTGGCCGACTCCGACGCCGCCGTCCGCCAGGGCCGCATGGAGGAGGCGTCCGCGACCCTGCGAGGGGCGCTCGGCCTGTGGCGCGGACCCGCGCTCGGCGGCGCCGCGGCGACCTTGCAGAACAAAGCATTACGTCTGGACGAGAAACGCTTGTCGGTGCTGGAGAACTGCATCGACATCGAGTTGTTGCTCGGCAGGCATCACGCTCTCATCGGTGAATTGCAGAGCATGGTGACCGAACACCCGCTGCGGGAACGCCCGCGCGGCCAGCTCATGCTCGCGCTCTACCGGTCCGGCCGGCAGTCCGAGGCGCTCGACGTCTACCGCAGCGGCCGCGACCTCTTCATCGAACACCTCGGCCTGGAGCCGAGTGACCAGTTGCGCAAACTCGAGACGGCGATCCTCACCGACGACGAGGTGCTGCGCCTCGACCAGGAGAAGTCGGTCCCGGTCACCGTCCAGAACGTCGTGTCACCGCACCAGCTCCCGGCGACCATCTCGGACTTCATCGGCCGCCAGGACGTCGTCGCACGTGCGGAGACCGTGCTGTCCGGTGATCACATGACCATGCCGGTGGTGAACATCTCCGGCAAGGCGGGCATCGGTAAGAGCGCTCTCGCGGTGCACGTGGCGCACCGCGTCGCGGCCGAGACCTACCCGGACGGCCAGCTCTACTGCGACCTGCGCGGCACCCAGGCCCAACCGGCCACTCCCGCCGAGGTCCTCGGCCGGTTCCTGTCCGCCCTGGGTGCGGTCGGGTCGACGTTGCCGGACGGTGTCGACGAGCGCGCGGACATGTACCGCAGCATGCTCGCGAACCGACGCGTCCTCGTCGTGCTCGACGACGCGGGCAGCGAGTCGCAGGTGCACCAGTTGCTTCCGGGTTCGCCGACGTGCGGTGTCGTCGTCACCAGCCGGACGCGGCTGACCGGTCTCGCCGGGTCTCATCTGGTCGACGTCGACTTCATGGACTCCGACGACGCGCTGGAGCTCCTCGGCCGGATCATCGGCACCCAACGCCTGGCGAGCGAACCCGTCGCGGCATCGGCACTGGTGGACGTCGTCGGCGGCTTACCGCTGGCGTTGCGCATCATCGGCGCCCGGCTCGCCGCCCGCCCGCACTGGACGCTGGCCTCGATGGTCGGCCGCCTCGCCGACGAACGGCACCGCCTCGACGAGCTGGTGCACGGCGACATGGTCGTGCGCGCCAGCCTGTCGCTGACCTACGACGGCCTGGAACCCGACACCTGCCGGGTGATGCGGCTGATGTCGTTGCTGGAAGCGGAAAGCCTGCCCGTGTGGACGGCCAGCGCGCTCACCGACGACGACCGCCACCGCGGCTTCGACCTCCTGGAACGCCTCGTCGACGCCCAGCTCCTCGACGTGGTCGGCAGTGACGTCACGGGTTTGCCGCGCTACCGCTTCCACGACCTGATCCGCTTGTTCGCCAAGGAACAGCTCGCGGTCCACGAGTCGCCGGCCACCCAGCTCGCCGCCGTGGAACGCGTCGCCGGCGGCTGGCTCGCGATGGCCGAGCAGGCTCACCAACGGCTCTACGGCGGTGACTTCACGGTCCTGCACGGCAGTGGTCAACGTTGGCAGCCGCAGCAGCAGTACCTGGACCAGGTGCTGCAGGACCCGTTGGGGTGGCTGGAAAGCGAGCGGCCGAACATCTGCGCGGCGGTGCTGCAGGCCGCCGACGCGGGTCTGGACGAGCTGAGCTGGGACCTCGCGGTCTCGCTGGTGACGTTGTTCGAGACCCGCAGCTACCTCGACGAGTGGCAGCAGACGCACGAACGCGCGTTGGACGCGGTGCGCAAGGCGGGCAACAAGCGCGGCACGGCTGCGCTGCTGTGTTCGCTCGGATCGCTGCACCTGAGCCAACGGCGGATGGAGGTCACGCGCGCGTCGCTGGAGCCCGCGCTCGAGCTGTTCCTCGAACTCGACGACGTGCACGGGATGGCGTTGGCCCGCCGCACCATCGGCATGATGGAGTACTACGAGGGCCGCTCCGAGCTGGCGTTGCGGATCTTCGAGCAGTCGCTGGCCGGCTTCAAACGCGTCGGCGACGTCGTCGGCCAGGCGTACGTGGTGTCCCAGCTCGCGCAGCTCTCCCTGGACCGCGGCGAACACGAGCTCGCAGTCGGGCAGCTGCGGGGCGCACTGGGCATGTGCCGGGAGATCTCCAGCCCGCGCGTCGAGGCCCAGGTGCTGTACCGGCTCGGTGGCGCGATGCTCGTGCAGGGCCGTTACGAACAGGCGCAGCAGCTCATCACTTCGGTGCTGGGCATGGTCCAACGCTCCGGCGACACCGTCGGCGAGAGCTACGCGCTGCACTCGCTCGGCCTGATCCACGGCAGGATGCGGATGTTCGCCGAGGCCGGCCGGTTGCTGCGGCGCGCTATTCGGTTGTGCGAGGAGAACCTCGACCGGGTCGGTGCCGCGCGGATCCGGCTCGACCTGGCGCAGCTGGTGTCGCAGCGCGGTGAGACGTTCCACGCGATCGCCATCGTGGAGCAGGCGATGATGACGTTCCAGGAGCTCCGGCTCGCGCTGTGGGAGAGCAAGGCCCTGGCCGTGCTGGAGAAGATCACGGCGGAGAACCCGCTGCCCGCCGCCGTGCCCTCCAACGGTGGGGCTAGGTAGTCGGCACCAGCGAGTCGATCATCTTCTGCAGCTCGGCCTCCTTGGGCAACGGCGGGGTGGTGCCGCCTCCGCCACCTTCCAGGTCGCCGTTCACGACGAACACGTGCAGCTTGTTGCTGCCGTTGAGCATGAGCACCTTCACGATGCCCTTGCTCGCCAGGCACTTGTTGGCGGTCTGGGTGACCGTCGCGTCGACCTGCACACCCTCGACGACGACCTTCTTGCCGTCCTTCTGCGTGTGCTGGATCTTCACCGGCTTCGGCTGCGTCAGCGCGACCTGCGGCTCGCCGCCCGACGAGTAGTACTGCGTCGCGATGGCCTTGGTGAAGTCGGTCGCGGTCTGGTTGATGTCGCCCTTGGGCAGCAACGCGCCACCGTTCGTGCCCTTGGTGTACGCCTTGTTCTCACACCTGTAGTCGCCGTACGAGGTGACGCCGGACAGCGAGATGCCCTGGTACTTCTCGACCGGGATCTTGTCCTCGACGATGTCCCAGGTCTTCGGGACCTCGTAGGTGAACCCGAGCGACGTCTCGACGCACTGCATGCCCTCGTTCTTGGGGCATGCCTTGTCCGTCGGCTCGGACGAGGCGCTCGTCGGAGTGGTGGTGTTCTGCGCGTTGGAGTCGCGCGAGGCCACGAACCACGTCACGCCGCCGCCGATCAGCAGCACGACCACGACCGCGCTGATCACGAGCCACAGCGTCTTCTTGCTCTTCTTCGGCGGCTCGTCACCGAACCCGCCGTACACGCCGAGACCGCCGTACTGGCCGTAGCCCTGCTGCGGGAAACCGCCGGATTCGGGGAAACCGCCCTGCTGGGGGAAGCCACCAGTCTGCGGGTAGCCGCCGACCTGGTAGCCACCGCTCTGGTAGTCACCCTGCTGCTGGCCCCAGCCCTGCTGGTCGTTCCAGCCGCCCTGTCCGCCGCCACCTGGGTAAGTCACGCGCTGAACGGTACCTGGTGGGTCTGACAGTCCTTAATTCATCAAGCGTTGACTTCGGGTGCGTGTCGGACGTACGGTGCTGTTCATCGAATTCAACGCATGATGAACTTCTGGAGGCCCGTGATGCGCACCGCGCTGGTCACCGCCGTCGCAGGTGCGGTGGTGGCGTTCCTGTTGGGATTGCTGACTTTCGGCGTGCAGGCGACCGTGCACCCGCACGACGTCCCGCTCGCGGTCGTCGCGCCGCCGCCGATCGCCGAACGCGTCGCCGCCGCTGACTCGGCCGAGGTCGACGTCAGAGTCGTGTCCGCCGACGAGGCCAGGACGTTGTTGGCGGACAAGGAGGTCTACGGCGTCCTGGAGATCGCACCGGGTGCCGCGACGATCCGGCTCAACCCGGCGGTCAACCCGTCCGGCACGCAGGTCGCGCAGCAGGTGCTGACCGGCGTCGCGCAGGGTGCCGGGCTGCCGGTGAAGGTCGAGACCCAGGCCGTGTCCGCCGCCGAACGCACCGCGCCCCTTGCCGCCTCCGCGCTGTTGTGGGTCGGTGGGATGGTCGCCGGGCTGCTGTTCGTCGTGTTGAAGGGCCGGCGGTTCCGGTTGCTGTCGTCGCTCACGGCTTCCGTGCTCGTCGTGAGCTCCGTGGTCGGGTTGCTGGCCTGGTGGGGTGTCACGTTCAGTGCGTCCGCACTCGGGTTCCTGCTGGCGGTCGCGGTGTCGTTCGGGCTGCTGCAGGCCGGGCTGTTCAAGCACCTCGGGATCCGGGCGATGGGGGTGCTCGGCCTGCTCTACCTGATGGCGCCGGCCGTCGCGGGGCAGGTGCCGGAGCTGCTCAACCCGGCCTATCGCGCGGTGCTGTGGTCGTGGACGCCGTTCCGCTTCTCCACGGAAGGGCTGCGCAGCCTCATGTACGACGGATCGCTCACGACCGAGTGGTGGGTGTTCGGCGGGATCGCACTCGTCGGGCTCGTGCTGGTGCTAGCCGGCAAGGAAGCTCAGGCGGACCGTCCGGACGGGGTTGTCGACGTTGGTGTCGACCAGGCAGATGGACTGCCACGTCCCGAGCGCCAGCACACCGCCTAGAACAGGAATCGTCGCGTACGGCGGCACCAGCGCGGGCATCACGTGGTCACGGCCGTGGCCGGGGGTTCCGTGGCGGTGCCGCCACTTCACGTCGCGCGGCAGGATCCGTTCCAACGCGGTCAGCAGGTCGTCGTCGCTGCCCGCACCGGTCTCGATGATGGCGACACCGGCGGTCGCGTGCGGCACCCACACGTGCAGCAGGCCGTCGCCGTCGAGGCCGTTGAGAAACTCCTCGCACGAACGCGTGAGGTCGTGCACGACCTCGTCGGCACCGGTGTGGACCTGGATCTCCTCGCTGCGCATGGCTTCAGATCTTACGAACGATCCGTGCGGGGTTGCCGACCGCGAGCACGTGATCAGGCAAATCGCGCGTGACGACACTGCCCGCGCCCACGACGGTGTTGTTGCCGATCGTCACGCCGGGACAGACGATGACGCCGCCGCCGAACCACACCCGGTCGCCGATGACGATCGGCGCGGTGGTCTCCCAGCCCGCGATGCGCGCCTCGTGGTCCTCGACCGGGTGCTGTGCCGTCAGCAGCTGCACGCGCGGGCCCATCATCGTGTTGTCGCCGATGGTGACCGGGCCGCAGTCGAGGATGATGCAGTCGTAGTTCATGAAGCTGTTCGCGCCGATGCGGGTGTTGTAGCCGTACTCGATCTGCAGGCGCTGCATCAGCGTTGTGTTCTCGCCGATCTCCGCGACGAATCCCTTGAGGATGGCGTACTGCCCGTCGAGGTCCTCCGGGTCGTGCGCGTTGAAACGGGCCATCTCACGCCACGCGCGCCGCCGGTCCGCGTCCAGTTCGGGGTCCGCGGGCAGGTAGGGCTCGCCGATGATCATCTTCTCGCGGTTGGTCAGCAAAGCGATCCCTTCAGGCGGTATACGCGCGACGGTAGTCGGTGGGCGGCACGCCGACATGAGCGGTGAAGTGGCGGCGCAGGTTCGCGCCGGTGCCCAGGCCACAGCGCTCGGCGACCTGCTCGACGGACAGCGAGGTCGTCTCCAGCAACGCCTGGGCGTGCGCGACCCGTTGGGCGAGCAGCCACTGCAACGGGGTGCTGCCCGTCGCGTCGTGCAGGCGGCGGAAGAACGTCCGCTGGCTCATCCCGGCACGGCGGGCGAGCTGCGCGACTGTGAGCGGCCGGTCCAGATGCTCGGTCGCCCACTCCAGCACCGGCGCGATGCTGTCGTCGTCGGTCTCCGGCACGTGCCGTGTGACGAACTGGGCCTGCCCGCCCGTGCGGTGGGCGGGCACGCACAGCTTGCGGGCCAGCTGGTTCGCGATGTGCGCGCCGAGGTCCTGGCGCACCAGATGCAGGCACAGGTCGAGCCCGGCGGCGGCACCCGCGCTGGTCAGCACGTTGCCGTCGTCGATGTAGAGCACCGAGTCGTCGACATCGACCTCCGGAAAGCGGCGGGCCAGGCGGTCGGTGTAGGACCAGTGCGCGGTGGCGCGGCGGCCGTTGAGCAGCCCGGCCTCGGCGAGCACGAACGCGCCGTTGCACAACGCGGCGATGCGCACGCCGTTCTCCGCGGCGTCCTGGAGTTCCTTGACCAGCAACAGATCCAGCGGCTCGGTGCCGTCGAGCACGGCCTGTGGAACGGACGGGACGATGATCGTGTCCGCGCCGTGCAGGCCTTCCAGCCCGTGCTCCGGGCTGAGCACCCAACCACTCTGTGCCCGTGGCTTTGCCGGGTTCAGGCCGCACAGCCGCATCTCGTACCAGGGGTCGAAGTGGGCGATGCCGAACACCACGCACGCCAGCCCGGCTTCGTACACGTCCCAGAGCGCTGGTGCGTCGTCGTCCGTCACCAAGATCGCCACCGTGCTCATGGTGATCAGGTTAGCTGGCAGCAATCGTTCGACAGTCGGCATTTCTGCCACTGTCGGTTCACGCCAGCGGTTGCGAGGGTTGTGTTCATCGATCAACAACCCTTGGGAGACAACACAATGCAGTCCGACGTAGCTGTGCTCGGCCTCGGTCAGATGGGCTCGGCACTCGCCTCGGCGTTCCTGCGCGCCGGATACCGCGTGACCGTCTGGAACCGCACCGCGGCCAAGGCCACGCCGCTGGTCGCCGAGGGCGCAACGGCGGCAGCCACGGCAGCGGAAGCCCAGCGCTCCGCACCCGTGGTGGTGGCCTGCGTGCTCGACTACCCGGCGCTGACCGAGATCCTGGACATGCCTGACGGCATCCTGGTCAACCTCACCTCCGGCTCACCGGAACAGGCCCGCGAGATGGCCACCCGCGGCGTCCGCTACCTCGACGGCGGCATCATGACGACACCGCCCGGTGTCGGCGACGAACGCTCGATGATCCTCTACAGCGGCGACCAGAAAGCCTTCGCCGAAACGGAAAAGCTGCTCTCCGCACTGGCCGAGCCGATCAACCTCGGCGCGGACCCCGGCCTGGCCGCGCTGTACGACACCGCACTGCTGGGCATCATGTGGGCGACGCTCACCGGCTGGCTGCACGCCAGCGCACTCGTCACCGCCGACGGCGCCACCGCAGCGCACTTCACGCCGCTGGCCACCCGCTGGCTGGGCCCGATCGCCGGGTTCATCAGCACCTACGCCTCGCAGGTCGACGCCGGCAGCTACCCCGGTTCGGACGCCACCATCGACGTCCACCTGGCCACGTTGAACCACCTCGTGCACGCCAGCGACGTGCGCAAGATCGACTCGACGCTGCCGCGGCTGCTGCACGACTACGCGCGCCGGGCGGTCGAAGCCGGCCACGGTGCGGACGGCTGGGCGCGGATCGTCGAACTGCTGCGAGCGAAGGCGTGAACTGGTCGAAGTTGCTCGACTCAACGGCCCGCGACTGCGTGCAGGTGCTCGGCGAACTGCCGGACTTCTCCCGACGTGCCCACGGCCTGGAGTGGTCGTGCCGCGAGACTCTCGACCACGTCGTCGAGGGTCTGCTCGGCTACACCGCCCTGGTGGCCACCCGCGCTCAACACCGCTGGACCAGCTTGCTCGGCTCGTTGCGGCCGGGCCTGCCGATCGAACACTGCCTGGAAGGTGTCACGACCGCCGCCACGTTGCTGTCCCACGTGACCGCCGCTGATCCGGGCGCACGGGCGTGGCACCCGTGGGGCACCTCGGACGCGTCCGGGTTCGCGGCGATGGGCATCACCGAGCTGATGATGCACACCCACGACATCACCCGGGCGCACGGCGTGGACTGGCGGCCGGAGCGGTGCGCTCCCGTCGTCGAGCGGCTGTTCCCTGACGCCCCAACGCATTCCGACCCGTTCGAGCTGCTGCTGTGGTGCACCGGGCGGGGCGAACTGCCGGACGTGCCGCGGCGCGTCCAGTGGCAGTGGCACGCGTAGATTCGCCGCCATGCGCGTGCTCTTCGCCGGTATGGCCACGGTCGGCCACACCTACCCGTTGATCCCGCTGGCGCTCGCACTGCGCGACGCCGGGCACGAGGTGCACTTCGCGGTCGGCGACGAGATGCACCCCGAGCTGAACCGGTTGGGGCTGCGGCCGTTCCGTCCTGGGCTGGTGTTCGGCGAGATCTTCGCCGAGGACATCGCGCCGGAACTCGAACGCGTCCTGCCCGACCTGGTGATCAGCGGGTGGGCCGTGCCGGAGGTGTTCAGGGAGGCGCGCCGGCGGGCGTTCCCGGTGCTGTGGCACGGGTTCGGGCGGATGTTCCCGGACGGCATCGGGCTGGCCCGGCCGGTCGGCCGGCACCTCGACATCTGCCCGCCGTCGTTGCAGGACAAGGACTTCCTGGATGAACGAATCCTGCTGCGGCCCGTGCCGCACTCGGCGCCCGGTGAGGTTCCGGAGCGCACCCACGAAAAGCTGATCTACCTCACGTTCGGAACCGTGTTCGGCTCCGAGGACCTGCTCACGAAAGCCGCGGCCGGGCTCGTGCGGCTCGACGCTCAGGTCGTCGTCGCCACACCGCAGAAGTGGCTCCCACAGGCCGAAGTGATCAAACAGGCGGACGTCGTCGTCCATCACGGTGGCAGCGGCACGATGCTGACCGCGCTGGCCAACGGCGTCCCGCAGGTCGTGCTGCCGCAGGGCGCGGACCAGTTCGGCAACGCGACGGCGCTCGTCGCGAAAGGCGCCGGAGTGCGAGCGGTGAGTGCCGAGGCGATCGCGGAGAGCGCACGACTGTTGCTCGTGGACGGTTCGTACCGAGAAGCCGCAGGTCAGGTGGCAGAAGAGATACGTCACATGCCTTCACCGAAGGAAGTTGCGGACAGCCTGCAGGACGTTGTGTAACACTGTTTTTTATGAAGGCAAGCCGCCTGCGCTTCGGGATGAACCTGTGGCCGCCGTTCCTGTTCGCCGGGATCAGAGTGCAAGAGATCTCGCCGGACTACCGGTACGCGCGCGTCAAGATGCGTCTGCGCCCGTGGAACCGCAACGTCTTCGGCACCCACTTCGGAGGTTCGCTGTTCGCGATGACCGACCCGTTCTGGGTGCTCCTGCTGTTCAACCAGCTCAAGGGCGAGCACGTGGTGTGGGACCAGGCCGGTGAGATCGAGTTCGTGGCGCCCGGCCGCGGCACCGTCTTCGCCGAGTTCCGGCTCACCGACGAGCACGTCGAGCAGGTGCTGTCGGAGACCAGCGATGGTGAGAAGGCGTTGATCTGGTTCACCACCGACGTCGTCGGGCAGGATGGGACCGTGATCGCGAAGGTGAAGAAGCAGGTGTACGCGCGGCGCAAGCGCGACAAGCAGCTCGCCCATGCGTGAGGCGTTCGGGGCGGTCTTCGATGTCGAGCCGGGGTACCTGAACACGGCGTCCATCGGGGTGCCGCCACGACACGTCGCCGACGCGGTCGCGGCCGCTGTCGGACGGTGGGAGCGCGGCCGGGACACCTCCTCGACGTTCAACGAGGCGGTCGAGACGTCCCGGGAGGCGTGGGGGCGGCTGATCGGGGTGCCCGCGACGTCGGTGGCGTGCGGCGCCACGGTCTCGCAGTTCGTGTCGCTGGTGGCGCAGGCGTTGCCGGCCGGCTCGAAGGTCCACCTCCAGCCGGGCGAGTTCACCAGCGTCACGCTGCCGTTCGTCGCCGCCGGCCACGAGATCGTGTCCACACTGGACGAAGCCGATCTCGTCGCGGTGAGCGTCGTGCAGTCGGCGGACGGCGCGATCGCGGATCTCGAAGCGCTGAAGGCGTCCGGCAAACCGGTGCTGCTGGACGTCTCGCAGGCGGCCGGGTGGATGCCGTTGTCGTTGGCGTGGGCCGATTTCGTCGTCGGAGTCGGCTACAAGTGGCTGATGGCACCGAAAGGCGCGGCCTGGATGGCGGTCCGGCCCGACCGGATGGAGTTCCTCCGCGCGCCGGCACCGAACTGGTACAGCACCGAGGAGAACTACGGGACCAAGCTCCTGCTCCGTTCGGACGCACGGCGGTTCGACCTCTCGCCGACGTGGTTCGCGCACGTCGGTGCGGCGGTGTCGGTGCCGTGGGTGGCGAGTTTGGACCTCGACGCCGTGCGCGCGCACAACGTGAACCTGACGGATCACCTGCTGACCGGCCTCGGACTCGCGCCCACTGGTTCGGCGATCGTCTCAGTAGACGTACCGCACATTTCGGGCGTCGTGTCATCGGTTCGCGCAGGTCGGACGCGGTTCGCCTGTCACCTCTACAACACGATCGAGGACGTTGATCGGGTGCTCAAAGCGCTTGGCTGACCGCCGTCCGTTACCGTGGGTCCTTGTGTCGGAACCACGCCAGTCACCTGAAGAGGTGACCCAGAACCTGCCTCGCTTCCCACCGAGGCCGTCCGGCACCGCACCGCTCTACCCGGCCGACGAGCTGATGAAGCTCCAGTCGATCATGGACAACCGCCAGGCGCCGCCGCCTCCTCCGCCCCCGCGGAAGACGACGTGGCTGGGCAAAGCGCTGGCGCTCGTCGCCGTCGCGGTGGTGTCGGGGTTCGTGTGGTGGGTGTTGCAGCCGACGGATCCGGTGGACAAGCCGGTGTCGCAGCCGGAGAAGACGGCGGGCGAGTTCGAGTTCACCTCCGCGGACCAGCTGCCGGAACCGGTGAAGGACAGCGACTGCGCGGCCCACGCGACGGGCCAGACGCAGGCCTTCCTCAAGACGACCCCGTGCCTGCAGCTGACGCGGGCGTTCTACACGGCCAAGATGCCCGACGGCCGGACCGTGTACTCGTCGGTGTCCGTGGTGAAGATGCGGACCGCGGACGAGGCCAGGCAGTTGCGTGAGCTCACGCAGAAGGACGGCACCGGCAACATCAAGGACCTGGTGCTGGACAAGGTCATCAGCGTGCCGCCGCTGACCACGCTGGCCAACGGCGGGTACGCCTCCGAGCAACGCGACCAGGAGGTCGTGATCGTCGAGTCGGACTCGCCGGTCAAGGGCGCCGACGCGTTGTCCCACAACAAGGAGATGAAGAAGGTCTCCGCGGACGCGATCCGCCTGGCCTCCTCCTTCGCCTGAGCCTTCAGCCGGACGCCACACCCGGCATCGTGATCGATGCCGGGTTCGTGCCGGCGGCCTTGCGCCAGCGCGTCGCCCGCACCGCCGCCGTCGTCAACGCCTCCAGCGCCGACGTCCGCAGCCCGCTGTCGTCCGTGCGCTCCAGAACACCTCGCCACGCGGCACAGGTGTCCTGCTCGACGGCCACCAAAGCGGCCAGTGCCGAAGGTCCGTCCGACACGGGTGCCGGCGGCAGGTAGGCGGCCGCGGGCGGGTTCGGCGTCGCGCCGTGGTCCTTCAGCCAGCGCTCGGTCGTGTCCCTGCGCGCCCGGTGCGCGTTCGAACCCTCCGCGACGGCCGCGGCCTGGTTGCCCAGGAACGCCGACACCAGTCCGTACGTCCACAACGCCGCGTGCTCGGTGCCGAGCGCGGTCTGCACCGCGTCCACGTTCACGAGAGCACCTCCCGCAGCGACGCGCAGCCTGCGGCCACCGAACCGACGAGCCCCGCCCGGTACGACGGCAGCGAGGCGACGATCATCGAAGCGTCGCGCACCGCGTCGTCGAGCGACGTCCGCAACGCCGCCAACGGGTCTGGAGGCGTCGGCGGGGCGGTCGGCGCGGGCGGGGCGGTGGAGGACAGCGGGGGCCGTTCGCGGTCGACCTCGGCCTGCAGCAGGCGGGCATGGGTCTCGCGGGCCGTCGCGATCTCCTCGGCCGCGGGCACCTGCGAGAGCGTCTTGGCCAGCGCGGCGTCCGCACGGGCCTGGGCCGCCAGCGCGGACAACGGGTCCGGCGGCGGTGGTGTCGGAGGCTCTGTGGTGCACGCAACGGCGAGCGGTGCGGCGGCCACCGCGAACAGCACGCGGCGGCGGCTGACCGATTCGGAGATCACGTGAACCCATATTGCCAGCAGCCGTGCGGCGCGGTGGGAGGCGGGCAAAGGAGATAGTCTTGTCGTCCACGGCCGCCGAAACACCGTCGGCCGGGGTTTCCATGCGTTCGAACTGAAGGAGACACCACGTGTCCAGCCCGCCGCGCGGAGAGCTTGCCGCGCAGCTAGCACCCGTTGTGCGGGAAGCTCTCGAAGCCATCGGCTTCGACCTCGACGCGCTCGACGTGAATCAGGCTGGGCGCCGCCGGCTGGTCAAGGTCGTGGTGGACGGCGAGGACGGCATCGGGCTCGACGAGGTCGCCGAGGCGAGCCGCGTGGTCTCCGCCGCGCTGGACGCGCACGAGCACCTGATCAACGGGCCGTACACCCTCGAGGTCACCTCGCCGGGTGTCGACCGGCCCCTCACGCACCCGCGCCACTGGAAGCGCGCACACCTCCGTCTCGTGAAGGTCAAGCAGGCCGAGCAGGCCGAGTGGTTCGGCCGGGTCGGCGAGTGCGACGAGACCGGGGTCGAGCTGCTGCACAAGGGCGAGCTGAAGCGCGTGGAGTACCGCCACATCGAACGCGCGGTCATGGAGATCGAGTTCAAGCAGCCGCCGGTCGAGGAACTGGCTCGGCTCACTCGGAAAGCACCGAAGGAGGAGCCGAGGTGAACGTCGACATCGCCGCCCTGAGGGCGATCGAACGTGAAAAGGACATCCCCTTCGAGACGGTCCTGGAGGCGATCGAGTCAGCACTGCTGACCGCCTACAAGCACACCGAAGGGCACCACGCGCACTCGCGCGTGGAGATCGACCGCAAGACCGGCGTCGTGCGCGTGCTCGCGCAGGACCTGGGTCCGGACGGCGCGGTCCAGGAGGAGTGGGACGACACTCCTGAAGGCTTCGGCCGCATCGCGGCCACCACGGCGCGGCAGGTCATCCTGCAGCGCCTGCGCGACGCCGAGCACGAGCGCACCTTCGGCGAGTTCGCCGCCAAGGAGGGCGAGATCATCGCCGGTGTCGTGCAGCGCGACGCCCGCGCGAACGCCCGCGGCATGGTCGTCGTCCAGGTGGGTGACACCGAGGGCGTGCTGCCGCCGGCCGAGCAGGTGCCGGGCGAGCAGTACAACCACGGCGAGCGCATCAAGTGCTACGTCGTGAGCGTGTCCCGCGGTGCGCGCGGACCGCAGATCGCTCTCTCGCGCACGCACCCGAACCTCGTGCGGCGGCTGTTCGCCCTCGAGGTCCCGGAGATCGCGGACGGCACCGTGGAGATCCCCGCGGTGGCACGTGAGGCAGGTCACCGTTCCAAGATCGCGGTGAAATCAACGGTTGCCGGAGTGAACGCCAAGGGCGCCTGCATCGGCCCGATGGGTGCCCGTGTGCGCAACGTGATGCACGAGCTCGGCGGCGAGAAGATCGACATCATCGACTTCTCCGACGACCCGGCCACTTTCGTCGGGAATGCATTGTCACCAGCGAAGGTTGTGTCCGTACGGGTGCTCGACGAGCGTGCCAAGACGGCGCGCGTCGTGGTGCCGGACTTCCAGCTGTCGCTGGCGATCGGCAAGGAGGGCCAGAACGCCCGCCTGGCCGCCCGCCTGACCGGCTGGCGCATCGACATCCGCAGCGACGCGGAGACTCCGGCCGCCGGTGCGGTCACATCCAGTTCGGCCGAATGAGTTCCAGGGGATAGACTTATCAACGGTTCAACGTCGGGTTCGGTGACCCAAGCCATCGGCCCTGTTCGTACGTGCATCGGATGCCGCACCCGGACGTTGCCCTCTGAGCTGCTGCGTGTGGTCGCGGTGGACGGTTCGGTGGTTCCGGACGTCCGCAGGCGACTTCCTGGTCGGGGTGCTTGGTTGCATTTCGATCTCGAATGTCTGCGCAACGCCGAGCGGCGACGGGCGTTCTCGCGGGCCCTCCGGGTCCAGGGATCACTCGACGTCGCTCTGTTGCGCGAGCACCTGGAGCAGCAGCACAGGAACACGACTTCGGGACAGCCCCGCGGTCAGCAAGAAACAAGGAAGCAGGTCGACCCGTCATGAGTCAGCCGTGAAGCTGAAGACATGAACGCGCGACGTTAAGACGAGGTCGATGGGACTTGCCCGCCGGCCTCACAACAGAGGAGAGCAGTGGCAGGCAAGGCCCGCGTGCACGAGCTCGCGAAAGAGCTCGGAGTCACGAGCAAGGAAGTTCTCAACAAGCTCGCCGAGCAAGGCGAGTACGTGAAGTCCGCGTCTTCGACCGTCGAGGCCCCCGTGGCCCGGCGGCTTCGTGACGCCTACGAAGCCAAGTCCTCGAAGCCGTCGGCGCCCAAGCCGGCCGCTCCGAAGCCCAAGGCACCCGCCCCCGCAGCCGCCGCGCCCGCCGCTTCGGCGCCCGCCCCGGCCGCGACCGACAGCAAGCCCGCCGCGCCGAAGGCCATGCCCGGCCCGAAGCCCGCGGCGCCGCGCCCGCCGGCGCCCAAGCCCGCTCCGGCAGCTCCTGCCGCGCAGGCTCCGGCTCCTGCCGCGCCCGCACCTGAACAGCCCCAGGCTCCGGCCGCCGCCGCACCGGCACCCGCCGCGTCGGCTCCGGCCGCTCCGAAGGCTGCCCCGGCTCCCGGCTCCAAGCCGGGTGGCGGTCCGCGTCCGGGCCCGCGCCCGGCTCCGCAGCAGCAGTCCCAGCCCCAGCAGCCGCAGGCTCCGGCCGCGTCCGCTGGTGCGCAGGGTGGAACGCAGTCCCCGTCCGTGGTGCCGCCGCGCACGCAGGCTCCCAAGCCTGCTGGTCCGCGTGCCCCGCGTCCGGGCAACAACCCCTTCGGCGTCGGTGGCGGCAACGCTCCCGGCCCGCGTCCTGGGCCTCGTCCCGGCCCGCGCCAGGAGCAGGGCGAGCGCCCCTCCGGCCCGAAGCCCGGCGACCCGCGTCCGGCGAGCCCCCGTCCCGGTGGCGCGCCCGGTCAGGGTGGTCAGCGCCCGGCTGCCGCTCAGGGTGGTGGCCGTCCCGGCCCCGGCCAGGGTGGCCCGCGTCCCGCGCCCGGTCAGGGCGGTCCTCGCCCCAGCCCGGGCAACATGCCCCCGCGCCCGAACCCCGGCATGATGCCGGGTCGTCCGGCCGGTAACCGTCCTGGCCCTGGTGGCGGCGGTGGCCGTCCCGGTGGCGGTGGCGGCGGTGGCGGTCGTCCCGGTGGGGGCGGCGGCGGTGGCGGCTTCCGCGGCGGTGGCGGCGGTGGCGGCGGCGGTGGCGGCTTCCGCGGTGGCGGAGGCGGCGGCGGTGGCGGCGGCTTCCGTCCCGGTGGCGGCGGTGGCGGTGGCGGTGGCTTCCGTCCCGGCGGTGGCGGCGGTGCCGGTGGCGGCGCCCCGGCCGGCGGTGGCGGCGGCGGTTTCCGCGGTCGTCCCGGTGGCGGCGGTGGCGCTGGTCGCGGTGGTACCGCTGGTGCCTTCGGTCGTCCGGGTGGTCCGGCGCGTCGTGGACGCAAGTCCAAGCGGCAGAAGCGCCAGGAGTACATGGACAACATGCAGGCGCCTTCGGTCGGTGGCGTCCGCCTGCCCAAGGGGCAGGGCGAGACGATCCGCCTGCCGCGCGGTGCCTCGCTGACCGACTTCGCCGACAAGATCAACGCCAACCCGGCGTCGCTCGTGCAGGTGCTGTTCCACCTGGGCGAGATGGTCACGGCGACCCAGTCGGTGTCCGACGAGATCCTGGAGCTGCTCGGCTCCGAGATGAACTACGTCGTGCAGGTCGTGTCCCCCGAGGAGGAGGACCGCGAGCTGCTCGAGACGTTCGACATCACCTACGGCGAGGACGCCGGCGATGAGGGTGACCTGCAGGTTCGCCCGCCGGTCGTCACCGTCATGGGTCACGTCGACCACGGTAAGACGCGACTCCTCGACACCATCCGCAAGGCGAAGGTGCACGAGGGCGAGGCCGGCGGCATCACGCAGCACATCGGTGCGTACCAGGTGCAGACCGAGCTCGAGGGCAACCCGCGTCTCATCACCTTCATCGACACCCCGGGTCACGAGGCGTTCACCGCCATGCGTGCCCGTGGTGCGAACGCGACCGACATCGCGGTCATCGTCGTCGCCGCTGACGACGGCGTGATGCCGCAGACGGTCGAGGCGATCAACCACGCCCAGGCCGCCGAGGCGCCGATCGTGGTCGCGGTCAACAAGATCGACAAGGAAGGCGCCAACCCGGCCAAGATCCGTCAGCAGCTGACGGAGTACGGCCTGGTCGCCGAGGAGTACGGCGGCGACACGATGTTCGTCGACATCTCCGCGAAGCAGGGCATCAACATCGACAGCCTCCTCGAGGCCATCCTGTTGACGGCCGACGCGTCGCTGGACCTCCGGGCCAACCCGGCCATGGAGGCCCAGGGTGTCGCGATCGAGGCGCACCTCGACCGCGGTCGCGGTCCGGTCGCCACGGTGCTGGTCCAGCGAGGCACGCTCCGCGTCGGCGACTCGATCGTCGCGGGCGACGCCTACGGCCGCGTCCGCCGCATGGTGGACGAGCACGGCGAGGACGTGCACGACGCGACCCCGTCGCGTCCGGTGCAGGTCATCGGTCTGACCTCGGTGCCGCGTGCAGGTGACTCGTTCCTCGTCGTCGACGAGGACCGCGTGGCCCGCCAGATCGCCGAGCGTCGTCAGGCCCGCACCCGCAACGCCGCCAACGCGGCGAAGCGCAAGCGCGTCAGCCTGGAAGACCTGGACGCCGCGCTCAAGGAAACCAGCCAGCTCACCTTGATCATCAAGGGTGACAACTCGGGTACCGTCGAGGCCCTCGAGGACGCGCTCATGAAGATCGAGGTCGGCGACGACGTCGAACTGCGCGTGGTCCACCGCGGTGTCGGTGGCATCACCGAAGGCGACATCAACCTCGCCGTGGCCAGCTCCGCCATCGTCCTGGGCTTCAACGTCCGGGCCGAGGGCAAGGCGACCGAGCTCGCGAACCGCGAGGGCATCGACGTCCGCTACTACACGGTCATCTACCAGGCGATCGACGAGATCGAGGCGGCCCTCAAGGGTCTCCTCAAGCCGGAGTACGAAGAGGTCCAGCTCGGCCGCGCCGAGATCCGCGACGTCTTCAAGTCCTCCAAGGTCGGCACGATCGCGGGTTGCATGGTCCTGTCGGGCGAGATCCGCCGCAACGCCAGGGCGCGCCTGCTCCGTGACGGCAAGGTGATCGCGGAGAACCTCCCGATCAGCTCGCTCAAGCGGTTCAAGGACGACGCCACCGAGGTCCGCGAAGGTTTCGAGTGTGGTCTCACGCTCGGCAACTACAGCGACCTCAAGCTGGAAGACATCATCGAGACCTACGAGATGCGCGAGAAGCCGCGCGCCTAGTGGCTTGATGGGGGTGCGGAGCCATTTAATCGATGGCTCCGCACCCTTTTTCTCTGGAGGATCTTGCGCATGTACGTGGGGGCTCTGGAACTGGACGTGCTTTTGGGCGACGTCCACTCGTTGAAGGAGAAGCGCTCGGTGGTCCGGCCCGTGGTGGCCGAACTGCGCCGGCGTTTCGAAGTTGCCGCATCCGAAGCCGGTCATCAGGATCTGCATCGGCGCGCGCTGATCGGCGTCGCCGCGGTGGCTGCTGACGCTTCGCATGTCAGGGAAGTCCTGGCCGGCTGTGAAAGGCTGGTGGCCGGACGACCCGAACTGGAACTGCTCTCCGCCCGCACGCGTTTCGTCGGGCCGGAGGACGACTAGGAAGGGGAGGCTCGTGGCCGACACGGCACGTGCCCGCAAGCTCGCCAAGCGGATCTCGCAGATCGTGGCTTCGGCTTTGGAGCACGAGGTCAAAGATCCTCGGTTGGCTCGGGTCACCATCACGGACACCAAGGTGACCGGCGATCTGCACGATGCGACCGTTTACTACACGGTGCTCGGGGAGCGGTTGGATTCCGACCCCGACTACGCCGGGGCTGCTGCGGCTTTGGAGAAGGCCAAGGGTGTGCTGCGGTCCATGGTCGGGGCGCAGACCGGGGTTCGGTTCACGCCTACGTTGACGTTCATGACTGACACCGTGCCGGATACGGCTCGGAAGATGGATGAGCTGTTGGCGCAGGCTCAGGCTGCTGATGCTGAGGTGGCTCGGTTGGCGGCTGGGGCTTCTCCTGCTGGGGAGGCGGATCCTTACAAGGCTCCTCGTGAGGATGAAGACGAAGACTGATTCGCGCCGGTTGCCGTTGTCGTCCCCCTGTTGCGTTGGCGGGCGCCGGTTTGTTGTCCGTAGGTGGCGCGTTGCGGGCGGATGGTCCTGTTGCTTTCTGGGGCTCCGGCCCCAGACCCAATGCCGCGTAGCTTAAGTTGATCTTGGTGTTGTGCTGGT
>NZ_JAJAEG010000019.1:0-177903 GCF_047445655.1 Lentzea alba
ACCGTTGCCCGTGCCGTCGAACGCCGGGTCGTCACCGTTGAACCAGGACGCCTCGTTGGGCTTCGCGCCCGCGACGGTGAACTGGAACGTCGAACGGGTCGCGAGACCACCCTTGTCGATGGCGTCCACGAACAACGTCTTCGAGCCGTGCGACGGCGGGGTCCATCGGACCGGGGTGCCCGCCGGGGTCACCATCGAGGGCGAATCCGTGAAGCCCCACTTGTACTTCACGACGTCCGTCGAGGTGCTGGCGAACGTGAACGTGTCCGCGATGCCGAGCGAACCGCAGCCCTCGGCCGGGCAACCCGCTGACTTGTCCTTGTAAACGGAAGAGCTGAACGTCGGTGCGTCGGGCGCGACGCGGTCGACGGCGAACTCGCACCAGCCGGACGCCGGTCCCCACGCACGGCCGTCGGAGGCCGTCATGCGGTACTCGTAGTTGCCGGTGGTCATGCCGCGGCCCGCCATGGTCCGCCTGTCCGGACCGGGTTCGGTGCCGACGCGACCGGGGTAGAAGAACCAGTCCGAGGAGAACGGCACCTGGGCGACGATGTCGGTGGAACCGTCGTCGCTGTCGAGGTCCTTGATGGTGCGCGGGGTCGAGCCCTGCCAGCCCCAGCCGATCACGTAACGGCCCGGGTCACCGGTGTACGGCGCACGGGTACCGCTGCCGGGGTACAGGAACATCGTCCCGTCGGCTTCCCAGTACGCGAAGATGTCCGGCGCGCCGTCACCGGTGCGGTCGGCGACACCCGCGTAGGTGAAGCCGTTCCAGCCCCAGCCCAGCGACATCCGCTCCGTCTGCGGAGGCTGGCGCCTGCCGTCACCGGGGTACATCCAGAGCACGCCGTCGGGGTCCCTGGCGATCGTGTCCTCGTTGCCGTCGCGGTCGTAGTCGGCGACACCGGCGTAGGTGAAACCCCGCCAGCCCCAGCCGATGAGCACACGCCCCAGCTCCGAGTGGCCTAGCTTGCCGTCACCGGGGTAGAGGTAGAGGTCACCCGTGTCGTCCCAGCGGGCGATGATGTCGAGGTTGCCGTCGTTGTCCCAGTCGGCGACACCGGCGATCGTGAAACCGTTCCAGCCCCAGCCGATCTCCACGCGGTCACCGGACCTCCTGCCCTCCGGGGTGTCCACAGTGGGCAGCACGTACAGGTAACCGTCGAGGTCGCGGATCAACAGGTCGGTCTTGCCGTCGTTGTTCCAGTCGCCGGTGCCGACCAGGTTGTCGGACCACTCCACGACACCGTTGGGCAGGGTGTCGGGCTTGAGGACCGTGTACTCGGCGGTGGTTCCGTTGCCCCACGGCGAGTTGTCGATGTGAGCAACCGTCGCGCGGGAACCGTTGGGGCGGATGCGGCGCCACTCGAAGCGGGCGGTCATCGTGTCCGCACCGTCGGGGTCGCTGACGCGGCCGCGGATCGTCGGCGTCGCGGTCGGCACGACCGGGCGGGCGTCACCAGTCGCGCATCCCTTGCCGTCCACCGTGGTCTGGTCCGGCTGGTTCGGGATCGAGTTGTAGTCGATGGCGAGCACGGCACTGCCGGCGTTGAAGCGCTTCCAGTAGTTGACGTGGCTCTCGTCCACGTGCAGGACGACGGATACGTTGTGCCAGTTGTTGTTCGCCGCGTGCTGGACGACACCGGTGAAGTTGAACTCGACGTCACCAGGACCCGCACAGCCGTGCACCGCGCCGACCTTGCGGTTGGCCGGGCTCGACCACCGCCAGTTGTCGTCGAACCACGCCGGCTGGCTGTTCCAGGTGGTGCCGCCGTCGAAACCGCCCACGGTGCGCACGGTGGCGTTGGAGCCACCGTTGTTGCAGGTGAAGGCCCACTTCTGCTCGATGCGGAACGACGCGCCGGTGACCTGCTTGCCCTTGACCGCCGAGGTGTCCATCCGGAAGTACGAACGCACGTGGTACTGCGCGCTCAGGCACGCGCCGGACGACGAGACGCTGTCGCAGATACGACCGGTTCCAGCGGCACCGTAAGTGCCCGTGTCGCTCAGGTAGTCCTGGCCCTGGTTGTTGCGGCCCTGCCAGAACGCGCTGCCCTCGTGCCCGCTCTTGCTGGAGACCAGCGTCCACGCGTTGTCCTGCACACGGCCGGTCCACGACGGGTCGATCGTGACCGGGTACTGGGCCTCGTCCAGCAGCTTCGTGTCCGGAGTGACGGTCAGCTCACCGTTCTGAACACTCACCGGCATCGTCGCGGTGCGCTTCTTCTTGGACTCCACCGCGGACTTCGACAGCACACCGACGTGCGCCACGGCGTCCTGGCCGGAGTCCCACATCAGCGGCGTGGGCGAGTTGAACACGACCTTGCCGGCCGAGTCCTTGGCCTCCAGGCCACCGCCCTTGGCGTGCGCGGTCACGCCCTTGGTGCCGAAGGCGAACTTGACCTTGGCGAGCTTCGGGTTCTTCGCCGCCTCGCGGTTCTTCACCACCAGGAACTGGGAGAAGCCCTGCGAGGAGGCGGTCAGCTTGAGGTCGACACCGGGCAGCACCTCGGGGTACGTGGCCTCGGCGCCGGAGAGCACCGGCTTGGGCAGCGCTCCGTACGGCCAGGTGATCGAGACCTCGCGGTCGCCATCACGCAGCTTCGCGGCCGGTCCATCGCCGCCCGCGGAGAACTCGATCGGCAGCACGGCAGCAGCGGGCTTCACCGTCTTGCCGTTGGCACGCAGAGTCGTGTCGACGCGAGACCACGAACCGTCGGCCTGGCGGGCGAACCGCGGCTCGACCGACTCCTCGGTGGTGTACCCGCCCTTGGGGTTCGCGAAGGTCTGCGAGGTCTCGGACCGGTGCGAGTAGATCTCCACGCGCAGGTCGCAGCGCTTCGCCATGTCACTGGCGGCCTGCGGTGTCTGCTGAACGTCGACGCAGTCAGGAGCCGCTGTGGCGATCGGGATGTGGAGTCCCGACAGCACCATCGCCGTCGTGACCAGGAATGTGCGCAGACCAAAGCCGCGCGCTCTTGAAGCGCGAGTCATGGTGGTGCCCCCAGGCGTCCGCGCGTGCCCCCCGACAACCCGCGATCCGTTTCAAACTCGGCGGAAGCATGCATGCCTGACGACAAGAAGGCAAGAGGCCGGTCTCACGAACCACCTGCACAAGATCATGAACAGCGCTTCGTTCGCCCTCGAACCACCTGCCGCCACTAACATCACGGCATGGCTGCAGATCAGCAGGACTATCGCGGCGCCTTCGACGNGCTGCTCGTGACCAGCTCCACAAGATCAAGAACAGCGCCTCGCCCACCCCTGAATCACACGGCGGGGACCGCGTAAACAGCGCTCATGTCCGAGTCGTGCCTTCCGGTGGAACCGCGGCCGTCGGTCAGGTTGTTCGCCGTGCCCTGCACCGCGCCCGTTTCACCACCCAGCCATTTCACCATCACGTAAGCGTTGAATCGCGGGACGCAACCGTCGGCCTTCTGGATCGGGACGTCGTTGTTGTTCAGCGGAACAACGACGTGGTGGACGTAGTAAGGAACGTCCAGGGTGACACTCTTGGAATCGGTGCGGCAAAGCATTCCGTCAGCCTTCCACTGGTTCACGAAAAGCGTGAAAGAGGCCTTGGACGAATTCGACTTGTCGCACGCGCTGATGGTGTGGCAGACCAGGTATTCGACGTCGGCGACCACGTCCAGGTTGTTCGCGCCGGCGGCCACGTCGAACATCGGCAACGACGGCTGGCGCACGATGGGGTTCGACCCGTCGACCTTCAGCAACCCGGCCGGGACGACGCTCTGGATCGGCTTGCCGGTGCCCGCCGGGGTGATCCGCATCGAGCCGCCGACCAGGCTCACCGTCGAGTCCTCCCAGCCCAGCGAGGCCGTGCGGATGAACGCGGTGCAGGTCACGCGGGCCGCGACGCCGGGGTGCACGAGCTGGCTCGCAGTCAGCGTGACGTCCTCCCACTCAGGCTTTCCGCTGCCCTTCTGGTAGACGTTCTGGCCCAGCACGGTGTTCTTGCTGCCGCCCACCCATTTGCACACGATCTCGTTGTCGAACAACGTGCGAATGGTCGCGTTGTTCACCCGCATGACCGCGGAAACGTGTGCGGTCTGGGTGGCGGTCACGTCGAGCGTGACAGAGCCGAGCGCCACCACGTTCTGGTCGGTCTTGGAACCGTCTTTCGGCACACCCGGACCGAGTACGGACTGGGGCTGGAACGTGACGCTCGTGGCGGCAGAGGCCGCCGGGGCGTTCAGCGCCAACATCGCCATCGTGGCGGCGGCGACCAGGGACAAGGCCTTGCGCATGTCTACCTCCCGAGACACTTCACAACGGGAGGAAAGCTACGGAACCTCTCTACACGTCCCCTACAAATGCGAATTCGGCATTCAGACGCCGACCGCGATGGGCACCTGTCTCGGCAGGTGCTCCGCCATCGGGGTCAGGCCGAGCAACGCGAGCACCTCGCCGGGTCCGTGCGACTGCCGGCCGCGCCTCCTGATCAACTGGAACTGGGTCAGGTGCCGCTGCCACCGGTTCCGGTCGGCCTTCCAGGCGTGGACGTAGTCCTCGCACAGCTCCGGGCTGATGGACAGGCACCGGCCTCGCGCCGCCAGCACCGAGTTCAGCATCTTCGAGCGCTGGTAGCGGTCGGTGATCTGACTGCTGACCATGTCCAGGACCTCGGTGATGAAGTCCGCTCGCCTGCGCAGCGACTCGCACCAGTAGGTCGCGTCGGCGTCGTTGATCGACTTGCCGTCGTCGAGCAACCAGAAGAGCCCCTCGGCGAGGCAGTCGCCGAGCTCCTCGGTCCTGGCACGCGCGCTGGAGAAGGGATCGTTCGGCTTCTGGGTCACCCGCCCGGTGACCGCGGTGGGGCGAAGGCCGTCGCTGTCGAGCAGGAAGAACCAGTCCTCGTTGTAGATCGCGGGGAAGAACGACCACATCGACTCCCGCCCCACCGCGAGCGCACCGCCTCCGATGAAGACGTCCTGGAGTCCGCCTGCGCGCCGATATGCGTGACACACCACCGAGTTGTCCGGATGTCCGGTGATCGCCAGGCCGACGCCGGCGTAGGTGTCGGTCAAACCCGCTGCCACGCGGAGGTCCACCGGCTCGGGAACGGTGATGTCGTCGTCGAGGAAGACGATCCTGCGCCAGCCGGCCATGTGAGCGAAGAGGATGCCCAGGTTGCGCTTGAGGCTGATGTCGGTCGTGGGGGCGAACTTGGTGCCCTCCAACAACTCCGACGTCCGGAATCTCGGCAGCAGACCGGTGGGGAGGTCGGTCACGTCGATCGCGATGAGCTCGACGTCGCTGGACTCCGCCAGTGCGGCGACCTCCGCCGCGGAAGACCACCCGCTGCACAGCACGAGCAGCGGGCATTCCAGGTCGGCGGCCAGCTTGATGGCCGGCTCCACCGCGTGAGCGTTGCGGTGGGTCGGCACGATGATCGCGTCGACGTGCGCGGGTAGCGCGTGCGATCTCGGTGAGCTGAGGAGTCTGCGGTGAGAACCGTGGTGATAGGCGGAGATTCGGCTCGGTCGGCGACCGGCCGGGACCCTCACGTCTAACGGTTCCTCCACGGTGCCACGCCCCTCAGCCGCTTGACCATCACGTTGCAGATCTCGACGGCTTGCGGCGTGCCGTCGTCGAACGGAAGGCACTTCACCGTGCCGTGCTCCCATTCCGTGTAGCGAAGCCGAGAGTACAGCTCCTTCGCCCGAAGATTGTTGACCTCAACAGCCAGCGCGACCCTGGCGTACCCGCGTTGGTCCAGTTCGACCTCGGCGCGGTGGATCAGCTTGGTACCCATGCCATGCGACCGGTAATCGGCGGAGACCTCCAGATGGGTGAGCAGCGGCACTCCCGCCAGGTGCTCCCGGATCTCCGGCTCGTCGGCGACCTCCCACCACAGGTAGGCGACACCGATCGCGCGCTTGCGATCCCACGCCACCAACAGGAGGCCCTTGCCCTTCCGCTGACGCTTCAGGCGATCAGCGAAGAACTTGGCCTGCCCCAGATCTCGCTCCAGAGCCTTGATGTCCGTCTGCTTGGCCGCCCGGATCTCCAGGGCGACGGGCGCGTCACGGCGCGCGGGAAGGAGTGCGGTAGGAGTCACGTCGGCCATTCGTGAAGTCGGTGTTCAGGGTTCGCCCAGTCCGGCGTCACGACGTTGCCCGGCACCATGCGCACTCGGCTCATGATGCTGAACGTGTCGTTGCCCTGGAAGCGGTGTCGCACGTAGGCGTGGTTGCGTTCACGGAACCGCGAATCGGTCAGGGCGCGGACCGCGGCGAAAGTTCCCCGCTGGTACATGCCGTTGCAGATGGTGACCGTCCGCTCGGCGAAGAAGGGGTTCGGCGACCGGTAGAAGTGAGCCACGTCCGTGACGAGCACGTCCTTGCCGTTCACCTTCCGCAGGCGCGGCTTGAACAGCTTCGTCTCGCCGCCGTCCACGACCTGGAACGCACCGGGGTCGGCGTCGTCCTCACGCCCCAGCTGCTCCACCGACAGGTCCAGCATCGCCAGCACGTCCGCGGTGACCCGGTTGAAGTCGACGCCTCCGAGCAGCACGAGGTGGCTCGAGTACTCGTTGTCGGCGATCGAGGACGGCCCGCGGACCTCCACCTTGCTCGCGGGGTTCACGGCGCGGAGGTAGCCGTGCAGCTCCAGTAACGCGTCGAGATCGGCGTACCGGTAGAGCTTCACGTAGTCAGGGTCCTCCGGAGAGCTGTAGGGAAGCTTCTGGAGATGCTCCGCGGGCAGCTCGGAACAGACGATCGTGATGTCCTGATCGGGAGCGAACCGCCACAGGTCGTCGGCGGCCGACGCGCCCGAGTCGGCAGGTGTTTCTCCCAGGGCACTGTCACGCAGGTCCGAGAGCTCGCGCAGCAAGGTTTTCCGCTGGACCTGCTCGGCGTCCGTGAGCTCGACCAGGCGGTACGGCCGGAGCTCGACCGAACGCACGCTCGCGAAGAACGTCGCGTACGCCTCGATCCGGTGCTGCGGTGGGAGAACAGGTTCGCTCAGCCTCTCCCACGAGGAGATGAGGGGCGTGCTCACCCCCATGGCTTCGGCGAGCTGCTCCTGCGTGATCGCCTCGCCGCCCAAGCCCTTCTTCCGCAGTGACCGGAGTCGCCGCGCGAGCAGCAACGACGGGCCTTCAGCGGAGTTCACGTCATCACGTCCTTCAGCTGAACTTCATTTGGACCCTGCAGACCTGTTCAAACAGTACCGCACTCACCCTTGAACATCAGCTTAGACATCCCTGGGTTCTCCCCACCTTCCAGGGTATTGATTCATCTTCAAGCGAACCCTTAAGCTAAGTATAGACCTTAATCTAGATCAACTGAAATTTACTGAAGTTTTGGGGTTAACCAGGGTCAGGAGAGGCGGGGGGCGCCATGATCACCACCCTGTCGTCGATCCAACCGCGACAACGCACCGTTGTGGCCGTGGACATCGAACGGTCCACGTCTCAGAACAACACCGCGAAGGCGTGGCTTCGGAACGACATGTACGCGTTGTTCGAACGGGCGATGCTGGACTGCGGCATCACCGAGGACCTTCGTGAGCAGTTCGACAGAGGCGACGGGGTGATGGCCCTGGTGCACCCGTCGGACCTGGTGCCCAAGACTCGGCTGCTCGACACGTTCGTGCCGCGGCTGAACGAACTGCTGGAGGCGCACAACGCCGAGCAGGAGCACAGCTTCCGGTTGCGGGTCGCGATCCACTCCGGTGACGTCGTCTTCGACGAGAGAGGCACCTTCGGCGAGGACATCGACGTCACCATCCGGCTGCTCGACCACCTCGACCTCAAGGCGCGGCTCGACGCGACCGCGGCCCCGATGGTGCTCGTGGTGTCCGAGCACTTCCACCGGTCGGTGATCAGGCACGGGTACGTCGGGATCGACGCGGCCAGCTTCGAACCGTCGATCGAGCTGGAGGTGGCCGGCCAGGGCTACCTGGGGTGGGTCCACGTACCGGGCGAGGTCAGGGGCGACCTGGCGAGCTGACCCGCGTGACCGCGGGTCAGTCGCGGAACTACAGGCCCGACTCCGAGGTGCGGACCAGGATGGCGCCGCACTCCTCGCAGCGCACGACCTCGTCGGCCGCGGCCTCCTTCAGCTTCGACACCGCGTTGCGGTCCAGCTCGATCCGGCACGCGCCGCAGCGCCGTGACTGGATCAGGGCCGCGCCGATGCCGCGCTGCTCGCGCTGGCGGTCGTACAGCTTCAGCAGGTCGTCCGGGAAGCCCTTGGCCATCACGGAACGGTCGGCGGTGCGCCTGGTCTCGGTCGACTCCAGGTCCGCGAGCGCGGTGTCGCGGCGGCTGGTGGCGCCCTCCAGGGCCTCGCGGGCCTTGTCGAGCTCCACGCGGGCGAACGAGGTGTCCGCCTCGACGGCCTCACGACGTTCCATCAGCTCCAGCAGGTCGTCTTCGAGAACGCCCTGGCGGCGCTGGATGGTGGCGAGCTCGTGTTCGAGGTCGGTGAGCTGCTTGGCGCCGACCGAGCCGGACTGCATCAGCTTGCGGTCGCGCTCCCCGCGGGCGCGCACCTGGTCGATCTCGGTCTCCTGGCGCTTCAGGTCGCGGTCGAGGTCGCCGAGCGTCGTCTCGACGGCGACCAGCGCGTCCTGCTTCGTGCGCACCAGCTGCTCGGCGGCGGCGATCTCCGCGATCTCGGGCAGCGTGCGGCGACGGTGGGTGACACGCGCCAGTTCGGCGTCGACCTCGGCCAGGTCGAGCAGCCTGCGCTGCACTGCGGGATCGGCTTTCACGCATGTCCTCCTGCTGCTTCGCTCGTCGCCCCGACTGTCCACGGATCGGTCCGGCGGGTGGAGACGAGTACGTCGACCCTACCGCCGAAGGCCGCGCGCAGGATCTCCGCCGCCTGCTCGCACCACGGCCACTCGCTGGCCCAGTGCGCCACGTCCACGAGCGCGGGCCCGCCGGCCTCGATGTGCTCGCTCGCCGGGTGGTGGCGCAGGTCGGCCGTCACGTAGGCGTCGACGCCGGCCCGTTTGACGGTGTCCAGGAAGCTGTCGCCCGCTCCACCGCACACCGCGACGCGCTTGATCAGGCGTTCCGGGTCTCCTGCCGCCCGGACGCCCTGCACCGTGACCGGCAGGGCGTTCGCCACTCGTCGGGCGAAGTCCTTGAGCGGCTCCGGTCGTTCGAGCTCGCCGATGCGGCCCAGGCCGGTGTCGCCCTGCTCCGATGGTTCGAGCGGGCCGGTGACCGTGAGACCGATGGCTTTCGCGAGCGCGTCGGACACGCCCGGCAGAGCGCTGTCCGCGTTGGTGTGCGCGCAATACAAGGCGGCACCGTTCCGGATCAGCTTGTGCACCAACGCACCCTTGGGGTCGTCGGCCGGAACACCGTTGACACCCCTGAGAAGCAACGGGTGGTGGGCGAGCACGAGCTGCGCTTCGCTCTCGATCGCCTCGTCCACAGTGGACTGCGTCGGGTCCACGCAGACGAGGATCTTCGTCACTTCGTCCTCGGGATCGCCGCAGACCAGGCCCACCGCGTCCCACTTCTCGGCGGTCTTCGGCGGATACGCGGTCTCCAGCGCCACGATCACGTCGGCGAGCTTCACTGCGCTTCCTCCATCACTACCCGCAGCGCGTCCACGAACACCGCGAACTCCTCCGGCGGCCGGATCGCCACGCGCAGATACGTGTCGTCGAGACCTGGGAACGTGTCGCACCGGCGCACCGCGATCCCCTTGTCCCGCAACGCCTCCCGCGCCCCCTTCGGTGCTCTGACCAGCAGGAACGGGGCTTTTGGCGGGACCACGACGAGGTCGCCGAGCTGTTGGGTCGCGTAGGCGGCGTGCTCTTCGGCTTCTTGCGCGAATCGGTGTGAGGCTTCGAGCGCTGCCGGCTCACAGCACGCGGTGATCGCTTCCAGCGTGAGGCTGCCGACGGGCCAGTGCGGGCGGCCGTGCGCCAGTCGTTGGAGAGTGTCGGGGTCGCCGAGGAAGTAGCCGGCGCGCAGTCCCGCCAGACCCCACGTCTTGGTGAGGCTGCGCAGGACCAGGACGTCCTCGTCGTGCGCGAGAGATTCCGGTTCGCCGGGGACGGCGTCCATGAACGCCTCGTCGACCACGAGCCTGCCGGGCAGCTTCTTGAGGTCGTTCCGGGCGTGCAGCACCGACGTGGGGTTCGTCGGGTTGCCGATGACGGTGAGATCGACGTCCGCTTCGACGGTTCTCAGCCGGAAGTCGCCGTCGAGCAGGACGTGTTCCACCGGAATTCCGGCATCGCGGAACGCCACTTCGGGCTCGGTGAAGCCGGGGTGGACGATCGCGACCCGGCGCGGCCGCAGCTTCGGCAGCAGCGCGAAGCCCTCCGCGGCGCCGTTGAGCAGCAGAACCTCATCAGGTTCGCGCCCGTGACGGCGTGCGACGGCCTCACGAGCGCGTTCCTCAGCGTGCCTCGACGGATAACGGCCGAGGTCGTCGAGCGCCGCGGCCAGCCTTGCGCGCAGCCAGTCGGGCGGGTGCGGCACCCGCACGTTGACAGCGAAGTCGGCAAGGCCAGGTGCGGCGTCGACGTCACCGTGGTGGCGCAGGTCCGGGCTGGTCATCGCCGGGGATTCTAGGCGACCAGCTCAGACCGGCGCGTCACTGCATGTAGCGGCGGAGCTCGGTGAGGTGGCTGATCAGCTCGTCCAGCTGGAAAGCGTCGAGCTGCGCGGACTCACCGGGCGGGGTGCGGAAGCAGACGCGACCCTTCTCGTTGAGGTACACCTCGAACGCACGACGGCGCCCGAGGGCGTCGGTGCACCCGATGATCTCCCGTTGCGGGGGCACGTCGGTACCTGTCTGCATGGGCGGCCTCCATGTCGTTTGTCCGTACATCTTGCGACAAGGGTTGAGCGTTACCGTGTGGCGGTGGTCATTCACCGATCTTCTTGGCCGACAAGGTGATCGTTGTGGTGCAGTCGACGACCTGGCCGGCGGGCACGCTTTGCGCCGTTGTCTCCCAGTTTCGATCGAGCACGAGCATGCGACCACGGCCCGTCGCATCTTGTTCCAGCAGCATGTAGAGACCTGCTGCTTGCATCGTGTCCTGAGCGTACTGGTGCACCATGCCGACCACGTTCGGAACGGTGCAGGTCGTCGGCACTGCGGTAGCAGGTGGGGGCGCGACGGAAGTGGTCGTTTCGACGGGCGCAGGAGTGATCACCGAAGACGGCGCAGGTGCGGCACCCTTCTGCGGCACGCAAGCGGCGAGCGCCGACATGACGACGATCGCACCGGCCGCCAGCTGCACGTTCTTGTTGTTCGGGTACCGCGCGGCGAACGTCATCGTGAACTCCAAAGTGGTCCGGCCAGGTCGGCCAGTCCGTCGAGCCCTGTCCCGGTCCCGTTACCCAGGGTGCGCAAACGCCACTCGGTCGGACGATTTCCGTAACCAAATCCCTTAGGCTGCGCGATATGCAGGTCCACGTCTCGTTCGTCTGCACCGGCAACATCTGCCGGTCCCCCATGGCAGCGCTCGTCTTCCGAGAATGGCTGATCCGGGAAGGATTGTCGCCTTTCGTCGAGGTGTCCAGCGCCGGTACCGGTGGGTGGCACGTGGGCGACCCGGCCGACGCCCGAGCGCTGAAGACGTTGGCGGACAACGGATATCCGACCGACCACGTGGCCGCACAGGTCTCCGATCTGCACCTGGACGCGGACTTGCTCGTGGCCCTCGATTCCGGCCATCTGCGCGCGTTGCGCCGGATGGCCGATCCCGATCGCATCAGGTTGCTCCGCTCGTTCGACCCTGACGCGGACGGCGTCGACGTGCCGGATCCGTACTACGGCGACCGGTCCGGGTTCGAGGAAGTGCTGGTCATGATCGAGGCGGCGATGCCGGGGCTGATCGCGTGGGTTCGCGAGCAGCTCTGAGGACGAAGCACCAGTCACCGCAGGCCACCGCTGCCGAGGCGGCCGGCCTGCGCTGGCTGCGCGTCCCGGGCGGGCCGCCGATTCCGCGCGTGCACTCGTCTGACGGCGGCGCGCTGGTGATCGACGAGATCCCGCACGGCACGCCAAATCTTCAGGCGGCCGTTATCTTCGGCCGCCGCCTGGCCGCGCTGCACCTGGCCGGCGCACCCGCGTTCGGCGCCCCACCGCCGGGCGGCCCACGCGAGGCGACGATCGGCACCGCGCCGATGATCAACGAACCCGCGCCGTCGTGGCCGGAGTGGTTCGCCTCACAGCGAATCCAGCCGTACGCACGCATGGCCGGCATTGATCTGGATGAGGTGTGCGCGCGGATCGACTCGCTGGCGGGCCCGGCCGAACCGCCCGCCCGGCTGCACGGCGACCTGTGGAGCGGCAACGTGCTGTGGGGTGCGGACGACCAGGTGTGGCTGATCGACCCGGCCGCGCACGGCGGGCACCGGGAGAGCGATCTCGCGATGCTCCAGCTGTTCGGCTGCCCGTTCCTGGATCACGTGTTGGGCGCCTACCAGGAGGTCGCGCCTCTGGCCGACGGCTGGCGTGAGCGCGTGAAGCTGCACCAGTTGTTCCCGCTGCTCGTGCACGCCGTGCTGTTCGGCGGCGGATACCGATCCGAAGCCATCGCCGCCGGGCGTGCCGCTTTGCGAGGATGAGGTTCATGGACCTCACCGGGTGGACGTGGCTCAACGAGCCGCGGAAGTGGTCGACCGAGCCCCTGACCGTGCACGCCGACCCCAACAGCGACTTCTGGCGCCTGACCGGCAACGGCATCATCCGCGACAACGGCCACCTCTACGGCACGACGCTGGCCGGCGACTTCACCATCACCGCCACGTTCAGCGGTGAGTACGCGGCGCAGTACGACCACGCGGGCGTCGGGCTGGTGATCGACGGGGAGAACTGGATCAAGGCCGGGGTCGAGGTGTTCGACGGGAAACGGCAGGCCAGCACGGTTGTCACGCGTGGGTTCTCGGACTGGAACCTGGCGCTCGCCGGCGAGTTCGAGCGGTTCACGATCAGCGCGGAACGCCGGGGTGACGCGGTGTGGGTCAAGTACGGCGTAGACGGGGAGGAGCCGACGAAGCTGCTGCGCAAGGGGTACTTCCCGCCGGAGATCGAGACCAAGGTCGGGATCATGGCTGCGAGCCCGGAGGGTGCGGGGTTCGTGACCCAGTTCCACGAGGTCCAGCTCACGCAACTACCGTGAAGTCGTGCGGTTCAAGTTCCTCCTCAAGCCGGGCTGGCTGGCGCTGACCCTGGCCGTCTGGGTGTTCGCGGGTGCCTGCATCTACTTCCTGTCCCCGTGGCAGTTCGGCCGCAACGACGAGCGCCAGGCGCAGAACTCCGCCATCACCAAGTCGCTGAAGAGCGACCCGGCCGCATACACCGGGAAGCACGACGAGTGGCAGAAGGTCGAGCTCAAGGGCCGCTACGTCCCCGAACTCGAAGCGCTCGCGCGACTCAGAACGGTCCAGGGCGAGGCCGCGTTCGAGGTCATCACGCCGTTCAAGACGACCAACGGCCAGACGGTGCTCATCGACCGCGGTTACGTGCGGCCGGTCAACGGCATCAAGCCGCCCACGTTCGACAGCCCGCCCGCCGACGAGGTCACGATCATCGGGCTGGCCAGGCCGAACGAGTCGAACGCGCAGCCCGCGTTCGAGCAGGACGGCCGCCGGCAGATCTACTCGATCAACAACAACGCCATCAGCCAAGGCATCGAGCCCGGCTACTTCCAGCTGCTCGACGACAAGCAGCCCGGCGCGCTCGACACGCTGCCCCTGCCGCGCCTGGAGTCCGGGCCGTTCTTCTCCTACGCGCTGCAGTGGATCGCGTTCGGGGTCATGGCGGTCGGCGGCTGGCTGTACTTCACGATTCGCGAGGCCCGGCCGGGTGGCGTGCTGCACGAAGGAACCAAGAAGCGCAAGAAGTCGATCGCCGAGCTACTTGCGGAAGAGAGCGACGAAGGCGCTGACGAGAGCAGCGGAGAAGCCGACGACGCGGGACAGCTCCACGGCACGCGTCACGTGACCTGAGTCCGGGTTGCGGCCGTGGCCCAGCACCGGGCGCTCCTCGACGCCGTGCGAGTAGACCGTGCGGCCACCCAGACGGATCTCCAGGGCACCCGCGAACGCCGCCTCGACCTGGCCGGCGTTGGGCGACGGGTGCGCTGAGGCATCCCGCCTCCACGTCTCCAACGCTTGCGTTGCGGACCCGCCGACGACCGGAGCGCCGCCGACCGTCAGAAGAGCCGCCAGCCGCGAGGGCAGCAGGTTCAAAAGATCGTCCAACCGGGCCGACGCCCAGCCGAAACGCAGGTAGCGCGGGGACTTGTGCCCGACCATCGCGTCCAGCGTGTTGGCCGCGCGGTACCCCACCAGCCCGGGAACGCCGAGAAGAGCACCCCACACCAGAGGCGCCACGACGGCGTCCGAGGTGTTCTCGGCCACGGACTCCACGGTCGCGCGCGCCAGCCCGAACGTGTCCAGTCGGGAAGCGTCACGGCCGCACAGATTGGGCAAGCGCGAACGAGCCGCCTCGACGTCGCCCTCGGCCAGCTCGCGCCCCATCGAGGTGCCCTCGGCCGCGAGCGAGCGACCGCCCAGCACCGCCCAGGTCGCCAGCCCGGTGGTCACCGTCTGCAGCAGCCAGTGACGACGAGCCAGCCGTTCCACCGCCACGCCGGCGGCCACGGTCCCGCCCACCAAACAGGCCGAATACACCGCTCCGGCGGCCTGGGAGTCGGCGTACACCCGCTTCTCCAGCGCCGAAGCAGCCGTGCCGAATGCCGCTACCGGGTGAAATCGGCGTGGATCACCGAACACCGCGTCCGCCGCCACGCCCAGCAACAACCCCAACGCGCGACCCGCGCCCACGGCATCCTCCCCGGCTCGAAGTAGGCACGGTAGCGCCGCATCACCGAAGCGCGCGCATTAGGGTGGCCGGTCGTGGAGCACAAGCGGCTGAAGCTGTACGCCTATCTGGACGCGCGCGATCACCAGCGCACGTACCTGGCGATCATGCGGCTGTTCACCTCCACGCTGCTGGCCGACCTGTCCGCGGGCGAGGTCGCCGGAGCGCTCGCCGGGCAGGAGCGCGAAGGCAGAGTCGAACCCGGCGAGAGCCGCATCGAGAACGTCATCAACCGCCTCAAGCAGCTGGTCGAGTGGGGCAACCTCGTCCAGGGCCGCCGGGAGGTCGTGGCGGCCAGCATCGCCGAGTTCCAGCACGGCAGCGTCCGGTACCAGGTCTCCAAGCTCGCGGTCCGCGTCCAACGCGACGTCGACGAGCTGCTGAGGGTCCCGGAAGGCGCCCGCGAGGTCTCACGAGAACTCCTCCCCGCCATCGAACGCGGCCTCAACGAGCTGGGTGGATCCCTCTCAGTCGCGCTGCTGAACGAAGGCGACAAGACAAAAGAGCTCCTGGCCGAACGCGTCACGACCCTGTTCCTGCAGCACGCCGAGCTCGCGGCGACCGTCCGCGATTTCTACGCGTACCTCGGCCAGGTCGTCACGCGGAACCACCTGGCGCCGGACGAGATCGCGGGCTTCCGGAACCTCCTGGTCGAGTACATCCAGCGGGTCGTCGAGGACGTCCTGAAGTACACGCCCCCGATCGCCGAAGCCCTGGCCGGCTTCACGAAGGCCCGCACCGAACTCCTGCGCCTGCTCAGCACCGACCTGGGCGCGAGCGTCGAACGGGCCCGCGGCCGCACCCCGGAGGACTGGCAGGAGCTGACGGACTGGTTCGTCGACCGTCCCGGCCGTCCGAGCCAGGTGACAGCCCTCAGAGAAGCCACGGCCCGCGCGATCGGCAGCCTCCTGGCCAGCGTGAAGCGAGCGACCTCCGGCGGCGGCCTGCTCCCCGGACGCCGCGCTGAGCTGCTGAAACTCGCGAGCTGGTTCGACAACTCGACCCGGGAAGAAGCGCACGAGATCTACGCGGCCGCGTTCGGGCTCTACAGCGCGCGCCACCTCTCCCCCGCGCCGGAACACGACTCGGACAACGAACGCACGCCGTGGCGCGACGGCCCGGTCTGCGACGTGACGGTGTCAGTCCGCAGCCGAGGCGACCGGGGCGCGCGCGGCAGGCCGTCCAGGATCCTCGACGACCCGATGACCGAGCAGTCGCTGCTCGCGGAGGCGCGGGAGGCCGACGAGATCCGGGCGCGGCACGTCGCGGAGCTCACCAAGGCCGCCGGAAACCTGGAGAACACCACGCTGACGCACGGCGCGCTGGAGGTCTTCTGCGAGCTGCTGACGCTCGCGATGGCTCAGCGCGACTCGCCGCAGGACAGCGGATCGGCCAGCGACCCCGTGCGCGGCCTCAAACTCGAAATCGCCCACGGCACGACAACGCAGATCAAGTCCGCCGCCGGGACGCTCACCCTGCACGACGCGACGGTGGCCCTGAAGCAATGAACCAACTCGACAACCTCTCCGACATCGACGCCGCCAACGTGGTGCGGTGCGCCCGAACGTTGCTGCGCAGGCCACTCCTGCGCAGCGACGGCCCCGACGGCGAGCTCCTCAGCCTCGTCTACCGGCACCGGGCAGTCCTCCAGGACCTGTTCGCGGGCCTGCTCGGCTACCGGCTGGTCGTGGAACGCCGGTTCGCCCGGCTCTACAAGTCCGGTCCTGGCAACGACGACACGCGTGGCGTGCTCAGCATGTCCCCGCGCGGCTACGCCTACCTGGCGCTCACCCTCGCGGTGCTCACCGGCATCGGCCGCCAGACGCTGCTCAGCAGGCTCGTCGCCGACATCCGTTCCGCCGCAGTCGAAGCAGGCATCGACGCACCGGACGACGTCACCGAACGACGTGCGCTCACCGCGGCCCTGCGCCACCTCGTTTCCCTTGGCGTGCTTCAGGAAACCGAAGGCTCGGTCGCCCAGGACGTGCTGCCCCAGGAAGCGCTGATCACGATCGACACCGACCTGCTGGGCCAGCTCGTCACGGGCCCGGTCGGCGAAGCCCAGAGCCCCGCTCACCTCGTCGAACTGGCGGCCCGCCCCGGCCCTCGCGGCGTCGAGCACGCGGTGCGGCGCAAGCTCGTCGAGACGCCGCTGGTGCTGTACGCGGACCTGCCGGACGACCAGGCGGAGTGGCTGCGGCGCAACCAGCGCAAGGAGACCGCGCTGCTGGAGCAGGCGTTCGGCCTCTACACCGAGTGCCGGGTCGAGGGCGTGCTCGCCGCCGACCCCGAGGACTTCCTGACCGACCTGTCGTTCCCCGGCGTGTCCACGGTCGCGCGCATCGCGTTGCTCGCGCTGCCCGACCTGCTGGACAGCGAGGACGAAGACCCGCACGCACGGCATGTCGTTGCCACCCAACGGATCCGCGAGGTCTGCGCGCAACTGGTCGAGGACTACCCCGCGGCGTGGTCGAAGCAGTTCACCGACGACCTCGACCGGCTCGTGGCCGAGGTCGGAGAACTGTTGCGCCGCATGGGTTTGGCCGTACCGGCAGAAGACGGCTGGTCCATCAGCGCGGCCGCGCACCGCTGGTTGCCGTCCCCCGACGGTGATCCCGAGCGAGAACAACCGGAACCCGTTGTGGTGCCCGAAGTACCGAGCTGGTCCCTGTTCGACGAGGAGAACGTTTCATGAGCAGGTGGCGGCTACATCGTGGTGGCGTGGTCAACATCTGGCAGTACACCGAGCAGACGTTCGACTTCTCCGGCGGCCGCGCGATCTTCCAGGGCACCAACGGTTCCGGCAAGTCCCGCACGCTGGAGCTGCTGCTGCCGCTGTGCCTGGACGGCGACCTGCGCCAGCTCGGCTCGAAGGGCTTCGACACGGTCAGCATCCGGCGCCTCATGCTGGACGACTACGACGGCGGCCCGAACCGCATCGGTTACGCGTGGGTCGAGCTGATCCGCGAGGCCGCTGACCACTCGGGCAACGAGTACCTGACCTGCGGTCTCGGCGTGAAGGCGTCGAAGACCTCGCAGGCGATCACGGACTCGTGGCGGTTCGTCACGCCCATGCGCGTCGGCACGGAACTGCAGCTCGCGGGCCCCGAGCGCGTCCCGCACGGCCCTGCGCAGCTCAGGGACCTCATCGGCGCCGACTGCATGTTCGAGGAGCCGGCGTTCCGCGCGAAGATCGCCGAGACCGTTTACGGCGTGCCGGCCGCGCGCTACCCGGACCTGCTGCACCTCCAGCGGACGCTGCGCAACCCGGACGTCGGCCTGAAGGTGCTGGAAGGGCAGCTGGAGCAGATCCTCAGCGACGCCCTGCCGCCGCTGGACCAGGCGATGGTCGAGCAGCTCGCGACGTCGTTCGACGACCTGGAGTCGATCCGCGAGAACATCGTGCGCCTGTCCTCTGCGGACAGTGCGCTGAGCACGTTCCTCAAGACCTACAGCGACTACGCGTTCGGCGGGCTTCGCAGCGCTTCCGAACGACTGGACGCGGCCGAGAAGTCGGTGGCGAAGCTTCAGCGCGAGCAGTCGAAGCTCACCCAGGAGCTCGACCTCACGCGCGTGGAACGCGCGGCGTCCGAGCAGGCACTTGTCGACATGGAGACCGGCGAGCAGCAGGCCGAGGAGACCATCGCGGCGCTGAAGGAACTGCCGGCGTTCCGCGACCTGCAGGACCTCAAGACGCGCGAGAACCTGGTGGCGGAGAAGCGTTCTTCTGCCGTGGCGGCCCTGGAGACGGCCCACCGCCAGCGCGCCCAGGAGGACGCTTCGGTCGACAACGTCCTGCGTCTGCTGCGCCGCCTCGCCGAAGACCTTCAAGCAGCCGACGCGTTGAGCGACCCGTTGCGCGAGAACCTGCGCCTGGCCGGCATGGACAGCGACCTCGCGCCGGACGTGCCGCAGGTCCCGCCCGCCGAGGCGACCGTGACCACGGACTCGGTGCGCGCCAAGCCGGATCCCGAGGCCGGTCCGCTGCCGATCGAACGCCGTGTGCCGCCTGCCGCCGCGACGGAGGACGTGCTGGCCGCGCTGGCGTCCGTCGTCGACCAGACCACGGGCATCGCTTCCCTTGCGCGCCAACGAGGTGCGCTCGCGCTGTCGTTGCACGAGCAGGCGCTGGCCCTGGACTCGCAGCAGCGCGAGGTGGAGTCGTTGCGGCAGAAGGCCCGCGACGCCCAGCACGGCGCGACCGAGTCGACCGCGCTGCGCAACCAGGAACTGCAGGAGTTGGCCGAGGTCGTGCAGACCTGGCTGGAGCAGGTCGAGGCGTGGACGTCGAGCGGCCCGCTGCTCGACGAACGCCCCGCGGATGCGTTGGCGCTGCCCCAAACCCCTGATCCTGCCGCCGCGAAAGCCCTGAGCGGCACGGCCCGCGAGTGGGTCGGGCCTCTCGTCCAGGCAGCCCGCGACGCCGCGCACGCCTTCGCACAGCAGCGCACCGAGCTCCGCGCTCGCCTCGACACCCTCGACGAGGAGCTCGTCGGCCTGCGCTCGGGCAACGAGCGGGTGCCGGTGCCAGGTCAGTACACGTCGGCAAAGCGGGACTCGGCTGCTGGGGCGCCCTTCTACCGGCTGGTGGATTTCGCGCCGTCGCTGACCGACGACGAGCGGGCCGGCCTGGAGTCCGCACTCCAGGCCAGCGGCCTCCTAGACGCCTGGGTTTGCCATGAGGGTGACCTTCATGAACGTGAGGTTCATGAAGGTCACCCTCATGGCACCCCGAGCGATGTGTTCGCGGTGCCGCGAGAGGCGGTTGGTGGGCCGTCGTTGGCCGAGTTGCTGGTGCCGGCCGTTGAGGGGTCGGCGGTGCCCGAGTCGCTTGTCGCGGATCTGCTGCGGGCCGTGTCGCTGGAGGACATGACGACCACCGGCGACTGGCGGACTGGCGTGCTGAGCGGACGCTGGACCAAGCCGGAGGCCGAGTTCATCGGTGCGGGCGCACGGGAAGCCGCCCGCGGCCGCCGAATCGCTGCCCTGGAAGAGGAACTGGCCGAGCTACGCACGCAACTCGGTACCGCCGAGGACGAACTGGCCCGCGCCCACGAGCACGTCGCCACCTGGGAGGCGCACGTCGCGGCGTTCCCCGGCGACAGCGAGCTGATCGCGAAGCACAGCCGCGTCCAGGCCGCCGAGGAGTCCGCGGCACGGTCGCAGCAGCGCACGTTCGAGCTGCGCGATGCGTTGGAGAACGCCAATTCGCGGCTCGAAGCGGCGCGGTCGGAACTCACCCGGCAGGCAGGCGACGCCGGTCTCCCGAGCGACACCGAGGCACTCCGGCAGGCCCAGGCAGCGGCTTCGGAGGCCCAGCGGACGGCCGACCTGCTCGGTGACGCGGTGAAGAGGCGTTGCCAGGGCACGATTTCCGACCTCACGGACGCCTCGCACCGCTATCACGAGGCCGTCGCGGACCGGCAGACCGCGGAGACCGACGCCGACGCCCGGTGCGTCGACTACGCGGCTCAGGCGGGGACGCTGGCCGAGCTGACCGACGCGGTCGGCGGCGAGGCCAAGGAGATCAGCGAGCAGCTCACCTCGTTGGAGAAGTCGCGCAAGAAGATGCGCGAGGACCTCAAGGGTGTGCGCGAGAGCATCACGACCGCGCGTGAGCAGGCCGCGAAGCTGGAAGCGTTGCTGGAGACCAACTCCACGCAGGTCGCCGAGGCCGAGGAGACCCTGCAACGCGCCACCGGCAACTTCCAGGCCACGCTGAAGGCACCCGGCCTGCTGGCGGCGGCGTTCCAGGAGGTCCCGGAGGAGTCCTTGGTGCGTCAGGCCATCGCCGAGGCGGGCGACCGTCGCGGCGGCACCGAAGCGACCGTGATCGCCAAGCTCCAGGCCCTGCAGACCTCACTGGCCGGCAGCCACGACATCGCCGCCGAACAGCACGCCGGCCTGCTCACCGTGACCGTGACCGGCGAGGAGGGCGCGAAGCCCGTCGCCGTCGCCGCCCGCCAGGTCACCACGAAGCTGGCCGAGCAGCGCGGGTTCCTCGACGAGCAGTACCAGGGCATCTTCGCCGACTACCTGATCCGCGACCTGGCCGAGTGGCTGCGCGGCCAGATCACCGTCGCCGAGGACCTCACCAAGCGCATGAACGAGGTGCTCGGCCAGGCACGCTCCAGCCAGGGCGTGCACGTCAAGCTGGCTTGGAAGTCGTCCAGCGCCCTCGACGACCAGACCAGGCAAGCGCTTGCGCTGGTGCGGCTGCCGTTCGGCGAACGCACGCCCGAGCAGGACGCCACGCTGCGCCGCGTCTTCACCGAGCGCATCGAGAACGAGCGCGACACGCACTCCGGCGGCTACGCGGAGATCCTGTCGCGGGCGCTGGACTACCGGACGTGGCACCAGTTCACGGTGACCGTCGCCGACACCGGCCCGGACGGCAACCCGCGCGAACGGCGACTGCGCCAGCTCTCGTCCGGTGAGACCCGGCTGATCTCGTACGTGACGCTGTTCGCGGCCGCCGCGAGCTTCTACGACGCGGTCAGCGACGAGTTCGACCCGCTGCGCCTGGTGCTGCTGGACGAGGCCTTCGAACGGCTCGACGACCCGACCATCGCCCGCATGCTGGGGTTGCTGGTCGACCTCGACATGGACTGGGTGATCACCTGGCCGAGCGGCTGGGGCGTCTCCGACAAGATCCCGCGCATGCACATCTTCGACGTCCTGCGGCCCAAGAACGGCCGTGGCGTCGCGTGCACGCAGACGACGTGGGACGGCGCGGCGCTGGACCGGATCGACCCCTAGAAGGGCACTTCGGTGTCCAGCGGGGCGGTTCCGCGGCCGGACAGCGCACGGCAGAACTCGACGGCGTCGTACTCCAGCTCCGGGCCGTCGGAGCCCCGGGTACCGCCCGCCGGCCCGGTGAGCGTGAGGGTGAACGGCCTGCCGTGCCGCGCTGCCCACTCGCGGACCACGTCGTCGACGAGCACGCCGTCGTGGTCGGCGGTCAGCACCATCGGGGCACCGGTGGCCCGCGAGATGTCGACCCGGTGCATCCACGGGTCGCGGGTCATGATCACGTCGGTGAGGAAGCCGAGCGTCCACTCCTCGTGGCGACCGTTGATCAGCTGCGTGCCCGGCATCTTCCGCCCGCGCACGAACCACGGCGTGCGGCGTCTCGCCTTCACGGCGCGCGGGGTCACTTCGGCGTAGCGGGAGACGATCTGGGCGGGCGTCATCTGCGCGCGTTCCTCGATCTGCAACGCGGTCAGCTCGTCGATGAACACCCCGTCGCGGGACTGGGCGGCCTTGACCTGGCGCAGGCTCTCCCGCATCGACGCGGACATCTCCGCCATCCCGAGCAGATGCGCTGCCATCGCACGCACGTCCCATCCCGGGCAGTCGGTGGGCTTCGCCCAGTCGTCGGGGGTGAGGCCCTGCAGCAGCGCGAGGAACCGTTCGTACTCGGTCGTCGCGAGGCGCATGGCGGTGTCGCGGTCGAGGGCGGCCGTGCGGGGCTTCGTGGCCAGTGCGGCGGTCATCTTCTGCTCCTCAGCGGAGGTCCGGGAAGGTCGAGGTCGTCGGCGAGCATGTCGATCACGCGGGGAAGCTGAGCGGTCCAGCGGTCGCCGCCGGGGTCGTTGGCGAACTGCCGATCCAGCAGGCCGCCGCCGAGTGCCAGGAAGAGGTCGACGTCGGCGGGGTCGGTGATGCCGAGCCGGCCCATCGCCTGGTGCAGCAGGGCCATGACCTCGACCGACGGGGCGTAGGCGGCCTCGGACGGCACGAAGCCGGGGATGGCGCGTTGGTTCATCAGCTGGTAGCGGGCCACGTCGGCGACCGAGAAGTCGAAGAAGTGACGCGCCATCGCCAGCAACGCCTCGCGCGGCGCTTCCGGAAGGTTTGCGAAGTGCTGCTCGGCCTGGGCCAGGAAGACCGTCCAGGCCTGGCCGAACATCGCGTCGTAGATCGCGTTCTTCGAGTCGAAGTGCGAGTACAGCGACGGCGAGCGCATCCCGATCATGGCCGCTACCTCGCGCAACGTGACAGCGGCCAGTCCGTCGCGGCGCGCGATCTCCCACGCGGCGTCGACTATCTCTCTTCGGGTGGCCTCACGCCGTTCGGCTTGCCTATCACGATTAGGCAGAACGCTCATGGTCAGGTACGGTCCGCTCACCGTCTCGCCTTGTCAAGGCCTAAGTTGGGGTCGTGATCGAGTACGACCGCCCCGAGCTGGCCGAGTTCTGGCGCCTGGCGCGCGAGACGATGGAGGGCGGCGGCCGTTCGGCGTTCAGCTTCCGCGTCGAGGACGCGAGCACCGCGACCGCTCTGGGCGAGATCCTGCGCAAGCCGATCGCGCACCCGGCCCGCCGCCAGATCTCACTGGCCCGCCTGGACGAACACCTCCGCGCCCACGGCAGCACGTTGCCCGAGGTCCTGGAATCCGTGCACGGCAAGCCGATCGGCCTGTCCACGACCGAGGAGGCCTCGACCGCGGACGCCGTGCTGAAGTTCGCGTTGCGCGAGCACGGCCTGTTGCACGCACCCTGGGCGGCCGAGTGGATCGAGCAAGTCCGCAGGTACGGCAAGATCCCGCAGCCCGCACTGCCGATGATCGCCAACCAGGCCGCGCAGATCCTCGCGAGGCTCACGCCCGAACCGCGACGCTGGACGACGCGCTTCGCCTTGGCGGGCAACGACTTGGACGACGGCCGTCCGCTCACCCGCATCGTCGGGAAGGCGCTGGCTCTCGCCGGAACCGAGTGGGAACGCTCAGGAGTGCTCCCCGACGCCTACAGCAACCCCGTGCTGACGTCCCAGGGCTACCTGACGTTGAACGACACCCTCGAAGCGTCGGACATCACCGTCGTGCGGAGTCCGCGGTTGCTCGAATCCGGTGTGCCCGGCCCGTTGATGGTGCTCCCGAACGGCCTCACCGCGCAGGCCAAGCATCACCTCGACGGCAAGAACGTCCGCTGCCACAACGACTTCACCCCGGACGGCATCCGCACGACCAACGAGATCCTCGCCTGGACCGGCGGAACGGCGTGGCGGATGTCAGCGCACGACTACCGCGCCGCCGTGGCCACGTTGATCGCGCGCGGCATCGAGCTGCCGACGTTGAACACCCGCCCGGACACCGCGAGCTGGGACCCCGACCTGGCCGACACCATGGCCACCACGGGCCTGATGGTCACCGAGGAGCACGTGCTGCCGTCACTCCTCTGACCGCGCGAACCGCTTGACGTCCCACCGCCCGTGCCCCTCCATCAGCTTGCGCCCGATCCGGCGCAGGTCGGCGAGGTCGCGCTCGTTCAGCAACGACGTGAACTCGTCGGCCACCGCCGCCCGGTACACCCGCGCGGTGGTCCCCTGGCACGCCTCTTCGCCCTCTGACGTGAGCACCGCGTGAACCAGCCTGCAGTTGTCCGGCGGCTGCTCGCGCGTGACCCACCCGCGTTTCACCAGCCGCTCGATGACGCCCGCTGCCTGAGCGTGCGCTGATCCTTCGTTCTCGCCAAGATGTGGGCCGTGAAACCGCATCACTGGCCGCTCGTCGCTCTCGGCGTCTCGGCCGTCATCGCGATCACCACCGTGATCGTCGTGGGCAGCAAGTCGCCCGCGGTCAACATGCCAATCCTCTTCGGCTTTCCGTTCGTCGTGACGTACCTGGTGCACCTGGTGTCGAAGCGCGCCCCGAACAAGGTGCTGTTCGAGCTGCGCACCGACTTCAAGGGCCGGTTCGTCGACACGATCGAGGTCACCGACAGCGGCCTGGAGATCATCGCGGGCACCCCGCACAAGACCCCCGTCCTGACGTACGGGTTCGGCGATCTCATCGGCATCGGCACCAGGCAGGCGGTCAGCGGCGAGGCACCGTGGATCACGCTGCACGACGGTCGCGCCCTTCCCGTTCCGCAGGGTGACGTGGTGGTGCTGCGGACCACCACGGGTGATCAGGTGCTGCCGGTCGAGAACCCGCAGCGGTTCGTCTCCCTGGTGCGGTCACGGGTGCCGAACCTGTCCGACGCGCCGACGGCCGCTGTCCTCACCGCCGACAACGACTCCGAGGCCGGTGAGGCACCACGGCCCATCGGCACGCCCACCACGCCCGCGGACGGACCCGCGGTTTCACTCACCGGGCCTTCGCTCGCGGTGCGCTGGCTGGTGGGCGCGACCCTCGCGCTGACCGGAACCGTTGTGCTGCCCGAGATCGCGCTGCTCACCACCCCCGACGTCCCGCGGCTCATGCTCGCGGCACCGCTCGTCGCGGGCGTGGTGTGGGTGCTGAACCGGAACGTGCCCTGGCTCTGGGGCCGGTTGGCGCTCCTCTCGGTGCCGATCAGCGTGTTCTGGTTGGCCGGCAGCCGCGAATTCGTCTGGGTGGCCGTCCTGCTGGTGCTGTGCCCGACGCTGGGACGCCTCGGCGGGCGGATGTTCCTGCTGGGCTCCGGCCTCGGCCGTGAGGTTCAGGTACGGGTGCCTCTACGCGGCGGCGAGTCGCTGTTCGTGGAGCGGGACCGCCTGGTGTTCCGCACGGCGCCAGACGGCAAGGTCTTCGACCAGGCGATGTGGCTCGGCGACATCACGCTGGTACAGCCGGGCACCTCGCCGCATCCGGAGCTGTGGCCGATGCCCGGTGGTGGCCTCAAGATGCTCGTCGGCAACGCTCCGACGCTGCGTCTGGTGGCGGGACCCCAGCAGTGGCTCATGCCGGTGACGCAGGCCGGTGAGCTCGCGGAGCTGATCCGCTCGCGCCGGGGGACACCGGTACCGCTCACCCAGATGTCGATCGACGAATGGCGCGACCTGCGCCACTGGGCCAGGCGGCGGGCGACCGGGATCGCCGCGACCTCGCTCACGACCACCGCCATCGGATGGCGACTGCTCGCCGCGGCCATCACCGGCAGCTTCGCCTGGATGTTCATCCTCGTCGCCGGCAGGGGCGTCAACGTGTGGATCGGCGTCGCGACCACGGTGCTGCTGACGGCGTTGCTGCTGGCCGACTGGTGGCGGGTGCGCGGGCGGATGCGACTCGCTGAGCACCACATGTTGCCGCCGGGCAGCCGGAACTGGGGCGAGACCCGTCCGGATCACACCCCGATCCACGGCTGGCAACCCTGGCGCTGAGCCCTACTTCCTGGGCGGCGGGTCGGGCAGGTCGAGGTGCCCGACCATCCGCGGCGGGTTCGCCGAGGACTTCACCTGGTAGTCGCTGTCGGTCGGGTCGTTGACGTTGTTCGGCCCGATCTCGCCGGCGGTGTTCTTCGCCCCCTCGACCCACCGGTTGCCCGTGTACGGATTGTCCTTCGGATCGGTCCCGGTGTCGGCGCGCACGACGGACCCGTCCGGGGTCTGATAGGCGTGTCCCTGCGTGTTCGCCCCTGCGGTGTACTGGCCGTCCTGTGACGTCCCCGTCTTCCAGGTCTCGGCGAGGCCCTCCTGCCTTCCCTGCATGCCGCCGACCGCGCCGCCGACGCCGCCGGAGACACCACCGGACAGGATCGCCGAGCCGAAGTCCTTCGCCTCGACCTTGCCGTGCGCGAGGTTGGTCAGCACGTTTCCACCGGCACCGGCGACGGCACCTTCCACCGCACCACGTCCGGCAGCCGCCACGAAGGTCTTCGACGCGTTGCCGAGCACGGCGCTGCCGGTACCGACCAGTCCACCCGCGATGCCGCCCGCCACGCCCGCGATACCCGCGTCGAGCGTCTTGCCGGCGTCCCACGACGTCCGTTCGCTGAAGACCGCCTGCAGGCCCTGGATCGCGAGGTCGGTGCCGACGTTCATCGCCAGGTTGATGGCGATCTGCTTGATCAGCTGCTGGAAGATCAACTGCACGGAGAACCGGGTCGCCGCCTGCGCGATCGGGATGCCCGCCGTCGACGCGCCGAACGAGGCCACCGCCGAGGCGATCATCGCGGCGATCTGCGCCGCGAGGATGATCAGGGCGGCGATGATGCTGAGCTTCGTGTACTCGATGCCCAGCGCCGCCTTGTCGCAGCCCGCGGCGAGGTCGGTGCAGATCTGCTTGAGGTTGACCAGGTAGGCGTCGCCCTCGGTGTACTTCTTCCAGTACTCCTCGAACTTCTCCGCGGTCTGCCCGCTCATGCAGCCCAGCGCGGCCTTCGACGCGTTGTTGCCGTCGCCGAGCACCCCTTCGACCGCGCTCGCGGCCGCGTTCCACGCGTCCCGCATGGCCCACAGCTTGGTCTCGTCACCCTCCGGCCAGTCCGCGCCCACCACGATCGGCGTGAGCCACTGGACGGCGCCAGGAATCTCGATGCCCATGACTCACTTGCCTCCCAACGACTTCTTGCCGCTCTCGTCGACGGCCTCCCAGGTGTCGGCCGAGGCGTCCAGTCCTTTGCGGATCGAGTGGATGCCCTCGGTGAGCGCGGGGAACGCCTGCCGCGCCTGGTCCGCGATCGGCACGTACGACTTCTGGAACTCCTTGCCCGCGTCGTCGCCGCCCCAGCAGCCGTTGTTGGCATCCAGCACACCGCGCAACGTCTCCCAGGCGGTCTGCAGCTTGTCGCCCGCCGCCGAGAACTTCGGCGACTGCGAGCGCAGTGCCGTGGGGTCGACCTCGAAGCCGGTCACCACTGACCCCCTCGACGGTCCATGAAGGACTCCGGCGGCTCTTCGTCGTCATGCCGCAGCGGCTCGCCCGGAGACTGCGGCTGCGACTGCGGGACGGGCGGCGGGGTCGGGATGAGGTCCTTGAGCGATGGCATGCCGGGGAACAGATCCGGCAGGTCCGGGATGCCCTCCTGGTAGTGCGCGAGCACGGCGTCGGCCTGCTCCCGCGCGTTGAGGGCGGCCTTCTGGATCGTCGCCACGACGCTCTGCCCCAGCTTCTCCGGGGTGCTGCGTTCGAACGCGGCCGGCGCGAACGCGACGCCGGTGACGATGCCACCGGCGTTCACCGTGACCTCGACCAGGCCGTCCTGCGAGGTCGCGCGGCCGGTCTTGGACATCGCCTCGGCCTGAGCCTCTTTCAGCTGGGCGGTCTGCCGTTCGAGGTTCGCCAGCATCGTGTCCACCTGGCCGCGCAACGCCGCGTTGCGTGCTTCAAGCTCCGGGTTGCTCATGCGTAGACCACACCGGATTAGCCCGATCGGCGCAACCTAGGATGCGCCCGACCAGCTCTGCAGCATCCGGAACGCGATCGACGCACCACCGGCGAGCCCGAGCCCCGGGACACTCCCCGGCTCCTCGATCGCCCGGCGGACGTCGGCCCGCGAGACCCACTTGGCCTCGGCGATCTCGCCCTCAGCCAGCATCAACGGCTCCGCGGGATCCGCCACGGCCTCGAACCCGATCATCAACGACCGGGGGAACGGCCAGGGCTGCGACCCGAGGTACCGGATGTCCCGGACGGCGACCCCGACCTCCTCGAAGATCTCGCGCGCCACGCAGGCCTCCAGCGACTCACCGGACTCCACGAACCCGGCCAGCACCGAGAACCGGCCCTCCGGCCACTCCGGACCGCGGGCGACGAGCACCTGGTCCGCGCCGTCGTGCACCAGGCAGATCACCGCGGCGTCCGTGCGCGGGTACTCCTCGCGCCCGCAGCCGGAACACACGCTGACCCAGCCGGACTTCTCCAGCACCACCGGAGCACCGCACCTGGCGCAGAACTTCCCGAGCCGGTGCCACTGGAACAGCGCCGCCGCGGTCGTGAACAACCCGGCGGACATGTCGTCCAAAGTGGCCCCGGCCTGCCTCAGGTCGAGCCACATCGGCTCGTCCGTCAGCACCGGCGGCGCCCAGGCCCGTGCGATCGGCACGGGCTCGTACTCCTCAGCGGGCACGGGCACAGCGAAGTACGCCACCCCGTCCTGCTCACCCAGCAGGACGGAGCCCAGCGGCGGCTCGTCACCGAACTCCACCGCGGGCCGGTCGACGACGCGAGTGCCGCGCTCGGCCACGAGCGTGCGGCCGCGCGTGTCGACCACGATCATCCGAGCCTTGGGCCACAGCGCGGCGATCCGGTCCGAATCGCCGCGCAACGGCTCGCACCGATCGATCGCAAACCGCGAGAGCGCGGGAAGGCCGACCAGGTCGAAACTCACTTGAACGCAACCCCGCCCAACGCGGACAACTTCGGCTTGAGCTGCTCGGCGTCACCGACGAGCACGCCGGTGAAGTTGCCGGGAGCGAAGAACTCCAGCGCCGCCGCGGCCACCTGCTCGACCGTGACGGTCTGCAGGCGCTGCGGGTGCGCCACCAGCCAGTCGATGCCCAGCCCGAGCCCGACGAGGTTCACCAGGAACGACGCCAGTCCGGACTGCGACGACGTGGTGGTCAGCAGCGTGCCGATCGCGTACCGGCGCGCGACGTCCACTTCGGACTCCGACGGCGGCACCAGGCCCAGGCGCGCCAGCTCGTAGCGGGTCTCCAGCAGCGCCGCCGCCGTGACCTCGGAAGCCGTGTCCGCGTCGACCAGCAGCGTGGCGCCGTGGATGGTGAACTCGGGGTGCGAACGGGCGCTGTAGGTGTAGCCCTTGTCCTCACGGATGTTCTCGACCAGACGCGACGAGAAGAACCCGCCGTAGACCAGGTTCGCGAGCTGCAGCGCCGGGTAGCGCTCGTCCGTGCGCGGGATCGCCTGCGCGGCAAGGCGGATCTGCGACTGCACGGCACCGGGGCGGTGCACCAGCAGCACGTCGCCACCGGAGACAGCGGGCAGCGGCGGCAGCTGAACGGCCTCGCCGTCGCCCTCCCACGCGCCCAGCGCCTCGCCGACCTGCGCGACGGCCTCGGCCGGCTCGACGTCGCCGACGATGACGAAGACCGAGCCGCGCGGCAGCAAAGCCTTGCCGTGCAACGCGACCACGTCGTCGCGGGTGACGGCGGCGACCTCGTCGGCCTCCGGCATCTCCTTGGCGTACGGGTGGTCGCCGTACAGGACCTTCTGCAACGCCTCACGCGCGATGACGTTCGGCTGCGAGCGGGCGAGCGTGATGCGCTCGACCAGGCGGCCGCGCTCGCGCTCCAGCTCGTCGGCCGGGTAGGACGCGCCGGTCAGCACGTCGCGCAGCACGTCCAGCACGGTGGCGAGGCCCGTCGCCAGCGCGTTGCCGGTGAAGCTCAGCCGCTCCGGGTCGACCACGGAGTCGAGCTCGCCGCCGACCAGCGCCAGCTCGGTGTCGATCTGCACGCGGGAACGGGACGCGGTGCCGGTCAGCACGGTGTTCGCGAGGAGCTCCGCCACCGCGGAGTGCTGCGAGCCGGTGCTGGAGGCGGCCGGGTCCGCGAACGGAACCCGCAGCCGCACCTCGACCATCGGCACGGTGGCGCGGCGGACCGCGATCACGCGCAGGCCGTTCGGCAGCACCGTGTCCACAGTGGACAGGTCGGCGGCCGCCTTCTGCGAGCCCAGCTCCGGCAACGGGCGCGGGCCAACGGCGGTGCGTCCGATCTCCTCGGCGGAACGGTGGGTCTTGGCCGAGGTCACTGGGCTCCTCCGGTGGGCTTGACGAGAAGAAGGGCGCGGGCGTCAGGGCGCAGCGCCTTGGCCGCGGCGGACACCTCGTCGACGGTCACCGAGGCGATCCGCTCGGGCAGTTCGTAGATCAGCTCGGCGCGGCCGAACAGCAGCTCCGCGGAGCCGAGGCCCAGCGTGCGGTTCGTGAGCCGGTCGTGTTCCTTGTGCATGGTCGACGCCCAGCGGGCGGTGACCTTCGCGAGCTCCTCCTGCGACGGCGGCTCCTGCGCGAGCTTCTGCAGTTCCTCGTCGATCGCCGCGACGACCTGGTCGGCGGAGACCTCGGCGGTGTGGATCGCGGTGATGCTGAACGTGTCCGGGTCGCGGGCCTCCAGCGGCCCGAACAGGCCGCAGCCGGCGTTCAGGTCGATCACGATGCCCTCGCGGTGCACCAGGCGCTGCTGCAGGCGCGAGCTGTCGCCGTCCGTCAGCACCCCGGCGAGCACCAGGTACGCGAGGTAGCCGTCGATGTCGGTGACCGGGTCCGGCACGCGGTAGCCGATCGCGATCGCGGGCAGCGGGGCCAGCGCGTCGCCGTGCTCCTGCCGCACCTCGCCCTGCGGGGCGGGCTCCGCGAACGACGGGCGCTCCGGCCGCGGTCGCGCGGGCACGTCACCGAAGTGCTTCTCCACCAACGCCTTCGCGGTCTCGACGTCGAGGTCGCCGGCCACCGTCAGCACCGCGTTCGCCGGGCTGTAGTAGGTGTCGAAGAACTCCGCGCAGTTGTCGACCGTGGCGCTCTCCAGGTCGACGAAGTCGCCGTACCCGTTGTGCGCGTTGGCGAACGTCTTGAACAGCACCGCGGGCAGGAGGATCCAGGGGAACCCGCCGTACGGGCGGTTCAGCACGTTGAGCCGGATCTCCTCCTTCACCACGTCGATCTGGTTGCGGAGGTTCTCCTCGGTGAGCTTCGGCGCGCGCATGCGGTCCGCCTCGAGGAACAGCGCCCGCTCCAGCGCCGCGCTCGGCAGCACCTGGTAGTAGTCCGTGTAGTCCGGGTGCGTGGACCCGTTGAACGTGCCACCCGACGACTGCACGTGTCGGAAGTGCGCCAGCTTCTCCAGGCTCTCGCTGCCCTGGAACATCAAATGCTCGAAGAGGTGCGCGAAACCGGTGCGCCCCTCCGGCTCGGAGCGGAAGCCGACGTCGTAGTGCACGCTGACGCCGACGACCGGTGCGCTGGCGTCGGGGGCGAGCACCACCCGCAGGCCGTTGGGCAACGTGAACCTGTGCAGTTCGGGTGAGGCCATGCCCGTCAGCCTACGGGTTCTACGTCCGGAGGGATCGAAGGTGGCCCGCCTGGGCGAGCACGCCGTCGAGCGCACCGAGGAACGCCGGGAAGCTGCGCCGGAAGTCCGACGCATTGCCGTACCAGTAGAGGTCCTGCTGACCGAACGTGGTGAGCCAGCGCTCGGTCTCGCCGAGCACCACCGCGTACGGCAGCGAGCGGGAGAAGACCAGCTCGCGGTCGGCCTCGGGCACGTCGTCCGGCGTCACTCCGTGAAGGTATCCGCGCAGGCCACGGACGTGTTCGAGCAACTCACTGCCGCGTTTGGTGCGAGCCGGCATCGACCGCGCACCGAACGCGAGAGCCACTCCACCGACGGCGACGGCGAGGCCGAACAGCGCGTTGCCGATGGTCAGCGCGAGCACGACCGTGGCCGCCACGCCCAGCACCGCGATCACGATTCCGACCCACCAGAACAGGCTGCGCTCGGCGTCCGGGCGGCGCACGAACCAGCGCTTCTCCACGACGTCCGCGTAGAGCTGTTCGCGCACGGCGGACAGTTCGATCCGGCGGCCACGCAGTTCCGACACCGTCACGGCGTCGGCGCCCTGCGGCAGAAGTGCTTCGTAAACGGCCTTCTCATAACCGGACAGCGAGCTGTCGGCCGGGTTGCGGCGCACGATCTGCCAGTCGTGGCTGAAACCATTCTCTTGGCCTACCTCAGCGATCCAGAGGTAGTTGCGGACGGCGAGGTCGATCACCGTGGCGGTCACGTCGACGACGTCCACGTGCTCGTCGACGACCGTGCCGACCTGGCCGGGCAGCACGCCGTCGGGCGAGGCGAACGCGACCCTGTTGTTCTGGTCGCGCACGAGCACTGAGACCGCGCCGACCTCACTGGCGAGCGCCGCCGCGTCCCGTCCGCGCAGGTACCAGAGCAGGGCGACACCGCCGAGCAGCAACAACAACAGCCCGCCGAGCGCGGCGCCGCTGACCGGGGTCAGCGCGAACGCGGCGGCCAGACCGGACTGCTCGACCACGACCGCGTTCGGCGGCACGACACCGGCCGACAGTCCGATCGCGACATCCACGCGTTCACCGGCGCCGAGCTTGATCTCCTGCGCACGCACGCCCTTGCCGTCCGCGAGATCCGCGCTGGTGCACGGCTGCGAGGAACCGACAGGGCCGGCGAGGCAGTTGACCGACGTCGGCGAGTCGGGTGCGGAGAACGTGACGGCGACCTTGTCGAGCTCGGTGTCCCAGCCACCCGCGGCCTGCCAGCGGACCTCCAGCGCGTCACCGACCGGGGCGACCGCGCCGACGACCGTGTAGGTCAGCGTGGCCTGGCCGCCCTCGAACTTGACGGTGAACTGGTCATCGCTGACGTTCGCGCTGCCCTTGCCCTCGACGCGCGCGTCGGTGACCCGGTACTGGCGCTCGAGATCGTTGCCGACCGCGAGTCGCAAGGGGACGGTCCGGTTGACGGTCTTGCCGTCCGGCACGTGCACGGTCTCGGTGACGGAGAGCTTGGAGTCGCGCTCCAGCTTCATCCGCACCTCGGTGCTGACGGTCCCCGGAAGCGGCTGCGCGAGCGCGCCAACAGCCGAGATGGACGTCAGCGCGGCCGCGGCGAAGATCGCCACTCCCCAGTTCTTCAACACGGCTGCGGACAATAGCGGAGTCCTCATATGCTCCGGCGGACTTTCGAACAGACGCCATCTGGGGGATTTTCGGCGATGACGCAACCACCGCCACCGGGCAACTGGCCACCGCCACGCCCGGTGGGCCCACCACCCGTGCCCGCGCCACCGCCGTACGGGCCGCCGATGCCTCCTCGCCCTGTTCACGGCCCACCACCCGGCATGCGTCCGCCGATGGGTCCGCCTCCCCCTTACGCACGGCCGCCCATGCCACCGCCGCGGCCCGTGATGCCGCCACCGCAACCGACCTGGGGCCACCACCCGCAGCCCGGGTTCGCGCCGTATCCCGTGATGCCGCCGCGCCGCAAGAACAACACCGGCCCGATCGTGGCGCTGGTGCTGGGCGGCGTCGTGATCCTCGGCCTCGGCGCGATCGGTGTCTTCGCGGCAGCGTTGAACAGCAAGGTGAAGGACGCGGGTTACTCGAACTACACGACGTACAGCCCGACCTACGCCTACACAACGACCATCGAGACGACGACCACGACCACCACGACGACCGCTTCGACGCGCACGTCGTCGACACGGACGTCGAACACGCCAACGGCAGACGCCTCCCCGAAGGCCGTCTACAAGCTCGCCGACCACCCGATCTTCTCGGCGGGCATCGGCGCGTACGACTTCGCCTCGTGCCCGCTGCCGGCGATGGACTACTCGCCCGCGGGTGAGGACCGCTTCCTGCAGGCGGCGCTCCCGTGCATCGAGAAGGCGTGGCAGCCGACGTTCAAGAAGGCCAACCTGCCGTACCAGCCGGTCGAGCTGCAGACGCACACCGGAACCGTGAAGACGCCGTGCGGTGAGCACACGACCGACGAGACCGCGGTGTTCTGCCGTGGCGTCATCTACTGGCCGGCGGGGTTCTACGCGAACACGAACAACGCCCTGGCCCGGCACCCCGGCGTGTACCTCGGCCAGCTCAGCCACGAGTACGGCCACCACGTCCAATGGCTGTCCGGCCTGCTGCGCGCCGCCGACCAGGCCCAGTACGACGCGGGCGGCTGGGACACCCCGAAGGGCCTCGAACTCAACCGCAGGCTGGAACTCCAGGCCACCTGCTTCGGCGGCATGACGCTCGCACCGTTCTCGCGCAACAACGTCATCCCGATGGACGTAGTGAACACCGGTCTGAGCGACGCGAGCCAACGCGGCGACTACAACCGCACGCCAGACCACGGCAGTGCACAGAACAACGCCCGTTGGGTGATGCACGGCCACAAGCAGAACCAGATGAACGCCTGCAACACCTGGGCCGCAAGCTCAGCCGACGTCTCGTGAACCGAACCCCCGTCCGATGCGTCCCATGAACGTGGACGGGACACGTTAGCCCGGTCGGGGGACGCGCGAAGACTGTCCGCATATGCTCGTACCCGACCCAGGATCACCAATGGGGGGACCTCAGGCGATGACGCAACCACCGCCGCCGGGCAATTGGCCGCCACCGCGCCCGGTCGGCCCGCCGCCGATGCCCGCACCCCTGGGGCAGCGTCCTCCCCAAGGCCCCCCGCCTCCCTACGGCATGCCGCCACAGGGCCCGCCCATGGGCCCACCGCCGCACCAGTACGGCCCGCCACCACCTCCACCGGGCCAGGTCATGCCGCCCCCGCAGCCGTCGTGGGGCAACTACCAGCCGGGCTACGGCCAGTACCCCACGATGCCGCCGCGCAAGAAGAACAACGGCCCGGTCTTGGCACTGATCCTCGGCGGCGTGGTGATCCTCGGCCTGGGCGCCGTGGGCGTGTTCGCAGCGACCATGAACAACAAGGTCAAGGACGCGGGCTACTCGAACTACACGACCTACAGCCCGACCCTCGACTTCTCGACGACGACCACCGAGCCCACGACGACCACCACAACCCCGTCGCGCCCCTCGGCCTCCCGTCCCCCGTCGACCCAGGCGACCCCGGCGGCCCCCAAAGCCGTCTACACGCTGGCCGACCACCCGTTCCTGAAGGCGAACTTCGGCGCGAACACGATCTCCGGTTGCGCCCTGCCAGGCATGGACTACTCCCCATCGGGCCAGGACCGCTTCCTGCGAGCAGCACTCCCGTGCATCGAGAGCATGTGGAAGCCCGCCCTGCAGGCCGCAAACCTCCCGTACCAGCCCGTTGAGCTGCACATCGTCACCGACACGATGCAGTACCCGTGCGGCACGGTCCGCCCGGACTCGACCGCGCGCTACTGCCAGGGCGGCATCTACTGGACGGCGAACGCCTACGCCGCCGAACGCAACCCGAACAACCCGAACCACCCCGGCAAGTACCTCGGCCAGCTGGCCCACGAGTACGGCCACCACATCCAATGGCTCACCGGAATGCTGAAAGCCTCGGACCGCGCGCAGTACGACGCGGGCGGGTGGGATACTCCGAAGGGCCTCGACCTGAACCGCCGGATGGAGCTGCAGGCAACCTGCTTCGGCGGCATGACGTTGGCCCCGTTGTCGCACGGCGCAGTACCGATGGACGTGATCCGAGTGGGCCTGTCAGACGCAGGCAACCGCGGTGACTACGACATCTACCCAACAAAAGACCACGGCACACCGCAGAACAACGCGAGCTGGGTAGACCGCGGCTACCGGACGAACAAGGCGTCCGAGTGCAACACCTGGGCCGCCGACGCGGGCTCGGTTTCCTAACCCGAAGGGGGCGACGTTGACCCAACCGGCCAAGAACAACCCGGTCATGCTCGCGGGCGTGTTCGTGCTGGTAGTCGCGTTCGTCCTCGGAATCGGTCAACTGAGCCGCCCGAGAGTCATCACAGGCCACGCCCTGGCAGGCTCCCGCCCGGCCACGGCCCCCTCAACGGAACCCTCGACCCCGGTCCGCCCTCGAGCCGTCTACCGCCTGGCAGACCACCCACTGCTGATCACGTCGGCCTCGCTCCCCCCGGTGACCTGCCAACTCCCGGCCTTCGGCGTAACGGACCAACAGCTGGCCGCCTACTACGCAGCCGGCGTCGCCTGCCTGGACACAGCCTGGGGTCCTCTACTAACAGCAGCGAACCTGCCGTTCGAAAAGCCAACCCTGGACGCGTCCCCCACCCTCAAAGACGGCCCGTGCGGCGCAGCCCCGGAATCCGACCACGCAGTCGCCTACTACTGCGGCCGCAACCGCACGATCTACATGCCGACCGCCCGCCTACGCGACAACGGCGGCGGCGACGCCCCAGCAACCCACCTGGCCACCCTCTCCCACGAGTACGGCCACCACGTACAGGCCCTGACAGGCCTACTGCGCGCCGCCGACCTGAAAATCACCGACGCAGGCGAGAAAACCCCAGCGGGCCTGGAAATGTCCCGCCGCATCGAGCTACAAGCCAACTGCTTCGCAGGCATGTTCCTCACGAGCGCCTCCGGCAAGGGCTCAGTCTCCTCAGGCCTGGCCCGCCAGGCCCAGGAAGACTTCCAGTACGCCATCGAGGAAAAGCCCGAGAACAACGCCCACGGCTCAGCCGCGAACCAGGCCCAATGGGCAGCCACCGGCTTCAAGCAGAACTCAACCACCGCCTGCAACACCTTCGCGGCCCCAGCCCAGCAAGTCGCCTAACGACCTCAGAAGAGGCTCGCGCGCTCATCCACAACCCGATCCGGCTCCCCGAGGAACACCCCCGGATCCGCAACCGAGCCATAGGCAACGTTCACAGTCAGCAACTCGTAGCTCCACCGCCCGGTGCATGAACACGCCACAAACCGCTGGTTGATCTGCCACCGCACCCACTCCCCAGCACCAATCCGCACAGCCGTAGGCCGCCGCCCCCGCCGAGGCATGCCGCGAGGGTTGTCGTTGACGAGAACGCGAAGCCGCCCACCCTCCTCACGCAACGACACGTCACTCAGCCCAACCTCAGCCCGAACCGGCAAGGAGCGCGGCTCAAAGCCGTCCTCCTCCCGAACCAGCACCTCATGCACGCCAGCCCCGGTGTGAACCAGGGGAAACGCAACAGGCACAGCATTCCGCCGAGCAGCCTCAACCCCACCACGAGACTGCTTGGTCCAAGAGGTCCGAACAAGCTGCACAACAACGTCCACAAGCAGATAAAAGCAAACCCCGCAGAGCACAGCGACCCTTTATGCGATGGCGAAGACGAGCCGCTATGCGAAGACGAGCCGCCCTGAGCAACAGGCGTGCCATCTACCCGCGTGTGGCGCTGGCCGGTCTTTGATCAAATTGGCGGAGTCCGGGGCCGCCCCAAGGCCCCGGCAAAGTCGCTCGGCCGTTCCTGGCCTGGGTACAGCGGGCGGCGACTCGATCAAGAGCCGCAAACGAGCCGCGGGTTGTCTATGAACGGAACCTTCATCCACGTCAGGTCGATGAAGGTTCCGTTCATAGACAACGCGCGGTGCGTGGATGCGCTCTCATCGGGCATTTCGGGCGAGCGGGACGACTTTGCCGGAACCCTGCGGGGCCGTCCCAGAAAGCAACCGCCGGACAAGCACGCAACGCAACCACCTACGGGCAACAAACCGGCGCCCGCCAACGCAACCGGGGGACGACCTACGCAACCGGCGCGCTACGCAACCGGCGCAACAGGCAAAACAACCCGAAAAACAGCCCCACCCTCCGACGGCTCACAAGTCAATTCCCCACCATGAGCCCGAACAACCCCTCGAGCAATGGCCAACCCCAACCCAGACCCCCCAGACCGCCGATCCCGAGCATCATCCAACCGAACCAACCGATCAAATATCCGCTCCCGCTCCCCTTCAGGCACCCCAGGCCCATCATCAGAAACGGTAAACCCAGTCAAATCCACCCGAATCCGAACCCGCCCCGCCGCCCCAGCAGCCTGCCGAGCATTATCCACCAAATTAGCCAACACCTGGGCCAACCTCTGCCCATCCCCCACAACAACAACCCCAGAAACACCCTCGACAGCAATATCAAAATCAGGAGCAACAAACCGAGTACGAGCAACCTCGGCCTCAGCCAGCCCCATCAAATCCACAGCTTCCCGCTGCATCTCATACCCAGCATCCAACTGAGCCAACGCCAGCAAATCATCAACCAGCCGCCCCGCCCGGCGAGCTTCCCGCACCAGCAAGAACGACATCTGATCACGATCAGGCGAATCAACAGGCGCAGAAACCAAGGCCTCAGCCACAGCCTGAACCCCAGTAATCGGCGTACGCAACTCATGAGCAGCATCAGCAACAAACCGCCGAGTACGCTGCTCAGACCCCTCCAACGAGTCCAACATCCCGTCAAAAGCAGCAGCAGTACGCCCCAACTCCGTATCCGTCCGAGACGGATTCAACCGCCCCCCACGATGCCCAGCAGCAATGGCTTGAGCCAACGAAGTCATGGCGTCCAACGGCGCCAACGCCCGCCGAACCACCCAAATCATCAACACCCCGGTGACCGCAATGGCCCCCAGCCCCAACATCACCAACAACTTCCGCAGCCGCCCCTGAGCCTGAGAAATAGCCTCAGTGTCAGCGTAAAACACAAACTTGTTCCCACCGATGTTGCGGAACTTGCGCTGCAACGGCCCCTCATCCGGTGCCTTGCCGAACGTCCGCCCATTGGGAAGCTCAACAGTCACATGAACGTTCCGCTTGGAAAGCTGATCCACAACCTCCCGAGGCGGCACCCCACGCCCCATCAGCATCAACGCCCGAGCCTCAGTCTGCGACAACACCCCGTCGACATCCCGAGATGACTGCCCGGCAAACGTCCGGTCCACCGAGATGACCAGCGCCACCATCACCACGAACAACACCAGCATCACGGAAGCAGCAACCCGCCGCCGCAACGAAACCGTGCGAAGGTTCATTCTTCAGCCCGCAACACATACCCCAGCCCACGCACGGTGTGCACCAACCGAGGCCCGTGCTCCTCCAACTTCCGCCGAACAGCAGAAACATGCACCTCAACGAGGTTGGGGTCGTAGTCCTCATATCCCCAAACCGCAGTCAGAATCTGCGTCTTGGACACCACACGCCCCCGCTGAGCAGCCAAGTACACCAACAACCGCAGCTCAGTGGCAGTCAACTCGATCGCCTGATCGGCCCGCATCACCACACCGGCATCGGCATCCACCACCAGGTCCCCGACCTGCACAGTGGAAGGCGTGCGCCCAAGCCGCCGCAACACCGCAGACACCCGAGCCACCAGCTCAGCCAGCACGAACGGCTTCCCGACGTAGTCGTCGGCCCCGCCAGACAGCCCGCGCAACCGATCCGGCACCCCGTCCCGAGCGGTCAGCATGACCACGCCGGCACCGGACGACCGCCGAATCACCTCAAGCAGCTGAAACCCGTCACGACCGGGCAGCATCACGTCGAGCACGACCAGATCGGGCCGGAACCGGCCGAGATCGGCCTCCAGTTGCCGCCCGTCCAGCCGGTGCTGCACGTCGTAGCCGGACTCGCGCAACGCGGACGACACCGCGGCGCCGATCGCCTCGGCGTCCTCGATCACCAACACCCTGGCGGACACCTCCCCATTCTGCTGATCATCCGGACTTCGGGCGACTCGCCTTCAGCTCAGATTCAGAAAGCGCGCGCACGCTACAACCCATGTCGAAGAAATCAGCGTGGGCCGGCGCCCTCGTCGCGGCCGCCGGGCTCACCGTCGGCGGCATCGCGGTCGCGACGGCGGCCGACAACCCCGACGGGCCGCCCGCGGCGTTCGCGGAACGCCACCCCGGAGGCCCCGGCAAGCCCGGCCGCCCGGACAAGGCGAAGCTCAAGGACAGCACCCTGGTCGTCGGCCGCGTGAAGACCGTGGAGACCGGCAAGCTCACGATCACCAAGGACGACGGCAGCGAGGTGTCGCTGACCACCGACAGCTCGACGAAGCTGCGCGGCGGCGACCTCGCCGGACTCAAAGCCGACCAGCGCGTCACCGTCCGCGTGAAGGACGGCAAGGCGCTGAACGTGGCGCTGGCCAAGGCGCACGAGCGGGGCACGATCAAGGACGTCAACGGCAACAACGCCACGTTGATCCAGGTCGACGGCCTGCAGACGCCGCTGGACCTGTCCGCCGTCACCGAGAAGCCGAAGAACGGCGACCTCGTGGCGGTGACCGGGACCGTGACCGACGGCAAGACCATCAAGGTCGACCAGCTGCGTCAGCTGCCGAAGTAACTACGCCGGCTGCCGAAGTAAACCTGGGCTCCACGCGGGCCGCCGCGTCTGCGAACATCGCAGTGTGGCGGTTCCGCGAAGCCCGGACAGATGGGTGTTCATCCTGCTGGTCTTCGGGCTGGTCGGGATCGGTGTCGCCGTCGCGCTCCTGGTGCCGTTGAAGGTCTTGGGCGCCGAACAACCGATAAGACCCGTCTCCGCGACCGTCGTCGAGACCGGCTCGTGCGGTCAGGGCATGGACACCGTCGAGTGGGATGCCAACGGCGAGAAGAAGCAGGCCAAGCTCGACGGCTGCGGCCACCGCAAGGGCGAGACCGTCGACATCGTGCTGACGGGCACGGACATGGTGCAGTCCGCCGCCTCACAGCCGGTCGGACCACCGATCGCGAGCCGCCTCACCGCGCTGCTGCTCAGCCTGGCAGCAGGGGCGGGCGGCTTCTACGCGTTCCTCTTCCGCTACGCGCCACTACGCGCGCCCGCGGTCCTGCCTACTCCCCGGCAGGGGTCACCTTCTTGACGTAGAGCAGCCGGTCGCCCGGCTCGATCGCGTCCGCCTCCGGAGCGTCCACCCGGAACAACGTCCCGGCCCGCACCACGCCGAGCACGATGTCGGCCAGGTGCCGCGGCGACCCGCCGATCTCGCTCGCCTCGACGTCGCGCTCGGCGATCGCCAGGCCCGCGTCGGGCGTGAGCAGGTCCTCCACCATCGCGACCACGGACGGCGTCGCCGTGGCCATGCCCAGCAGCCGGCCGGCCGTTTCCGACGACACGACCACCGAGTCGGCACCGGACTGCTTGAGCAGGTGCTCGTTCTCCCGCTCCCGCACCGACGCCACGATCTGCGCCTTCGGGGCGAGCTCGCGGGCGGTCAACGTCACCAGCACGGCCGTGTCGTCGCGGTTCGGGGCAACGACGATCGCGCGCGCTCGGGCCGCACCGGCGACCCTCAGCACGTCGTTGCGAGTACCAGACCCATGCACGGTCACGAGCCCGATGGCGGACGCGGCGTCGAGCGACTCCTGCACGGTGTCCACGACGACGATCGAGCCGGGCTCGACACCGTCGCCGAGCAGCGCCGCGACCGCGGAACGCCCCTTCGTGCCGTAGCCGACGACCACGACGTGGTCACGCACGATCCGCCTCCACTTTTGAATGCGCAACGCCTGCCGGGAGCGCTCGGTGAGAACTTCGAGTGTCGTGCCGACCAGCACGATCAGGAACAGGACCCGCAACGGCGTGATGACCAGAACGTTGATCAGCCGCGCTGACGACGACGCCGGCGTGATGTCGCCGTAGCCGGTCGTCGAGAGAGACACCGTCGCGTAGTAGAACGAGTCGAGCAGCGAGACGCCGTCCTCGTTGACGTCGCGGTAGCCGTCCCGGTCGAGGTAGACGATCAGCACTGCGAGCAGCAGCGCCGCCATCGCGCCGACCACGCGTTTCATGATCGCGCGGACCGGGCTCTGCGCCTGGTCCGGCATCCTGATCACGCCGACGAGCGAGTGCGACGCTTCGTCAGACAGGGTCATCGAGTCAACCTCTCCGGAAGCATCCGCCACAGGTGAGCAGCCGCCTCCGCACCCTTGAGGAGCAACGGCACGACCACGCGCTCGTTCGGCGCGTGCACGCGATCATCCGGCAAGGTCGCGCCGAGGTAGACGAGGGGCACCCCGAGCCACGCCTGCAGCACCGCCGCGGGCCCGGATCCACCGGCCCGCGCGAACCGGACGGGCTGCTCGAACGCCAGCTCCATCGCCTCTTTCACGGTCGCGTTGGCCGGGTCGTCCGGGCTGATCGCGTACGGCGGCGCCCCGGTGCCGCGGAAGCCGACCTCCGCTTTTATCCCTGGCGGCGTGTGCTTGGCGACGAACTCCCTGAGCTGGTCCGCGACCTTCTCCGGCAGCTGGTCGGGCACGAGCCGGAAGCTGATCTTCGCGGTCGCGCTCGCCGGGATGATCGTCTTCAGGCCGGGCCCGGTGTACCCGCTGCTCATGCCGTTGATCTCGGCGGTCGGCCGGACCCAGATCCGTTCGAGCGTCGTGTAGCCGGGTTCCCCGTGGAGCTGCTGAGCGCCGCCTCCGTTGTGCGCCAACCACTTCTGCTCGTCGAACGGCAGCTCGGCGTAGTCCTTGCGCTCCTGTGTGGACGGTTCCTTCACGTCGTCGTAGAAGCCTTCGAGCTGAATCCGGCCCTCGTCGTCGTGCAGCGCGGCGATGAGTTTCGCGAGGGCCGTCGCCGGGTTCGGGATCGCGCCGCCGGCCCGCCCGGAATGGACGTCGTCCGTACCGCCGAAGAACGTGATCTCGCCGCCGAGAACACCGCGCTGGCCCGTGTTGACCGTAGGCGCCTCCCGTTCGTGAAGTGCCGTATCCGTGAACACGACGAGATCGCAGTCGAGATCGTTTTTGTGATCGTCGAGGAGCTTTCGCAGGTGCGGTGAACCCGATTCCTCCTCGCCTTCGATGAAGAGTTTCAGCGTGACACTCGGCGCATTCTGTCCGGTTGCGGACAGATGTGCCCTGACCGCGAGCAAGTGCATCAGAACCTGCCCCTTGTCGTCGCTCGCGCCACGGCCGTGCAACTCATCGCCGCTGATCACGGGCTCGAAGGGCGGGTGGTGCCAGCGTTCGACCGGATCGACGGGCTGAACGTCGTGGTGACCGTAAACAAGTACGGTCGGCGCCTCCGGATCTTCGGCCGGCCAGCAGGCGTAGACAGCGGGAAGCGCCGGCCCGTGATCCCAGATCTCGATCTCCGGCCAGCCGTCCTCGCGCAGTCTCGACGCCAGCCATTCGGCGGATCTCCGCACGTCAACGTGATGCGCGGGATCAACGCCGATCGAGGGGATCTTGATCCACTCGACGAGTCCGGCTGTGAAGGATTCGGTCAGCGCGGCAACAGCGGCGCGTTCGGGATGATGAGAATCACCTGCCACGCTCGTGGAGAATAGGCCAGCCCGATCTCGCCTACGCGGCGTAGGCATGACAGGGTGACGGCATGGAACCGAACCGTTCCCGAGCGCGGTCGGCGCTGGCGCTCGCCGCACTGCTAGGCCTGGCAGGAGCCACCCACTTCACCAGGCCGAAGTACTACGACGCGATCGTCCCGCGCGCCCTGCCCGGCACCCTGAGGCAGTGGACTTACGCGTCCGGAGTCGCCGAGCTGGCCCTCGCCACGGCGGTCGCCGCTCCCCGCACACGCCGGCTGGCCAGTTTCGCCGCCGCCGCGTTCTTCGTCGCGGTGTTCCCGGCAAACGTGAAAATGGCTCTGGATTTCCGCTCCAAGTCGCCGAAGGCGCGTGCCCTGGCGTATGGTCGCCTGCCACTGCAGATCCCACTCGTCGCATGGGCCTGGAAAGTGGCCAAAGCTTCCCCATGACCACCCTGGGTAATCCTTAACCAAGTATCCCGCAAACGCTGTCATTTTTCGCGCGAGGAACTCTAGGATGCGCCCTGTGCAAACGCTTCTTCAACGCGCCGCAACCGCGCTGGGCTGGGACGGAGTCGTCGTTCCCGACGTCGCCGTGCTCGGTCAGCAGGTGTCCGCGGTGGTGCGTTTGCTGCCTGAGGTCCACGAGTGGCGCACCGAGAACGGCTGGCCTCCTCGCGCCGACCCGTCGTGGTTCCGCTCCTGGTTCGAGCCCGCAGCCCACGACCGCCTGCCCGTCGCGGCCGTCGAGCTCGTCGGCGTGCTGGTCAGCGAGTCGACCACGGACCGCGCCCTGCAGTCCTGCGGCACCCTGCTGACGCTGGCGCCGTGTGCGGTGATGCTCCCCCGCTCCGACGAGTCGCAGGCCTGGTCCTACATCGAGCTCGACTACTACGGCATCGGCGTGGTCGTGGCCGACGAGTCGTCCGCCGATCTGATGGTGCCGCCGGAGGACCGCTCACCGGAGTTCGGGCCGTCGCTCTTCGGCCGGTGGCTGCTCGAGGTGCTGTACGAGCGCGTGCTGAAGGTCTCGCACGCGCCCGCCGAAACCAGCCAGCAGAGCTGAGCGCCGGCCGAGCCGAGTCGAGCACCGGCCGAGCCGACCTGAACGGAGCGCCCGCCGAAACCAGCCAGCAGAGCTGAGCACCGGCCGAACCGCGTCGAGCGCCGCCTGACCTGAACGGAACGCCCGCCGATCAGAGCGCCGCCTGAGCTGGGCGCTGACCGAGCAGAGCACCGCCCGATCTGACCCGACAACAGCTTCGCCTAGACCTTCGCCGAGGTGGCCAGGCCGCTCTTCGTGGTGCTGCCCCCGCGCGCTTCCTTGTCACGCAACGAGTGAAACGCATTTTCGGTTCCCGGGCTGTCCACAGGGTACGCCGACACGGATAAGCCCAGGTCAGCGCGCCGCAGCCTGTGGACAACTCGCGATCATGACCCCACGGGCGATCATGACCCCACCGACCTGATCAGATCCTTCAGGCCCTGCTCGTCCAGCAGGTCCGCCGGCCGCAGCGTGTGGTCGTGCCGCACGTAGTGGAACGCGGCCCGCACCTTCTCCAGCGGCTCTCCCACCAGCGCCGCCCACGCCAGCCGGTACGCCGCGAGCTGCACCGACAACGCGGGCAGCGCCTCCGCGTCCGGCACCGCGCCGGTCTTCCAGTCGACGACGGTCCAGCCGTCGGGGTCCTTGTAGACGGCGTCCATCCGCCCGCGCACCGAGATCCCGTCGAACTCCGCCTCGAACGGCACCTCGACGTCGTGCGGGGTCCGATCCGCCCACGCGCTCTGCAGGAACGCCTCCTTCAGACGTTCCAGATCGGCGTCCGGAGCCGCGTCGGCGTCACCGGCGCCGGGCAGTTCGTCCAGGTCGAGCAGGCGGGTGGCGCCGAAGCGGTTCTCCAGCCAGGTGTGGAACGCCGTGCCGCGGCGCGCCATCGGGTTCGGCGGGAACGGCAGCGGGCGGCGCAGCCTGCGGGCCAGCTGGTCGGGGTCCTTGGCGAGCTCGACCAGCTGCGAGACCGACAGGTGGTCCGGCAGCACGACCTGCTCGCGGCGGTTCATCGAGGCCGCGCGTTCGGCCAGCAGCACGTCGACGTCCTTCGCCCAGCCCTCCGGGTCGTCCTCCTCCGGCATCTCCGGGTCGTCGGGCACCACGTCGTCCGGCAACGGCTCGGGCTCGGGCGGGAAGTCCTCGTCCGGCGGTTCGTCGGGTGGCGGGTAGTCCTCGTCGTCGACTACCGCCGCCACCTCCTCCTCTTCCTCGAAGATCAACGGCAGCGGCTCCGGTGGGGCGTTGCGCAGCGCGTCCAGGGCGGCCAGCACCATCTCGGCGCCCTCGACGACGGCGTCGCGGCGCTTGCCGAGCGGGTCTGCGGGCCACTGCGAGGTCTTCACGTCCTCGGCGAGCGGGTTCGGGGTGTCGACCTCGGGCTCGTCGGCCCACACGCTGATGTCGCCTGGCGGGTTGTCGCGCTGCAGGACCTCGTGCATCTCCTGCAGGAACACCGACGGGCCCTTGGGCTTGTCGCCCGCCTCGGCCCACCAGTGCCCCGACATCAGCAGGCTGTGCTCGGCCCGCGTGACGCCGACGTAGAACAGCCGGCGCTCCTCGACCAGCCGCCGGTCCTCGAACTCCTCGGCGTGGATCGCCAGCGCCTCGTCGACCTCCTTGCGGTTGAAGCCCGCGGAGAGGCGCAACTTGGGCAGGTCCTGCGAGTCACCGCGCAGGTCCGCCGGCAGCTCGGTCACCGACTTCAGCCAGCACGACGACTTCTTGCGGCCTGGGAAGACGTCGCGAACCAGGTGCGGCAGCGCGACGATCCGCCACTCCAGACCCTTCGCGGAGTGCACGGTCAGGATCTGCACGCGGTCCTCGGAGACCTCGACCTCGCCGGGTTCCAGACCGTCCTCGGCGTGCTCGGCCGTGTACAGGTAGTCCAGCAGCGACGGCAGCGTCGCGGACGGGCTGGCCGCCGCGAAATCCGTTACGACGTCCGAGAAAGCGTCCAGGTGCGCGCGGCCGACCATGCCGGGCCGCGACATCGACTCGATGTCCAGCAGCAACGTGCGTTCCACGTCCGCCACCAGCTCCGGCAACGGCTGGTCGAGCCGGCGCCGCAACGCCGCCAGCTCGCCGCCGAGCCTCCTGATCCGCCGGTACCCGTCCTGCGAGTAGGCGTCCGGATCACCGGGATCGTCCAGCGCGTCGGCCAGGCCGGCCTGCTCCGCGTGCTCGCCCGGCAACGCGTCCGCCAGCACCAGCAACGGATCGTCCACAACGGACTGTCGCGACGGCACCCCGGCCAGATCCCGTGCCCTGCTCCACAACGCCGCCAGGTCAACGGCCGCAAGCCTCCACCGCGAGCCTGTCAGCAGGCGCGCGGCCGCCGTGCCCGCCAACGGATCCACGAGCACCCGCAGCGCCGACACCAGATCCCGCACCTCGGGCTCGTCCAGCAACCCGCCGAGCCCGACGACCTCGACCGGCAACCCGCGCTCCCGCAACGCCGCCGCGATCGCCGCCATGTCCGACCGCCGCCGCACCAACACGGCCGCGGTCGGCGGCACGCCCTCCGTGTCGAGATACGCTTCCCATTGCGCCGCAACGTTGTCCGCCATCCAGTCGAGCTCCTGGCGGATGTCCGCGTGCAGCGCGAGCCGCACGTCCCCCGGCCCGGCCCCGTTGCGCGCCCGGAGCTCCTCGACGTCCAGCCCGGCTTCCCTGAGCGGCAACGACACCGCGTTCGCCAGCTCCAGCACCTCGGGCGGGTTGCGGAAACTGGTCAGCAGCCCGAACTTCCGCGTGGGCGGGAAGTCGTCCGCGAACCGCGGCAGGTTCGCCGCCGACGCCCCGCGCCAGCCGTAGATCGCCTGCGCCGGGTCACCCACCGACGTCACCGGCATCGGCTTGCCCTCACCAAAAAGGGATCGCAGCAACACGCGCTGCGCGTGCCCGGTGTCCTGGTACTCGTCCAGCAACACCGCGCCGTACCGTTCGCGCTCGCCCTCAGCGACCTCGGCGAACGCCGCGAGCTGTGCGGCCAGCGACATCTGGTCCGCGAAGTCGAGCGCCGCCTCCTTGCGCTTCCGCTGCTGATACGCGTCGAGGAGTGGCAGGAGCGCCACTCGCAACCGTTGCGCCGCAACGATCTCCTTGAGCTTCTCCGGCAACCCGTCCCGCTGCCTCGGCGCACGCGGCGCGTTCTCGATCAGCGCACAGATTTCCTCCGCGTGCCGCTGCAACGCTTCTGGCGTGACCAGATGCTCACCGAGCTCGCCCGCAAGCCTCAGCAGGTACCCGGTGATCGTCGCCGGCACCTTGTCCGTGTCGAGGTCCTTCGCCCACGTCGACACCACCCGGTGCGCCAACTGCCACGACGCCGTCTCCGTCAGCAACCGCACACCCGGCTCCACCGGCAACCGAAGCCCGTGCTCGGACACCAGCCGCCCTGCGTACGCGTGGTACGTCAGCACCACGGGTTCGCCGGTCAGGACGGCCATCTTCCGCTCGCCGCTGGGATCCAGCTCGTCGAGCAGCGTCGACCCGGCGAGGCGCCGAAGCCTCGCGCGCACCCGGTCCGCGAGCTGACGGGCCGCCTTGCGCGTGAACGTCAGGCCCAGCACGCGGTCCGGCAACACGATGCCGTTCGCCACCAGCCACACCACGCGGGCGGCCATGGTCTCGGTCTTGCCGGCACCCGCACCCGCGACGACCAGCGCCGGCTGGGCAGGGGCGGAGATCACCTCGGCCTGTTCGGGGGTCGGTTTGTTGAGGCCGAGCGCTTCTGCGATCTCGAAAGGACTGACGGTCATCGGCCGACCAGCCCACACGCGACACGCCGCTCTTGGACGACGAGGAGCCCCACACCGCGCGGCGCACGTTGCCCTCGGACGACGCCGAACCGCACGTCGCGCGGGGCGACAGTCCGGTCACAGGTCCTGAACAACGTCACTGACACATCTTCCTACCTGGGCCACGAGCTTCCGCAGCACCCAGGCCCGTGTGTTCGCCGACCGTTCGAACGAGGGAAACGCGCAGGTCAACGGCCAGCACCCAATTCACTCACTGCCGCCCGGACGGATTCACCGGGCAGGTCGTGCGCGCCGGACAGCGACCGCGGTCCGCGTGCACCTGGGCCACCACCTGCTCACCTGCCTCCTGAACGCCAGACCGGGCACGTCGTCCGCGCCGGACACCCCGCGCACCCAGCCCACCCAACAGCGCCCAGACGCGCTCCACACCGCCGACCAGCACCTACTCAGTCACTTGCCGCCCGCTCGGATGCACCGGACACGTCGTCCGCGCCGGACACCGATCACAATCCGCGTTCTCCTTCGCCGTGTACTCCGGCCCGAGCACCGACTCCGCTGCGTCCTGCACCACCTCGAGCCAAGCCCGGACGCCCTGCTCGTCCAACGGCGCCTGGGTGCGCTCGACCGCCCCGGTCTTCTTGTCCTCCTTGGCCACGTACAGCAGGCGGGCGCCACCCGGCTCCGACCCCAGCCCGATGTGGGTGAAGCCGCCCAGCGACGTGGCCAGCTGGTAGACGGCCAGCTGCGGGTGTTCCTGGCCTGCGTCGCGGGAGACCGGGCTCTTGCCGGTCTTGATGTCGATCACGATCGGGCGGCCGTCGGCGTCGTGTTCCAGGCGGTCCACGCGGCCGCGGACCTGGAGCCAGGGGCCGCCGTCGCGCTTCGGGACCTCGACGAGCATCTCCTCCTCGACGGCCACCTGGGTCAGCTGGGCGCGGCTCATGGTCAGCCAGGCCAGGAACGTGTCGAGCATGCGTTCCACGCGCAGGCGTTCGCGGCGGGAGAACCACGGGGCGCCGGCGTCGACAGCCGCCCAGGCCTCGTCCAGTTTCACGCGCAGCTGGGCCGAGTCCGCTCCTGACGCGGCGGCTTGGGCCAGGGCGTGGACCAGGGTGCCGGTGACCGAGGCGAGCTCGGCAGGGTCCTGGCCGCCGTGCCGTTCGACCACCCAGCGCAGCGGGCACTTCGTGATCACCTCGATGGTCGACGGTGTCACGCTGACCTTCTGCTCTTCCGTCCACAGTGGATCGTCGGTCGTCACGGAAGCCACGCCGTACCAGGACTCCGGGTGCGCACCCGGCACGCCCGCCTCGGCCAGGCGAGCCAGCTGAGCCGCCGCCCGCGAACGGCGATCCTCGCTCTCGGAGTCCGAGCACACGACGCGGCGCAGCTCGCCGACCAGTTCGCCGAGCACCAGGCCGCGCTGCGGGCGGTGCAGCTTGCGTTCCTCCTCAGCGGAAGACTCGATCTCGTCCAGGAACCGCGAAGGCTGCTCGTCCTCGCCCCGCACGGCGCTGATCAGCAGTTTCGACCGAGCACGCGAAGCAGCCACCAGCAGCAACCGGCGTTCCTCGGCCAGGATCGGCGCCACCGCCGACACCGAAGGCTCCAGACCGGCGAGCACGTCCACCATGCGTTCGACGCCCAGGACCGTGCCGCGCAGCCGCAGGTCCGGCCAGCTGCCCTCCTGAACACCAGGTACCGCAACGACTTCCCACTCACGACCCGCTGCGGAGTGCGCGGTCAGCACGGACACCGCCTCGCCAGTGGGAGCGGCGGCGGCCAGGGTGTCGCCCACGATCCGTTGCGACTCCAGGTAGTCCGCGAAACCGGCGACGCCTGAGCCCGGCAGGCGGTCGACGTACTTCGCGGCCGCCTCGAACAACGCCACGATCGCGTCCAGGTCGCGGTCGGCCTGCATGCCCGGCATGCCACGCCGTGCCGACTGCGCCACCCAGCGCTCCTGCAGGCCGGTCGCCGTCCACAGGTCCCACAGCACGACCTCGACCGACTTGCCCGCCTCGATCGCCTTGCGCGCCAACGCAAGCAGATGCGAGATGCGGCGGGCCGGCAACGACTCGACGTCCTCCAGCGCCGCCAGCCGGTCCGCTGTCTCCACGACCTCCACCAGCAACTCGCCGGAAGGCCGGTCGCCGCCCGCCGCCATCTCCAGGCGCCGCAAACCACGGCGCAACCGCCGCAACGCCAATGGATCCGCGCCGCCGTACGACGACGACAGCAGCATCGCCGCCGTGTCCTCGTCCAGCGAACCGGGCACGGCCGCGGCACGAACCAAAGCCAGCAGCGGACGCACGGAAGGCTGCTGTGCCAGCGGCAACTCGTCCGACGGCACCGCCACCGGCACCCCAGCGGCGAGGAGGGCACGTTGCAGAACGGGCAGGGCCAACGTCGCCGACCGCACCACCACGGCCATCTGCGACCACGGCACCTCGTCGGCCAGGTGCGAGCGGCGGAGCTGGTCGGCCACCCACGTCGCCTCCTGCGCGGACGACGCGAGCAGCCGCACCTGCACGGACCCCTCACCATCAGCAGGCAGCACCGAGCGCGCGGGCGAAGCACCCGGCAGACGAGCAGCCAGCCGCGCCACCGCGTCACGGATCTCCGGCATCATCCGGTGCGACTGCGTCAACACCACCGTCTCGCCCGGCACATCGCGCAGGATCTCCGGATCGGCACCGCGGAACGTGAAGATCGCCTGGTCCGGGTCACCGGCCAGCACGAACCGCGACGCGCCCGACCCCAGCGAACTGATCAACGAGTACTGCATCGGGTCGAGGTGCTGCGCGTCGTCGACCAGCAGGTACCGCACCCGCCGCCGTTCTCCGAGCAGCAGGTCCTCGTCGTTCACGAAAGCCGCGTAAGCAGCCGACACCAGCTCGGCCGCGTCGTAGGCGGGCGCGTAGGACGTCGCGGAGTCCATGCCGGACAACAGGTTCACCGACTCGTACTGCTGCCCGAACAGGCCGGCCGCCACCCACTCGTCCCGCCCGTGCTCCGAACCCAGCTCGATCAGGTCCTCGGGACCCAGACCGCGTTCGGCCGCCCGCAGCATCAGGTCCCGCAGCTCGTGCGCGAACCCCGGCAGCTCCAACGCCGGCCGCAGCCGCTCCGGCCAGTTCGACGCACCCAGCTCGGCATCACCGGCCAGCAGCTCGCGCACCATCGCGTCCTGGTCCGGCCCGGACAGCAACCGCGGCGGCGGCTCGCCGAGCAGCACCGCCTGGTTGCGCAGCACCGCGAACGCGTAGGAGTGCACGGTCCGCACCAACGGCTCGCGGATCGTCGACAGCCGCCCCGTCAGCAACCGCGTGATGTGCGCCCGCAACGCCACGGACGCGCGCCGGTTCGCGGTCAGCACCAGCACGTTCTCCGGATCGGCCCCCTCCTCCAGCACGACGTGCGCCGCCAGCTCGGCCAGCAACGTCGTCTTACCGGTGCCGGGACCGCCCAGAACCCGCAGGAAACCACCTGGATGCGCGAAGACCCGCTGGGCAGCGGCGTCCCACCGGGGACGCGGGCGCGTCTCCGGCTTCCGGCGGACCAGCTGGGGTGGAAGTGCCACGCTCCGATTTCACCACGCTGCACCGACAAGATCAGCGATGCCCGCCGATCAGAGCAGCACCCGTTTTTCGACTACCTTCTTGACAGATACTGGTGGTCTAGTCCATTTTTGAAGACGTTGTGAGCCCCCTCACTGCCAGCTCCGCCGCCCTGGACCGAGCAGTCTTGGAGGACTGATGAAGCGGTTCCTCGTCGGCGCAGTCGCTGCCACGTGCGCGGCGATCATGCTGCCCACGACCGCACAGGCGGCCGTCAACCCCGTGCTCGCGGCGCCGTACCTCTACCAGTGGGGCGGCCAGCCCAACCCGGCCACGGTGATGCAGCAGACGGGTATCAAGTCGTTCACCCTCGCGTTCATCCTCAGCGACGGCACCTGCAACCCGAAGTGGGACGGCAGCCGCTCGCTCACCGGCTCGGACAAGACCCTGATCAACAACATCCGTGCGGCCGGCGGTGACGCGGTGCCGTCGATCGGCGGCTGGTCCGGCAACAAACTCGGCCAGTTCTGCACCAGCCCACAGGCACTCGCCGGCGCCTACCTGAAGGTCATCGACGCCTACGCGCTCAAGGCGATCGACATCGACATCGAGGCCGCCGAGTTCGAGAACAACACCACGCAGGACCGCGTGCTGAACGCGCTGAAGATCGTCAAGCAGCAGCGGCCCGCGGTGAAGACGGTCATCACCATGCCGACCGACCGCACCGGCCCGAACTCCTGGGGCAAGCGCCTGGTCACCCGCGCCAAGGAACTGGCAGCGCCGGTCGACACGTGGGCCGTCATGCCGTTCGACTGGGGCAGCGGTGGCGACATGTTCGCGTACACCAAGAGCGCGGTCGACGGCCTGAAGAACCACGTCAAGGCGACGTTCGGACTCACGGACGACGCGGCGTACCGGCGCAGCGGCCTGTCGTCGATGAACGGCAAGACCGACACCGGCGAGACCGTCACCCCGCAGAACTTCCGCGACATCGTGACGTGGGCGAACTCCAAGCACCTGGCGCGGGTGTCGTTCTGGGCCGTGAACCGGGACCGCGGTAACTGCGGGGCAATGAGCTCCTCATGCAGCGGCATCAACCAGCAGACCTACGAATTCACCAAGGCGCTGGCCAAGTTCACTGGTTAGCAACAGACTCCTCCGGTGGCCGGACGTGACCCCGACCCCGTCCGGTCACCGGAGTTCCAACGTCCTCAGGAAGTCTCCCGGCGTCCCCGCCACGCCGAAGTGGTCACCGGTCGCGAAGTCCGCACCCGCCGCGAGCCACCAATGAGCCTGCTCCGCGCTGGTGATCCCGTCGACCGCGACCGTCACACCCGCGCCTCGCACCAACGGCATCAGCGCTGTCACGTAAGGCGATCGGCGTTCGACCAGGCTCCGCGCGACCCGCACCGACTTCACCGGCAGGTCCGCCACGGTCGCGGGATCCAACGGCCCGAGCCCGAAGTCGTCGAGCCCCACGTGCACACCCAGACCCGCGAGCACCGACAGGTTGTCCGCCGCGTCGGTCTCCAGGAGCACCGCGGCGGGCATGCTGACCGCCAGGTCCTCGACCTTCAGCCGGGTCTCGCCGAGCACGGTCATCACCCGTGACACCAGGTCAGCGTCGGTCGACTGGTGCGAGGTCAGCCGCACGACCAACGGCTCGTCGAACTGCCCGCGCTGCCGCCACCACACCGACTGACCGCCCGCGACCCGCAGCAGCCACTCGCCGAGCGGCAGGATCAGCCCGGTCGCCTCGGCCAGCGCCGCACACCGGTCGTGGTCCAGCACCTCGCCGTCCGGCCGTTCCCAGTGCAGCACCGCCTCGACACCGCTGACCACTCCGTCGGCCAGCCGCACGATCGGCCGGTACCGCGCGGTGATCTCGCCGTTCTCCCACGCTCCCGGCATGGTCACGGCGACCGCGTGGTCGCGGCGGGCCTCGGCGTCCTGGTCGGCGTGGAACACCTCCCACTGCCCGCGCCTGCGCACCTTGGCCCGGCGCAACGCCGTGTCCGCCGCCCGCAGCAGGTCGACCGGTTCCACGTCGCTCGCCGGCCGGTGCACCACGCCCGCGCTCACCGACACCGCCAGCCCGTGACCGTCCACATAGGTCGGTTCGAGCAGGTCGTCGTTGATGCTCTTCATGATCGCGCCGACGCTCGGCGTGGTCTCGGTGTTCTCCACGAGAACACCGAACTCGTCGCCGTCGAACCGGGCGATCATCGCCTTCTCCGGCGCCATCAACACCCGCAACCGCTGCGCGACGTGCTGCAGCAGCCGCTCGGCGACCCGGCCGCCGAAGCTGTTGCACACCATGCCGAACGCGTCGAGGTCGAGGTGGAACACCGTGATGCCGTGCTCGGGGTCGGCCTTGCGCAGCGCGATCTCCAGCTGGGTGGTGAAGAACTGGCGGTTCGGCAGCCCGGTCAGCACGTCGTGCAACGCCTGCCGCTTGAGCTCGCTCTGCAACAGCTCCAGCTCGGTGCCGTCCTCGACCACCACGACGAAGTGCACCGGCGCCTCGTCCGCACCGCGCAACAACGACGCCGTCAACGACAACCGCGCCGCCTCGCCGTCCTTGCGCAGCATCCGTTGCGACTGCCTGATCCGCTCCGCCGCGCCACTGCGCAGCTCATCAAGCGCGTCGCTCAGCATCTCGACGAAGCCGGGCGCGATGAGGTCGAGCAGCGGCACGCCGGTCAGCTCCTCCGGGGTGCGCCCGAGGATGTCTCCGGTGGCCGCGTTCACCGTGAGCAGCCGGCCTTCGAGGTCGACGATCAGCACACCGTTCGTGGACGACGTGACGACCTCGTTGAACCGGGCCTCGCTCTCCTTGAGGTTCCAGTTCGCGTCGCGCACCGCCTTGAGCAACGACCTCTGCATGCTCTCCTGTTGTGTGAGCACGGACTCGGTGTTCGCCGCGGTGAAGCCGCTCCCGAGTGCGCCGATGACGAGCGCGACCCGTTCCGCGTACCGAGCGACCGGCTGGAACTCCGCAAGCGCGAGCAGCCCCTTGCCGAGCACGTCGGCGGTGCAGCGCAGCCCGATCTTCCCCAGGTGACCCAGCGCCGCCAGTTCCGCGCCCAGGCGCTCGGCCGGATCAGCCGTGAACGGCTCCGCGTGCAACACCTCGCACAACGCGTCCAGCGTGCCGCTCAGTCGGGCCTCGAGTGCGTCGCGGCCCATCGGGATCGCCACCAGGCCTTGCAGCAGGTACGTCCATTTCCGGGCGAGCGTCATCCGCGCCCGGACAACGTCCTCGGGCGACGGCGTTACGTCGGGTATTCGACTCGGGCTAGGCATTCGGGGCTGCCTCGTCGTGGGCTCAGATTTTTCGGCAGTTTACCCACGAACTGTCTGCCTCCGGTCGACCGGCAGGGTGAATCGGTCTCACTCGATCGGGATTTTCTATGGTTTGCGTGCGACTCCGGCAAAAGCGACCTTGTTCATGGACGGCATGACGGAGATGTCGCCAGGGCCGGAAGGTCGCCATTCGGCGAACCCGACCAGTCCCGGCTCGACCAGTTCGAAATCTCCGAACAGCGCGAGGATCTCGTCCTTGCCGCGCTCGACCACCTGTTCACCGCCCGCCTGGTTCATCTTGGCGGCCGCGGCCTTCGCACCCTCGTTGTCGTGCTCGAAGGTGAGATGTGTGATCGCCAGGTAGCTGCCGCTCGGCAGGGCCTCGCGGTAGTGCTTCAGCAGCCCCCACGGGTCCGCCTCGGTGGGCACCCAGTGCAGCATGAACAGCATCAGCACGCCGATGGGCTCGTCGAAGTCGAGCAGCCGGCGCGCCTCGGCGCTGTCCAGGATGCTCGCCGGATCACGCAGGTCGGCCTGCAGCACGCCGGTGCCCTCGACGCCCGCGAGGATCAGCTCGCTGTGGGCGATGGCCACCGGATCGCGGTCGACGTACAGGACACGGCACTCGGGCGCCACGGCCTGCGCGACCTCGTGCACGTTGGCCACGGTCGGGATGCCCGAGCCGACGTCCAGGAACTGGCGCACCCCTTGGTCGACCATGAACCGCACCGCACGGCCGAGGAACGCCCGGTTGATCCGGGCCGCGCTGCGCGCGTGCGGCATCACCTGCTCGAGCTTCTCGCCCATCTCGCGGTCCACCGCGAAGTTGTGCGCGCCACCCAGCATGTAGTCGTACACCCGAGCACCGCTCGGCACCGACACGTCCACGCTCTGCGGAACCCAACTCTGTTCGACGGGCACGGCGACCACCTCTTCGGTTTGTGGACGCACAAGCTTAGTCACCCGAGTGAGCAGGTATCGCTGATCCGTCGGTGTGAACCGATGCCACCCGATCGGGCACTGTCAGGCTCCCCCGAATGACTCCTATTGTGGTCCATCTCTTTCCACTCGCGAGGAGCGATGATGTCCGTCCCGGTGGCGCCTGGCAGGTTGCCATTTCTCGGGCACACCCTGCCGATGTTGCGGAAAAGATTCGAGTTCACCGCGAATTTGCGACGTCAGGGCGATGTCGTCGAAGTCCATCTCGGCCCGATGCGATCATTATTCATCACCAGCCCGCAGCTGATGCACCAGGTGCTGGTCACAGATGCACCGAAGTTCAACAAAGGGTTGATGTTCGACAAGTTCCGCCCGTTCATCGGCAACGGGCTCGCGATGTCGAACGGCCCCTTCCACCTGCGGCAGCGCCGGATGATGCAGCCGGCCTTCCACCGCGACCGGATCGCCGGCTACGCGGACGTCATGGCCCGCGCGACGCGCGACCTCGTGGACGGCTGGCGGCCGGACGACGTGCGGCGGGTCGAGGAGGACATGCAGAGTCTCGCCGTCATGATCGTCGGTGAGTCGCTGTTCTCCACCGAGATCGGCAAGCGCGCGATCGAGGAAGCGCGCCGGTCGATCTTCGTGATCATCAAGAACGGCATCGTGCGCGTGCTCTCGCCGGGGTTCGTCGAGAAGCTGCCCATCCCGGCCAACCGCGAGTTCGACGCGGCCATCGCCCGGATGCGCGCGATCGTGGAGGAGGTCATCGCGAGCTGGCGCGCGGACGGCGCCGACCACGGGGACCTGCTGTCCATGCTGATGCTCGCGAGGGACGCCGACACCGGCGAACCGATGACCGACCAGCAGGTCTTCGACGAGGTCATCACGCTGCTGACGGCGGGCATCGAGACCACCGCGCTGGCGCTGGCGTGGATCTTCCACGAGATCGCCGCCAACCCGGAGATCGAACGGCGGGTGCTGGCCGAGATCGACGAGGTGCTGGCCGGGCGCCCGGTGACGTTCGACGACGTGCCGAAGCTGACCTACGTCGGCCAGGTGGCGAACGAGGTCCTGCGGAAGTACCCGCTCTGGCTCCTCATGCGCCGCGCCGCCGAGGAGGTCGACCTCGGTGGTGTCCACCTCGCGCCCGGCACCGAGGTGATCCTCAGCCCCCACGCGATGCACCACAACCCGGCGCTCTTCCCCGATCCCGACCGCTTCGACCCCGGCCGCTGGACTGCCGAGCGCGCCCGGCAGCTGCCCAAGGGCGCGTTCGTCCCGTTCGGCGGCGGGATCCACCAGTGCATCGGAAACCACTTCGCGCTGACCGAGATCGTCATCGCGGTGGCGACCGTCTGCACCCGATACCGGTTGGTCCCCGTCCAGCCGGTTCGCACCAAGTTCACCAACGCCGTTTACCCCGTGGACCTTCTGATGAAGGCCGTCCCCCGCTAGTTGGAGGTTGTACTCCGATGCGTCTCCGTCGGCTTTGTGCCGCCGTATCGCTCGCATTGCTCGCCGTCGTGCCGCTTCCGGCGAACGCGGCCCAGACCAACTGTCAGGACGTGTACACACCGGTGCGCTTCGGGCTCACCCAGCAGACCATGTACGGCAAGCTGTGCGTGCCACAGGGCGCGACGACGGTGCAGGTTCTCGTTCCCGGCGGCTCGTACACCAGCGAGTACTGGGACATCCCGGTCAACCCGGAGGTCCGCTCGGTTCGGCAGGCGATGAACAACGCCGGCATCGCCACCATGACGGTGGACCGGATCGGCACCGGCAAGAGCAGCAAACCCCTGAGCCTGCTGGTCAACACCACGACTCAGGCGCAAGCGGTGCACCACGTGATCCAGACCCTGCGTCCCCGCTTCCAGAAGGTGCTCGGCGGCGGCCACTCCATCGGCTCAGGCATCGCGATCGCGGAGGCGAGCACCTACCGCGACGTCGACGGCGTGCTGGTCACCGGCATGGCCAACCAGTGGGACTACACCAGGGTGGTGCCCGCGCTGGCCAACGCGATCCCGGTCACCCTCGACCCGAAGCTGAGCAAGCTAGGCCTGGACCCCGGCTACCTGACCACGGCACCGGGAGCCCGCTACGGCATGTTCCACGATCCCGGCCCGGCGAACCCCGCCGTGATCGACTACGACGAGTCCACAAAGGACGTCTTCGCGACGACCGAGGCCGTCACCACCATCCTCATGAACAACATCGTGATCCCGGCCAGCCGCGGCATCACGGCCCCGGTGATGAGCGTCCAGTCGTCGGCGGACTACTTCTGCGGCACCCCGCCGCTCGGCGCCGACTGCTCGTCCGCCGAAGCGCTGGTGGCCTCGGAGAGGCCGTACTTCTCGAACGCGCCGCGGATGGACGGATTCGTCCTCGACGGCTACGGCCACTGCATCAACTTCGCGCCGAACTCCGCCGAGTACCACGCGGCTGTCATCGCCTGGCAGAAGAGCCTTTAGTTCCGCAGCTTCTTCAGGAACTCGCCCGCATCCTTGGGCTTGTCGAAGTAGGCGCCGATCGCGAGGTCGGCGCCCGCTTCCGTCCACCACTTCGCCTGCTCGGCGGTCTCGATGCCGTCCACGCAGAGGTTCACGCCCAGGTCGTGCACAGCCTTGATCAGCAGAGCGGAGCGCGGGTCCTGGCGCAGCACCAGGTCGTTCGGCACCAGCACGGACGCGATCGGCAGCTCCGAGAGCCACGCCAGGTCCCGCGGGCCGAGGCCGAAGTCGTCGAGCGCGATCCGGATGCCCATGTCCGCCAGCGTGCCCAGGTTCTCCGCCGCGTCGGACACGCCCAGCACGCCGACCGGCATGGTCAGCGTCAGGCGCTCGGGCGGCATCCCGCTCTCCTCGATCGCCTTCCCCACGCGTGACGCCAGGTCCGCGTCGGTCGACTGGTGCCGGGTGAGGCGGACGCCGAACTGCGCGTCGAGCTCGCCGCGCTGGCGCCACCACTGCGCCTGGCCGGCCGCGATCCTGATCAGCCACTCGCCCATCGGCAGGATGAGGCCGGTCTGGTCGGCGAGGTCGGCGCAGCGGTCCGTGAGTTCCCAGTGCAGCACGGCTTCCACGCCCGCCAGCTCGCCGGTCGCGAGCACGCGGACGGGCTGGTAGGCGACGCCGATGTCGCCCTGTTCCCACGCTCCCGGCATCACGACGGCCAGCGCGGCGTCGCGCCGGAACGCGGTGTCCTGGTTGCCGTGGAACAACTCCCACTGGCCGCGCTGGTCCTTCTTGGCCTGGCGCAACGCCAGGTCCGCCATGCGCAGCAGTTCGACCGGGTCGACGTCGGGCAGCGGCCGGTGCACGACACCGGCACTCACCGAGACGGCGAGCCCGTGCTCGTCCACGAAGATCGGTTCGGCCAGGTCGGCGTTGATGGCGGCCATTGTCGCCGCGACGTCCGGGGTGGCGGAGGAGTTCTCCACGACGATGCCGAACTCGTCGCCGTCGAACCGCGCGACCATCGCCTGTTCGCGGGACATCAACGCCCGCAGCCTGCGTGCCACGTGCTGCAGCAGCTTCTCGCCCACGCGCCCGCCGAGGCTGTTGCACACCAGGCCGAACGCGTCGAGGTCGAGGTGGAAGATCGTCACGCCGAACTCGGGGTCGGCGCGGCGCAGCACGGTTTCCAGGTGCGTGGTGAAGAACTGCCGGTTCGGGAGCCCGGTCAGCACGTCGTGCAGCGACTGCCTGCGCAGTTCTCCTTGCAGCAGCGCCAGTTCCGTGTCGTCGTCGGCGACCACGAGCACATGGCTCGGCTTGTCGTCGCCGTCGCGCAGCAGCGACGCCGTCAGCGTCACCTTCGCCAAGTCGTCCTCGGCGCGCAGCAACTGCATCGGTTCCCGCTCGAACTCGTCGCGCTCTGCAAGGACTTTCTCCATCATCTCGCGGAAGACCACGATCGAGCTCGGTGCGACGAGCTCCATGAGCCGGGTGCCGGGTTCCGGGCGGCGGCCGAGGATGTCGCCGATCGCCTCGTTGGCCCACACCACGTTCCCGTCGAGGCCGACGATCAGGATGCCGTTCGTCGACGAGATCGCGATGCCGGCGAACTTGGCCTCGCTCTGCCGCTGGTCCCACTGCGCGTCGCGGGCAGCCTTCAACAGCGACCGCTGCATGCTCTCCTGCTGGTCGAGGATCGAGCGTCCGCGAGCCGCCGAGTACCCGGCGGTCAGCGCACCGACTCCACCGACCACGCGCACCGGGTGGTGCTCGATCGCGCTGAACTCCTCCAGCCCGAGCAAGCCCTTTCCCAGCACGTCGACGGTGCGCCGGAGTCCGGGCTCGTTGACGTAGCCGAGAGCGACGAGTCGCTCGCCCACCTCCTCGAACGGAGCAGGGTCGAACGGCTCGTTGTGCAGCGCCGCACACAACACATCGAGCTGGGCGCCCAGTTCGGCGTCCAGCTCGTCCCTGCTCAGCGCGACCATCACGACACTGCTGAGCAGGTAGCTCCACTTGCGCGCCAAGGCTTCTCGGGCGCGGACGGCGGCGTTGTCCGGAGGTGGAGCGGCATCGGGTCTTCGGCTTGGTTTCGTCATTCCCGTTGCCCTGTATGGGTTGAAGAGTGTTCGGCAGTTTACCTACCGGTAGTCGACGCCCGCTGCGCCAACGGAGTGAACCTCCGACACTACAGGGTGGTTTCAGTCCTTACGACCAACACCAGCGTACAAGAACATGTTCATCGCCGCCTCGTCCGCGATGTCACCAGGCCCGGACGGCCTCCACTCGCCGCAGCCGACCAGACCCGGCTCCACCAGCTCGAACCCGTCGAACAACGCGTTGACCTGGCCATGTGTGCGCATGGTCATCTGGTCGCTCTTGCTGCGGTTGACGACGTCGACCGCCTGGTCGACCTTCTGGTCCGCCTGGTCCTCACTGACGTGCGTCATGACGATGAAGCTGCCGGCGGGCAACGCGTCGCGGTAACGGGCGACGAGCTTGTGCGGGTCGTCCTCGTCCGGCACCCAGTGCAGCATGAGCAGCATCAACAGGCCGATCGGCTCGTCGAAGCGCAGCAACCGCTGCAGCTCGGGGCTCGCGAGCACCGCGTCCGGGTCGCGCATGTCGGCCTGTACGACGCCGGCATTTTTGTTGCCGGACAACATGAGTTCGCTGTGCGCCACCGCGACCGGGTCTTTGTCGACGTAGACGATGCGCGCCTCCGGGTCGCGTTCCTGCGCGACCTCGTGCACGTTCGCGACGGTCGGGATGCCCGAACCGATGTCGAGGAACTGGCGGATCCCCTGGTCCATCAGGAAGTTCACCGCGCGGCCGAGGAACCGCCGGTTGAGCCGGGCGACGCTGGGCAGCCCCGGCACGAGCTTCTCGATCTGGGAACCGACCTGCCGGTCGGCGGCGAAGTTGTGCGCGCCACCGAGGATGTAGTCGTAGACGCGGGCCATGCTCGGCACGTTGGTGTCGATGCCGAGAGGAACCCAGTCCTGGGTCTCTGCCACGGGAAACACCTCTTCGGTTCGTGGCGATCGGGGATGACGCACGAGCTTAGTCACCCGCGAGGCTCGCGCACTGCACCAACAGAGTGACCGGGAACCACCCGATCAGGCACTGTCGTCTTCCCCCAAACGGCTCCTAGGGTGGTCCGTCCCCATTCGGCCGAACTCCTCAGGAGCCCGAATGCCCGTCCCGGTGGCTCCCCACCGCTGGCCGTTACTCGGGCACACCCCGGCGATGCTCTCCCAGCGCGCCAAGTTCACCGACGCGCTGCACGAGCACGGCGAGGTCGTGCGCCTGGACCTCGGCCCGTTGCACGCCTACTTCGTCACCGATCCTTCGCTCACCTACGAAGTGCTTGTGTCGCAAGGGTCCAAGTTTCGCAAGGGGGCGATGTTCGACAAGTTCCAGCCGTACCTGGGAACCGGACTGCTCCTGTCGAACGGCGACCACCACCTGCGCCAGCGCCGCTTGATGCAGCCGGCGTTCCACCGGGAACGGATCGAGAACTATGCCTCGACGATGGCTCGTGCCGCTGCTGCGCTGGTTGCGCGGTGGCAACCCGGCGAGATCCGCGTCATCGAGAACGACATGCAGGAGCTCGCGGTCACCATCGTCGGCGAGGCGCTCTTCTCCACCGAAATCGGCAAACGCGCCGTCGAGGAGGTCCGCCGGTCGATCTTCACCGTCATCCAGCAGGGCATGATCCGCGCGCTCTCCCCGTCGTTCGTCGAGAAGCTCCCGATTCCAGGTAACCGCGAATTCGACGCCGCCATCGCACGCATGAAAGCCGTTGTGCTGGAAGTGATCGAGAGCTGGCGCGCCGACGGCACCGACCACGGCGACGTGCTCTCGATGCTGCTCTTAGCGGGCATGACCGACGAACAGACCTACGACGAGGTCCTGACCCTGCTCACCGCGGGCATCGAGACCACCGCGATCGCCCTCGCCTGGGCCCTGTACGAGGTCGGCAACAACCCCGAGATCGAAAACCGCCTGCACGCCGAGATCGACTCCGTGCTGGGCGGCCGCCCGGTGACAGCCGCCGACATCGCCTCCCTGACCTGCACCGAGCAGATCGTGCAGGAAACCCTGCGCATGTACCCGATCTGGTTCGTGATGCGCCGAACGCTAGTGGACGTCCAACTGGGCGACGTCCAGCTACCTGCGGGCGCCGAGGTGATCGTCAGCCCGCACGCCCTGCACCACGACCCGCGCTACTTCCCAGCGCCGGACCGCTTCGACCCGGACCGCTGGACACCTGACTTCGTCTCCGGCCTGCCACGCGGCGCGTTCATCCCGTTCGGCGGCGGCAACCGCCAATGCCTGGGCAACACCTTCGCCCACACCGAGATCGTCATCACGCTCGCAACAGTCGCGCAGCAGTGGCGTCTCGCCCCCACCCGTCCGGCGCGCGTGAAGTTCACGTCCGCCCCGTACCCCAACGGCCTGCTCATGAAGGCCGTTCCCCGCAACTAGTTGGAGGTAGTACCCCCATGCGTTTCCGCCGGTTGTGCGCCGCGGCACTGCTCGCCACCGGAATCACGCTCACCCCGACACCGGCCACGGCCGCGGTGAGCTGCCAGGACGTCAACACCCCGGTCTCCGTAGGCCTCACACCACTGATCCAGTCGCAGGAAACCATGTACGGCAAGCTCTGCGTGCCCACCGGCGCGCAAACCGTGCAGGTCCTGATCCCCGGCGGCACCTACGACAACACGTACTGGGACATCGGCTACGACCCGAGCACCCGCTCCTACGTCCGCTCCCAGAACGCCGCAGGCATCGCCACCCTGGCCCTGGACCGCCTGGGCACCGGCAAGAGCTCCAAGCCCCTCAGCGCCCTGGTCACCGCCTCCACCCAGGCCAGCGCCGTCCACCAGGTCATCAAGACCCTGAAGCCCCGCTTCTCCAAGGTGATCGTCGCGGGCCACTCGATCGGCTCCGCGATGGCCATGATCGAGGCAGGCACCTACCACGACGTGGACGGCGTCCTGGTAACCGGCTTCACGCACAAGATGAACTACGTGACCGTCGTCCCGGTACTGGCCAACATGATCCCGGCCCGCCTGGACCTCGGCTACCTGACCACGATGCCGGACACCCGCTACAACTCGTTCCACAAGCCGGGCCCACTGGTCTCCGGAGCCATCTCGTTCGACGAGTCCACGAAGGACGTCTTCGCCGTAACGGAAGCCGTGGACACCATCCTCCTGAACACCGTGATCATCCCGATCTCCCGCAACATCACCGTCCCCGTGATGATCGTCGTGGGCAACGACACCCACTTCTGCAGCTCCGGCCTCCCCCTCATGGGCAGCGACTGCTCTTCCGCCGCCGCCCTGAAGGCCGACGAGGGTCAGTTCTTCCCAGCAGTCCCCCGCCTCGACACCTACGTCCTGAACGGCTACGGCCACTCCATCAACTACGCCCCGAACGCCCCCGATTACCACTCCGCAGTCGCCCAGTGGTCAAAGGGCATCTGACTAAGCTGGCCTGATGGACGAGGAGATCCACGAGCGGGTCCGCGACTTCATCAAGGCCATCCCCCGAGGCCGTGTCGCCACCTACGGCGACATCGCCGACCTGGCCAAAGCACCGTCGCCACGGCTGGTAGGCCGCATCCTCAACGAGGACGGCCACGACCTGCCGTGGCAACGCGTGCTGAAGGCGGACGGCACCTGCGCACCTCACCTCCGCGAGACGCAACTCCAGATGCTGCACGAGGAGGGCGTCCCGAACCTCGACGGCAAGGTGAACCTCCGCGAGTACCGCTGGGAAGACGCCCGCAAGGAAACCACCGAGCCAGAAGGCCTCTGGTAAACGAAGCCGAAGGCGAGCCGCCCCGCCCTTACGCACTGGGTGAGCCCGATGCTCTTATGCGATGCCGAAGGCGAGCCGTCCTTCCCGTACGGGCCGGGTGGAGTGGTCCCGTCACGAGTCGTGCCCGATCGTTCGCCGCGCCCAGGAGTGGGTGTGGGTCGCTCAGGCGCGGCTCGTGACGGGACCACCCCACCAACGCAAGCACCTACGCAACAGGCAGCCGCCCTGAGCAACAGGCGTGCCATCAACCCGCCCGCGGCGCTGGCCGGTCTTTGATCAGATTGGCGGGGTCTGGGGCGGCGCCCCGGAAAGCAACCGGCGCATAAGCACGCAACGCGCCCACCTACGGACAACAAACCGGCGCCCGCCAACGCAACCGGGGACGACCCACGCAAAGAGCGCGCCCCTCAGGCAGACGCCCGAACCAAAGCCAAAGCCGCGAAGTACTTACGCACCAACGCATCAACCACAAGAGGATGCGCCCCAACAGGTGCAGAAACAACATCCGCCCCGCAGTCGGCAAGCGACGAGTGAAACACCCCAGGCGCCAACAACCAGGACGCAACGGCCACCCGCCGCCCACCACCCCGCAACGAAGCAACCACATCGGCCACCCGAGGCGTAGCAGTAGCTACATACCCAACGCCCGAAGCCCCCAACATCCCAGCAGCCCGCCGAACATCAGCAAGCGCCCGAGCATCCGACGACCCGGCAGCAGCCAGCACCAACGCGTCCCCACGCCGAAACCCGGCCTCAGCCAACCGATCCCGAACGGCAGGCACCGCATCCACCCCAAGCGGCGACGTCAACACAACATCCGACCGCCGCCCGATCTGCTCGGGAATGTCCTTCCGAACGTGATACCCAGCAGCCAAAAACGCCGGCACAACAACACAGGGCCCGTCCACAACAGACCGGACGTCCGGCTGCCGAACATCGGCATAAGCAACCTCGACGGGCACGTCGACCTGAGGTCGCACCAGATCCGCGATCTCCTCGCACACCACAACCCCACGAGGATCACGAGTGCCGTGAAACGCCAACACCAGCTTCATACAGGCTCCATGGCAAGTCGATAACCGCGCTTGACCACCGTGCAAACCATCTGCGGCGATCCCAAAGCCGTCCGCAACCGCCCAATAGCAGTCTCAACGGCGTGCTCCTCACCGCCAGAAGGCAAGGCAGCCAACAAGTCCTGCCGAGAAACAACCCGACCCCGAGCAGCCACAAGTGTCCGCAACACAGCCATCGGCGCAGGAGCAACAGGCCGCAACTCACCATCGATCACAACAGCCTGAGCCCGCATCTCCATGTCCCGCGAGGCAATCCGCAACCGAGTAGCCCGCGCAGGCAGCTCTACAGTCAGCTCACGAACCATCGACCCGATCCGAGACCGCACAGGCTGCACGACCGGAATCCCAGCAGCCACCAACGGCCCAGCGGTAATGGCCCCGACCCCGACCACAAGAACGTTGCGCCGCAACGCCTCCACCAGATCGCCGTACCGCTCGCCAGCCGTCCGCAGCACCGACGAAGCAGCCGGCGCACTGGTGAACGTCAAAGCATCGACCTGCCCAGCCAGCACCGCATCGATCAACCGGTCCAACGGCGCGATGTCAGCCGGCGGCTCCCACCGATAAACCGGAATCTCGACCACATCAGCCCCAGCGGCCCGCAGACTCCCCACGAAGTCCGGCAACGGCTCCCCGTGCAGCTGAACAGCGACCCGCTTGCCGGCAACACCCATCCGCAACAGGTACTGCAGCAGCTCGGCGTTCGACTCCGACGTCGGCGACCAGGTCTCGACCAGCCCGGCCGCCCGCACCGCGCCCTTGGCCTTCGGGCCTCGTGGCAGCACCACGGCACCCTCCATGGCGCGGTGCAGACGGCTGGCCAGCCCCCACCCCTCGGCGGCTTCGAACCACCCGCGGAACCCGATCGCGGTGGTGGCGACGACGACGTCGACCGGCGCCAAGACCAGCCGCGACGTGGCCTGGTGCAGTTCCGCGTCGTCGGGCAGCGGCAGGATGCGGATCGCCGGACCGTGGATCACGGACGCACCCTTGCGTTCCAGCAGAGCTATGAGCTCGTCGGCGCGACGGGCAGCGGTGACGCCAATCGTGAAGCCCGCCAACGGCCCGTTCATGTCAGCTCCACGACACCGTCACGCACGCGCACCCGGTGCACCGCGACAGACACGGACGGCTCGTCCAGGCACTTGCCGGTCGCCAGCTCGAACGCCTGCTTGTAGACCGGCGACACCACGACGGGAACGCCACCGCGGTCGCCCACGATGCCGCGCGACAGCACCGCCGCGCCGCTGAACGGGTCGATGTTGTCCAACGCGTGCAATGAACCATCGGCGGTCAGGAACACCGCCACCTGCGAGCCGTCGGGCAGCAACGCCGCCACACCCTGCTCCGGACGCAACACCTCAAAGTCACAGACGACGGTCACCTGACGACCTCCGGAATCCCGAGCTGGACAGGAACGCGCTGACCGCGCTCAGCGCGGAACGAGATCGTCGGATCCGGCGTACCCGGCGCGTTCACGAACGACGTGAACCGCGCCAGCTTCTCCGGGTCCTCCAACACACCACGCCACTCGTCGGCGTAGTCGTCGACGTGCGCCGCCATCGCGGCCTCGAGCTCGTCGCAGATGCCGAGCTTGTCGTCGACCACGACCTCACGCAGGTGCTCAAGCCCGCCGTCGAGCCCTTCCAGCCACGCCGACGTGCGCTGCAACCGGTCCGCCGTGCGGATGTAGAACATCAGGAACCGGTCGATGATCTTGATCAGCTCCGAAGTGTCCACATCGGACACCAGCAGATCGGCGTGGCGAGGCGTGAAGCCGCCGTTGCCGCCGACGTACAGGTTCCAGCCGTTCTCGGTCGCGATCACGCCGAAGTCCTTGCCACGAGCCTCGGCGCACTCGCGGGCGCACCCCGAGACAGCGGACTTGAGCTTGTGCGGCGACCGCAGTCCCCGGTACCGCAGCTCCAGCTCGATGGCGAGCCCGACCGAGTCCTGCACGCCGTAACGGCACCAGGTCGTGCCGACGCAGGACTTGACCGTGCGCAACGCCTTGCCGTACGCGTGACCGGACTCGAAGCCCGCGTCGACCAAACGACGCCAGATCTCGGGCAACTGGTCGACGGTCGCACCGAACAGGTCGATGCGCTGGCCACCGGTGATCTTCGTGTAGAGGCCGTAGTCGCGAGCCACCTCGCCGATGACGATCAGCTTCTCCGGCGTGATCTCACCGCCGGGGATGCGCGGCACGACCGAGTACGTGCCGTTGCGCTGCAGGTTCGCCAGGAACTTGTCGTTGGTGTCCTGCAACGAGACCTGTTCGGTACCCAGGATGTGCCCGTTGCCCAGCGACGCCAGGATCGAGGCCACCGCGGGCTTGCAGATGTCGCAGCCGCGCCCGGTGCCGTGCTTCTCGATCAACGCCGTGAACGTCGTGATCCGGGTCGCCCGGATGATCTCGAAAAGCTCCGCCCGCGAGTACGTGAAGTGCTCGCACAACGCCTTGGACTGCTCGACACCGCAGTCGGTCAGCAACTTCTTCAGCATCGGCACGCACGAGCCACAGCCCGTGCCGGCCTTCGTGCACGCCTTGAGCTCGGCGATGTCGCAGGCGACCCCGGACTGGATCGCGTCGGTGACCGTCTGCTTGGTCACCGCGTGGCACGAGCAAACCTGTGCGTCCGCGGGCATCTCGACGTCCACAGCCCCACCGGGCTGCAGCAGGGCCGCCGGAACCTCCCGGCCCACCAACGGCCGCAACGACCCATAGGCGGAGGCGTCACCGACAAGCACCCCACCGAGCAACGTGCGAGCGTCATCCGACACCACGAGCTTGCTGTAGGTGCCGGCGACCGCGTTGTTCACCACGACTTCCAGCGCACCCTCGGTGGTGGCGTGCGCGTCGCCGAACGACGCCACGTCCACACCGAGCAGCTTCAGCTTCGTGGAGACATCGGCTCCGGGGAACGTCTTCGCGCCACCGTCGAGCTGGTCCGCGACCACCTCGGCCATGGCATAACCAGGCGCCACGAGCCCGTAGGCCACGCCCTCGACCGCGGCGCACTCACCGATCGCGAACACCCGGGGGTCCGCGGTCCGGCAGGCGGCGTCGACGAGGTACCCGCCACGCGGCCCCAGCTCCAGCCCCAGGTCCAGATCGGTGCGCGGCCGGATGCCCGCACTGAACACGACCACGTCGAGGTCGAGCTCGACCCCGTTGGCCAGCTTGGCGATCAACCGCGCGCCGTCGCGTTCGATGGAGGAGGCGGAGGTCCCGGTGTGCACGGTCAGGTCGAGCTTCTCGACCAGCCGCTTCAGCAGCCCGGCACCACCTTCGTCGACCTGGATCGGCATCAGCCGCGGCGCCAGCTCCACGACGTGCGGCGAGACTCCCATGCCGCGCAACGCGTTGGCCGCCTCGAGCCCGAGCAGGCCACCGCCGAGCACCATGCCGGAGTGGCGGCCGGGCCGGTCGGCGGCCTCGACGGTCGCCCGGATGTCGTCCAGGTCGTCGATGGTCCGGTAGACGTGGCATCCGGGCAGATCGCGACCGGGAACCGGTGGCACGAACGGCACCGAGCCGGTGGCCAGCACGAGCGCGTCGTACTCCACCTCGATGCCGGAAGCACCGACCACCACACGGCGTTCCCGGTCAACGGACACGGCCTTCTCGCCGAGCCGGAGCTCACAGCCGGTCAACGGCGTGAGCTCCAGGTCGGCGGAGCTCCACGTGTCCACATAGGACGACAGCGCGACCCGGTCGTACGCGGGCCGGGATTCCTCGCCGAACACCACGATCCGCCAGGACGAGTCGCGGAGGATCTCAACGAGCCGGTGGCCGACCATGCCGTTACCGATCACGACCAAGGTCTGCGTTGTTTCTGCCATCGGGCGATACCTCCTTCACCCGGTATGCTCACCGGGCGGCGTGTCATCCCAAGGTCCGCAACATTTCGCGGCTGTTAAAGGAAACTCTCTCCGCAGCTCAGCGCGGTGTGCGTCACACGCCCGCGTAGGCGAGCGAAGGACGCTCCGCGAACACGGTGCGCCGCAGGTAGAACCACCACGTGGTGACCAGGCACAGCCCGTAGAAGACGAGGATCGCGGTCAGCGCGGGCGTGAGCGTCTTGCTGCCCTCCAGCGAGAACTTGAAGACGAGGTTCACCAGCACGCCACCGGCCGCGCCGACCGCGCCCGCGATGCCGACCACCGCGGCTGCCTGCCGCTTGGCCGACTTGTCGTCGTCCGACTGCGTCTTGAAGATCGCCGGGATCATCCGGTAGGTCGAGCCGTTGCCGACGCCCGCCAGGATGAACAGCGCGATGAACGAGGTGAAGAACAGCGGGAAGCTCTTCATGTCCACGCTGGTCATGACGCCGATCGTGCCCAGTCCGAGCCCGACGAACGTCCAGAGCGTCACCTTCGCGCCGCCGATCCGGTCAGCCAGCCACCCGCCGGCCGGACGGGCGATGGAGCCGATCAGCGCGCCGAGGAAGGCCAGCGCCACAAAGCTCTTGTAGTCCACGAAGCTGATCTTGATCAGCGACGGGAACGCGAACGAGTACCCGATGAACGACCCGAACGTGCCGATGTACAGGAACGACATCACCCAGGTGTGCTTGTTGGACATGGCCAGCTTGTACGATTGCCCGTCCGGCTTGGCCTGGGTGAGGCTGTCCATGAAGAACCACGCACAGGCGGTGGCGATCAGGATGAACGGCATCCAGATCAGCGCGGCGTACGCGAGGTGGATCCCGGTACCGATGGTGATCACGATCGGCACGATGAGCTGTGTGATCGCGACGCCGAGGTTGCCGCCGGCCGCGTTCAGGCCGAGCGCCAGGCCCTTCTTGCCCTCCGGGTAGAAGAACGAGATGTTGGCCATCGACGACGAGAAGTTGCCGCCACCCAGACCCATCGCGGCCGAGGTGAGCAGGAAGAACCAGTACGGCGTGCCCGGCGTCGTCACGGCGTAGGTGAGCATCGCGCACGGAATCAGCAGCAGTCCGGCGCTGATCGTGGTCCACAACCGTCCGCCGAACTTCGGCACCGCGAAGGTGTACGGCACCCGCAGCGCGGCACCGATGAGGTTCGGCACGATCAGCAGCCAGAACTGCTGGCCGACGCTGAAGTTGAAGCCGACCGAGCCGAGACTCACGACCACGATGCTCATCAGCACCCACACGCTGAACCCGAGATTCTCCGCGAGGATGGAGAAGATGAGGTTCTTGCGCGCAACTCGCTTGCCGGTGCTCTCCCAGAACTCGGGCTTCTCCGGCTCCCAGTGCTCGATCCAGCGGCTCATGTGTGTCCTCCACAGGGGTCGGCGGTTGCCGAAAAAGCTAAGAACCGCGCATTACCGAGGGGTTCTGGGGGATGACGGCGGAGGCAACTCCGCCGCACATCACGCGATCTGCGGTTGTGAGGCCGACAGCCAGTCAACGAGCCCGCACACAGCGTCCTTGCACCCACCACAACCGGTGGTCGCGCGGGTGGCCTGGGCGATCTCGGGCACGGTCTCCGCGCCCGCACGCCAGGCAGAGACGATCTGTCCCTTGGAGACGGTGTTGCACCGGCAGATCACCGCACTGGACGGAAGATCGGCAGGTGACGCGGCCTCCGCGGGCAGTGCACGGCCCAGCAGCAACGCCAGCCGGTCGGTCGGCGCGGGGATGCCGCGGTCGTAGAGCTGAGTGATCGTGGCGGCCGCGTCCGGTGCGCCCAGCACGATCGCGCCGGCGACCCGGTCGTCACGCAGCACGAGCTTCGCGTACCGGCCGCGGGAAGGTTCCTGGAAGCACAGGACTTCCGAGTCCGGGCAGTCGACGTCGGTGTGCACGTCACCCAACGCGGCGAGATCCACGTCACGCGCTTTCAACCGCGTCACAACGGAAGTGCCGCGGTAGCGCGACGCCGGGTTCGCGCCGGTCAGGCGGTCGGCGAGCACGGCGGCCTGGTCCCACGCGGGTTGAACGAGACCGGACACCGTGCCGGGGTGCTGCGCGCAGTCGCCGATCGCGTGGATGCGGGGATCGCTGGTGCGCAGGGCGTCGTCCACGATGATGCCGCGGTCGACTTCGAGGCCTGCATTGACGGCCAACGACGTTTCGGCGCGCACACCTGCGGAGACGACCACGAGCTCGGCGGGCACGTGGGTGCCGTCGTCGAGGATCAGGCCGTCGCCGGGCAGGTACTTGGAGGCCAGTGCGTTGAGGCGGAACTCGATGCCGAGCTGGCCCAGCGTGCGGGCGAGGACACCGCCGGCGCCGGGGTCGAGCTGGCGTTCCATGAGGTGGCCGACGGGGTGGACCACGGTGACCAGGCAGCCACGTCCGGCCAGGCCGCGGGCGGCCTCGATGCCCAGGAGGCCGCCGCCGAGGACGACCACGGGTGCGCCCTTGTGGGCCTTGGCCTCGATCTCCGCGCAGTCGTCGAGGGTGCGGAAGGCGACGACGCCGGGGGCGAGCTTGCCGTCCTCCAGGAGGCCTTCGGCGGGCGGGACCCAGGGGGTGCTGCCCGTGGCGAGGACCAGTGCGTCGTAGGGAATCCCGTCGATCGTGCGGTTGTCCCGGTCGATCTCGCGAACTTCCTGCCCCAGGCGCAGGTCGATGTTGTGCTCCGCAGCCCACTTCTCGTCGTGCAGCCGTGTCGACTCCGGTGTCATGCTCCCGGCGACGACTGTCGAGAGCAGCACGCGGTTGTACGCGGCGTGCGGCTCGGCACCGATGATGGTGATGGAGATGTCCTGGTCGCGGCGGCGCAGCTCATCCGCCAGCCGCGCACCCGCCATGCCGTAGCCAACGATCACGATTCGTCGCATGCCCGCTCCAATCGCACCGCGCAGACCTTGAACTCGGGCATCCGGCTCGTGGGATCGAGCGCGGGATTGGTGAGCAGGTTCGCCCGCCCCTCACCGGGGAAGTGGAACGGCAGGAACACCGCGTCGGCGCGCATGCTCTGCACGCACCGGACCACGGCAGTCACCGTTCCCCTCCTGGACACGACGTGCGCGGGCTCACCGGAAACCAGCCCTGCTCGTGAAGCCGTGTCCGGGTGCATTTCCACGTACATCTCAGGAACTGCCTTCATCAGCTCGCCGATCCGCCGTGTCTGCGCACCCGACTGGTAGTGCTGCAGGACCCGCCCTGTGGTGGCCTGCAACGGGAACTCCTCGTCCGGCGGCTCGGCCGGACCGCGGTGGTCGACCGGGATGAAGCGCGCGAGGCCGTCGGCGTGCGCGAACCGGTCGAGGAAAAGCCTTGGTGTGCCTGGATGTTCGACCGACGGCACCGGCCAGTGCAGCTGCTCGGCGTCGAGCCGTTCGTAGGTGATGCCGGAGTAGTCGGAAGGCCCACCGGCAGACGCCCGCCGCAGCTCCTCGAAGACTTCCTTCGGCTCGGTCAGGAACTTCTCCGCGCAACCGAGCCGCGCGGCCAGCCCGTGGATGAGGTGCAGGTCGCTGCGCACCCCGGCCGGTGGGTCGAGTGCCTTGCGGCGCCTGATGATCCGGCCTTCGAGGTTGGTCATCGTGCCGTCTTCCTCGGCCCACTGCGTCACCGGGAACACGACGTCGGCCATCGCGGCGGTCTCCGACATCACGAAGTCCGCCACCACCAACAGGTCCAGCGCTCGCAACCGGTCAGCGACCCCGGAAGCCCGTGGTGCCGACACGACCGGGTTGCTGCCGAACACCAGCATCGCCTTGAGGTCGTCGGCGTCGAGCAGCTCGTACGCGCTGCGCCCCACTCCCGGCAACCAGTCGACGCCCCAGATCTTCATGATGTGCTGGCGCGCAACGGGATCGTCGAGCTTCCGATAGCCCGGCAGCTGGTCGGCCTTCTGCCCGTGCTCGCGCCCGCCCTGACCGTTGCCCTGGCCAGTCAGGCACCCGTAACCGGAGCCGGCGCGGCCGGGCAGACCCAGCGCGAGAGCCAGGTTGATCCACGCCGAGACGTTGTCGGTGCCGGACGCGTGCTGCTCGGTGCCGCGCCCCGTCAGGATGTACGACCGCCCCGCGAGCATGTGCACGGCAGCGCGTTGATCGGCGGCGGACACACCCGTGACGCGTTCGGTGCGCTCGGGCCACCACGCGGCGGCGATCCGCCAGGCGTCGTCGAAACCGCTGGTGCGCTCGGAGATGTACTCCTTGTCGATCACGCCCTCGATGACCGCCGTGTGCAGCAACCCCAGTGCCAGCGCCAGGTCCGTGCCGGGCGCGGGCTGCAGGTGCAACGTCGCGCGCTCGGCGGTCGGCGTGCGGCGCGGGTCGATGACGATCAGCCGCGCGCCCTCCAGATGCCGCAGGAACGGCGGCATCGTCTCGGCCGGGTTGGAGCCGGCCAGCAGCACCGTGTCGGCGGAGCGCAGGTCCGTCAGCGGGAACGGCAGACCGCGGTCGAGCCCGAACGCCTTGTTGCCCGCGGCGGCGGCCGACGACATGCAGAACCGGCCGTTGTAGTCGATCTGCGAGGTCTTCAGGGCGACCCGCGCGAACTTGCCGAGCAGGTACGCCTTCTCGTTGGTCAGCCCGCCGCCGCCGAACACGGCGACCTCGTCGGGCTCGTAGGACCGGATGCGGGCGGCGACGAAGTCCAGTGCCTCGTCCCACGAGGCAGGCTCGCCGTGGATCAGCGGCGTGGTGAGGCGGCCTGGATGGCGCAGCAGCTCTCCTGCCGTCCAGCCCTTCTGGCACAGCCCACCGGGACCAGGGGTCACCTGGCCGTCGATGACGCTCATGGAGCACTGCAGCGCGCAGTAGGGGCAATGGGTCACGCCGCTGACGCTAAGAAGCGCGCGTTAACCCGATGCTCTGCAATGTTTCGAACGTGGAAAGTTGTCAGCTCAGAGCAGTGCGGTGACGTGGTGAGCAGCTCGTTCCAAGCCCGCAAAGGACTGTGAGGTTGACAACGGGTGCAACGCGTGCACGGCCAGCCGGAACAGCGTCGCGCGCACCAGCGCCTGCTCCCACTCGGCCTGGTGGCTCCACCTGTGGAAGAGCCCGGGATCCGCGCCACCCCACGCGACGGCGTCCACCGCGATCACCGCGGCGGCCCATTCGGCCGGACGCCAGTACGCGGTGAAGTCGATGACGGCCGGCTGAGCGTCGCCCGCGAACAGCACGTTGCCGAACAGGTCGCCGTGCACGACCTGCGGCTTGAGGTTCAGCGGCTTCTGCGTCTCCTTGAGCAGCTCGAACAGCCGTCCGCCGAGATCGGCGTCGAGCGGCACGTCCTCCTCGCCCCACGCCTTGCGGTCGGCGACGGCGAACACATCCGTGCGGGAGTCGAGAAACCTGGGCTTCGGCAGCTCGGCCGTGGCCTGGTGCAGCCGTTGCGCGACGGCGATGACCTCGTCGTGGCGAGCTTCGGCACGTCCGGCGAGGAACTTGGTGGCAGACCAGCCGCCGACCACATAGCGCCCGTCGGTGGATCTGAGCGGGCGGCCGATGCGCAGGTGCGGCACGTCCAGGCCGTCGAGGGTCTTGGCGATCCAGGTGGCTTCGGCCGGCTTGGGCGCGGGCCGGATGGTGGCGTCACCGCAGCGCCACGCGGGGCCGCCGTCGATGAGCTCCGGATCGGCGTCACGTGCCCCGAACGCCGCACGCACGTGCGCTGGGGGCGGTTCGGGGGTGCGGGTCACGGTCCGGCACGCTACCTGCTCAGACCACCCGGTTGGCGGAACGCGACACGCCGTGATCCATCCCACCACCCACTTGGCCCAACCCTTTTGCGATGAAGGGAACCTTCCTCCACCTCAAGTGGAGGAAGGTTCGCTTCATCGTTTAATAGGTCGGGAGCGACGGGTCGACTTCGCGGGCCCACGCCAGTACTCCACCGCCGACGTGCACGGCGTCCTTGAAGCCCGCCTTGTGCAGCGCCGCGAGCGCTTCCGCCGAACGAGCACCGGACTTGCAGTGCAGCACGAGCGGCTTGTCCTGCGGCAGTTCGGAGAACGCCTCGCCGGACAGGATCCGGTCCTTCGGGATCAGCACCGAGCCGGGGATCTTCACGATCTCGTACTCGTGCGGCTCACGAACGTCCACCAGCAGGAAGTCCTCACCGGACTCCTGCTTGTGCTTGAGCTCGAGCGGCGTGATCGTGTTGCCCGCGGCCGCCTGCTGCGCGTCCGTGGACACGACACCGCAGAACGCCTCGTAGTCGATCAACTCGGTGATCTTCGGCGACTCCGGGTCCTTGCGGATCTTGATGGTCCGGTACGACATCTCCAGCGCGTCGTAGACCATCAGACGGCCCAGCAGCGGGTCGCCGATGCCCGTCAACAGCTTGATCGCCTCGGTGACCATGATCGAGCCGATCGATGCGCACAGCACGCCCAGCACGCCGCCCTCGGCGCACGACGGGACCATGCCGGGAGGCGGCGGCTCCGGGTAGAGGTCGCGGTAGTTCAGGCCCTGGCCGTCCGGGGCGTCCTCCCAGAAGACGCTGACCTGGCCCTCGAACCGGAAGATCGAACCCCAGACGTACGGCTTGCCCAGCAGCACCGCGGCGTCGTTCACCAGGTAGCGCGTGGCGAAGTTGTCGGTGCCGTCGAGGATCAGGTCGTAGTCGCGGAAGATGTCCAGCGCGTTCTCGGAGTTGAGGTGCGTCTGGTGCAGCACGACCTTGACGAACGGGTTGATCTCGGCGACGGAGTCACGCGCGGACTCGGCCTTCGGGCGGCCTACGTCGGACTGACCGTGGATGACCTGACGCTGCAGGTTCGACTCGTCCACGACGTCGAAGTCGACGACGCCGAGCGTGCCGACCCCGGCCGCGGCCAGGTACAGCAGTGCCGGGCTGCCCAGACCGCCCGCGCCGACGACGAGCACCTTCGCGTTCTTCAGCCGCTTCTGCCCGTCCACCCCGACGTCCGGGATGATCAGGTGCCGGCTGTAGCGCGCTACTTCTTCCTTGGTCAGCTCCGCGGCTGGCTCAACGAGCGGCGGAAGCGCCATCTGCTCCTCCTCGACGAAACTGCATGCCTCTGTATCCGAGACAACACCTACCCTGCCTGGACTCTTCCTCGTTGGAAAGTCGTCTCAGCCAGCGGGAAACGGGTTCGGCTTGCAGATCTTGCCGTCCGCGGGCACGACGTCCTGGCCGGCGTTGAGCACGGACACGAAGTTGTTCGCGACGCCGAAGGTCTGCTGCATCATCACCGGCGCCGGCGCGTCGTTCTCCGCGCACGCGGCGTGCTTGTTGCCCAGCGCGTGACCGACCTCGTGGTTGATCACGTAGGTCCGGTAGCCGGGGATGTCCGACCCGTAGGCCATGGCACCGCGCACCCAGCGGGCGACGTTGATGATCACGCGCTTGCTGGGCTGGTCCCAGCAGGACGTCTCGAACGGGATCTCTTTGCCGCAGATCGTGTGCGTCGTCTTCGTGCTGGTCAGGCTGACGACGAAGTCCGGGTTCTGGTTCGCCTCGACCCGCTGCAGCGCGACCTGCTTGGTGCCGATCCAGCTGCGCGGGTCGGAGAGGATCCCCTCGACGGTCCGCGCGAACGCCGCGTCGTCGTTGTTGTAGTCGGCGGGCTGCACGCCGTCCTCGATGGCGATGGCGTACTTGCGGAACGTCCGCGCGTTCCCCTCACCCACGCGCGCCCCGCCGCCCGCGATCGCGCGCCACGTGCCGACGCCGTTCTCGGAGAACGCCGGCCCGGCGGGCAGCTCGGCGGTGGGGAGCTCCAGCTTGGGCTTCTGCCCCTGAACCTCGGTCGCGGGTGCTTCGGGAGTGGTGGTCACCACGTCCGTCGACCCACCCGCCGTGCTGCCACCGGCCGCGGGCGTCTTCGGCTGCACCGTGTCGAGCACGACGAGCGCGGTGAGCACGAGCAGCACCGGGATCGCGTAAATGCGCCATCCGTAGTTGGCGACGAGCTTCCTCACACCGCGCTTGCGAGGCCGCCGGTGCTGGGCCGTGCCCTCCGGCTCCCAAGCCGCGGCGAGCGGTTCCGCGCTGGTACGGCGCGCGCCACGGCGGTAGCGGTCAGCGGGAGGTTCGGTCCGTCCTCGCTCGGGGGCGCGATTCACGTTGCCCAGGGTCCCACATCCCCCGTATGGCCGTCGTTGTTCACCATGTGTGTCGGTCGAGCGCCTCCCACATGCCCAGGACGGCCCTGGCCACGGTGGCGGGCCGCTCCATCTGGGCGACGTGACCCGTCCTCGGAAGCACCAGCAGTCGTCCCTTCGGCAACAACCGGGCCGTGCGGGGCCCCTTCCGAACGCTGACCAGCCGGTCGTTCTCACCCCAGACCACCAGCGTGGGCGCCTTGACCAGCGGCAAGATCCGCCAGAGCGACTTCGGCCCTGGCGTCAGCCAGCTCTGCATCAACCCGAACGTGCTCCGGTTGAGCGCCAGCCCGGCCCACTTCTGCCGGGCGCGCTCCTCGTTCTCCTTGATCGACTCCTCGATGCGGTGGTCGGGCACCACGCTCGGGTCGGCGAAGCACAGGTCCAGCATCTGCTTCGTGCGCTCGTGCGCGGTCAGCTTCGCGAGCTCGCGGCGCACCTTGGACCCGATGACCGGAAACACCGCGAGCGCCATCCGCGGATCCGACATGCGGTCCAGGCGCGGCCTCAGATCAGGCACGGCCGGGCTGACCAACGTGAGAGACTTGACCAGATCCGGCCTGGTAGCGGCCGCGATGACCGAAATCGCCCCACCCATCGAGTTGCCGAACAGGTGCACGGGCTCCTTGAGCGTCTCGATGTACTTGATCACCGTGCGCGCGTGCGTGGGCAGGCTGAAGTCGTAGCCGGGGATCGGCTCCGACCGCCCGAACCCCGGCAAGTCGATCGAATATCCGCTGACGTGCTCTTTCAGCTGGGCAGCCAGGTCCGTCCAGTTCGTCGCGGACCCACCCAGCCCGTGCACGTAAACAGCAGGCGGCCCCTCCCCCGGAGTCACCCTGACATGCACCTCGTGGTCGTCGACCTGGTGAAACTCACCGGGCCACGGCGGCTGAGACTTGTCCAGCGGCGGGAGCGCGACAGTGGACAAAGGGGCGGAATTCAGGGTGCTCACCAGACCAGGATGCGGGAAAGAACGCCCAGATGGTTCCCGGATGTGGGCTACCAGCGAGTAAGGTTGCGCTCACGCCTCGGTCAGGCAACCCCTCTCCGACGGCCGGATGACTCGTGCTGGAGGCACCATGACGGAGACGGCGCAGAGCGCACCCGCAGGCAGGGGCGTTCGACTGCCGCGCACCGCCCGCCGCGCGCAACTGCTGGCAGCGGCGCAGGACGTGTTCGTCGCCAACGGCTACCACGCCGCGGCGATGGACGAGATCGCCGAACGCGCGGGCGTGTCCAAGCCGGTGCTGTACCAACACTTCCCCGGCAAACTAGAGCTCTACATGGCGCTGCTCGAGTCCCATGTGGACGAGCTGGTGGGCCGAGTCCGCACAGCAATCGCCTCCTCAACGGACAACAAACTCCGCGTCCGCGCCGCCGTGGCGGCCTTCTACGACTTCGTGGACGGCGAGGGCCAGGCCTTCCGCATGGTCTTCGAGTCCGACCTGCGCTCCGAGCCGGCCGTGCAGGAAGCCGTGGAGCGCGCCACCACCGACTCGGTGGACGCGATCACCGACACCATCACCGCCGACGCAGGCCTGGACCCGGAACGCGCCCGCCTGCTGGCCGTCGGCCTGGTCGGGTTGTCGCAGGTCACAGCCCGGTCCTGGCTCGCGGACAACCGTCGGGTGCCGAAGGAGGACGCCGTCGCGCTGATCTCGAACCTGGCGTGGCGCGGCATCGGTGGCGGCTTCCCGCTCCAGCACTGACAACCTTGTCCTAGGGCGCAAGGCGGCACCGAAGGCTGCCGCCTTGGCACGGCCTGACCTCGGTGGCGAAGGCTGCCGCTCTTATGCGATGCCGAAGGCGAGCCGCTCTTCCCGCACGGGCCGGGTGAGGTGGTCCCGTCACGAAACCGGGGGACGACCCACGCAACCGGCGCGCCCCACTCACATCAACGCAGCAATCCTCCGAGCCACATCCTCCGACCGTTCAAACGGCAACATGTGCCCAGCCTTCGGATAGATCACGAACTCCGCAGACGGCAACGCCTCCGCCAACACCCGCGAGTGCCGAATCGGCGTGAGCACGTCCCAAGACCCAGCCATCACCACAGTCGGGATGTTCGACAGCACCGCCAACGCCTCCCGCCGCTGATGCCGAGTCAACTCCTCCCGAATCCCGACGAACGCCTCACCGCTGGTAGCCCCAGCCATAGCCGCAGCGGCCCGAACATCAGCCCACCGAGGCCGACGCCCGAACGTCACCCGCAACCCAGGCGTGATCAAGCGGCCGAACCCGACCTTCGACCGCTTGACCAGCCACTTCCCGGCAACCCGCTCAACAGCGTTCATCCGGGGCAGGTCCCCGCACGAAGTGGCCACAAGGGCCACCCCCGAAACGCGCGAGAACAACTCAGGCCGCGACTCAGCCAACGCCATGATCGTCATGCCCCCGAGCGAGTGCCCAGCCAGCACAACCCGCCCGGTGGGCACGAACTCCTCAATCACAGCCGCGAGATCGTCGGCCAGCTCGGAGATCGACCCGACACCACGCGAACGACCATGACCACGCACGTCATAACGCACCACCCGGCCAGGCAGCGCAGCAGCAACGCGGTCCCAAGTCGTGTGATCCATGGTCCACCCGTGCAACAGAACAGCAGTCACGTCGGAGGACGAAGACCCCGACGTGACAACGTTCAGCCGATCAAGAACGACCGACGCCATGACCGCATCCCGGGCTTCCCGACAAGTCCAGCCTCATCCAGGAACGACATGATCCGCTCCCCAGACCAGCGAATGGTCTCCTGGAACCGCGGGTTCCCCAGCGCCTGCCGCCGAGCCTCCCGCACATCCAGCCCAACGGCCGCGTACACAGCAGGGTTGATGATCGTCCGCGTGATCATCATCGACACGTACCCGACCAGCCACTTCTGGTAAGGCAACTCAAACCCGCGCAGGTCGCCCATCCCGCGCAACAGCTCCTCACGCGCGAACCGCACGTGGCGGGCCTCTTCCAACACGTGGATCCGGTTGACCATCCGCACGATGGGCTGGATCGTGTCGTCGTTCATGGCCTCGCGCTGCAACCGATCAAGGATCTCCTCGGCAACCAGGATCGACCCGTACATCGCCGGCCCGTATCCGATGGTCGGCAGCAACTTCCCCAACCGATGAGTCGAACGAACGGGCCCATAAGCGGGGCAGCCGATCGTCTCCACCAGCCGAGCGAACATCGTCGAGTGCCGACACTCGTCAGCCACCTCGGTCAGCGCGTACTGGGCATGCCGGGAGGTCGGATCGGTGTTGTAGACGACCTTGACCAGCATCTGCATCAACAGCAGCTCGAACCACAGCCCGACAGACGCGATCGAGGCCAGCTCGTGCTTCGACAACTCGATGCGCTGCGAATCAGACAGCGACTCGTAGAGAGGCGTGCCGTACAGAGAAATGCGCTGTTCAGGGATGTAGAAGAGCCCGTCCACCAGCGGAGCGGACCAGTCGATGTCCACTTCCGGGTCGTAGAACTTCTCCGCGGACGACTTCAGCAGCCTCTCCGCCGTCTTCTCCCGATCGGCGACCCTCATCGGTTGCCCTCCCCGGTAAGTGTTACTTGAGGTAACGGTTACTTCTGGTAGCGTGCGTCACATGGCACGCACTGTCAAGGGGCCGGACGCGCGACGCGAACGCTGGAAGGGGCATCGCGAGCAGCGCAGGGCGGAGTTCGTGGAGGCCACGATCGCCGCTGTGGCCAAGAAGGGCCCGGACGTCGGCATGGAGGACGTCGCCGCGGAGGCGGGCGTCAGCAAACCCGTGCTGTACCGGCACTTCACCGACAAGTCGGACCTCTACCTGGCAGTCGGGCAACGAGCCACCGAACTGCTGATGGAACGGATGGGTCCCGCGCTCGCCGCGGACGGGCCGATCCGCGACCGCATCGAACGGATCGTCGACGCCTACCTCTCGGTGATCGAGGACAACCCGAACCTGTACCGGTTCGTGGTGAAGGGGTCCTTTGTGGACCGTCCGGTCGAGAAGGACGTCGTGCAGGAGGACAAGAACCTCATCGCGAACGCGTTGGCGCGCATCCTCGGCGACTACCTGCGGGCGTTCGAGATGGACTCCGGTGGCGCCGAGCCGTGGGCGCACGCGCTCGTCGGCATGGTGCAGAACGCGGGCGACTGGTGGCTCGACCGCCAGACCATGTCGCGCGCGAACCTCAGCGACTACCTCGCCACGATCATCTGGCACGCCATCGACGGGCTGCTGCGCTCGGCCGGCGTCCAGGCAGACCCGGCCAAGCCACTCACCCCACTCCGATTGGTGGACTAGATGAGCGAGCACGACGAAGAGGGCTACACCGGCGAGGCCACCCTGACGTTCGGAACCGACGAGGTGAAGGTCGACGTCGATCTACGCGGCTACTTCCAGCCGATCGACGGCCGCTACCACTGGTACGGGCGCGTGAAGCAGAACGACGAGGTCACGACCCGCGTCGAAGGCGGCGCCAGGAACGCCGTGCTGCGCACGCCCACCGGCGAGGCGGAGGGCACGCTCACCGACCCCGACCCGTGGGGCCGCTACCGGGTCGGCGGCGTCTCGACACCGCCGTACAAGATCGAAGAACCTGCCGAACAGTGAAAAAGCCCCGGTCAACGTGACCGGGGCTCTTTCGTTCCAAGTGCTTCAGGCGCCGAAACCGACCTTGCGCGAGTCCTGCGGGCCGATCTCCACGTACGCGACGCGGCCAGCGGGCACGACGAACCGCGCACCCTTGGCGTCCACCAGCGACAGCACACTGGACTTGCCGGACACCGCGTCCGCCACCAGAGCCTCAACATCTGACGGGTTGAGCTCACTGGTCACGACGAGTTCCCGCGGGCTGTCCGCGACGCCGATCCTGACCTCCACGCTGACCTCCGTGCTCAAAAGGAAAATCTACGGCCGAGCCTACCCAGTGCGGCGACCACAATCACCGCCAGACGCTCCCGGTGCTCAGCAGGGCACCTCGCGGTGTCGACCCCCGTCCCCCATATGCCCGATATGAGGGGCGGGGGTCGACGCCGCGATGCACCCGTCTGACCAGCGGGAATCGCCCGACAGTGGTCAGTGGTCGCCGCACTAGCCCAGACCCAGCTGCGTCATGCGCCGCGCGTGCGACTGCTGGAGCCGGCGGAACAGCTGACCGATCCCGGCGAGGTCTCCGGAGCCCCGCACGATCAACTCCGCGAGCCCGTCCCGCTCCGCCACCACGTACTGGGCCTGCGTCAACGCCTCGCCGAGCAGTCGCCGGCCCCACAGCGCGAGCCGGTCGCGCACCCGCGGATCGGACTCGACGGCGGCCAGGACTTCGCGCTCAGCGAACGCCGAGTGACCCGTGTCGGCGAGCACCGCGAGCACCAGCTGCTTGGTCGGCTCGTCGTCGAGCCACGAACCGACCTCGCGGTAGAAGTCGGCCGCCAGCCCGTCGCCCACGTACGCCTTCACCAGCGACTCGAGCCACGACTTGGGACTCGTCGACTCGTGGAACGCGTCGAAGCCCTTCACGAACGGCGCCATCGCGTCCTCGACGGCGATCCCCTCGGCCGCGAGGTGCTTCTGCAACTGCGTGAAGTGACCGATCTCGGCCGCGGCCATCTGCGCCAACGCCGCGCGCCCCGCCAATGTCGGCGCCGTGCGCGAGTCCTCCGTCATCCGGTCGAAGGCCGAGAGCTCGCCATATGCGAGCGCCCCGAGAAGATCGACAACACCCTCCGCAACACCCATGAGACCGAAGCCTAGTGCGGCGAGTCCGAGACTCACCGGCCGATCGACGCGTTCAGACAGACGAATCGTGGTGCCGCCCCCACGTCCTCACATCGGGATATGGGGGCGCGGGGGCGGTGCCGCGAGGCGTCCTGCGGAACGCCGCGAGCGGCCGGCGAAGATCGGAATCGCCGCGCTAGGTGGTCAAATGCGTCTCGCCAGGTAGAATGGGCATCGGACGCCCGGCGTGACGAGTGTGACGAACCGCCGCGAGGCGCACGAAATGGTGCGCGTACACCTTTCCCGCAGCTGATCCGAAGCGCGGTCGAGAGGCCCGGCCAGGGCTCGTACGCGCTTGGTACGAGAGAGGCTGATCACCCTGACCGCTGAAGTAGAAGCACATCTGGACCCGGTCCTCCTGGAACACAGCGAGACCGTCCCCGTAGAAGACACGTCGCACCCGCTGCAGGCAGACGCCCCGGTGCGCAACGACTCCCCCACGTTCGCCGAGCTGGGAGTCCGCAACGAGATCGTCAAGGCGCTCGGCGAAGCAGGCATCGAGCGCACGTTCGCCATCCAGGAGCTGACGCTCCCCATCGCTCTCGCCGGTGACGACGTCATCGGCCAGGCGCGCACCGGCACCGGCAAGACCCTCGGATTCGGCGTGCCGCTGCTGCACCGCCTCGACACGCCCGGCGACGGCACTCCGCAGGCACTTGTGGTGGTCCCCACCCGTGAGCTGTGTCTCCAGGTCACGCACGACCTGACCGACGCCTCGAAGCACCTCGGCGTGAAGGTCGCCGCCATCTACGGCGGCATCCCGTACGAGCGGCAGATCGCGCAGCTCCGCAAGGGCGTCGACGTCGTCATCGGCACGCCGGGCCGCCTGCTCGACCTGGCCGAACAGCGCCACCTGGTGCTCGGCAAGGTCCAGATGCTGGTGCTGGACGAGGCCGACGAGATGCTCGACCTGGGCTTCCTGCCCGACATCGAGCGCATCCTGACGATGGTTCCCGACAAGCGGCAGACGATGCTGTTCAGCGCGACCATGCCGGGCCCGATCATCACGCTGGCCCGCACGTTCCTGACGCAGCCGACGCACATCCGCGCCGAGGAGAACGACGCCGGCCAGACGCACGAGCGCACCAAGCAGTTCGTCTACCGGGCGCACTCGCTCGACAAGCCGGAGATGCTGGCCCGCGTGCTGCAGGCGCGCGACCGCGGCCTGTCGATGATCTTCGCGCGGACCAAGCGGACCGCGCAGAAGGTCGCCGACGACCTGACCGAACGCGGGTTCGCCGCGGCCGCCGTGCACGGTGACTTGGGCCAGGGCGCGCGCGAGAAGGCGCTGCGGGCTTTCCGCAGCGGCAAGGTCGACGTGCTGGTCGCCACCGACGTCGCGGCGCGCGGCATCGACATCGACGACGTGACGCACGTCATCAACTACCAGTGCCCCGAGGACGAGAAGACCTACGTGCACCGCATCGGCCGCACGGGCCGTGCCGGGCGCGAGGGTGTCGCCGTCACGTTCGTCGACTGGGACGAGACGACCCGCTGGCAGTCGGTCAACGAGCTGCTCAACCTGGGCCAGCCGGAGCCGATGGAGACCTACTCCACCTCGGACCACCTGTTCGAGGACCTGGGCATTCCGTCCGGTTCCACGGGCAGGCTGCCGCTGAGCCACCGCACGCGTGCCGGTCTGGCCGCCGAGGAGGAGGAGAACCTCGACAACGGCAAGCGCAAGCGCCGTCGTCGTAGCGGATCCGGCAGCGGCTCCGGCCGCACCGGCTCCGAGCAGGCGGCTCCGGAGGCGAGCGAGGAGACCAGGCCGAAGCGCACCCGGTCGCGCACGCGCAGCCGGTCCGGCGTTCCGGTCGAGGGTCAGCAGGCGGAGACGTCGGCTCCCGAAGCAGCGGACAAGCCGGCTTCGGACAAGCCCCGCAGGCGTCGGCGTCGGCGTTCCTCTGCCGAACAGGCCGCTCCTTCGGCAGACTGATCACCATGTCGTCCCCCGGTTCCGACGTCACCGACATCGAGGACGTCCTCGACGAGCCCGCGCACGCGCCTGAGCCCGTCGAGGAGCGTCCGCGCGCCCGGTCGTGGCGCACCCGCGCCGACTTCATCGCGGTCGCGCTGATCGCGGTCGTCACGGTCGTCGCGGCCTTGCTGACCTGGGCGTTCAGCGATGCGCGGGCCACGACGTCGATCACCGGGCCGACGACGTGGGAGCAACTCCCCGAGGTCGTCGCGCTGCCACCGTCGCTCGCCGAGGTGTGGCGCGCGAAGAGCGGCGCGTCGCTCTCTCCCGTGGTCGTGCAGACGCAGGTCTTGGAGACCGGCGAGGAGAAGCCGTCCACGGTGGTCACCGGCGACGGCAGCGAGGTCAACGGGCGCGACCCGCTGACGGGTGACGTGCGGTGGACGTACAGGCGCGACGACCTGCCGCTGTGCCGGGTGAGCACGGCCTGGGGCCGCGCGATGGCCCTGTACTCGAAGGGCACGAACTGCTCCGAGCTGACGTCGCTCGACGGCGTCAGCGGCGAGCGGCGGGCGCAGCGCAACGGCGACGCGGAACCGGGCACGGCACTGCTCAACGAGGGTTCGCACCTGATCACGACCGGCACGAAGTTCATGGAGGTCTACCGGCGCAACGACCTGGTCAGGTCGTTGGAGTACGGCGGCCTGCGAGCGATCGTGAACCCGAACAAGCAGCCGCGGGTCGGCTGCACGTACGGCTCGGTCGCGGTGACGTCCGGCCGGTTCGCGCTGATCGAGCGCTGCCCGGACGACAGCTCCGACCGGATCTCGGTGATCAAGCCGAACCCGGACAAGTCCGACGAGCCGAAGGTGTTCTCCAGCGTCCTCACCGGCGGGAAGAACGCGCAGGTCGTGGCCGTGACGGAGAAGCTCGTCGCGGTGGCGATGCCGAACCCGAGCCGCCTGGTCGTGTTCGACGCGGAGACCGGCTCGCAGGTCACCGAGGTGCCGATCGACGTGCCGACGGCGGACTTCGTGGAGCCGCCGAACCACGTCGCGCGCTCGTTCGCGACCAAGACCAACGTCTTCTGGTTCACCGGCTCCAAGACGATCTCGCTGTCGGCGGAGACGCTCACTCCACTGTGGACGGCCGACGGCACGCTCGGCGCGGGCACCACCCTCGCCGGCCGCGCGATCATCCCGGTGAAGGAGGGCCTGCGGGTGTACGAGCAGGCCACGGGCGAGGTCGTGGGCACGATCCGGGTGAACCGCGAAGGCCACACCGGCCCTGTGCAACTCGCCACAGCGGGTCCCGTTGTCCTCGAGCAGCGTGGCGAAACCCTGGTCGCGCTGCGATAGTTCGAGGCGTGTACTCGCAGATCAGCCCGCACCGGGCGCAGCGCATCGACCTGCCGGGCCGCTACGGCACGATCGCGGGGCTGCGCGCGCCCGCCGTGGGTGACGACGCGTTGCGCACGACGGCACTGCTCGTGCCGGGGTACACGGGTTCCAAAGAGGACTTCGCGCCCATGATCGACCCGATCGCGGACGCCGGTTTCGAGGTCGTCGCGATCGACCTGCCGGGCCAGCAGGACTCCGCGGGCCCGGACGACGAGGCGCTCTACCGCCCCGGCCCGCTGGGGTCGGTGATCGCCGAGCTGATCGGGAAGATCGCCGCGGACGGCCGGAAAGTGCTGCTGCTCGGCCACTCCTACGGCGGCCTGGTGTCGCGCGCCGCGGTGTTCGCGGGTGCTCCGATCGCCGGTCTCACGCTGATGTCGTCGGGTCCCTCCGAGCTGCCTGCCGGCGAACGCCGCACGGTGCTGGAGGTCGGTGAGCACGTGCTGGCCGAGCAGGGCGTCGAGGGCACTCAGAAGCTGAACGAGCTGCGGTCCGCGCAGAACCCCGCGTACGCCGCCCTTCCGCAGGAGCTGAAGGACTTCTACCGCAACCGCTTCCTGTCCTCGCCCGCCGCCGCGTTGCTCGGCATGGGCAACGGCCTGCGCTACGAACCGGACCAGGTCGCCAAGCTGGCCCGGTCGCTGCGGTCGTCCGGCATCCCGTGCCTCGTGGTGTGCGGCGACCAGGACGACGCGTGGAGCCCGGCCGCTCAGCGCGACATGGCCGAGCGGCTGGACGCGGACTTCGCGGTGCTGCCGGGCGTGATGCACTCGCCGAACACCGAGGCGCCGCACGAGGTCATCGCCACGCTGCTGCCGACCTGGCGGGCCTGGCTCAGCTCGTAACCAGGCCCGGTCACCTCACAGGCCGATCTTGAACTCGCGCTCGTCCTCCGGCTGGCCGTCCCACGTGGCCAGCACGAGCCGCCCGTACGCGGTACCCGGACGGAACGCCTTGCCCTCGTAGGCCAGGACCGCCACCGCGGCCTTCTCGGGGCGGCCGGTGCACGGCAGCACCTTTTGCTTGTAGCCGAAGGCGATGCCGCCCAGCACGTTCTGGGTGACGTACACGTTCACCGTGGCGCTGCCGCGGTCGTTCACCGGGCACGTGTAGGTGATCGGGACGTTGACCGCGGCACCCGAGGCCAGGAGCTTCCCCGGCGACTCCAGCCGCACCGCCGGAGCCGAGGGCGAGTCGGCGCTGACCTCCGCCATCACCGGGGCGATGGAGGCGAGCACCGCCCCGCCCACCACGGCCATGATCGCCAAAGCCTTGCCTCTGAAGAACTTCCTCACGGCGGTGCTCCTCACGGGACGATCCTGAGTTCGCTGTCGGTCGCGAGGTAGCCCTGCTGTGGGTAGATCGAAGCGGTGCCGTACGCGTCGCCCCAACGGAACGCCTGCCCGCCTGCCTGAACGGTGACGGTGGTCGTCTCGAACCCGCCGGTGCACGGCTGGCCGGGCTTGCTCTCCCTGCCGACGGCCACCTCACCCAGCACGGCCTGGCTGACCATCACGAACACACTCGTCGTGCTGCCCGCCGGGCACGCGTAGGTGACCTCGACGTCGATCGCCGCACCCCACGCCCGCCACTTCGCCGTCGGCTCCAGCCGCACCGCGAGGTTCGCCGGCGAGTCGGCGCCGTCCTCGGCCATCACCGGCGCGACGGACGCGAGCACAGCACCACTCACGACCGCCGCGACAGCTAAAGCCTTGCCCCCGAAGAACTTTCTCATGCACTGGTCCCCTCAGCTCAGCGAGCGCCTGGCGGTGCTCACTGAGCGGGGAACGCGTCACGCGGCCGCTAACGCTGCATCCGCACCGGAGAAATCTCCGCTCAGATGCCGATCTTGATCTCGGTCTCGTGCGAACCGAAGTGCGGGTACGAGTTCAGGTCGCCCTTCGCGAACGCCGTGCCCAGGCGGAACGCCCGGTTCGTCGCCTGCACGCTCACCGCGACGATCTCGAACCCGCCGGTGCACGCGACGTTCTTGGACGCGGAGCCGGTCGCCACGCCGCCGAAGACGGTCTGGCTGACGTTCAGGTACAGGTACCCCGCCGCACCGGCCGGGCACGAGTAGGTCACGTTGACCTCCACGGCCGCACCCAGCGCCTTGATCTTCGCGGGCGACTCGACTCTGACCAGCGCCTGCGAGGGCGACTGCGCCGCTACGTCCGCCATGACCGGCGCGACGGACGCGAGGATCGCGCCACCCGCGACGGCCACGATCGCCAATCCCTTGCCCCCGGAAAGCTTCTTCATGCTGCTGTCCCCTCATTCATTCCGTCCCTTGTGGACGGAAACCCCAGACCGGCGCAGACGCCGGCGGTGATGAGCACGACAGGCAGATGCCACAGGAAGTCGAACCCGCTGTGCACCAGCACGACGACGACCGCAGCCATCGCCCCTGCCCACAGCGAGGTGCCGCGCCCTCTCCACATGGCGACCAGCACGGCCCCGACAACCCCCAGCGCGAGCACCAGCCCGACGACCCCCAGCTCGACGAGCACCTGGAGGTACTCGTTGTGCACGTAACGCATGAAGCGGGTGCCTTCGTTGCCCCCGTTGAAGAAAAAAGATCCTCTTCCCGGACCGACGCCGAGCACCGACACCAGGTCCAGCGCGGCACCGGTGGCCCCGGCGCGGTCCGGTGAGCTGAACGAGACCCGGGAAGCCAGCCGGTCCGCGAACGCGAACACCGCCACCGCACCGCCCGCGACCAGCAAGCCAGCGAACGGCACCGCGAACCGCCCCAGCCTGGGCAGACCCAACGCCACCAGCGCACCCGCGACCAGTCCGGCCACCGCCACCAGCTGCTGCGGCTCGTCGGCCACCCGCATCCCGGGCAGCAGCGCACCCACCGCGACAACAGCCCCGAGCAACGGCGGCGCGGCAGCCACCACGGTCTTCCGCAAACCCCAGAACACGCACAGCACCAGCAACCCCGCCGCCAGCGCGATCACGCCGGCGCGGCTCATCGTGGCGCCGATCCCGGTGCACAGCAGGAAGCTCATCACCGAGGTGAGCTGCGACGACCTCAGGACCAGCGACAACACCGCGGCGGCGGCCATCACCGCGGCCGCCGCGTTCGGGTAGGTCAACGTCGACGCGGCGCGCAGCAACCCTTCCGCGACCGTCGTCCAGCCCGGCACCCGGAACGCCACGGCCACCCACCCGGTGAACGCCACGAGCGCCCCGACCCCGACCACCACGGTGCCGAGCAGCTCCCGTTCGGCCTGATCAGCCTGTGCCGCAACGACAACCGCGCCGACGAACACCCCGACCGCGGCCACCGTCGGCAGCGAGGACAGCACGTCATCTTCGAGCAACCCGCGCACGACCGCCCACAACGCGAGCGTTCCTCCAAGTGCCGCAAGGAGGTTCGGCCGCGGGCGCGCGAGCACCAGCGCCACCCCGACCAGCAACCCGGACAGCACCCGGCCCGGCAGGTAGTACCCGCCCTGCGCGACCACGGCCGCGGCGAACCCCGCGACCACCAGCAGACTCGGCACCGGCAACGCGACCGATTCCCGGCGCGCGCCAACGACATCCCCCACGACCATCGGCTTCCCCCAGCCTTCGCACCCGCCTCCCCAAGCGGATCGAGAGCACACTGTAGGGCCAGGGGGACGCGCGGCGGAAGTGCGGAGTCCGGTCAGCTGAGCAACACGGCGGTGAACGCTCCGAGCAACATGAACGGCCCGAACGGCAACGAGCTCTTCAGCGTGATCCGCCGAAGAGCCAGCAGCACCAACGACACGACGGCCGACAGGACGAACGCCAGTGCGGCGCCCAGCAGCAGCACCGGCCAGCCCAGCCAGGCGAGCGCCATCCCGATGACACCGGACAGCTTCACGTCTCCGTAGCCCATCCCGGCCGGGTTGATGAACTCCAGCACCCGGTAGACGAACGCGAGCAGCAGCCCGCCGAGCACCGCCCGGCCGAGCGCGCCGATCGTGCCGCCCGTCAGCGCGGCGACGGTCAGCAAGATCAGGACCGCCGGGTACGCGGGCAGCGTCAGCACGTCCGGAAGCCGGCGCACGGCCGTGTCGATGAACGCCAGAGCAACCCCGAGCGCGCCGAGGCAGGCGAACGCGAGGATCTCCACCGAGCCCGCGAACTTGATCGCGAGGACGGCCAGCACGACCGCCGACACCAGCGGCAACGCGATGCCGGTGCGGGTGAACCGGTTGACCAGGTCGCGCAGTGCGACGCCGGATGCGAGTCCTCCAACAGCGCCGCCCACGGCCCAGAGAAGAGTCATGCGGCAGACGTTAGGTCGCGCGCGAGGTCAACGGAACGTCACGACGACAAGTCCGACCGACGGGCCGACAGCTTGTCCCCCGATCGACCGACATGTCCCCCGAAGTGCACCTTCGTTACACCTCTTCGTCCGATACCGAACCCCTTTGGCGATCACGCAGAGTTGCGGCGTCCAGAAATCGGATTCCTTCCCACAGGAGACCACCATGCTCACCTTCATCAGCTACGTGCAGACGTTCCTCACCCGCAGCGTGAAGCGCGAAGACGACGACCGCGGCGCCACGGCCGTCGAGTACGGCCTGATGGTCGCCCTCATCGCCATCGCGATCATCGCCATGGTGACCCTGCTCGGCACCAACCTCGCCGCCCTGTTCGAACAGATCGCGAACGCGCTGTAGTGACGAAGCGTCGGCGTGATCCAGACTGCGGCGCCAGTGCCGTCGAGTACGGCCTCATGCTGGCGTTGATCGCGGTCGCCGCACTCGTGGCCATCACCGCGGTCGGCGAGAACATGGCTGCCATGTTCGAGCTCGTCGCCGACGTCATCGATGGCTGAAGTCTCCTGTCCCGCGCGGCCGGCGATCCCCTCCGCCGGCCGCGCACCTTTCTTCGGAGCGGTCATGACGAACAAGGCTCGCGATGGCGGCGCGACCGCTGTCGAAGTCGCTCTGCTGATGCCGATCCTGCTGGTCCTGGTGATGGGCATCGTCGACTTCGGGCGTGCGCTGCACGCCCAGATCACGCTGACCCAGGCCGCCCGTGAAGGCGTCCGGGTCGCCGCGTTGAAGCAACCCAACCCCGCGACGCGCACGCAGAACGCCGCCGTCGGGCTCACCGGTGTCGGTGTCACGGTCGACGCCTGCCCCGCGTCCCCGTCGTCCTCGGGCGACAGCGCCGAGGTCGAAGCCACCTACTCGTTCACCTTCGTGACACCGGTCGGCAGCCTCGCCGGAATGCTCGGCGGCGGTGGCTTCGGCGGCCCGATCACTCTGAGCGCCAAGGGAGTCATGCCGTGCGAAGGTTGAGAACAGACGATCGCGGCGCGATGGGCGTGCTGATCGGCATCCTGCTCGGCTTCGGCGTGCTGCTGGGCATGGGCGCGATCGTGGTCGACGTCGGCATGATCTACCAGGAGCGGGCCGAGCTGCAGAACGGCGCCGACGCGGGTGCGCTCGCCGTCGCCCGCGGCTGTGCGACCGGCGCGTCCACCTGCCTGGTCAACAAGGCCAACTACTACGCGAACCACAACGCCAAGGACGGCGTGTCCACTGTGGACGAAGTCTGCGGGTACGACGGCCACGGCGTGCTGTCCTCGTGCTCGGCGTCGAGCGGCGCGATCACGGACTGCCCGGCCAAACCCGCCACCGGCACCAAGTACGTGGACGTGCACACCTCGACGCAGACCGCCGGCGGCGACACGCTGCTGCCGCCCGCGTTCGCCCGCACGCTGGCCGGCAACAGCGGCTACGAGGGCACGCAGGTCGCGGCCTGCGCCCGTGCCACGTGGGGTCCGCCGAAGACCGCGACCACGATGGCGATGACGATCTCGTGGTGCGAGTGGAACGAGGCGACCTCTGGCGGCACCTCGTTCGGCCCGACACCGCCGGCCACGCCACCGCTCTCCGTGTGGCGCCTGCTCAAGCTGCACACCACGAGCGGCACGACCTGCCCGGCCGGTCCGTCCGGTTCGGACGGTCCAGGCATGTTCGGCTGGGTCGACGACACCGGTTCCGACTGCTCGGTGCTGATCAACAACAACACCTACAGCGCGGACACCGGCGCCTCCGCCGGCAACGACTGCAAGACCGCACTGGCCAACGCGTACACGTCGCGCAAGCCCGTGTACTTCCCGATCTACACGAAGGTCACCGGCACCGGCACCGGTGGCACGTACACGCTGGCCGGGTTCGCGGGCTTCGTCGTCACCGGGTACTGGCTGCCCGGCGCCTCGGAGAAGGACTGGCTGACGAACAAGAACGAGTGCAAGGGCTCGGACAAGTGCGTCGCCGGCTACTTCGTCCAGGGCCTCATGCCCAACACCGGCACCATCGGCGGCCCCGATCTCGGTGCCCGCATCGTCCAGCTCACCGGCTGAAATCCCAGGAGTCGTCATGAACAACCGCGCGATCATCGTCATCCTGGCGGTGCTGCTGGCCCTCGTCGGCAGCGCCGGGGTGTTCCTCTACGTCCGCAGCGCCGACACGCGCGCGATCGAGGGCCAACAGGCCGTCACCGTGCTCGTCGCGAAGGACCGCATCCCGGCCGGTACCGCCGGTGACGCACTGGCAGACCTCGTGGAACAGCAACGGATGCCCAAGAGCAGCGTGCCGGAGAACACGCTGTCCTCCGTGGACTCGTCCGTGGTGGACCTCGTGACGTCGTCGGAGGTCGCCGAGGGCCAGCTGCTCACCAAGGCGATGTTCACCGAGGAGGCCTCGCTGGCCAAGGGCATCTCGATCCCCGACGGGATGATCGCGGTGACCGTGCCGACCGAGGCGTGGCAACGCGCCGGCGGACTCATCCAGAAGGGCTCGAAGGTCGCGATCTTCGACACCTTCACCGTGATGGAGGGCAAGGGCAACACCCCGGCCGGTGACGGTCTCTCCAAGAACTACGAGCACAACCAGTCCACCCGCCTGCTGCTCGGCTCCGTCGAGGTGCTCTCGGTCGTCGACGAGAAGAAGGCCGCCGAGGACGGCGACATCGGCAAGGCGATCGTCACGGTCGCGGTGAAGCAGGCCGACGCCGAGAAGCTCATCCACGGCCAGCAGACCGGAACGCTCTACTTCGCGCTGCTCGGCGGCAAGTCCGAGGTCACGCCGGGCAACGGCGTCGACAACCGCACCCTGTTCGGAAACTGAGGCGTGCCATGACGATCCTGTGCGACCCGGCCGCCCGTGCCGGACACCTCTCCCCCGTGGTCGGCGGCGACGTCCGCTCCGCCGCCACGCTCGACGAGGCGGCGCGGCTGCTCGCCTCGGACCCGATGGAAACGCTCGTCGTCGTGGGTGCGTCGATCGATCTCGACGTCGCGCTGACCTTCGCCTCGTCGTTGCGCCTCGAACGGCCCGCGGTCGGCGTTGTGCTGCTGCGGGACGTGCTCGACGTCGCCGTGCTGACGCGAGCCTTGCGCGACGGCGTTCGCGAAGTCGTTGCGCGGGACGACCTTCCTGCACTCACCGATGCCTGCGCGCGGTCGCGAGCACTGTCGGCGCAGGTCAGCGGGGTACCGCAACCGCGCCAGGACGGCAGGCAGGGCCAGGTGGTCACCGTGTTCGCCGCGAAGGGCGGGTGCGGCAAGACGACCCTCGCGGTGAACCTGGCCGCGGTGCTCGCGGCCGGTGGCGAGCGGTCGGTCTGCCTGGTCGACCTCGACCTGGCGTTCGGTGACGTCGGGATCTGCCTGCGGGTCGAGCCGGTCCGCACGATCGTGCACGGGCTCGGGATGCTCGGCCACGTCGACGTCGCGGGCGCGTCGTCGCTGCTCACGGCGTGCCGGCCGGGGCTCAGCGCACTGCTCGCGCCGGTCGAACCCGGTGACGCGGAACGGATTCCCGCCGGTCTGGTCAGCGAGCTGCTCGCGGTGCTGCCGACGATGTTCGACTTCGTCGTGGTCGACACGCCGTCCGCGTTCAGCGAGCACGTGCTGGCGGCGATGGACTCCTCGCACCACCACGTCCTGCTGACCACGCCGGACGTGCCCGCGTTGAAGAACCTCCGCGTGACGCTGGACATGCTGGACCTGCTGTCCTACGCGCACGACATCCGGTCGATCGTGCTCAACCGCTCCGACGCCAAGGTCGGTCTGTCGATGGACGACATCGAACGCGTGGTGCGCAACGACATCCGCGCACACGTGCCGTCCAGCCGGGACGTGCCGATCTCGGTCAACAAGGGCAACCCGATCGTCCTCGACCTGCCGAAGCACCCGGTCAGCGAGGCCATCACCCGGTTCGCCGCCGAGCACGTGCTGGCCGAGCCGGTCGTCGCGGCGAAGACCTCGAAGAGGTGGTTCCGATGAGCCTGGCCAACCGCATTGCCGCGCAACGGGAATCGGCGTCGCCGACCCCGGTGCTGCGGCGCCAGGCCCGCGCCGCGGACCCGTTCGCCGAGGTGAAGCGCAGCGTGCACACGGCCTTGCTGGAAACGCTGGGCCCCAAGCTCTACGACGCCCACCTGGACCAGCGGGAGCTCGAAGCCCGTGTGCGCCAGACGTTGCAGGCGGTGCTGGAGCGCGACGAGACGCCGTTGACCAACGCCGACCGCGCCCGCGTGGCGCAGGAGGTCTCGGACGAGATCCTCGGCCACGGCCCGCTGGAGCCCTACCTGCGCGACCCGAGCGTCTCCGAGATCATGGTCAACGGCTTCGACCAGGTCTACGTGGAACGCGCCGGCCGCCTGGAACCGGTGCCCGTGGCGTTCGCGGACGAGTCGCACCTGCGCCGCACGATCGACAAGATCGTCGCCAAGGTCGGCCGCCGGGTCGACGAGGCCTCGCCCATGGTCGACGCCCGCCTGCCCGACGGCAGCCGCGTCAACGCCGTCGTGCCGCCCATCGCGCTGGACGGCTCGGTGCTGACGATCCGCAAGTTCGCCAGCGACCCGTTCACGGTCGACGACCTGGTCGGTTTCGGCACGCTGACGCCGGTGACCGCGTGGGTGCTGCAGGCCTGCGTGCACGGGCGGTTGAACGTGCTGATCGGCGGCGGCACGGGCTCCGGCAAGACGACGTCGTTGAACGTGCTGTCGTCGTTCGTTCCGCCGGACGAACGCATCGTCACCATCGAGGACGCCGCCGAGCTCCAGCTGCGCCAGGACCACGTGCTGCGCCTGGAAGCCCGGCCGCCGAACGTGGAGTCGCGCGGTGAGGTGGCCGTGCGGGACCTGGTGCGCAACGCGCTGCGCATGCGGCCCGACCGGATCATCGTCGGCGAGGTCCGCGACGGTGCCGCGCTGGACATGCTGCAGGCGATGAACACCGGCCACGACGGCTCGATCACCACCGTGCACTCGAACTCGCCGCGAGACTCGTTGTCCCGCCTGGAGACCATGGTGCTGATGGCCGGCGTCGACCTGCCGGCGCGGGCGATCCGCGAGCAGATGGCGTCCGCGATCGACGTGATCGTGCACCAGTCCCGGTTGAAGGACGGCACGCGGCGGATCACCCACATCACCGAGGTCATCGGGATGGAGGGCGAGATCGTGACGCTGCAGGACCTCTTCCTGTTCGACTTCCACGCGGGCGTCGACGAGCGCGGGTACTACCGCGGGTCGTTGCAGTCGACCGGGTTGCGGCCGCACTTCGTGGAGCGGCTGCGGGACCGCGGGATCGACGTTCCACCGCACCTGTTCGGGGGTGGTCCGCGATGACTCGGGTTCTCATCGGGTTCCTGGTCGGCGCTCTGCTGACGTTGCTGTCCTGCGTTGCCGCTCTTGCCGCACCATCTCGCGGGGTGGTGGTGCTGCTCGACACCAGCGGCTCGATGGCGCCGGATCGGATCGTCGTTGCGCGGCAGGCGATTGCCACCTACGTCGGCTCGTTGCCCGCGGACGTGCAGGTCGGTCTGGTGGCGTTCTCCTCTACGCCTTCGCTGGTGCTGGCTCCCACCGCCGACCGCGGTGCCCTGGTCGGTGCCCTGGACCGCTTGCAGGCCAAGGGCGACACGTCGTTGTTCGACGCGGTTCCGGTCGGGTTGTCGGCTCTGCAGGGGATCTCCGAGCGCCGGATGGTGATCGTTTCGGACGGCGAGGACACGGTCTCGCGCTCCACTGTGGACGCTGCTGTCTCGGCTGTCGCGTCTGCCGGTGTGCCGACCGATGTGATCGGTTTCCAGTACAGCGACGACGCCTTGCGCCGCATCGCAGCCGCGGCCGGTGGACGGTTGCTGACCGCTTCCGACGCCGCCGCTCTGGCCGCCGCGTTCGCCGCGCTCGCCGTGCCTTCGTCGGTGCCGCCGTCTCCGGTGGCGACGTCCGCCGCTCCCGCCCCCGCACCGGTTGCCGTTCCTGTTGTTGCCGCACCGGGGCCGAACTGGCAGACCTGGGCGCTCGTCGCCGGCACGTTCCTGCTGTTGTTCCTGATCGTGTACCTGGTGCTGTCGCCACGGCGTTCGGCCGCGCGCCGCAGACTGGAGCAGCACCTCGACCACTACGGTCCGCGCGAACCCGTTGTGCAGGAAGAAAGTCAGGCCGCGCAGACCGCGGTCGCGTGGACCGCCCAGGTGCTCAGCCCCGAGCGGGCCGCCCGGATCGCGGACCGGCTGGACCTGGCCGGCCTGAAGGCGGGCCCGGCCGAGTGGACGCTGCTGCGGTTGTGCGGTTCCGCCGTGCTCGCCGCGGTGCTGAGCCTGCTGACGACCTGGTGGATCGGCGTGCCGGTGGGCCTCCTGGTCGGCTGGGCCGTCACCTGGGTCTACCTGCGGGTGAAGACCTCGAAGCGCCGGGCCGCGTTCGCCGACCAGCTCCCCGACGTGCTGCAGCTGATCGCGAGCTCGCTGCGCTCGGGTTTCTCGCTGGCCCAGTCGGTCGACGCGGTGGTGCGGGACGACACCCAGCCCACCGCCGGTGAGTTCTCCCGCGCCCTGGCCGCCACCCGGATCGGTGCCGAACTGGAGGACGCGCTGGACCGCGTCGCCTTCCGGATGCAGAGCGCCGACCTGGCGTGGGTCGTGATGGCCGTGCGCATCCAACGCCAGGTCGGCGGCAACCTCGCCGAGGTCCTGATGAACACCGTCGTCACGATGCGCGAACGAGCCCAGACCCGGCGCCACGTCCGCGCGCTGTCCGCGGAGGGCCGCCTGTCGGCCTACGTGCTGGTCTGCCTGCCGATCGCCCTGGCGGGGTTCCTGTTCTGGCTGCGCGCGGACTACATGCGGCCGCTCTACACCACGCTGCTGGGCATCGTGATGCTCGCGGCGGCGTTCGTGCTGCTGGTCATCGGCTCGTTCTGGATGCGCAAGCTCGTGCGCGTGGAGGTGTGACATGGTGCTTCTGTTCGGGGTCGCCTGCCTTCTGCTCGCCGTGACGCTGGGCGTGATCGCGCTGCTGCTGCGTCCCAACGTCACCGCCGCCGGTTCCCTGGCGCTGATCGAGTCCAGCTACTCGGCGGCCGTCGTCTCAGGCCCTGCTTCGTCTTCTTCACCGGGCTGGCTGCGTTCGCTGGCCCTGCGCCTGTCGCCCGCCGGCATCGCCTTCCGCCTGCAGCACCGCCTCGACCTGGCCGGCAACCCGCCGACCTGGACCCCGGACCGCATCCTCGCAGCCAAAGGCCTGGGGTTGCTGCTGGGCGGCGGGTTGGGTGCCCTGATCGGCTTCCAATCGGTCGGCTGGCTGGTGGTGGGCCTGGCCGTGGGCGCGGTCTTCGGCTTCTTCCTGCCCGACCTGCTGCTGCTCAACGCGGGCCAGAAACGCCAGGAGAAGATCCGCCGGGCCCTCCCCGACGCCCTGGACATGCTGACCGTCTGCGTCGAGGCCGGCCTCGGCTTCGACGCGGCCCTCGCCCAGGTCGCCCGCAACACTCGCGGCCCGCTGGCCCAGGAGTGCGCCCGCGTGCTGCAGGAGATGCAGATCGGCAAGTCGCGCAACCAGGCCCTGCGCGCCCTGACCGACCGCACGACCGTCGGGGAGCTGCGCGCGTTCGTCTCGGCCCTGGCCCAGGCGGGCGAGCTGGGCGTGCCGATCGCCTCGGTGCTGCGCGAACAGGCCCGCGAGATGCGGGTGCGGCGGCGGCAACGGGCCGAGGAGCAGGCCCAGAAGGTGCCGGTGAAGATCCTGTTCCCGCTGGTCGTGTGCCTGTTCCCGGCGATGTTCGTGGTCATCATCGGGCCTGGGGCGATCAGCATCGCCCGCGTGCTGATGAACCTCTGACGCGGTGCGGTGACACGACCCCGGCGGGGCGCGCCGGGGTCGTGCTGCTGCCCACGCCTGCTGGTCCCTGGCCGGGGTCGCTCGTATCCGACCGCCCACGTCTGGGGCGTTCCCCGTGCTTCTGACGGTCCGGGTCGTCCTGCGATCCTGCGGCGACCTCGCCAGGCCCGCACCCGGGCACGACACGCCCGCCCGACCGCCCCATCAGCGGCTCACGCCTGGCCGCTCGCGCACGGTCCCTGGCCGCACGGGACCAAATGCTCTATTAGTCCCTTCGGTGTAACCATCTGAGACGTTCAGAACGACATGCGGGTTGAACCTTCAACAGAGAGGGGGTCAGCTCATGGCGATCAGAGTGGTCATCGTCGACGGACACACGCTCACCCGCTTCGGTCTGAAGACGCTCGCAGCCGCGCACTCCGATCTGCAGATCGTCGCGGAGGCGAGCACCGCTGCAGAGTCCGCAGGCGTCATCGCCGCAGCTCAGCCGGACGTCGTGACCGTGGCCGTGGGCCTGCCCGACGGCGACGGCCTGCGCCTGGCCCGCGAGCTGCGGGACCGCTACCCCTCGCTCGGCATCGTCGTGCTGACCGCGCACGGCGAGGACGACGTGCTGTTCCGCGCGCTGGAGACCGGTGCGTCGGCGTTCGTCGGCAAGACAGCGCCCGTCGAGGAGATCCTGTGCGCCATCCGGCACGCGGCCGTGGCGGCGTCCTCGTTCACCGCGACCGGGCTGGCCAACGCGATGGCACGGCGCCAGTCGACGACCGCGCGGATGGCGTTGAGCCCGCGCGAACGTGAAGTGCTGGCGTTGCTGCAGGACGGCGTGTCCATCCCGGCGATCGCGCGCACCCTGTACGTCAGCCCCTCGACGGCCAAGACGTACGTGTCACGCCTCTACGAGAAGCTCGGCGCTTCGAACCGGGCGCAGGCACTGATGGCGGCGCTGCGCAACGGCCTCATCCACAGCGACGCCGCGACCGCTTAAGCGCCGGCTAGGCCCACCAGAAGGTCCAGAGCGTCGCCCCGGTCACGACCAGCACCCCCAGCGACGCCACCGGTGCCTTCCAGTCCGCGTACCGGTCCGCCACGATCTGCCCGGCGACGACCAGCAGCGCCGCGACGACGTGCGAGACCACCGACAGACCGCCGGGACCGGGCAGGTCGCGCGAGTTCGCGTAGAACTGGACGCCGATGTTCCCCAGAGCGAGCAGCACCATGCCCACCGCGAGCACACCGCTCACGGCGCGCAGGATTCCGTAGGTCCGCGACGGCCGCTTTGCTGCTTCCACTTCCACTCCCGCCACCCTACGGGGCGACCGGTCTCCACGGGCCGAGGGTCAGCAACCCACAGGCAGTGCCGTCTCACCGCTCCAGCCACACCAACAACACCTACGGGCAGCAACGCCCACGAGCGCCCGGCAACGCCAACGCCACCAGCCACACCACGAGCGCTAGGGCACCCGCCAACACCTTCGGCGCCAGCAACACGCACGGCACCGACCACGCGCACGACTCCGGCACGCCGACGACTCCAGCCACACCCACGCCATCCGCAACACCAGCCACAACCCACGACTCCGGCACGCCCACGGCACCAGCCACGCCCACCAGCGCCCCGCCAACCCACGCGCGCCCGGCCGCACCCACGCGCGCCCGGCCGCACCCACGCGCGCCCGGCCGCACCCACGCGCGCCCAGCCACACCCACGAGCGCCCAGCCACACCTACGGCGCCAGCAACGCCCAAGGCTCCAGCGAAGGCGCCGCCGCCTGGCCCTCCGGACAGCTCCGCCGGAAGTCGCACCACTGGCACTGCCGCCCGGTGACCGGCGGGAACAAGATCTCCTGATCCCCGCCGGCCTTCAACGTCTCCGAGGCCAGGTCGATCTCGTCGGCGGCCTCCTCGGCCCGCCGGACGTGCCGCCCCAGCGACTCCTCGGTGTGCTCCCACACCGCCACCGACCCGGACGGCAGGTGGTGCAGCTCCACCCGGCGACAGGGCTTGCGCAACGTCCGCCGCGCCGCCAGCGCGTACAGGGCCAGCGCCTGCGAACCCCGCGCGTCGTCGGAGGTCAGGACGTGCCGCCCGGTCTTGTAGTCGACGATCACCAGCTCGCCGTCGCGGTAGTCGATGCGGTCGACCCGCCCCTCGGCCACGATCCGATCGGTCGGCGACGACACCCACCGCTCCACCCCGAGCGGCTCGAAAGCGACGTCCAGCGAAGCCACGTAGTCGTGCACCCAGCCACCCGCACGCGCCCGGTACTCCGCGGCCTGGTCGACATCGCGGAACCCCTCGGACTTCCACTGCCGGTTCACCAGCGCCACAGCTTGATCAGGCGTGCGGCGATCGATCGGCAGATCGAAGAGGGCCTTCAGCGCGTTGTGCACGACAGCGCCCAGGGTGTTGTGCGCCCACGCCCCTCCCCGCGGCGGTGAAGGACGGTCCAGGTACGTCATCCGGTAGCGACGCGGGCAGTCCGTCCACGTCGCGAGCTTCGCCGGCGTGACGCGCACCAGACGCCGAGGCTGGACACCGAAGTCGAAGCCGAGTTGGTCCACCCGGCCAAAGCTACTCAGTACCCCTGACAGTGTTCGATTGCCCCTGCTCCGCAGATGGCGGCGAGTTCGCCTGGAAGTCGGTCGCCCGGCCGACCGACGCGAACTCGCTACATTCCAGACATGGAGATCTGGCACAACCCGCGCTGCTCCAAGAGCCGCGCCGCCAAGCAACGCCTCGACGACGGGGGCATCGAGTACACCGAACGCCGCTATCTCGACGACGCGCCATCGGCAGAAGAGCTCGACCACGTCCTCAAGCTCCTGAACAAGGAGCCGTGGGAGATCGCGCGCACCAAGGAGCCTGCCTACCCCGAGCTCCTGGAGCACGACCGCGCCAAGTGGATCGCGCACATGGTCGCCAACCCCAGCCTGATCGAACGCCCGATCATCATCGACGGGGACAGCGCGCACATCGAGCGTTAAGTGCCGGCGATGAAGCCCTGCACCGAAGACGCAACCAGCTGCACGGCGATCGCGGCCAGCAGCAGACCGGCGATCTTGGCCATCAGCAGGATCCCGCTCTCCTTGAACACCTTGATCAGCAGACCGGCGGACCGCAGCGTCCCCAGCAGCACGAGGTGCACGGCCACGATCGCCGCAGCCAGCGCGAAGTAAGAACCCCAAGCGCCGTCCGCTTGACGCACGAACACGATCGTCGCGGCGATGGCACCGGGCCCGGCCAGCAGCGGTGTCCCGAGCGGCACCAGCGCGATGTTCACGTCCTCGACCTCGGGGTGATTAGTAGCCCCCTTGCCCGTCAGCAGGTCCAGCGCGATCAGCAACAGCAGCAACCCGCCCGCGCCCTGCAGCGCGGGGATGCCGATGTGCATGTACGCCAGGATCGAGTTGCCGGCGACCGCGAACAGCGTGATCACCAGGAACGACACCAGCACGCCCTGCCGAGCGGCACGCTTGCGGGCGTCGCGCGACTTGCGACCGACCAACCCCAGGAACACCGGCACGGTTCCCGGCGGGTCCATGATCACCAGCAGCGTGATCGAAGCCTCGATGAACAGCCGCACGTTGAACACTGAGCCACCTACCCCACGAGGATCTTGCCGCCGGTCGCCCGCTCGGCCAGAGCATCCAGCATCTCCGGCGCCGTCGTCTCCGCGCCGAGCCGCACCGTCTTGTTCGTGCCGTGGTAGTCACTCGACCCGGTGACGATCAGCCCGAGCTCATCGGCGAGCAGGCGCAACGACCGCCGCGTCTCCAGATCGTGGTCCGGGTGGTCCACCTCGACCCCGGCCAGGCCGACCTCAGCCAACGACCGCACGACCGCCGGCGCCACGACCGGTCCGCGGGACCGGGCGAACGGATGCGCCAGCACGGTGACGCCGCCCGCCTCGGTGATCATCTCGATCGCGCGCTCGACCGGCGTGTCCGTGCGCCCCACGTAGTACTGCCCGCCGGTCAGGAACGTCGCGAACGCCTCGTCGACGGACGCCACCACGCCGGCGCGGATCAACGCCTGCGCGAGGTGCGGGCGTCCGGCCGGCGCGTCGAACGGCAGCCGGGACATCAGGTCGACCGGGTCGATCGGGAAGCCGTCGGCCTGCATCATCTCGGCCATCTTCTGCAGCCGGTGCCGCCGCTCCTCACGCAGGCGCGACTGCTCCTTCATCAACATGGCGTGCGTCGGGTCGTAGAGGTACGCCAGCAGATGAACGGTGATGGTGTGGCCGTAGCCGTCAGGCGAGGAGCACGACAGCTCGGCGCCACGCACCAACCGCAGGCCAGGAGGCAATGCGGCAGCCGCCTCGGCCCAACCGGCCGCGGTGTCGTGGTCGGTGATCGCCACCGCGTCGAGTCCTGCTCGCGCCGCCGCCTTCACCAGTTCGGCTGGGCTGTCGGTGCCGTCGGACTCGGACGAATGGGTGTGCAGATCGATGACCACGTCGTCCAGTGTGGACGACGTCCCTGTGAGGCCTGGCTACGGGACCATCTTCTTCCCGCGCGCGGCCCGCTGCGCCTTGATCATCGAGAACCGCTCGGCCTGTGCCTTCTTGTCTCCGAAGGTGAGCTCCGAGATGGCGTCGTACACCTCTTCGGGGTCCGGCAGGAACTCCAGGCGGTTCAGCGCCTGGATCTGACCGGCCGACTCCACGATCAGCGTGCCGTAGCCGAACATGCGTCCGCCCACGGTGCGCTCATAGGTGAGGTCGGTGACCTTGCTGATGGGCATCATCGCGACCTTGGTCTCGAAGACGCCCGAAGTCAGCATGAACCTCTTGTCGGTGACGACGATCCGCTCGACCCACCACTCGATGATGAAGTAGGCCAGCCGCAGCAGCACCAGCAGCGCCCCGTACCACAGCACGTTTTGAATCACGCCTGCGTTGGACGGGAGCAGGTACGAGATCATCATGAAGCCGGCCAGCAGTGCAGCCGCCTCCAGGACGTCCCAGATCAGGTAGGACCAGTGCCTGCGCACCCGGATGACCCGACGCTCGCTCGACAGCAGGTAGTCGTCCGGATCACGTGGTGCGAACATGCGCTACCAGCCCTTCCTGGTACCAGCCAGTGCCCTGTCCCCGTACTCCCAGAAGCTGGGAGGACTAGAACAATTGTCGCACGAAGGTGATCAGGGCCTCAGCCGCAGTTCGCAGCGAGTTGAGGATGTTCTGGACCAGCTGTGCGGCCTGCTGGGGCTCCGCGATGAGGAAGAACAGCAGCAAGGCGATGCCGGCGAAAGTGAGGATCTTCTTCAAGTTCACGGTGTCCACCCCGTCCGCGTCCGCACCCGTTTGGCGCCGTTCGTGACCGTTGTACAGCACGATTCAGCGCCTTGGGAGATTTGTACCGCAGCCGGGGTAGTGGACTGCACCGCCGTTCCGGGGTGACTACGCTTCGTGTTCGTGACGGCCAGCAGTGAGCGCACGATCCGTTGTGTCGGAGCCATCGTGCATGACTCGAACGGGCGACTCCTGCTCGTGCGACGCGCCAATCCGCCTGGTGAGGGCATGTGGTCGATACCAGGCGGGCGCGTGGAGCCAAATGAGACGGACGAGGCTGCCGTGACTAGGGAAGTCTTCGAGGAAACGGGACTCTCCGTCACCGTTGGCCGCCTCGTCGGCAGCGTCGAGCGGCCCGCCCCGAACGGGGTTTTCTTGATCTTCGACTACGAATGCCAGGTCACGTCGGGTGTGCTCCAAGCGGGCGACGACGCATCGGATGTCGCTTGGGTTGACAGTGCGACCTTGACCACACTTCCGACCACAGACGGCCTCCTGCAAGCGCTTTCCGACTGGAACTGCCTGCCCAAGGCCTGATCAGGGTTCACGCGATCGAGGACACCGCTCAACGCCAAACGAGACGTTGCCCGTGGGCCTCGGTGGTGGCCAGAGTGGTCCTCTCCACGCCCGCGTCACCGACCCGGATGAGGCGCAGCTCACCGTCCTCGTGCGCCGCCCACCAGGCAGGACGACCCAAAGCTGACAAAGCGGGCACGAGGTCGAGCCCGGACCCGCTCGTCATCACCACGAGTGGCGCGTCGATCGGGTCGGCGGCCTTCGCGAGGTCGGCGGCCGGGTCGCCGGTGACAAGGCGTGGCGGGTTCTTGCGCAGCACACCGCACGCCACACCGAACAGACGCAGCCGTTCCGGTTGGTCGGCCCACACACACGCCTCCAACCAGGCGTACGCGTCCTCATCCGTCAGGTCGGCGGGTGCCACCCCGATGCCCGCCTTCGCGGCCACCTTGACCGTCTTGGGCAGCTTCGGCAGCGCGGCACCGGGCGCGAGCTCCAGCGCGCAGTGCAGGCCCAGCGCGGCCTTGGCGGGCCCGGCGACGAGCTGGCCGGCCTCCTGGGTCTGGTAGCGGTACGAGTACTGGTCGAGCCCGAGCAGCAGGCCCGCGGTCGTCGCTGCCTCCACGAGCCCGATCGGCCCGCCCGCCTGCTTTGCCGCCGCGACCACCGCCGGGTACAGAAGCGCTGCCCGGCGCACCTCGTTGGTCTGGATCACGTGTGTGCTGATGAGCTTGCGCACGCGTTCGGCGCGCTCCAGCAGGAAGTCGCGGAAGAGCGGCCAGGTGCTCTCGTCCGCGCCGTAGGTCCCGCCGAGCGACGGGTAGTAGTTCGAGAGCTGGTGGAACGGTTCGGCCTGCACGAGCCGATGTGCCGCCGCCAGCAGGAGCTCGCCCGTGGCGTTCTCCTCGCTGGCGGCGGTCAGCAGATCGGCGATCTCCGGATCATCGGCGGCACGCGACGCGAGGTGCTCGTAGAGCGGCGAGATGCCCGCCGCCACCGCGGCGAACTCGCGCAGACGTCGTTGTGCCAGATCCAGAGAAGTCACTTCACTCCTTGGGTTCAGGGCGCCCCGGCTGCTCGCCACCGCGAGCCTCACCGTAGGACTGCTTCGGCACCATGACCTTGCGCCTGAAGATGCACACGACCGTGCCGTCCTGCTTGTAGCCGCGAGTCTCCACGTAGACAACGCCCCTGTCGTCCTTCGACTTGGACGGCGTCTTGTCGAGCACCTCGGTCTCACCGTAGATCGTGTCACCGTGGAACGTCGGCTTCACGTGCCGCAGCGACTCGATCTCCAGGTTGGCGATCGCCTTGCCGGAGACGTCGGGCACGGACATGCCCAGCAGCAACGAGTAGATGTAGTTGCCGACGACGACGTTCTTGCCGAAGTCCGTCGTGTTCTCCGCGTAGTTCACGTCCATGTGGAGCGGGTGGTGATTCATCGTGAGCAGGCAGAACAGGTGGTCGTCGTACTCCGTGACCGTTTTGCCCGGCCAGTGCTTGTAGACCGCTCCGACCTCGAACTCCTCGTAGTACCGACCGAACTGCACCGCGCCTCCAACTACGTGTGATCGAGATCTGTCTCAGGTGGGGAGACAGTCTTTACGCGGAGGGAGTACCCTCGGCAACCGGTGTGTGAGGATTTCCACCACCAGTGCCCTTCGCCCCGAGGAGGTGAGGACCCCTAAATGAGCAAGGACCCCCACCCTGCCAGTACCAAGCGCGTCCTCACCGTGGTGGCCGGCTAGATCGTTCTAGACCGCTCGAGTTTCCCCCGGTAGGGACGCCCGTCGTGCTTTTCGCGCACCTGAACGACGTGTGGCCCTGGAGGAACTCACCATGCCCAGCCTGCCCTCGATCCGCGGACGCGGCGCCCAGCAGCGCCCGACGCCGCACATCTCCGTGCCGTTGTCCCACTACGTGGTCGACTGCGCGGTCTACATCGACGGCAAGCGCTTGCCCGGCCGCTGGACGCACGTCGACGCCGTCAAGGAAGTGCGCAAGCGCAAGGACGGCTTCGTCTGGATCGGCCTGCACGAGCCGGACTCCGAGCAGATCCAGGGCATCGCGGACACGTTCGGACTGCACGAGCTCGCGGTGGAGGACGCGGTGCACGCGCACCAGCGCCCGAAGCTCGAGCGGTACGACAACACGCTCTTCATGGTCTTCAAGACCGTCCGCTACGTGACCAACGAGTCCCCCGACACCGCCAACGAGATCGTCGAGTCCGGCGAGATCATGGTGTTCCTCGGCAAGGACTTCGTCATCACCGTGCGGCACGGCAACCACTCCGGGCTCTCCAAGCTGCGGCACGTGCTGGAGGAGGACGCGGAGCGGCTGGAGATCGGCCCCGCTGCGGTGCTGCACGCGATCGCGGACCAGGTGGTCGACAACTACCTCGAGGTCACCGACCACATCGAGGACGACATCGACCGCATGGAGGAGCGGGTCTTCGCGCCGCGCAGCGAGGTGAGCGCGGAGCAGATCTACATGTTCAAGCGCGAGGTCGTGGAGCTGCGCCGCGCGGTCATGCCGCTCGCGAACCCGTTGCGCCGCTTGGCGGAGGGCTACACGCCGCTCATCCCCGAGCAGGTGCGGGCCTTCTTCCGCGACGTCGACGACCACCTCACCGAGGTGTCCGAGCGCGTCACGGCGTTCGACGAGCTGCTGACCACGCTGGTCGACGCGACGCTCGCGAAGATCACGCTGCAGCAGAACACCGACATGCGCAAGATCACCTCGTGGGTCGCGATCATCTCCGTGCCCACCATGGTCGTCGGTGTCTACGGCATGAACTTCGACTACATGCCCGAGCTGAAGTGGAAGTTCGGCTATCCCCTGGTGATGAGCCTGGTCCTCATCGCCTGCCTCACGCTCTACCGAATACTGCGCCGAAATCGCTGGCTGTAATTCCCGATTTCGCTCGCTTTTGTTCGTGTAGAAGGGTTTTGTCATGACCAGATTGCTGACCAACATCCGCTTCTGGATCCTCGCGTTCCTGCTCTGCTGGATCACCACCGTGTTCGTGCTGATCAGTGGAACGCCCTGACGTGCGTCGCCAGCTGACCAACCTGCGGTTCTGGATCACGGTCTTCGCCGTGGGCTGGTTGCTGATGGTGACCGTCTTCATCGCGGCCTGGCCCGACACGGGCCGGGAGTCGCCGGACGAGCTCGCGGCGGAAGTGACGAACGCGTTGCGCGCGCACGACTTCCACAAGCTGCAGCCGTTGCTGGCGGTCGGCGGCGAGGACGTCGCGAAGTCGACCGTCGAGAGCCTGGAGAACGCACGGGTGGAGCGCGGTGTCTACCGCGATGGTGCCGTCGTCGTCGAGTTCACGCGCGACGGCACCCGTTCGGAGTTCCGGCTGCCCGTCGAGGTGCAGGACGGCCGGTACGTGGTGAACGCGGTCGTCACTCCCAAGGGGTGACGTTCCAGGTGAAGGGGATGCCGTGCCCCTCACCCACGCCGAGGGACAACGAGATCCCGGCCGGCCAGAGCTTGAGCATCAGCGCGAACTTGTAGTCGATCTCCCGGCGCGGCTCGAACACCAGCAGTGCCAACGGTGTCGTGGGCGTCGCCTTCGCCGCGGCGTCGGCCAGCACGGCCCGTCCCATCGCGCGGTCGGCGGGCGAGACGTACTGCCACACCACCGAATGCCACACGACGGTGAGCACGTCGCGTTCGACACGGGCGAGCTGTTTCGCGAGCCACTCCGGGCCGGCCGACCGCTCGACCTTCACCGGGTCCGTCGCCGCCAGGTCGAGCGCGTCCCGCAGCCGGTTCCACCGGTCCAGCTGGTCCGCCCAGACGAACGAGCTCAGGTGCAGCCGTCCGTCCTTTGTGGACACGTCGACCGGGTTGAGGTCGCAGCCGGCCCTGCCGACCACGCGCAGCCGGTGGCTCAGATCGGCGGGCGGCCTGCCGGTCCACTCCGGGTCGAGGGTCAGCAGGCTGTCCGGGTCGCCGAGCACGGTGTCGTCGAGCCGGTAGCCGACGTGGTGCGGGCGCAGGTTGAGCCCGCCGCTCGCGCCGACCTCCAGCAGCCGCACGCAGAACGGAACCTGTCGCCCGGCTGCCTTCGCTGCCTCCTGCGCGGCGACCATCAGGCCGCCGTAGAGGGGCGCGCTGCGGCCGGGTTCGTTGGTCTGCACGACCGTGTCCAGCATGCGTTGCCTGAGCCGGTCCGCGTGCTCGTTGAGGGCGGGCAGCGCGTCCTCCCACAACCGCGGCAGGTCCGGCTGGCCCCCGACGGACGGGTAGTGCTTCGCCAGGCCCGGCGCCCGGCCTTCGAGCACGAGCCGGTGCACGGCGCCCGCGAACCGCAGGCCGGGCACCGTGCCCTCCCGGTCGCGTTCGGAGCCCGCCGTGATCCTGGCGGTGACGCCCCCTCGTCTGAGGTCTTCGGCGGCGTCGTTGAGGAGTCGTTGGGTCAGCGGACTGCGGTCGCGGCATCCGTGGGCGGCCGCGGCGAACAGCTCGACAAGCACAGCGTTGACGCTAGTGGCAGCGCTGTCCCGCGTCATCTGGGAGAAGCCTTATTACGCTGCTGGAATGGTGCGGGTGCTCGCGGTGGCGGATGAGATCGTCGAACAGCTGTGGACTGATCAGGTGCACGCGCACGACGTGGACCTGATCGTCGCGGCCGGCGACCTGCCGTTCGACTACCTGGAACACCTGGCCAACGCCCTCGACAAACCGCTGGTGTTCGTCCCCGGCAACCACGACGTGGACCTCTCCGGCTACTCGAACGTCCGCGGTCTGTGGACCAAGGCGGGCGTCCCGGTGCGCTGGCCAGGACCAACCGGTGCGGTGAACGCGGACGAACGCGTGGTCGACGTCGCCGGCCTGCGCATAGCCGGCCTCGGTGGTTCGATCCGCTACAACAAGGGCCCGAACCAGTGGACGGAACGGCAGCAGGCCCGCCGAGCCCGCCGGGTGTCCCGGCTGGCCGGGTGGCGCAGGCTGCGGGACGGACGTGGCGTGGACGTGCTGCTGACCCACTCACCTGCGCTGGGGTGCGGCGACGAACCGGACGCACCACACCGCGGCTTCGCGTGTCTTCGTGGCCTGGTCTCGCGGCTGCAGCCTTCGTTCATGCTGCACGGCCACATCCATCCGCACGGGGTCGTCAGGCCAGACCGCGCGTTGGGCTCGACCCGCGTGATCAACGTGGTTCCGTACAAGGTGCTGGACATCCCGGGGGTTCGCGATGAGACATGACACCGGCTTTCCCGTGGCCGACGCCGAGAACGACTTCCTGCGGGCCCGCCGCCGCCAGGTGATGTCGCGCCTGGCCGCCTGGCTGCGCCGCGAACCCGACGACGTGAACATCATGCTGCCGTTCCACGAGGTCGTGGACGCCCTGGGCATGGTCTCCGAAAAGCGCCTGGGCCTGCAGTCCATCCGCCTGGACTCGATCGTCGGCAGCGTGGACCGCACCCGCGACTTCGACCGCCGCTTCCGCCCGACCTCCGGCCGAGTCCGCGAACGCTGGCAACGCCTGGCCCTGGCCGCACGCCGAGGCGAAAGCGTGCCGCCGATCGACGTCTACCGCGTCGGAGAACTGCACTTCATCGTCGACGGCCACCACCGCGTCTCCGTCGCGCACGCCCTCGGCCTGTCGGTGATCGACGCCTACGTGACCCAGGTGATCACCCGCGTGAACTCGGCCGGCATCCGGTACCGCGGCGACCTGATCGTGAAGGACTACCGAAGGCTCTTTTTGGAACGCGTGCCTTTGAGCGGCGAGGCCCGCGCCGCCGTCGTGCTGTCCGACCCGTGGGACTACGCCGAGCTCGGTGAGCACATCGAGGCCTGGGGGTTTCGGCTCTCGCAGGACTCCTGCTCCTTCCTGGACCGCGCCGAGGTGGCGCGGCGCTGGTACTCCGACGAGTACAAGCCGGTCGTGGCGATGCTGCGGCAGGCGGACATGATCGGGGATCGGACCGAGACCGAGGCCTACATGTGGGTGGCGGCTGAGCGGTACCGGCTGATCCGCACGCACCGGTGGGACGCCGATGTGATCGAGGCGGTGCGCTCGGAGACCCGCTCGCACAGGCGCCGCGACTAGAGCCGTGTCACCGTTTTGTCAGCGACCGTTGACATCGTGCTGGACATGGGCAAACTGCGCATCCTCGCGGTGCTGGCCTCCGCGCTGGGCCTGCTGGTGGCGGCACCGTTCACCGCCTCCGCCAACAGCTTCAGCCCGCACGCGGACAACTCGGCACACAGCTTCTACTTCGACGACGACCTCAGCACGGCTCACAAGAGCGGCGTCGACTGGGCGCGCAAGAACTCGCTCGCGCCGACGGACATGACGACGAGCGTGAACGCCAGCTACAACAACAAGGTCGACGTGTGGGTGTACTCGACCTGGAACCCACCAGCGGACCTCAGGAACGCCTACGCGTGGGCCTCGTGCATCAAGCGCGTCAACACCGCCAAGTGCGACCAGCACGAGCTCGTGATCAACAACCGCAAGCCGCACAGCAACTACAAGTCCGTCGGCTGCCACGAGATCGGCCACACGGTGGGCCTCGGCCACGCGTCCGGCAAGAACAGCTCGTACTCCACGCCGAACCGTTCGTGCATGCGTGGAAACCCGGACCACAACTACTACTCCACGCACGACAAGAACCACATCAACGGCGCCTACTGATGAGGATTCCGATGCGCACCCTGTTGTTGGTGGGCGCCGCCGCGCTGGCGCTCACCGGATGTTCGTCCACACCCGCGGCCTCTGCCGATTTCTGGGACGCGCATACCGTTCACGGCTCGATGCCGGAAGAACCGGACACCGTCGAGGACCTGGCCTCGCAGTCCCAGCTTGTGGTGCTGGGCACCATCGGCGGCGTGACCGAGGGCAAGGAGTACACCGACCCGGGCAAGCCCGTCCACCGCACGTCGAACGTCGCGATCAAGGCCGAGAAGGCCAGCAGGGCCGGTGTCTCCCAGGCGGTCGTGGAGTTCTCCCGCTCACCGGAGACCGCGCTGTCCGACGTGGCGGCGAGCCTGCCGAAGGGCCGGTACGTCTTCTACCTGCAGCACTGGTACGACGGCCCGGACGGCCCGGTCTACGGGTGCGCCTCCGTCGGCATGTGCGTCGTCGGTGTCGACGGCGGCTCCTTCACGACCCCGCGTGATCCCGGTCTGGCCGAGGACCTGCGGGCAGAGGGACGCGTTCCCCTGAAGAACCAGGCGCCGTCACCGGACGGGCTGACCGTGGAGCAGATCTTCACCAGCAGCGCCGCCTCGGTGCCCGCCCAGTGACCCTCGGGGTGGTGCCTCGGTGACACTCACCGAGGCACCACCCGTGCTGTCTGACCTCACCTCCGCCTGCCCTTCTGCGGCTCGGGGAACTCCCGCCGCAGCACCTCGGGCCAGTCGTCGTGCGCATGCGCCTCGCCGGCGCCCATGAGCGTGTCCCGGTAATCGCGATGGCTCCCGCGGACAGCCGACTTGAGCCGCCTGAGGTCGCCCTTCGCAGCCAGGACCACCGCGGCCTGGATCCGTTCACCGCCGGGGCCGCGGCTGCCGTACGTGGTGGCCAGCTCCTGCAGCGCCTCGTCCGCGTGCTTCGGGAAGTCCCTGCGCACGCGGGTGGCGACCCGCTCCGACACCGATCCGGGAGGCGCTCCCACGGAACCGAGCCCGCGCTCCAGCCGACCACGCCAGTCGCCGTCGGCGAGACCGCCGGCCACCAGCACGTCACGCCAGTCGACCCGGCTGAGCGCGACGAGCTCCTTCAGCCGTTCGAGGCTCGTCATCGCTGCCAGCAGGACGGCGGCGTGGACGCGTTCGACGTCCTGGCCGCCGGTCTCCACGCCGGCCAGCTCGGCCAGCGCTTCTTCGACGTCTTCCGCCGGGAAGTACGTGCGCACTCTCGCCTTGACCCGCCCCGTCAGCTCCATCCCCACGATGATGGGCCAACGCCGGGCGTCGGAAGCGAGAACGGGCTAACGCGGCGCCACGCGCGGGCTGTCCGCGTCGGGCAGCGGCCGGGCCTGGTCCAGCACCTCGTCGGTGTACTTGTCGAGCAACCGGGTCCCGATCTGCTGCGCGTACCCGAAGATCACGGCCCACAGCAGCAACGCGGCCGCCGACGGGATGCCGATCAGCCCGCTGGTGACGCCCGCGCCAAGAGCCAGAATCCCGACCACCGCCAGTGCCGCACCGAGCATGATCTTGATCAGCGCCTGGTAGCCGATCATCACGTACGGCGAGAGCGATGGCCGGCGGCGTAAGAGCAGGACCACCGCGGCCAGCACCGCGCCGAACGAACCGAGCACCTGCACCAGCCACACGTCGATGCCGGAAGCCTTCGAGGTGCCGCCGGGGCAGACCGTCGGCAGCGCGTTCTCCTTGGGGTCGACGCAGAGCGGGATGATCCCCGGCTTCACGATGCCGACGACGCCCAGCACGGTGTTGATCACGAACAGCACCAGCGAGGCCGCGATCAGCTTGTTGCGCAAGGCTCGCGAGCCGGCGTGGGCGAAGTCCGAGTTGTCGTAGGCCGCCCGCAGCGCGTCGACGACGATGGCGCGCTCGACCGCGGGCGTGTACTCCCCCGGCCGCAACGCCTCCAGGGCGCGGCGGCGTGGATCGTCGTCGTCGAGGTACTGCGCCACCCGCGCCTGCAGACCCGGCAACCGCCCCATGAAGCCGCGCTCCGCCGAGATCGTCGCCACCTCGGCCTCGTGCAGGGCGCGCCAGGCCCGTTCGATGTGCCAGCCAGACCACCACGACGGCACCATCCGCCACCACGGCTCGCGGGCGTTCAGCATCGCCTCGACCACGGCGGCCTGAGCCTCGGCGGTGCGGCGCCACACGTCGCCCTCCGGATCGACCGGATCCGACGGTCCGAGCGCAGCCAGATCCGCGCGGACCCGGTCCAACCGGGACTGCACGACGAGTCGCCAGTCGGTGACTCTGGGTTTGCGCTCGGCCATGCCCCGATGGTGACAGGAGGGTCCGACAATTTCGGCCGCCGTCCGTGTGACGTGCGAAAACGTGACCTCGTAGCTTATATTTGCTTGTGCTTATATACGCTTATGGTTATCTTACTGCCCGTGGACGTCTTCGAAGCCGTGGCCGAACCCACCCGCCGCCACCTCATCAGCCTGCTCGCCGAACGCGACCACACCGCGGGCGAACTGGTCGACAGCCTGCCGGCGCTCACCCAGCCCGCCGTGTCCCGCCACCTGCGCGTGCTCAAGGAAGTCGGCCTGGTCGAGGTGAGACCCGACGGCCAGCGCCGCATCTACGCGCTCAAACCCGATGGCCTGCAACGCATCGACGACTGGATCACCCCGTACCGCCGCTTCTGGCGCGACCACCTCGCCGCACTCGAAAAGCACCTGGAGAACCAGTGAACGACCTCGGCACCGTGACCCTCACCGACACCCACGCGATCCTCACGTTCGAGCGCAGGCTGCCGTTCCCGATCGAGCGCGTCTGGGCCGCGATCACCGACCCCGCACAACGCAAGGCCTGGCTCGGCACCACGCACATCGAGGACGACCACATCGTCATCGAGCCGGAAGACCCGCCCGCCCCACCGGAGGCCAAGCGCGTCACGGGCCGCATCCTGACCTGGCAGCCGCCGACGGACGGCCGCGCGGTCTTCGAACACGAGTGGCAGCAACGAATCGTGGAAGACAGCGTGGTCCGCTACGAGCTCACGGCACAAGGCGACAACACGCTGCTCACGTTCATCCACCGCGGCCTGTCCGAACGCAACGCTCTCGGCTTCGTCCCCGGCACGCATGCCTTCCTCGACCGTATGCAGGCACACCTCAACGGTGAGAACCCGCCGAACTGGCAGGAACGCTACGCCGAGGTCGCACCGAACTACCCGGCCTGGCGCTAGCCCCTGGTAACCCTCGTGCGCGCCCGCTCAAGCTGCTCCTGAGGGTCACCGAGGTAGCCCCACGGCCACCCCGACGCCCGCTCTCCGCTGCGCGCGAGGTGCCGGGCGAGCCGGTCGTCGGCGCCGACATCGAAGTAGTACATGGCGAAAACCTGGTGGGCTCGCAAGGAACGCGGGTGGTCGTCGGTTCCCGCGAGCAGGCGGTCGGACGCCGCGTCTACCTCTGCGCGCTGCTTCTTCAGGTGCGACCGCGTGAACGCCTCCCACACCCGGACCACGAAGCTGCTCTTCCAGGTCAGGTAGAGGTGCATCTCGATGTGCGCGGCCGGGATCAACGCCAGCAGCGGGTGCCCGTCCGGCAGGCCCTCGACGGTGCCGCGAGCGAACCCGAACATCTCGTCGTGGCTGCCATACCACTTCTGGCAGGCTGCGTGCAGCCGCCGGAACGCCGCGCCGTAGAGGTCGGGGACCCGCTTCGTGACCTCCTCGTAGACCTCGGCGGCCTCACGGCGGTGCGTGGGCATCGCGACCGCCATCGACATCATCAACGCCCACGGCGCGAAGTCATCGGGGTCGAGTTCTGCGGCGAACTGGAGGTTGCGGTGCGCTCGTGCCGAGAACTTCCGCAGTCCGGCCCACTGGTCGGCGCCCGTCTGGTCCGCCCCGGCCGATCCGCGCTCCTGCCATCCCGCGACGGACTGGGCGCTTCCGAGCAGCAGCAACAGGTGCACGTTCCCCGGCTGCTCTTCTTCCGCGTCGAGCAACTGCGGCAGGACGACGTTGCCCGCGCCGCCGAGCACGTCGAGCACGAGCTCGCGGCGGTGCGGCTGGTCGCGGGTGGCGGCGATGAGGCCGAGTGCGCGGTCGAGGTCGCCGGAAACCAGCGCCACGGCCGTGTCCATGAGTTCGTCGTCGTCGAAGTCGACATCGACGTAGTCAGGAAGCTGTGAATCCACGCGCGGAAGCTAGCACCAGCTCACCCGAACCCGTGGTCGAATGAGAATCCGTTCGGTCCCGTCCCACTGAGAACGTTGCGGGATGGAGTACAGCATCCCGGCGATCCGCAGGCTCAGCTCTGCAAGCTCCTGCGGGAGCTGCGCAAGCAGGCCGGCCTGAGCATCCACCAGGCAGGTCCGGACCTCGACATGTCCTCCAGCACCCTCAACCGGATCGAGGACGGCCAGGGCCGCACCCATCCACTGGTCGTGCGCGGCGCCCTGGACCTGCACGAGGCGCCAAGCTGGCTTTGAACCCGCAGGAATCGCTGGCGTTCATCGCCCAGCTCACGCGTTGAGGTAGGTGGCAGTGAACCTGATCTGGCGCAAGAGCACCCGCAGCGCCGAGGGCGGCGGCAACTGCGTCGAACTCGCCCGCACCCCGGACCTCGCGGCCGTCCGCGACTCGAAGAACCCCACCGGGCCGCGCCTCACGTTCGAACCGCAGGCCCTGACGAGCTTCCTCTCGACGCTGCGCTAGACCCACTTCCGGGCGTCCGGGTGCCACGCCTCGCGTGCATCTCCGGCCGCCAGCGGGTCTACGAACTCGATCACAGCGGCCACGACGTCCCCGAAACTGCCGGGTAGGTGCGCACCATCCGCGCCAAGCCGCCGCTTGAACGCGTGATAAGCCGCCTCCCGCAGTGAGACGAACTCCCGGAGCACCTCGGACAAGGGCAGAAGCTCGACACCTCGATGGCTGGTCGTCGCGTTCAACGCGGCACGAACCGCCTCATAGGACAGCGTTTGCCGCCCCGTGAGGGTGTAGAGATCGACGTAGTCGCGTACTCGCGTGCTGGTGTCACCGAGCGCGATCGCCGTGCTCGACTTCTCGGCCAGCACCGTTTCGACCGGATAGCCGAGCACCGGCACGCTCGGCACTCCTGGCCGTTGCGACGGCAGCTCAAGAGTCCGAGGTGCCGGTGTGACCGGGTCGCCGAAGTTGACATCGAGCCGGAGCTTCACCTTCGCCGTCGCCAGTTCACACTCCATTCCGATCCTGACGCCGGAATAGAGGTCGTCGTCGCGGATGGTCTGCGCGACAGTGGTGCCGGTCCGGAATCGGACGCCATCATCGGGTTCGATGGCGAGTTCGGCGACCTCGACCACGCGCGCGACCACGGACGCCTCGTCGTTGGGCAGGTTCCTCGCCAGCAGATCGGCGTCGACGGTCGGCCGGCGTGCGTCGAACACCGCGAGCAGCACACCGCCTTTGAGAACGAACCTGCCTGCGTGCGTCGACTCGGCGAGGCGGGCGAGCCAGCGCTCCAGCACGTAGAGCGTGAGCAGTTCTTCGGTGGGCCGACGGTCCCGCCGGGCCCGGTTCTGCAGGTCCAGGTAAGCACGCCCGGCAGGAGAGTCCTTCGTCGGTCGCTTCACTCGGCCGTCACCGCGTCCATCGCGGTGCGTACGGGACCAAGGATGTTGAGTTCGCGGGCCACGGCCAGCAGGTCGCGTGGTCGCGCGTCCCGGCTGTGCAGGTATCGCCGCAAGGCCGCCAACGCGAGTGGCTCCCCCAGCCTGTTCCTCAACCGCATGAGATCTGCGACTGTTCTTTCCCTGTTGTAGATGCGCACGAACTCGCCTATGGCAGCCTCCACGGAGGACAGCCCCAGCTCGAACCTCTCTGCCGTGAAGCGGAACACCTCGGTCGGCGGATGGTCGATCCGCGGCGACCGATGCTGTCGTGGCACAGCGAACTGGACGGCGATCGGGATCTCATCGGTCAGGTCGTACACCGCCGCTGCAGACACACAGCACACGATCGCGACCGGCACGCGCCTCGACACCGCCAGCAGGTCCGGGAAGGTCGGCACCGGGGCATCCGCCCAGCGGAAGACACCGCGAGACAGCTCGATCAGCGAGCCGTCATCGCGCAGGCTGTACAGCTCTCGGCGATGCACGCCGCTGCCGAGAGCTTCAGCGGTGGTGAACGTGTTCCCGAGAGCGCCGACCATGGACAAAAGTGTCACCACCTACGGCACACCTGGCAACACTTTTGTCCACGGCTTCACTCGATCAGGCGGTCTGCGAAGGCTCCACCAGCGCACGGAGCCGGGGAGGCATCCTCTTCTCCAACCCGTACGGTTCGAGGTGGGCCTGCAGCACGCCCGTGAACGCCCGCTCCACCGAAGCGGTGTCCCAGTTGTCGCTCTCCAGGATCGGTTGCTTGAAGTACGGCTGCCCCACGATGTGGAGCTGGCGGCCGTTGCAGCGGATGACCTGCCCGGTGATGCCCTCGGCGCGGTCGGAGAGCAGGAACAGCACCAGCGGCGCCACCTTGCCCGGCGTGCGGTCGGCCGGAATCGCGCGCAGGGAACGTTCGGACTTCCACACCATCCGCGTGTGCGCGACCGGGCACACGGAGTTCACGCGGATGCCTTCGGACTCCAGGTCCAGGGCCCACGAGTAGCTCAACGAGGCCACCGCGCCCTTGGTCGCCGAATAGGTCGCGAGTTTGCGCTGACCGAGGGAGGCGCCGGACGAAACGTTGATGATGGAACCGCCACCAAAGCCGCGCATCGCCCGCATCGCCGCGATTCCGACGTAGATGACGCCGAGGAGGTTCACCTCGACGACGTGCTTGATCGTCTCGGGATCGTCTTCCCACGGTGCGGTCTCGTAGTTCAGGCCCGCGTTGTTCACCAGACCGTCGACGCGACCGAATTCGTCGACGCACAGGTCGACGATCTTGGCTGCTTCGCTCGGGTCGGCGACCGTGTGGTTCGAGGCGACGGCTCGGCCGCCGTACCCGCGGATGTGCTCCGCGACCCGCTCCGCCAGGTCCCCGTCGTTGTCGTTGACCACCACCGATGCGCCCGCGAGGGCAGCGTGCATCGCGTAGGCCTCGCCCAGGCCGCGACCCGCCCCCGTGATGACGACCGCTTTACCGTCCAGGATCCCCATTGCACGCTCTCTTTCATCACTTGGCGGCGGTTCCCCGGAACCCCCCTGTGGTCCTGTACCCGCCTTCGACAAGCGTGCGGACCAACCGAAGCAGTGAAGAAGACGTTTCGATGAGAAGTAGCTGCCGAGCGCCCAATGGCGAACCGAGTTCGGCGCGGCAGATGCCCCGGACTAATCAGCCCTTCGAAACCCAGGACTTTCGCCCTAACCCGTTCGAGTGACGAAAAGAGCCGCCTTCCCCGTGCGGGGAAGGCGGCCCGAAAAACGAGAATTCAGCGTTCCGTGTAAGTCAGGTTCCTGCCGGTGGACGGGTCGAAGAGCTGCACCTTGTCCGCGTCGAACCAGATGTCCGCCGGGGAGCCCTCGGAGGCACCCGACGCCGACGACAGGCGCGTGACGAGCGAGATGCCGTCACCCGGTACGTCGTCGGAACCCGCGTCGGCCGCGAGCTCCTGCAGCTCCGCCGACGCCGCCTGCTCGCCCGTGAGGTTGAAGTAGGCGTACTTGTCCGAGCCCATCGACTCCAGCACGTCCACCTGCGAGGTGAACTTGCCGCCCGACGACAACGCCGCCGCGTCGACCAGCTCCGCGTCCTCGAAGTGCTCGGGGCGGATGCCCATGATCACCTCGCGGGGCGCGTCGGCGGCCTCCACGAGCTGCCGCACCCGGTCCGTCAGCGTCACGTCGCCGAGGACCGACCGCAGCGAGCCGTTCTCCAGCGACGCCGGCACGAAGTTCATCGACGGCGAGCCGATGAAGCCCGCGACGAAGAGGTTGGCCGGGTTGTCGTAGAGGAACTGCGGCGCGCCGATCTGCTGCACGATCCCGCCGCGCATGACGACGACCCGGTCACCGAGGGTCATCGCCTCGGTCTGGTCGTGCGTCACGTACACCGTGGTCGTGCCGAGCTGCTTCTGCAGGCGCGACACCGAGGTGCGCATCTGCACGCGCAGCTTGGCGTCCAAGTTGGACAGTGGTTCGTCCATGAGGAACGCCTTGGGGCTGCGCACGATCGCGCGCCCCATCGCCACGCGCTGCCGCTGGCCACCGGACAGGTTGGACGGCTTGCGGTCGAGGTGCTGCGAGAGGTCCAGGATGTCGGCGGCCTCCTGCACCTTCCGTTCGACCGTCGCGTTGTCGACCTTGGCCAGCCGCAACGGGAAGGCCATGTTCTCCTTCACCGTCATGTGCGGGTAGAGCGCGTAGGACTGGAACACCATCGCGATGTCGCGGTCCTTGGGTGCCTTCTCGTTGACGCGCTGCCCGCCGATGCGCAGCTCGCCGTCGGTGATGTCCTCGAGGCCCGCGATCATGTTGAGGGTGGTGGACTTCCCGCAACCGGACGGCCCGACCAGGATGATGAACTCGCCGTCGGCGATCTCCAGGTCGACCGCCTGCACGGCCAGCGCGCCGTCGGGATACCTCTTGGTCACCTGATCCAGAACGATTTCTGCCATTAGCAACTCACCCCTTGACGGCGCCGGAGGTCAGGCCGGCGACGATCCGGCGCTGGAAGAACAACACGAAGAGGATGATCGGGATGGTGATCACGACAGCGGCCGCCGCGATCGATCCCGCCGGGTCCTCGAACTGGGAGCTGCCGGTGAAGAACGACAGCGCCACCGGCACGGTCCGCGACTGCTCGGTCGAGGTGAGCGAGATCGCGAACAGGAAGTCGTTCCAGCAGAAGATGAACACCAGGATCGCCGTCGTGAACACACCCGGCGCGGCCAGCGGCGCGATGACGCGACGGAACGCCTGCCCCGGCGTCGCACCGTCCATCTTCGCCGCCTTCTCGAGCTCCCAGGGGATCTCGCGGAAGAACGCCGACAGGGTGTAGATCGCGAGCGGCAGCGCGAACGTGATGTACGGCAGGATCAGGCCGGGCCACGTGTCGAACAGGCCGAGCGAGCGCTCGATCTCGAACAACGGGGACACCAGCGAGACCTGCGGGAACATCGCGATCAGCAGCGAGACGCCGACCAGCAGGTTCTTGCCGGGGAAGTCCAGCCGCGCGATGGCGTAGGCGGCCATCGTGCCGAACACCACGGCGATCGCGGTCGCGATGATCGCGATGCCGATGGAGTTGATCAGCGCCCGCGTGAACTCCGACGTCGAGAAGATGTTCTGGTAGTTCTCCAGACTCCACTCGCGCGGGATGAAGTTGCCGTCCGCCAACGTCTTCGACGACTTGAACGACAGCGACACGATCCACAGCACCGGGAACAGCGCGTAGATCACGACGACCGCGTTGAGCAGACCCCAGCCCCACTTCTTGCCGGTGGTCTCCGCTCCTCCGATGCCTGCCATCAGCGCTTCCCCCCGTCGTCGCTGCCGGGAGCAGCTGTTCCGAAGAGCTTGATGAACACGAACGCGATGATCGCCACCATGATGAAGATCAGCACCGACATCGTCGATCCGATGCCGAGGTTCAAGCCCTTGATGAGGTTGTTGTAGGTCAGCATCGACACCGACGACGTGCCCTGCGAGCCCGCGGTGAGCACGAAGAGGTTGTCGAAGATGCGGAACGCGTCGAGCGTGCGGAACAGCAACGCCACCAGGATCGCCGGCTTCATGATCGGCACGGTGATCTTGATGAACCGCTGCCACCCGCTCGCGCCGTCCATCGCGGCGGCCTTGAGCAGGTCGTCCGGTACCAGCGCCAGCCCTGCCATCAACAGCAGCGCCATGAACGGCGTGGTCTTCCAGATCTCCGCCAGGCCAACGACCAGCAGCGCCGGGATCTTCTCCGTGAGCACCGGCTCACCACCGAGCGCCTCCGCGAGGTAGCCGGTACCGGGTGTCCAGGCGAAGCGCCAGGAGAACGCGGCCACGACCGTGACGATGCCGTACGGGATCAACGTCGTCGTCCGCACGATGCCGCGACCGACCAGAGCGCGGTGCATGATCAACGCGAGCGACATGCCCAGCACCAGTTCGACCGCGACCGTGACAACGGTGAGCAACACCGTCACCCAGACCGCGTTCCACCAGTACGGACTGCTGAGCACGGTGATGTAGTTGTCGAACCAGATCCACTCGGTGCGGTCCGGGAACTTCAGGTCGAACCGCTGCATCGACAGCAGCACCGAGTAGAGGATCGGCCAGCCGGTCACCGCGATCATGGTGATCGCGGCCGGCGCGCAGAGCAGCCAGCCCAGCCGGCGTTCGGCCTTCTTGCCCTCGCTCAGCGCGACTTTCTTCTTGGGGGCAACGGGTTTGGCCGCCGGTGCCTGCACAGTGTCTTCTGTGGCCGCGTGACTCACGGCAGCACCCCCTTCGAGTCGAGAGCGTCCTGCAGTTCCTTGCGCAGTCTGTCCGCCGTCGCCTGCGGGTCGATGTTCGCGGGCGGCGACAGGATCGTGGAGATGACCGTCGAGACGTTCTGGTAGGCGGGCGTGCGCGGCCGCACACTCGCGTTCTTGAGCGTCTCCTTGATGTCATCCCTCATCGGGTACGCCTCGGCCATCTCCGGCTCGTCGTAGACGGCCTCGATGGTCGGCGGCACACCGTCCTTGAGCGCGGCGAGCTTCTGGCTTTCCGCACTGCGCAAGCACAACACCGCGTCGAAAGACTCGTTCACGTGCGTGGTGTAGTTGCTGACGGCGTAGTTGATGCCACCAACGGTGACCTTCGCGGCGTCACCGCTGACAGTGGGATATGGCGCCCACTTGAAGTTCTTCGCGAAATCCGGCTTCTTCTGCGCCGCCGCGTAGACGTACGGCCAGTTGAGCTGGAACGCCGCGTTGCCGCCCTCCATGGCGAGGCGCGCGTTGTCCTCCGCCGCGTTGGAGAAGGACGGGTCGATCGCCTTCGACGTGGCGAGCTTCTTCAACGCCTCCAACGCCTGCACGGCTTTGTCGTCGACGATGGCCTTGGTGCCGTTCTCGTCGAGGATGGTGCCGCCGTTGGAGTTGACCAGGGTGTTGTACAGCACGACGAGCCCTTCGTACTGCTTGCCCTGTCCCACGATCTGGCCGGGCTTCCCCTCCGCCACCAGCGCCTCGGCCATGGAGATCATCTCGTCCCACGTCTTCGGCGGCGTGGGCACCAGATCAGAGCGATACCAGAGAAGTTGGACGTTCGTGTTGTCCGGGGCGCCGTACAGCTTGCCCTCGTACGTCGCCGTGTCGAGCGGCGTCTTCAGCGTGCCGCTCTCGACCTGCGACTTGACCGAGCCCGTGAACTCCTTGATCCAGCCGGCCTTGGCCAGCTCGGCGGTCCACGTGACGTCGAGCCCGAGCACGTCCATGCTGTCGTCTTCCGCGGCGAGTCTGCGCACCATCTGCTCGCGCTGACCGTCCGCTTCACGCGGCAGCTTGTTGTAAACGATGTTGTAGCGCCCAGCGGCCTTCGCGTTGCAACTGTCGACGATGGCCTGGAAGTTCTCCTGCGGATACTTGTAGACGTTGACGGTGATGCCCTGGTCGCCAGACCCGCATGCCGTGATCGTGGACGCCGCGAGCAATGCGGTCCCCAACCCGGCGGCGAGTCGATAGCGCCGTGTCGCACCCATCGGCCCTGCCTCCTTCCCGACTACACGGAGGAGCCAGACCGTCTTCTGCCCGGCACCTCGTCGTGCCACCGGCCGCACCGGGCGAACCGGTCAACCGAACCTAGGCCCGGTGATCAGGAGCCGCAACCAAAGGAAGCAACGATTCAGAACCAATAGATGTCTTGGCGTCTCAATTGCCGGGGTTCACGGGCCGCATCGCGAGCTTGGCGAGCAGGTCACGGCCCTTTTCAGCGGACTTCGGGTGGCACAGCACGTCGTACCTACCCGCGACGAGCTGACTCGCCGACTGGAAGTCCCGCTTACCGCGCGCCGACCCGTACCCGACCGCCGCGAACACGAGCCCGAAGAACACACCGGTGATCAGACCGGTGAGCACCGGCCCGATCGTGACGCCGGGCTCCGGGCTGAACAACGTGAGCAGGAGGCCGACGAACAGACCGAACCACGCACCGCTCGCCGCACCGGTCATGAGGACGCGGCCCCAGCTCAGCTTGCCCGTGACCCGCTCCACCAGCATCAGGTCGACGCCGACGATCGTGACGTCCTGCACCGGGAAGTCTTCAAGGGCAAGGAAGTCGACCGCACGCTGCGCTTCCTCGTACGTGGCGTACGAGCCGATCGGCCACCCCGTCGGCGGCGTGGGCAGGCGGGGCGGGACGCCGGGCCGGTTCGGGTTGGCGAACGGACTCGTCACAGGGACCACCTCTGTCGGACGCGCTGATCGTTCCATCCTGCCAAAGCCCGGTGCGGCGTGCTGAGACGCCTACGGGTGTTTTGCCGGGATCGATACCTGCGCGGGCTGGAGCCGGTCGAGCTCGTTGCCCTCGGAGTCGACGATCGCGAAGTCGTCGCCGGGATGCGGAACCCAGACCGCCACGCCGTTGGGCCAGTGGACGACCTCGATCGAGGTGAGCCGGTCAGCAGGCCTGCGCAGGTAGATCGACTGGCCGTCGAACAGGGTGAACGACGTCCCCAGCGGCTCGAAGCACACTTCACAACTCGTGTCGGGGGCGCGCTGAACTTGAAGTTCGCGATAGCGCGCCGGAACGCAGCTCAGCCCGGAAACGCCAGTTCGAACCGGTGCGCGAACGCCCGGTAGGACCGCGCGTACACGTCCACCTTGTCCGCCACCCGCTCCCGCTCCTTCTTCAACACCTCACCAGCCGCGCCGGCGTTCCCGTTCAGCACGTGGATGATCGCCAGCTTCCGCGCCCGCTCGAAGTCCAGCAACGACTCGGGCTTGGCCACGAGCTCCTGAGCGAGCGCGTCCCACTCGGCGTACTTGTCGAGGTACGGCTTGCCGTGCTTCAAGAACGCCCCCACCAGCGACGAAGCCCCAGCCGCGTGGTCCCCGCCCGGTTCGAAGGTCCACTGCCAGACGGGCTTCTCCCCCATCAGCGAGCCGAGCGGCGCCGACACGACAGGTGTGCCGGGAATCCCCACGCCCAGAGCACGGCAGACCTCGTCGTACTGGCGGAAGCAGACGCCCACCAGCGGCGTCAGGTCCAGCCCTCCGGCGATGCCGAACCCGAGCCAGCCGGAGACGCCGTTGCCGCGGTTCTGCAGCCAGACGTGGCCGCGGCGGACGAAGCCGGTCGGGCGCAGGGCGGTGTCCACGGCTACCAGCACGTCGGTTTTGGGGGATGGCCTCACGGACCACAGAGTCCCACCGATGATCGGTCAGTGCAGGACGGGCTTCAAGAACACCGTCAGCGCCTCCAGGGCCTCCGCCGGTACCTCGTCCAGGTGCTCTGTCAGCTGCAAAAGCAGGCGCCCGCCACCCAGGTCCGACACCGAGTGACACGGAGCGGAAGCGCAGACCTGTTGCACGCCACCCAATGCGGCGACTTGACGTGGGCCGAGCAGCGTGGCCCAGTGCGGACCGCGGGCCAACTCCGCTGCCATGAAAAGGGATTCGTCGAGTCCCGCCCCGACGGCCACCTCGTGCGCGGTCCGCACCCCGACGCGGTCCAACGTGATCCAGCCGCCCGAAGCGCGCACCAAAGACGCGCCCGAGCGAAACATCGACAGCCAATCCTGTTGCACCGCATGGGAAATCCAGCCGCCGAACAACGAGCGGGAGGCGGTGACGACGATCTGGTGCGGAAACGCGGGGTCGTCCTTCAGCAGAACCTCGGCGCACCAGCCGCCGTCGACCAGGGGCAGGCCCTGGGAGTCGAGCTGGACGAGCTGTACGCGCAGGAAGGAAGGCAGGTCCGAAAGGGCCGCGGTCCACGACGGAAGGGTGAAGTCACCCGAAGAGAGCAGCAGGCGGGCATAACCCGGTGGGCCCCAAGGCGTTGTATCGGACGGCCGGTAGTCGCGGGCCACCGACACGAGCTCGGCGACCGAGGCGGGGCAGAGAGGTGCCAGCAGGTCGGTGAACAACTGACCGAACCAGCTGGCCAGGGCGGGGCGGTCGACGACGGAGAACGTGTCCAGCTCAAGGCGGACGACGTGCGGCGGCGACACAGGTCTCGGAAGCGTCAGGTCCGTGCTCAAAGTGAGCGAACCCTATGGCTCCCAAGCAAAAATCGTTAGGGGCCACTCTCGTGAAAGAATGACCCCTAACGGACGAATCCCTAGCCGCGCGACTGGTACTCGCGGAGCAGGCCGCGGGAGATGATCGTCTTCTGGATCTCCGACGTGCCCTCGCCGATCAGCAGGAACGGGGCCTCGCGCATCAGGCGCTCGATCTCGTACTCCTTGGAGTAGCCGTAGCCGCCGTGGATGCGGAACGACTCCTGCGTCACCTCGGCGCAGTACTCGGACGCGATGAGCTTGGCCATGCCGGCCTCGACGTCGTTGCGCTGGCCGGAGTCCTTCAGCCGGGCCGCGTTCACCATCATCAGGTGCGCGGCCTCGACCTTCGTGGCCATCTCGGCCAGCTTGAAGGCGATTGCCTGGTGCTCCGCGATGGCCTTGCCGAACGTCCTGCGCTGCTGCGAGTACTCGATGGCCAGCTCGAACGCGCGGATCGCGATGCCGCACGCGCGGGCGGCGACGTTCACGCGGCCGACCTCGACGCCGTCCATCATGTGCCGGAAGCCCTGGCCAGACGCGCCGCCCAGGATCTGGTCAGCGGCGATCTCGAAGCCGTCGAACACCATTTCCGTGGTGTCGACGCCCTTGTAACCCATCTTGTCGATCTTGCCGGGGATCGTGAGGCCCGGCAGGACCTCGCCGTAACCCTCGGGCTTCTCCACCAGGAACGTCGTGAGGTTCTGGTGCGCCTTCTCCGCGCCCTCGTCCGTCTTCACGAGTACGGCGGTCAGGTTCGACGTGCCACCGTTCGTCAGCCACATCTTCTGGCCGTTGATCGTGTAACCCGACTCGCCCTTGACGGCACGCGTGCGGATTGCCGCGACGTCGGAGCCGAGCTCGGGCTCGGACATGGAGAAGGAGCCGCGCACCTCGCCGGTGGCCATGCGCGGCAGGTACTTCTCCTTCTGCTCGGGCGTGCCGTGCTGCTTGAGCATGTGCGCCACGATGAAGTGGGTGTTGATGACGCCGGAGACGCTCATCCAGCCGCGCGCGATCTGCTCGACGACCAGCGCGTAGGTCAGCAGGGACTCGCCGAGGCCGCCGTACTCCTCCGGGATCGTCAGGCCGAAGAGGCCCATCTCCTTCATGCCCTCGACGATGTCGGCGGGGTACGTGTCGCCGTGCTCCAGCGTCTGGGCGTGCGGAATGATCTCCTTGTCCACGAACGTGCGAACGGTCGCGAGGATTTCTTCCTGGATGTCCGTGAGACCCGCGGTCTGGGCGAGGCGCGCCATCGCACTTCCCTTCCAAAGCAAGAGTTACCGGCGAGTATGGACCGGTTAACGCTCGTTTGCGACCGCGGTGTGCTCTCCGCAACACAGTCGCGCCTGCTGTACCGAAACAGCATCCCTGACGAGTGGAATCGCGCACCCACACGCGACGAACTCCGCAGGTGGACTTTAAGATCCCGGCTCAACACTCCTAGGGGGACCGCGATGACTTACGACCCGTACAACCCGAAGCAGGGCGACCCGTACGGCCAGCAGCCTGGCCAGCCCTACGGCCAGCAGCCCGGCCAGCCCTACGGGGCGCCGCAGTACCCCTACGGCTACCCGCCCCAGCCCAAGCCGCAGCAGAACGCGATCCTCGCGCTCGTGCTGTCCTGCGTGGGTTTCGTGACCTGCGGCATCACGGCGATCGTCGGCGTCATCTTCGGCCACATCGCGATGGGCAAGATCAAGCGGGGCGAGGAGGACGGCCGCGGCCTGGCACTGGCAGGCCTGATCGTGGGCTACGTCGTCATCGTGGGATGGGTGCTCTACTTCGTGTTCATCGTGTTCCTGATCGGCATCGGCCTGAACCAGAACACGTACTAGGAGCTTCAGCCCGCGAGGGCGATCTCCAGGGCGCCACCGCAGTGGCGGCAGACGTCGGCGAACACGTGGACGTCGGCGTCGCATCCCGGGCAGCTGCGGAAGCTGCGCTCGAGCAGGTCGTCCTCGCGGCGTTTGAAGAGCCGCAACCGTCTGCTGGCCTTACCGTTACTGGAACGTGACATGCCCATGAGCATGCACCCCACCCCGGGCCGTTCCGCAAACTTCGGTAACAGATTGTGCGCCACCTCACCCGTTTTGAATGCAACCTGTGACGGTCGAACACGTCCAGTCACATTCAGGGTGAAGTAGCGCACAATCTGTAACGGAATTAGTCCTCCGGCGGGGTCCACACGTTCGACCGCGACATACCCGCGGCACGGCCCTTGCCGGAGATGACGAGAGCCATCTTCCGGGACGCCTCGTCGATCATCTCGTCGCCGAGCATCACCGCGCCGCGCTTGCCGCCTGCCTCGGACGTGAAGTACTCGTACGCGTCGAGGATGTTCTCCGCGTGGTCGTAGTCGTCCTGCTTCGGGCTGAAGACCTCGTTGGCCGCGTCGATCTGGCCGGGGTGCAGCACCCACTTGCCGTCGAAGCCCAGCGCCGCGGAACGACCGGCGACGCGCTTGTAGCCCTCGACGTCGCGGATCTGCAGGTAGGGGCCGTCGATGGCCTGCTTGTCGTGGGCCCGCGCGGCCATCAGGATCCGCATCAGGATGTAGTGGTAGGCGTCGCCGACGTCGTAGCCGGGCGGCTGCTCACCGACGACCAGCGACTTCATGTTGATGGACGCCATGAAGTCCGCCGGGCCGAAGATGATCGTCTCGACGCGCGGGGACGCGGTGGCGATCGCGTTGACGTTGTTCAGGCCCAGGGCGTTCTCGATCTGGGCCTCGATGCCGATCTTGCCGACCTCGTAGCCCATCGTCTTCTCGATCTGCGTGATCAGGAAGTCGAGAGCCACGATCTGCTCGGGCGTCTGCACCTTCGGCAGCATGATGCAGTCGAGGTTCGCACCGGCGCCCTCGACGACCTCGGTGACGTCGCGGTAGGTCCACTCCGTCGTCCAGTCGTTCACGCGGACGACGCGGGCCTTGTCGCCCCAGCCGCCCTCGTTCAGGGACGCGACGATGGTCTTGCGGGCGTCCGGCTTGGCCAGCGGGGCGCAGGCGTCCTCCAGGTCCAGGAACACCTGGTCCGCCGGCAGCGTGCGCGCCTTGTCGATCATCTTCTGGCTCGAACCTGGAACCGCCAGACACGAGCGACGGGGACGCTGCTGGTCGACCACTGGAGTACCTCCTCGTACCGGCCGGTAACTATGTGCGCCACAGTGGCACGCATCATCTCCGGGCGCATATTCGCTGAGTCCCGTTTCACAAACCCTGGCAGGCTGAACCGGTGGAGATCACTCGAATCTTGGACGCGGCGCTGCGGAAAGCAGCAGCCGTGTGGATCACCTCACCCGGCCACGAACCCCGTCTCGTGCACGCCCACTGGCGCGACGACGCGCTCTGGGTCATCACCGGCGGCTCCGAACAGCAGGTGCCCGGCCTGGCCGACCAGGCGCAGGTCACGGTCACCGTCCGGTCCCCCAGCACGCACTCGCACCTCATCGACGCTCAGGCCGTCGCCCGGCTGACCGAGCCCGACGAGGAGACGACTCAGGCGCTGAAGACCGCGCGCCTCAACACCAGTCCGGAGTGGGAAGCGGTGTACCGGCTGGAGTTCAGCGCATGATCACCGTTCCTGCCGGCTTCGGCGCCGAGCTCGGCGAGGGTGCGCCGGAGTGGGTGGCGTCGTTGCCGAAGCTCGCCACGAAGGCGTGTGCGCGGTGGCAGCTCACCCCGGACGGCGCGCTGATGAACGGCTTCTGCGCCGTTGTGCTGCCGGTGCGGCGGGCCGACGGGCACCCGGCCGTGCTCAAGCTGACCTGGGTCGACCGGGAGACCGAGCACGAACCGCTGGCGCTGAAGCTCTACGACGGCAACGGTGCCGTGCAGCTGCTCGACCACGACGAGGAGCTCGGCGCGTTGCTGCTGGAACGCCTCGACCAGCACTCACTCGACGACGAGCCGATCGACCTCGCGGTCGGCGTGATCGGCTCGCTGTTGCGACGACACCGCGGAATCCAGGCACCGAGCGAGATCCGCAGGTTCTCCAGCGGCCTCGAAGATCACCCGGCGATCCCCGCCCGGCTGCTCGACGCGGCCCGCGAGGCCGGCACCAGGCCGATGGGCACGACACTGGTCAACGAGGACCTGCACTACGAGAACGTGCTGCGCGGCGACCGCGAACCGTGGTTGGTGATCGACCCGAAGCCGCTGTCCGGCGATCCCGAGTACTGCATGATCCCGTTGCTGTGGAACAGGTTCGACGAGCTGGACGGCCGCAAGGGGCTCACCGACCGGTTCCTGGCGCTGTGCGACGCGGGCGAGCTGGACGTCGCGAAGGCGCGCGACTGGACGCTGCACCGGGCCGTCGCCAACTGGATCTGGGCTCTGGAAGAAGACATCGAGGACATGGCGGTGATCTGCGCCGATATCGCCGGGTGGGCGGCCCGGACCTGATCTAGCCTGGTGATGTGGTGGCTGTGAACCGGGTTTACATCGCTCAGCTGGCCGGACTTCCCGTCTTCGGCCCCGACGGCGAACCCGTCGGCAAGGCCCGCGACGTCGTGATCAGTCTCCGGATCGACCGGCAACCGCCGCGCGTGCTCGGCATGGTCATCGAGCTGGCGACCCGGCGGCGGATCTTCGTCCCGATGCTGCGCTTGACGTCCATTGAGCCGAACGCCGTCACGCTCGCGACCGGCTCGGTGAACCTGCGCCCGTTCCACCAGCGCGTCAACGAGGTGCTCGTGATCGGCGAGGTGCTGGACGCCAAGATCGCGCTGGACGGCGGCGGCAGCGCCGTCGTCGTGGACGCCGCGATGGAGCTGACCCGCACCCGCGACTGGCGGATGGTTCGCGTCGCGGCCCGGGAGCGCACCGGCCGGTTCGGTTTCAAGGGCCCGACGCAGGTGTTCCGCTGGGAGGACGTCGGCGGTCTGAGCGTCAACGAGATCGCGGGCCAGCCGCAGGGCGCCCAGCAGCTGGTCGCGGTGTTCGAGGGCATGCGCGCGGCCGACGTGGCGCACGCGTTGCACGAGCTGCCACCCAAGCGCCGCCACGAGGTCGCCGACGCGCTGGACGACGAACGGCTCGCGGACGTCATCGAGGAACTGTCCGAAGAGGACCAGAAGGACGTCCTGTCGCACCTGGACGAGGAACGCGCCGCGGACATCCTGGAGGCGATGAACCCGGACGACGCGGCCGACCTGCTGGCCGAGCTGTCCGAGGCGGCCAAGGACCGGCTGCTCGACCTGATGGAACCCGAGGAGTCCGAACCCGTCCGGCGCCTGCTGGAGTACTCGTTCGACACGGCCGGCGGTCTGATGACCCCGGAACCGATCATCCTCACGCCGGACGCGACGATCGCGGAAGCGTTGGCACGGGTGCGAAATCCCGACCTGACGCCGGCGCTGGCGTCGATGGTCTTCGTGTGCCGCTCTCCCTCCGCGACGCCGACCGGGCGGTACCTGGGCTGCGTGCACATCCAACGCCTGCTGCGCGAACCCCCGTTCGACCTGGTCGCCGGCGTGATCGACACCTCGCTGGTGCGACTGCCCCCGAACGCCTCGCTGAGCGATGTCACGCGCTACTTCGCCACGTACAACCTGGTGTGCGCGCCGGTGACCGACGAGGCCGAGCACCTGCTCGGCGCGGTGACCGTCGACGACGTGCTGGACCACCTGCTGCCGGACAACTGGCGCGAGACGGGACTGAGCCATGCCTGAACTGCTGCCACGGCGCAGACTCGACCAGCCGCGCGAACCCCGCGGCTTCCGCCTGTCGATCGACCCGGACGCGTTCGGTCAGTTCTCCGAACGGCTCGCGCGCTTCCTGGGCACGGGCAAGTTCCTGTTCTGGCAGACGTTGCTCGTGATCGCGTGGATCTCCATCAACCTGGTGGCGGTGTCGCTGCGGTGGGACCCGTATCCGTTCATCCTGCTGAACCTGGCGTTCTCGACGCAGGCTGCTTATGCGGCGCCGTTGATCCTGTTGGCACAGAACCGGCAGGACGACCGGGACCGGGTTTCGTTGGAGGAGGACCGGGCTCGGGCGGCGCAGACCAAGGCGGACACCGAGTACCTGGCTCGGGAGCTGGCGGCGCTGCGGTTGGCCGTCGGTGAGGTGGCGACGCGTGACTTCATCCGCGGGGAGCTCGAAAAGCTGGTGAAAGAACAGAACAACATGAGGAAGATCAGAGGGTGACCTTCCGAGACGTAGTCGCGTTGTGGCTGGTGAAGGAGAAGCGGGCGACCGACGTCGTACTCGCGGCCTGCGACCTGCTCGTGGCCGGTGAGGGCGGCGAGGCCGTGGCCCGGCTGGCGGCGCTGACCCGGCTGGAGGCGGACATCGAGGTGCCGATCCTGCTTCCGGAGGTGATGCGGGAGCTCGACCTCCCCCACCACAGCAGGGGAACGGTCGAGGGCAGGGAGGAAGGACTGCGCGCGATGGCTGTGCGCGTCCTGTCGGGTGAATTGACACCGCGTGAGCTCACGAAGTGGACGCACCGGATGTTCGGGCACGAGGACGAAGGCTGGCGACTGTCGGAACTGGACGACGCCTACGACACCCAGGCCGTCGACAGCGACGAGGCGCTGGACGCCGAGGTGATGGCGGAAGTGCGCCGGATCACGTCCTGATCTGTCCACTCGCGACCAGATCTGACAGAACCTCGTGGATCGCGGGCGCCGTCTCCACGTGCGACCGGTACTCGTCCCGGTTCACATAGGTCAGCTCGGCGATCTCACCGGTGGGTTGCGGAGTTCCCAGCAACGAAGCCGTGAAGCAGGTCATGTCGACCATCGCGCCCTCACCCTCGCCGTATGCGGGTGCGACGTAGCGCTTCACCTCTGAGAGCGCTCCCAGCCCGATTCCCAGCTCCTCCCGCACCTCCCGGCGCAGGGCGTCCACAGGGGACTCACCAGGCTCGATCTTGCCGCCGGGGAGGTAGAAGGCCTTCTTGTTGCGTGAGCGCACAACGAGGAGGCGGCCAGCCTCGACGTGCACAAGTCCCACCACGGTGATCACGGATACACGTCGTCCGCTGCCAAGCGGTCACACGTGCGTCCGAAGGCTTCGAGCTCTCCAGGCCCGAAACTCTCCCCGAAGTGTTCGGCGACTCCCGCCAGGTGGGTGGCGGAGGCGCTGCGGAGACGTTCGGCACCGAGCGGTGTGAGCACGGCCACGATGCCGCGTCCATCACCGTCGGCGCGTTCGCGTCCGACCAGACCTGCACGTTCCAAACGGTCCACCAGGCGGGTCACGCCAGATCGGGACAGCAGGACGGCATCGGCCAGTTCAGTCATGCGCATGCGCATGGAAGGCGTCTCGGCCAGTTGAACCAGCACGTCGTACGCCGCGAGCGAAAGGCGCTGCTCAGCAATCAGTTCGGCCTCGAGGACCCTCGTGATCCGTGCATGCGCGCGGAGGAACGATCGCCACACCCCTAGCTCGACACGGGTGGGCAACCGGGAACTACCCGATTCCGGCACGGACGTCGATGTTACGGACAGCTCTGGCCCCGCTACGACCTGGGCCTGTGGTCGAAAGTGACCGGCCGGTAGGACGCGTGTGAACCGGACGTAGCATGGCTGGGTGACCACCACACAGCCCCTCCCCACCGTCGAGGACGTCCGCAAGGCGCTCGCCGGTGTGCAGGACCCCGAGATCCGCCGCCCGATCACCGAGATCGGCATGGTCAAGGACGTCGAGGTCGGCGCGGACGGCGCCGTGGTCGTGGGTGTTTTCCTGACGGTCGCGGGCTGCCCGATGCGCGACAAGATCACTAAAGACGTCACCGAAGCCGTTCAGGCTTTGGACGGCGTCTCGTCCGTGCGGGTCGACCTCGACGTGATGAGCGACGCCCAGCGGACCGAGCTGCGCAAGACGCTGCGCGGCGGCACCGAGGAGCCGGTCATCCCGTTCGCCCAGCCGGGCTCGCTGACGCGGGTGTACTGCGTCGCGTCCGGCAAGGGCGGCGTCGGCAAGTCCTCGGTCACCGTGAACCTGGCCGTCGCGATGGCGGCCCGCGGCCTGTCGGTCGGCATCGTCGACGCCGACATCTACGGCCACTCGATCCCCCGCATGCTCGGCGCGGACGGCCGCCCCACCCAGGTCGAAAAGATGATCATGCCGCCACAGGCGCACGGCGTGAAGGTCATCTCGATCGGCATGTTCACCCCGGGCAACACGCCCGTCGTGTGGCGCGGCCCGATGCTGCACCGCGCGTTGCAGCAGTTCCTCGCGGACGTGTTCTGGGGCGACCTGGACGTGCTGCTGCTCGACCTGCCGCCGGGCACCGGTGACGTGGCCATCTCGGTGGCGCAGCTGGTCCCGAACGCAGAGATCCTGGTCGTGACGACCCCGCAGCAGGCCGCCGCCGAGGTGGCCGAGCGGGCCGGCTCGATCGCCCTCCAGACGCGTCAGCGGGTCGCGGGCGTCATCGAGAACATGTCGTGGCTGGAGATGCCCGACGGCTCGCGCATGGAGGTCTTCGGCTCGGGTGGCGGCGCTGCGGTCGCGGAGTCGCTCTCGAAGGCCATCGGTTCGGATGTGCCGCTGCTCGGGCAGGTGCCGCTGGACCCGCGGCTGCGCGAGAACGGCGACACTGGCACGCCGATCGTGCAGGCGGTGCCGGATTCGGCTGCCGCTCAGGTGCTCAGCGACGTGGCGAAGAAGCTGACCGTGAAGTCGCGCGGCCTGGCGGGCCGTCTGCTGAACGTGTCGCCCGCCGGCCGCTAGCCGACGTCTGCAAGTACCCCTCCAACTCGACATCAACAGCTCATGAGGCGGAGGTACTTGCGGGACTCCGCCGACAAATCGTGGGCGATATGCCCGCTATGCCCCAGCAAGTCCCCTTCTTGTTTGCCATGAGGGTGACCTTCATGGACCTGAGGTCCATGAAGGTCACCCTCATGGCAAAAACGCGGGGTCTGCGAGCAGGTGGCGGATCAGGTGGCGTCCGGGTCGTACGGCGGGCGCTCGCCAGGTGCGAGCGGCCGCTGCTCCGGCGCGGAGGTCGTCGGCGGCGTCGGGTAGCCGTTCGACTTCGTGGGTTCGGGGTCGTCGAAGAGGTGCTTGGTGACCGCGCGCTTCGGGTCGAAGTTGCGCAGCTCCCGCAGGTCTTCGAGGGGCTTGCGGAGCGACTCGAACTCCGGGCCCATCTCCTGCTTCAGCTGTTCGCGTGCGCCGGTCGCGTACTCGCGGACCTGCCTCACCGTCTTGCCCAGCCAGGCCGCGGCCGATGGCAGGCGTTCGGGCCCCAGGATGAAGAGACCCGCGACGACGATGATGAGGATCTCTACCCATCCGATGCTGTCGAACACAGGTCTCAGCCTACTTCTCAGTCGCTCTTCAATGTCACGTCGAGTTTCAGCTCACGGCCCTGGCGCGCCAGCACTACCTGCACGGTTTCGCCGATTTCGTGCTCGCGGACCGCTACGACCAGTTCGGCGGCGTTGCGGACCATGCGGTTGCCCACCTTGGTGATCACGTCGCCCTCCTGGATGCCCGCGGCAGCCGCGGCACCGCCCGCCGGCACGTTCTGCACCTGGGCGCCCTCGGAGGTCTCCGCGGACACGGACTTCACGTTGATGTTCATGTCCGCGTGCTTCACCGAGCCGTTGCGGATCAGCTCCTGGCTGATCTTGCGGGCCTGGTTGCCGGAGATCGCGAAGCCGAGCCCGACCGAACCACCCGTCTCGGTGCGGATCGACGAGTTGATGCCGATCAGGGCGCCGCGCGAGTCGACCAGCGCGCCGCCGGAGTTGCCCGGGTTGATGGCCGCGTCGGTCTGGATCGCGTCGTAGGTGACCTGGGGGCCGCCGTTCTCGCCCGCGGCCGTCACCGGGCGGTGCAGCGCGGAGACGATGCCCTTGGTGACCGTGTTGGACAGCTGCAGCGGCGAGCCGATGGCAATCACGCTGTCGCCCACCTGGAGCTCGTCGGAGTTGCCGAACTGCAGGACGGTCGGGTTCGTGACCTCGACCTTGATGACCGCGAGGTCGGTCTTCGGGTCGCGGCCGACGACGCGGGCCGCGGCGCGGGTGCCGTCGGTGAAGACCGCGCTCAGCTTGGCCGAGGTGTCCTGGGTGGCCGGGGCGACCACGTGGTCGTTGGTCAGGATGTAGCCGCCGCCCTCGATGACGACGCCGGAGCCGACGCCCGCCACGTTCGTGCCCTTGAACTCGATCGACACGACGCTGGGCGTCACGCGCTTGGCGATGTCCGAGATCGAACCGGCCGGGCGCTCCTTGCCCTCCGCGACCTCGGCCAGCGTCACCGTCGAGTCGGTCAACGGGTTGCCGGCGCGGCCGATCAGCCAGCCGACAAGACCGCCCACAGAACCGACGAGCAGCGCGGCGACCATCAGCATCGCCAAAGCGGTCGGCTTCACGCGACGGCCGAACAACAGCTCGGGAATGCTCAGCTGCGGACCCGGCTCGGGCTTCTTCTCAGGTTCGCCCGGCGGATCCTCGCCCACGGCGGGCGGACCGATCACCGCACCGGACGCGGGGTCGCGCCACGGGTCGCCGGCGGGCTTGTCGCCCCAGAACACCGGATCGATGTCCGGATCGGGATCGGAGACGGGCTGCGGCGGCCGCTGCAGCAACTCGGACGAACCCTGCCGGCCGAACGCGGTCACGAGGGACTCGGGAGGCGGCGGGGCGGACTCGACGGGACGCATGGGCACGTCGCGCGTGGCGAACGCACCGGGTACACCGTCCGGGCGGCCGAAGGCTGACGCGTACGCGGGGTCGACCGGCGGCTGCACCAAGGGCCGTGGCCGGAGCCTGCGATGCGCTCCGTCGTCCACTCCGGAAACGGGTGTGGGCGTCTGGCCGTTGGGCGACTGCTGGCTCATCTCTCCCCGAATTTTCCGCTAGGAGTGCTGGCCTACAGCCTGCCTGACGAGCGGTAAAACGACTGTCAGGGGGTGGTCGCGAAGACCGCACCGGCGTTCTGCGGCGCGGAAGGCGAGGCAGGCGCGTCGCTCTCGGGCGTCGTGAACGCGAGCGCGCCGAGCAGCATGCCGCTCACGACGACCCCGGCACCCTGGCGCGCGCGACGGCCGCTGAACCAGCCGTTGCTGCCCAGCGGGCGTGAAGACCCCAGCACGGGGCCTGAGCCGAACGCGGGCTTGTCGGTCCGCTGCACGGCGACGAACTGTCCGTCCTCGGTGATCGCGAGCCCGTCCGGAGCGGACGGCAGGTCGACCTCCTGCGGGATGGCACCCAGCCTGTCCAGCAGCGATGCGGACGCCGTCGGCGCCGACGCGGTGCGCACGGCGGAGCGCGCCTGCTGCTGGGTGTAGGTCTCGAAGGCGCAGAAGCCACAGCGCTGGATGTGCGCAGAGGCTCGCTCGTGCGCGACCGAGGACAGCTCTCCGTCCACGAACGCGACCACGGCATCCGGCAACAGGTGCTGCTCAGGCAGGCCCCAACCACGGAGGTCGGTCATGCAGAGTCCTCCAGCAACGATTCCCGACGACGACGTTCGAGCGCGACCTTCAGAGCCTGACGGCCCCGATGGATCCTGCTCCTCACGGTACCCATCTTCACCCCGAGCGTGGCACCGATCTCCTCGTAGGAGAGTCCTTCCACGTCACACAGCACGACCGCGGCGCGGAACTCCGGCGGGAGCTCGTCCAGCGCGGCCTGCAGGTCGGGGTCCAGGTGGTTCTCGTCGTAGATCTCTTCAGGGGACAGGTCGTCACCCTCAAGGCGGTCGTTGTCCTCGGGCAGCGCCTCCATGCGCACGCGAGAACGCCTGCGTGCCATGTCGAGGAAGAGGTTGGTGGTGATGCGGTGCAGCCACCCCTCGAAAGTGCCCGGCTTGTACGACGCCAGCGACCTGAACACCCGGATGAACGTCTCCTGGGTGAGGTCCTCGGCGTCGTGCTGGTTGCCGGTCAGGCGGTACGCGAGCCGGTAGACCCTGTCCGCGTGCTCTCGGACGATCGCGTCCCACGAGGGCGGCGTCCAGTCGGCCGTCTCGATGGGCGCGACGGCCTCCGGCGAACTCGACTGCGTGCGCATCAGGTGTTTCGGCACCTCCAGGTGGGCCGCCCGGCGACCCTTATGCGGCTCAACGAGCGTCGAGTCCGGCTTGTTCCCGACTAGAGCCTGGCTTCTTGCCTCTGTACCTTCTCCTGCTCCCTTTAAACGATCGTGAGAGTGGGCTGAGAGCATCCTGAGAATCTCGGTTCGGGCCGCGTTCACCCGTTTTGGGCACACATGGCACTAACCTGCGACCCGTGACCTCGGAATCGGCCCTGCGGGAGTACGTCGAGCAGTACCTCCCCGAGGACGAAGTGCACCTGGCAGCACGAGCACGCGGCCAGGAACTGGGCTGCGTGCCCATCGGCGCCGGTGGAGGCGCCGCCCTGCGGTTCCTGGCAACCGCCCTCCAGGCGCGCGCAGTCGTGGAGATCGGCACCGGCGCGGGCACCAGCGGCCTCTACCTGCTGGCCGGCATGCCCCAGTCCGGCATCCTGACCTCGATAGACGTCGAGCCAGAACACCAACGCGCAGCCCGTGAGGCCTACACGGCCGCAGGCATCTCGCCGTCCCGCACCCGCCTGATCATGGGCAAGGCGCTGGACGTGCTGCCCCGCCTGACCGACGCGGCCTACGACCTCGTCTTCGTCGACGCCTACAAGCCCGAGTACCCGCAGTACCTCCAGCACGGCATCCGGATGCTGAGGCCGGGCGGGGTCATCGCGTTCGACAACGTCCTGTGGCACGGCGCCGTCGTGGATCCCACGAAGCGGGACGAGTCGACCCAGGCGATGCGCGACATCGCGCGCCTGGTGAGGGAGGACGACCGCCTCGTGCCCGTCATCCTGCCCCTGGGTGACGGACTGCTGGTCGCCGCGCGCAAACCCTGAGTGCGCCGATAAGAATTCCGGTTGGCCCACCTGAGTGATGCGGTAACAACGCTTCACGGCGATTCGACATGCCCTCCGCAGGGTCGGGGATAGCCCATTCCCCGAAAGGGGCTCAGGTGAAACCAACAAGAGTTCTAGCCGCGCTGGCGGCTGCACTGATACCGATCATCGGCCTCGCCACTCCGGCCGCGCAGGCGCACCACACCTGCTGGATCGACGGCGCCGACATGCCCACTACCACCGACGTTGGGTGCCGCGACTCGTTCGTGCTCGACCCGGGGTTCGGCCGGCTGCTGTCGCACCAGGACTTCATCCGGCACCGGGACTATTACCAAGCAAGGGGTTTCCACCCGAATTTCATCTGGTACGCGCGCATCGAGAACCGGCAGGTCACCTCAGGTGATGTGGAATGGTCGGGCTGCGATGACAACAATCGAGTTGTCGACGTGCCCTGCGCACCTCATCTGCTGCATTTCAAACCCGTTTGGAATCCGTTCCACGCTCGGCCCGTCACCCTGCCGTCGCTCAGCTTCGGCACCAGCTTCATCGGCCAGGCCTGTGGCAACTTCTCCAAGGACACCTCGGCGAAGCCGGTGCCGGTGATCAGCGGCCACAAGTACCACGACGCCAACCGCAACGGCGTCCGCGACGCCGGTGAGCCCGGCCTCGCAGGTTGGACGATGACGCTGCACCGCGACCGCTCCGACGCAGGTCAGGGCACCGGCGCAGTCGAGCACAGGACCACCGACGCGAACGGCTACTACGAGTTCCGGATGGACGGGCACCTGCCCGGCGACTACGCGATCACCGAGGAGAACCGCCCCGACTGGACCCGGACCTCAGGCCCTGAGCGACACGGCGTACACGTACCGATCGGCGCTGCCGACACCGAGTACAGGGGCCGGGACTTCGGCAACGTCGAGACCAAGGCCGACGCGGTGAAGGTCGCCTTCGACGTCGTCGCCCCGCCGTCGAAGCTGACCGCTGACACCGAGCAGACGCTGCGGGTGCGCGCGGTCCTGGAGAACCGCGGCCCGGCGCCGATCATCGACGTTCAGGACACCATCACCGCCCACGGCGAAGTCGACTGCACGTTCCGCCAGCCCCAGCAGGCCGTGACGCGACGCCTGGTCCTCGGCGTCCCGGTCGAGGTGATCTTCGAGGTCCAGTTCACGTGCACGGAGCCGAGCTTCCACAGATTCACCTTCGACAACGCGCTCGACGTGACGACACCCGGCGTAACCGATCCGGATCCGAGTTCCAACCGAAGATCGGTCGCCACGACGATCCCGGTGCACGACGAGTCGGACGTCGGCGTCACCAGCACGCAGCTGGACTGCGTGAGCCGCACCTACGTGACCGACCACTTCGAGTGCACCGTCACGGCGACCGTGTCGAACGGCGGCGATCACACGCCCGCCCTCACCGACATCGTGCTCGGCCTGACCGGCCCGCAGGACTGCACGCTGACGCCAGTCGGCACCACGCGCCACGAGAAGGTCGAGATCGCCACGTCGGCGACCGTGGTCAGCAAGTGGGACGTGACCTGCGCGAACCGCAGCTACCACGACTTCGCCGCCTCGGCGGAGGCCGTGCTGAACCACCTGCACGTCGACGATCCCAACCCCGCGAACAACACGGGCTCGGCGACAGACCAGGTCGAGGTGTTCGAACGGGTCGACCTGTCGGTGAGCGACATCCGCCTGACCTGCACCGAACGCCAGTACCAGACCCAGACGTTCGACTGCACCACCACGACGACCGTCGCGAACGCCGGCCCGGCCGACGCGGTCCAGACGCTGACCACGGTGACGTTCGCAGCGCCAGCAGACTGCACGATCACCCCGAACACCGGCCAGCAGCAGTCACACGTCCTGAACGCGGGCACGACCGCGACCTTCACCAAGGCCTGGACCGTGTCGTGCACGGAGAACCGCAGGCACCTGCTGTCCACGGCAGCGGTGATCGCGGCGAACGAACCGCACCCCGAGGACACGGACCGGGCGAACGACACCCGCTCGATCGACTGGGTGCCGCCGGACGTGAAGCCGCGCAGCTTCCCCAGCTCGATCAACATCAAGAAGGAGGGCCTGATCCCGGTCGCGATCCTGTCCACCGCCGAGTTCGACGCCGTCGCGAGGGTCGACCGGACCAGCCTGACGTTCGGTGCCACCGGTCTCGAACAGAGCTTCGTCCGGTGCGGCTCACCGGGTGAGGACGTCAACGACGACGGCCGCGCCGACCTCGTGTGCCACTTCGACACGACGAAGACGGGCCTGACCTGTGGCATGACGACGGCGACCCTCATGGGCCGCACGACCGATGGCCGCCGGTTCGAAGGTCAGGACGACATCAAGCTGACGGGCTGTTAGTAAGCCCGGACGCCCTTGCCGAGGACCGTGACGCCCCCAGCGGAAACTGTGTAGCGCTCACGGTCCATCGGCGCGTCCACGCCGATCAACGCCCCGTCCGGCACGACAACGTTCTTGTCCAGAATGGCCCGCCGCACGACCGCACCCTTGCCAATCCGCACCCCGGGCAAGAGCACCGACCCCTGCACCACCGAGCCGACCTCGACCGTCACATCAGAAGAGATCACCGACCCGTGAATCTTCCCGGAGATGATCGACCCAGGCCCCACCATCGAGTCCTCAGCGGATCCACCAGCGATGAACTTGGCCGGAGGCAACGGCGGAGTGGCCGTGCGGATCGGCCACAACTGGTTGTAGAGGTTGAAGATCGGATGGACCGAAACCAGGTCCATGTGCGCGTCGTAGTAGGCGTCGATCGTCCCGACGTCGCGCCAGTACCCGCGATCCCGGTCCGTGGCGCCGGGAACGTCGTTGTCCTGGAAGTCGTAGACGTGCGCCTTACCGCGGTCCACGAGCATCGGGATGATGTCGCCACCCATGTCGTGGTCCGAGTCGGGGTTCAACGCATCCCCGCGCAACGCGTCCAACAGAGCCTCGGTCGTGAAGACGTAGTTGCCCATTGAAGCGAAAGTTACTTCTGGATCGTCCGGCACGTGCGGCGGCTCGGAAGGCTTCTCCAGGAACCGCGTGATCTTCCCGGTCGCGTCCGAGTCGATGCACCCGAACGCCTTCGCCTCGGTCCGCGGCACGCGGATCCCGGCAACGGTCACGGCCGCGCCCGACTGGACGTGCTGCTCGATCATCTGCGCCGGGTCCATCCGGTACACGTGGTCGGCACCGAAGATGACGACGTGGTCCGGCTTCTCGTCGTGGACGAGGTTCAGCGACTGGAAGATCGCGTCGGCGGACCCGGTGTACCAGCGGGGGCCCAAACGTTGCTGAGCCGGCACCGGTGTCACGTACTGACCGAGCACATTGGACAGGCGCCACGTCGTGGAGATGTGGCGGTCCAGCGAGTGCGACTTGTACTGCGTCAGCACGCAGAGCTTCGCGAGCCCCGCGTTGACCAGGTTCGACAGCACGAAGTCGACCAGCCGGTAGTTGCCCCCGAAGGGCACAGCCGGTTTCGCGCGGTCGGCCGTCAGTGGCCACAGGCGCTTGCCTTCACCACCGGCAAGCACAATTCCGAGAACGTGCGGCTGCCCCTTCACGGTATGTGACCCTATCTGTGCGATCGAGCTTCAACCAGACGCAAACCGGTTTGTCCCAACAAGTACCGCCGTGATCTACGGTGGGTGCGTGCGAGTTGCGCTCATGACGCGGGAGTACCCGCCGGAGGTGTACGGCGGCGCTGGTGTGCACGTGGGATTCCTCGTGCCGCATCTGCGCGAACTCGTGGACGTCGACGTGCACTGCTTCGGTGCGCCTCGAGGGGACGCCACGGCCCACAACCCACCCCACAGCCTGGAGCAGGCGAACGCGGCGCTGAGCACCCTCGCGGTCGATCTTGAGATGGCGGCGGCGGTGTCCACGGCGAACCTCGTGCACTCGCACACGTGGTACGCGAACATGGGCGGTCACCTGGCCAAACTCCTGCACGGGGTACCCCACGTGGTGACCGCGCACTCCTTGGAACCGCGCCGGCCGTGGAAGGCCGAGCAGCTCGGCGGCGGGTACCGGATCTCCTCCTGGGCGGAGCGGACCGCGTACGAACACGCGGACGCGATCATCGCGGTCAGCGAGGGGATGCGCATCGACGTGCTCGACGCCTACCCGGCGCTGGACCCCGGCAAGGTCCACGTGGTGCGCAATGGGATCGATTCCACGGCTTACCACCCGGTGACCGAGTCGGACGCGCTCACCTCGCGCGGCATCGATCCGGAAAAACCGATCGTCGCGTTCGTCGGGCGGATCACCCGGCAGAAAGGTGTCGGCCACCTGGTGGCCGCGGCGCACGAGATCGACCCGAGCGCGCAGATCGTGCTGTGCGCCGGCGCGCCGGACACGCCGGAGATCGCCGAGGAGACCAGGCAGGCCGTGAGCGAGCTCGCCCAGGCGCGCGAGGGCGTCTTCTGGATCCAGAAGATGCTGCAGCCCGCCGAGGTGCGGCAGATCCTCAGCCACGCGACGGTGTTCGTCTGCCCGTCGGTCTACGAGCCGCTCGGCATCGTGAACCTGGAGGCGATGGCCTGCGGCACGGCGGTCGTGGCGAGCGACGTCGGAGGCATCCCCGAGGTCGTCGTCGACGGCGAGACCGGCCTCCTCGTGCACTACGACGAACGTGATTTGTCGACATATCGACACCACCTCGCCCGATCGATCAACGAACTCGTCACAGACCCGGAACGGTCGCGCCGGTTCGGGGCCGCCGGGCGCAAGCGGGCTGAGCAGGAATTCTCGTGGTCCGCAATGGCCGAGCAGACGGTCGAGGTCTACCGCAGTGTGATTTGAGACACACTCGATTAGGGCAACCCCAAAGTGTGAAGGCCGCCTTTAACCAGTAGTGACGTTGTGGTTTCAACTGGTGAGGGGCGCGAGGACTGTGCGTTGTGCGGTGCTGGGTCTGACGGTCCTCCTCGCGGTGACTGGATGCGCCACAGCCCCCAAGACACAGCCCGCGGCCGTCCAGCTCACCGTCGAGGGCTTGAAGCTCGCCGACGCCGCCGACCTGCAGTCACAGGCCGAGGCGCAGCTCGCCTACACGCTCGAGTACGGCTACGTGGCACGGGCGGGCGCGGCGGCGGTCAGCTGCTGGTTCAACAAGACCGGCGTCGACTCCGAAGTGGACAAGCGGCTCTGGTGCGGACCGGTCCAGGTGCCGGGCACCGCCGCGGGCACCGACTGGGTGCCGGTGCCGTTGAAGGAAGTCACCAAGAACAGCGACGAGGTCCGCTACGAGGTGCAGTCACCGCAGGTGCCGGAGAAGGGCAACCGCAGCACGCCGGGCGGCAAGCTCGTGCGCACCGACGGCAGGGAGTTCGATCCGTCGAAGCAGCAGGACCTCACCGCCGGTCGCGACTTCCTCGCCGTGCTGCCCGACGACGGCAAGCGCACCAACGCCGATCTCGGGCTTGGCAACGTTGACATCAAGCTGCGCGACGACCTGCTCGCCACCGCGGTCACCGGCTGGGCGAACCCGGACATCTGGTTCACCGCCGACGGCACGGTGAAGGCAGAACCGGGCTCACGACTGCGCGTGCTGCGGATGAAGGCCGAGAAGCTCAACGAGACGGACAGCGGTTTCCACCGCACCAACTGGCAGGGTTTCGCCCCGCAGCCGTCCGAGCTCGCGCTGGAGCTGCCGGGCAAGCGTCAGGTCCTGCCGGCCGACCGGCTGCCGGCCAACGGCTCGGTGTTCGTCGTCTACACCGTTCCCGACCCGCAGGAGGGCGCCGAGACGCTCGCTCTCGGCACGCTCGGCGCCAAGTCGCTGGAGCAGCGCGTCGAGGTGCCGTCGGGCAAGCGCTCCGACAACCCGCCGCACGTGCTGCAGCGCGCCGCCGGTCCGCCCAGGTTCGACGAGCCGACCCAGAAGATCCGCTTCGGCGACCGCGAGATCGGCATGAAGGTCACCGGCGTCAAGCTCGGCCGCCAGCGCCCGATCAAGCTCGGTGAGGGCCAGTACGACGTGGCCACGATCTCCGCACCGGACAAGGCGTTGCTGGAGGTGCGGCTGGAGGCCACCGGCAACCTGCCCGACACCGCGGGCGGCGGCGAGACCAAGAACCTGATCACCGTGGACCTGCCGGACGGCAGGACCGCCAGGCAGGTCGGCGCCCGCTACGACGGCGGTCCGCTGCCGTTCGCGGTCGTGGTCGAGATCCCCGCGGACACCCGCTCGGTCTCCGTCGGCGTGGTCGAGGGCGTGCCGGACCTGCCCCGCCTCGGCAAGACCCCGATCTCACCGATCGACTCGCGGATGAACCTCGCACTGGACTTCTGAACCGCGTTGGAGTTCTGCGCGAGCATCGCGGCCAGCGCCAGCCACCCCAGGATCACCAGCACGAGCCCGCCCCAGCCCCACTCGCCGTACGCCGTGCTCCCGGCCGTGCCACCGACACTGCTGCCGACGTAGAACCCGCACAGGTACAGCCCGGAAGCGTGACCACGGGCGTTGGAAGGCGCACGCGCGCCGACCCAGCCACTCGCCGTGGCGTGCGATGCGAAGAACCCGGCCGTGACGATCGCCAGCCCCAACGGCACCCACAGCAGGCTCGACAGCGCACCGACCGCCATCACACCGATGCACATGAGCAGCACGCGCCCGCGGCCGAACCGGTCCGCCAGCCTGCCCGCGAACGCCGCCGACGTGCTGCCGAAGGCGTAGAACAGGAACACCAGCGACTCCAGCCACGCCGGCCCGGAGAGCTGGAAGCCCGCGACGTTGTAGAACGAGATGAACGCCCCGACCAGCAGCACCGCGACCACGTACAACGAGAGCAGCACGGGGTCCTTCAACGCCGCCTTCATCCCACGCGGCGCGCGCTTCGGCGGGGCGGCGGCACGTGGCAGGAAGAAGACCACGACCAGCGCCGCCGCCAGCCCCACGACGCCGGTCAGCAGGATCGACCCGCGCCACCCCAGCCAGTCCACCGTCGTGCCGGACAGCATCCGCCCGATCAGGCCGCCCGCGCTGTTGCCGGCGATCATCGCGCCCATCGCGGCGCCGAGCCCGCGGTTGTCCAGCTCGTCCGCGAGGTAGGCCATCGACGCCGCGGGCACACCGGCCGCCGCGATGCCCTGCAGCACCCGCAGGACCAGGAAGAGCTCGTAGTTCGGCGCGAACGGCAGCACGACCGCGAGCAGCCCGGCCAGCAGCACGCTGATCACGATCACCGGCCGGCGCCCGACCCGTTCCGACAACATCGCCACCGGCACGACCACCACCGCCAGCGCCAGCGTCGCGGCGGACAGCGCGAGCGACGCGCCGCCCGGCCCGAGCCCGTACTCCGCGGCGATCTGCGGCAACACCGGCTGCGGCGCGTACAGCAGAGCGAAGCACGCGAGACCCGATGCGGCGATGGACGCGGTCAACCTGTTCACGCATTCGACGCTAAGCCATACGTCCAATACGGAAATACGGCAAAATCAATACGTGGATGAATTGGAGCTGGCCCCGAAGCTGGCGGTGCTGAAAGCGCTTGCCGCCGACGAGCACGTGACCCGTGTCGCAGAACGCGTCGGGCTCCCCCAGCCGACGATCAGCCGCTGGCTCGCCGAACTGGGCGACCAGCTCGGCGCGCCGATCATCGTCAAGTCCGGCCGGCGGGTCCGCCTCACGCGCGCGGGCCGTCTCCTGGCCGAAGCCGCGACCCGCTCGCTGGCCGCGCTCGAACCCGGCCTGCGCGAGGTCGAGGAGGAGCTCGACCCCGAGAAGGGCCGGGTCGTCCTGGGGTTCCTGCACATGCTCGGCCGGTCGCTGGTGCCCGAGCTGGTCCGCGGGTTCCGCGCCGAGCACCCGCACGTGCGGTTCGGCCTGGTCCAGAACGCCCGCTACACCGTGGTCGAGAAGCTGAGGCAGGGCGAGATCGACCTCGCTCTGGTCGCCCCGCCACCGGAGGGACCGGAGTTCGCGTCGGAAGTCCTGTTCGAACAGGAACTGATCGTCGTGGTGCCGTCGACGCACCGGCTCGCCACGAGGAAAGCCGTGCGGCTCAAGGACTTGGAGAACGAGGACCTCATCCTCCTGGAGCACGGCTACGGCCTGAGGCAGATCACCGACGACATGTTCGCCGCCGCCGGAATTTCGCCGAAGATCGCCTTCGAGAGCCAGGAGATCGAGACCGTCCGGGGCCTGGTCGCGGCAGGTCTCGGCGTCGCCCTGTTGACGCACGCCGAGACCACTCCGCCGGCCGGACTCCGTGAACTACCGCTGACCCCACGCGCGAGCCGCGTGTTCGGGCTGGCGTGGCTGAAGGACCACCCGCTGCCGCCCGCGGTCCGCGCGTTCCGTGAACACGCTCTCCGGACTCACCCAGGAGATCACGGGGCCCAGCGCTGAGTGCCCGACCACGTCCGCAGGTACGACTCGGCACCGCCCAGCATGTCCTGCACGAGCTGGTCACCGCCGAGCTGACGGACCTTCTCGACCCAGTCCGGCAGCAGACCGATGTGCGCGCCGCCGTCGACGTTGATGTCCCAGACGCGCTCGCCGGTGCGCTGCCGGTCGACGAGCGGCCCCTCCGGGTAGCTGCGGAACGGGTAGGTCACGCCGGTCTGCGGTGCCGGGTGCGAGCCGACGCCGTTGTAGTCGGAGCCGAACCCGATGCCCACGTCGTACTTGCGCCGCAACGGCTCCGCGGCGGCCGCCTGCGCGACGTACCCGCCGGGGTCGTTCTCGTAGCCCGCGATGAACCCGCCGAGCTGGTAGACCTTCTCGGTCCACTGCGCGTCCATCCAGCTGTGGCTGGAGACGATGCCGGGGTACTTCTTCTGCGCGGCGATCTCCAGCGTGCGTCCGGCGGCCTTCACGCTCATGTGGTCGATCTCGATCATCATGTGCCGCTTCATCATGGCCTGCACCGCGTACTCGCCGAGCGACGTCAGACCGCGCACGTTGCACCGCTTCGCCGGGTCGTACGCAGGTGCGACGGCGGAAGCCGGGATCAGCGCGTTCGGGCCGACCGTGCCGATCGGGTTGTCCTGCTGCGGTCCCTTGCACACCTCGGTCTGCCACCACTGGCCGGTGCGCAGGAACTGGCCCGCGTTGATCACGCCACCCTGCGTGCCCGAGTCGAACCGGACGCCGCACAGCGCGTTGTCGAACTTGTGGCACAGGAACGCGCTGCGCACGCCGAGCGCGTACATCTCGTCGAGGCCGCGGTCGATGTCGCCCTTGCTGCACAACGGGATGTCGAGGAACGTCCGGCACCCGAAGAGCTCAGAGGTCTCGATGCCCAGCACCACCGCGAGCTTGCCCTGCGTGATCACCTCACGGGCCTGCTCGGCGGACGTGACGATGCGGAACCAGCCCTTGCCGGTCCCGCCGAACTGCCTGTCGATGAACGCCTGCAGCTCGTAGGTGCGCTGGGCCTGCAGCCGGACCGACTGCATCTCGTCGCAGGGCTTGTCCTTGAACGGGTGGATGATGCAGAGCGTGGCGTTGCTGGTCAGGTCCTGGACCAGCACGCGCTGACCGCCGCGCCACGCCCGCTCCAGCCAGGCGTAGTAGTTCTGCTGGTGCGAGACCGTCGTGTAGGACGGCCAGTGCTTGAACGTCGGCCAGCCCACCGGGTCGTGGCCGTCGAAGTCGCCCGTGACGATCGCCTCGAAGATCGCGCCCAGGCCCGCCGGGTGGTGCTCGGGGCAGTCCTTCAGCGCGTCCGCGATGCCCTGCTCCGAGAACGCCTTGCCGCAGATCAGCCTGCCGCCGAAGCCCTCGTTCGTCATGAGGTGGTTGTGCGCGTCGACGAACCCGCGCACCCTGCCCTGACCGTCGGTGCCCTTGAACGGCTCACCCGTCACGTTGATCTGCGAGTCCACCGCGGGCCTCGCCACGGGTTCCCACCACGGACCGCTCGCGGAGGCCGGGGATGTCGAAGCTATGACCAGCGAGACGGCGAGAGCCAGGCGGATTAACACGAGCGCTCCTCTACGACGGTGTGAAGGCGCTCACATCATGCCGTGGAACTTCGCCGTCTCGTATGGGTAGATCGTAGGTTAACGCGAATATTTTTCAGCCAGCTCGATCAACGTCCGCGCGCTGAAGCCCGTGGCACCCGCGACGACCTCTTCGTAGACCTTCTCCGACCGCGCGGGGCCCGCGATGTCGAGGTGCGCCCACGGCACGTCACCTGCGAACTTCTGCAGGAACAGCGCGGCGGTGATGCCACCGGGGCCGGGCGGGCACTGCCTGTAGTCCGCGATCTCGCTGGCGACGGCCTCGACGTGCTCCTCCAGCAGCGGCATCCGCCACCACTTCTCGCCGACGTTCGCGCCCGCGTCGATCACACTTTCGGCGATCTCGTCGGACGACGTGAACACCGCGCCCGTGCGCAGGCCGAGCGAGACCTTCATGGCGCCGGTCAGCGTCGCCACGTCCACGATCAGGTCCGGCTTGAGGTTCTTCACCGCGTACGCCATCGCGTCGGCCAGCACCATGCGGCCCTCGGCGTCGGTGTTCTGCACCTCGGTGGTCTTGCCGCCGTAGTGGCGCACGACGTCACCCGGCCGGTACGCCGAGCCGGAGACGTGGTTCTCCGCGCACGGCACGAGCCCGGTGACCCTGATCGGCAGCTTCCGGCGTGCGATCACCATCAGCGCGGAGATCACCGCACCGCCACCGGCCATGTCCGTGCGCATCAGGTGCATGCCGTCGGCGGGCTTCACCGAGATGCCACCCGTGTCGAACGTGATGCCCTTGCCGACGAACACGATGTGCGGGCCGGTCGTGCCGTACGTCAGCTCGATGAGCCGCGGCGGGCGGGCACTTCCGCCGCCGACGGCGAGCACGCCGCCGAAGCCCTGCTGCTGCAGCCACTTCTCGTCGCGCACGGTGGCGGACAGGCCGTCGACCTTGTCCGCGAGCTTGGCGGCGGTCGTCGCGAGCCAGCGCGGGTCCTTGACGTTGGACGGCGTGTTCGCGAGATCACGGGCGAGCGAGGTGGCGGTGGCCAGCGCGTGGGCCTTCAGCGCGGCCGACGTCAGCACCTCTTCGAACCCGGTGTCCGCGGTGACGAGCCGCAGCGACCCGACCCGCTTGGGAGCGTCCTGCTCGGTGACCTTGAAGCGGTACCCGCCGAGCGCCGCGCCGATCACGAACGCGCGCACCTTGTCGGCGTCGAAGTCCGGGGTCAGCAGGACGTCCGCGGTCTTGGGAGCGTCCTCACCGCTCAGCGCCCGCGCCAGTGCGGCACCCGCCACGCGGTAGTCGCTCAACGTGCCGGTGCCGACACCCAGCGTCCAGGTCTCGTCGTGGCGCACCGTCTCGCCGGCCTTGCCGGTGAGGTCGGAGACGTCGATGCCGTCGCCCCCCGGCCCGAGCGCCGGCCCCGTCGCGGTCAGCACGACCGCCGGGACGTTGCGACGCGCGGTGGTGGCCACCTCGACGTCGACGAGCTTGGTCGGCACTGACGGAACCGTCGACGCCACGACTGGACCTCCCCATGTATTAACGACCGTTCATTCTGACCCAGGTGCAGAACCGAGCTCGGCCGCGGGTCGGAACGAAGCGATGCCCCGGTCTCCACTGTGGAAACCGGGGCTCAACACTGCTTCCTCGCCGGGTGCCTCAGCCGGCGGCGGCCTTCAGCGCGTCGCCCAAGGCGCTGGCCTCGTCCGCCGACATCTCGACGACAAGGCGCCCACCACCCTCGAGCGGCACGCGCATGACGATGCCGCGTCCCTCCTTGGTGACCTCGAGGGGACCGTCGCCGGTCCGGGGCTTCATGGCCGCCATCGCGTGCTCCCTCCGTCAACATCTTCCCCGTCCGGCCAGGCCGGATCTGCTCCATTCTCCCCTATCGCGACTCAGGGGCGAAACCGAACCGATCTTTTGGCGAGTTCGGGTGACATTTGTTGATCTTGCTTTGTCGCTGATCAGTACCCGTTTTGACTTCTGCACAACACTTTCGGCACGGCCCGGCGCGGCGTGACAGACTCCGTAGGGTGCGAGCCCGATCCGCGCTCTTCGACGTCTACGGTGGCCACCTGCGCGAACGCGGTGGCGCCGCCACCATTGCCGCCCTCGTCCGGCTGCTCGAACCCCTGGGTTTCGCGGCGCCGGCCGTGCGCACCGCCGTTTCCCGAACGGTCAGGCAGGGCTGGTTGCAGCCCACCAGACTGCCCGACGGGCCGGGTTACGCGATGACACCTCGCGGGGAACGAAGGCTCGACGAGGCCGCCGCCCGCATCTACCGCACCCGGCCGTCCAACTGGGACGGTCGCTGGCACGTGGTGGTGCTGGAGGAGACGCCGGGCCGCGACTCGCGCGATCACCTGGCGTCGGAGCTGCAGCTGCTCGGCTACGGCGCGCTCGGTCCTGTGACGTGGATCGCGCCGCGACCGTCGCCGGAGCTGGCCGATCTGCTCTCCGCCGAGGAAGTTCCCGCACGAACTTTTCACGGTTCACACGAAGGTCCGGACGTCGAGCTCGCGGCGAAGGCCTGGGACCTGGCCGAACTCGGCCGGGACTACGCCGCGTTCGTCGCTCACTGGAAGCCGCAGGTGTCCGTTGTGGACGCTACGGACGACGCGGCGGCGTTCGCTGCGTCACAGCAGCTCCTGCACGCGTGGCGGAAGTTCCTGTTCCGCGATCCCGGTCTTCCTGCTGAACTGTTGCCACTGGACTGGCCGGGGCACGCGGCAGCGTCGTTCTTCGACGAACAGACACTGCGGCTGGCACCGGGCACGAGTCGGTTCGTCGACGAGTGCCTGCGGCCGGTTCGCAACGTTTCCACAGCTTGATGGAGGTCCAGTGTCCGAGCTCCTCGTCGACGACGCCGATGGTGTGCGCACGTTCACATTCAACCGCCCCGAGTCGTTCAACGCCTTCACCATCACGTTGAAGGAGGCGTTCCTCGACGCGTTGAAGGACGCGGCGGCCGACGAGTCGGTGCGCGCGGTGGTGATCACGGGTGCGGGCAGGGCGTTCTGCGCGGGTCAGGACCTCAAGGAGCACATCGGGCTGCTGCAGGCCGGGGACCCCGCGCCGCTGCACACCGTGGAGAAGCACTACAACCCGATCGTGCGGCAGCTGATCGGCATGCCGAAGCCGGTGATCGCCGCGGTCAACGGCAGCGCGGCCGGTGCGGGTGCGTCCTTCGCCTACGCGTCGGACCTGCGCATCGCGGGCAAGTCGGCGAAGTTCCTGATGGCGTTCGCGAACGTCGGCCTCACCGCGGACTCCGGTGCGTCGTACACGCTGCCGCGGTTGATCGGGCACGGCCGCGCGATGGAGATGATGCTGCTCGCCCAGCCGGTCGGCGCCGAGGAGGCGTTGCGGGTCGGCATGGTCAACCAGGTCGTGCCGGACGAGGAGCTGCTGGAGACCGCGCACCTGCTCGCCGCCAAGCTCGCCAAGGGCCCGACGACGGCGTACGCGAAGATCAAGGAAGCGCTGGCGGCGGCCGCGGACGGCACCTTGGAGGACGCGCTGGAAGCCGAGCGCCGCACCCAGGCCGACTGCGGAGCGACCGAGGATCACCGGGAAGCCGTGGACGCCTTTGTGAACAAGCGGGCGCCGAAGTTCATCGGCCGCTGAGTCCGGCGGACGCGTTCGTCACCATGCCGCCCGACGTTCATCGGGCAGCAGCGCGAAAACACGTGGCGATGTGGTCGTCCACCATCCCGGTGGCCTGCATCAGCGCGTAACACGTGGTGGGGCCGAGGAACTTGAAGCCGCGACGCTTCAGTTCCTTGGCCATCGCCTTGGACTCGGCGGTGATGGCCGGAACGTCCGCGAACGTCGCCGGACGGACGTGATCAGTCGGCGCGAACGACCACAGCAACGCGTCGAGGTCCAGATCCTCCTCGACGATCACGCGGGCGTTGTGGATCGCCGCCTCGATCTTCATCCGGTTCCGGACGATCCCGGCGTCGGCCATCAGCCGTTCCACGTCGGCGGGCCCGAACTCCGCCACCAGCTTCGGGGCGAAGTCCGCGAACGCCACCCGGAACGCCGGCCGCTTGCGCAGGATCGTGATCCACGACAGGCCGGATTGGAACGCCTCCAACGACATCCGCTCGTAGAGCGCATCGGTGCCGTGCAGCTCCACGCCCCACTCGGTGTCGTGGTAGTCCATGTAGTCCGGGGTGGAATCACCCCACGGGCAGCGGGTGATCACCGGTACTCCTCGGCGAAACGGGCGAACCGCTGCAGCGACCGGCGCAGCATCAGCACGAAGAGCGGCTTCACCAACGGGTAGAAGAACGGCACGTCGAGACGCTCCGTCCACACGAAACGGCTGCCGCGCACCGCGAACACGCCCGTGCCTTTCACGACTTTGCCGAGGTGCTCGACCTCGACGGCGTGCGGCGGGTCCCAGCGCGTGATCCGCATGCGGTCCGAGACGCCGAACGTGCGCGCGTCGATCTCGCTGCCGACCGACTTCCCGTCGCCGGCCACGACCGACACCTTCGTGCCGAACACCCACTCCGACTGGCGTTCCCAGTCGGTCATCGCCGCGAAGATCGTCGCAGGTGGCGCGGCCACCTGGACGGTCAGCTCAAGCTCGGTCACTCTCGAGCTCCTCGACCCGTGCCCGCAACGTCTCGACCTCGGCCGCGAGCCGCTGCAGCGCCCAGTCGACCTCGCTCATCTTGTAGCCGCGGAACACCTGCTGGAACTTCAGCTCGCGGACGTCCTCCGCGGTCACGTCGTCCGACGGCAGCCTCGTCGGCGAGGCGCCGGGCGGCAGCGGGGCGAGCTCCTCGCCGCGGCCGAACACCAACGCCGCGAGCAGGAACACCACTGCCGCGACGGCCACCATCACGATCAGGTAGATCAAGGCGTTGGTCACGCGACGATCGTGGCACAGCTCAGGCAGCGGCGAGCGAGCAGACCGAGCCGAACGATCACGGTCCACGTGATCAGGCTGGCGATGCTCATCGGCAGCGACTGCATCAGCCGGGACGCGTCCACGTGCGCGGTGGCCGCGATGATCGCGACGTTGCCCAGCAGCACCACCCCGACGGCCAGGATCGCGATCGACGCGGCGAGCTTGGCCAGCAGTTTCGTGTCGTACTTGCGCGCCAGGATCCGGCCGAGCACGAGGGCCACCAGCGCGACACCGGACGCGGCGCCGCTCGTCATGTCGTTCGCCTTGGCGATGAACAGGTACCAGTCGGGCGGCATCGCGCCGAAGTCCCGCCACGGCCCGATGAGCAACATCCGGCCGTACTCCCACGCCATGTGCATCAACGGCAACACGACCGCGAGCCAGATCAACGTGCGCGTGCCGTACGCGACCGCGAGCTCGGCCTGGTACTCGTTCGCGATCTCCTTGACCGGGCCGAACTCCTCGACGGCCCGCTGCTGCGCCTCCGGCTCGGGCAGACCGCGGTCGACGTGCGCCTCGGTCGCGTCGGTCAGGCTGTCGCGGGTCTCCGTGAGCAGGTCGCGAACCTGCTTCTTCGAGCCCTGCAGCCGCGATCCGAGGTCGGTCACGTATCTCTCGATCACGTCTGTGCCCACTTGCCGCCACCCCCCAGCACCCCGTCGATCACCGTCGTGAACTCGCGCCACGCACTCCGCTCTGCGTTCAGCGCCCTCTGCCCGGCCTGCGTGAGCTTGTACGTGCGGCGCTTGCGGCCGCCGACCGTGCTCCAGTCGCTGGTCACGTGGCCCGCCCGCTCCAGCCTGCGCAGCGCCGGGTAGACCGTGCCCGTCGGCAGGTCCAGCGCGCCCCCGCTGTGCTGCTGCAACGCCTCGATGATCGCGTATCCGTGCAGCTCCTTGCCGTCGAGCGTCGCCAGGAGCAACGCGTCGAGGTGGCCGCGCAGGGCGTCGGGCTTCATGAGTAGTGACTCTACTGATGCAACGCCTCGGCGGACCCCTGAGATGTCCCTGATCTCAGGTGTTCGGGGTGGTGGGCGGGCCTGCGGATCTGTTGCTCTGTAAGCGGTTCGGCGCGTCTTCAGGATCCCTTCAGGGTCGCCCCTGAGTTCTCCCTGAGATCCTGCCGAACCGCTCAACAAGTAGCCAGCCTACATATAGCGTCTCTACCTATGAGTGCAGTAGACCTCGCCAGACTCCAGTTCGCGTTGACGACGTCGTTCCACTTCCTGTTCGTGCTGCTCACGCTGGGCCTGGTCACCCTGCTGGTCATCATGCAGACCAGGTTCACGATCACCGGCGCGCCCGTGCACGAGCGGATGACCAGGTTCTGGGGCCGGATCTACGTGATCAACTACGCGCTGGGGATCGTGACCGGCATCGTGATGGAGTTCCAGTTCGGGCTGAACTGGTCGGGCCTCGCGACCTACGCCGGCGACGTGTTCGGGGCGCCGCTCGCGATGGAGACGCTGATCGCGTTCTTCCTGGAGTCGACGTTCCTCGGGCTGTGGATCTTCGGCTGGGGCAAGCTCAACCGCTGGGTGCACCTGAGTCTGCTGTACCTGACCGCGCTCACGGCCTACGCGTCGGCGTTCTGGATCATGGCGGCGAACGGGTTCCTGCAGCACCCCGTCGGCTACCGGGTCGACGGGAACGTGTTGCGGCTGGACGACTTCTCCGCGTTGCTTTCGAACCCCACGTTCAACTCAGCGCTGATGCACGTGATCTTCGCGGCGATCACGGTCGGCGGGGTGTTCATGACCGGGGTGTCGGCGTACCACTTCATCAAGCGCACGCCCGAGGTCGACTTCTTCCGGCGCTCGCTGCGGATGGGCGTGGTCACCACCGCGCTGGCCACGCCGTCGCTCATCGGCGCAGGATTCGCGCAGTTCCCGGTCATCGCGCAGTACCAGCCGGGCAAGAGCGAGGCCGCGCCGTGGATCGGCGCGCCGCTCGGGTTCATGATCCTGATCGGGATGACGCTGACGATGGTCAGCTGGTTGACGTTGCCGCTGCTCATCAAGGACGCGGTCATCCGGATGCGGTTCCCGTTGTACCTCATGGTGATCGGCATTCCGCTGCCGTTCTGCGCGGCCATCTTCGGGTGGATGTTCCGCGAGATCGGGCGGCAGCCGTGGCTGATCTACGGACTGCTGAAGACCGAGGACGCGGTGTCCCACGTGGACGCCTCGCAGATCCTGTTGTCGCTCATCGTGTTCACGTCCCTGTTCATCCTGCTGGCCGTCGTCGACTGGGCGTTGATCGCACGTGCGGTCCGTCGTGGTCCGGATCTGACGCCGGCTCCGGTCTCGCCGTTGGTGGTGACGCTCTGATGGAAATCCTCTGGCTGGCTGTGCTCGGCACGCTGACCGTCGGTTACTTCGCGTTGGCGGGCTTCGACTACGGCACCGGGTTGCTGCTCCCGTTCCAGCGGCGAGAAGTGGCGCTGCAGCGGATGACGCCGTTCTTCCTGGGCAACGAGGTGTGGCTGGTCGCCGCGATCGGGGTGCTGTTCGCGGCGTTCCCGCGGCTCGAAGGCGAGCTGCTCTCCGGCGCGCACTCGGTGTTCACGCTGGTCCTGGCCGGGTTGGTGCTGTTCATGGCCGCAGTGCAGCTGCGGTTGTGGTCGTGGCTGGTGTTCACCGGCGCGCTGATGGTCTCTGTTGGCTGGGGGCTGTTTCTCGCGCACCTGCTCGAAGCGCCCTGGCCCGTCGCCTTCGTGATGCCGGTGCTGTTCGCGATCCACGGCTGGGTGTTCCAGACCAGGCGCTGGAAGCTGTTCCCGGTGACCGCCGCGCTGGCCGCGCTGCCGATCCCGCTGGCGTTCAGCTCGATCGACGTCACCGGGCTCATGGCGCACACGGACACGCTCGGCCTGCTCGCGTGGGTCGCGATCCCGATCATCCCGTTGGTGGTGTGGGTGCAGTGGTCGATCGTCGGCATCTCCTCGCGCTGATCCCGATCCCGTTCCTGGTGCTGGCCCAGGCCGAACTCCTGGCGTCGGTGCTCAGCGGCGGATCCGGATTTCTCCTGCTGTGCCTGGTCATCGGGCTACGCGTGCTGGTGTGGTGGGTGCACCGCTCGATGGCTCACCGGGCCGCCGAACGCACCCGCGTCCGTCTTCGTGAGGCCTTCCTGCGCTCACCGGGGACCAAGGCCGGTGAGGTCGCCACGCTGGTGACTCGTGGCGTGCACGACGTGACGCCGTACGTCGTCGGGTATCTGCCGCAACAGATCCTCGCCGTCGTGGTGCCGCTCGCCGTGGTCGTCCGGTTGGCGTTCGCCGACCTGACCGCCGCGGTGACGATCCTGGTCACGCTGCCGCTGATCCCGATCTTCGGTGCGTTGGTCGGCGCGCACACCCGCGAGCGCACCGCTCGTCAGTGGGCCGCGCTGGCCACCCTCGGCGGGCACTTCCTCGACGTGGTCAAGGGCATCGGCACGCTCCGGGCGTTCGGCCGGGCCGAGGCGCAGTCCACAACGGTCCGGAAGCTCGCGGCGCAACACATGACCGAGACGATGTCGGCTCTGCGAGTCGCCTTCCTGTCGGCGTTCGTGCTGGAGCTGGTCGCGACGATGTCGGTGGCGATGGTCGCGGTGCCCGTCGGACTCCGGTTGCTCGACGGCGGCGTGCCGCTGCACACCGCACTCCTCGTGCTTTTCCTTGCCCCTGAAGCATTCCTGCCGATGCGGGCGGCCGGAGCGCAGTACCACGCGAGCGCGCAGGGCCGTGAGGTGCTGGCCAAGGTCCCCGCGCACACCGAGTCCACGGGCGTCACGCCACCGGACCTGGCTCAAGCGGAGATCGTGTTCGACAACGTCTCGGTGCGCAGCCTGAAGAACTTCTCGCTGACGATCCAGCCCGGCGAACGGATCGCGCTGGTCGGCCCCAGTGGAGCGGGCAAGAGCACGATCCTCGGGCTGCTGCTGGGGTTCGTGCGGCCTGACGGCGGCCGGGTGCTGGTCGGTGGCGTGGACCTGCGCGAGATCGACCGGAAGGCCTGGCTGGAAGCGCTGTCCTGGGTGCCGCAACGGCCCACGCTCGTTCCCGCGAACCTCTCGTCCGGAGAGCAGCAACGCGTCGCTCTCGCCAAGGCGCTCGACCGGCAGCAGGCCGGGCTGTTCCTGCTCGACGAACCGACCGCACACCTCGACGCGGAAACGGAAGCACTTGTGCTCCAAGCAACACGCGACTTCACGAAAGGCCGGACCGCGGTGATCGTGGCGCACCGGCCGACGCTGCTTGGCGAGGTCAACAGGGTGGTGACGGTGTGAAGCTCGCGATCTTCGTCGGCGTGCTCGCCGAACTGGCCGGCGTCGGACTGACCGCCACGGCGACCTGGCTCATCATGCGCGCCGCCGAGCACCCGCCGATGGCAGCGCTGACCGTCGCGATCGTCGCCGTCCGCACGCTCGCGCTGGCCAAGGGCGCACTGCGCTACCTCGAACGCCTGACCAGCCACAAGGCCGTGCTCAGCGAGGCCGTGGAACTCCGCGGCCGGGTCTACGACGACCTGGCTCACCGCCGCCACATCCCGTCCGGCACCGCCCTCACCCGCATCGTCACGAACGTCGACCAGCACCTGGACACCAAGCTCCGCGCCACCCTGCCGTGGATCACCGCGGCGCTGGTCAGCGGAGTCATCGCCGTCGCTTCAGGCTTCTCGCTGCCGCTGATCGCCGGCCTGCTGATCAACCTCGCGCTGCTGCCGTGGCTCGCCATCCGCAAGCCCGAGGACCTGACACCACTACGAGCCGAGCTCACCGAACAGACCACCGAACTGGTCCACAGCAAGGAAGAGCTGATCGCCTACGGCCTGTTCGACGAGAAACTGGCCGAGGCCACGAAGACCGCGAAGGCGTTGTCCCGCAAGGAACGCACCCGCGACCTCACTCCACTCGCGATCGCCGTCCAGTTCGGCGCGGCCCTCCTGATGCTCGCCCAGCACGAGCCGGCCTGGCTGATCATGGCCGCCATCGCGACGTTCGAGATCACCATCCCGCTGGCCGCTCTCACCCGCCCGACCCCGGAACCCACCGACGAACCGGAACCGGCCCGGGTCGCCGAGACCCCAGAGCTGCAAGGCAGAACGGCGATCGTCGGCCCGAGCGGCATCGGCAAGACCACGCTGCTCAACGCCATCGCGCGGAAACTGGAACCCAGCAGGGGCGCGCTGGCCGACGCCCACGTCTTCCACACCACGGTCCGCACCAACGTCCTGCTGGCCAAACCCGGTGCCGCACAAGCAGAACTCGACCGGGCAGCCGAGATCGCCGAACTCGACCTCGACTGGGACCAGGTCGTCGGCGAACGCGGCGAGGAGATCTCCGGTGGCCAACGCCAACGCCTGATCCTCACCAGGTCGGTCCTGGCCGACCCGGAAGTCCTGCTGATGGACGAACCGACGGAAGGGCTCGACCCCGAACAGGCCGACCGCGTGCTGGCGAAGATCCTCGACAACTGCCGTGGCACCGCGTTGGTCGTGACGCATCGCGAAGAGCAGCTAGCGCTCTTCGACCACGTGCACCATCGGGGGCCGATCCGCCACGAGCACATCGGTCGAGTCGGGTAGCCACTCCCCGTCGACCTGCACGAACTGCGTCAGCGGCCCGGAGTCGAAGTCGACCTGACACCGGGCCAAAGCAGTCCCCATGATCTGCGACGACATCACGCCGAGCTGCAGCAGTGACCGGTTCCGGTGCTTCCGCACACCCAGGTTCACCTGAGCCAACGCGGACAGCCCGTGAACCCGGTGCACGTCCAGCAACAGCCCGATCTCCACGCCGTAGCCCGCGGCGAACGGCACCGACTCCAAAAAGGACCGGGTCGCCGCGTACTCGCCGCCGAGCGGTTGCACCACACCGGAAAGCTCCGGCCGCAGCGTGTTCAGCAACGGCCGCGCCACCAGCTCGGTCACCCGCCCGCCACCGCTGCTCTCCAACCGCAGCGGCCGCCGGTAGAACCCCTTGACGAGGTGCACATCGGCGTCCAGCAACAACGGCCCCAGCAACGCCGTCACGAAGGCGGTCTCCGGCTCCACCAGGTCGGAGTCGAGAAACACGATCAGATCCCCGGAGGTCGCGGCCAGCGACCGCCACAACACCTCGCCCTTGCCGGGCAACGGTTCCAGCCACGGCACGACGTCCTCACGCCGCACCACCCGCGCTCCGGCAGCCGAAGCCACCTCGACAGTCCGGTCGGTGGACCCGGAGTCCATCACCACCAGCTCGTCGACCAGGGTCCCGAGCAACGGCCGGACGACGCCGACCACGTCGCCGACGGTGGCTTCCTCGTTCAACGCGGGCAGCACAACGGAAACCGTCCGGCCGCGCTTCAAGGCCACCAGTTCGTCAACCGTCCAAGGTGGTTGCTGCCAGGTGTGCGTGGCGAACCAGGCTTCAACAGCGGGCAGCATCAGGCGAGCGCCCGCACCGCTCGGGCCGGCGGACGGGTTCCCGTCACGCTCGCAACCATCTCCACGACCTTCCTCGCCTGCCGGACATCGGACGCACGAATCGCGCGTGCTCCGGACATCGCAGCCACTGTGGCAGCTGCCAGGGTGAAATCCTCGTCCCCTGCCGGGATCGTCACCACATCCAACGTTTCGGTGAGCGATGACAATTCCAGCTCGCCTTCGAATTCAACGACGTCGGCGCCGTCATCAATGGTCTGACCCAAAGCGTCCGCGCTGGTCAGATGGGCAACGACCAAGACCCGGTCTTTCGGCAGCTCAGTGACGCGGAATCGGTTCACGCCACCCAGCGTAAACAGTGAGCTGGCTCACAGCTTGTTGCTACCCACGAGTAGCAATCTGGTTTACTCCCCAGTAACAACCCTGTGTGATCTACGTCATGGTCAAGGAGGACCAGCGTGCGACGATCACTTGTTTTAGTCCTGGTACTCCTCACGTCCCTGCTCGGTGCTCCAGCTGCCATCGCGGCGCCGGGACACTCCATCACCTACAAGTCGATCTCCGGCGTCGGTGGCACCACCCTGAAGGCCTTCGTCGTCGAACCGACCGGACAGGGCAGCGGCCCGTTCCCGTTGCTCGTCATGCCGTCCAGCTGGGCGGTCCCGAACATCGAGTACGTCGGCGCGGCCGCCAAGCTCGCCAAGGAATCCGGCTACGTCGTGGTCAGCTACACCAGCCGCGGCTTCTGGGACTCCGGCGGCGAGATCGACATCGCCGGCCCTGACACCGTCGGCGACGTCAGCAAGGTCATCGACTGGGCCGTCGCGAACGTCAAGGCCGACGGCACCAAGGTCGGCGTCGCCGGGATCTCCTACGGCGGCGGGCAATCTCTTCTCGCCGCGGCGAACGACAAGCGCATCAAGGCCGCGGCGGCGTTGAGCACGTGGACCGACCTGGCCCGCTCGCTCTACCCGTACAACACCGTGAACAAGCAGGCCGTCGAGGTCCTGCTGGCCGCGGGGCACGCCACCGGACGTCCTGGACCCGTCCTCCTGGAAGCCGAGGACGCCTACCGCGACGGCCGGTTCCACGAGGTCGTCCCGATCTCCGCCGGCCGTTCGGCCGCCTCGAAGATCTCGCAGATCAACGCCAACGGCACCGCGGTGCTGATCGGCAACGCCTGGAACGACGGCATCTTCGCGCCGGGCCAGGTCGCGGACTTCTACGGCAAGCTCACCGGTCCCAAGCGGCTCATGCTCTCGCCGGGCGACCACGCCACCGCCGAGCTGTTCGGCGCGGCCGGTCTGCCCAACGAGATCTGGGAGTCCGTCGGCCGCTGGTTCGACCGCTACGTCAAGGGCACGGCCAACGGCGTCGACGCCGAGCAGCCGGTGCAGCTCAAGCCCAACAACGGCGGCACGTGGAAGAAGTTCGGCGCGTGGCCGGCCGGACCCGCCGACACGGTGCAGCTCGACGGCAAGAAGATCTACGCGGGCTGGAACACCGTCGCCGACAGCGGCACGATTCTGCTGTCCGGTGCGCTGCAAGGGTTCCTGAACATCCCGACCGGGGTCTCGCTGCCGTTCGTCGACCGCAACCTCGCCGGTGTGTGGAGCGGTCCGCAGTACCCGAACGGCGCAACGCTCGCCGGCACACCGAAGCTGAAGCTGACCGTGACGCCGAGCGCCGAGACGACCACGTTGTTCGCGTACCTCTACGAGGTCGGGCCGCTGGGCCTGGGCTCGTTGATCACGCACAAGCCGATGAAGGTCACCGGCGCGGGCCGCACGCAGACGCTCGACGTGGAGCTGGAGCCGACCGTGTGGAACGTCGACGCGGGCAACCGCGTCGCACTGGTGATCGACACCGTGGACCCGCGCTACCTCACGGAATCATCACGGGGATCGTCCGTCACGTTCGGACCGTCGAGCCTCACGGTTCCGAAGGCGTAAGAATGTCCGGGTGGACTTCACCCGACAGCAGGTGCTCTTCCACCGGATCCATCAGCACGAGCTGGACCGGCGGGTCTCCGACGCGGCCGAGCTGGCGGTGTTCTCCCTGGGCGTCCAGGACAACACCTCCGGCTCGGCCCTGGTCAGTCTCGCCGCGCGCCTCGACAAACCCGACGCGTCCGACTTCACCGTGACGTGGTCCGTGCGGGGCGCCCCGCACCTGCACCGCGCCGGTGAGCTGAAGGCGTTCTCCCGCGCGCTGTGGCCGTGGAGCGACGCAGACGCTCTCTCGCGCGCGTCCCGCCCGAAGGTCGACGACATGCTGGCGTCGTTGCGGCACATCGCCACGGCGATGCGCTCGATCGTCACCAAGCCGATGACCAAGGGCGATCTCAGCAAGGCGCTGACCCCGTTGGCGCCCAAGCAGACCGTCGAGGCGTGCCGGGGCTGCCAGACCGAGCACGTCAGCGACCCGATCTTCCGGCTGGGCGCGTTGCCCGCGGGCCTGCGGATCCTCCCGGAAGAGAAGACCGTGACGTTCGAACGCATCCACGGCTGGCCGGGCGTCCCGCGCAAGACCGCGGGCTTCAACGAGCTGATCCACCGCTACCTGACGTTGCACGGCCCGGCCGGACCGTCCGAAGTGGCCAGTTACTTCGGCACGACCACCCGTGAGGTCAAGAAGCAGTGGCCGAAGGACGGCCTGGTCGAGGTCACCGTCGAGGGCGTCAAGGCGTGGCTGCCCGAGGACGTGGAGATCGCCGACGCCGAACCACCGGACGTGCGCCTGCTCCCGCCGACCGATCCGTACCTGCAGGCCCGCGACCGCGACCTGCTGCTCCCGGACAAGGCCGCGCAGAAGGACATCTTCCGCATCCTGGGCCGCCGCGGCGCGATCCTGGTCGACGGCGAGATCGCGGGCTCGTGGCAGGGCAAGGTGGTGTCCGGCAAGCGGTTCGAGGTGACGGCGACGCCGTACCGCCCGCTGCCGGACCTACTGCCGGAGGCCCAGCTCATCGCCGCGGCCAAGGGCCTGAACGACGCAAGCGTCAAGAGCAACTGACACGTCGTCCGTGACGACGAGCGACTTCAGCGCGGCGTGCGAGACGAACCCCTTGTCCCGCAGCTCACTCAGCCACTCGACGAGCCCCTTGTAGTGGTTGTCGACGTCGAGCAGCACGACCGGCTTGCTGTGCATGCCGAGCACGCCCGCCGTCCACACCTCGAAGAACTCCTCGGCGGTCCCGATGCCACCGGGCAACGTGAGGAACGCGTCCGCCTTGTCGTCCATCATCTTCTTGCGCTCGCGCATCGTGTCGACCACGTGCAACTCGGTCGACTCCCGGTCCGCGATCTCCCTGGTGGCCAGCCCCTTGGGGATCACGCCGTACGTGTGCGAACCTCCGGCACGAGCCTCCCGCGCCACCGCACCCATCATCGACGTCTGCCCGCCACCCCAGACGAGGTTCCAGCCGCGCGCAGCGATCTGCCGCCCCACCTCGGCCGCGAGGTCGACGTAACTCTGAGGCACCGTCGCCAGGCTCCCGCAATACACAGCTACGTACACCAGAGGAACAGTACCGTCGGCGCACCTGAGGGCGTACGCCGCCCGCATGCCTCTGACCAGCAGTTCCACCGCCGAATGTATCGAAAGTAGAATGTCGTCTGATCTAACGGACCCGCTACGGAGGCGTGGGATGGGATCGCGCTTCGAGTTCAGGCTGCTGGGTCCACTCGAGATCGTCCGCGACGGCGAGCTCGTGCCCCTTGGCTCGCCCAAACTCCGCGTGCTGCTGGCCTCCCTGCTCGTCGATGCCAACCGCGTCGTGCCGATGGACGTGATCGTGGACCGCCTCTGGGGCGACTCCGCGTCCGGACGCGCGCGCGACACCGTCCAGACCTACATGCAGCGCCTGCGCCAGTCGCTCGGCGCGCCGGAGATCATCTCCACCCGCTCGGACGGCTACCTGATCGAGGCCGCCGGCGACACGCTCGACCTCCGGCGCTTCGACAGGTTGGCCAAGCACGGGAAGTCCTTGCTGGACGAGGGATACGCGGACGAGGCCAGCCGGGTGCTGAGCGCGGCCCTCGACCTGTGGCGGGGCGAGCCGCTGGCCGGAATCCCCTCTGAGGCGCTGCACCGCGACCTCGTCCCCGCGCTCGTGGAACACCGGCTCGCCACCCTGGAGAACCGCATCGAGGCGGACGCGATGCGCGGTCTGCACGGCGCGCTCGTCGGCGAACTGCTCGCGCTGACCCGGCAGCACCCGTTGCGGGAACGCCTGTGGGGTCAGCTGATGCTGGCGCACTACCACTCCGACCAGCAGGCCGAGGCGTTGCGGACCTACCGCACGGTCCACGCGCTGCTGTCGCGCGAGCTGGGGGTCGATCCCAGCATCCGGCTGCAGCAGCTGCACCACCAGATCCTCATGGCCGATCCGGTGCTGACCGCGGTCAGCACACAGGCGCCCGCGGCGGCGTCCCCGCGGCTGGTGCCGAGACAGCTGCCCGCACACACGCCCCACTTCGTCGGGCGCGACCAGGAACTGCGCCTGCTGTCGAAACTGGCCCACGACTCGCCGACGGTGACGATCTCCGCGATCGTCGGCACGGCGGGCGTCGGCAAGACAACGCTGGCCGTGCACTGGTCGCACCAGGTGGCGGACCGTTTCCCGGACGGCCAGCTCTACGTGAACCTGCACGGCTTCGACCCGTCGTCCGAACCGATGGCGCCGAGCGACGCCATCCGCGGCTTCCTCAGCGCGCTGGACGTCCCACCGGACCGGATCCCCGCGTCCCTCGACGCGCAGGCCGCGCTGTACCGCAGCCTGCTGGTCGGCCGGAAGATGCTGGTGCTGCTGGACAACGCACGCGACAGCGACCAGGTGCGCCCGCTGCTGCCCGGCACGTCGAGCTGCCACGTCATGATCACCAGCCGCAACCGGCTCACCAGCCTGGTCGCCCACGAAGGCGCTCGGTCGGTCAGCCTGGACACGCCCGACTTCGACGAGGCGCGGGCACTCGTGGCCGAACACCTCGGCCACGACCGCGTGGCGGCCGAGCCCGCCGCCGTGGACGACCTGATCACCTCGTGCGCCCGGTTGCCGCTGGCGTTGGCGATCATGTCCGCACGGGCGGCGGACAACCCCGGGCTCCCGTTGCGCAAACTCGCCGACGACCTCGGCGACGACACGACGTCACTCGACGCGCTCGACACCGGCGACTCGGTGACGAGCGTCCGCGGCGTGTTCTGGTGGTCCTACCGGCACCTCGGCGAGCAGGCCGCGCGGATGTTCCGTCTGCTGGGGGTGCATCCGGGCCCGGACATCTCCTGGCGCGCGTCGGCGAGCCTCGCGGGCCTGCCGTTCGACGAGACCCGCGCACTGCTCAGCGAACTGACGAGGGCACACCTGCTGACCGAGCACCGTCCCGGCCGCTTCGCCTTCCACGACCTGCTGCGCGTGTACGCCGTGGAGCAGGCCGGCGAGGAGGAACGCGAGCAGGCGCTGCGCAGGCTGTTCGACCACTACACGCGCAGCGCCGTCGCCACATCGGTTGCGCTGCAACCGTTGCGGGACGGGATCACGCTCGACGAGCCGGTGTCCGGTGTGGAGCCGGAGCAGCCGAGCGATCACGCCGAGGCGTGGGAGTGGCTCGAAACCGAGGAAGCGGTGCTGTCCGCGGTGACCGTGCTGGCCCGCGACAACGGCTTCCACGTGCCGGCGTGGCAACTGCCGTGGGCACTGGCGATGTACCTGGGCAGATCGAGCCGCTGGCAGGAGTTCGCCGAACGGCAGCACGCCGCCCTGGAGTCCGCCAGAACACTCGGCGACCTCGACGCGCAGGCCCGCATCCACCACATGATCGGCCACGCCCACTCCGAGATGCGCGAGTTCGACGAGGCGGAACACCACCTGCTGGCCGCGATGGAGCTGTACCGCAAGCTCGGCGACGGCCCAGGCGAGGCACGGGCACACCGCGGCCTCGGCCTGCTGTTCGACCTGCTGTCCCGCTGGGACGAAGCACTCGTGCACGGCCGCGCCGCAGTCGCCCTGTTCGAGGCCTCCGGACACCTCGCGGGCCAGGCGAGCGCACTCAACGCCGTCGGTTTCTACCTGGACCGGCTGGGCCAGCACCAGGAAGCGGTAGGCCACTGCGAGCACGCACTGGTCCTGCACCGCCAACTCGACGACCGCCAAGGCGAGGCGTACACCCTCGACAGCATCGGTGTGATCCGCCACCACCTCGGCGAGCACCACAAGGCGATCGACGCCTACCAGCGCTCAGCCGCCCTGCTGGACGAACTGGGAGACCGCTTCGAGCAGGCCGCGACCTTGGACCGCCTGGGCGACGCACACCTCGCGACCGGTGAGGTGGCTGCGGCCCACCGCGCGTGGCAGAGGGCCGTGAGCCTGTTCGACGACCTGCGCCACCCCGACGCCGACGCGGTCCGGCAGAAGCTGGCCGGAGGTCAGTGCGCGTCCGCCCAAGCCTGATGCGCGTCCTTGACGACCCGAACCGCGTCCTCGATGTCGTCCGTCAGGTGCAGCAACGCGAGGTCCTTCTCCCCGACCTTGCCACCCTCCAGCACCGAGGCCTTGATCCAGTCGTAAAGCCCCTGCCAGTACGACTTCCCGAACAACACCACCGGGAACTTCGTGACCTTCTTGGTCTGCACCAGCGTCAACGCCTCGAACAACTCGTCGAGCGTCCCGAACCCACCGGGCAAGCAGATGAAGGCCTGCGAATACTTGATGAACATCGTCTTGCGCACGAAGAAGTACCGGAAGTTCACCCCGAGGTCGACCCACGGGTTGAGCCCCTGCTCGAACGGCAACTCGATCCCGAGCCCGATCGAGAACCCACCGGCCTCCGAGCACCCCCGGTTGACGGCCTCCATGGCACCGGGCCCACCCCCGGTGATGGCAGCGAACCCGGCCTCGGCCAACGCCTTCCCGAGATCCCGCCCGAGCTGGTACTCGGGGTGATCCCGCCCGGTCCGAGCCGACCCGAACACGGTCACCGCACTGGGCACCTCAGCCAGCGCCCCAAAACCTTCAACGAACTCGGCCTGAATCCGCAACACCCGCCACGGATCCGTGTGCACCCAGTCCGTGGGCCCACGAGAGTCCAGCAACCGCTGGTCCGTGGTGGTGAGCTCGTCCCGACGTCCTCTGCGCAGTACGACAGGCCCGCGCATCTTTTCCTTGGGGCGCTCGTCCACGGCGCCGTTCTCGTTTTCCGTCATCACTGAGATATTAGTGATCAGGCAAGCAAAAATCGCTTAAGCACGTCGAAACACCCGGTGATCTGCTCGATCGCCACGTGCTCCTCCTGCGTGTGCGCCAACGTCGGATCCCCAGGCCCGAAATTCACCGCAGGCATCCCCAACGCCGCAAACCGGGCAACGTCCGTCCACCCCAGCTTGGCCACCGGCACCCCACCGGCAGCCTCCACCAACTCCTGCGCGGCAGGAGCGTTCAGCCCGGGCAACGCCCCGGCCGCGAAGTCCGTGACAACAACCTCGAACCCCTCGAACACCTCACGAAGGTGCTGCTCCGCCTGCTCAACAGTCCGATCCGGCGCAAACCGGTGGTTGACCGACAACACAGCCTCGTCCGGCACCACGTTCCCAGCCACCCCACCGCTGATCCTCACGGCCTGCAGCCCCTCGTGGTACTGACACCCGTCAATCTCAGGCTGCCGAGGCACATAAGCCTCAAGCCGCCGCAACGCCTCCCCCATCCCGTGAATGGCGTTCTTCCCCATCCACGCCCGAGCGGTGTGCGCCCGCTTCCCAGCAGTCCGAACCTCAATCCGCATGGTGCCCTGACACCCGGCCTCAACCGTCCCGTTGGACGGCTCGCACACGATCGCCAGATCCCCCTGCAGCCACTCGACAAGCTCGCGCTGAATCCGCGTGAGGCCGTTGCGCTCAGCCTCGATCTCTTCACAGTCGTAGAAGACGAACGTCAGGTCGTGCCGAGCCTCAGCACTACGGGCCGCAATCCCCAACATGACCGCGTCCCCACCCTTCATGTCCACAGTCCCGCACCCGTGCAGCACCCCACCCTCACGCCGGCTGGGAAAGTTCTGGTTGATGGGCACGGTGTCCAAATGCCCGGCCAACACCACCCGCCGAGCACGCCCAAGATTCGTCCGAGCCAGCACAGAGTTCCCCGAACGGGTGATCTCCAGGTGAGGCGCGTGCAACGCCAGTGATCGCTCAACCAGATCCGCGATCTCCGCCTCCTCCCCGGACACGCTGCGCACATCCACGAGGGCCGCAGTCAACTCAACCGGGTCAGCAAAGAGATCAAGGGTGTCGGACACGCCCGCCACCCTACTGACTCCACTTGGGCGTTAGACCGTTCAGCCGATACCGTGCGCTGCGTGATCAAACGCACACTCCCGGTCATCACCATGATGTTGATGGCCACCGGTTGCGGCGAATCCCCAGCAGCCTGCGACCGCCAGTGCGGCGAGATCCGCTCCCTCTTCTCCGCACCTTGCGGCTCCCAGCACAGCGGCACCCCGGCCGACTGCGCGGCCTGGGTAACCCGAGTCAGCACGATGACCCGCAAACTGGACAGGTCCCTGCAGGGCAAACACGTCCAGGAGGACGTGAGCGAAGTCCTCCCCCGCCTGATGACCGCAGTAGGCGACTTCGAGGCACACCGCTGCGGCGAAGTACGCGTGGACAACGTCTCAAGCACCGACGCCCGCCAGTCGAAGTGCAACGAGGCCCTGATCGCCACCAGGGGCGTCCTCAGCTCGCTGTACTTCAGCGCAGACGTGCCGGACTGACGCAGCCGTCCCTACGCGCCGAGTGAGCCCACCGCTCCTGGACCGCCCCGCCCAGCGCGTTCGGGAAGGACCAACGCAACCAAACTGCGAAACAGGCGGCCGATCTTCAAACAGGACTCACCGCTCGCTGGGTGACCATCCGCACGCAACGGAACCCACCACGGACTCGCAACCGGCGCCCGCCAACGCCCCAGGGGGACGCCCCAGGTAACCCGCGCGCCCGCCGAAGGCGGCCCACAAGACTAAGCTCAACCCCTGTGAGCACCGCATACGGCATCGGCTTGGCCACAGTGACCCCGGACGGCACCGTCCTAGACACCTGGTACCCGTCCCCCACCCTGACCGAAGCCCCGGCAGAGGTAGCAGCAGAGGCGGCAGCCGAGGCAGTAGGCCTGACCACCACCCGCCTGTCCTCAGCAGAAATCGCCGAGGCCCTGGGCGAGTCCGCAGCCAAGCTCCTGGGCGAGGACCCGGAGCGCAACGTCGAGGTGGTGGGCGTCAAGGTCACCATCGACCTGACCGCGGCCCCACGCGACACCTACGACGTCTGGCTCAGGCTCCACCTCCTGAGCCACCGCCTGATCAAGCCCCACGGCGCGAACCTGGACGGCCTCTTCGGCCTCCTGACCAACGTCGTCTGGACCAACCACGGCCCCTGCGCAGTAGACGGCTTCGAACAAACCCGCACGCGACTCCGCGTCCGCGGCCCGGTCACGGTCTACGCAATCGACAAGTTCCCCAGGATGGTCGACTACGTGGTCCCGTCCGGAGTCCGAATCGGCGACGCCGACCGCGTCCGCCTGGGCGCCCACCTCGCCGCCGGCACCACCGTCATGCACGAGGGTTTCGTCAACTTCAACGCCGGCACCCTCGGCAACAGCATGGTCGAGGGCCGCATCTCCGGCGGCGTGGTCGTGGGAGACGGCTCGGACGTCGGCGGTGGCTCGTCGATCATGGGCACCCTCTCCGGTGGCGGCAAGCAGGTCATCTCCATCGGCGAGCGCTGCCTCCTGGGCGCGAACGCCGGTCTCGGCATCTCCCTGGGCGACGACTGCGTGGTCGAAGCCGGCCTCTACATCACCGCGGGCACCAAGGTCACCCTGCCGGACGGTGAGATCGTCAAGGCCTCGACGCTCACCGGTCAGTCGAATCTGCTCTTCATCCGCGACTCGGTCAGCGGCACCGTGAAGGTGAAGCCCCGCAAGGGCACCGGCGTAGAGCTGAACGCCGCGCTCCACGCGAACGACTGAGGGAAACTAGGTGTCTGGGGCCCGGTCTGCTGAGGCAGTCTGGGCCCTCGCCACTTCAAGGCCCTGACAACGCCCCAAGGAGGTGCACGTGCTGAAGCAGCGGATCGAACTGAACGCTCGCGCCGCCATCGAGCGTGCCCTGGAGGGCGCCCAGTCGGAGGACTCCTTCGTGGAGTTCAAGACCCAGTGGCCGGTGGACCACGGCAAAGCCGCCAGGCAGATCGCCGCGCTGTGCAACGCGGCCCGCGGCTCCGAGGCGATGTGGATCGTCGGCGTGGACGAGAAGGGCCGCTACGTCAAAGGTGCCCTGGCCGAGGAGCTCTCCAGCTGGTGGCCCAAGGTCGAGAGTCACTTCGACGGCGTGGCGCCAGGCCTCACCACGGTCGCGTTCCACTGGTCGTCAGGCCGCACAGTCGTCGTCCTGAGTCTTCAGACCGACAACGCCCCGTACGTCTTCGTCACCAAGAAAGAGCCCTACAGCAGGGAAATCCCGTGGCGCTCAGGTGAACGAACCAGATCCGCCCGCCGGGGCGAGATCCTCGAACTGCTGATCCCCAAGCTCGACATGCCGGGCTGGGAGTTCGTCAGCGCCAGAGCCACCCTCAGCCAGCACTCGCCGACACTCCGCTTCGAGGGCGACCTCTACCTGGAGACGAACCAGCCGCTGTCGCTCCCGCACCACCGCTGCCACTCCTACGCCACCTACGGCCTGGACAGCGAAACCGTCGACCTGGCCTTCAGCTTCCGCACGAACACCAGGGACGTACGAGCAGTAGAGCGCGTGGTGCGAGTAGCGGAACCAGCCGTGCTCCACGTGAGCGCGGACGCCGACGTGGAGCTGGACGCGTTCCAGGACCTCTGGGACCTGCACTGGCACCTGGTGCTCGGCCTGGGCCTGAGCGGCGAGGAGATCAGCACCAGTGTCCGCCTGACGACGGACGCCGTGCCGCCCAACCAGTTCACCCGCAGGGTCTGGTCGGCTCTCAAGCCCTGAAATCAGGCGCTGAGGCGCTCCGCAGCGGCAGCGATCCGCTCGTCGGTGGCCGTGAGAGCGATCCGCACGTGCTGCGCCCCCGCCGGCCCGTAGAACGTCCCGGGAGCCGCCAAGATCCCGCGATCGGCCAGCCAGGAGATGGTCTCCCAGGCGTCCTCACCGCGCGACGACCACAGGTACAGCCCGGCCTCGGAGTGCGACACGGTGAACCCCGCCGCCTCCAGCGCGGGCTTCAACACCTCACGCCGGGCCAGATACCGCGAACGCTGCTCAGCAACGTGAGCATCGTCCTCAAGGGCAGCACGCATGGCTTCCTGCACCGGACGGGGCACGATCATGCCGGCGTGCTTGCGCAGCTCCAGCAGGCCCGAGATCAGCTCCGGATCACCGGTGATGAACCCGGCCCGGTAGCCGGCCAGCGACGACGACTTCGACAGCGAGTGCACCGCGAGCACGCCGTCGAACGAGTCCACAACGGACGGATGCAGCACCGACACCGGCGAGGAATCCCAAGGCAGCGCGAGATAACACTCGTCCGACGCCACCACGGCGCCGACGGCACGAGCCGCGGCGACCGCGTCACGCAGCTGCTCAGCCGACAGCACGCGGCCGGTCGGGTTCGACGGCGAGTTCAGCCACACCAGCCGGGTGCCGGCGGGCGGCAGTTCGCCGTCCTCCAGACGCACGACCTCAGCGCCGGCCAGCAGCGCGCCGACCTCGTACGTCGGGTACGCCACCGCGGGCACGGCCACGACGTCGCCGGGCCCGACGCCGAGCAGCGTCGGCAGCCACGCCACGAGCTCCTTGGAGCCGATCGTGGGCAGCACCGCGTCCGCGGAGAGCCCGACGATCCCGTACCGGCGCTCCACCGCGGCGACGAAGGCCGCACGCAGCTCGGGAGTGCCGTGGGTGGTCGGGTAGCCGGGGATGTCCGCGACCGACGACAGCGCGGACTGGATCACCGCGGGAACGGGGTCGACAGGGGTGCCGACCGACAGGTCGACCACGCCACCGGGGTGCTTGCGCGCCTTGGCGGCGTGGTCAGCCAGCGAGTCCCACGGGAAGTCCGGCAGGGCCGGACCGCGGCGTTGGATGATCAATGCCCCTCAGCCTGCGGCTCGAGCACCTTGATGAACTCCGGGTCGGCGCTGACCTTGCCGACCTTCGACGCGCCACCGGGCGAACCGAGCTCGTTGAAGAAGTCCACGTTCGCCTTGGTGTAGTCCTTCCACTCATCGGGGACGTCGTCCTCGTAGTAGATGGCTTCCACCGGGCACACGGGTTCGCACGCGCCACAGTCCACGCACTCGTCGGGGTGGATGTAGAGCATCCGGTCGCCTTCGTAGATGCAGTCGACGGGGCACTCTTCGATGCACGCCTTGTCGAGCACGTCCACGCACGGCTGGGCGATCACATAGGTCACTGCGCTCTCCAACTTCCTCTGGTCCACACCGCGCAAGCCGGAGAGTACGCGGCACGTTCGAGTATCACCCGGTCAGGCTTGCCTTATCTGCCATATGCGCCACGTCACATCACCTGCCCGGAAAATCTCTGGCCAACGGGGACAGGATGAACGCATGCACGCCGTGGATCACCTGGAATCGCTCTGTGCGCGAGCATGGCCCGCCCTGGCAGAAGTCCCGCTTGGAGACTGGTTGATGCGCGCCGCGGACGGGTTCACCGGTCGCGCGAACAGCACGCTCACCTGCGGCGACCCCGGCGTGCCCGTTCCGGAGGCACTCGCGGTCACCGAAAGGTTCGCCCGCGAGCACGGCATCAAACCCACCGCGCACGTCGTGATGGGTTCCCAGTTCGAACAGGCGATCGCGGACGCCGGCTGGCAGGTGGATCTCGATCACCCCGGCGGCGCGGAGTCCCTGGTGATGACCGGTCCGCTGGAGAAGTTCGCCGACGGCGTAGCCGAAAATCGTGATCTTCCCGGATGGTGGGAACTCGCGGCCGGATCCGAGGTCCGCGCCGTCCACCGGCACGTGCTCGGCACCGGCAACGTCTGCCGCGCGAGCCTGGACGAGAACGGCACCGTGATCGCCGCTGTGCGGGGCTGCGTGGTCGAAGACCTGCTGCACGTCGCCAGGCTCGCCGTGCGGCCCTCACACCGCCGCCAGGGCCTCGCCACGAGGCTGATGGGGCAGCTGGCCGGCTGGGGCCTCGAACAGGGCGCCACGACGTGCGTGCTGCAGGTCGCCTCGCACAACGAGGCGGCGATCCGGCTGTACGAGGAGCTCGGCTGCACCGAACACCACCGCTACCGCTACTGGGTGCCGCCGGCGGTCTCGTAGAGGCCGGGCCGATGGGCCGCGTTGCGCGCCATCACGGCACCGACGGCCACCGCCCCCGGCAGCGCACCGCCCGCGACGAGCATCAGCATCCGCCAGTCGTCGAGGAAGAAGTAACCACCGCCCGGCTCCAGGTAGCCGAGCGAGAAGATCGTGAAGAACCACACCCCGAGCGGGGCCGCGGCGGCCGCGACCCGTTCGGAGAGCGAGGCCGCCCACTGCACCAGCAACGGTGTCGTGACGACGGCCACAGCGATCGTGATGGGGAACGGAATGTCGCCCAGACGCGGCAGCAACGTGCCGTCCAGGCGCAACGGCAGGAAGAACGACTCCAGCACGGCGAGCACCGCTGCCTCAATGCAGAGCAGCAGCAAAAACACGCGTCGCCAGCTAGCGCTCACCCAAGCCTCCGAACAAGTCTGTGGCCACGCCCTCCGCCGATCCCTTGGCGAGCACGTAGAACTCGCTCCCGACCAGCGGCTGCGCGATGCCGTTCGACAACGCATACCCGTCGTCCCACACACTGACCTGCGTCGAGTGTGCACGCAACGCACGGCGCTTCGCCGTCAGATGCTCGGAAACATCGATCACAGTCGTGATGTCCTCGTCCGGCGTCACCGGCAGCTCATCGGGCTCCGGCAGCCGGAACGACTCGGGCACGTTCTCCAGCGCCGCCACACCGGCTTTGGTGGCGTCGCGGGACGTCACGGCGTAGAAGACCCTGTCCACGTCCGAAACCTGCGCACAGGCGGCCATGGTGATCTCGTGCGCGCGGATGTGGTCGGGGTGGCCGTAGCCGCCGAACGCGTCGTAGCTGACGACGACCTGAGGCTTCACCTCGCGCAGGATCTCGACCAGTTGGGCGGCCTGGTCCTCGATCGAGCCCTGGATGAACGCACGTGCGTGCGCGTTGGACGGCACGTCGACCATGCCGGAGTCACGCCATCTGCCGATACCGCCGAGGAATCTGTGGTCCGTCACGCCGAGCGCGGCGCAGGCTGACCTCAGCTCGCCGACGCGGTACCCGCCCAGCTGGTCGGCGGCGTCGGCGGCCAGATGCGCCAGCGCGGGCGGGATGATCTCGCCCTCTTCCCCCAGCGTGCAGGTGACGACTGTGACGTGCGCGCCCGCCGAGGCGTAGCGCGCGATGGTGCCGCCTGTCCAGAGACTCTCGTCGTCCGGGTGAGCGTGCACGAAGAGCAACCGTGGTGGGGCAGTCAGCGTCACCGGAAAAGAGTAAAGGCCGCCTTCATCGGATGATAAAGGCGGCCTTTGCTAAGGATCTCAATTGGTCAGCGAGATACCTAAACGACCGAACGCTCTTCGGCGAAGTGGCACGCGGACAGCGTTCCGTCCGGTCCACCCCGCAGTTCCAGCTTCGGTTCTTCGGTGGCGCAGATGTCCTGAGCCTTCCAGCACCGAGTCCGGAACCGGCAGCCCGACGGCGGGTTCACCGGCGACGGCACGTCACCGGTCAACACGATCCGCTGACGCTTGCGCTCCTGCTTCGGGTCCGGCATCGGAACCGCGGACAGCAGCGCCTGCGTGTACGGGTGCATCGGCTTGTTGTAGATGGCCTCGCGCTCGCCCATCTCGATGATCTTGCCGAGGTACATGACCGCGACCCGGTCCGAGATGTGCCGCACCACCGAGAGGTCGTGCGCGACGAACAGGTAGGCCAGCCCGAGCCGTTCCTGCAGCTCTTCCAGCAGGTTCACGACACCGGCCTGCACCGAGACGTCCAAAGCGGACACCGGCTCGTCCAGCACCAGGAACTTCGGGTTCAGGGCGAGCGCGCGGGCGATGCCGATGCGCTGCCGCTGACCGCCGGAGAACTCGTGCGGGTAACGGTTGCGGTGCTCGGGGTTGAGGCCCACGAGCTCCATCAGCTCGTTGACGCGACGCTGCACGCCGCCTTCGACACCGTGGATCTGCAGGGGCTCCGCGATGATGTCGTTGACCTGCCACTTGGGGTTCAGCGACGCGTACGGGTCCTGGAAGACGATCTGGATGTCCTTGCGCAACGGCCGCAACTGCTTGGTGCTCATGGTCGTGAGCTCGCGGCCGTCGAACTTCACCGAGCCCGAGGTCGGCTTGTGCAGCTGCAGGATCGCGCGGCCGGTGGTGGACTTGCCACAGCCGGACTCGCCGACCAGGCCGAGCGTCTCGCCGGCCTGCAGCGCGAACGACACACCGGACACGGCCTGCACCGTGCCGACGTTGCGCGGGATGATGCCCTTGCCCCGCACGGGGAATTCCTTGACGAGGTCCGTGACCTCCAGCAGTGGCGCGGTCACGGCTTGACCTCCTCATCGGTGCTTACGTGCGCGGGGCTGACTTCGAGCGACTCGTCGGGATTGGCCGCGGCGAACACCGCCGGGTTCTCCACCGTGCCGATCTCGTCGTGCAGGAACAGCTTCTGCGGCTGCTCGATGGTCGCGAGGTGCTCCCAGCGGTGGCAGCGCGTCTTGTGGTTCGCCGCACCCGCCTCTTCCAGCTCCGGTTCCCACTCGTGGCACACGTCGGTGACGAGCGGGCAGCGGGGCGAGAACGAGCAACCGGTCGGCAGGTTCACCAGCGAGGGCGGAGCGCCCTTGATCGGGGTGAGCCGCTTGCCGAGCGTGGACGGGTTCGGCACGGAGCCGAGCAGTCCGACCGTGTACGGCATCCTCGGACGTTCGAAGACGTCGTCAACGGGGCCGGACTCGACCACGGTGCCGCCGTACATCACCTGCACGCGGTTGACCATGCCCGCGACCACGCCGAGGTCGTGCGTGATCATGACGATCGCCGCGTCGGTCTCGGACTGCAGCCGCAGCATGGTGTCGAGGATCTGCGCCTGCACCGTCACGTCGAGCGCGGTGGTCGGCTCGTCGGCGATGATCACGCTGGGGTCGTTGATGATCGCCATCGCGATCACCACGCGCTGCCGCATACCGCCGGAGAACTCGTGCGGGTACTGCGCCGCACGCTTGTCCGGCTGCGGGATGCCGACCAGTTCCAGCGCCTCGACCGCCTTGGCCCACGCCGCCTTCTTCGAGACGTCGTGGTGCGCGCGGTAGGTCTCGGCGAGCTGCCAACCCACGGTGTAGACCGGGTTCAGCGACGTCATCGGGTCCTGGAAGATCATCGAGATGTGCTTGCTGCGGAACGGCTGCATCTGCTTGTAGGTGCGGCCGTTCAGCTCTTCACCGCGGTAGCGGATCGACCCCTCGATGCGCGCGTTCTTGGGCAGCAGGCCCATGATCGCCATGGAGGACACGGACTTGCCGGAACCCGACTCCCCGACGATGCCCAGGACGTCGCCGGGGTTCAGGTCGAACGAGACGTTGCGCACGGCACGAACGTCGCCGTCGTCGGTCGGGAAGGTGACCGAGAGGTCCCTGACCGAGAGCAGCGGTGCGGTGGTGTTGGAGGGCAGGAAGTCCTCCGACAGTTCGGAAACAGTGGTCATCAGGCACGCACCTTCGTCTGCCTCGGGTCGAACGCGTCGCGCAGGCCGTCACCGATGAAGTTGACGGCGAGAGAGATCGACACGAGCACGATGAACGGACCCCAGAACAACCAGGGCCTGGTCAGGAACTGCCCGTAGTTCTCCTGCACGATCACACCGAGCGACGTGTCCGGCGGCTGGACGCCCAGGCCAAGGAACGACAGCGCGGCCTCGGTGAGCACCGCCGCCGCGATCGCAAGCGTGGCGTTGACCGTGATGCTGCCGATCATGTTCGGCACGAGGTGCTTGAAGATGATGCGCGGGGTGCTGGCGCCACAGGCTCGCGCCGCCTCGATGAACTCCCGCTGGGCCAGCGACAGCGTCTCACCACGGGTGATGCGGGCGATGGACATCCACGCGAACGCGGCGAGCACCAGTGCGACGACGTACCAGCTGCCGGAGAAGCCCTTCACGACGATCGCGGCGACCGCGATGGTCGGAATGATCAGCATCAGGTCGACGATGCGCATGAGCGCCGTGTCGACGAACCCGCGCAGGTAGCCAGCGAGCGCACCGAGGGTCACGCCGATCGCGGTCGCCAGTGCCGCCACGATCAACGCGATCTGCAGCGAGTAGGCCGTGCCACGCATGAGCAGCGCGAGCATGTCCTTGCCGACCTGCGTGGTGCCGAGCGGGTGAGTGCCGCTCATGCGCTGGTACGACTTGCTGGAGACGTCCTCGAAGTCGTACGTCCAAATAAATGGGCCGACAAACGCGAACAGAACCAGCAAGATGAACACGCCCAGGCTCACCATCGCGAGCCGGTGGCGCAGGAAGCGGCGCAGGACGAGCTGGCCCTGCGTGCGGGTCTTGGTGGCGTCGAACTCGTGCGAGTCTGATTGGGGTGCGCTGTTGACCACACCGCCCTCGGACGCCATGTTGATGTTAGCCAAGGCGAATCCTCGGGTCGAGGATGCCGTACACGACGTCGGCAACCAGGTTGAACAGCACGATCAGGGTGGCGGTGACCGCGAGCCAGCCCATCAGCATGGGCGGGTCGAACTGCCGCACGGAGTTCACCAGCAGCGTGCCCATGCCGGACCAGCCGAACACCGTCTCGGTGATGATCGCGCCCGAGAGCACGGCACCGAAGTTCAGCGAGAACAGCGTGGCGACGGGGATGAGCGCGTTGCGGAACGCGTGGCGGAAGATCACGCGGCTCTGCGAGATGCCCTTGGCCCGCGCGGTGCGCACGAAGTCCGAGTGCAGGATCTCCAGCATGGAGGCGCGTTCGAACCGGCTGTACGCGGCGAAGCTGATCAGCATCAGCGCGACGGTCGGCAGCAGGAACGTGCCCGTGTACTTGAAGATGACCTCACCGAAACTGCCGCTGAAGCCTTCCGGCCGCGGACCCGCGGTGGTGAGCCAGCGGTCCAGCCCCATCGACTCCAGCACGTTGTTGAACTGGATGCCGTAGTCCTTGACGATGACCGCGACGCAGAAGATCGGCATCGAGAACATCAGGAACGCGGTGCTGGTGGCGAGGTAGTCGAAGATCGAGTACTGGCGCACGGCGGCGAGCACGCCGACCGCGACACCGAGGGTGAGAGCCAGCAGCTCTGCGCCGAGGACGAGGCGTCCGGTGGTCCAGAGGGCTTCGGTCACCTGGGTGAAGACCTGCTGCTTGGCCTGGCCGAGGGCGATGCTCTGCCCCCAGTCACCGCTCACGAAGTCGGTGAGCCAGTTCCAGTAGCGGACGACGACCGGCTTGTCCAAGCCCAGTGACACCTCCGCGGCCTTGATGTCGGCCTCGGTGACGCCTTGCCGGAATCGCATCTCGGCCAGCGGGTTACCGGCGGTTGCGACGAGGAGATAACAGGCGAAGCTGCCGATCAGCAGGATGGGTATTGAGATCAGCAGGCGCCGGATGATGTAGCGGATCACGACGAACTCCTAGGGGAAACCCGCTCGGGCGGGGGGGGGGGGGGGGGGCGGGCC
>NZ_JAJAEG010000019.1:177993-211874 GCF_047445655.1 Lentzea alba
CGGGCGGGGCCGGACTTGTCGTCCGGCCCCGCCCGGTCAGGCATAGCGCACTTCTAGAGTAGTGCGGTCACTTGGTCTGCCACTCGTTGGCGTTCCAAAGCGCGCCGTAGTAGCTCTGGAAGTAAACGCGGTCGAGCCCCTTGAAGGCCCACATGTTCGGCATCTGGAACAGCGGGAACGACGCGTAGGCACCGGCCAGCGCCTCGTCGGCCTCCTGGAAGTACTTCAGGGAGTCCGAGATCGACGTCTGCGAAACAGCCTGCTTCAGAGCCTCGTCGGCCTTCGGCACGGACAGGTTCTGCCAGTTCTGGCCACCACCGGTCTCGTAGATCGACTTCTTGCCGCTCTTGAACGGCGCGGAAGACCACGCGAACAGGGCGACGTCGTAGTCACCGGCGGAGACGCGCTCGTCGAGGAAGTTCGGGTCGGTGTCGTCCTTGACCTCGATACCGGCTTCCTTGCACTGACCCTGGATCAGCTCGACGGTCTGCTTGCGGCGCGGGATGTCGGTGTGGCTGATCCGGAAGGAGGCGCGGACGCCGTCCTTCGCGAACACGCCGTCGGCACCCTGCGTCCAGCCCGCGTCGCTCAGGATCTTCTTCGCCTCGGCCGGGTCACCCTTGGCCTTGTCGGCGTAGACGTCCTTGTAGCCCTCGTCCTTCGGGAAGAACACGAGGCTGCCGAGCGGCTTGGCGTCGGCCTGAACTTCGCTGATCAGCTTGTCGATGATGTCCTGGCGCTTGACGCACATGAAGAAGGCCTTGCGGACCTCTTCCTTCGACAGCACCGGGTGCTTCATCTGGATGTCGAGGTGCTCGAACGACAGGCCGGGGCCCGAGCCGAACGTGACACCCTGGGCGCTGAGGCCCTTCAGCTTGGTGGACGCGTTCGCGTCCGGCTGCGCGAAGGAGTTGACGGCGACCTCACCGTTCTCCAGCGCCTGCGCCTGCGCGACGGGGTCCGGGATCGCCTTCAGGACGATCGACTCCGGGCCACCCGGCTTGCCGACCCACTTGGGGTTGCGCTTCAGCGTCACCGACTGGTTCGGCTCGAACGCGGTCCAGGTGTACGGGCCCGCGGACGGCATGAGGTCCGCCGTGAAGCCGTTCCACTTCTCATTCCAGAACGCGGCCGCCTTCTCGATGTCGGCGGGCGCGCTGTCCTTCGTGAGCTTGGTGATGTCGGCGATGCCGGCCTGCTTCTCGAGGATGTGCGCCGGGAGAACGTCCGTGTTGAAGAGGCTCTCGTAGTCCGGGTACGGCGCCGAGAAGGTGCCGACGAACGTCTGGTCGTCCTTGCACTCACCGGTCATCAGGTCGGTACCGGTGGTGCCGGCCGGCTTGAAGTACTTCGAGCCGTCGGCCTTCTTGGCCTGGTTCGACTGGGTGAACCACGCCATGTAGAAGTCGTCGCAGTCCCAGGCTTCGCCGTCGGACCACTGGACGCCCTTCTTGAGCTTCCAGGTCACGACCTGCGGAGACTTCGAGGTGACCTCGACCGACTCCATGACATCCTTGTTCAGGATGACCTTGTTGTTGCCGTTGATGATGTGCGCACCCGGCTGCACCAGCACCAGCGCGAACGTGTTGTACGACTGGTTCGCATCTTCAGTCGCGTTGTTGTACGAGGTGACCGGCTTGTCCGTCGAGACGACGACCTGACCGCTCTGCTTCGTCTCCGGTGCGGTGTAGCCGTCCGCGGACTCGCCGCGAGCGGTGGCCATCTCCGCGATGCTGGCATCGCCGCCATCGGCGTCGTTGCTACCGCCGCCACCACCGCATGCACCCAGGACGAGAGCCGCGCTTGAAATCAGCGCGATCGCCGGTAGTGCTTTTCTCCTCATCGACACGTGCCCTCCTAGCACTGGGCGGCCGAGGCCTCTGTTCGGCATGCACGCCCATAACTGAGATGTGCCATACGCGCCCCGAACCGGCACATCGTGGCAGCACGTTATGAACCCGTTGAGGTGACGGTCACTACCTGACCGGGTGATCGTGACCCAATGGAAACGAGTTGTTGCACGCCGCAGTGGCCCGATTACCGGGCGCAGGCGTTCGTTGACCGGGCAGGAGGAATTCTGTCAACGACGTCGGCCGAAAGTAGCAACGCGTGAAGTCCGTTCGCAACGGGAATCTCACGCCTTGGCTACTTGTCGAGTCGTCGCCATTCAGGCGCGCCGCTGAGAACACCGGCAAGGGGTGCCCCGGTGTCAACCCCCGAAACGTTGGGAAGAACACCCAAAAGGTCGACCACCTGGAACAGCGGAACCGCAACGGCCTGAGCCTGAATCCGGGGCTCGATCCGCGCCAGCACGTCGCTCAGAAGCGCCTTGCCGCTGAGCGCCGAGTCGATCTCCGCCTGCATGGTCTGGTCGCAGAACCCGGCCGGATTCGCCGGGCTGGGCGTTCCACCGTCCGGAGCCTCCCCGGCACACCCGAACGCGCTCGCGAGGCCCGCCGCGGAGTCCCCGGCGTCCACCCGCGGCACCACCGCGATGTCGATGGCCTTCTCGATGAGCTGCTTGCCGAAGAGCTCGTCCGCGTCCGGCGTGACGACCTCGGCCTGGATGCCGCGCTCGTTGAGCTGGACCTTGATCCGGTTCGCGAGCCCGACGTACGGCTCGTGCTTCTCCGGAGCGGCGATCGTCAGCTTGAACGGCTGACCGTCCTTCGACCACCCGGTCTCAGTCCGCACGTACCCCGCCTCGGTGAGCAGCTGGTCGCTCAGCGCGGCGTTCAGCGTGTTGCCGGTGATGACCGGCTGGTACCCGGTGCGACTGGGCGGCACGACGTACGAGTCGGCTTTGAGCGACGGCCCGCTCTGGGTGCCGGACGCGATGAGCGCGTCCCGGTCGAGAGCCGCGACGATCGCCTTGCGGGTGGTGACGTCCTTGAGCCGATCACTGGCCGGCCGGAGCAGAACCTGCACGACCTCGTTGCGCGGCACGGGTTTCGTCGTGAGGTCCTTTATGGCCTTCATGGTGTTGACGTCCGAGGCGTCGGCCTTGAGGAGCACCGCCTGGTTGTCCCCTTTGGACAGTGACTTGGCCATGTCGCTGTGCGAGGCCCTGCGCAGCACGACCCGGTCCAGCGTGGTCGGCACCTCCCAGTACCGGTCGCTGCGCTCCAGGATCACCTCACCACGCGGCTCGTCGAGGCTCTTGACCGCGAACGGTGCGGCGGTGGCGGGGAAGCCCGTGGCGAGCACGTTCGACCAGGTGCCGGGGGCGTCCTTGAGCAGGTGCGCCGGCAGCAGGTTCGCGAACAGGCTGCGCCAGCCCGGGAACGGCTTGCCGAACGCGACCTCGACGGTCTTGCCGCCTTCTCGGGCACTGATGTTGTTGATGAGCCGGTATCCCGCCGGGTCCACCACTCCGGGCTCCGACCGCATGCGCTGCCAGAGGTAGTAGAAGTCCTCGGCGGCGATGGGGGCGCTGTCCGACCAGCTCGCGTCCTTGCGGATCGTGTACGTGACGGTGAACGGCTCGGCCTTGGTGACCTTCGCGCTGACCATGAGATTCCGGTCGAGCTGCGGTGCGCCGTCCGGGCCGTTGCGGAAGGGGCTGGGGAGCAGGAGTGAGCCCAGGGCCGTGGTGATCGGGCTTTGGGCTGCCAGCGAGTGCGGGTTGTAGCCGCCCGCCACGTCGTCCACGCCCACCACGATCTCGGTGACCTTCGGGCCCGTCGTGGTGATGACCGGGGCCTCGGACTTGGGGACCAGCGGTGGAGGTGGCGCGTTCGTGCACGCTGCGGCCCCGCACAGGATCGCGGCAGCCAGCACTCCCCCGAGTCGCCTCATGGTCCTCACATTGCCAGAAGGGTGGTGGTGGCGTGCGGGCAACCCAGGTCTTTCGTCACCCTCGCCGTGTTGGGGACGTTTGGGGGTTGGTGACGGTTGCTCGCTTCGGTTGGTAGTACGGCTTGGCGGGGTGGGTGGTTCGGGTCGGTTGGGTTTTCGTTTGGTGGTTCGGTTGCGTCGGTGGGCACCGGTTCCGGCGGGGTGGTCACCTGACGTGCGTTCCGTCACCTCGCGTCCGTGACCGTCAGCCCGCCGCCATGGACCCCACCGCCCATTGCCTGGGTCCGCCAGCCCGCTCGCACGGCCTCATGACCGCCCTTCCCCGCGTTCCCCAACGCCGCCAGCACCCCCACTGCCCCCGTTGCGCGGCCTGAGCGGACCCCGGACACGACAAAGGCGGCCAGACCATCAAGGCCTAGCCGCCCTTGTCAGGCGTTACCGCAGCGTGGCTCTCAGCCCCGCTGCTTCAAGCGCGAGCGCTCGCGGCCGCGCAGGTTCGCGTCCAGGGTCACCTTGCGGACGCGGACGACCTCCGGGGCGACCTCGACGCACTCGTCGAAGGCGCAGAACTCCAGGGCCTCCTCCAGCGACAGCTTGCGCGGGCGGGCCAGGGTTTCCATGACGTCCGCCGTGGAGGAGCGCATGTTCGTGAGCTTCTTCTCGCGGGTGACGTTGACGTCGAGGTCCTCGGCGCGCGGGTTCTCGCCCACGACCATGCCCTCGTAGGCGTCGGCGCCCGGCTCCACGAAGAACGTGCCGCGGTCGGCCAGCTGGATCATCGCGTACGCGGTGATCGAGCCGGAGCGGTCGGCGACCAGGGAGCCGTTGTGGCGGGTGCGGATCTCGCCCGCCCACGGGCCGTAGCCCTCGGAGACGGCGTTCGCGATGCCGGTACCGCGGGTCTCGGTCAGGAACTCGGTCCGGAAACCGATCAGGCCGCGCGAAGGGACCACGTAGTCGAGCTTGATGCGGCCGGTGCCGTGGCCCGACATGTTCTCCATGCGGCCCTTGCGGTTGGCCAGCAGCTGCGTGACGGCGCCGAGGTGCTCCTCGGGGCAGTCGACGGACAGGCGCTCGAACGGCTCGTGGATCTTGCCGTCGACCGTGCGCGTGACCACCTGCGGCTTGCCGACGGTCAGCTCGAAGCCCTCGCGGCGCATCTGCTCGACCAGGATGGCCAGCGCCAGCTCGCCGCGGCCCTGCACCTCCCAGGTGTCCGGGCGCTCGGTCGGGAGCACGCGGACGGAGACGTTGCCGACGAGCTCGGCGTCGAGGCGCGCCTTCAGCACGCGGGCGGTGAGCTTCGTGCCGCCGTTGCGACCGGCGAGCGGCGAGGTGTTCACACCGACGGTCATCGAGATGGCCGGCTGGTCGACCGTGATCCGGGGCAGCGCCTCGGGGGTCTCGGCGTCGGCCAGCGTGTCGCCGATGGTGATGTCCGCGATACCGGCGATGGCGACCAGGTCACCCGCGCGGGCGAACTCGGCGGGAACGCGGTCCAGCGCCTCGGTGATCAGGAGCTCGGTGATGCGGACCTTGACCGGCTCGCCGTCCTCGCGGCACCAGGCGACGGTCTCGCCCTTGCGCAGCGTGCCCTGGTGGATGCGGCACAGCGCGATGCGGCCGAGGAACGTCGAGGCGTCGAGGTTCGTGACCAGCGCCTGCAGCGGGCCGTCGACGTCGACGGTCGGCGCGGGGATGTGGTCCATCAGCACCTGGAACAGCGTGTCCAGGTTCTCCTCGTCCGGCAGGCCGCCGTCCTCGGGCTGGGTCAGCGAGGCACGACCGGCGCGCGCGGAGGCGTAGACGACCGGCAGGTCCAGCACGGACTCGTCCGCGCCGACCTCGGTCGCCAGGTCCAGCAGCAGGTCGTGGGCCTCGTCGACGACCTCGGAGATCCGGGCGTCGGGACGGTCGACCTTGTTGACCAGCAGGATCACCGGCAGGCCGGCCGCCAGCGTCTTGCGCAGGACGAACCGGGTCTGCGGCAGCGGACCCTCGGAGGCGTCGACGAGCAGGACGACACCGTCCACCATCGACAGCGCGCGCTCGACCTCACCGCCGAAGTCGGCGTGGCCGGGGGTGTCGACGACGTTGATGATCACGTCACCGTCAGGCGTGTGCCGCCTCACAGCCGTGTTCTTCGCGAGAATGGTGATGCCCTTCTCACGCTCGAGCTCGCCGGAGTCCATGACCCGGTCGACCAGCTCGGCACGCGCGGAGAAGGCGCCGGACTGGCGCAGCATGGCGTCGACCAGCGTGGTCTTGCCGTGGTCGACGTGCGCGACGATCGCGACATTGCGCAGGTCAGTGCGCGTCTGAAGGGCAGGCGCGGTGGCCGTGGGCACGCAGAACTCCTAGAGCTTCGAAGGCGTTGGAGGGGCTCGCGCCGGACACGTCAATGCGCACAGCCGTACACCAGAGTAGCGGCCGCGTCGGCATTACCACACAAGAGTGCCTAGTGAAGTGAGCCTCACCTACTCTAGCGACACGTGTCGGAGTGGAGTGCAACCAGTGGGTAAAAAGCTCAAGAAGAAGTGCTGCCGGTCGAAGCCGCAATGCAAGCGCTGCCCGGTGCCCTTCCTGCTCAAGGAGCGGGACAAGGCCCGCAAGGAGGCAGCGAAGAAGGCGGCGAAGGCGGCCAAGAAAGCTCTGAAGAAGGCCGCTTGATGCGGCTGGCGCTCGTGGCCCTGCTGCTGCTGGCCGCCACCGCCGGTGAACCCGTCTCCGCACCTCGCGCGTACCTCGACACCGCACTCGACCTGCTGCAACAGCACTCCGTGGAGAGCTCGAAAGCCGACTGGCGTCGACTGCGTGCCGAAGCTCACCGTGACATCGCGCACGCACAACGGCCCGCCGACACCTATCGCGCCATCAACCGGGTGATCTCCGCGCTCGGCAACCCGCACACCCTCCTGCTCGCCTCGGCCAACGGCGGCGCGCCGTCCTCGACCCCCACCGCGCCGAGCGGCCGGATGATCGGCACGACCGCGTACCTGCGACTCCCGGAGACCTCTTCGGACAACGGCGAGGCGTACGTCGAGTCCGGCCGGCGCCTGCTGGGTGATCTCGTCGCCGCCCGCCCGCGGGGCTGGGTCGTCGACCTGCGCGGCAACGGCGGTGGCGACATGCACCCGATGCTCACGGTGGTCGCGCCGCTGCTGGGCGAGGGCAGGGCCGGGGCGTTCGTCAGCCCGAACGGCACCACCAGGGACTGGGGCGTGCGGGACGGCCACGTCTTCAACGGCGACGAGGTCTCGTTTCCGCAGGTGACGATGCCTGCTGCGGTCAACGGGCCGGTGGCGGTGCTGATCGGCGGCCAGACCGCGAGCTCAGGCGAGGCGGTGCTGATCTCGTTCATCGGCGCGGCGAACGCGCGCAGCTTCGGCGAGCCGACCGCGGGCTTCGCGACGGCCAACGAGAGTTTCGAACTGTCCGACGGCGCGCGGCTCGCGATCACCACGGCGCACATGGCCGACCGCACCGGCAGGACGTACGGCAACACCCCGATCGCCCCGCACACGCTCGTGGACAGCAAAGGAGCGCTCGACGCGGCGATCGAGTGGCTGGCCGAACAGACCTAGTGCTGCAGCACGGCCTCGTTCAGCTTCATGAGCTCGGGCGCCGTCCGCGTCGCCTCGAACTCGCAGATCTCGTACTTCACCAGCTTCTGCTCAGCCCACGGGTCCGTGGCGAGCAGCGCGTCGAGCTTGCCGCGGGGCATGGGCCGCGTGATGATCACGCCGCCGACCCTCGGCACCTGACGCCCCGAGGCGAGGAACAGGCCCCGCTCGTACTGCTTCTCGACCCAGGCCCGATGGTCGGGGAGGGCGTAGTCGATCTGTTCCAGCGGCGCGACGTACTTCAGCAGCACGATGAACATCCTTCAACGGTAGCCCTATACTCGTGATCGTGCGCACTCTGAACACCTCATGGCAGGCCGCTTTCAGGCGGCCGGAGTAGCTGTGCGCTAACCCAGACACAGGCCGCCCGAGACGGGCGGCTTTTTTGTGCGTTGCGTCCGGGCGGTCCTTCACGGAAGGACCAACATCATGATCCGGCTTTCGGCGATCACCCCCTCCGGCCAGGTCCACCTGGGCAACTACCTGGGCGCCCTGCGGACGTGGGCTCGTGAGGGCACGAAGGACGACGTGTACTTCATCAGCGACCTGCACGCGATGACGTCGTCGCACAACCCGCAACGCCTGCGATCCCTGACCAGGGAGCAGTTCGCCGTGCTCATCGCCTGCGGCATCGAACCCGAGAGCACCTGTGTGCAGAGCGATCTGATCAAAGAGCTGGGAGCCCTCAACTGGGTCCTGGAGTGCACCTGCACCTATGGCGAGGCCGCGCGCATGATCCAGTTCAAGGAGAAGTCGCTCGGCCGCGAGTCCGTGCGCCTCAGCCTGCTCACCTACCCGGTGCTGATGGCCGCGGACATCCTGCTGCAGGGCACCGCCGAGGTCCCGGTCGGCGAGGACCAGCTCCAGCACGTCGAACTGGCCCGCGCCCTCGCCAAGCGCTTCAACAACGCGTACGGCGAGGCGTTCCTCGTGCCGACCGCGGTGCTGCCGAAGGTGGGCGCGCGCATCAAGGACCTGTCGGACCCGACGCGCAAGATGGACAAGTCCGCGCAGAGCTCCGCGGGCGTCGTGTTCGTGCTCGACGAGCCGGACCTGGTGCAGCGCAAGATCCGCCGTGCCGTCACGACGACGGAGGGCATCACGAACCTGACCGAGATCCTCACCTCCTGCACCGGCAAGGAGCCCGAGGACTACACGAGCAGGTTCGCCGACCTCAAGAACGTCGTGGCCGAAGCGGTGATCGAGGAGCTCCGCCCGGTCCGCGACCGCACGCTGGCCCTGCTGGCCGACCCGGCGGAACTCGACCGCATCCGCGCAGCGGGCGCGGCCAGGGCCCGCGAACGCGCCCAGCACCGCCTGGACGCGGCCCTGCGCCTCTCCGGACTCAAATGAGGAGCTGCTGAAGGGCCGGCACCAGCACCCGGTCCGCGGGCAGCCAGTCCGTCGACGGCAGCTCGTCGGCGGTGAGCCACCGAACAGCGTTGTGCTCCAACGCTTCCGGCTCACCGCCGACGAGCTCCGCCGCAAAGATCCGCAACACCATGTCCTTCTTCAACGGCACGTCCGGCCCGACCTGCGCGCCGACCTCGACCGGTACCCCGAGCTCCTCGACGCACTCGCGAACCAACGCCTCTTCGGGCTTCTCCTCCGGCTCGACCCGCCCACCGGGCAGTTCCCACTGCCCCGCATGACTTTCCGGATAGGCCCGCTGCTGCGCCAGCAACCGTCCACCCCGGACGATCGCCGCACCCACGACAACCCGAGCCTCGCTCAGCTCCCGGCACCGCTCCGCCAGCAACGCCGAGCGCTTCTCCAGCACCCGCAACGCCATCCCACGCCCGACCGTGACATCGGCGAACCGCCCGACCACACCACCCACGGTCGCCCAGGAGACGCGGTCGACCACCATCGTCCCGGCCCCGGTCACCACAAGATCCGTGTGCAGCTCCAAGAACTCCCCAGCAGCCGACACCCCGGACAGATCCGCACGGGTGACCGTCAGCTTCACCCCGAACGGCCCGGTGAGCACATCCCCGAGGCACAACAGCGCCCCAGGCACCTTCACCCCGAACCCGGTGATCAGCGAGGTCTCCAACAAGGCACCCGCAACAGCGGCAACAGGCGCGTCGACCAGCGCCGACGCTCGCAACTCTGGCACCGCGCCTTGCTACCAGGACGGCCAGCGGATCTCCAAACGCGCACCACCAGCAGGTGACTCCGCCGCCCGAACGGACCCCCCACGCCGCAACACGAGATGCGACACCAACGCCAGTCCGAGCCCGAACCCACCAGACGAGCGCCCGCGATCCTCTTCCACCCGATAAAACCGCTCGAACACCTTCGCCCGATGCTCAACGGGAATCCCGTGCCCGTCATCGTCCACGAGCAACCGAACGTCCCGCCCAACCGGCACCAACGTCATCGTGATCGTCGAATAAGCGTGCCGAGCCGCGTTCCGCAACAGGTTGTCCAGCACCAGCTCAACCTCAGACCGCGCAGCACTGACGAGACAGGCCGACGGCGGAGCGTTCAACCGCACCAACAACTCCGTGTCGAGCCGCCCGATCGCGGCCTCGGCCTCCAACACCAAATCCACCGCCTCAGCCCGAGGCGGCGCCCCCGTGTCCGCCCGAGCCAGGATCAACAACGCCTCCACCAGCGCGCTGAGCCGAATCGACTCCTCGACAACGGACTCCAGCACCTCGATCGAGAAGTCCGGATCCGGATGCGCCACAGCAACCTCGGCCTGCGCCCGCACGGACGCCACCGGCGACCTCAACTCGTGCGCAGCATCCCCGGTGAACCGCCTGAGCCGATCACTGGCCTCATCCCTGCGAGCCAGCAACGCGTTCAACGCCTCCGCCAACGCCTGCAACTCATCCCGCGAAGGCGGCACCGGCAACCGCTCCCCGTGCGGCAACGCCCCAGCCGCAACCCGCATCCGCTCAACCGGCAACAACGACGACCGAACCGCCAACCAGGTGGCAATCCCCACCAACCCGGCCACCAACACAGCAGCAACAGCCAACCACCGCGTCCCCAACGTGTTGGCCTTCTCGTACCCCAGCAACGTACTTCCGTACACCTCAAGTCGAGGCGTCCCGTCCGCGGCGAAAACCACCCGCCCCCGCCACCGCTGCGCCGAGGCCCCCTCCAACCGCAACACCGGCTCGCCGGACTTCAACGTCCGAATGTCCTGCACGGTCAACGGAAGCGGCGGCCCACCATCCACCGGCACCCCGGACACGTCCAGCACCCGAGGCTGCGCCCGATCCAGCTCCTGATCCACCGCAGTGATCTGAATCAGCCCGATCAACGCAGGCGCCAACCCCGTGAACGCCAGCAAGCACAACAACGCCACCCCGGTTGCCACCACGGTGATCCGAAAGCGCAACGTGCGCCGCAACCACCAGCGGCGAGGACTCACTTGTTCCCCAACGCACTGTCCAAGTCCGGAGTGGACGCTATGTACCCGTGCCCGCGAATCGTCCTAACAACTTCCCCAGCCCCCACAGCATCCAACTTGCGCCTGAGGTACCCCACGTAAACCTCAACCGCATTCCGCGTAGCGGCCTGCTCGTCCCCCCAAACAGTCCGCAACAACTCGTCCTTGGTCACCACCGACCCAGCCCGAGAAGCCAACACGTCCAGCACCGCATACTCCCGCGGGCTCAACGACACGTCCTGCCCACCCCAACTGACCTCGCGCAACCCGCGATCGATCACGAGCTCCCCGAGCGTCAACCTCCGCCGAGCCCCACCCCCGCGCCGAAGCAACGCCCTGACCTGCGCAACCAACACGACAAAGCTGAACGGCTTGACCAGATACCCATCGGCCCCGAGATCCAGCCCGTCCGCCTGATCGATCTCTCCATCTTTCGCCGACACCATCAACACCGGCGTCCGCACCCCGTCAGCCCGCATGCGCTGCAACACCCGGTACCCCGACAGCCCGGGCAACATGATGTCCAACAACACGACATCAAACGCCCCGGTCAGGGCCACCCTCAACGCCGTGGGCCCGTCAGCGGCAGTGACAACTTCCATGCCCTCAGCCGCCAGCCCACGCTCCAACGCCCGACGCACGCCGACTTCGTCGTCCACGACCAGAACCCGAGGCTTCACAGGCACAGCATGCCGCGCTCTCAGCTTCACCGCCCGCAACATCTCAGCCGACTCTCAGCAACGCCCGGCAGCGCGAAGCCGTCCCGCCCTTACGGGACGGGTGAGCCATCCGCCCTTACGCAACGGTGGGCCCACCGCTCTTGTGCGATGCCGCAGGCGAGCCGCCCCGATGGCGAAGCCGAGGCATGCTTTTCCGTGTGGTCCGGTGGGTCCCGTCACGAGTCGTGCCTGATCGTGTGCCGCTCGCTCCTGGCGCGACTCGCGACGGGGCCCACCGGACCGCACCCCCTACGCAACAGCAAGCCGCCCAAAGCAACAGAGAGGATGTTGTGGCGGGATCACCTGAGCTGGTCTGACCCTCAAAGCAACAGGCGTGCCATCAACCCGCCCGCGGCGCTGGCCCCCTGATCAGATTGGCAGGGGGTCTGGGGACAGAGCCCCCAGGGGAAGCACGCAAGGCGAACTCGCCGCCCGCAAAGCGACTGTCCTGTCCAGCCGAACATTGCGGTGTCCAGGGCAAGTTTGCGGTGCTTGCTACGGCGTCCGAGCTAGTTTGCGGGCCGCCACACGTTCTGCCTGAAGTTGGCGCATTCTCAACAACCGCGTTGGTTGTTTGCCAACGGCCTGTAGCGCCTGTACGCAGCCTAAAGGTCAGGGCAAGCATGCCGCGACCTTGCGGCCACCCATGTGCCACGCCGTAGTTAGGCGGCCTCCAGGACGAAGAACATGAAGCTCAGGAATGCCCCGGAGGGGAAACTCGCCATCTCGTCGGGAAAGAGTTCGTGGGCTTCCGGCGCCGGAGGCGGCTCGCTGATGACGGCGGTGCGGAAGCCTGCTGCGGTGAAGGCATCGGTCATCGCGTGCAGCGGCCGGTGCCAGTAGGTGAGCACGGCCTTCTGGCCGTTGAAGTTGTACTCGTCGGACCACTTGGTGGTCGCGAAGTAGTCAGTCTCGCGATGCACCATCTTGAGGAGGATGGGGTGGTTGACGACCACGATCAGCCGGCCACCGGGCTTCAGCACCCGCCGCAGCTCAGCCAGAGGTGCGGTCCAGTCCTCCAGGTAGTGCAGCACCAAAGCGGCGACGGCGTCGTCGAACGCGCCGTCGGGGTACGGCAGCGGGCCCGTTATGTCGGCGACCCGCAGGTCCACGTCGTCGCCGAGCCGCTGCCGGGCCAGCTCCACCATCTTGGCGCTGCGGTCGAAGCCGCTCACGACGGCTCCCCGATCACGTAGCGCCACGGACACAGGACCAGCACCGCAGCCGGCGTCGAGAATTCGTCGACCGGCCACGTCGCCGGCCAGGTCCACGATCGCGGGCCGGACGTAGTAGGCGTTGAGGAGGCTGGTCTCGTTCTCGGCCGTGTACGCCTCGGCGAAGCCGTCGTAGTCGTTCTCCACGGCCACATCGGCGATGACGGCGGAGCTCTCGGGAATGGCAGGCATGTTTCCCATACTGCCCAGTGATCAATCAGGGCGCCAGGAGATCATCTCCCTCGCCAATCGCCCGCTTGGGCAGCGCGCTCCCATCAGCCCAGGTCAACGCCACGCTCCCCGGCATCGAAGGAGACACCCTCGCGCTCGCAGGCGAGCAGTTCGAACGCCCACAGCCAGTGTCCTCACCGTTCTGGGACACCGCGATCGAGCCGATTCCCTGGCCTCCCCGACCACNACGCTCCCCGGCATCGAAGGAGACACCCTCGCGCTCGCAGGCGAGCAGTTCGAACGCCCACAGCCAGTGTCCTCACCGTTCTGGGACACCGCGATCGAGCCGATTCCCTGGCCTCCCCGACCACGACAGACGGTTCGTTCCCGCCCTGGCCCTTGGCCAACATCGACGACCCAGGGCCAGGAATCCGCAAACTAGCCCTGGACAACAGCCGTCCGCATCCGTCCGCGCTACCTTGCGGACCGCAGCTCACAGATCTGCACCACCGCAAACTTCAGCTGGACGAGACAGCGACCACCCGCACGGTCGCGCCTAGCAAGGTCGTGTCTCGCAAAGCCGCCGCCCGCAAGCCAACCACCCGCCCGGTCGCGGATCGCAAAGCGACCACGCGCACGCAACGGCACCACCTACGGACTCGCAACCGGCGGCCGCCAACGCAATGCAACCACCCACGAAACCGGCGCGAACCCCCAGGTCAGACTAGTCTCAGCACCATCTCAGCAACCCACCCCCAAGCTAGAACCACAAGCCCTTGGAGGAGGGGACCCAAAAGATGAACAAGCGAAAGGTGACCCTGGCCGCAGCAGCGGCCGGTGTGCTCACCGGCGCAGCAGGCCTCAGCCTGCTAGCCATGCCAGCAGGCGCAGGCCAGCCACCATCTCTCCCAGCAGTCTCAGCCGAGACCCTGGTGGAGCAGGTCCTAACCGCAAAACCAGGCGCGTTCGGCGGCACCGTAGAGGTCGACAACAAGCTGGGCCTCCCAGCAATCGCCGAGATCCCGCAACTGGCAGACGGCAAGCACAGCGCACGAATCTGGACGGACGGCAACGGCAAGTTCCGCCTGGCCCTGCCCAACGGCCAGTCAGAACAAACCATCGTCAACGACGGCACGACAACGTGGTCCTGGAACTCGGAGGACAACGAGGTCACCAAGTCCGAGAACGGCAAGGACGAGGGCAAGGACCAGAAGCCGACCCCGAACTCCGAGGAGCAGAAGGCGATCGACCCGGCCACCGCGGCCAAGGAGTTCGTCACCATGACCAAGGAGTTCAGCGACATCACGGTCGACGGGACCGCAAGGGTCGCCAACCGCGCTGCCTACGAGCTGGTCCTGACCCCGAAGGCCACCGAGAAGACCCTGATCCGCGAGGTCAGGATCGCGGTGGACTCCGAGCTCAAGATGCCGCTCAGGGTCGCAGTCCTGACCAACGGCACCGCTGACCCCGTCGGCCAGGTCGGCTTCAGCGAGATCAACGTCGGCCAGCAGGACGCGAAGCTGTTCGAGTTCACGCCGCCGGCCAACGCCGAGGTCACCACGCCGGAGGCCAAGGAGGCCGAGGGCCGTCACAAGGTGCCCGAGGCAGGTCTGGAAGCAGCCCTGCAGGGCAAGGACCCGCAGTTCTTCGGCACCGGCTGGGACACCGTGGTCGGCGCGAAGATCCCCGCGGAGGCCATGACCCAGGTGCCGGCCGAGGCACAGGGCCTGGTCGACAGGTTCACCAAGAAGGTGAGCGGCGCGTGGGGTAGCGGCAAGCTGTTCAACACCAAGGTCGCCACGATCCTGATCGCGGACGACGGCCGTGTTGTCGCGGGTGCCGTTCCGGAGCAGGTTCTGTTCGACACGATCGGACAGGTGAAGTGACCACCTCGACCAGCGCGCCGGTGACAGCGCCTACGCAACAGGCTGTCGCCGCGCGGACCAAAGGTCTGCGCAAGGAGTACGGCAGCACGGTCGCCGTGGACCGGGTCGACCTCGAACTTCCGGAGGGGGCCGTGCTCGGCATGCTCGGCCCCAACGGGTCGGGCAAGACGACCACGATCCGGATGCTGCTCGGGTTGGTCCGGCCCACCAAGGGGGAGATCGAGCTGCTCGGCAAGCCGTTGCCAGACGGTGCCGAGCACGCGCTGCCGCACGTTGGCGCGCTGGTCGAGGGTCCGGGGTTCCACCCGTTCCTCAGTGGTCGGGAGAACCTCATCCGCTGTGCCGCGTTCGAGCCGCTCCTCAACAAACGCGACATCAAACAATCTGTTGAGGACGCTCTCGAACGCGTCGGGCTCGCCCAGGCCGCGCACCGCCGGTACCGGGGCTACTCGCTCGGCATGAAGCAACGCCTCGGCCTGGCCGCGGCGTTGCTCGTGCCGCGCAAGCTCGTCGTCCTCGACGAGCCGACCAACGGCCTCGACCCGGCCGGCACCAGGGAGATCCGCAAGATCATCGCGGAGCTGCACGCGTCGGGCAGCACCGTCCTCGTCTCCAGCCACCTGCTGAGCGAGGTCGAGGCGACCTGCACGCACGTCGCGGTGCTCCACCGGGGAACCGTTGTGGCGCAAGGAGAACTGACCGAGCTGCTGCAGGCGGGCGGTTCGGCGCTCCAGGTCATCACCCCGGACGTCGAAACGGCGCTCAGCGCACTCCGGCAAGCCAGGATCTCGGGTCGGCCGCTCGGCGACGGGCTGCGGGTCGAGCTCGCCGGAACCAGTGCGCCGCAGGTGATCGAGACGCTGGTGAAGGCCGGCGTCCAGGTCTTCGAGGCCACGCGGTGGAAGACCGGTCTGGAGGAGCTCTTCGCGCGGCTCACCGAGGCCGAGGAGGCCGAGCGCGGAATGTCCGCTGTGGACACGCTGGACGGGGGACCGCGATGATCACGCGTCAGTTCGGTTCCGAGGTCCGGTGGATGCTGCGCCGGCCGCGAACCCTCATCGGGTTGTTCGGGCTGGTCCTGGTGCCGATCATCATCAGCTTCGGCATCTGGACCGCCGGCGACGACGGCGGTGGCGGGCCGGGTCTCTCCGCGATCATCCAGGGCAACGGCCTGGTCGTGCCGATCTTCACGCTGTTCCTGTCGATCAACCTGTTGCTGCCGCTGGTGGCGTCGATCTGGGCGGCGGACGGGCTCGCGGGCGAGGCGCAGCACGGCACGTTGCGCGGGCTGCTGGTCGCACCGGTCTCCCGCGTGCGGTTGCTGTTCGTGAAGCTGTTCGGGCTCACCGCGATGTCGCTCTTCGCCGTCACGCTGATGGCGGTCGTGGGCATCATCGCCGGCACCGCGTTCCTGGGCAGCGGCAACGGCATGATGACCCTCTCCGGCACCACGCTGGGCACCGGGGAAGGCCTGCTGCGCATCGCGTTGTTCGTCGTGCTGGTGACGTTCCAGATGGTGGCGATCGGCGCGGTCGCGCTGGCGGTCTCCGCCACGACCGAGCATCCGCTGGTGGTCCAGGCGGCGACGATGGTGTCGATCATCGTGTTCCAGGTGCTGGGGCAGTTCCAGTCGCTCGACTGGCTGCACCCGTTCCTGATCACGACCGGGTTCCCGGGCCTCATCGACGTCATGCGCGATCCGATCCCGCTCGACCAGATCTGGGACAGCACGCTGCTCGCGGGCTGCTACCTGCTGATCGGCACGGGTCTGGCGGCCATCCGTCTCGTCACCAAGGACAGCTAGCGGCCAAAATGATTCAACGCCGGAAGCCGCCTTCGCTGTTGATCACCTCACCGGTGATCCACGCGGCGTCGTCGGTGCAGAGCCAGGAGATCAGCCGGGCGGGGTCGTCCGGCTGACCCCAGCGGCCGAGCGGCATCTTCTGCCGCACCAGCTCGTTCAGCTCAGGTCCTGCCCAGCCGGTGTCGACGGGGCCGGGGTTCACCGCGTTGACGGTGATCCCCCGCCCCACCAGCTGGTACGACAGCGTCTCCACGATCGACGACAACGCACCCTTCGACGCCGCGTACGCGACCTCGCTCGGCATCGCCCCGCGATCCTGCCCGGACGTCATGAACACGATCCGCCCGCCGGTCGAGCCGCTCCACTGACGCACAAACGCTTGCGCCAACAGGATCGAAGACCGCGTGTTCACCGCGTAGTGCCCGTCGATCATCTCCGCGGTCAGCTCGCCCAACGGCCCGTCACCACCAGACCGCGCGTGATTGCACACCAGCACGTCAACGCGCCCATAAGCCTCAACGGCAGCCGCCATGAGTTGATCAGGCGCGTCAGGATCGGCCAGGTCGACGCCCATCCCGACCACGCGCCCATCGATGCTCGCGAGCACCTCGTCCACGGAATCCGCGCCCCACGGCTGAGAAGCGTCGTGCGCCACGTGATGCTGAACGAACAGGTCAGCACCCAGCCCGGCCAGCCGCGAAGCGATCGCGTACCCGATGCCCTGCCGCCGGCTCACACCCGTGACCAGCGCGACCCGTCCCCCAAGAAGTCCCATGGCGGACATGCCTACCCGACCCGTGCGACGCCGTCCAAGTCAATTGCGAGCCGCACCCGGTCCCCGACGGACACCGGCCCGACAGCCTCGTACTCGTCGCCGTCGATCTCCACGAGCAACCGCACGTGATCCCGCCGGTGCACCCGTTCCAGCACCGTGCCCTCCAGCGGCCCCGACGGATCCACCCGCAACGCCGTCGCCCGCAACCCGACCCGTTCCGCGTCCACCCCGACGAACGAGCCGGGCACGAACTTGTTGCACCCCAGGAACTTCGCCGTCTCCACATCCACCGGCGACGACCACACCTCGGCCGGCGGACCGACCTGCACGATCCGGCCGCGCGACATGATCGCCACCCGATCGGCCAGCGTGAACGCCTCGTCGTGGTCGTGCGTCACGACCAGCGCCGTCGTGGCGGCCTCCCGCAACAACCGCGCCAGGTCGACCGCGAGCTGCTCCCGCAACGCCCGGTCCAGCGCCGACAACGGCTCGTCCAGCAACAACAACCGCGGCGACGGCGCCAACGCCCTGGCCAACGCCACCCGCTGCTGCTCACCACCGGACAGCTGCGTCACGCGCCGATCCGCATAGCCTTCGAGCCCGACCAGCTCCAGCAGGGACAACACCCGCTTGTCCCGCGACTCGCGCTCGACCTTCTGCATCCGCAGCCCGAACGCCACGTTCCCGGCGACCGACCGGTGCGGGAACAGCTGCCCGTCCTGGAAGACCAGCCCGAACTCGCGCCGGTGCACGGGCACGCCGGCCAGATCGTCCGAATCCCACCGCACCACACCGGAAGAAGGCTTCTCCAGCCCGGCGATCGTGCGCAGCAACGTCGACTTGCCGCATCCCGACGGCCCGAGCAGCGCGACGACCTCGCCGTCCGCCACCTCCAGGGACACGTCGGACACCGCCGCCGTCTGTCCATAACGGACGGTGATCGAGTCAAGTGCCAGCGCCATCAGAACTCCCCGCTGCTCGGCACGCGCAGCCGCTCGATCAGCAGCACGCACCCGACCGTGACGACCATCAGCAGCGCACAGGACGCATAGGCCATCTGGCTGTTCAACTCCCCCGGCCGCGACATCAGCCGCGCGATCACCACCGGCAACGTCGGTGCGTCCGGCCGCGCCAGGAAGCTCGTCGCCCCGAACTCCCCCAGCGCCACCACGTACCCGAACCCGGCCGCCGCCACCAGCGAACGCCCGACCAGCGGCAGATCCACCTCACGCCACACCCGCAGCGGCGAGGCTCCCAACGTCGCGGCCGCTTGCCGCAGCCGTTCGTCGACCGCCCGCAACACCGGCAGCACCATCCGCACGATCAACGGCGTCACGACCAGCGCCTGCGCCAACGGCACGAGCAACGGCGACGTCCGAAAGTCGCCGGGCAGCGCGTCCATCGTGACCAGGTACCCGAAGCCGACCGTCACCGCGGAAACACCCAGCGGCAACATCAACGCCGTGTCGAGCACCTCGGCGATCCGTCCGCCGGACCGCCGCAACCCGACCAGCACCACAGCCGAGAACACCCCGACCAGCAACGCCACGAGCGTCGCGTCGAAGGCCGTCCGCAGCGAGTTCACCGCCGCGTCGATGCCGGTCACCGCCAACGTCCCGCGATCACCTCGGGTCGCCAGCGCGGCATATCCGGCGAAGCTCCAACCGTCCCGAGTGGACAGCGACTTCGTGATCAGCCCGACGACCGGCGTCAACAACGCCACCACGACCGCCGCAGCGGCGAAGACGACGTACCACTCGCCACCGGACGGTCGCCGAGCCAGCTCTTCCCTGCCGCGCAACGACAACGCGGTCTCGCGGCGCCGCCTGGCCAACGCGCCCAGCACCAGCACGGCCAGCACCGCGGCGAACTGCAGCAACGACAACGCCGCCGCGCCGGACAGGTCGAAGAGCTCGACCGTCCGGAGGTAGATCTCGGTCTCCAGCGTCCGGTACCGCGATCCACCGAGGACCAGCACCACACCGAAACTGGTGGCGCAGAACAAGAACACGACCGCGGCCGCAGACCCGATCGCCGGCGCCAACGCCGGCAGCACGACCGACAGGAACGCCCGCGGCCTCGACGCCCCGAGGGCCCGTGCCGCGTCCTCGGCCCGCCGGTCCGTGTGCGCCCACAGCCCGCCGACGGTCCGCGCGACCACAGCGACGTTGAAGAACGCGTTCGCCAGCACGATCGGCAGGACGCCGCCATCCGGCCAGAACGTCCGGAACGCCAGACCCACCACCACGGTCGGCAGCACGAACGGCACCATCACGGCCGCCCGCACGAACCCGAGGCCGCGGATCTTGCACCGCGCCAGCACGAACGCCACCGGCATCCCGGCGAGCACCGCCACCAGTGTCGAGGCGGCGGCCTGACCGAGGGTGAAGCCGACGAGCTCCCAGGTCTCGCCCGAGAACAGCGCCTTCAGCACACCGCCTTCGCCCAGGCCCAGAGTGATGATCGCGAGCACCGGCCAGGCGAAGAACAGCGCCAGGAAGGCCAGCGGCAACAACGCCGCCGCTGACCAGCCAAAACGCGAGCTCAGCGTCGAGCTCAGCCCTGCACGAGCTTGCGCCACTGCTCGACCCACGCCTCGCGGTTGTCCTTGACCTTGTCCGCGGGCAGCGACTGCGGGTTCGTCGGCAACGGCGCGTCCTTGGCCCACGACTCGGGCAGCGCGACGCCCTCACGTGACGGGTAGACGTACATCTGCTCGGCCACCTGGGCCTGGAACTTCTCGCCCAGCAGGAAGTCCAGCACCTTCTGCGCGTCCGCGGAGTTCTTCGCCCCGGTCAGCACGCCCGCGTACTCGACCTGCCGGTAGCAGGTGCCCAGCACGGCCTTGGTCTTCCCGCCCTCGGCAGACGGCGACGACGCGTACGAGACGACGATCGGCCGCGTGCCACCGGTGGCGGAGAACTCCTGGTTGTAGGCCTCTTCCCAGCCGCTCACGACCTTGACGCCGTTGGCCTTGAGCTTGGTCCAGTAGTCCTGCCAGCCGTTCTCGCCGAACTTCGCGATCGTGCCGAGCAGGAACGCGAGGCCGGGCGAGGACGTGGCCGGATTCTCCACGACCAGCTTGTCCTTGAACTTCGGGTCGGCCAGGTCCTCGTACGAGGTCGGCTCGACGCCGCCGAGCTTGGCCGGGTCGATGTTCAGGCACACGTCACCGACGTCGACGGCCTGCAGGCGGTTCGAATCGTCGACCTTGTACCGCTGAGCGCCCTTCGAGGCCTCCGGCGAGGCGTACTCGGCGAACACGCCCTCGGCCAGCGCCCGCGAGGCGAACGTCGAGTCGACGCCGAACGCGACGTCACCGATCGGGTTCGCCTTCGTGAGCACCAGCTTGTTCGTGAGCTCGCCGGCGTCACCGCTCGCGATCTGCTTCACGGTGATGCCGGTGGCCTTCTGGAACTCGTCCAGCAGGCCTTCTTTCACGACGAACGAGTCGTGCGTCACCAAAGTGACCTCGTGCGTCTGCGGCGCGGTCGAGGTACCGGCCGAACAACCGGTCAGTGCCGAACCGAACAAGGCGACGGCAGCGAGAACAGCCCAAATCCTTCTCATCACATCTCCCTACGCCGGTATGACCCGGATCAGGTGGACGGTCGAGGGCTTGCGAGCCCTCCTCTCAGCCCGGCGCTTCACCGGACTCCCGTGGCAAACGCGCAGCTTACGTGACGTGGTGGGACGATCAGGACATGGCCGAGCTGTTGAGCGACGATCAGTTGAACGACGTGCTGCCCAAACTGCCCGACTGGACCGCCCAGGACGCGGCGCTGGTCCGGACGGTGGAGCTGGCGACCTTCCCGCAGGCGATCATGGTGGTGAACCGGGTCGCGGAGATCGCCGAGAACGACAACCACCACCCGGACATCGACATCCGCTACAAGACCCTGACATTCCGCCTGAGCACCCACTCCAAGGGAGGAATCACCGCGCTCGACGTATCTCTCGCCGAGGAAATCGACGGAGTCCTGGACGCCTTGGCCTGATTCGGTCAAGATATGCGCTGCCGCCGCCCGCGGAAATGAGAGGGAACACCCTCATGCGGTTGCGCACACCGATTTTCGTCGTCGCGCTGGCTGGCAGTCTCCTGATCGCACCGGCGGCCGCTCAGGCCGTGCCGTGTGCCGTGACGGACACGATGATCAAGGCCAGCGCGGCGTGGGTCACCAAGGGCACCGACCTCAAGGCGAACAGCTGGTCCAACGCGAACTTCCACGTCGGCAACATCGCTCAGGTGCGGACCACCGGCATCAGCAACCACAAGACGTGGCCGTGGGTGAAGGCGAACAACTTCCTGCTGCCGCTCGACCCGGCGAACCCGTACGCCCCGGACCCCCAGTCGAGCGGTGAGGCCTACCTGGCCGTGTCGTTCTTCCACCCGGAGCCCGAGGTGCTCCAGCCGTTGCGGGACAACCTGCGGGCCCAGGCGAAGAGCGGCCGAACGGACTACTGGAAGTCGCCGGACGCGCTGACCATGTCGCTGCCGTCGTTCACCGAGGTCGCCGTGCGCGACCTCGACCAGGACCTGCTCGACTACTCGTACCGGTCCTACCGCAGCCTGAAGAAGCGCACGTTCAACGAGGCCACCGGCCTGTGGAGCCTGAACGTGCAGACCAACGCCTGGGCCGTGCAGGGGCTGGCCAAGGCGATGCTGATGCTGCCGAAGGACAACCCCTACCGCGCCGACTACGCCAAGACGCTGCGCAAGTCCGCGCAGACGTTGAAGCACCTGCAGCGCCACGACGGCTTCTGGGGCGCCACGGGCAAGGACTCGGCGGCCACCGCGATGATCACCTACGCGTTCGCGGCGGGCATCAACGCTGGCGTGCTGGACCGCGACACCTACCTGTCCCACGTGCAGAAGGGCTGGCAGGCGCTGCAGACCGCGCTGGACGCCGACGGCCTGCTCGGCTGGACGGCGGCCCGCAACTCCTGGAAGCCGGCCTCAGCCGGCGACAGCGCTGGGTTCGCTGTCGGGAGCTTCCTTCTCGCTGGGCAGCAGCTCGTCCCGCTTACGCCTGGTTGCTAGCCCGATCGCGACCAAAGTCAGCATCCCTGCCAGCGGATAACCCCAGCCGAGCAGCGCGTAGTACCAGGGGCGGGGGAAGTCCCAGATGTTCGGCTGGGCGTTCAGCAGGAACGACACCAGGTAGCCGCCGGTCGCCAGCACCCAGAGGCCGGCGGTGATCTTGCACAGGAGGTGCTCGCCCTCGTAGATCATCCACAGGAGGGCGGGCACCATCCACACCCAGTGGTGGCTCCACGAGATCGGCGAGACCAGCAGGCCCAGCATCTGCACGCTGATGATCAGCGCCAGCACGTCCTTGGTCTTGCTGACCGCGAACCACGTCAGCGCGGCCGCGACGAGCACGCCGAGGACGTAGAGCACGCCGGTCTTCACGTCGTACCCGACCGTGCGGCTCAGTGCCCCGCGCATCGACTGGTTGATCGCGCTGCCGACCGGCCCGACCCGGCTCGCGTCACCGAGCAGCTGGAACCAGAACTTGTCCGACTGCGCCGGCGAGAGCGCCCAGCCGATGCCGTAGACCGCCGCGAAGGCGACGAACGACCAGACGGCGGCCATCCACCGGCGTTGGACGAGGAAGAACAGCCCGGAGATCGCGGGCGTCAGCTTGATGCCCGCCGTGAAACCCACACCGGCGCCGCCGACCCAGTTCCGCGCGCTCGCGAGCGTGCCGATCAGGATCGCCACCAGCACCAGGTTGATCTGGCCGTAGTTGAGCGTGGTGCGCACCGGCTCGATCCACAGCGTGAGCGCCGTCCACAGCATCACGCGGCGCGGGTCGTCGAGCTTCAGCAGCTTCAGGCTCGTGCGCACGATGTAGTACAGGCAGCCGAGGCAGATGATCTGCCAGATCCACCGCGACGCCTCCCACGGCACCCAGCTCATCGGCGTGAAGATCGCCGCAGCGAACGGCGGGTACGTGAACGGCAGCGGGAACACGTCCGCGTACTGCTCGAGCCGCCACTCGTAGAGGTCGCCCTTCCACAGGTGCGGCGATCCGTTGCGGTAAACCAACAAGTCGATCATGGTCATCTTGACCTGGAACTGGACCAGGAGCAGGTGCCCGACCACCGACAACGCGAGCAACCACGGTGCTACGGAGAGCACACGCGCTTCCACAGCACGGAGTTTCACCCCGAAAACGTTACCCGACGCAACGTTCGCGGGTACCCCGGCGTCATAAGGACGGGAGAGATCGCAAGAGGGAGTTTTTTCAGTCATGTCTGTTGATCTTGTAGTTGCCGCTGTCGCCGCTCTGGCCATGCTGGGGGTCGCGTTCGGAGTGTTCGCCGTTGCCGCTCGCACCAAGGGCAACGTCTAGAACCGTTGTCGGACAAGCTGAAGGGGGAGCCTCCACTGTGGAGGCTCCCCCTTCATTCTTCCGAGAAGAACTGGTGCTTGTGCGGCGCTTTAGAAGTAGTGCGCACGACCGCCGACCGGCTTGCCCACTGCGCCGAGGACGGCGAGGATGGCACCGATCACCAGAAGCACCACTCCGATGGTCGTCAGAATGCTGATGCCAGCCAGCCATCCGACGACAAGCAGGATCAGACCGAGAACGATCATGACACCTCCAGGTGGGGAATCCTTCTCTTGGCTACCCCACAGAGGTCGGTACAAACCTATTCGAGTGAACCCAGCAGTTTCCGCACCTCGCGGGCCTGGTCGTGGCCGAGCTCCTCGTAGATGGAGAGCGCCTCGCCGAGGTGTTCCCGGGCAGGTGCGTGCTCGCCGGCGGCGATGAGGGCCTTCGCCAGCAGCACCAGTCCGTCGGCCAGGTAGAAGGTCTCCCTCATCTCCCGCATCAGCACGACGGACTCGCGGTAGTTGTGCGCTGACTCCGCGTACCTGCCGAGCTTGAGGTAGATGTCGCCGAGGGTCTCGAAGTTCATCGCGTCGGCCATGGCGGGCGCGGTCCTGCCGAGCTCGAGCAGCCACTCGTCGGCCTGCAGGCACAGTTCGATCGCGCGTTCGTCCTGCCCCACCTCGTGATGCGCCCTGCCGTAAGCGGCGTAGTAGCAGGCCCGCTCGTGCTTGCTCAGGCGCTCCGCCATCGGGAACACCCCGCCGAGGATCTCCAGTGCGTCGCCGTAGCGGCCCTGCAGCCGGTAGACGAAGGCCAGGCCGCGCGACACGTTCGCCTGTCCGTTGTAGTCGGACTGCTCCGTTTCACAACGCAGGGCCGAGCTGAGGTGGAAGTCCGCATCGGACAGAGCGTGCTTCGCGATGTAGACGCCGCCGAGTGCCCGGTGCAGCCGCGCCTGCCCGAAGACGTCGTCGCGCCGCTGCGCCGCCGCGAGGGCCAGTTGGTCGGCCATCTCGGCTCCGGCCATGTCGCCCTTGCGCAGCAACGGCAGGTGCAGCGTGTAGCCCAACCGCCAGACGAGGTCGTCCATCCCCGCGGCGACCATCTGCTTCAACACACCGAGCAGCACGTTCTGCTCGACGTCGAACCACTCGCTCGCCGACTGCTCGTCCTCGATCGGCGTGATCACCACCGACGACGGCGGCGCGGCCAGCGGTGTCCAGGTGACCCGGACCTCGATCCGCCGGTTCGCGTCGAGCGCGGTGTGCAGGTAGTGGCCGAACATGCGGTGCAACGCTTCGGTCCGCTCGCCTGCCGACAGCGCGGCGACGCGTTCCGCCGCGTAGTCCCGCAGGAGGTCGTGCAACACGAACCTGCCCGGCACGGGCGCCGGACCGAGGAGCGAGGCCGAGACGAGCTCGCCGAGCACGCGCCTGGCCGCGGCCGGCGTCAGTTCGGAAAGGCTCGCCACCGCGTCGACGCCCACGTGCGGGCCGGGGTGGAGGCCGAGCAGCACGAACACCCTGGCCGCAGCCTCGCTGACCGACTTCAACGACCACGAGAAGACCGCACGGACACCGGTCGCGTCGTCGAGGTCGAGGGCGTCGAGCCGTTCCTGGTCGAGCTCGTCCGCGAGTGCCGTGAGCGAGTCGCCGCAGGCCGCGCGGGCGGCCACGATTCCGAGCGCCAGCGGCAAGCCCGCACACTGCCTGACCAGCCGGGATACCGCCTCTGGCCGGGCGGCGATCCGCGCCGCGCCGACCCGTTCGGTCAGCAGGTCGACGGCGGACTGCTCGTCCAGCACGTCCAACGCGACGGGCTGGGCGCCTTCTCTCGCGATCAGCCCGCGAAGCCTGTTGCGGCTGGTGATGAGGACGAGGTTGCCCGCACCGCCGGGTAGCAGCGGACGGACCTGTTCGGCGTCACGGGCGTTGTCGAGCACCAACAACACACGGCGCTGCGCCAACGCCGATCGGTACGCCGCGATCAGCGCGTCCTCCGACGACGGGACGTCCCTGACGTCGAGAGCCAGCAGGAAGTCGCGGATCACCGTGAGCGGGTCGAGCGGCTCACCCCGCGGGTCGAAGCCGCGCAGGTCGACGTGCAGCTGGCCGTCCGGGAAGCGGTCGGCGACCCGGTGCGCCCACCGGAGCGCGAGCGCGGTCTTGCCGACGCCGCCGATGCCGTTGATCGCGGAGATCAGCACCGGCTCGCCGGGCCGTGCCGCCAGCATGTCGGTGAGTCGCGCCAGTTCCTCCTCACGGCCGACGAAGTGCGGCACACCGGCCGGCAGCTGGCGCGGAACCTGCGCCACCGGCACCTCACCGCTGAGCACCTGCTCGTGGGCCTCCCGCAGCCGCGGACCGGGATCGACCCCGAGCTCGTCCGCGAGGTGGTCGCGGATCTCCTGGTACACCGCGAGAGCCTCGGCCTGCTGGTTCGACCGGTGCAGCGCGAGCATCAGCTGCGCCCAGAACGTCTCGCGCAGCGGATACCTCGCCACCAGCGACCGCAGCTCGGGCACCAGCACGTCGGTGTCCCGCGCCAGGTCCTGGTCGATGCGGCGCTCCAGCGCGACCACCCGCTCCGCCTCCAGCCGCGGCACGTCGTCGCGGTGCAACAACTCCGAGGCGACGTTGGCGAGCACCGGCCCCCGCCACAGCTCCAGCGCGGCGCGGTGTTCACCCTGTTCTTCGAGCTGCCGGAAGCGGGTGAGGTCGAGCTGTTCGGGTGCGACCTCGGCGGTGTAGCCGCGCGACGACGTCCGCACGCAGTTGGCGTCGCCCAGCGACTGCCGCAGCCTGGTGACGACCATGTGCAACGTCTTGCGGCCCCGGTCGGCCACCGGCGGTTCGCCGTCCCAGACCCGTTCGACCAGCTCGTCGACGGGCACGAACTCGTTGGCGCGCAACAGCAGCGTGGCGAGCAAGATGCGGACGCGCCCTGCCGGCACGGCGACCGGCTCGCCGTCGAGCAGCACCTCCAGCGGCCCGAGCACCCGGTATTCGACGATCACACCGGCACCCCGCAGTCCCGGAAGGCCTCCGTGGCGAGCGCTTCGGCCGCGACCGCACCTTCGACGTCACCCGTTGCGCGGCGCACCTCCGCGAGAGCCTGGAGGGACTGCCCTTCCAGGTAGCGCTGGTGGTACCGGGCATGAGTGGCAACGGCCTCCTCCGCACACCGCAGCGCTTCGTCGGTCTCGCCCAACGCGAGGTGCAGCAGCGCGCGTTCCCTGATCTCGACTCCCGACATCAGGAGGTGGTCACTGCGGAGGTGCTCGCGCACTTCTCTCAGGTGGTGTGCCGCTGACTCGTAGTCGCCCAACTTGCGGCACGCCCGCGCGGCCGACCAGTGGGCATCGATCCAATGGCCGCTCATCGTGCCGCGGTCAGCGATCTTGAGCTGCAGGTGCGCGGCCGCCAGCGCGTCCTCGTGCGCGTCGCAGTCGTTGAACAGGTCAGCCAACGCGTGCCAGGCTGCGAATTCCTCCTCGAAGCTGGCCCGCAGCCGTACGTCGTCGAGAAGGTCGATCATGAGGTCGAACGCCTCGTCGGCTTCTCGCAGCGCCAGCTTCGCCTGGACAGTGACGCTGGTACCGATCGTGATCGGCCGGGGGTTGCCGAGCTCTGCCTGCAGCGCGACGTACGCCTCCTGGTGCGCGATCGCCTCCGGCAGCCTGCCCAGCTCGGTGTAAGTGCCGTTCAGCGAAGCGTGGACGTGCCCCCGGACGGCGGGCGAGCCGGTGAGCTCCAACGCCCTGAGCAGCGAGCGCTCCACGACCGGGAGGTCGGGCATGTTGTACGAGGCCGCGGCGATGTTGAGCAGGGCCAACGCCTGACCCTCCGGCTCCCCCAGCCGCTCGTGGATCGCGAGCGACTGTTCCTGGTGGTGCCGGGCCGCCAGGAGGTCACCCGCCATGCGGCACACCCCGCCCAGGAGCCGGTGCGCGCCCGCCTGGATCTGCAGGTCTCCCGACTGGACACCGAGTTCGAGCGCAACGTCGGTGAGCTCCTTCGTCCGCACGAAGTCCCCCTGGGAGAACAGGTAGACCGCGTGGGAGAGGTTCGCGTGGGCGATCAGCAGGTCCTCGCCGGACTCGCGGGCGGCGCGGTCGCGGATCTCGCACAACGCCGACCAGCTCGTGTCGTCACGGATCTCGTAGCAGTAGGCGCTGAGCACGGCGACGATCTCGTTGGCGGGCCGGTACTCGCCTCGCTCGGTGGCGATCACGACCGCCGAGACCAGGTTCTGGTACTCGGCGGTCATCCACGCGAACGCCTCTCCCGCAGTCCCCAGCACCACGCCGGGCAGCCGCGTCGCGCTGGCGGAGAGCGGGAACCGCCGCTGGTCCGGGAACAAGAGCTCGGCCGCGTCGTCGGTCATGCGCCGGTAGAAGTCGTACAGCCGCCCGAGGGCCTCGTCGGTCTCCTGGGTGGAGCACCGTTCCCGCGTGTACACCCGCAGCAGGTCGTGCAGGACGAAGCGGCTGCCGCGCTGCTCGACGAGATGAACGCCGAGGAGGTGGTTGAGCTGGCGGCGGACGTTGGGCAGGCCGGCGATCACCGCGGCGTCGTTGGCGGTGAAGTCGGCGCCAGGCAACACCCCGAGCCGTCGTAGCACCAGTTGGACCTGCTCGGGCAACGAGGCGTAGCTCTCGTCGAAGACGACGCTGACCGCGGCCGCGGGGTCGCCGGGCACCGCCAGCTCGCCGAGCCGGTCGTCGTCCAGCTGGGCGACCTTGTCCGCGATGGTCATCATGTCCTGGGCGCGGAGGTCCGCGGCGGCGATCCTGAGGGCCAGCGGCAACCCGCCGCACAGTCGCACCAGCGCGGCGGCAGCGTCCGGCTCGGCCCGCACCCGATCTTCGCCGAGCACCCGTTCCAGCAGTTGCGTTCCGCCCTCGTCGCTCAGCGTCGGCAGCCGCACCAGATCCGCGTCGTGCAGAGCCAGCCCGCGCAGGTCACCACGGCTGGTGATGATCGCCAGCGCTCCGGGCGACGCGGGCAGCAGCGGTCGCACCTGCTCGGCGCTCGCGGCGTTGTCCAGCACCAGCAACAACTTCCGGTCCGCCACCAACGAGCGGTAGAGCGCCACCTGTTCGTCCAGGTCGACCGGAGCGGTGTCCACGCCCAGTCCTTTGAGGACGAGCGTCAGGGCTTCCTGCGGCGCCATCGCGCGAAGCGGGTCCTGCCCGCGCAGGTTCACGAAGATCTGCCCGTCTTCGAACCGATCCGCGATCCGGTGCGCGTGATGCACGGCGAGCGAGGTCTTGCCCACCCCGCCGGTACCGGCGATGACCAGCACGTTCGCGTCGCTTGCGTCGAGCCGTTCGACGTCACCCCTACGCCCGACGAACGTGGCCAGGTCTGCCGGCAACTGCCGCGGAGTGGTGTCCTCGGCCTTCGGCGGCGCGACCTCCCCGCGCAGGATCTGCTCGTGCAGCTCCCTGAGCGCGGGCGTCGGGTCGATCCCCAGCTCCTCCGCCAGCAGCTCGCTGACCTGCCGGTACGCCGCGAGCGCACCGGCCTGCTGCCCGGACCGGTACAGCGCCAGCATCAGGTGACCCCAGAGGCGGTCGCGCAACGGATGCCTGCGGGTGAGCTCCTGCAGCTCCGGGACCAGCTCGGCCGACCGCCCGACCGTGAGGTCCGCCTCGATCCGCTTCTCCAGCACGACGAGCCGCTCTTCCACCAGCGTCGGCACGTCGTCCCGGTGCAGCGACTCGGAGTCGACGTCACCCAGCACCGGCCCGCGCCACAACGCCAGCGCGGCCTCGAACTCCTGCCGCTCGACCAACGCGCGGAACCTGGCGAGATCGAGCTGCTCCGGCACCAGCTCGGCCAGATACCCACCGCGCTCGGTGCGCACGCAGTTCGCCTCGCCGAGAGCCTGCCGCACCCGCATGACCACGGTCTGCAGCGTCTTGTGCGCCCGGTCCAGATCCGGCGGCTCGCCCTCCCACAGCCGCTCCACCAGCTCGTCCACGGACACGAACTGGTTGGCGCGCAACAACAACGTGGCGAGCAGTGCTCGCCCGCGCCCGGCCGGGACGACCACGGGTTCGCCGTCGAGCAGTACCTCCAGGGGTCCCAGCACCCGGTACTCGGCTCTCACAGCCTGGAAGTCTAGGGGTGCGAGCTGAGACGCGCGGTCGACGCCGAGGCCCGTTGAATGCGAGCCTTCGGCGCATGCAGGCAGTGAGCAAGACCGCGTTGTGGGTCGCGTCGATGCGGGCGGTCGAGGCCGCGCGTGCGGACCGGTTGCACGACGACCCGCTGGCGACCGCGGTGGTCGCGGCCGCCGACTCGATCCCGCCCGCGCCGCCTGGTGCGGCCGAGTTCATGGCCATCCGCACGCGGTTCTACGACGAGTTCCTGGCGGAGTCCGTGCCTCAGGTCGTGGTGCTCGCCGCCGGTCTGGACGCCCGCGCGTTCCGGCTGCCGTGGGGCGGCGACGTGCGGTTGTTCGAGCTGGACCTGCCCGAGCTGCTCGAGCTGAAGGAGAAGCTGGTCGCCGCCGAGGGGCTGGTGCCCGCGTGTGAGCGCGTTGTCGTGCCGATCGACCTGCGGGAGGACTGGGCCGCCGCGCTGGCTGAGCGGGGGTTCGACCCTGCAGTGCCGACCGCGTGGATCGCCGAGGGTCTGCTCCAGTACCTGAGCGAGGAGGACAAGAAGCGGCTGCTCGACACCGTTCACGCGCAGTCCGCGCCCGGCAGCCGGTTCGCGTTCGACCACATGGACGCCTCGGCCGACGACCGTGCGTCGGTGGTCGACACGCTGGAGCGGATCCGGAGCATGGGCACGGATCTGGTGGCGACCGTTGACGACCCGGCTGGCTGGCTCACTGCGCACGGCTGGAGCGTTGCAACGGATCATGTGCCCGCTCTGGCCGTTGGTTATGGACGGCCGTTGCCCGACTTCATGGACCCGGCCGCAGCTAACGCAACTGCGCTCTGCACCTCAACGCTGCCCTAGCGGTGCCCCGCATTCGGTGAACGCCGCGGCGGCGAGCGCTTCCGCCGCCCGCGCCCCTTCGGCGTCGCCGGCGGCCTTGCGCACCTCGGCCAGCACGGCGAGCGACTTCGCCTCGTGATACCGCTGGTGGAAGCGCCGGTGGGTGGCAACGGCCTCCTCCGCGCACCGCAGCGCGTCGTCGACCTCTCCGAGGGCGAGGTGGAGCAGGGCGCGTTCGCGTTGCTCCTCACCGATGCCGATCGGGTACGCCTCCGCGAGGTCGCGCATCTCGGCCAGGTGCTGCGCCGCGGTGTCGTGATCGCCGAGATGGCGCGCGGCCCTGGCGACGTGGAGGTGCCCCTGGGCGCGGTCGGTCACCATCCCGTCGCCTTCGGAGAGCCGCACCAGCACCAGGCCCGCGTCCAGCGCGTCAGCGTGTTCGCCGCGCGCGTCGAGCACCTCCGCCAACGCGATCCAGCAGGCCGCTTCCTCCTCGACACCGATCTTGGACCGCATCTCCTCGAACATGCCGAGCACCAGGTCGAACGCCTCGTCGAGCCTGCCCAGCGCGACCTCGGCCCTGGCCAGGATGTTGATGATCATCGGGTCGTTGCTGCCGGTGCCCATCTTCTGCTGGGTCTGCCGGTACAGGTCGACGTGTGTGACGACGTCCGCGAGTTTGCCGAGCTCCAGGCTGATGACGGCGGCGTTCTGGCGGGCTGAGTTGAGCACGGTCGGCGAGGTGACGACGGCGAACACCTCCTGCTGGTCGCGCTCGGCCTCGATCAGGTTCCCCTGCTGGAACCGCGCGCCCACGAGGTTCATCAGGACGCGTCCCCGGCCTTCCGGTGAGCCGGCCTCGGTGAAGGCGGCGAGCGCGGCCTCGTACAGGTCCACCGCTTCCCCGAGATCACCGGCGATCTGGGCGAAGATGGCCAGCGCGTTGAACGCACCTGCCCGGATGTCCAGGCCACCCAGTTCGGCCGCTTCCTGCGCGCGCTGCCTCGCCTTCACGTAGTCGCCCTGGACGAAGTGGTAGACGTAGGCGTCCTGACGGGCCATGGCCACCACGAGGTCGTCGCCGCACTCGTCGGCCACGCGTTCGAGAATCCCGATCAGAGCCGCCCACTGCGTGGCGTTGCGGACCTCGTAGTAGTGGTAGTCGTTCAGCACGGCACCGATCTGGCTGGCCGGCCAGTGATCACCGCGATCAGCGGCCATCTGGACCGTCGCCAGCAGGTTGACGTGCTCGGTGCGCAGCCACGCGAACGCGTCCTCCGCCGTCCGCAGCACGACGTGCGGCAGCTGTGTCGACGTGGTCTCGAGCGGGAAGCGGTACCGGTCGGGGAAGCAGAGCTCGCCCGCGTCGTCGATCATCCGGCGGTAGAAGTCGTACAGCCGTTGGATCGCCGCATCGGCCTCGTCTTTCTCACACCGTTCGCGCGCGTACACCCGAAGCAGGTCGTGCAACGCGAACCTGTCGTCCGGGCGGCGTTCCACGAGATGCGTGCCCACCAGCAGGTTGAGCACCCCGTCGGCCTTGGGCAGCCCCGCGATGACCGCGGCGTCGTCGGCGGTGAAGTCCGCGCCGGGCAACAACCCGAGCCGCCGGAACACCGTCCGCGCCTCAGCGGGCAACGACGAGTAGCTCTCGTCGAACACCACCCCGACCGCCGCGGCAGGATCCCCCGGCACGGCAAGCCCGCCGAGCCGATCGTCCTGCAGCTGCGCGACCCGTTGCGCGATGGTCCGGTCCTGGTTGACGCTCAGCTCGGCCGCAGCGATCCGCAACGCCAACGGCAACCCCGCACAAAGCCGCACCAGCGCGTGCGCTTTCGCGACCTCAGCCCTGACCCGGCGTTCGCCCAGCACCTGTTCGAGCAGCCGCACACCCGCGTCGTCGTCCAACGTCGACAACCGCAGGAACTCCGCGTCGTGCAACGCGAGCCCCTGCAGCTCGTTGCGGCTGGTCACCAACGTGAGCGAAGTGCTCGACGCGGGCAGCAACGGCCGCACCTGCTCCGGCCCGGCAACGTTGTCGAGAACCAGCAGAATCGTCCGATCCGCCACCAGCGACCGGTACAGCGCCACCTGCTCGTCCAGGTCGACCGGCGCGGCGGCGACCCCGAGCCCCTTGAGCACCAACGCCAGCGCGACCTGCGGTGACATCTTCTGCGCCGGATCCTGCCCGCGCAGGTTCACGAAGACCTGCCCGTCGGGAAAACGCGACGCCGTCCGGTGCCCCCAGTTCACCGCGAGCGAGGTCTTGCCCACGCCCCCGGACCCCGTGATCACGAGCAGCCGCGACGTGCTGCTGTCGAGCTGGCGCAGCTCGGCGTCGCGCCCCGCGAAAGTGGCGAGCGCGGGCGGCAGCTGACGCGGCCCCGACGGCCGTTGGTCTAGTGAGGCGACTGTGCCGCGCAGGATCTGCTCGTGCAGGTCCGCGAGCGCAGGCGCCGGATCAATCCCGAGCTCGTCCGCGAGCATGTCGCTGACCTGCCGATATGCCTGCAGAGCACCCGCCTGCTGCCCCGACCGGTACAGCGCGAGCATCAACTGCCGCCAGAACGTGTCGCGCAACGGGTGATCGCGCGTCAGCTCCTGCAACTCCGGCACGAGCTCCCGCGCCTTGCCACCGGCGAGATCGGCGTCGATCCGCTTCTCCAGCGCGACGAGCCGCTCCTCCACGAGCAGCGGCACGTCGTCACGGTGCAACGTCTCCGACACGACGTCGACGAGCACCGGGCCACGCCACAACCGGAGTGCCGCGTGGTGGTCTCCGGCCGCGGTCAACGCACGGAACCTCGTCAGGTCCAGCTGCTCCGGCAGGACGTCGGCGAGATAGCCACCGGTCTCCGTCCGCACGCAGTTCGCCGCGCCCAACGCCTGCCGCAGCCGCGTCACCGTCATGTGCAACGTCTTGTGCGCGCGGTCCAGATCGGGCGGTGCGCCGTCCCAGACCCTCTCGACCAGTTCGTGCACCGACACGAAACGGTTGGGGCGCAACAACAACGTCGCTAGCAGCACCCTGCCGCGACCGGCGGGCAGGGCGACCGGACGACCGTCGAGCAGCACTTCGAGAGGTCCGAGGATGCGGTACTCAACGGTCACCGGCCCAGCTTATTGCGTCGGTCCGACCTAGACGTTGAAGCGGAACTCCACCACGTCGCCGTCGACCATCACGT
>NZ_JAJAEG010000020.1:0-188733 GCF_047445655.1 Lentzea alba
TCGTCGCGAAGCGGCGATGACGCAACCAAAGCCCGTCTAAGGACCGCCCAACCACGTGAGCAACTACCGGCGCCGCCACCGGAGCCCGAGCAGAGCCCCGACCACTGCCCCAGCCCCGAGCATCAACGAAGGCGAAGGCCCGGACCGGACCGAGACCACGGGCTGGATGACAGCGGGCGGCGGTGCGGGAACGACCTCGGGCTCCCGGTTCTCCCGAGCAGTAGCCGTCCAAGCCGCGATGAACAGCAAAAACTGCGCCACCAGGTTCGCGAACACCAGCACACCGATGACCGACCCGAAAGCAGCCGAGGTCGGAGACGAGGTGACGAACGACAAGAACACCGTGGCGGCCTGCTTCAACACCTCAAAGCCAATGGCAGCAGCGAAAGCGCCGCGCAGAGCCGAGCGCCACCCCACCGGTTTGCGCGGCAGCCGGGCCAGCACCCACAGGAAGACCATCCAGTTCGCCAGCAGCGACAGGATGATCGTCCCGAGACGCAGCAGGGCGTGCGCCCATCCGGCGTTCTCCAGGCCCAGCCACTCCAGCATCTCCTCGGCGAACCAGGACCCGGCCGCCGTGATGCCGAAGGACAGCACGATCGCCAGGCCGAGGCCGACCAACGACAGCAGGTCGCGCCACAACGTGCCCAGGAACGGCAGGTTCTCCTTGGCGTGGCCCCACTGCGCGGTCAGCGCGTCGCGGAGGTTGCTCATCCAGCCCAGGCCGGAGTAGGCCGCGCCGAGCAGGCCGATGATGCCGACGGTGCCTTTGGAGTCCAGGGCGGTGTTCACGGCCTCGTTGATCTGCTCGCGCAGGTCCTTGTCCGGCACGGCCTCGGCGATGGCGGAGCGCAGTTGGGCCAGCAGGTCGGGCTGTGACTGCAGCACGAAGCCGGCGATCGCGAAACCGATCATCAGGATCGGTACGAGGGACAGCACGCTGAAGTACGTGACCGCGGCTGCGTAGTGCGTGCCGTACTGCGCGGTGTAGCGCTCGTACGCCAGCATGATGTGGTCTAGCCACGCGTACTTCCGCCGCCACTTGTCCACGGTGAAGACGCTAGTGCAAGTGCACTACTCGGGCAGAACAAACCCGATCTTCTCGTACGAGCGGCGCAGCGTGACCGAGGCGACCTCGCGGGCGCGCTCGGCGCCGCGAGCGAGGATCTTGTCCAACGAGGCCACGTCGTCGAGGTACATGCGGACGCGTTCCTGGACCGGCGTGACCCATTCGGTGAAGACCTCGCCGAGGTCCTTCTTCAGGTCGCCGTAGCCCTTGCCGTCGTAGTCAACAACCAGCGACTCGACGGAACGGCCGGTCAGGGCCGAGTAGATCGTCAGCAGGTTCGAGACGCCCGGCTTGTTCTCCACGTCGAAGATGATCTCGCGGCCGGTGTCCGTGACCGCCGAGCGGATCTTCTTGGCCGAGCGCTTCGGGTCCTCCAGGAGCTCCACGACGCCGCCGGGGACCGACTTGCTCATCTTGGCGGTCGGGTCCTGCAGGTCGTAGATCTTGGCGGTGTCCTTGACGATGTACGCCTCGGGCAGCCGGAACGTCTTGCCGTAGCGCGAGTTGAAGCGCGTCGCCAGGTCGCGGGTCAGCTCCAGGTGCTGGCGCTGGTCCTCGCCGACCGGCACGTAGTGCGCCTGGTACAGCAGGATGTCCGCGGCCTGCAGGATCGGGTACGTGAACAGGCCCACGCCGACCGCGTTCTCGGAGCGCGAGGACTTGTCCTTGAACTGCGTCATGCGCGACGCCTCGCCGAAGCCGGTCAGGCACTGCATGATCCAGCCGAGCTGGGCGTGCTCCGGGACGTGCGACTGCACGAACAGCGTCGCGCGGTCGGGGTCGATGCCCAGCGCCAGCAGCTGCGCGGCCGAGACGCGGGTGTTCTGGCGCAGTTCCTTCGGGTTCTGCTCCACGGTGATCGCGTGCAGGTCGACGACGCAGTAGAACGCGTCGTGGTCCTCCTGCAGGGCCACCCACTGCCGCACCGCGCCCAGGTAGTTGCCGAGGTGGAACGAGCCTGCGGTCGGCTGGATGCCGGACAGCACTCGGGGGCGACTGGTGGGTGCGTTCTCCGTGGACACGGACGAAATCTTCTCAGACCGGGTGAATCAGTTCTGCGCGGTGTCCTGCGGCGCCAGGTCGATGCGCTGGTTCGCCGCCGGGATGGTGGCCGGCTTGCGGCGCTTCACCAGGCCGTACACCAGGCCGCCGACGCCGGCTGTGACCGCGACCAGGCCCACGGGACCCGCAGCAGTACCGGTCATGCTGCTCTCAACCGCAGCGCTCAGTACCAGACTCATGCCGTGCACTTGCCGAGCCTCCCCAAGGCACAGGTCCACCCCGGAAGGGTGAACCTTGCTGACTGATTGGCCGCCAAGCTACCGAAGGCCGGTAGCGTCGATGCGCCGAAACAGACTATCGGTCACTGTTGATCGGTTCGCACTCGCCCATATGTCGTAGTCCGCTGACGGGCGTTACGCCCTGCGAGCGAAGCCATGGCTTCAAGCTCACGCACAGTACGCGCGGACCCGTGTTCGGAGCCCGCCATGCGGCTGATGGTCTCCTCCATCAACGTCCCACCCAGGTCGTTTGCGCCTCCGTTGAGGATTTCGGCGGTGCCCTCGTCGCCGAGCTTGACCCAGGAGCACTGAATGTTGTCGATTCGGCCGTGCAACGCCAACCGCGCGAACGCGTGCACGGCGCGGTTGTCGCGGCGGGTCGGGCCGGGGCGCGCGACGCCGGCGAGGTAGATCGGGGCGTTGCGGTGCACGAACGGCAGCGCGACGAACTCGGTGAGCCCGCCGGTCTGGTCCTGCAGCTTGGCCAGCACGCGGAAGTGGCTCAGCCAGTGGCCGGGGTGGTCCACGTGGCCGTACATCATCGTCGACGACGAGCGAATGCCCAGGTCGTGGGCCGTGCTCACGACGTCGAGCCAGGTCTGGGTCGGCAGCTTGCCCTTGGTCAGCACCCACCGCACGTCGTCGTCGAGGATCTCGGCGGCGGTACCGGGAATCGTGTCGAGTCCCGCCTCCCGAAGCTCCGTCAGCCACTCGCGCACGCTCACGCCCGCCTTCGCCGCGGCGGAGACGATCTCCATCGGGCTGAACGCGTGCACGTGCATCTCTGGCAGACGCTTCTTGATGGTGCGCACGACATCCGCGTAGTAGGTGACCGGCAGCTTGGGGTCGATGCCGCCCTGCATGCAGACCTCGGTGGCACCCGCGTCCCACGCCTCCTGCGCGCGGTCCGCGACCTCGTCAGCCGAGAGCCGGAACGCGTCCGCGTCGCGTTCCCGTTGTGCGAAGGCACAAAAGCGGCAACCGACGTAGCAGACGTTCGAGAAGTTGATGTTCCGGTTGACCACGTACGTGACGTCGTCGCCCACCACCTCGCGGCGCAGTTCGTTCGCGAGACGCGTCATCTCCTCCAACGCGGCGCCGTCCGCCGTGAGCAACGCCATCGCTGCGTCGGTGTCGTCGAGCAACGCGGCCGGATCGTTCGAGGCGATCTTCAGTCCACGTTGGACGTCTTCGGGAAGCCGGTGCGGCGCAACGGGAATCTTCAGCTCGTCCCAGTCGCCGTAGACCTCGTCGAAGTCACCTCGCCGGTCGCCCGTGCGGCCTTCGGTGTCGATCGCGGTGTTGAGATCCGCGCGCCCGAACGTGTCCAGCCCGCCGTCCGGCTCCTGCCACTCCCGGCCGACGACCTCAGCGTCGGGGTTCGCGAGGCCGTTCTCCAACGACAGCGCGGAAACGTGCGCGGTGAGCCGGGTGTCGATCCACTGCCCCGCCGCCGCGCGGACGTAGCGCGGGTAGACGTTCAGCCGCTCCTGCAAGGAGAAACCGGCCTCACGCGTGATCTCCGCGAGCTTGTCGACCTGCGGCCACGGCTTCTCGGGGTTGACGTGGTCGGGCGTGATCGGCGAGACGCCGCCCCAGTCGTCGACGCCGGCGCGCAGCATGAGGTCGAACTCCTCGCCGACCAGGTTCGGCGGCGCCTGCACGCTCGTGGTCGACGGCATCACCAGGCGCGCAACGGCGATCGTCGCCGCGAGCTCGGTCAGGTCGGCGTCGGGCATGCCGCGCATCGCCGTGTCCGGCTTGGCGCGGAAGTTCTGGATGATGACTTCCTGGATGTGCCCGTACTGCTTGGCGACCTGCCGCATCGCGAGCAGCGACTCGGCGCGCTCAGCGATGGTCTCGCCGATCCCGATGAGGATTCCGGTGGTGAACGGGACGTTCACGCGGCCGGCGTCGGTGAGCACCCGCAACCGGACCGCGGGCTCCTTGTCCGGGCTGCCGTAGTGCGGCCCGCCCTTCTCGCTCCACAGCCGCTCGGCCGTGGTCTCCAGCATCATGCCCATGCTGGACGCGACGGGCTTGAGCCTGGTCAGCTCCTCCCAGCTCAGCACGCCGGGGTTGAGGTGCGGGAGCAGACCCGTCTCCTCCAGCACCGCGATGGCGCTGGCCCGCACGTAGTCCAAAGTGGACTCGTAACCGCGCGCCTCCAACCACTCCTTCGCGGCGGGCCACCGGTCTTCCGGCCGGTCCCCGAGCGTGAACAGCGCTTCCTTGCACCCCTGCGCCGCACCGGCCCGCGCGATCGCCAGCACCTCGTCGCGTTCCAGGAACGCGGCGGGCACCTTGTGCGGCACGGTCGCGAACGTGCAGTAGTGACAACGGTCCCGGCACAGCCTGGTCAGCGGGATGAACACCGACCGGCTGTACGTGACGATCCCGGGACGCCCCTCGGCGAGCAGGTGCGCGTCACGCACCTTGCCCGCCGCGACGAGTAACGCGTCCAGGTCGTCGCCGCGCGCGTGCAACAGCACGGCGGCCTCGGTCGCGTCGAGCACAGCGCCGTCCGCAGCCCGGCGCAGCGCACGCCTCATGGCCGCCGCGCTCGGCCGGGGCTGCGGTGCGGTTAGCGAGATGTCCACTGCCACGTCAACGACCTTAGGCCGCGTAAATTCCTGATCTTGCGGATCAGGATGTGGCACATCCCATATCAGCGCACGCTGACCAGCAGCTCCGTGTTCCGGTCCAGGGGCGTGCCGAGCGGGTTCGTTCGGGAGTGGATGTCGTTGTAGGTGAACTCCCGGCACAGGCTCGCCACCGCCGTGTCCGACCTGTCGTCGTAGTCCACCTGGTACGGCGCGTCAGCCTCCAACAGCGTCGTGAACAGCGACAACGTGCCGTCGCCGTTGTCCGCCACCTCGATCACACGGGCGTGCTGCGGGTAGTCGACGTGCGCGGCGGTGTTGATCTCCCAGAAGCTCCTGCCGGGCGTGTCGTGCCGGTGTGGCGTGATCACGTTGCGGTGCGTGTGACCGTTGACCCACGCCAGCACGTTCGGGAACCGGTGCAGCAAGTTCACGAGCGCGTCGCCGTTCATCCGCGGGTCCAACGGTCGCCGCCGGTCCGGGAGGACGTTGCCCATCGACTTGGATGTGTGGTGGCTGAAGAGGACGAACAGCTCGTCGGTGACGTTCTGCCGTGTGGGCCTGCCGAGCCAGTCGTAGTAGAGCGAGCTGTTGCGCTTGAGGGTCTTTTCGATCCAGTTGAGCTGGTGCAGCCCGATCGAGCCTTCGGAGAACCCGGCGAGGTTGGTCGTGTCCATGCTGATCCCGGTCACGCCCGGCGCCATCCGGAACGTGTAGAAGACGTCGACACCGTCCGCGTTCGCCTCCGTGTAGCCGTGTCCGCCCGTCGGCAAGTGCTTGCGCACGTACTCACCGGTCGTGAACAGCCGTCGTCGACTGTCTGGCGTCACGGTCCGGACGACGCCGCCGTTCGCGATGATGGCCAACGCTTCGGGGAGAGCTTTCGGGTCGTTGAAGGCCTTCGCGACCTTGGCGTTCTGCACGGGGTCGCCGAACCCGACGATCTTCTTGCGCCCGGTGTACCAGCTGTCGAGGAGGCCATCCGGCAGCGCGCCGACCACACTGTCGTCGTGGTTGCCGATCGTGGCGTACCAGGGGATGTTCAGGCCCGGGCTGCTGAACTCTCTTACGGCCGCGTCGAGGAGCCCCTGCAGCTGCGGGAAGCCTTTCGCCTTGTAGTCGTCCGCGCCGCTGAGGTCCGGCTGCCAGAACGTGCTGATGCCCGCGTTCTGCACGCCTTCGTACCTGCTGTCACCGGTGTTGGGCGTGATCCGGCCACCGTTGAGGACCGTGAGGAACCAGTCGAGCTCGATGTGCTCGTGGTTGTCGGTGTTGTCGCCGGTCGTCATGAGGAAGTCGAACGGCCGGCCGGTCAACGGCCCGTTGCGGACCGCGTTCACGCGCTTGACCAACGACGTGGAGCCCTGCGCGGTGAGCGTCTCCTGTGGCCGGTGCGCGCTGGAGCCCATGATCGGGTGCAGGTACTCGAACCGCAGCGGGCTCTGCGCGTCGCAGATGTGCATGTCGGAGAACTGCACGAAGCTCGTTAGTGCTGCACGGCGCGCCTCCCTGCCGGCCTTGGCCTGCACGAGATCGCTGCGCACGACGGTCGGCCACCCCGGCCCGGCCGCGAGCCTGCGGTAGCCGCCGGCACCGATCGGCGCCGCCGTGACGTCGAGCGTGGTGCCCGCCGTCGACGCAAACGCTTGGGAGTCGAGCAACGGCACGCCCGCCGCGCCCACACCCATCGCCAGTAGGAACGAACGCCTGCTGAAACCCGTCATGAGCCGCCCCGATCTCATCGATGGTGAATCATGTTCAGGTTCGATGAGCCGACAGGTGAAATCGAGCCGTCAGGCGGGGGACGAGAGCGGTAAAGGCTGGTCGGACTGGGTCAGTCGGAGTACTGCAACGACCACGCGCCGGTCAGCGTTGAAGTGCCGGAGGTGTGCTGTGACGGACGGGTTCCTCCCCGCCCCTGACGACGACACGGAAGCCGATCGGCATCGCTGGTTCGCGGCGGCGGCGCTCCTCATCGGCGTGCTGATGCTGGCCTTCAGCCTGCCGGCGCTGCCGAAGGCGACCAGGATCGCGTTCGAGATCGGCACGCCCGGCACGTACGTGGTCGACAACGTGCCCGAGTGCGCTGCCTCCCGCTGCTACAGCCGCTCCGGGACGTTCATCAGCGACGACGGAACGCTCACACGCACCGACGTCCACGTGCGCAACGCCATGTCGAGAATGCTGAAGCAGGGTGACCGGATCCGCGCACTCGATCTCGGCGACCCGCACGAGGTGTTCACCACCGAAGGGCACGGCGACTACCCGTTCGAGTTGCCGATCTTCTTCGGGCCGTTGGGGCTGGTCGCGATCGGGCTGGCGCTCCGCCACTTCTGGCGCCGCAGGAAACGCCGTCAGTCCCCGTAGACGACCGTGACCGGCGCGTGGTCCGACCAGCGCTCGGCGTACGTCGCGGCCCGCTCGACGACCGCGCTCTGAGCCCGAGCCGCCAACCCGTCGGTGGCGACCTGGTAGTCGATCCGCCAGCCCGAGTCGTTGTCGAAGGCCTTGCCGCGGTACGACCACCACGAGTACGGCCCGACTGCGTCCGGGTGCAGGGAGCGCATCACGTCGGTGTACCCGGAGGCGAAGACCGAGGACATCCACTCGCGCTCGTACGGCAGGAACCCTGACGACTTCTGGTTCGTCTTCCAGGCCTTCAGGTCCTCAGCCCGGTGCGCGATGTTCCAATCACCACAGACGAGCACCTCACGGCCCGATACGGCCGCCTTCTCGCGCAACGACACCAGGTACGGCAGGAAGGCCGCCATGAAGCGGTCCTTCTCGTCCTGCTTCTCGGTGCCGACGTCGCCCGACGGCAGGTACAGCGACCCCACGACGACGTCCGGCAGCTCGATCTCCACGTAGCGGCCGCTCGACTCGAACTCCGCGGTGCCGAAGCCCACACGGACCGATGTCGGCTCAACGCGCGACATGATGCCCACGCCCGCGCGGCCCTTCAGCGACGACGGCGCGTACACGCCGTACCAGCCGGCGGGTGAGTGGACGTCGGCTGCGAGCTCGGCCGGTTCGGCGCGCACTTCCTGCAGGCACACCACATCCGCCGAAGAACTGGCCAGCCACGAGAGGTAGCCCTTCTTCGCGGCAGCGCGCAGACCGTTGACGTTGATCGTGGAGACCGTGAGCACGACGGAGGAGCCTACTTGGAGGCCAGACCCCAGGGCTTCGGGTACTCGGCGCCGCAGCCCGCGCAGTGCGCGGTCAGGTCCAGGTACCCCACCAGGGTCGCCATCTCGTCGCGGGGCAGCGCCAGCTGACGCTGGCCGTCGATCTCGGTGTAGAGGCCCTGCCACTCGGGCGTGCAGGAGCACTGCGTGACGGCCTTACCCCGGCCCCACCGAAACATGTTCCGCAGCATGCCCCCAAGTTTGCCACACGCCACCGAAGCCGTTGACCAATGCAAACCGGCATTTCGGTGAACACGAACAAGTAAAACCCGCCTCTTGAACGTGCGGATCGCCGTCGGCCAGATTTTCACCGGGCCCAGGAAATCTCCCCAAAGCACGAAGCATCAAGGAGAAGAAATGAACGCGATCAAGGGTGTTCTCGTCGGTCTCGCCGCCACCGCCGTGCTGTTCGGTGGCGCTGCCCAGGCCGTCGCCGCGCCGGCCACGAGCCAGTCGGCCGAGGCTTCGGCGAACGTGACCGGTGAGGTCGTCGCGGTCGTCAAGGGCAAGTCCATCAAGGTCAGGATCGACGCCTCCACGACCGTGGACGTGGACTACGACGTCAAGAAGACCGTCATCTCCGGCGAGCTGAAGGTCGGCGCGTCGGTCAACGTGAACGGCAAGAAGGTCGACGGCAAGATCGTCGCGTCGGGCATCGTCGTCATCAAGTGACACCCTGAGCGGAAAAGGCCGGCGCCGCCCTCACGCGCCGGCCTTTTCCAATGCCGCCGCCAGATCCCGGCGACCGGAAATTCCCAGTTTTCGATACGCACGCGTCAGGTGGAGTTCAACGGCTCGTGGCGTCACGAACAACTCCGCTGCGATTTGCCTGTTGGTCAGACCGTGCACGGCCCGGCGCACGATGTGTTCCTCCTGTGCCGTCAGCACCGAACCCGACGGCGTTCGAGCCGGACGACCGCCCGCCGCGCGCAGCTCCCGTGCCGCCAGGCCCATCAACGGGATCGCACCGCACTTCTTCGCCACGTCGTGCCCCTGCCGCAACGCCGCCAGCGCCTCCGGACCGCGCCCGGCAGCTCGCAGCACCACACCCCAGTCGACCAACGCGCGCGCCAGCTCCAGACGGGCAGAGGACGTCCGCAACGTCGACACGGCTTCTTCCAGCAACGCGACATCCCCCGTCACCACACCGGAAATTCGCAGTGCCACGCCGATCGGGACCGCAAGGCCCCAGTCCCGCGCCAGTTCCAGCTCCTGCGCGACCAACCGCTGAGCGTGATCCCGTTCCCCCAAAGCCAAGTGCGCCAACGCCGCGTGCGAACGCCACGGCTGCAACGCCGGGTTGCGCGCTCCACGCCGTTCCATCCGCCGGCCGCAGTCGAGGTGGTCGCGCAAAGAAGAAACCGGGTCACCCAAAGCCATGTGCAGCCGGCCGCGCTGGTGCAGAAGTGCGTGGTAGTGCGCGTATTCAGGAAGCTCGCCGTCCAGCTCGCGTTCCCGCACGAGCCGCAACGCCGACGCGATGTCACCGGTGTCCACCCACGCGCCGACCAGTCCGGCGACGGTGATCACCACGGTGCCGTCCTGGTTGGCGCCCAACGCGTCGAGCTTCTCCAGCGACGTCATGCCGAGCCGTTCCGCGTCCGGCAACGACCCCAGCCGCCGCGCCACGTGGCACCGCAGCCCCTGCACCATCGCCGCGCACACGGCGAGATCGCGCTCCGCCGTCACCCGCAGCGCCTCGTCGCACTGGCGATCCGCCTGCTCGTACTCGTCGATGCCGATCAACGCCACGATCAGGTGCGCGAACGAGAACTGGTCGATCAGGTCACGTCCGATGTGCAACGGCAGCGACGACTGCACCCGCCGCCGCGTCTCGCCGGGATTCGCACCCACGCAAGCACCCCGGTACGCCAGCAACGTGTTCAGGAACCGCTCGTTGCGCCCGGAGGTCATCCGCGAGCCGGACAACCGCGCGATCCGGGTCTCCACCTCACCGGAGAAGAACGACTCCTCCAACCCCAGCGACAACGCGTACAGGTCCAGCCGCTGAGCCAGATCCGCGTCGACGCCGGACACCCGCGCGATCACCGACTCGACCTTCGCGACGCCGTCCCGGTACAGCCGCCGCCCGGCCAGGTCGTAGGCGAGCAGCAACGCCATCCGCCCCTCCGCGAGCACGTCCATCGACGCGCTCGCGGCCTTGTTCAACGACGCGATCGCCGCACCGGGATCGACCAGCGACTGCGCCTCGCTCAGCTCGACCAGCACCTCGCCACGCAGGTCGTCCGGCAACGGCTCGCGCAAGAGCCTGCGCAGACAGGCGATCGCGAAGTCCGAAGTGGACCGTCGGGCGGCGATGCGCAGCACGTCCCGCACCCAGTCCTCGCCGATCGGCGCCGCCTCCAGCAGTTGCGCGGCCACGTCCTCGACCGGTGCCTGGTCGTCGTGCCGGAACCGCGCCGCCCGCGCGTGGATCGCCGCCCTGTCCAACGCGGTGGTGCTCTGCGCCAACGTCGTCAGCACCATCGGCACCCCCGCGAAACCCAAGCCGCTCAACGCCCGTGACGCGTCGACGGCCTCGCGCGGCCCCAGCCCGGCCGCCGCGCCGGCCAACGCCAGATCCGCCTCGCCGAGCACCGCGAACGCCCGCGCCAGCGCCACCACCTGCGGCCCTGCCTGCGCCAGCCGCGCGACCAGCTCGCTCGACCGTTCGCCCAGGTCGCGAGGACGCAGACCGAGGAGATACGGGTTGCCGCAGGTGGCGACGCGCCAGTCGGTGACCACCTCGTCGGTGACCCCGCTCGAGAAGATCGTCCGCAGGAACCGGCCGCACGCCGCCTGGTCGAGGCCGGCGAGCCGAACGCGAGTAGCTTCACCGACCACCTCGCGCAGCAACGGCGTGGCGTCGACAGCGAGCCCCCGCGTCACGACGACGGCCACGGGCAGCTCGCCCAACCGTCTTCGCAGGTAGGACAGGAAGTTCAACGACGCTGCATCGGCCTGCTCGACGTCGTCCACCGCGAGCAGCACCGGAGACCCCGCGGCCATCTCGCGCACCAGCCGGTGCAGCCGGTGCATCGCGGCCTGGTCCGCGTCACCGTCGAGGATCTCGTCGGCCTCGCTCTCGAAGAGCTGCGCGGCCACGCCGAACCGGAACCCGGTCTCCGACACCGAACATTGCGCGCGGAACACCGCGAAACCCAGTTCGCGAGCCATCCGCACGGTCTCGGTCAGCAGCGACGTCTTGCCCATGCCGACCCGGCCCTCGACGCACACCACCGAAGGCACGCCGACCGCGGCCTCCTCCAGCGCATGCCGCAGCACCGTCAGCTCACGCCTGCGGTCGGACACCACGGAACCCGTGACCGCCACCTGGATACGCCCCTTCGCCGCAACGCAGTTCGAACACGTGGCGGCGCGTTCTGGGCCGTCCTGCCTAGTCCAGCCGGATCAATCCTAAGGAGGGCCACCCAGCGGTGGAAAGGGCTTTCCCAACCGGGAAACCCCTCGAACTTTCGGAGCAATCCTCACGTGCAGGTCGAGTCACTGGTCAGCGCGACGAACTGGCTGCTGACCCAGCGGCGATCGCTGAGCATCCGGTACCCGTTCTCCACCCGCGCCTGGGCGTCGGCCACGGCGTCGCGCTGCATCGTCGAGACGATCGGCTGCATGTCACCGGGACCGGACCGGACGTTCAGGATGTCCGCGGTCACCGTGACCTTGCAGATCTGCGGGCCCTTCTCGCTGCCCATCGGCTTGCCGCCGTTGGCCACGTACATGACACCGGCGATGCCCAGCACGCCAATCACGATCATGCCCCGGACGGGAACACCCAACATGGCAAGCCTCCCAATAGCGCACTGCCCGCACTGCACTGTGCTCAATTCCCTCTGGAGCTGCAGATATAGCGGCTGCGAAGGCCCCGTGGAGGGCTCGAAGCGGCAACCACCCGCAAGAGGAACCGACCGGGTGACGCGCAACGAGAAAGGCCACCCCGGCGTGACCGGGGTGGCCTTCAGAACTACGTGAATCAGGCGAACGCCAGAGTCGGACTCAGAACGACGCCATCTTCTTCTTGAGGTTCTCGTCGAGCGCACCGAGGAAGTCCTCGGTGGTCAGCCACGCCTGGTCCGGGCCGACGAGCAGGGCGAGGTCCTTGGTCATCTGACCGGCCTCGACCGTCTCGATCACGACCTCCTCCAGCGCCTCGGCGAAGCGGATCACCTCGGGGGTGTTGTCCAGCTTGCCGCGGTGCATGAGGCCACGGGTCCACGCGAAGATCGACGCGATGGGGTTCGTGGAGGTCGGCTTGCCGGCCTGGTGCTGGCGGTAGTGGCGCGTCACGGTGCCGTGCGCGGCCTCGGCCTCGACCGTCTTGCCGTCCGGCGTCATCAGGACCGACGTCATCAGGCCGAGCGAGCCGAAGCCCTGCGCGACCGTGTCGGACTGGACGTCACCGTCGTAGTTCTTGCACGCCCAGACGTAGCCGCCCTCCCACTTCATGGCAGCGGCGACCATGTCGTCGATGAGGCGGTGCTCGTAGGTGAGGCCCTTGGCGTCGAACTCCGCCTTGAACTCCTCGTCGAACACGCGCTGGAAGATGTCCTTGAAGGCGCCGTCGTAGGCCTTCAGGATCGTGTTCTTCGTGGACATGTAGACGGGGTAGCCCCGCTGCAGGCCGTAGGAGAACGAGGCGCGGGCGAAGTCCTCGATGGACTTGTTGTAGTTGTACATGCCCATCGCCACACCGCCCTCCGCCGGGAACTCGGTGACGACGTGCTCGATCGGGTCCGAGCCGTCCTCCGGCTGGAACGTGATCGTGAGCTTGCCGGCGCCGGGCACCTTGAAGTTGGTGGCCTTGTACTGGTCACCGTGCGCGTGACGGCCGATGATGATCGGCTTCGTCCAGCCCGGGACCAGACGCGGGACGTTCGAGATGATGATCGGCTCGCGGAAGACGACACCGCCGAGGATGTTGCGGATCGTGCCATTCGGCGAGACCCACATCTTCTTCAGGCCGAACTCCTCGACGCGCGCCTCGTCCGGCGTGATCGTGGCGCACTTGACGCCGACGCCGTGCTTCTTGATGGCGTTGGCGGCGTCGATGGTGACCTGGTCGTCAGTGGCGTCCCGGTGCTCGATGCCCAGGTCGTAGTACTCAAGGGTGACGTCCAGGTACGGGTGGATCAGCTTGTCCTTGATGAACTGCCAGATGATCCGGGTCATCTCGTCGCCGTCGAGCTCGACGACGGTGCCCTGAACCTTGATCTTGCCCATAACTCCGGGCGCTCCTCTCGCGACGATGCAAGCAAGACAAGCGTACTGGTAAACCGCTCGGGTGTGCCTGCGACCCTGGTTACACCGATTCAGGCGCTCTCAAGATCGAAGTCCGTCGACCGGCTCACGTGCTCCCACTTGTCGATTTCAGCGTTTCGTGCCTGGTCCGCCATGCGCACCATGTCCACCGCGTCACTGCCGAGCAGAAGACTCAGCGGAGGCTCGTCCATGGCTACCACGTCCAGCATGACCCGCGCGGCCCTGGCCGGATCACCAGGCATGTTGCCGTGCGCGCCACGCATCATGTCGAGGAGGGCCCCGACAGACGGAACGTAGTCCTCTCCCGGCTCGGTCACCACCAGAGAGGGGCCGGTCCAGTCCGTCTGGAAGCCGCCGAGCTCGACGATCGTGGCCTTGACGCCGAACTGCGCGCACTCGGCGGCCAGCGACTCCGTGAAGCCGCGCAGCGCGAACTTGCACATCACGTACGGGGCGAGCCCACCGCCGAACGCCATGTGCCCCGCGGTCGAACCGACCTGCAGGAAGTGGCCGGACCGCTGGCCGCGCAGGACCGGCAGTGCGGCCTTGGTGACGTTGACGACGCCCATGAGGTTGATCTCCAGCTGGTCGCGGAAGTCCGCCTCCGAGCACTCCTCGATCGACGTGACGCGACCTGCGCCGGCGTTGTTCACGACGACGTCGAGCCGGCCGAACTCCCTCACCGCGGTCGCGACGGCCTCTCTGGCTTGCGCGGTGTCGCGCACGTCCAGTGCAACAGATCTGACCCGGTCGCCGTGTTGAGAGACGAGGTCGTCGAGATCGCGCGGGTTGCGTGCGGTGGCGACGACCTGGTGCCCGGCGGCGAGCACGGCTTCCGCGGTCTTGCGGCCGATGCCGCGGGAACTGCCGGTGATGAGCCAAACCTGCGCCATGTCCGTGCTCCTTCGGAAGGGAATCAGTTGTCCGGACATATGGAGTTTCGGCTCTGGCGCTTGATACCTACGGCTACTGTTCCGACCATCGGGTGATCACTAGAAGGGGCGTAAGTGTCAACTGGGCCAACACATGCGATGAGCGGGCTGCTCGCCTGGAGCGCTGTCACCGCACTCGCGTCGAGTCACCCGATCGGCCAGCTCTCACCGCAGAGCTGGGCCGTTGGCGCGGTTCTCGCTACTGGAGCGGCACTTCTGCCGGACCTGGACCACCCCGGATCGACCATCTCGCGCACGTTCGGAGCATTGAGCGGCGGGCTGTCGGCCGGCATCAACGTGGTCAGCAGCTTCGTTTACCGCACAACACGCCTGAAGAGGGATTCCAAGCGAGACGGCGGGCATCGCGGTCTCACACACACGCTCGTCTTCGCGATTCTCGCGGCGCTGTTCACCACCGCAGTCGTGCAGAACAGCCAGAAGTGGGCGCTGCCGGCGCTGATGTTCGTGTTCGCAGGCCTCGCGGTGCGCGGGATCCTGAACGACTGGAACCCCAAGCAGGACGCGCTGATGATCACCGTCGTGTCCGCGGGCGTGACGTGGGCGATGATCGCGTGGACCTCGCAGACGAACGCTTCCGCCGCGGCGTGCGGGATCGCGGTCGGCGTCGGGTGTTTCGCGCACTACATCGGTGACGCGATCACCGAGCAGGGCTGCCCGATGCTGTGGCCGATCCCGATCATGGGCAAGACGTGGTTCCCGGTGGCGCCGCCGAAGATCATGCGCATGAAGACCGGCGGCGTGGTGGAGATGGCGATCGTCGGCCCGGTGGTGACGATCCTCTCGGTGTGGCTGGGACTCGCGGCGTTGCAGGCGACCGGTGCGTTGCCGTTCCTGGACTGGGTCGACCTCCTACCGATCTAGTTCGTCTGCCAGCCATTCAGCGGCTACCTGCGGCTCACCCGATCGGTCTAGCCTCCACGGACCCCGACCTGTCGCGTGGAGGATCAGCCGTGTCCGAAGTAGCCCGCAGACGCTTCCTGCAGGGAGCGAGTGCGTTGGGTGTGGCAGGAGTCCTGGGCACGGGACAGGCCTCCGCGTCCTCCCGCTATCACTGGCTTTCCGGTGACCACCACACGCACACGCAGTACTCGTACGACGGCATGTACACCATCGAGCAGCAGATCCGCGGTGCGTTGCGGCACGGCACGGACTGGCTCGTGATCACCGATCACGGTCACGCCTCGCACGAGGCGCACTCCGTCGAGGCGACAGCGGCGGACATCAAGCGGGCGCAACGGAAGTTCCCGCAACTGCTGCTGTGGCACGGCATGGAGTGGAACGTCCCCGGCGCCGAGCACGCGACCCTCTTCTTCGAGGACTGCCGCGACGAAGCCGGTGTGCTGCGCGACTTCGAGCGGCAGTTCGACTGGCGGTTGAACGGGCAGGAGGCCTCGAACCCCGCGAACGAGAAGAAGGCGCTCGACGCGATCCGCTGGCTCCAGACCAAGATCCGCAACGGCACCATGAAGTCCGCGCTGGTCTTCGTGAACCACCCGATGCGCAACGGCCGCGTGGCGCCCTACGAGTTGCGGAACATGCGCGACCTCGCTCCCGACATCGTTGTCGGCATGGAAGGTGCGCCCGGTGCGCAGGGCGACGGCGACCCGTTGCGCGGCCCCGGCGGCCACCGCGGCGGTTACGCGAACAGCCCCGGCTCGAACTCGTACCCGGCCTATCCGGTGGAGGCCTACAGGTCCTACGGCGGCTTCGACTGGATGACCGCGAAGCTCGGCGGCGTCTGGGACTCGCTGCTCGCCGAGGGCCGCGGCTGGTGGATCACGTCGAACTCCGACTCGCACTTCAACTCGCGCGACACGATCGTCCGCGTGCCGGAGCCGGGCAACCAGTTCGACCTCACCGGCAAGCACCTCGACCCGCTCGACATCGGCCCGCCGCAGGTGTTGCCGCCCTATGTCGACTTCTTCCCCTGCGAATTTTCGAGGACCGTCGTCGGCGCGACACGCCGGACACGCGGTGCCGTGATGGAGGGTCTGCGGGCCGGTCGGGCATGGGTTTCGCACGGCGGTCTGGTGGACAACCTGGAGTTCTCGATCTACGGCATCGGGGGCTCCGCGACGCTGGGCGAACGGCTGCGCGTGCGACGTGGATCCGACGTGACGGTGCTGGTCAAGGCACGTCTGGCGACTCGCCCGAACAGCGCGGGATTCGTGCCGCGCCTACGCCGTTTGGACCTCATCAAAGGCCTGGTAACCGGTCCGGCGTCATCCGAAACGTTGTCCACGCCACATGTGAAGGTCGAGCGATCCTACGAGCCGCGCTGGCACTATGCGGTCTTCACGCACACGTTCCGCAACATCCGAGAGCCTTTTTACCTCCGATTGCGCGGAACCGACGGCAACCGCGGCGCGTTCGAACCGCAGGCGGACACTCCGGGAGCCGCGAACCCGTGGGAGGACCTGTGGTGCTACACCAACCCGATCTTCGTGGAGGTCAGGTGACCAGCACCTTCATCGGCGTCGACGCCGGCTACGAGAACCGCTGGGAAGCGGAGAAGATCGCGCTGGAGCTGCACGACACGTTGCTGACCACGGCCCGAACGGTCGTGGTGCACGAGGTCGAGGGCCACTACGCGATGTCCTTCCTGGTCCCCGTCCCCCCGTCCGACGCAGTGGTGAACACGCTGGTCGAACAGGGTTTCGGGGTAGCCGTGCGCGGCGCCTCGTCGGGGCGCCTGGTAGGTCCGGAGGCGCTTCGAGTAGGCGCCTCCGTTGCTGCTGAGGCCCACCAGTACCGGCGTGAGGGGCGCGCTCTGCGGTTCCAGGGCCAACGGTCGTTGCGCGGTCGTCACGGCGTGTCGGACATCCTCGCGTTCACGGCGATCGAGGCCGTATTACCGCGCGGCACGCACACCGTCGACACGCGCGGCAACCTGACCCCGTTCTTCCAAGACGGCAAGCTGGTGCTGGTCATCGACTAGGTTCGGGGTGTGCGTGACATCGCTGTCTTCAGTGGTTCTGCCCATCCCACCCTCGCTCACGAGATCTGCCGACATCTCGGAGTCGAGCTGTCACCGACCCGCGTCACGAGGTTCGCCAACGACTGCCTGGAAGTGCAGTTGCAGGCGAACTGCCGGGAGCGGGACGTGTTCCTGATCCAGCCTCTCGTGCCACCAGTGCAGGAGAACCTGGTCGAGCTGCTGCTCATGCTGGACGCCGCCCGCGGCGCCTCAGCGGCGCGAACAACGGTCGTGCTGCCGCATTACGCGTACGCACGATCGGACAAAAAGGACGCGCCACGGATCTCCATCGGCGCACGGCTGGTAGCCGACCTGATGGTGTCCGCCGGTGCCTCACGCGTGCTGGCCCTGACCTTGCACTCACCGCAGGTGCACGGTTTCTTCTCCGTTCCCGTCGACCACCTGCACGCGCTGCGCGAACTGGCCGGCTACTTCTCGCGCTACGACCTGTCCAACACCGTCGTGGTGTCCCCGGACCTCGGCAACGCCAAGGAGGCCGCGCACTTCGCGCGGATCGTGAACGTGCCGGTGGCGGCCGGTGCCAAGCAGCGGTTCGCCGACGACAAGGTGCAGATCTCGACCGTGATCGGTGACGTGTCCGGGCGCGACGTGATCGTGCTGGACGACGAGATCGCCAAGGGCAGCACGATGATGGAGCTGCTGGACAAGCTGCGAGAGCGCGGGGCTCGCTCGATTCGCGTCGCCTGCACGCACGGGCTGTTCACGTCCGGCGCGCTCGACCGGTTGCAGGCGCAGGAGGACGTGCTGGAGATCGTGTCGACGAACTCCGTGCCGATTCCCGAGTCGAAGATGGTGCCCAAGTTGAAGGTGCTGTCGATCGCGCCGGCGCTGGCCGAGGCGATGCGGCGGATCAACATCGGCGAGTCGGTCTCAACCCTGTTCGAGGCTCCCTGACTTCACGGCAACACGATCAGGTTCGGCATCTCGCGTTTGAGCGCGGCCAGCATCTTGCGCGTGGTCGGCCCATGATCGACCGCCACCACCTTCTTCAAGGAGCCTTGCCATCGCTCGATGCCGTCGAATGAAGCCAGGGAACCGCCTGTGACCCTCAGCTCGACGACGGACTCCACGAAGTCGAGCGAACGGAGGTCCGGCAGCCTCATGTTCTCGAGGACGAGCGTCGCGAGACGGAACCTCGTGCCGATCAGGCGGAGATCCGATCGCGGCCAGCTGTTGAGCCGCAAGGTCGAGACCTGTGGCAGCAGGCCGTACCGGTGTGCGAACGCGCGGGTGTCGTCGAGGTGTTTGAGCCCGAGCTGGTCCAGCGAGGTCATGTACCTCGCCGCCACCAGCTTGAGCTCGCTGTCCACGTACATGCTGGTACGCCTCGACTGAGACAGGACGGACTCGCCGTACGCGCGCTCGTCGAAGAAGGACGCACCGTGGACGATCTCCTCGAACACGCGATCGCTCGTGCTCTTGGCCGCAAATCTCGCGAGCACGGGCAGGGCCTCGTCGAGACGGGTCTCAGCGAGCGCCCGGACGGTCGCGGTCTCCTCGTCGATCGTCTGCGGCCGGCAGTCCGCGAGCAGATCGATCACGTACTCGCCCGCCGACGCGATCGCCTTGGCCTTGTTCATCGAGTTCGGCGGCAACAGGCGCATCGTCTTCACCTGGATCTCGCCCCGCAGTGACGTGCTCAGCTCAGGCGCCGTCTCCATCGAGGCGAGGACGAGCAGGTGCAGGTCACCCCGGTTCAGGAGGCCGTGAAGCAACTCCTCGCGTTGTCTCTGGGACGCATGTCCCACTGCCATCACGACAACCTCGTGCCACTGGTCGAGGTGAGCGCTTTGCACGACCGTGCCCACGTCGTCGGTGGTCATGGCGTCCCTTGCCGCCAAGTACTCCTGGAAGGTTCGGTGCACGAAGTCGACCCGTCCTTCGACCGGCTCGCGGAGCAGGCCGGAGCGTTCCAGCAGATGCCGGTACACGTCCTGGATGCTCGCTTTGGCCTGCGGCATGTGGCTGAGGCGCTGGGAGAGCCGGTAGAGCGCCCGCGGCACGTCCACCTCGGTGTAGCCGTTGCGGATCAGCCAGTAGGCGAGATCGCCCAGCAGCAACAGCTTCTCGGTCCGGCCCAGCCCGTCGATCGCGTTGATGCCGCGTTCGACGTCGCGGCGCTCCAACAACATCTGGAGCGCCACTTCGTACAGCTCCATGCGGTTGGACGGCAGGGTGGCACGGCGATCCTGGTACAGGGCGCACAGCAACGCGCACAGCAACGGGTAACCGGCCAGCTTGCGCAGGTGTGCGCGGCTTGCCAGCAGTTCGAGCAGGCCTTCCTCGTAGTCGTGGAGCCGCCTGCGCGACTCGTCGTCCACGCACGTCACCTGCATCGCCGCGTGCCAGCGTGCGACGAACAGCCGGACGTCTCCCCTGCTCATCGGTTGCAGGTCCAGCACGGAGAACCCCTCCGCACCAAGCCACTGGGCCGGAGCGCCACCCGGCCGGGACGTGACGACCACCCTGGTCCGGGGGAAGGCGTTGACCAGGTCGCGCAGCCACGTGCGGGCCTCTTCGCGGCGATCCGCCACCATCTCGTCCACGCCGTCGATCAGCAGCACCGCGCTGCCGTCGCGCAGCTTGTCCTGCACCCAGCCGCGCGGCATCTCGTCCGCGATGTACCTGCCGACTTCGTCGAGGAACCGCTCCGGCGCAGGCAGCTCGCGTCCCGCATACCGCCGCAACGGCACGAAGAAGGGGATGGTGCCGTTCCAGTCCGCCAGCTTCTCCGGGAAGTCTCCGAGCGCACTGCGCACCGCGATCCACTGCAGCAAGGTCGTCTTGCCGAGCCCGGCTTCACCGCGGATGAAGAAATGACGGGCACCAGCCAGTAGATCCTCGACCCGGTGCACCGACCCGAGGTCATCGTCGGTTGAAGCGGTGAGGCTGATGTAGGCCACCGAGAGCGGATATCTACGGCTCGCGTCGGCGAGTGTCACGCCGAACATGTCGACGCGATCCAGCTTGCGAGCGACGAGCTGCCGGTAGTCGTAGTCGAAGCCGGCTGTCCGGTCTCGTTGCGGCAGACGGGCCAGCACCTCGCGGATGCCGTCGAGCATCTCGCGGTCCCGGCGGAGCAGCTCGGTGAGCGCGTTGGCCGAGAACACCGGCAGGCCGCGGGAGATCTCGATGACGTAGCCACAGCACTCTCGCAGCAGCAGGTCGTACAGCGCGGTCGCGTCAGCCGACAGCAACCTGGTCCGAGGTGGGACCCGGCGGCGGATGGAGCGGTCCAGGTGGCCCGCGTCGAGGTCGGCCGCGAACAGGTCGGCGTCGTCAAGTGACGCCTCTTCGAACGTGTCACGCACCGCGTCGATCGCCGCGAGCTGCTCGTTCTCCTTCAGGGCGCGGAACTCCGCCTCGATGATGGGCTCGAGCCGGTCGACCACGGCCTCGGCGAAGTTGTCCATCAGTCGCACGAGCTTGCGCTTGTCCCGCTCCTTGGTGAGCTTGAGCGAGAGCTGGTCGACCGCCGCCGCACCCACCTCCGCGGCGACCTTGTGGTCGCCGAGCCAGAGCTTGGTCGCCGTGCGGACGGCGACCGTGCCCAGTGAGATCAGCGCGGTTTCGACGGGCATCCGCCCATCAAAACTCATTCGGGCCGGTACGGCGGGGTACGTGACCCGAATGCACCAGCGGCTACTTCAGGTGCGCCAGCGCGGTGATCAGGCGGTCGGCGACGTCGGCTGGTCCCGGCATCTTGCGCACCACCGCACGTTGGTGCGCAAGGCCGTGCAACCCCAGCCACAACGCCACCGCGTCGCCGTAGAGGTCGTCGCTGGCGTGCGCGATCCCTTGTGCCACACAGGCTCCGAGCACCTCGGCGAGCAGCGTGAGTGCCTTGGCGCCCAGTGACTCCAGGTCCTCATCGGTGATCGACGTGTCGTCCGCGGACGGCGTCCAGAGGCCGCCGAACATGATCCGGTAGCGCTGCGGGTGTGACTTCGCGACGTCCAGGTAGGCGTTGCACACCGCGAAGAGCCGCTCGCGCGCGTCCGGGCCCGCGTTCTCGTCGGCCTCGCGCAAGGCTGCCGCCAAGCGGTCCATCTCCTGGCTCACGACCGCGAGCATGATCGACGGCTGGTCCGCGAAGTGCGCGTAGATCGACGGCGCCGCGATGCCCGCCTTGCGTGCGACCGAGCGCAGCGTGACCGCGCGTTCGTCGCCGCCCTCGTCCAGCAGCGCCACGGCCGCGGCGATGATCTCTTCCCGCAGTTTGCCGCCTTCACCTCGGCGGTTGCGCCTGCGCGGCTCCGTGTTCGTCACAGCCGTAACCATACACCTGAAAGTTTATGGGTGTTAGGTCTTGCACTCTTAGACTTACGGACGTTAGCTTACGTCTGTCAGTACAACACGGAGGAGCCACCCATGAACGCCATCACCGAGATCGTCCTGCCGGGCGTCGTCGAGCCGGAGGGCCTGCAGGTGCAGGTCCGCGACCTGCCCGCGCCGGGTGAGGGTCAGGTCGTGCTGCGGATGGAGGCGACCGGCGTCTCGTTCGCCGAGCAGCAGATGCGCCTGGGCAAGTACTTCGACCAGCCGGCGTTCCCGTTCGTGCCCGGTTACGACGTGGTGGGCACGGTCGTCGCTGTCGGCCCCGGCGTGGACCGCGACCTGCGTGGTCACCGGTTCGCCGCGGTCACCAAGGTCGGCGGGTGGGCCAGCCACCTGATCGTCGAGGCGGCCGACCTGGTGCCGGTGCCCGATGGTGTCGACGCCGCCGCCGCGGAAACCGTTGTGGTCAACGGCGTCACGGCGTGGCAGATGATGCACCGGACCGCGAAGGTCAAGCGGGGCGACACGATCGTGGTGCTGGGCGCGAACGGGGGCGTCGGCTCGACGTTGGTGCAGCTCGCCCGCCACGCCGGGATCAGGGTGATCGGCACGGCCTCGGCCCGCCACCACGACGCGGTGCGCGAGCTCGGCGCGATCCCCGTCGACTACCGCGACCCGCAGATGTACTCGCGCATCCGCGAGATCGCGCCGGACGGTGTCGACGCGGTGTTCGACCACGTCGGTGGCGCCGGCCTGATGGAGTCGTGGAAGCTGCTGCGCCGCGGCGGTGCGCTGGTCAACTACGGGTCGGCCGCGACGAAGGACGAGCCGGGCAACGCGATGCTGCCGGTGCTGAAGCTGTTCGGGCGCTTGATGATGTGGAACCTGCTGCCCAACGGCAGGCGCGCGGGCTTCTACAACTTCTGGGCGGGCAAGCGTTTCCGTCCCGCCGCGTTCCGCGCCCGCCTGCGCGACGACCTCTCCGCTGTACTGCGACTGGTCGGCGAAGGTGTGCTCACGCCGCAGATCGCCGCGCGCATCCCGTTGTCGGAGACCGCTGCCGCGCTGGCGCTGGCCGAGTCGCGGACCGTGCTGGGCAAGGTCGTCATTGTCCCCGAGCCGTGAGGCCGTCGTAGCCGCTGCGGCTGCTTTGGTGGACCGCGGCTGCGCCGTGACGCTGCGCGCCGTCGCACGCGAGGCGCAGGCCTCCACTTCGTCTGTCCACCAGCACTTCGCTTGTCCTTCGGCGATCTTGCAGACCGTGTGCCACGCGGCCTTCGCCGAACTCTCCGCCGCTGTGCTCAGCGCTTCCGACGTCCACGCGGCAGGCCTCGCCTACCTGGACTTCGCCGCTCGCCATCCCCGTCGCTACCGCGTGATGTTCGGCGTTCTCGACCTCGTCGAACCCGCACTCCAGCTGTTCACCTGCCACACCCCGAACGCCCTGGCGCTCTGGCTGGGCCTGCACGGCCTGGCCGACCAGCGCGCCGCAAGCCGCTCGTGGCGGTTCGCCGAACTCGCACCGCGCCTGATCACGTCCCTCATCTGACTTCTCGGAGGTTCCCACGATGAACGCCACCGCCCTTCGCGCCGACGCCCTGGCGACCGAGGTCGACAACGGCGCCGCCTACCTGGGTTTCGCGTTCGCCTACGTCTTCGGCCACGGCGCCGCGCTGCTCGCTCGATCCGGTGCGGTCGCGCTGCCGGGATGGCTGCCGATCGCGTTGCTGGGCGGCGGACTCGTCGTCGGCACGATCCTCGCCATGAGCGCCTCGTTACGTGCCCAGCGCGGCGCTTCGGAGGCCCGACGCCGTGCGGAGAAGCTGGTCGGCACGGCCTGGGTCACCGGGTTCGTCGCGCTGGCGCTGGCGATCACCGGGCTGAGCACGGTGTTCGACAAACCGGAGCTGCAGACCGTGCTCTGGCCGGCCGGTTCGACGATCGTGGTCGGGCTGATCTACATCGCCGAGGGAGCCGTCCGAGCCAACGCGTTGCACTACAACCTGGGCACGTGGCTGGCGCTGGTCGCGGCCGCTTCGCTGTTCGTACCGGCGCCCGGGTTCTTCGGGGTGCTGGCGGTGCTGGGCGGCGGCGCCTACCTGGCGGCCGCGTTCCTGGAACGCCGCCGATTGGCTGCTGTGTAAGGGTTTCAGAGCTGCACTCGCACCGTGACCCGACCTCGGTCGTCACGGTGCGATGTCGCGTGTCCGACCTTTTCGGCGCCGTCGAGTTCGAGCGTGAGCGGGCCGCCCTCGCCGTTGAAGTTGCGCCACCACGTCTTCGCGTCCGGCATCATCACCTGGATCTCGACCTGGTCGCCTTTTCGTCGGTAGCCAACGGGTGTGGTGAACGTGCGACCGGAGCGGCGGCCCGTGTAGGACACGACGGTGATGCCCTTGCGCACGAGCTTGCCCACGATCGGCGCGTCGCGCAGTGCGACCATCACGTTGTTGATGCGGCGCACCCACGGTCCCTTGAAGTCCATGGCTTCCAACGTAGCCTGCTAAGTGGAGACCCCCGTCCGCTTGGCCGGAAGTGAGAAGAAGTGACCGCCTCGGATTCTCAGTTGCGTGCAGACGCGCGGGCGAACCGCGCACGAGTGCTGGCCGTCGCACGGGAGTTGTTCGCCGAGCGCGGCCTGGAAGTGCCGATGGCCGCGATCGCCCGACGCGCGCGCGTTGGTGTAGCGACGTTGTACCGGCGCTTCCCCACCAAGGAGTCGCTGGTCCTGGAGGCGTTCGGCGAGCAGTTCGCGGTGTGCCAGGCCGTGATCGAGGAGGCGCTGACCGATCCTGACCCGTGGCGCGGGTTCCACACGGTGCTGGAGAAGGTGTGCCTGCTGCAGGCGACCGACCGCGGGTTCACCGCCGCCTTCGTCGCCACGTTCCCCGACCTGCACTCCGAGGTGCGGGACCGCACGTGGCACGCGTTCGCGGCGCTGGTGGAACGCGCGCAGGCCAGCGGACAGCTGCGAGCCGACTTCTCGCCGCACGACCTGACGCTGGTGCTCGTGGCCAACGGCGGCCTTGCGAGCGTGCCGGTGGAGCAGGCGGTGGCCGCGTCGCAGCGCCTGGTCGCCTACCTCTTGGAGGCGTTCCGGGTGGGCACGGACGAGCTGCCGCCGCCCGTGCCTCTGAGCCTGGACCTCGTACTCGGTTAACCCGGATGGGCACCCACGGTGTCGCGGATCTGCGCACCCAGGTCCGCAGACGCGGAACGCGCGCAGTGGGCACAGCAGAAGAAGCGGCCCTCCACCTCCACACCGTGCCCGATCACGCGGCAGTCGCAGTGCTCGCAGCGCGGGGCAAGGCGCTGGATCGCGCACTCGAAGCTGTCGAACGTGTGCACGCCGCCGCCGACGGTGCGCACCTCGAAGGCCATCCAGTACTCGTTGCCACAGACGTCACAGGTCGCCATGCGCGGAAGACTGCGGCAGGTCAGCCGGGTCGGCAACTCGATCGTCGAGTTGCGCGACCAGCGTCTTCGGGGCAATCACCCGATAGGCGTCCTCGACGAGGTCCGCGATCACGTCCCAGTCCAGGGGGACGTCGAGGTAGACGCCGAGCCAGCCGCGGTGGCCGACGTAGGGCGGGCGGAAGTAGCTCTCCGGGGCCTGGGCCACGAGTGTTTGCTGGACGTCCGGGCCCGCGGCGCACCAGAACGCTCGCCGGTCGTCGTGGTGGTGGTCGGCGAACGTCACGAAGGTCTTCTTGCCGCGGACGAACCAGGTGGGTTCGCCGTGGCTCAGGCGTTCGGTGACCTCGGGCAGCGCAAGGCAGAGAGCGCGCAGGTGTTCGAGTGCGTCCACCCGAACATCCTGCGCCGATCCGACCCTTTGTGTCTGGTCAAATGCCTCGATCACACCGTGAACCCGGCTCTACGTTGATCCTGTGAAGAACAAACTGCTGACCAGTGCAGCCGTGACCGCTGGGCTCACCGTCGCGATGCTCGGTGGCGCCACGGCCTCCGTGAGTGCCGCTCCGACAGCAGCGCCGGTGACGGCTGCCGTCACCTGCACGGGCGCCGGCTGCGACCACAAGGACCCGTACGACAGCGGGTGCGGGGCGAGCCGGGTCGAGGCGGGCCGCAAGGCGAGCTCGAAGGGCACTTTCTTCCTGTACTACTCCACCGTGTGCAAGACGAACTGGATCGAGGTGCCGAACTACGGGGGCGGCACTCCCAGCCTGGAGCTGTCCGTGGAGGACACCGGACGGGGCAAGATCGTCCGCTACGACGCCAGGCCCACGCCCGGCCGGCACTACGGCAACCTGATCTACTCGCCGGGAAGCACCTGCGCGTTCGGCCTCGCGGACTGGGACGCGGACTCCACCTGGGAAGTGATCGTCCCGTCGAGCGGCTGCTGATCGTTCGTGCCGGACCCGGTTTCGCCGGGCCCGGCACGCGTGGTTCGTCAGCCGATGCCGCTGCGGATCGCGCTGATCAGCTCACCGTTGGTCGTGTCACCGGAGAGCTCCCAGAAGAACACGCCGCCCATGTTCTGGCCGCTGGCCCACGAGATCTTGCTGCGGACCGTGGCCGGGGTGTCGTAACTCCACCACTGGCTGCCGCACTTGGCATACGCGGTCCCGGCGACGGTTCCGTTGGCCGGGCAACGGCCCTTGAGGACCTTGTAGTCCTCGATGCCTGCCTCGTAGGTGCCCGGTGCGGCGCCGGTGGCCGTGCCGCCGGGTGCGGACTGGGTGACGCCGGTCCAGCCGCGGCCGTAGAAACCGAGGCCCAGCAACATCTTGTTCGCCGGGATGCCCTTGCTCTTCAGCTTCTGGATCGCCGCGTCGGTGTTGAAACCCTGCTGCGGGATGCCGGGGTAGCTGGTGAGCGGCGAGTGCGGTGCGGTCGGGCCCTGCGCGGCCCAGGCGCCGAAGAAGTCGTACGTCATCGGGTTGTACCAGTTCACGTACTGCGCGGCGCCGGCGTAGTCCGCCTTGTCGATCTTGCCGCCGGTGGACGCGTCCGCGGTGATCGCGGCGGTCACGAGGTTGCTGCTGCCGAAGCGGTTGCGCACGGCCTGCATCAGCGTCTTGAACGAGTTGAAACCGCTGGTGTCACAGGTGAGTCCGCACGCGTTGGGGTACTCCCAGTCGATGTCGATGCCGTCGAACACGTCCGCCCAGCGCGGGTCCTCGACGAGCCGGTAGCAGGAGTCCGCGAACGCCGCCGCCGCGCTCGGACTGCTCGCTGCCGCCGGGAAGCCGCCGGACCAGGTCCAGCCGCCGAACGAGAACAAGATCTTCAGGTTGGGGTGCAGCTTCTTCAGCTTGCGCAGCTGGTTGAAGTTGCCGCGCAGCGCGCCCGTGTCCCACGTGTCGGACGTACCGTCCACAGAGGACGCCGCGTCGTAGAACTTGTCGTAGTCGGCGTAGGCGTCGCCGAGCACGCAACGGCCGCCGGAGACGTTGCCGAACGCGTAGTTGATGTGCGTGAGCTTGCTGGACGAGCCGGACGTGCGGATGTTCTTCACGTGGTAGTTGCGCTGGTAGACGCCCCACTGCACGAAGTAGCCGACGACGCGGTTGGCGATGGCCTGAGCGCCGACGTCTTCCTGCGCTGCTCGTGATGCCGGTGCCGCAAGGGTGGCTGCCGTTAAGAGGGCTGTCGCTGCCGCGATGATTCTGCGCCTGAACATGCGGTCTCCTCGATGGGTGACGGCGCGGCGGCGCTTGCTCCCCAAGCTAGGTGGACTAGACCACTGACGTCAATGGCTGAACCGGGAACGCGACCGGGCCGTAGACGTTCGAGGGAAGGACCGAGCCAGGGAGGATGCCTCGTGCTGAGCGGGACCGGCCGGATTCGAACCGGCGTTCTCCCTCCGTGCCGGAGGGCGCGTCGACCACTGCGCTACAGGCCCCTTCGCACTGCGTACGACCACACTAGTCCGTGAACTCCGGGCCGTATGCCCTGCGAAAGTGTTGGACCCAATAAGGTTCATGCACCAACCTCGGACTGGACGGTGTCGTGCCAGGGATCGACTACTACGAGTTGCTCGGTGTCAGCCGGGGCGCCAGTGCCTCGGAGATCAAGTCGGCCTACCGCTCTCTCGCCAAGGTCATGCACCCCGACGCGGGTGGGACGTCTGGCAGCTTCCGCCTGCTCCAGGAGGCCTACGAGACGCTGAAGGACCCGGTCCGGCGCGCCGACTACGACCGCCCGGCCGCTCCCCCGCCACCGGTCGTACGCCCCCAGGCACGCCCGCGACCTCGCCGAACGGGGCGCGCGGGCCGGCTGCGCGACTTCGGTGACGACCCGAACTTCCACGCGCCGCGACCCCGTGTCGACCTCGGCTCGATGGACTGGTGGAACCGCATCGACCTGGGCCAGCGGGTCCGCTACGTGCCCGCAACAGGCCTCGGGCACGCCCCGGCGGCGGCCGCGATCGGCGGGTGGTTCGTCCTGCTCATCCCGTTGGCGATGCCGTTGTCGCCGCTGTTGCTGGCCGTCTGGCTGCCGCTCGTGGCGGGCGCCGGTTACGGGGCGTTCCGACTGGTGCGCCGCTACATCACGACCGTGCGGGCCGAACGGGCGTTCGCCGGGGAGTACGACGGGAACACCATTTTCGGCCGTCCGGGTGAAAACAGACGCGAACGGCTGACGGCCGGACTGCTGACCGAGTACATGACGCAGCTACCGGGAGTGCGCATCTTCCACGGCCTCGCGTGGCCCGGTTCGGTCTTCACCGACATCGACCACGCACTGCTGTGCGGCAGGCGGTTGGTCTTGATCGAGTCGAAGTCGTGGCTGCCCGGCCACTACTACTGCGACGAGGACGGCGAGCTCTGGCGCAACGGCCACCCGTTCCGCGGCGGCGGCTCGCAACTGCTGGACGGCGTCGAGCGCTTCGCGGAGATGCTGCCGTGGCTGGAGATCCGCGGCGCCCTGATCATCTACCCGAGCCGCGCCGGCGAGGTCACGTGCGACGACGACCTCGACTTCGAGGTGCCGCCGATGACCCCGGACCAGTTCGTGCGCGAGATCGGCGACTGGCTGGCCGACGACCCGGCCACGGTCGACCGCGAGGCGCTGCGCGTGCTGGTGCGCCAGGTGGTCTCCGAGGTCAGGGTCGCCGGCGCCTGACCCGACCTCGTCCGGCCCGTCACGCAATCCGTCTCATCTGGAACTTCCCCTTCTCCGGAACCCTTGCGCCGGGGGACGGAAGCAGTCGCCGCACGCGTTGCAGACCGGCCCGGTGACCGGGCCGAGTCGTGAAGGACGGACGAGCGAGCGTTACGCGATATGGGCCACTTTAAATGAGTCTTGACTTGGCGACCACAGCCTGAAATATTCCCTCCAGCACTGGGGGGATCTCACACATCACGTTCGACCTGCACAGGTCTCACGCGTACCTCAGCGCGCTTTTTTGACATGAAAACAATCTTGGGGGAAATGCTAGATGAAGATCGCCGGTAGAGTCGCCACGATCATCGCCGCCACCGCGGCCGCCGTCTCGCTCGCGTTCGCCGGCTCGGCCCAGGCCGCGCCGAACTGGGACCGCGCCGACATCCCGAGCAAGTCCGACATCAAGGCTGCCGCCGCTGCGCCGACCGACCCGTTCTACTGGGTCCTCTCGCCGAAGCACATGGACCTGCTCCAGTGCGTCGACCTCTTCAACGGCGGTGCCGACAACGGCGCGGCCATCATCCAGTGGGACTGCCACGGCCTCGAGAACCAGCAGTTCGCGCCGCTGTTCACGGTCGACGGCAACTCCGAGGGCATCTCGGTCGTGTTCATCAACCGCAAGTCGGGCAAGTGCATCGACCTCTACAACGGTGACCTCGCCAACGGCACGCCGATCATCCAGTGGACCTGCCACAACGGTGCGAACCAGAAGTGGGAGTTCATCGACGTCCTGAACGACCCGAACACCCCGGACGACGACACCGTTCTGCTGAAGAACCGCAAGTCCGGTAAGTGCCTCGAGGTCTTCAACGGCTCCACGCAGCGTGGCGCCATCATGACGCAGTGGGACTGCCACAGCGGTGCCAACCAGCAGTTCACCGCGTACCAGGCTCCGTAACTAATCCTGGTACCACTCGCACGAATCGTAAGAACATTTCCTCGAAGGGGCGGTCGCTTTCCAGCGGCCGCCCCTTCGGGCTGTTTCAGGGTCTTGAACGCGACTCAGGGCGTGAGCACGATCTTTCCCCGGATGTCGCCCGCCTCGCTCCGCCGATGCACCTCGCGCAATGCGTCGAGCGACAGTTCCTCGGAGACGTCGAGCACCAGTTCGCCGCGGTCGACCAGAGACACGAGCGCTTCGAGCACGGCGCGGTCGTAGCGCGCGATCACATGTGTGCCGATCTTGGTCGTGACGGAGACGATCCGTCCCGCCGGCACCTCCACCGCGGCAACGAGGTTGAGCACGACGTCCACGTCCCGCGGCAACGGATCCCGCGTGTAGTCGACGACCTCGCCCGCCCCGAACGCCTTCACCACAGCCGCACTGCGCTCCGACGCGGTCGCGATCACGTGTGCACCGGCCCGTTTCGCAAGCTGCACGACAAACCCGCCGATGCCCCCGCCCGCGCCGTTGACCAGCACCCGTTCCCCCGGCTGCAGACGCGCCTCCGCGACCGCCTGCCAGGCGGTGAGCCCCGCCAGCGGCAGCGCGGCCGCGTGACGCAGCGACACACTCCGCGGCGCCGGCACGAGCCTGTCCCTCGGGGCAACGACGAACTCGGCCGCAGCGCCACCGTCGAGGAACCCGATCACCCGCTCGCCGGTGCCCACCACCGTGCCCGCGACATCCCAGCCGAGCGAGAACGGCAGTGCCACCGGGACCAGCCCCTGGCGCACCCCGACCTCGGTGGGGTTGAAGCTGGTCGCCTCCACCCGCACCAGCACCTCGTCCGGCCCTGGCTGCGGCAGCGGCACGTCGTCGAACCTGATCACGTCCGGACCACCGAACTCAGCTATGCGCGCGATCTTCACATCCCCGACGCTATGGCCGAGGCTCCGAGACGATCCATGTTTGTTCGGCTCAAGTTCATGTGCGAGCGTCTCGCCATGGACGTGCTGAGCGACGTGCTGACCGTGATGCGCACCGGCACACCGCGTTCGCATCGCAGCGAGTACGACGGCCCGTGGGAGCAGTGGTACCCACCAGTGCCCGGCTCGCTGGGATTTCACGTCGTGGCCTCGGGAACCTGTCGGGTGGACGACCAGACGCTGCGAGCCGGCGACATCGTCGTGGTGGCCGACAAAGGCCACATGATGTCCGGTGACGGCCCGTGCGTGACCCTGTGCGGCGCCTATGAGGTCGACCCACCCCGCATGCACCCGCTGCTGCGCTCGCTGCCACCGCTGCTCCGCGGGTCCTCTCCCGCCACCACGCTGCTGAACACCGAACTGGCCCAGCCGAACCTCGGCAGCGCAGCCCTGATCCCCGCATTGCTGGACGTCCTTCTGGTGCACGCACTCCGTTCCTGGTGCGGCACCACGACCACAGGCTGGGCCGCAGCGTTGCGCGACCACCCGACGGCCGCCGCTCTGCAGGCGATGCACGACAACCCCGCCGCAACGTGGACCGTGGCCTCACTGGCTCGCACCGCAGGCCTGTCCCGCGCAACGTTCGCCCGTCGCTTCACCGCACAGACCGGCCAACCACCGCTGGGCTACCTGACGTGGTGGCGGATGACCCTCGCGGCCCGCGAGCTGCGCTCCACCGACGCACCGCTCAGCGCGGTGGCCACAGCAGTCGGTTACACCTCGGAATTCGCCTTCGCAGCGGCGTTCAAGAGGGCGTTCGGAGTCGCGCCCGGCCGGTACCGGCGATCTTCCGGGTGACGTGTCACGATGTGCGCCATGACCCGCACGGTGTGCCTCGCGCAGAACCCCGACGCGGACGCCCTGCTGGCGTCAGACCGGTTCGCACTGCTCTTGGGAATGTTGCTGGACCAGCAGATCCCGATGGAGAAGGCCTTCTCCGGCCCGAAGGTGCTCGCCGACCGCATGGGCGGCCTGGACGTGCACCGCATCGCCGAGGCCGACCCCGAGGCCTTCGCCACGATCATGGCGACGCCGCCCGCCGTGCACCGCTTCCCCGGTTCCATGGCCAAGCGGGTGCAGGCGCTCTCGCAGTTCGTCGTCGAGCAGTACGACGGCGACGTCACCCGCATCTGGGCCGAGGGCGACGGCGATGCGGTGTTCAAGCGGCTCAAGGCGCTGCCCGGGTTCGGTGACCAGAAGGCCAAGATCTTCCTCGCCCTTCTGGGCAAACAGTTCGACGTCACGCCCGAGGGGTGGCGCGAGGCCGCTGGGCACTACGGCGAGGCCGAGAGCAGGCGCAGCGTCGCCGACGTGACCGATCAGAAGTCGCTGCTCGAGGTCCGGGACTTCAAGAAGGCCGCGAAGGCCGCCGCGAAGAAGTAGCACCGAAACGCCGCTGTCTGGTCCACTGGACGCACGCCGCCAGCCCGACCGAGGTGCCACAGCATCTCGTGCGAGAAGGGGCGTTTGCGTTGCGCATCAAGGTTATTGGCGTGTTCGCGGTCGTCGCGCTGGGGATGATGGCCGCCTCCGCGGGCGCTGCCACCACGTGGCCTGGCGACTCCGCCACGAAGACCGCTGACGGCACGAACGTGTTCGGGACGAACCTGAGCGGGCTGTCGTTCGAGAGCCCGAACGTCGTGTGGGCGGTGAAGAACGGGCCGTCGACGCTCTACCGGCTCGTGCCCAGCGGCAGCACGTGGAAGGTCGACCAGAAGCGGTCGCTCAAGTTCAAGGACGGGCAGGGCGACCCCGACGCCGAGGGTGTGGTCTTCACGCCGGACGGGCTCTTCGTCGCCGTTGAGCGGGACAACAACAACGGCGACACCAGCTCACCGATGATCCTGAAGTACGGCACCGGGAGCGCCGCCACAGCCGAGTGGGCGCTCGGGGGCATGCCCGAGGTCGACCCCAACGACGGGCCCGAGGCCATTTCGTGGCTGCCGGACTCCTACCTCACGAGCAACGGCTTCAAGGACAGCAGCGGGAAGACGTACAACCCCGCCGACTACCCCGGTCACGGCAGCGGGTTGTTCGCGGTCGGGCTTGAGGCCACCGGTGAGGTGTACGTCTACGCCCTGCAAGGAACCGCCAAGCTCATCACCAAGTTCGCCAGCGGGCACAAGCAGGTGATGGACCTGGAGTTCGACGGCGGCAAGCTGTGGGCGGTCTGCGACAACAACTGCAGCGGGCGCTCCACGACCCTCACGGTCAGCGGCGGGAACTTCAAGGTCTCGGCCACGTACGACCGGCCGAGCAAGCTGCCGAACGTGAACCTGGAAGGCTTTGCGATCTCGCCGAGCTGTGTCAACGGCAAGAAGACCGTTCTGTGGTCTGACGATGACAACACAAGTGGCCACGCGCTGCGGAGCGGATCACTACGCTGCGGGGCGTGAGCGCACCGCACGTCCCCGGCCTGACCGATCTCCGACCACTCGGCCACGGCGGGTTCGCCACCGTTTACCGGGCGCGGCAGGCTCAGCTGGGGCGGGAGGTCGCCGTCAAGATCGGTGACCGGCCCCTGCACGACGAACGGGACCGGCGGCGGTTCCTGCGCGAGGCGCACGCCGCCGGTCGCCTGTCCAGTCACCCGCACGTCGTGACGGTGCACGACTCCGGGATCACCGCGGACGGGCGGCCGTTCCTGGTCATGGAGCTGTGCAAGGGAACGCTCGCCGACGAGCTCACCGCAGGACCGCTGAAAGCCGAGCGGGTGCGGGAGATCGGCGTGCAGCTCGCGGACGCCGTGGCGACTGCGCACGCGCAGGGCATCCTGCACCGGGACATCAAGCCGGCGAACGTGCTGGTCGACGCGCACGGCGCGGTGAAGCTCAGCGACTTCGGGCTGGCCGCGATCCTGGACGGCAGCGCGGACAGCACGGCGACGCGGGATGCGCTCAGCCCCAACTACGCGGCGCCCGAGGCGTTCGCGATGACCGCACCGACGCCGCAGACGGACGTCTACTCTCTCGCCGCCACGCTCTACACGTTGCTGGCGAATCGGCCGCCGAGGGAAATCCCTTGGCCCGTCAAGAGCTTCGACCACCTGGCGGAGATCCTGAAGTCGCCGGTGCCCACGGTTCCGCAGGCGTCCGAGCAGTTCATGGAAACGCTCGTCCACGCGCTCGAGCCCGACACCGAGCGCCGGACCAAGAGCGCCGAGCAGTTCCGGGACGAGCTCAAAGGCAAGGAGGCCAAGAGGAACCGCTGGCCGTGGATCGCGGCAGCCGTGGTCGCGCTGCTGGTCATCGCTGGCACCAGCGGCTACTTCCTGTTGCGCGGCACCGAGAAGTCGAGCGCCGGCCTGGTCGAGTGCGGCGACGGGATGTGCCTCAGCGAGCCTGCCTGCTACCAGCGGGTGATCACCATCGACGGCAAGCGGTCGGCTCCGCGGGCGCCGACCTGCGACGAGGAGCACGTCTGGGAGGCGTACAGCGGTGGGTGGCTGCCGCCGAACGCCGCGGAGCTGACGCTCAAGGAGATCCAGGCGCTGCCGGAACCCAGGAAGTTCTGCACGGAGAGGGTCATGAAGGAGCGGGCCCGCAAGCCGGTGGAGTTCACCGCGTGGGCCGTGCTGCCGCTGACGAAGGGCAAGAAGCCCTACTTCCACTGCATTGCCGGGCCAGGCAAGAACGTCACGAGCAAAGGCAGCGTCTTCACCGGTTAGGGTGCGCGCGTGACCGCACCCCACATTCCCGGCCTGACCGACCTGAGACCGTTGGGCGCAGGCGGGTTCGCCACCGTCTACCGCGCCCACCAGGCCCAGCTGGGCCGTGACGTCGCGGTGAAGATCGACAACCGGGTGCTCGCCGACGAACGGGACCGGCGCCGGTTCCTCCGCGAGGCGCACGCGGCGGCCAAGCTGTCCGGGCATCCGCACGTCGTCGGGGTGCACGACGCGAACATCACCGCCCAGGGCACGCCGTACATGGTCATGGAGCTGTGCACGGGCGGTTCGCTCGCCGACCAGCTCGACGCACGCGGGCCGTTGCACCACGAACAGGTCCGCGACCTCGGCGTAAAACTCGCGGACGCACTCGCCGCCGCACATCAAGAAGGCGTGCTGCACCGGGACATCAAGCCCGGCAACATCCTCGTCGACCGCTACGGCACGCCGAAGCTGGCCGACTTCGGGCTCGCGGCGCTGCTCGACGCGCAGGGCGGCAGCACGGTCACCAGGGACGCCCTGAGCCCCAGTTACGCGCCGCCGGAAGCGTTCGCGATGGCCGAACCGACGCCGCAGGCCGACGTCTACTCGCTCGCCGCCACGCTCTACACGTTGCTCGCCGGCAAGCCGCCGCGTCCGGTGCCGTGGCCGATCAGCAGCTTTGACCAGCTCGGCGAGATCCTGCGCAGGCCGGTGCCCGCGGTCAACGGAGTACCGCCGGCGCTGCACGAGACCCTCGCACGGGCCCTGCACCCCGACGCCAACCTGCGCACGCCAAGTGCGGCACAACTGCGCGACGAGCTGCTCGACCCGATGCGGCAGCCCACGGTGCCGGTTGGAGCGCCGCCGAAGCGCAAGGTGTGGCCGTTCGTCGCCGCCGCGGCACTTGTCGTCGTTCTCGTCGGCGGCGTGATCGCGTGGAACCTGTTCGACAACAAAAAGGCAGGCGCCCAAGGGCCTGGGCCGGCGACGACCCAGCAGGGCGGGGCCGAGGACGTCCCGCCGTTCCTCAAGAAGTGCGACAGCGGGTTCTGCATCGACCAGTCGACCTGCTTCCGCGGCATCAACGAGGTCGGCGGCCAGCCCGCCACCGCTCGCAAGGTCGGCAGCTGTGCGGACGAGCACTACTGGGAGGCGTTCGCGGGCGGCTGGCTCTCCGGGGACATCCCCGGAGTCAGCTCGGAGGAGATGCTGAACTCGGCCGAGATCGTGAACGTGTGCACCCCTGCGGTGATGAAGGCGAACACGCGGCCGACCGTCGACACGACCGGCTGGGAGATGGCCGCCGTCGGGTTCAAGGACGGCACGCGCAGCTACTTCCTCTGCCTCGGCTCGGACCCCGAGGAGGGCGAGGTCGTGAACAGCGCTTTCGGCAGTTGAACAATTCCACTTGCGACGGTCTGTAACGTGGACCGACGTGCGTGTTCACGCCGATTTGATCATTGCTGGATTCCGAAGGTACTCGACCTACCGACAAGCGATGCTGGCCGGAATGACCGCGAACGTGGTCTTCGGCCTGCTCCGGGTCTCCGTCATCGTCGCCGCGCTCAAGGCGGCGAACGGCGAGATCGCGGAATACGACGTCGCTGCTGCTAACACCTACGTCTGGATCGGGCAGGGGCTGCTCGGGTTCATCCTCTTGTGGGGGAACAACGAGCTCGCCGAGCGCGTGCGATCCGGTGACGTCGTCGTCGATCTGTACCGGCCGTGGCACCTGCAGGGTGCGCTCCTCGCGGAGGACCTCGGCCGCGGCGGGTACGCGTTCCTGGCCAGGCTCGCGCCGCCGATGCTGATCGGCATGCTGTTGTTCCCGTTCCGGTTCCCCGAGAACGCCTACCAGTGGCCGCTCTTCCTGGTCAGCTCGGTCATCGCGCTGGTCATCTGCTTCGGCTGCCGGTTCCTGATCGAGATCAGCGCGTTCTGGCTGATCGACAACCGCGGGCTGTTCGGGTTCTGGAACATCTCGTCCGGCCTGCTGTGCGGGCTGACCGTGCCCGTCGCGTTCTTCCCGGAGTGGGCGCGGGAGGTGCTGTGGATGACGCCGTTCCCGGCGCTGCTGCAGGCACCGATCGACGTGTTCCTCGGGCACGGCAACCCCGGGAAGCTCCTGCTCTACCAAGTGTTCTGGGCTGCGGTGATCCTGGCGCTGGGCCACTTCGCGTTGCAACGGGCCGTGCGCAAGGTGGTGGTCCAGGGTGGCTGACGTCATCTACCCCAGGCTCATCGGCGCACGCCTGCGCAGCCAGATGTCGTACCGCGCCTCGTTCGCGCTGGACTTCGTCACCCAGATCCTGGCGCAGTGGATCGAACTGATCGTCATCCTGGTGCTGTTCGGCCAGGTCAGCGCGCTCGGCGGATTCACCAAGAACGAAGTGCTGCTGATGTACGCCATCGCGGGCGCCGGGTTCGGGGTCGCGGACCTCTTCGCCGGGCAGCTCGACAACCTGCCGACCTACATCCGCACCGGCAGCTTCGACGTGCTGCTGATGCGGCCGCTCGGCACGTTGCCGCAGATCATGGTGTCGGACATCCGGCTGCGCAGGATCGGGCGCATCGTCGGCGCGCTCGCCGTGATGATCTACGCGCTCACCCACGTCCCCGTCGAGTGGACGGCGGCGAAGGTCGCGCTGACCATCGCCGCGCCGATCGCCGCGGCGGTCATCTTCAGCTCGGTCTGGATCGTGGCGTGCTCGGTGTGCTTCTGGATCATCGAGGGCCGCGAGTTCTCCAACGCCGTCACCTACGGCAGCAACGCCTTCACGTCGTACCCGATCAACGTCTACACGCGGCCGCTGCGCTTCGTGATGGCGTACGTCGTGCCGGGGGCGTTCGTGGCGTACTACCCGAGCCTCGCTCTGCTCGGGAAGCAGGACCCGCTCGGCCTGCCTGGCTGGGTCGGCTGGACATCACCGCTCGTCGCGGCACTGGCGGCGACCGCCGCCGGGCTCGTGTGGCGCTTCGCGGTCAGGCACTACCGGGGAACAGGATCATGATCGAGGTCAGGGAGCTTCGCAGGGAGTTCAAGGTCGCCACGTCGAAAGGCTTGCGGCGCAACTACAAGACCGTCACGGCGGTCGACGGCGTCACGTTCGACGTCAAGGCCGGTGAAGCCGTCGGATACGTCGGGCCGAACGGTGCCGGCAAGTCCACGACGATCAAGATGCTGACCGGGATCCTGGTGCCCACCAGCGGTCACCTCCGGGTCAGCGGCGTGGATCCGTCCAAGGCAAGACGCGATCTCGCGAAGCGCATCGGCGTCGTGTTCGGCCAGCGCAGCCAGCTCTGGTGGGACCTGCCGCTCAAGGACAGCTTCGACCTGCTCAAGTCCATCTACCGGGTGTCGGCGCAGGACTACAGAACCAGGCTCGACGAGTGCGTCGAACTCCTTGGCCTGCAAGAGCTTCTGATCACGCCGGTGCGACAGCTCTCGCTGGGCCAACGGATGCGCGGCGAGATCACCGCGGCTCTCCTGCACGCGCCGGAGCTGCTGGTGCTCGACGAACCGACGATCGGCCTGGACCTGGAGTCCAAGGAACGCCTGCGGGAGTTCCTCAAGGACATCAACATCCGCCGCGGCACGACGCTCCTGCTCACCACGCACGACCTGGACGACATCGAGCGCCTCTGTCCCCGGTTGATGGTGATCGACCACGGCAAGGTGCTCGCCGACGGCCCGCTGGACGTGCTGCGAGAGGAGGTCACCCCGGAACGCGAGCTCGTCATCGACCTCAGGGAACCCGGCCCGGCGCCGGACGTCCCTGGAGTAACGGCGGTGCGCAGCGAGGCGAACGGGCTGCGTCACCACCTCACGTTCAGGAGGGCGGAGACGACGGCGGCACAGTTGATCACCCAGGTGGTGCGGCAGGTGGAGGTCCACGACCTCGCCGTCGTGGAGCCGGAAATCGACGACGTCATCCGCAAGCTCTACCAACGCCAGGTCGCGCAGGACGTACCTCGGTAGAGTCGTCAGTGACACAAACGGACACATCGGGCAAGAGGAGAGCGAATGCGCCTAGTTGGGACGCTGGCGGCAGCCGTCATCGCGTTGGGAAGCCTGACGGCGTGCGACGCGATCCAGGGCGTCAGTGACACCGCGGACAAGGTGAAGCTGTGCGCCGACGCGATCCAGCTCGTGGGCTTCTCGCCGGACCTGAGCGACCCGCAGAAGGCGCTGGAGGAGACCCAGGCCAAGGCCAAGGAGCTCGAGAACCTCGCGAACTCCTCGCCTGACGAGCAGGTGAAGAAGGCTCTGGAAGAGGCTGCGAACGGCATGCAGAACGTCAACTCCGCCGCGGACTGGGTGCAGCAGAAGGCCGACCTCGTCGCGAAGGTCTCCGCGGCCTGCGGCGGATGAGCACTTGAGCCCTGTTGCGCACCTCCGGTGTCGGCCTAGTCTTTAACGCGTTCAACGCGCCAAGCCTCACGCCGCACACCGGAGGTGTTGCAGCATCATGCAAGCAACAGTTGGTGACAGGCTCCACGTCCACAGCCGCTCAGTAGGACTAGAAGAGCGCCTGGGCGAGATCCTCGAAGTGCGCGGGACCGACGGCCAGCCGCCGTACCTGGTCCGCTTCAACGACGGCCACGAGGGCCTGGTGTTCCCCGGCCCCGACTGCATCGTCGAGCCGCGCGGATCCGTTTAGCCGTCGAGCACGGTTTTGATCAACTCCTCGGCGAGCTGAGGGGTTGCTGCCGCCACGCCTGACCACCGGTGGGTCAGGTCGGGTTCGAACGTGAACGGGCGCCCCTTCAGGTCGACCAGCACGCCGCCTGCCGCGGGCACGGTGACCAGCGCCGTTGCCAGGTCCATGATCCGGTGCGTGTCGCTGCCCGGATCGATGAAGGCGTCGACGGTGCCCTCGGCGACCAGCATGGTCTCCAGGCAGGTCGTGCAGAGGACCCGGATGCGGTCGGCGCGGTTCGCGATGCGCAGCCACGCGTCCTGCGTGCCTGTCTTCGGCCGCATCAAACACACGGACGCGCCATCCAGCGTCGTACGTCCGGTCGTGCGGAACGACGTCGGAACTCCTGCGCGCGCATGCCACGCACGGCCCGTGTCGAACCATGTCGTGAGTGCTTCTTTGGCCGTGCCGTCCTCGACGAGAGCGCCGGCGAAGCACGAGAGAGGAACGCCGAACGCGGCGTTCGCCGACCCGTCGACCGGGTCGATGACCAGGGTGATCGAGGAACCGTTGTCGACGAACCCGGCTTCCTCGGACAGCAGGTTCACGCGACTGCGGTGGATGGATTCCAGGATCGCGTCCTCGACGATGCGATCGACACGCATCGTCGGTGTTCCGTCGGCGCCGTCCGCCACTTCTTCGCGGAGCTCGAGGCGCGTGTGCAGTGATCGGGCGCGTCCGTACGCCGCTGACGCCGCACGGGCGGCGTCAGCGAGCGCAGGATGCACGTCATCGGAGAGCTGTGGCTGGGGCACGTCCCATGGAATGCGCACGTGCTCACAGTGCCACGATTTAGATGAGGCCGAGGCCCTTCACGGCGTCGCGCTCCTCGACCAGCTCGGCCACGGAAGCGTCGATGCGGGCGCGGGAGAACTCGTCGATCTCCAGGCCCTGGATGATCTCGTACGAGCCACCGGAGCACTTGACCGGGAACGACGAGATGATGCCCTCGGGCACGCCGTACGAACCGTCCGACGGGATGGCCATCGAGGTCCACTCGGTGCCGTTGACCCAGTCGTAGATGTGGTCGATGGCGGCGTTCGCGGCCGAAGCGGCCGAAGACGCGCCACGGGCCTCGATGATCGCCGCACCGCGCTTGGCGACGGTCGGGATGAAGTCGTTCTCCAGCCACGCCTGGTCGTTCACGGCCTCGGCGGCGGTCTTGCCACCCACCTTGGCGTGGAACAGGTCGGGGTACTGGGTGGCCGAGTGGTTGCCCCAGATCGTCATGTTCTCGATCTCGGTGACCGCGACGCCCAGCTTCTTCGACAGCTGCGACAGGGCGCGGTTGTGGTCGAGGCGCGTCATCGCGGTGAAGCGCTCGCGCGGGACGTCCGGCGCGTGCTGCTGGGCGATGAGGGCATTGGTGTTGGCCGGGTTGCCGACCACGAGCACCTTCACGTCGTCCGCGGCGCCGGCGTTGATCGCCTCGCCCTGCGGCTTGAAGATGCCGCCGTTCGCCTCGAGCAGGTCGCCGCGCTCCATGCCCTTGGTGCGGGGGCGGGCGCCGACGAGCAGGGCCACGTTCACGCCGTCGAACGCGGTCTTCGCGTCGTCGGTGATCGTGATTCCCTTGAGCAGCGGGAAGGCGCAGTCGTCCAGCTCCATCGCGGTGCCCTCGGCGGCCTTCAGCGCCGGGGTGATCTCCAGCAGGCGAAGGTTGACCGGGGTGTCCGGGCCGAGCAGGTGGCCGGAAGCGATGCGGAAGAGCAGTGCGTAGCCGATCTGGCCGGCCGCACCGGTGACAGTGACGTTCACGGGCGTGCGGGTCATGAGCCTTCCCGAATGACGGTCCTCGTTGACGTCGGGCAGGTCGCCCGGCAACCCGCACGTTACCAACACGTGGACAGTGCGAAAGTGTGAGAGTGGACAACCCTGTCGAAGAGATCGGTGAGGACTACTCGGACGCAGTGCTGCCAGGTCAGCACTGGGAGAAGAGGTCTTTCACCGACTGCGACTTCACCGAAGCCGATCTCCGCGAACTCGTCACGACGGGGTGCACGTTCACCCGGTGCGACTTCACCCGGACGGACCTCGGTGAGTCGAAGCACCACGCGACGGCGTTCCGGCAGTGCACCTTCGACCGCACGGTGCTGACGCGGTCGTCGTTCGACTCGTGCAGCCTCATGGGCTCGAACTTCGTGGACTGCGTGCTGCGGCCTATCACCTTCACCGAGGTCGACTTCACGCTGGCGTCGTTCATGAAGGCGCCGTTGTACGACCTGAAACTGGGTGGGCAGCGGTTCCGCGAGACGAACCTCAGCGAGGCGGACCTGCGCAACACCGACCTCGGCGAGGCGGACCTGATGGGCGCGCGGCTGCTCGACGCGAAGCTTGAAGGCGCGAACCTGCGCGGGGCGAAGCTGGACGCGAACGGGCTCCGGCAAGCCAAGCTCGCCGGAGCCCTCATCGACGTCGACCAGGCGATCGCTTTCGCGGCCGCGTACGGCCTAGTTGTCGGCTGAACCCGTGATCTCCACCAGAACGCCGTCCGCGACCATCTCCTCGATCGCCTTGGGCAGCAGGTAGGCCGTACCGCCGCCGGGCTGCTCGAACCACGGCACCGCGACACCGCTCAGCACTTCGAGCGGACGGCGCAACCGGTACACGCGGTACGGGCGGTTGATCCACGACGGCACGAGGCTGCGTTCGGGGAACGGCGTGCCCGCCACGTAGACGAGGTTGCCGGCCTGGTCGCCGTAGCGGTCGACCTCGGTGCCCGCCGGCAGCTCGAACATCTGCTTGTGGCGGAACAAAGTCAGCGGCGGCTCGCCGGCCAGCGGTGAGATCGGGAACTTCCGCTTCGACGGTTCTTCCTGCTGGACGGCGACCGGTGCCGGTGCTGGTGCCGGCGCTGCAGCCGGTGCCTGTGGCGGAGGAGGCGGCGGCGCCTGCTGAGCCTGCGGCTGAGGCATCGGCGGGCGCTGCGGCGGAACCGGGCGGCGCGGCTCCTCGCGGAAACCGTTGGCCATCGGCCGTTGCGGAGGCGGGGGCGGGGTACGCACGATCGTGCGGAAGTTGCCCAGCACCAGCTTGCCGACCAGGTACGCCGAAGCGTCCTCGACCTTGTCGAACCGCACCGGGCTCTTCGGGCCGTGGTCGAACCAGCAGACCTCCCAGCTGTCGCCGTCGAGGTGCAACGTCCACGTGCGGTCTGACGGCTCGCCGATCCGGTACACGCCGTGCGGCACGCTCAGGTCGTCCAGCGCGCGGCGGGTGCCGGCCAGTTCGCGGTCCTCCTCCGGCGTGACGACCCGCGGCGGCTTCACCGGCTCCGGCTCGGGTTCCGGCTCCGGTTCGATCTCCGGTTCGTTGAAAAGGGCCGCGTCGAACTGGGTCGTCTCCTCGACGCGTGCGGGAGCGGGCACTGGAACCGGCAGCACCGGAAGAGGCTCGGCGACCGGCTCCGGCACGTGAACCTGCTCGAACGGCTCAGCTTCGAACGACTGAGCTTCGAACGGCTGGGACTCGAACGGCTGCGACTCGAAGGACTGGGACTCGAACGACGTGGTGGACTCCAGCTCGTCCTCGGCCAGGTCCGGCTCGTCCTCCGCGACCGCGACGACCGGGTGTTCCTCGGTCACCTCGGCCGGGCTCTCCAGCGGCTCGTCCACCGCCGGGGCCCACGCCATCGTGTCCTGCATGACGTCGCGCGGGCGGTCCTCGACGTCAGGGACCAGGCTGTCCGTCCGCTCCTCCTCGCGGTGGTGCGTGAGGAGTTCGGGCTCGTCCGGCCCCGCGGTCGGGATCTGAGGCTCGTCGACAACGTCCACGACATCTTCTTCGTGGCCGACGTCAGGTTCGTTCGGTTCTTCTGCCGGAACTTCCGCCACGACCACCGGCTCCTCGACCTCGCTCGGGTGCGGGGCGAAGAGGTCCATGCCCGCGCCGTAGGTGTCGCGCAGGGTCCGGTCGTCGACGTCGGGCACGCCGTCGGAGTCGAAGACCACCCGATAGGGCGGACCGTCGCCGGCCATCGGAGGCACCGCCACCGCGACCGTGGCACCGATGTCGTCGACGTCGTCAGCGCGGTCGGACTCCGGCTCGGCCTGGACCTGCGGCTGCTCGGTCGTGACCTCGGCGGCCTCCGGGTCGGAGGTCAACGGCTCGAAGTCGTACTCCTCGACCTCGGCCTCGGGCTCGTCGTCGAAGTCCGGCTGCTGGACGTACTGCGTGGCGTCGGCGTGCGGCTCCTCGTCGAACGCGGGCGCCGGCTCGTCGTCGAACTTCGGCTGCTGGACGAACTGCGTCGCGTCCGCGGCCGCGGCCGGTTCCGGCTCCGGCTCTGGTGCGGGCGGCACAGGCAGCACGGTGCCGGGAGGTGCGGCCGGCGCACCGAGGTTCGCGGCGGCGGCGAGCCTGGTCTCCTCGGAGATCTCCGGCAACGTGAAACCGGCGGCGCGGGCGCGTTCGACCAGCTCCGGCTCGGGCGGCACGCCGTACTTGCGCAGGTAGTGGGAGACGCCGGCGGGCCAGATCCAGGCGCCGTCGGTCTGGAAGCCGGACGGCACGACCTGCGGGCTGTCCGGGTGCAGGACGTCCGCGTCGAAACCGCGACCGGCCACGGCGACCGGCGCGTTCGACAGGTACGCGAGCAGCGGCGCGACCTCGGGCTCCGGCACCGGCGGCCGGTTGACCGACGGGCGGCCGCCAGGACCGGCGCCGTCGAACACCCGGACGGTGCGGAAGACCGGCGTCGGCGGGTTCAGCCTGCGGCGCAGCCAGTCCGGCACGTTCTCGTCCGCGCGCGGGAAGAACCGCATCTCGTCGAAGTACGCCTGCTGCGGCGGAGGCGTCTGCCAGTTCGGCTCGGCGCGGTCGAAGTCGAGGTTGTAGCTCGACGGGTGATCCAGCTGGTAGCGGGCGTTCGTCCAACTGCCCCGGCCCTCGCGGTGCATGCCGGCCCGCAGCCGCGCGAAGAGCGTCGCGACCTCCTGCGGCACCGCCCACGCCCGTTTGCTGCCGTCCTGCAACCTCAGCTCGGACTCGAGTTCGAAGTACCGGCCGGTGGCTCGGTACTGCGCGACAACACTGCGCCAGTCCTCCGGCGCGGCCCGCATGAGAGTCAGGCCGATCTGCTTAACCAGAGCATCTTGCTCGGTAGGGTTCAACGGCTTCGGCTCGGACACGCCAACATCTTCCCCCGCAACTCGCCGGATCGCACACGTCCCCCGCCACTGCGCCGAACGGTGGAGGCCCGACCATAACGCGGGGCAGGTGCCAGGTTAAAGCTGATCAAGAACCCTGATGTCTCGGCTGGAGGAGCGTTGTCACGGTCCACGCAGGTGACCGGTGGTGTGCTCGCGGCCGTCGGCGGCGTGGCGATCGCGGTCCAGGGGCGGGTCAACGGGTCGCTCGCGCAGGGGTTGCACAACGGGTTCCTGGCCGCGCTCATCTCATTTGGCGGCGGTCTGCTCGTGCTGATCGCCTTGGTCCTGTCGCGACAGTCCGGACGGGACGGCATCGCGCGGTTGCGAAGTGCGCTCGTGCACAGGCGGATCCGCTGGTGGGAGTGCATCGGCGGGATCAGCGGCGCGTTTCTGGTGGCGTCGCAAGGGATCGCGATCGCGACCATCGGTGTGGCGGTGTTCACGGTCGCGGTGGTCGTCGGCCAGGTCGTGAGCAGTCTGGTCGTGGACCGGCGCGGGCTCGGGCCGGGAGAGCCCAAGCCGTTGACGATCACTCGCGTGCTCGGCGCGGCGGTCGGTGTCGTCGCCGTGGTGATCGCCGTGTCGCACCAGTTCACGTCGCCGGGCGCGTTGTGGCTCGCGGTGCTGCCACTGGTCGCGGGCCTGCTGATGGGGTGGCAGCAGGCGGTGAACGGGCTGGTGCGCGAGGCCACCGGGCACTCGGTGGCCACGATCTTGGTGAACTTCACCACGGGCACGACGGCGTTGCTGCTCGTGAACCTGGTGGCCACGCGCGGGATGCCGGAGTCGTTCCCTTCCGAGTGGTGGCTCTACCTCGGCGGGTTGCTCGGCATCGTCGGCGTGGGCGGCGCGATCGTGTCGGTGCGGTTCATCGGTGTGCTGATGGTCGGGTTGTGCGCCGTGAGCGGGCAGCTGATCGGGGCGGTGCTGCTGGACGCGGTGAGCGGGCACCTGGCGTTGCCGACGGTGATCGGCGTCGTGCTGACGCTGGTGTCGGTGGGCATCGCGGCGCTGCCCAATGGGAGGATGAGGACGTGACTGCGACGCTGCTCAACGGCAAGGAAACCCGAGACGCGCTGTTCGAGGACCTGAAGGCGCGGGTCGCCGCGCTGCCGGTCCAGGTCGGTCTGGCCACCGTGCTGGTCGGCGACGACCCCGGCTCGCACTCGTACGTCAAGGGCAAGCACTCGGCGTGTGCGAAGGTCGGCATCAAATCGATCCGCCGCGACCTGCCTGCGGAGACCACGCAGGAAGAGCTCGAAGCCGTCATCGACGAGCTGAACGCGAACCCCGAGGTCACCGCGTACATCGTCCAGCTGCCGCTGCCCAAGCACCTCGACGCGAACGCGATCCTGGAGCGGATCGACCCGCGCAAGGACGGCGACGGTCTGCACCCGGTCAACCTGGGCAAGCTCGTCCTCGGCGAGGAGGCCGCGCTGCCCGCGACGCCGCGCGGCATCGTCGAACTGCTCCGTCGTTACGACGTGCCGATCGCCGGCCAGAACGTCACCGTCGTCGGCCGCGGCGTCACCGTCGGGCGCCCGATCGGCCTGCTGCTGACCCGCCGCACCGAGAACGCCACCGTGACGCTGTGCCACACCGGCACCAAGGACCTCGCCGCCGAGGTGCGCCGCGCGGACATCGTGATCGCGGGCGCCGGCAGCGCGGGCCTGATCACCAAGGACATGGTCAAGCCGGGCGCCGCGGTGATCGACGTCGGCATCACCCGCACCGACGCGGGCCTCGTCGGCGATGTCGCTCCGGACGTCCGCGAGGTCGCCGGCTGGCTCGCCCCGATGCCGGGCGGATCCGGTCCGATGACCGTCGCGATGCTGCTGACCAACACCGTCGAAGCCGCCGAGCGCGCCCATGCAGCGGTCTGACGCCGAAGCGCTCATGCCGGAACAGCGCTGGCGGTCGGGACCCGGCAAGCACCTGCCGTTCGCGCTGGTGCTCGGTGTCGGCGTGCTCGGCCTGGTGCGGATCTTCCAGTACCACTGGCGCCAGGGCGCGGTGCTGCTGGGCGTGTCGCTGCTGGTGGCGGCGGTGCTGCGGATCCTGGTGACCGACGAGCAGGCGGGTCTGATCAAGATCCGCGGCCGTGGCATGGACGCTTTCCTCTATTCGACTTTGGGCATCGTGGTGATCGCCGTGGCTCTGACGATCACCGGCGGCCCGCTGAGTCGTTAGTTTGGGCCGATAGCGCGGTCGACGAGGACCTCGATGAGCTCGTCGAGGTCCATCGGCTCGACGATGTCGGGCAGCGTGAGCCGTTCGTAGATCAACCCCGTCAGCGCGAAGTACAGCGTGAGGACGGTCATCCGGTCGCCCGGCAGCTTCGACTCCTCGTTGAACGCGATGTTGAAGTCGAGGTTGTCGGCGACCGTCTTCGTCAGTGCGGTCCGCAGGTCCGGCCTTCGCGTGGCTTCGAGCCTGAGCTCCATCATCGCCAGGTAGCAGGCCTTGTCGGCGTCCGCCCGCTTGACGATGTCGTGCATGAACCTGAGGGTCAGCGACCTGTCCCGGGGCAACGCCAGCCTCTCCTCGACCAGCTCGTCGGGCGGCATGAGCCGCTGGTTCACCCTGATCGCCACCTCCGACATCAGGTCGTCGCGGCTCGCGAAGTAGTTCGACGCCGTGCCCGCCGGCACCTGGGCTTTGGCGTCGATCGCGCGGTAGGTCAGGCCCCGCGCGCCCTCCTCCGCCAGGACGTCGATCGCAGCGTCCAACAGGGCGGTTCGCCGTGCTTCGTTCTTGACCACGAATCCTCCTTGACAACCACTACAGGCATAGTACTACAGTTGTCGTGGTTCAAGCGAGACTGAGGGGGATGATCTGCATGCGAAAGCTCGTCTACTACGTGGCAGTTACTTTGGACGGGTTCATCGCGGCCGAGGACGGGACCTTCGACGGGTTCATCTTCGAAGGCGACCACATGACCGGCATCAACGCCGAGTACCCGGACACGCTGCCCACCCAGTTCCGCGAGGCACTCGGCCTGCAGGACGCACCGAACCGGCACTTCGACACGGTGCTGATGGGCCGCCACACCTACCAGGTGCCCGGCGGACTGACCTCGCCCTACGCGCACCTCCGGCAGTTCGTGGTCAGCTCTTCGTTGATCGACACGCCGCACGACGTCGCGGTGATCCGCCAGGACGTCGTGGGCCGCGTGCGGTCGTTGAAGGAGGAGGACGGCCTCGACATCTGGCTCTGCGGCGGCGGCAAGCTGGCCGCGGAGCTGCTGCCGGAGATCGACACGCTGCTGTTCAAGATCCACCCGGTGGTGTTCGGGCGCGGGATCCCGGTGTTCGACGGGAAGGTCGACATCACGAAGTTCAAGCGCACCGCGGCGCAGCTGTTCGAGAGCGGGGTTTCGTTCATGACCTACGAGCGTTTTTAAATGATTGACGGGCGCCGTGTGTGCCCGTAATACTTGGCACCAACATCAAGGGATTAGGGGAACCGCCATGACGAGCCAGCCGCAGCGCCGACGCTTTAGCAGCGTCAGCTTCGTGCGCCCGTCATCGCGACCGTTTTCGCCGGTGAGCGGCGCAGGCTCCCCTCCATGACCTCGTAAGACGTCATGTTCAGGGAGCCGCCCCTCGGGAAACCGAGCAGGGCGGCTCTCTTTGTTCAGCACGCTTTTGTTTCTTGCCCTTGTAGCTCAATGGAGAGAGTGCGGCGCTACGAACGCCGAGATTCAGGTTCGACTCCTGGCAGGGGTACTTCCGGATGCGAGGGAGACGGCAACCCGCCTCATTTGGGATGAGGAAACACCGCGTTCGACTCGCGGGCATCCGACTGGCGCCTTCTCAGGCGCACCAGGCTCTTTAGCTCAACTGGCAGAGCACCGGGGTGAAGACCCGGCGGTCAGGGTTCAACTCCCTGGGGAGCCACGACGTGGAGGATTGGCCGAGCCCGGTAAGGCAACCGTCTCGAAAACGGTGGTCGGCGCGCGAGCGCCGCGCAGGTTCGAATCCTGCATCCTCCGCCACACCCCCGTGGTCCAACGGACACGACACCGGCGTCCGAAGCCGGAGACGCAGGTTCGACTCCTGCCGGGGGTACTTCGGTCGTGCCGTCATTAATTTGTCCTCTTTTTGAGGCGCGGTGACACATTCACCCGCGTTATTCCACCCGGCTGCGCCCATGCCGTTGTGGCAAAGTGTGCCTGCCTCTACCCGTCCTCAACCGGTCAGGCGTTGTGCGTCATTTGATGTGGTGCTGAAACTAGGTGATCTGGTATCCGTCGCGTCGACAGGTCGTCGTGGGGAGAGGACGGGCACGTGTCACTTGCGCCGACAGACCACCGGACCATCGTGACGGTGGACGTCGCCGACTTCTCCAACCCGAGCCGGCGCGCCGCGCACATGTCCGACCTGCACGACGGCCTCTACGGCGTGTTGAGGCGCGCTTTCAACGGCGCCGGAGTCGACTTCGACACGTGTGAGACCGAGGACCGCGGTGACGGCGCGTTGATCCTGGTGCCCGGCACCTTCCCCAAGAGCGAGCTCGCGGACAAGCTGCCTGGACGGCTGGTCGCCGAGATCCGCCGGTACAACTCGACCAGGGTCGACGCAGCCAAGATCAAGCTGCGGGTGGCGGTGCACTCGGGTGACATCCGGCGGAACACCCACGGCTGGATCGGCCTGCCCGTGATCCTGGCCTTCCGGATCCTCGACGCCCAGGAGGCCAAGCAGGCGTTGCGGCGGCCAGGCAGCGTGCTGGCGATCATCGCCTCGGACCACTTCTTCTCCGAGGTCATCAGCGAGGACCCCGGCAACGACCCCGAGTCCTACCGCCGGATCGAAGTGACGATCAAGACCTTCACCGGGCACGCGTGGCTGCGCCTGCACGGTGAGGACGCGGTCGTGAGCCGGCGACCTCCGCCTGCCGAGGACGAGCTGGGCGTGCTGCCGCTCGCCGCCGAGGACGAGTTCAAGGAACTGCACGCCTGGCTGGTCGCGGTCGAGACACCCCACCTGTCGATGCTCGTGCGCCGTGCCATCGGTGCGGGGATGCCGGTGCCGCGATTCGCATCCGTGTGGGACGCGTTCCTCTACGTCTCCGACCTGAACGCCGGCCCGGACGGCATTCCTCCGGCGGTCCTGTTCGTCGAGCTCGTGGCGAACGAGGTCGGCGGTGACATCGGTGCGCATCTGACGGACTGGGTGGACCAGAGCGTGCGCAAGTTGCGGCGCACCAGCGTGCTGGACCAACAGCGCGAGACGCGGCCACCGATTCAGTTCGAGCCGCACCTGCACCTGTTGTTCGCGATCGAGCTGGACTCCATCGATTCCGACCGGTGCCTCCTTTCTTTCTGGAGGCAGGACGATCCGCTCGAGTGGCCACCACCGCGCGGCGGCGTGCGCGAGTTGGGCATAGCCGACTTGGAATACAAGGTCGACGAAGTGATCATCGCGGCGGAGAGCGCGTGGTCCGGCCTGGCCGCGTCCGTCACCCTGGAATTTCTCCTGGCACGTCCGCTTCTACAATTGCCGATCTACACATGGCGCAAGGAACACTCTTCCGGCGATCCACGCCCACTCATCCTCGACTACACTCTGGCACTGCGATCACTCGAACGAATGCAGGCAAAATTCTGGCATCGCGCGTGGCGCGTGCGGTGGGACTCTATGGTGGAGAACCCGACGTTGAGCCGAATTCACCCAATTGGTGGAGCACAAACCGGAGAGAATGCTCTGGACACTGTGCTGGTTGATTCCAGATGGATTGGGCTGGTGATGGACGAGCCTCCACCGGCCCGCCCTTCGCCGCGCGCCGCACCGGAGGCGCTGACCGCGGCGCTGCGCGCGGGCCTGCCCGTGATCATGTGGCATCCGACGGCACGACCAGAGGACCTGCACGCCCTGGTCGGCCGGCTGGCCGGTGGGCAAGGCGGTGTGCTCGACCTGCCGGAGCAGCGCAGGGCGGCCCACCTCTCCGCGGACGCCGGCGACCTCGTCCGAGATCTCGTGCTGATCTGGGACGACCCCAACAGAACGGTCGTTCTTGATCAGCCGTCGTCGGATCCGGCCGGGCAGTGAGGGGCGAGTCGAATGAGCGCGAGCGAGCCGAGAGTGGACGGCCACCAGCACGCCGAGCCGCCCGACTGGTGGATCTACCGGGGCACCGGGCGCCCCATGTACGACATCGACCTGACGGAGATCCTGCCGCCGCCCCCGCCGTGGCGTGACTTCGGCGGGTCTCTGCCGGAGCCGGACGTGCAACCACCGGAGGACGACGGCGAGGCCGAACGCAGGCTGGGCTCGGAGTTCCACCTCACCGAGGAGCACGTGGATCCGCACGAGCTCGACATGGTCAACGCCAGCCTGTACCTGAGGCGCCCGCTCCTGCTGACCGGCAGGCCCGGCGTCGGCAAGTCCGCACTCGCATGGCGAATCGCCCGCGAACTCCGGCTCGGCCGGGTGTTGCGGTGGCCAATCACCACTCACACGACGCTCAATTCCGGATTGTACAGTTATGACGCCATTGCTCGCGTCCAGGCGGCCGCGACCAGCCAATCCGAGAACACCGAGGAACCCCCGATCGGGGATTTCATCAGGTTAGGCCCGCTGGGCACAGCCTTCCTGCCGCGAAAACTGCCGCGCGTGTTGCTGATCGACGAGCTCGACAAAAGCGAAGCAGATCTTCCGAACAATCTCCTCAGCGTCCTCGAAGACGGAGAGTTCCTCATCGACGAACTGGCCCGAATTCGCCATTCGTCGTCCGAGGTGAAGGTGCACACCGCCGATCCCAACGAGACGGCGACCGTGGTGGACGGCCGGGTCAGGTGTTATGCGTTCCCGATCGTCATCATGACCAGCAATGGCGAACGAGAATTCCCTCCGGCCTTTCTCCGGCGCGCACTCCAGCTCGAAATCAAGGACCCGAACGTCGAACAACTGGCCGCGATGGTGGCCAACCACCTGCTGGACCAGGAGGGCGAGCACCGCGACCGCCTGGTGCGGGAGTTCGTGGAGCGCAGCCGTGCCGAGAACGGCCTGCCCGCCGACAGGCTGCTGGACGCCGTGTTCCTCGCGACCTCCGGCGCCTACAAGCCGGACGGCGTCGCCTGGCCTCGACTGATCGACGCGTTGTGGCGTCGGCTCGCGACGGGCCGGTGACATGGGCACGCCCGGCGCCGACAGAGCCGCGCCCGTGATCGACGAACTCGGCTGGACCGAACTGGGCGACATCGTCTGGCTGGCCTCTGCCATCCGACCTGTCCATCCCGAGCCCTCGGAGCCGGAGAGCGCCGAACCGGTCGAGCCCGAGGACGTGCAGCCGGAAGTCGTCGACCGACCGCCCGCCGAGGTCGAACCACACCGTCAGCCGAATGCACGTGACGCACCTTCCGGCGAGGAATCCGAACCCACACCGATCGACGAGCCGGCGCGGCCGGAGTTCGCCGTCACCGCTGAGCCGAGTTCGTTCGGCAACGGCGATCACGCTGCGGACGCCCCCAGGATCGACACGCTGGAGTGCTTCCGCGCCTTGCGATCGCTCAAACGCGACGTGCGCTCGTGGCGCGACGACGCGGTGGTGCTCGACGAGCAGGCGACGGCGGACCACATGGCGCACACCGGACGTTGGTGGCCGGTGACCCGGTCGAGAACGGAACGATGGCTCGACCTGACACTCGTCGTCGACCGCAGCCCGCTGATGACCCTGTGGCGGTCCCAGGTCACGGCGTTCGCCGAGATGATGGCCCGGCTCGGCGCATTCCGCTCGATCCAGATCCGCCTGCTCGACGTCGTCAGAAACGCTGACGGGTCAAAGGTGCCGATGCTGCGGGGCGGCACCGAGGGCGCACCGCCACGGGATCCCGCAGAGATCATGGACTCGTCCGGCCGGCGGATCGTCCTCCTGCTGACCGACGGCGTGGGCGACACCTGGCAGCCGGACGTGTTGCTGCCCATGCTGGCGCGCTGGGGTCATTCCATGTCGGTTGGCGTAGTTCACCTGATGCCTCAATGGCTCTGGGGCCGTTCCCGAGTGCGGCCCCACCGAGCGGAACTGAGCGTCCACGGGGCGATGAAGCCCAACAGCCGTTGGTCGTTCGAACTGCCCGACGCCTGGCTGGAACCCGATGCCGCCGCATTGACGCGCCCCGGCACCGTGCCGATCCCGTTGATCGAGATGCGCCCCCGGTTCCTGCGCTGGTGGAGCGGCCTGGTCACCGGCGAGACCCACGGCCCTGTCACCGGCACAGTCCTGCTGGCCACCGAGGACCCGGCAACGCCCGACGCCGGCCCTTTGTCAGCGCAAGAACACATTCGCAATTTTCGCAGTCAAGCCTCGCCGCAGGCGTTTCGGCTGGCCACGCTGCTGGCCGCCGTACCCGCTCACTTGGACGTTGCCCAATTAATTCGGGAACGCTTCGTGCCGGAAGCAGGAATAGAGCACCTGGCGGAGTTGGTACTCGACAGACTGCTGTACCCTGCGAACCCCGAGGTTGATGGGTCAACCCGGGATTCAAGCGATTTCGTCTTCCCGGAGGCAGTTCGTGAACTGCTGCTCAGCGGCGCGCGACGGTCTGAGACCGCCAGCGTTGTTCGGGCTGCCGCCGCCCAGTTCTCGGATCGGATGCCTGTTCTCAGCCGCCTTAGAGCAGCCATAGCCGATCCGCATAACGCCCCGGATCCACCGACCAGCGCAAATTCCGCTGATGTCGAACTGGAGAGCGCCGTCATGAGAGCCCTCTCCGGCCCATACCTCTCTCGTGCAGACCGGCTGCGCAACGCCGTCCTGCACGAGCCTTCTTTTTCGCCAGCATCTGAATCAATCAAGACCAGAGCGACGACTGCGAGCGAGGACATGCCCGAATTGGCCGAGCGCCCCAGCGAGTCTGCGACTACGTCCACACCGGACGCCTATACGGCTCGGCCCAGCGACACGAGCATTTCTGATTCGCCCACCAGTTCTTCGGCCCCGACTGCCTCGCCTGGCCTCAGGGCGTTCCACAAACGGCAGCAGGACGATCCGCCACCCGTTTGGGGGAATGTTCCACCCAGGAACCCCAACTTCACCGGACGCGAAGAGCTGCTTGAGCAACTGGGCAAACGCCTGACCGCGGGCGGCACCACGGCGGTGCTGCCATCGGCTCTGCACGGCATGGGCGGTATCGGAAAGACCCAGATGGCGACCGAGTACATATACCGCCATTTGCACGACTACGACCTGATCTGGTGGATCGAAGCCGCCAGGGCCACCCAAATCCGAGCCAGTCTCACCGAGCTGGCCAGGCAACTAGGTCTACCTGGCGCGTCAGAGGCGAACACGGCGGTACCGGCAGTCCGCGAGGCACTGCGTCTGGGGAGGCCGTTCCGGCGCTGGCTGCTCGTTTTCGACGCGGCAGAGAGTCCGGAGGAAGTCCGCCCGTTCTTCCCCACCAACGGTCCGGGCGAAGTGCTCATCACTTCACGCAACCCGGACTGGGCCGGGGTGGCAAGGCCGCTGGAACTGGCTGTGTTCAAGCGCGAGGAGAGCATCGAACTGCTGGGCAGGCGCGGCCCGGAGATCGACCCCCGCGACGCGAACCAGCTGGCCGAGAAACTGGGCGATCTCCCCCTCGCCGTTGAGCAGGCTGCAGCCTGGCGAGCGATGACAGGCATGCCTGTGGCTGAATACCTGCGCCTGTTCGACGAGTCCGTGGCAGAAATCCTCGACACCTCCGCACCGCCTGACTACGAGGTCTCGGTCGCAGCAGCCTGGAACGTCTCGTTCGACGAACTGAAGACCCGCAACCCGGCCGCCCACCAGATGCTGCACATCTGCGCGTTCTTCTCGCCAGAGCCGATCTCGCGGGACCTGTTCACCGGTGTCAGCCGAGTGTCGATCTCCCCGGAACTGGACGCGGCGCTTCGTGACCCGATCAAACTCGCGAGGGCGATCCGCGACATCAACCGCTACGGCCTCGCAAAGATCGACCACGGGAACAACACCCTCCAGCTCCACCGACTGGTCCAGCTGGTTCTGCGCAACCGCGTGATGGCGCCACAACTGCAGGCCCAGATGCGGCACGGCGCACACCAGCTGCTCGCCAGCCTCGACCCGAACGACCCCGAGTCGGCTCGTCATTGGCCGCGCTACCGCGAACTGCTGCCCCACGCCTATGCGGCCGACATCGTCGACTGCGAGGACGGCTGGGTCCGTCAGCTCGCCATCAACCTCATGCGTTTTCTCTTCGCATGGGGTGACCACGACGAAGCCACCAGGCTCGCCGAGTACGCGCACAAGAAGTTCGAGCAGGGGCTGGGCCCGACCCACGCGCACACTCTCGACGTCGCCCAACGGCTCGGCTTCTACCTGTGGGTGCTGGGCCGCTACGAAGAAGCCGCCAGGATCAACCAGCTCACCCTGCAGCGCCGCATCCAGGTGTCCGGCGAGGACAGCGAGGAAACGCTGGCGTTGCAGACGAACATCGTCACCGACCAGCGCGCGAAGGGCGATTTCGCCCAGGCAGCGAAGTTGAGCGACGAGATCTACCACAAATCCAAGCAACTGTTCGGTGAGGACGACCCGGACACGCTTCAAGCCGCCTTCCAGCACGCCCTCAGTCTCCGGCTCTCCGGGGAATACCGAGCGGCGGCCGAACTCGACGAGAACACCCTGCGACGACGCGTCGAGGTGCTGGGCCCCGACCATCCCAGGACGCTCAGCACCAACGCCGCTCTCATCGTCGACCGGCGAGAAGCAGGCGAGTACATGCGAGCCCGGATCGACCAGGAGAAGCTCACAGGGCTTTACCAGGCGCGATTGGGCGATGACAACCCCGACACCGTGGCCCAGGGATTCCTGCTCTCGGTCGCGAGGCGCAAGGACGGTGAGCACACGACCGCGCTCGCGCTGTCGACGACCGCCCTCGAACAGTTCACCGTGGCGTACGGCGCCGACCACCCCACCACCATGGCCTGTGCTCTGGCGCACTCGATCGACCTTCGCCACTCCGGTGACCTCGCGGCGGCGAAGGCGCTCGGCGAGGAGACGTTCGAGAGGTACCGCCGCAGCCTCGGAGAACATCACCCGCACACGATCGCCGCGACGGTCGACCTCGCGGTCACGTTGCGGTTGCGGGGCGAAGCGGCCGACGCACGGGTGCTGGACGAACGCGCTCTGGAGCATTACCGAGCAGGCATCGGTCCCAACCACCCCTACGCGGTCATCGCCACCATCAACCTGGCCAGCGACCTGGCGGCAACAGGTGAGACCACGATGGCGGTAGCACTGGATCAGGACGCGGTCGAACGCTCCGAGCGCGTGCTGGGTGTCAACCACCCCACGACGCTGGCAGCGGCGATCAACCTCGGTCTCGATCTCCGTGCGGCAGGCCGGGCTGAAGATGCGGAGCCCTACCGCGGCCCGATCCTGGACAGGTATCGCAAGGTCCTGGGTGAGGCGCACCCCGGCACCATCGCCGCCATCAAGGGCGCACGAGCGGACTGCGACATCGACCCGATTCTGATGTGACTAACCGGAGACGAGCTGGCCGATCCACGCCGCCACGTCCTCCGGCCCCGGTATCTCAGCGGCGGTGCATCGCAACTCCCGATGCACCGCCCGCACCAACTCCGGGCGGTGCAGCAGAGCGCGCGCGGCCGGCGTGGATCCCGTTGCCGCCAATGCGAGTCCCAGTCCCACCAGAGACGCCGGCCGATCTGGATCCGCCCGCAACTCCGCGCGGTAGCCCCTGGCCGCATCGGCGAACCGGCCGGCCGCATAAGCGAAATCGGCCGCGGTGGCGTCCGGGACAGCGTGCAGCCCGGCCTGACCTGCGTCAGTCAGGCCGAATCTGATCAGTGTGGCCCGGCTGCGCGACCAGGAACCGTCGGGCACCGGTGTCGGAGGTACCTCGGCTCGGCTCAGCACAACGGGTGGCCGGGATCGTCCTGCCCTCCAGGCACGCGCCAGATCGGCAACCACTGCAGGGTCCGGCCGCAGGTGTCGCAGACGCCATCCGGCCAGATGGTCCGCGGCCAGCGCGGTTGCCAGCACCACGACGTCGTCTGGAGCGGGCTCTCGCTGCCACGGACCGAGCACCTCCGCGATGCCGTCCAGGAATCGCCGGCCTGCCTCGGTGAGCGTCGTGTCTTCCCGGAGCACGAGCAGCGTGCGCCAGGTCTGTCCGCGCCAGAACACGAACTCGAACCACGCCCGTCGAGTTGCCGGCCCGACTTCGGTTCCAGCGAGTGCGCGCCAGAACGCGGTCACGCCAAAGAAGGCGTAGGCCCCCTGCACCGCCCCGCGAAGTGGCCGAGGGTCATCCCGCCACGGCACGTAGATCCGTTCACTCGGATCGCTTTCGTAGAGCTGCGTGAGGTGCAGAATTCCGCCGAGCACGATGTGCTGGAACTCGTGGACCAGGGTTGCGGCCAAAGCGGGGCCATCCGTCGGTCGGCCGACTACAGCGCTACCGAACGCCTCGCCGGTCGACGCGCTCGGGTTCTGGAACGGCACACGAGGCTTGGGCACCAGCGAGCTCAGGCCGGCGGAGAGGACTGGGGCGAAGTCAGGCAGGGCCGAGACCAGTAGCCGCCAGGCGTCGTCGAGCAACCGGCTCCACGCGTCGAACTCGGCGGCGCCGAGCCTCTGCGGAAGCAGCGGTTCGTACAACCCTCGATACGGGTCCACGTCGTCGAGGAACACCGTGAACCTGTTTCGCCCTGCGCCACACCGACGTTGACAAACATGCCGCCAACCGGGGGCGTCCACGTCAGGAGGATGCGGCACGTGCACTTCGGCGGCATCGTTGGCAACCACGTAGTTCCCGCGCCCACCGCGCACCGTTGCCGTCGAGAACGCAGTCGAGGACGGCAGCTGCGCTGTACCGAGCGAGGGCAGTGACGCGTTCCCGTCCCACACGGGAACCGCGATCTCGAAATCCAGGCCTGCCTTGATCGCAGCGGCCGCCGCGAACGCGTGCACGTGGCCGAGATGCATCCACAACGGACATGCCCCGTCGATGCCGTCACGCAGCAGACGGGTCGTGTAGCCCGCCCAGCTTCCGGTGTAGGGATGGGTGAGCAACCGTTCGAACGCGGCAGGGCACGCGTCCTCGACCCGAGCCAGCAGCTCCCACACGTCCTCGATCGGAGGCATCGGCCCGTACAGCTCCGGTGTCTTCGCAGAGGCGTCCAACAGCGCGTGCAACAACAGCTTCCGCCTGCTGCGCTCGGCTCGCCGCAGCCGGCGCACCATCGACGCATCACCCTCAAGGCGCGCGAATGCGTCGAAGTCACCCCAGGGCATGCGGTGAAACATCAGTCGATCCGCTCACCACCGGAGGAGTTGCTGCTTCGGTAGGGCGCCCGGACGAGGCGGGCTCGTTCGACCACATGGTGCAACGCACTGCGCAGGGTTTCGTCATCCAGCTCGCGCAATTTGGTGAACGGGACCCTCTCGAGGTCGAGCAGGTCGGATTCGACGCCAGGTTCGATACCCGAAGAAGTCATGTTCTTGTCCCCTCACGCCGCAACCCCGGTAGAGCAGGTAACACCATGATGACGCAACCGCGAGCGGTTGCGGAAGGCCGACGCCCTGGCACGGGCGTTCACCGATGACGGGCACAAAATATTCGCATTCAGGTGTGCTCGACTCGAACGCGCGAATGTCACAGCCCGCCGACAACGTTCACGAAGGAACTCCAACCTTCCTTGGAGATAGCGATTTCAGGCTGGCCGACACGCCGATCCTTGCTGTCTCGAACCAGGACACAGCGAGCGTCGAATTTGACCTCGACACAGCTCCCCGAAGAGTTGGTGTAGCTGCTCGTGAACCATCCGCTGCGACCACGAGGCGACACCGGGACATTCTGGTCGATCAATCCAGCTCCTTGATGCGGCGATGAATCAGTTCCAACGAGTTCGACTTGCTCAGGGCGCGCCCGAGCGCATCGTTGTAGGTCGCGGCGATATCACGCACCAAATCGGGATCATCGATTATCGCACGCGTGGTAACGCTTTCCTGCCAGGCCACCGTGGGCAGCCGAGGATTCGCAAAGTCGATCAAGTGCGTAGTCGCTGCCCCGAAGAGACCACACCATGTCGCGGTAAAAGGGACGACTCTGACTTCAATGTTGTCAGGATGACTTTCGATGGTTTGTGCGAGGTGCTCGAGCTGCGCGCGATAGACCTCCGGACCGCCGATCTCCTGACGAAGTGCCGCCTCGCTGATGATGGCCGTCATGTGCAAGGGGTTGTCGCCTGTGAGGTACTGCTGCCGCAGAAGACGAACCTCCACGCGATGGTCGACCTCAACTCGGGGCTCGGTGACAGAAGGGATCATCAGCGCCTTGGCGTAGTCAACCGTCTGCAGGAGCCCTGGAATCAGAACACTCTCGTAGTACCGAACTCTCCTGGCACCGGCTTCCAGACCGATCAGCCGTTGGAGCTCGCTGCTGAGCACTCCCGAGTAGCTCATCCACCAGGCACGGCCCTTGGCCGCCGCCCGGAGCTCCAGCAGTTCCTGCCGCTCCTCCTCGTCGTACTCGAACAGCTCGACGAGGTTGATCAGATTCTCTTCAGAGAGGATCTTGCGCTCGTTCTCGACGGCGGACCAGTAGTTGCGCGTGAAGCCCAACCTCTGCGTGATGGTCTTGACCTCGATGCCCAGCTCGTCGCGGCGCTGTCGTAGCCGAAGTGCGAGCTCCCACGCTGCGACGACGGGTGATGTCGGCACCGGCACGACCCCCCTTTCGGCGGCCATCTGTTCGGACGAACCGCACAGGTATATCACGCGGTTACGCATACCGGAGGCAGAACTGGTTACAGTAACCCAACAATCACCTGGTTACGGTAGTACGCGCATCGCGCGTCCCCTTACCGTCAGGTTGCCAGCACGCTGTCGCAGCACCTTCGACGCCCCGTAGCCGGGAGGAACGCGATGATGAGCAGTCCCTCACCCGAGCCGGGCGAACTGCTGGTCGAAGCCGGGGACGAGCGCCTCATGCTGACCACGGCGCACTGCACGGTCATCGCCGCCGACATCGAAGGATTCGGGCAGCACAGCCGGAACAACATCAACCAGGTGCGGATTCGGCACGGCATGTACAAGGCGATGCAAGCCGCCTTCGACGCCGCTGGGATCCCCTGGTCATCGTGCCGTCACGAGGACAGAGGAGACGGTGTTCTTGTGCTCGCGTCTGCGGACGTGCGTAAGAGGTTGTTCGCCGACCACTTGCCGAACGCGCTTGTCGAGGCGTTGGTGCGCCACAACCGGATCCACCCACCGCGGGAGCGAATACGGCTGCGGCTCGCACTGCACGCGGGTGAGATCAACTACGACCAGCACGGGGTTACCGGGTCCGCGATCAACCACACGTTCCGGCTTCTCGACGCCGACGTTCTCAGGAGTGCGCTGGAGAGCTCATCGGCTGTGCTGGCGGTCATCGGTTCGGCGTGGTTCTTCGACGAGGTCATCCGGCACAGCGAACTCAGCCACGCCAAGGCGTACCGGCCTGCGGACGTGGCGAACAAGGAGACCACCACCCAGGCGTGGGTCCGGCTGCTCCGGCCGCCTGTGCGGCGGCTGCACGCGCCGCCGCACAAAGGCCAGAACCTTTAGGGCTCGAGGATCGTGAAGTAGTACCAGTTCTCCAGCGATCTCGCGCCCGTCGCCGTACGGGTGTTGACGACCAGGTACGTCCCACCGGCCCGAGTCGGCGTCCAGTCGAAGGTCGCCGTGCCGTCCGCACCCACCGGTGCGGTGTGCTCGACGCCGTCGATCTTGTACACGAACTCCGCGGCACCGGGCTGGTTCGACTTCAGCGTGAAGCTGCCCGAACGCCACGGCACCGTGCGGTTCTCCGGGAACTCCGCCGAGGTCACGTCAGGAATGTCGCTCACGTTGAAGGCTTGGCTGCCCTCGGCCGACCAGATGCCCGCCGCGTTGCGGACACGCGCGAGCACGTGCTGGTACCCGGCGACCGGCGGGACGAACGTCGCCGTCGCCTTGCCGTCAGATCCGGCCGCCACCCGATGCTTCGTCTCCCGGTCGTAGCTGAACCAGTACTCGTACTCGACCGGGTTCTCCATCTGCGTGTTGAACGTGATCGTGCCCTGCTGCTCCGGGTGCTCGGCACCGGTCAGGGTCAGGTAGGGCGCGACGCCGTCGACCATGAAGCTGAAGTAGGTCTCCGTCGACACGGTGCCGGCCGCGTCACGGCTGGTCGCGTGCAGCACGTCGATCTTGTCGGTGGTCGGCGTCCACGCGGAGGTCGCGGTGCCGTCCGGGCCCGCGGGCACGATCACGGGTTCCGTCGCCGTGCCGTCGCGGTGGGTGAACCAGTAGCGGTACTCGACGGTGCCGGGCAGGCGCGGGGTCAGCGTGATCTGGCTGACCGAGCCGACCTTCGCGCGGTCGATGGCCACGCGGGGTGCGCTGTCGACCTTGAAGCGGTACTCGCGGGTGAGTGAGCGTTCGCCGGTGGAACTGACGCTCTGCACCTTCAGGACGTTGATGTCGCCCTTGGTCGGTGTGAAGGTGACCGTCGCGGTGCGGCCGGCGACGGTCTGCTCGGGGTCGCCGTTGAAGCTGTAGGCGTAGCTCGCGACGTCCTGGAGCCAGGAGCTGAACTCGAAGTCGCCGGGGACACCCGGGCCGCCCTCGTAGTTCGTCCCGTTGTCCGGGTACATGCCGGAGAAGACGATCGGCCTGCTCTCCAGCACGGTGAACGAGTAGAAGGTCGACCAGTTCGCGTGGTTGCCCGCGCGGTCCACCGCGTACACCTCGACGGAGTTGGTGCCCGAGTTCTGCGGCGTGAAGCTGACGGTCGCGGGACCGCCGAGCTCTGCGGGGCGCACGACCGCGAAGTCCGACTGGCCGGAGAAGCGGTATCGGTACGTGGCCACGTCTGTGGAGGTCGACGCGAACGTGAACTCACCAGCGACACCGATGCCACCGTGCGGGTCCCAGCCCGGCGGGTAGGCCGCGGACGTCACGGTCGCGGGCTCGGGGCGCGTGCGGTCGACGGTGAGGTAGCAAGGGGCGGTCTCTGCGGAGGACGCGGTGCCGTCGTGGGCGCGCACGGTCCACGCGTAGGTGCCCTCAGTCTGGTACCACTCCGAGACCTGCGCGGTGGTGCTGCCGTCCTCGCGGACAGGCCAGCGCACCGACTGCCGGGCGGCCGGGTCGGCCACCGGCCACGTCGAGTACTCGGCCTCCAGCACGTCGCCGGGGTCGGGATCGGTCACCTTCGCCTGGAACACCACGCCCCCGTCGGTCAGGCGCGCCGGGTTGACGTACGTGCCTGGCGAGACCGGGTCGCACGGCAGGTTCGGGTCGCGCTGCCGTTGGATCTCCAGGCCGACCGGCACGTTCGGCGGCTTGTTGTGCGACACCACGAGCTTGAGGTCGTTCGCGACGCGGCGGCCGTAGCCCTGGTCGCGTTCCTGCGCCTTGGGTACCCGCAGCTCCAGGGTGACAGCGCTCTCACCGCGCTGCACGGCCGCCTTGATCGCGGCGGTCAGGTCGAAGGTCATCGGGTCGGCCGGGCACTGCTGCGCCGGGCCGGCCGTCGCGAGCAGCTCGCGCTCCTTCGGCGGGCGCAGCCAGGACGACTTCGTGGTGAGCGGCTCGGTGCGCCACACCTGGACGGCGCGCTCGGCGCAGTCCCCCGCCGCGGTCTCCTTGCCGGTGAGCGTCGCGCCCAGCACGTCGGCGCTGCGCAGACCACCGAGGTCGAAGCGGAAGTACGACCTGCTCACGTGGTTTCGCGGCCATGCGCCGACGGGTGCGTCACCGGCCGGGTTCAGGTGTGCGCGGTTGGGTGTCGCCAGGTCGACATAACCCCATTCGGCACGGGTCAGCGTCGTTGACGGCACGTGGTCGTCGGCTTGCGCGGGTGCCGTCACGACACCGAACGCCACTGCCGCGACGGTCACGGACAGCACAGATCTTCGCCACCGGTTCATCGGATCTCTCCCCCAAAATCGACAACGGTGCAGCGGCCGAATGATTACAGGCGACCTGGCACCGAAGCCCACCTTTTGGAGATCCCGCACATGTCCCGGTTCAGCGGGCGAGTGCTTCCACCCGGATGCCGTTGAGCAGCAGGCGCAAGCCGTACTCGAACTGCTCGTCGGAACCCACGACGAACAGGTGATCACCGGGCGGCCCGCCGACGACGTGGTTGACCTGCGCCCAGCGTTCGTCCCGGCGGCCTGCCCGCACGGTCATCGCCAGCGCGGCCGCGAGGTAGGCGACGAGCGCCTGGGAGGCCCGCACCACGTCGGCAGGCGGCAGGCCCGCTTCGGTCAGTGCGGCGGTCATGCCGGAACCGAGCCGACGGCCGTTGTCGCCCAGTGGCGGGCGGGCCGCGAGGTGAGCCGAGATGCCGGGGTGGCGCAGGGCGGCCGCGCGGATCTCCGTCATGACCGCGCGCAGCCGCTCGGCCCACGGCGTGCCGGGACCGGGGTCCCTCGCGTCGGCGAGTGCGGCGTCCGCGACCGCGTCGAGGAGCGCTTCCCCGTTCGCGAAGTGCCGGTAGAGCGTCATCGGATCGCACCCGATGTCGGCGGCGATCCGGCGCATGGACATGGCCTCCGCGCCTTCCCGATCGCCGAGGCGCAGCGCGGCGTCGACGATCACCTCCGGGGTGAGCCGTCCTGACCTGACCATGCGCGTCAATCTACACCGTAGACCTGCAGGTCGAGACCGGTCTACGGGGTAGACATCTACAGCGTAGACCGGGGGACCCGTGCACGCCGTCTGCCGAGTGGCGGCCTTCGCGTTGAGCGTCGGCGCCGCTCTCACCGGAAATCCCGCGACCTCGAAGGAATCCGCAGATCGAGGTGCTGCAACCGGTCCGCCATCACGCTGACCACGCCCTCCGCGGACTCGACCACGCCCCGCACGAGCATCGCGCCGCTGCTGCGCGCCACCCGCCGGTACCGCGCCCACAATCCCGGTGAGCACACGACGTTCACCATCCCGGTCTCGTCCTCGATGTTGAGGAACGTGACCCCTCCCGCCGTCGCCGGTCGCTGCCGGTGCGTCACCGCGCCGCCGATCAGGACTCGCGTTCCTCGCCCCACCGAGGAAAGCGCGGCAGCGGGCAAGGCACCCATCGAGTCCAATGTGGACCTGACGAACCGGGTCGGGAAGCTGTCCGGGGACAGGCCCGTTGCCCAGACGTCCGCGACCGCCAGCTCGACGTCGTCCATGCCTGGCAACGACGGCGCGTCGACACCGACCACGGTGCCCGGCAGGCGATCCGGGCGGATCGCGGCCACCGCGCCCGCCGCCCACAGCGCCTCGCGGCGTTCGAGACCGAAGCACCCGAAGGCGCCCGCGGTGGCCAAGGCCTCGACCTGGGCGGTGGTGAGCTGCACGCGGGAGCCGAAGTCCTCCATGTCGCGGAACGGTTGGGCGGCAACGATTCGCGCAGCATCTCCAGCACCGATCCCGCGCACCTCCTCCAACCCGATGCGCACGTCGTTCTTGCCCTCGGAACCACGCTCCAGCCCCGCATGAGGGAGCGACCGGTTCACGCACGGGCCGTGCACCGTCACGCCGTGGCGACGAGCGTCGATCACCAGCGATTGCGGCGAGTAGAAGCCCATCGGCTGGGCGCGCAACAACGCCGCGCAGAACGCCGCCGGGTAGTAGAGCTTGAACCACGCGCTCACGAACACCAGATGCGCGAACGACAGCGCGTGCGACTCGGGGAAGCCGAAGTTGGCGAACGCCAGGAGCTTCGCGTAGATGCGGCCGGCCAGCTCCTCGTCGATGCCCTGAGCCGCGCACCCCTCGTAGAAGCGGTCGCGCAGGCGTTCCATCCGGGCGGTCGAGCGTTTGGCACCCATCGCGCGGCGCAGTTCGTCGGCCTCGGCTGCGGTGAAACCGGCGACGTCGACCGCGATCTGCATGAGCTGTTCCTGGAACAACGGCACGCCGTAGGTCTTCTTAAGAGCGTTCTCCAGCAACGGATGGTCGTAGTCCCACTTCTCCAGCTTGTTGCGGCGCCTGATGTACGGGTGCACCGAGCCGCCCTGGATCGGCCCCGGCCTGATCAGCGCCACCTCGACGACGAGGTCGTAGAACTCACGTGGCTTCAGGCGCGGCAACGTCGCCATCTGCGCACGGCTCTCCACCTGGAAAACCCCGACAGAATCGGCTTTCTGCAACATCTCGTAGACGGCGGAGTCAGCGAGATCGATGCGACCCATGTCCACGTCGACGCCTTCGTGATCGCGCACGAGATCGATGGCGTAGTGCAGCGCCGAGAGCATGCCGAGGCCGAGCAGGTCGAACTTCACCAGGCCGATCGACGCGCAGTCGTCCTTGTCCCACTGCAGGACCGTGCGGTTGTCCATGCGCGCCTTCTCCACCGGGCACACCTCGCTGACGGCGCGGTGGCAGATCACCATGCCGCCGGAGTGGATGCCCAGGTGCCGCGGGAAGTTCTCCAGCTGCGCGGACAGTTCCAGCACGTCACGCGGGATGTCGCAGTCGTCGGTGATGGTGGTCAGAGGACCCCACCTGTCTATCTGCTTGCTCCACGCGTCCTGCTGGCCCGGCGAGTGGCCGAGCGCTCGGGCCATGTCGCGCACGGCGGACCGGGCGCGGTAGGTGATGACGTTCGCGACCTGCGCGGCGTGCCGGCGGCCGTACTTGCGGTAGACGTGCTGGATGACCTCCTCGCGCCGGTCGGACTCGATGTCGACGTCGATGTCGGGAGGGCCGTCGCGGGCGGGGGCGAGGAAGCGTTCGAAGAGCAGGTCGAAGCTGACCGCGTCGACGTTGGTGATGCCGAGCGCGAAGCACACCGCGGAGTTCGCGGCGCTGCCCCGCCCCTGGCAGAGGATGTCGTTCTCCTTGCAGAACTTCACGATGTCGTGCACGACGAGGAAGTAGCCGGGGAACCCGAGCTGTTCGATGATCTTCAGCTCGTGCTCGATCTGCAGGAACGCCTTCTCGTGGTCATCCCCGTAGCGACGCCGCGCGCCCTCATAGGTGAGCTTGCGCAGCCAGCTGCTCTCGGTGTGGTCGGGCGGCACGTCGAACGGCGGCAGCTTCGGCGCGACCAGCCGCAGGTCGAACGCCAGCTGCATGCCGAGCAACGCGGCGTTGTGCACGGCGCCGGGGTAACGGCGGAAGCGGTGCCACATCTCCTCGCCGCTGCGCAGGAACGCGGCAGGCGAGGGCGGCAGCCAGCCGGCCATCTCGTCGAGGCTGCTGCGCGCCCTGACCGCGGCCATCGCGGCAGCGAGCCGGCCGCGGTCCGGTGTGGCGTAGTGCGCCGCATTCGTTGCCACGACCGGGAGTTTGAGCTCCATCGCCATCGCGTAGAGGAGGTCGTTGCGGCGGCTGTCCTCCGGCAGGCCGTGGTCGGTCAGCTCGACGTGGACCCGGCCGCGGCCGAACAGCTCGGTGAGCCGGACGATCTCCCGGTAGGCGGCGTCCGGCCCTTCTCGCACCAACGCCCTGCGCACGGTTCCCTTGCGGCATCCCGTGAGCACCACGACCTCGCCCTTGGTGTCCGCGACGATCTGCTCGACGTCGTAGACGGGTTTGCCCTTCTCCGCGCCGTCGTCGAGGTGGCCGGTGGTGAGCGTGCGGCACAGCCGGTGGTAGCCCTCCTGTTGGCGCGCGAGGAGAAGCAGGTGATCACCTTCGGGGTCCGGTTCGCCGTTGGCCGGCTTGCTCAGTCCGATGCTGAGCTCGGCACCGAAGATCGTGTGCACGCCGAGCTCCTTCGCGGCCTCGGCGAACCGGACCACGCCGTACATGCCGTCGTGGTCGGTGAGCGCGATGGCGTCGAGCTTGAGCCGTTGCGCGGTCTCGACGAGCTCCTCCGGGTGACTGGCGCCGTCGAGCCAGCTGAAGTTGGAGTGGCAGTGCAGCTCCGCGTACGGCACGCGCTTGCGGGTGACGCTGAGATCGTCCACGCGCAGCTGGAAACCCGGCGGCGCGGTGTACCGGTCGCGGTGCCGTGACCAGCCGGGACCGTCGCCGCCGTCGGGTTTCTGCTCGAACGGTTTACCGGAGAGAGCCCGTTCCAGGTCCTTCCAGCGGACCGGCGGGTTATTCCAGCCCATCCGGAGCCTTGCGCGGCAACGGGATCAGCAGCTCCAGCACGTCCCAGTCCTCTTCGGACATCAGTCGTACACCCCTTCCAGAAACCACCTCTGGTTCCTGCGGATCAGCAGGAACGCCTGGTCGTTCGTCTGCACCTGGATGCGCGCGGCCCGGTGCGGGTCCGGCGCCCACCACCGCTCGTCGACCGGCCACGGCCCGGCCCACGCGACCACGGCTGCCGTTTTGCCTTTGGCGGTCAGCTTTTTCGGCTGTGCGGTGAGCTCCAGGCGACCGGTCACCCCGACCTCGTCGCCGTTCTCGTCTTCAAGACGTGCGGGATCGTCGGCGAGCGTCGCAGGCGCCCTGGTGAGCCGGCCGGGCCACGGGTGGTCGGGGTTGCGCACCGGCACCCGTTCGTCGCCCCAGGGCACGAGCCTGACCTGCTCCTTCGGCCCCCTGCCACCGTCGAGCACCGGCGTCAGCACCCCGTCCGGGCCGAGCAGACCCTGAACGTGCAGCAGCGCGCGCACCGCGCGTTCGTCGTCGTGGCCCCACAGCCCGAGCTGCAGCGCGGTCCCGTCGACGACCTCGACCGGTTCGAGGGTGAGCGTGCGGATGCCGGAGGTGAGGCGTTCGCGGGTCAGCCAGCCGTCGAGCTGCCAGCGCACCCGGTCCGCGATCCCCCGCGGTGTCAACGGTTCCGCGGCCCGCCACACCCGGTGCAGCTCCTCGTCGTTCTCCGTGCGGGCGTGGATGCCGAGCCTGGTGCACGCGAGGCTGCGGTCCGCGAGGTTCTCGTGCAGCCGTTCCGAGAGGATCTTCGCGGCGAACGCGGCCGCGTCGATCCGCTCGACCGGTTCGTCGAACGTCTCCGTGACGGCCAGCTCGGGGGCCGGCCTGCGCTTGTCGAGCGGACGTTCCGGCAGGCCGCGGGCCAGCCGGTGCTGCCTGGTCGCCGGTCCGCCGAACCTCGACGCGACGGCGTTCTCCGGGACGTCCGCGAAGGCGCCCAGGGTTTTCAGGCCGAGTCTTCTGAGCAGGTCGACCAGTTCCGGGGCGTCGAGCTCGTGCACGCCCAACGGCCGCAGGAACTCCGCAGTCCGGTTCGGCGGCACGATCACGTTGCGGTGCGCGGCTTTCGTGGCCGCGAACAGGCTGTCGGCCATGCCCACCTGCGCCTCCGTCCCGGTCCGGGTCGCGACGTGGTCGACGATGCGTTCGGCCGCCTGCTCGGCGGTCTTGAAGTAGCCGACCGGGCCCTGTGCCTGGACCGCGACCAGCCCCGGCTGCACGACCTCGATGCCGGGCGCGAGCTCTTCGACGGCCGCCGCGACGGGCTCGAAGAACTTGGCGTCGCGCTGCGGGTCGTGCTCGAACGTGACCAGCTCCGGGCACATCGACTCGGCCATGCGTTTGCGCATGGCCCGGCGGATGCCCTCGCCGCGGGCCACGGCCGAGGTGGCCACGATCTCGTTGCCGTCGACGACCGCCACCGGCACGTGCGAGCTGGTGGAGGTGGCGGTGCAGGCGGCGATGACCGGCCAGTCGGGGCACCAGACCGTGAGGAGCCGGGTGTCCTTCACGCAGGACGCCCTCGTGTTGTAGCCCGCCTGGAGGCCAGTTCGTCGACCCGGTCCGGACCGGCATCAGCCGGCTCGTCGGACCCCGTCGGTTCACCGGCCACCAGCGGGAGCTCGATCTCTTGTTCCCCGAACGTCAGCAGCACGTGCTTCGGCTTGCCCGCCGAGCCGCGGCCACCGCTGCGCACGCTGATCTCCTGACGCCGCAACGTTTCCGCACCGTCGTCGAGCGGGTTCCAGCGCACGGACTCCGCGGTCAGCTCCACGTCGGCCGAGGGCCAGGAGCCGAACGCGATCAGCACGGCTCGGCGTTGACGAGCGCGAGCCGTGAGGCGCCGCGCGAGCGAAGGAGGTAGTGGGCAGGCGACGGCCACCAGGTCGATGCCGTCGAGCAGGGCCGCGATCACCGGGCCGGGATCGGAGCCGGGACTGGGGACGAGTGCCAGCCGCTGCACCGAGACCCCGAGCTCGGCCGCGGCCAGCACACCCACCTGCGGGAGGCCGACCACGGCGGCCCAACAGCCGTCCGCGGTCGCGCCCGCCAGCAGAGCGAGCAGCAGCGATGTCGATCCGCCCACCGACACCGTGCTGCCTCGCCGCAAGCCGCCCCACGGCAGCAGGCCCGCCAGATCCCCGCGAACCGGCAGAACCCGCCCCGTGGCGTGGTCGGTGGTGGTGCTGGTCAGCTCGCTGGCCGGGTTCACCCCGAGCTCGGACAGCGACGCCGTTGCCGACCTGGACACTCCACCCACCTCCCGTCTCGGACCGTGCGCACCCCTGTGCACGGCCGCCGAGGGAAGTTCGGCGACTTGCTTATTCGAACTCCTGTTCGAACGAACGGGATGATCGTAGCGCGCCGCAGCACCCTCGTGTCAATGCCGGAAGCCACCCGATCGGGGGAATCGCATTCACCGAGACGCACCACGCGGAACCTCAAGGTCAACTACGTTGGCCCGGACCGTTCTTCTGACGAGGAAGCTCCAGTGAACTCACCTCAAGGCTGGCCGCAGCAGCCTCCGCAGCAGGGCTGGCAGCAGCAGCCTCCACCTCCTCAGCCGGGCGGACACCCGCCGCAGGGCTACCCCCAGCAACAGGGCCATCCGGGTTACCCGCAGCAGCCGCCGCAGAAGAAGGGCAAGGGCCCGATCGTCGCCGTGGTGATCATCGGCGTGATCCTGCTGCTCGGCGGACTCGGCACCGGTGGTTTCTTCTTTTTCAACGCGCGCAAGGACCACGGCGTCCCACTGCGCACGGGTGCCATGCCGGAGCTGTGCACCAGCGTGTCTCCCGAGACCCTGGCCAAAGCCCGCACCACGAACCCGGACGTGCAGGGATCCAGCAATCCGCAGAGCGACACCACGAACTGCCGCTGGGATCAGACCGTCGGCCGTGACAACCCCGGCTACCGGTTGCTGTGGATCCAGATCTGGGAGGGCGAGGGCAAGTTCGACGACATGGTCGGCATGGTGACGGCCTACAGCAACGCCAAGGAGGTCGGTGGCATCAGCAGCATCGGCGATGAAGCCAAGGGCTTCGTGACCGTACGGCCGAGCGAGGCGTCCGCCGAGTACTCGCTCGTGGCTCGCAAGGGCGACCACTGCGTCCTGGTCGAGTACATGGGAGCGGATCCCGGGCTGTTCAGCCTGACCAATCCCGACATGGACGAGCTCGCGGAGATCTCGAAGACCGTCATGAACGACGTGCTGGGGAAGTTGTGAACCAACCACCGCCGCACGGCTGGCACCAGCAGCAGCCACCACCGGGCTGGGGCTATCCGCCACCGCCGCCGAAGAAGAGCAAGGCACCGTTGGTCGTCGGCATCATCGCCGGCGTCCTGGTGCTGGGCATCGCGGCCACCTTCGGGATCCTTTACTTCGGCGCGAACGCCGACAGCGGCAGCCCCAAGCGCGGCGGCACGATGCCGAAGGTCTGCGCGGACATCCCTCAGGCCGCGCTGGCCAAGGCCCGCACCACGAACCACAACCCCGCGATGTCGCGCGAGTCGAAGCGCCAGGACACCACGCAGACGTCGTGCGCCTGGGACCAGACCAAGGGCGTCGACGGGTCGGGACTGCGCAACCTCGACGCGTACGTCGTGGTGGGTGGTGCCGCAGAGGAGTACGAACAGCGGGTCTCGCAGTCGAAGCAGAACAACCAGGGCACGATCAACGAACGCCCGCTCGACGGGCTCGGCGACGACGCCACGGCCGTGCTGGTGGACGGCAAGTCCGCGTTCCTGCAGCTCGACATCATCGTGCGCAAGGGCGACACCGTCGTCGAGGTCGAGTACACCGGCTGGGACTCGGGCATGTTCGGGAACAAGCGCCCGGACGTCACGGAGTTCGAGGACGCCGCGCGGGGCGTCGCGGAGGCGTTGCTCGCCGAGGTGTGAAAAGGGCCGCTCCCAACGGAAGCGGCCCTTTTCAGAGAACGTCAGTGCGCGAAGTGGCGCGTACCCGTCAGGTACAGCGTCACGCCCGCCTCTTCCGCCTTCGCGATCACCTCGGGGTCGCGCACGGAGCCACCGGGCTGCACGACCGCGCGAACACCGGCCTCCAGCAGCACCTCGAGGCCGTCCGGGAACGGGAAGAACGCGTCCGAAGCCGCGACCGCACCCCCGGCCCGCTCACCCGCGCGCTTCACCGCGAGGTGCGACGAGTCGACCCGGTTGACCTGGCCCATGCCGACACCGACGGTCGCGCCGTCGTTCGCCAGCAGGATCGCGTTCGACTTCACCGCGCGGATGGCACGCCACGCGAACTCCAGGTCCGCCAACGTCTTCTCGTCCGCGGGCTTGCCGCACGCGAGCGTCCAGTTCGCGGGCGAGTCGCCCTCGGCGTCGATGGCGTCACGCTGCTGCAGCAACAGGCCTCCGGACACCGGACGCATCTCCGCACCACCGCGCTGCGGCGCCTCGGCCACGAGGATGCGCACGTTCTTCTTGCGCTGCAACACCTCCACCGCACCGTCCGCATAGGACGGAGCGATGATGACCTCGGTGAAGATCTCGGAGACCTTCTCCGCCATCTCCACGGTGACCTCGCGGTTCGCCGCGATGATGCCGCCGAACGCGCTGACCGGGTCGCACTCGTGCGCCTTGAGGTGCGCGTCCGCGATGCTCACGTCCGACACCGCGATGCCGCACGGGTTCGCGTGCTTGATGATCGCGACGCACGGCCGTTCGTGGTCCCACGCGGCGCGCCACGCGGCGTCGCCGTCGAGGTAGTTGTTGTACGACATCTCCTTGCCGTGCAACTGCTTCGCCGACGCCAGGCCAACGCGGCCGTCGCCCTGCGTGTAGATCGCGGCGCTCTGGTGCGGGTTCTCGCCGTAGCGCAGCACGTTCGAGCGGTTCCAGGTCGCGCCGACCCAGCCGGGGAAGCCCGAGCCCTCGTCGTCCGGCGCCAGCACGTTGCCGATCCAGGACGCCACGGCGACGTCGTAGGACGCGGTGTGCCGGTACGCCTGAGCCGCGAGCTGCTGACGGTCGGCCAGGGTGAAGCCGCCCTCGCGGACGCTCTCCAGCACCCAGTCGTAGCGCGCCGGGTCGACGACGACCGCGACGTTCGCGTGGTTCTTCGCCGACGCCCGGACCATCGCGGGACCGCCGATGTCGATCTGCTCGACGCACTCGTCCGGGCTGGCGCCGGACGCGACGGTCTGCGTGAACGGGTACAGGTTCACGACCAGCAGGTCGAACGGCGCGATGTCCATCTCGCGCAGCTGCTGGACGTGCGACTCCTTGCGCAGGTCGGCCAGCAGCCCGGCGTGCACGCGCGGGTGCAGCGTCTTGACGCGGCCGTCGAGGCACTCGGGGAACCCGGTCACCTGCTCGACCGGCGTCACGGGGACGCCGGCGTCGGCGAGCACCTTCGCGGTGCCGCCGGTCGACACGATCTCGACTCCGGCCGCGTGCAGGCCGGTGGCCAGTTCCAGCAGGCCGGCCTTGTCGGAGACACCGATCAGTGCCCGACGAACCGGTCGCCTCTCGGCAGGAGTGGTCACGGAATGCTCACCTTTCGTCCGTTCACGGTGCAGCCCTCACGGGCCAGCCTGCCGACCGTCTCGACGAGCAGCCGGCGTTCGACGACCTTGATGCGTTCGTGGAGGGTCTCTTCGGTGTCGTCGGGTTCGACGACAACGGCCTCCTGCGCGAGGATCGGCCCGGTGTCCACGCCCGCGTCGACCAGGTGCACGGTCGACCCGGTGACGTGCACGCCGTAGTTCAGGGCGTCCCGCACGCCGTGCGCGCCGGGGAAGGCGGGCAGCAGTGCGGGGTGGGTGTTGATCATCCGGCCGCCGAAGCGGGCGAGGAACTGCTCGCCGATGATCTTCATGAAGCCGGCTGACACGACCAGATCCGGTTCGTGGGAGGCGACCGCCTCGGTCAGTGCGGCGTCCCACGCGGCTCGATCGGCGTGGTCGCGCAGCTTCACGGCGAAGTGCGGCACCCCGGCGCGTTCGGCGCGCTTGAGACCCTCGATGTTCTCGCGGTCGGCGCCTACCGCGACCACCTCGATCGGGAGGTCGGTGGCGTCCAGCAAAGCCTGCATGAGGGTTCCGGAACCGGAGACGAGTACGACGACGCGCGCCGGTGTGGGAAGCCGAAGTTCGGTGCTCAGCGTCTACTCCTGGGCGTAGCGTGTTGTAGCAGCTCAGGGGCAGTTTAGGCCGTCACCGTTCCGGCTTTTCGTCCAGGTCCTCCTCGGCCTCCATACCGAGCATCTCGTCGAACTCCGCGTCGAAGTCTTCCTGTTCGTCCACAGGGTCTTCTTCGCCGTCGACGTCTTCTTCTTCGTCGGTGTCGTCGTCTTCTTCGACGAGGTCTTCGGGCTCTTCGTCGTCGTGCTCGTCGTACTCGTCGTCTTCGTAGTAGTCGTCTTCGAGCTCTTCCTCGACCTCGAACTCGTCCTCGTCCACGACCTCGTGCTGATCAAGCTGCTCGAACTGCTCGGTGAGCTCGTCGTCCTCGAACACGACGTCCTCGTCGACGACCTCTTCGTCCTCGTCGTAGTCCGGCTCGACGAACTCGGCGTCGCCGTCCACGACCGCCTTCGCGCGGGACCCGGCGAGCCAGGCGACCAGTGCGCCCGGCACCAGCACCCACAGCGCCACCATCAACGCGAGCAGACCCGCCGGCACCGTCACGGGGTCGAACGCGCCCGCCGCCAGCCGCCCGCCCGCGGTCGCGGCGAGGACCAGGCTGCCCACCGCCGCGGTGATCGCGGCGACCAGCACCGCCCGGATCCGCGAGGCAGGTCGGTCCGACACCTTGCGGCAGGTCCAGCCGACGAACGCGCCGATCGCCGCCGCGCCCACCAGCACCACCGGGCTCCACGGGAACTCGTTCTCCGGCATCGCGGCCAGCAACGGCAGCGCCGGGGCCTCACCACCGACGAACCGCATCGGCGAGATCTCGATCCCGCCCAACGAGAACCCGGCGCCCGCGACGTACGAGAAGCCGGCGATGATCGCGTTCGGGAGATAACCGACGCACAGCAGGAAAACGCCGAGGCCGACCCCGACCGACGGACCGGCCTGCGCGAAGTGGCCGCTGGTCGTCGGCCACGAGATCGCGAGCCCGGCCGCCACCGCCAGCGCACCCGCGCTGACCAGCGCGAACAACGCCATGAACCCGGCCCGCAAGCCCTGCAGCGCCACCGGGTCGAGCTTGTCGAACACCATCTCGACGAGGCCGCAGCGGCGGGCGACGCCGATCGTGGCGGCAAGACCGGACACCGCGGCACAGCCGAAGAACGCGACGGCCGGCGTGGCGCGCACAACGCCGTCGCCCATCAGCAACGCGATCGTGCCGCCCACGACCGCGTGCGCACCGGAGATGCTCAGCACGACACCGCGCGCCTGAAGCGGTTCGTAAAGACCGAGCCGGTCCGCCGCGCCCGCGGCGGTGCGGCCGACGAGCAACATCAGCAACGCGGTCGGCAGCAGCGGGAGCACCCCGAGCTGACCGGCGTCGAAGCGCAACGGCACGTGGTGCGCGGCCAGCCAGGCGGGCGCGGCGGCGGTGAGCACCCCGGCGGTGGAGAACTCGGCGTACGTGGCCGTCGCGGAGACCAGTGCGAGCACCGCGGCCACCGCTGCGTACCCGACGACCACCGACCCGATGGCAGCGGCGACGAGCACGCGCACCCGTTCGGAGCGCGAGAACTCCGGCGGGCGGACGGTGTTCACCTCGCGAGTCGCATCGCGTTGCAGCACGGGCATTTCCCCACTGTGTCAGGCGGACTGAGCCATTCGGGGCAGGCACGCCGCGTCATACGACAGGGGTGGTGCCGGAAGCACCGGCACCACCCCTGGAGAACCTACGAGCCTGCTTACTGCTGCGGGCCGCCGAAGCCACCGGGCGGCGTGCCCGGCGAGCCGAACTGGCCCGGCTGCGGCATGAAGCTGGTCTGCTGCGGCGGCTGGCCCGGCTGCTGGGGCTGCTGCGGCTGCTGGCCGAACTGCTGCTGCTGGCCGAACTGCGGCTGCTGCGGTGCCTGCTGCTGGGGCGCGCCGTGCTGGGGCTGGCCCTGCTGCGGGAACGCACCGGACTGCGGGTTCCAGCCACCGGGCTGACCGTGCTGCTGCTGGCCGGCGTACGGGTTCGCGGGCTTCGGCTCGAACTTCACGATGCCCTCGGCGAGCAGCAGCGTGAGCACGATCGCCGCGGCCTGCACCAGCGCCACGATCAGCAGGACGATCTGCATGCCCTCGACCGACGGGCCCTTGATGATGCCCTGGAGCACCAGGAGCATCTGCACGACCGACAGTGCACCCGCCACCGGGATGAACTTCGGGGCGTTCGGCAGGAGAGTGAGACCCGCGAGCGCACCCGCGACCATCAGCCAGAGGGCGTCGCCGGAGCTGACGTCGTCGGCGAAGGCGAGCAGGTAGGCGACCAGGCCGAGACCCGCCGCGACCAGCGGGAGGATCAGGCCCAGGTTGATGTTGTTCGCGCCGGGGGCAGCGCCGGGCTGCTGCGGCGCCTGGTGATGCTGTGCCGGACCCGGCGGCTGCTGTTGGGGTGCGCCGTAAGGCACGGACATGTCGAGGTCTCCTCCTACCGAGTGATTCTCAAAACGCTAGCCCACGCGCTTGCTCAGACGATGACCGGATCATGCCGGTTCCGCCATACGAGCGAGGGCCGGACTCCGAAAGTACTCGGAATCCGGCCCGTGTGTTGCTTTACGTGCGTCGCTCGCTCAGAGGGCGCTCATGATCTCGCGCATGAGAGCGGCGGTCTCGGACGGCGTCTTGCCGACCTTGACGCCGGCGGCCTCGAGGGCCTCCTTCTTCGCCTGCGCGGTGCCCGCCGAGCCCGAGACGATGGCGCCGGCGTGGCCCATGGTCTTGCCCTCGGGGGCGGTGAAGCCCGCGACGTAGCCGACGACCGGCTTGGTCACGTTCTCCTTGATGTACGCCGCGGCGCGCTCCTCGGCGTCGCCGCCGATCTCACCGATCATCACGATCGCGACGGTCTCCTCGTCGGCCTGGAAGGCCTCGAGGGCGTCGATGTGCGTGGTGCCGATGATCGGGTCGCCACCGATGCCGATCGCGGTGGAGAAGCCGAAGTCACGCAGCTCGTACATCATCTGGTAGGTCAGCGTGCCGGACTTCGACACCAGACCGATCTTGCCGCCACCCGCGATGTTCGCCGGGATGATGCCGGCGTTCGACTTGCCGGGGCTGATGATGCCGGGGCAGTTCGGGCCGATGATCCGGGTCTTGTTGCCCGTCGCGACGGCGTGCGCCCAGAAGTAGGCGGTGTCGTGCACCGGGATGCCCTCGGTGATGACGACGGCCAGCTCGATCTCGGCGTCGATCGCCTCGACCACGGCGGCCTTCGCGAAGGCCGGCGGCACGAAGATCACGGTCACGTTCGCGCCGGTGGCCTCCATGGCCTCCTTGACGGAACCGAAGACCGGCAGCACCTGGCCGTCGAAGTCGACCTTCTCGCCGGCCTTGCGCGGGTTCACGCCACCGACGATGTTCGTGCCGGACGCGAGCATGCGCTTGGTGTGCTTGGTGCCCTCGGCACCGGTCATGCCCTGGACGATGACCTTGCTGTTCTCGTTGAGGAAGATAGCCATCGTTCTCAGACCCCCGCAGCCGCGAGCTCGGCGGCCTTGGCGGCCGCGTTGTCCATCGTGTCGACAACGGTCACCAGCGGGTGGTTGGCCTCGGCGAGAATCCGGCGGCCCTCCTCCACGTTGTTGCCGTCGAGGCGGACGACGAGCGGCTTGGTGGCCTCGTCGCCGAGGATCTCCAGCGCCGCCACGATGCCGTTGGCGACCGCGTCACACGCGGTGATGCCACCGAAGACGTTGACGAACACCGAACGCACGGCCTCGTCGCCGAGGATGACGTCCAGGCCGTTGGCCATGACCTCGGCGGACGCGCCGCCACCGATGTCGAGGAAGTTCGCGGGCTTCACGCCGTACTGCTCACCGGCGTACGCGACGACGTCCAGCGTCGACATGACCAGACCGGCACCGTTGCCGATGATGCCGACCTCGCCGTCGAGCTTGACGTAGTTGAGGCCCTTCTCCTTGGCCTTCGCCTCGAGAGGGTTCTCCGCCGCCTTGTCGACCAGCTCGGCGTGGGCCGGGTGGCGGAAGTCGGCGTTCTCGTCGAGCGTGACCTTGCCGTCCAGCGCGACGATCTTGTCCTGCGGGTCGCGGACCAGCGGGTTGACCTCGACGAGCGTGGCGTCCTCGGAGACGAAGGTCTCCCAGAGCTTGACGATGACGTCGATGACCTGGTCCTTGACCTCGGCCGGGAAGTTCGCCGCGTCGGCGATCTCCTTGGCCTTGGCCGCGTCGACACCCTTGATGGCGTCGATGTGGATCTTCGCGAGGGCCTCGGGCTTGGTGGCCGCGACCTCCTCGATGTCCATGCCGCCCTCAACGCTCGCCATGGCGAGGAAGGTGCGGTTGGCACGGTCGAGGAGGAAGGAGAAGTAGTACTCCTCCGCGATGTCGGAGGCAGGCGTCACCAGCACGCGGTGAACGATGTGCCCCTTGATGTCCAGGCCGAGGATGGCGGTCGCCTTCTCCTCGGTCTCCTCGGCGGTGGAAGCGAGCTTCACACCACCGGCCTTGCCGCGGCCGCCGGTCTTGACCTGGGCCTTGACGACGACCGGCTGGCCGAACTTCGCGGCGATGGCCTTGGCGTCGGCGGGGTTGGTGGCCACATCGCCCGGCAGTACCGGGACGCCGTGGGCGGCGAAGAGGTCCTTCGCCTGGTACTCGTACAGGTCCACTCGGGTCTCCTGCGACGTCGGTGTCGGAACACCGCGCCTGGGTGGTCCTCAAGGGGCCAAGCGAACCCACTTGACGCGGCTGGGCCCAGACACTATCGAGCTGCAGGTACCGCTCGCACGCCACCATCGGTGAGGTCTGTCTCAACGGCGGTGAGGTCGATCACGGGTACGCGCGCATGTAGAGGAGTGCGCGCGTTCAGCGGCTCGCGCGAGCGCCCGTCAAACCCGCCGCGACCAGCAACGCCGCCACGCACGCCAGCGCCAGCCACGTGCCGGGTCCCGCCGCGACGCCTTCGATGCGGCCGCCTGTCAGCGGCAGCTCCAGCGCGCGCACGCCGGCGACGAGCGCGGCACCCGCGAGCAGCCCCGCCCCGCGTTCCGGACGCGACCGCAACGCGACGACCAGGGCGATGACCAGCACCAGCAGCGAGCCGAGCAGCGGACCGGACTCCACCGCGTCGCCCGCGAGGATGCTCGGCGCCGTGTAGTCGGTGCCGCGCATGGTCGGCAACGCGAACGCGCCCGCCGCGAACAGCCCGGCGAGCAGCACCGCGCCCAGCTCGGCGATCGGGAGCTCCTGGCGCTTGATCGTCTCGCGTCGTTCCGTGTTCTCCCGCTCCATCGCACCGGCGACGGCAGCGCAGATCACCGCGATCACCGCGAGCGGGCCTTCCGCGATCACCAGCCAGAAGCCGGTGCCGGGCTGGGCCAGGCTGGACTCGCTCGCGGCCAGCACCGCCTGCACCGAGGCAGTGGTGGCGAGCGAGACCGCGTAGGCCGCCATGATCAGCGCCGGCCGGACGGCACCGGCGATGTTCTTGCCGAACATCAGCAGGCCCAGCACGGCCAGGGCGATGCCCGCCGGCCAGATCAGCCTCGCCGCGAAGAACTCCGGTGTCTCTCCGATGGCGACCACGAGCTGCGGGGCCATCGCGCCCGCGAGCACGACCACCGCGGCAAGGACGGCGAACGCACCAGCCGCCGCGTGCACCTTGTTCAGGGTGGGCAGCGCGATGTCCGCCTCTTCCTTCTCCTCGCCCTCGTCGAGGAAGAAGAACATCGCGATGAGTGCCGCGGCGGCCACGAGCGCGACGATCGGCCCCCAGGTGACGCTCAGGCCGTTCGCGGTGCTCGCCGCGACGAGCGGAGGCGTGACGACCGCGGCGATGCCGAGCGCGACGCCGAGCTGGTTGCCCCGTCGGGTGTCCGGGTCGGGCGAGCTGCCGCCGAACGCCGCGGCGGCCAGCGGTGCCGCGGCGATCAGGAAGCCGCCGACCAGTCCGATGAACGGGAGGTCCCACGGGCTGCGGGCGAGGAGGTACGCGTCCGACGACGAGTAGCCGTCGCCGAGCAGACCGACCGTGGCCAGCGCGGCCACGGCGAGGAAGAGGAGAACGTGGTTCTGCTGGCGTTGCTCCGACTCGTCCGCGGGGACACCGGCGCGACCCGCCGCCATGACGCCGGCCGCGAAGGTCAGCAGGTGGCCGAGGAGGAGCAGCCAGAGACCGGGTGCGGCGTCGAGCGGGTCCAGCGAGGTCGGCCGGAAGAGCTCGGGCCGTCCCACCGCCAGCGCGTCGGCCACGATCTGCACGTCGCTGAGCAGTCGGCCGATGGCGAACGCACCTGCTGCGGCGAGCACTCCCGCGGCCACGAACGGACGTCCGCGTTGCAGCAGCACGCCGGCGACCACCGGCGGGAGCAGCGCGAGGACCGCGAGCAGCGGCCACGACGTGTACGCGGGTTCGGCGCCGTCGACGACGCCGAGCAGCGGGCCTGCCGCCAGGAAGAGGGAACCCGCCGCGGCGAGCGCCCACGCGGTGCGCAGCCTGCTGGCCGCCGGGGTCTGGTTCTCGAGCTCGGTTCGAGTCATCGCGGGCGAACCTAGCAAGACCTTCGTTGAGTTCGGTGTCACCGTCCGCGACCTACTGAGACGAAATTCGTTCGCATGTGGAAAACATCCGCCGGGTACTCCTAGCCGGTGACTTCATCACTTACCGTCGCTCATATGAGCGACAACGGCCGGTCGTGGGTGACGCGTCTGACTGACGCGGTTCTCGATCGTGCCGGGTGGGGCGTGCACACCGCACGCGACGTCGCCGAAGAGGTCAAGGTCGCCCTGCGCGCGATGGCCACGCCCGGCGGAATGCGCGGCGTCGCCATGGAAGCTGCCTGGTTGACGGCCCACGCGGTGCTCTACCCGTGGGGAGCGATCACCGAACAGCTGCGCCCGGACGGCCAGTTCCGGCACTACCGCACCGACGGCCTGCCACCCCGCCAGCGCGGGTTGATGGTTTCGGCGATGGACGCGGCGGGCACCCCGATCGTGTTGGTGCACGGCATCGGGGACAACCGCTCCGCCTTCGCGGTGCTGTCGGGGGCACTGCGAAGGCGGGGTTTCGGGGTCGTTCACGCGATCAACTACAGCGTGCTGACGGCGTTGACCGGTGACGTCCGCCGCTCGGCCGCCCTGCTCGGAGCGCACATCGAGCGGATCTGCGAGCAGACCGGCGCGGATCAGGTGCATGTCGTCGGCCATTCCCTCGGCGGTCTCATCGCCAGGTACTACGTGCAACGGCTGCACGGTGACTCACGCGTTCGCACACTTGTGACCTTGGGGTCGCCGCACAGCGGCACCCTGCTGGCGTATCTGATGCCGACCTCGCTGACCAAGCAGCTGCGACCGGGCTCGGAACTGCTGGAGGAGCTCGCCGAGCCGTGCCGGCCGTGCGCCACGCGGTTCGTCGTGGTCTGGTCGGAGATGGATCAGATCATCGTGCCGCAGCGCAACGCCCGACTGGAGCACCCCTCGTTGCTCGTCGAAGAGCACCAGATACGTGATTCAGGTCACCTTTCTTTGCCGGTTGACACGAGGACGCTTCACGTAGTTGTGACCGCCATCACCCGATCGGACGACTCTGCCGGTCACCCCATCGCCGCTGGCGGTGAGGCGTGTCGGGCGCCCGGAGTGACCGACGGTCACAGTTGACAGTTGAAACCCGCTGGTTGCCGCCCGTTCGGACGACATAACGAACTGGGGTTTGCCCTCCGAGGCTTCCCGCCGTTACTGTCCCCCGGTCCGTTGTCACGGTCTGATCACAGAAGGACACCGAGTCAGAACCCCGAAATCTGACTCACCGGGAATCCCCCGCCCGGCAGTCCACAGATCAGGCTCCCCGAAGGCGGAAGGGCAAGCTTTGAGTCACCACCGCTCCCCCGGCGGCCATGAACGCAGTGCTGCGCTTGATGAGGCAGTCGACCGTGCCTCCACGCGCACCATCAGCTCCCACCGGCTCCCCCCGCCACCGTCGGCGCTTCGCGGACGCATCGTCGTCGCCGCCGTCGCAGTAGGCGCGTTCGCCGCAGCAGGCGCAGGCCAGACCCTGCAGGCCGCCGCGGACGACAGCAAAGACGTTCAGCTCGCGAACCACGCCGATGGCGCCGCCACGTTCGACGGCGTGGGTGGCGACTCCACCTCCGCGCCCCAGATCCTCGCGGTCTCCAAGACCGCGTCGGCCGGTTCCGCCGAGGCCGCCAAGCTCCTGCGCAGCCAGCAGCTCACGACCGAGCGCGAGGCCGTCGAGGCCGAGAAGAAGCGCCCGAAGTTCGTCCGCCCCGCAGCCGGTGACTTCACCTCCGGCTACGGCGGCCGCTGGGGCACCATGCACCTCGGCATCGACATCGCCGGGCCGATCGGCACCCCGATCCTGTCCGCCGCTGATGGAGTTGTGATCGAGGCCGGCCCCGCTTCCGGGTTCGGGCTCTGGGTCCGCGTCGAGCACTCCGACGGCACGATCACCGTTTACGGGCACGTGGACACGTTCAACGTTCGCGAGGGTCAGCAGGTCAAGGCTGGTCAGCAGATCGCCCGCATGGGTAACCGCGGGTTCTCCACTGGGCCGCACCTGCACTTCGAGGTGTGGAACCCCGGTGGACAGAAGATCAACCCGTTGACTTGGTTGAACGCTCGCGGTGTGACCGTCTGATTCGGTTGTTCCTGAACTACGGCTCAGTAGCTTTGTGACGGCTCGGGTGTGGTTGCCCGCCTGTCCGGGTTGGGGCGGGGGTTCTGAGGGCCTCAGGAGCCCCAGGGGGCTCATTGGGCTCCAACCTCGCTTGAGTCCCACGTATTCCGGTGGACGGGTTCCGGTTTTTGGTCCGGGAACCGAGCGGGCCGTACCCGTGCTCCGCGTTCAAGCCCGGCGTTCAAGCCGGGCTGGTGCCGCACTCGTGCGGGATGAAGTACGTGGCGGCTACTCGCCAGACTGAGCACATGTGTCTGCGCCACCTTGGGCCGCAGGCTTTGCAGGCTCCTCTGTCGGTTGGTTCGTGGTGCGTCAGCAGGGTGCGCCAGGCTGCTGTCAGGGTTGAGGTTTCTGGGGATTCCAGTTGGTTGAGGATTGCGAACACACGTTCGTGTAGCAGGTTCGCCAGTACGTGGTCCATGCCGAGTGCTCCCGCGGGGTTGGTTGCCTCACGCGGTTGATGATGCTCGGGGGGTCTGACAATTTTGGCCGGCTGGCGACTCGCACTGGGCCGTATGGCGACTCGCGGTACCTGAGCCAGGCTGAGGATGGCTGCGCAGAGCCAAAACCGGGCCCTTCGATGCCTTGCAGGGCCAGAAGACAGTCCGGAAGAGACAGTACGGCCGGACCGCTCTCCCGTTCGGTCCGGCCGCACCTCGCCGCGAAGTTTCGGCCCCCGCCGGTCCCTTCGCTCCCCTTGTCGTCAGGCTGCTCCCGTTGCCTTGGATCGCCCCGAACGCTTCCTCGGCTGTGCTGCTTGCGACACCCACATAGACGTACTAGGTGGCTGGTCGTTGCGCTGGATTTTGGAAATTCTTCGAGATTTCTCAAGGGGAGCTGAAGTTGCTGGTCAGGGTGGGTGTGGGGTGCCCGGTTTGGGAGGGTTGAGGCTTGTGGGGTGGGGCTGCGGCGGGGTGGGTTGCTGGACGCGCCGGTTTCGCAGGGCGTCCCCCTGGTGCGTTGGCGGGCGCCGGTTTCGAGTCCGTAGGTGGGTCCCGTTGCGTGCGGGTGGTCACCTTGAGGGACGCGCCGGGCGGGGGTCGCCTTGCGAGACGCGCCTTGCGAGACGCGACCATGCGGGCGGCGAGTCCTGTTTCGTGCTTCTGGGAGCTCCGCCCCAGACCCCGCCAATCTGATCAAAGACCGGCCAGCGCCGCACGCGGGTTGATGGCACGCCTGTTGCGTTGGGCGGCTTGCGGTTTCGTAGTTTGGTTGCGGTGGTGGGGTGGTCCTACCCATCGGCGGTCCCATCCACCTGCGGTGGATGGGACCGATGGCGCGGGATGGCTGCGTGGCTAGAGCTTGGTCATGGGGACGCTGCCGATCAGCATCAGGCGGACTGTGCCGGAGCCGCCGAAGTCGATCGTGGCTGTGGCCCTCAAGCCCGCGCCGTCCACTGCCACCACGCGGCCCAGGCCGTACTTGTCGTGGGTTACGCGGTCGCCCACTTCCAGCTTCATGGCTGGGGCGTCTTTCCAGCCCGCCTTGGAGGGGGCTGGCCGGGACAGGCCGCGGGAAGCGATGCCGCCTGAGGCTGAGCGGCCCCAGGTTGTTGCTGCTGCTGGGCCTGAGCGGGAAGGTTCTACTCGGCGCCAGTCCAGGAGGTCCTGGGGGATTTCGCCCAGGAAGCGGGAGGCCGGGTTGGCTGAGGGCTGGCCCCAGGCTGAGCGGACCAGGGCGCGGGAGAGGTAGAGGCGGCGTTGGGCTCGGGTGATGCCGACGTAGGCGAGGCGGCGTTCTTCTGCCAGTTCTGCTGGGTCGCCCAGGGCTCGCATGTGTGGGAAGACGCCGTCTTCCCAGCCCGTGCTGAAGACGACCGGGTATTCGAGGCCCTTGGCCGTGTGGATGGTCATCAGGGTGACCACGCCGTCTGACTCGGCGTCTGGGATCGAGTCGGCGTCGGCGACCAGGGAGACTCGTTCCAGGAAGGCTGGGAGGGACGGGACTGGTTCGGCGCCTTCTGGGAGTTCCAGTTCGGTGAACTCGCGGGCGACCGTGACCAGCTCGTTGAGGTTTTCGATCCTCGTGTGGTCCTGGGGGTCTTCGCTGGCTTCCAGTTCGGTGCGGTAGCCGGTCTTTTCCAGGACTGCTTCGAGGATGTCGGCCACGTCGTCCTCGCGGGCGACCATCTCACCGAGCTCGTCCATCATTTCCACGAAGCCCGCGATTGCGTTGCGGGAGCGCGGGTTCAGCATGGGGACGCGGTCCAGGTCGCGGAGGGCTGCGGCGAAGCTGATGCGTTCGCGTTCTGCGTAGGCGGAGACGCAGGCTTCTGCTCGTTCGCCGATGCCTCGCTTGGGGACGTTGAGGATTCGGCGGAGGGAGACCGTGTCTTCCGGGTTCGCCAAAGTCCTCAAATAGGCCAGGGCGTCGCGGACTTCGCGGCGTTCGTAGAAGCGGACGCCGCCGACCACGCGGTAGGGGAGGCCCAGGCGGATGAAGATTTCCTCGAAGACGCGCGACTGGTTGTTGGTGCGGTAGAAGACGGCGATCTCGGAGTTGTTGACCTCGCCGCTGTCCACCAGGTTGTCGATCTCGCGGGCGACGAACGCGGCCTCGTCGTGTTCGTTGTCGGCCACGTAGCCGACGATCTTCTCGCCCTCGCCCAGGTCGCTCCACAACGACTTGTCGCGGCGGTTCGGGTTGCGGGAGATGACCGCGTTCGCCGCGGTCAGGATGTTTTGGGTGGAGCGGTAGTTCTGCTCCAGCAGGATCGTGGTGGCGTCGGGGTAGTCGCGCTCGAACTCCACGATGTTGCGGATGGTGGCGCCGCGGAAGGCGTAGATCGACTGGTCGGCGTCGCCCACCACGCAGAGTTCGGCCGGGGGGATCTCGCCGCCTGCGACTCCTACCAGTTCGCGCACCAACGTGTATTGGGCGTGGTTGGTGTCCTGGTACTCGTCCACGAGCACGTGGCGGAAGCGGCGGCGGTAGTGCTCGGCCACGTCCGGGAAGGTTTGGAGGAGTTCGACGGTCTTCATGATGAGGTCGTCGAAGTCGAGCGAGTTGGACTCGGTCAGGCGGCGTTGGTAGACGGTGTAGACCTCGGCCACGCGGCGTTCGAGGTCGTTCGTCGCGTCTGCCGTGGCGGTCTCGGTGTCGATGAGCTCGTTCTTGAGGTTCGAGATGTGGATCGCGAGGGTGCGCGCCGGGTACTTCTTCGGGTCGAGATCGAGGTCTCGGGCCACGAGGGTGATCAGGCGGCGGGTGTCGTCGCTGTCGTAGATCGAGAAGTTCGACGACATGCCCAGGGTCTTCGCCTCGCGACGCATCACGCGGACGCACATCGAGTGGAACGTCGACACCCACATCGAGCGGGCGCGGGCGCCCACCATGTCGGCCACGCGCTCCTTCATCTCCGCGGCGGCCTTGTTCGTGAACGTGATGGCCATGATCTGGCCTGGGTGCACGTCGCGTTCGGCGAGGAGGTAGGCGATCCGCCTGGTGAGGACGCGCGTCTTGCCGGAGCCGGCTCCTGCCACCACGAGCAGGGGCGTGCCGGAGTGCTCCACGGCACGGCGCTGCGCGGGGTTCAGGTCGTCGAGCAAGTGGCCCGCGCGGGAAACGGGGGGACTTGAGGGCAAGTCGAACAAGGCGCTCATCGTTCATCCACGGTACCGGGCGGCACCGACAAATCCGGTACCGCCCGACCATGTGTTCGATGACCGGGGTCGATCAGGTGCGCGGACGTGGAAGTGGTCGCTATGTGAGACGCCCGGAGCCCATAGCGGGAAGCTGTGGCACACTAGATCCGTGCGCGCGACGTTCTTCGAGTTTTTCTACGGGATCCGGACTCCGGCTCCCGTGGTCGTCTAGCGCTGAAAAGCCACCACGAAGCCCCGGAGTCCTCGGACCCCGGGGCTTCGCTGCTTCCGGGCCAGGACTCGAAGAGTTCCGAGAGGTCACCATCATGGACACCACCACCGAGCCCGACATCAACGAGCTGCGCCAGGAGATCGACCACCTGGACGCGGAAATACTGCGCCTCGTGCAACGCCGCGTCGAGGTCTCCAAGGTCATCGGCGCGGCCAGGATGGCGGCCGGCGGCACGAAGATCGTGCACAACCGCGAGATCGACGTCCTCAACCGCTACAAGCCGCTCGGCCCCGAGGGCAAGGACCTCGCAATGATCCTGCTGAAGATGGGCCGCGGCCCGCTCGGCAGGTAGGAGACGCAGCCGGCCCGGCGTCTACAGCACGCCGGGCCAAAAAGGCTTCAGGGCCGCGCGAACGATCTCGAAATCCGCGTCCACGAGCTGGGAGTCGTCCGGCACGTAGGCCAGCGGGTCCTCGAGCAGCGGCTCCGGCAGGCGCAGCAGGCCCTCGATCAGCGAGTGCAGGCACAACGCGGCGTATCCGCGCAGGTAGCCGCCCTCTTGGGCGAGCACGACGCGGGTGCCGAACGACGCCACGCGGCGCCCGATCTCGCGGTATCCGGCGCCGGTCAGGTTGTGCCGGCCGTTGGGGTCGAACGCCGACCCGTCGAACCCGGACGCGCACACCAGCAGGTCCGGCGCGAACTCACGCAGCAGCGGAAACGCGATCTCGTCGAGCGCGCGCAGATAAGCCGTGTCGCCCGCACCCAGAGACAGCTCGATGTTCACGTTCCGCCCGTGCGCGCCCACTTCCGACGGCGCACCTGTTTGCGGGTGGTTCGTGCCCCACGAGCCGTGCCGCATGTGCACCGAGATCGTCAGCACGTCCGGATGGTCGTAGAACACCTCCTGCGTGCCGTTGCCGTGGTGCACGTCCCAGTCCAGCACGGCGACCCGCATCCCTTGGCGCCGCGCGGTTTCCGCCACCAGCGCGGCGTTGTTCACGAAGCAGTAGCCGTCCGCCATCGAAGGCTGCGCGTGATGCCCCGGCGGCCGCACGAGCGCGTAGGCGAGTGGTGCACCGGACTCCAACGCCGCCAACGAAGTCCCCGCCGCCGCGCACACCGCACGCCACGTCTCGGGCCCGACGACCGTGTTCACCTCCAGCGCCACACGCGAGGACACACGCAACGAGTCAAGGTGCGATGCCGTGTGCACGCGCAGAAGCTCGTCAACGGACGCGTGGCGTCCCTCGTGCCACTTCAAGTGCGAGGCCACCGGGCCGTGCTTCAGCGCATGCCGGAACGTGCGCAGCCGCGCCGCGTTCTCCGGGTGCGGTTCGGCCACGTCCAGCCACGGCCAGGAGCCCGGGAGCTCCCACAGGCCCTCGCCCGCGTCGTGCTCCAGACAGTCGTCGTGCCAGAACATGTCCACCCCAACCGGATATCAGGGCGATCACGGATGGTCCACCGAAAAAATCTGGGGGCACACTGGAGGCATGGGCCTCATCGCCGCACTCATCGCCATCGCCGGCCTGCTCGCCGCCTTGGCGCACGACGCTTACCTGGGCATGCTCGGCTCGGCCGCGAACAAGAAGGGCCTCGCCGGAGCACCTGTCTCGCAGTTCGTCCGCACCCGCTGGAAGACCGCCATCCTGACGACCGCGGGCGCGGCGATCGGTCTGCTGATCACCAACGGCGACAGCCTCGGCGCCGACGTGATCGGCGCGCTGATCGCGGGCGGCAGCGGTCTCGTCGCCATCAACGGCGTGCAGAAGACGCACAAGCAGTTGAACAGCGGTCAAGCCCAACTTCCGCCCCGGTAGAAATTTCACACAAACGTGTGTCACTCGTCCTGAACGCACCCTTTTGGTTGGTTCGGTACCTCCGTACGGCCCTACCCTGATGTTCGTCGCAGAGGGGTGTCGGGATGGACGAACTGCCGGGCAAACATCGTCTCGACGACGGTGTCGCGGAGCCACTACCGCGCCCCGTCGTCGGTGGTGATCGCATCCCGCTGCCGCGCCGCCGCCAGATCGACCCGCTGCAGGACACGGACGGCCTGAGGAAGTTCAACATCGGCCTGGTGCCCGCCTCGGTCACGCCGCCGCGCACGTGGAAGCGCGCGGCCTGGTTCGCCGTCGTCTCGTCGGTGCTCGTGCTCGTCGGGCTGAGCGTCGCCGCGGCCAAGCTCGTCGGCGGCGGTGGCGCGGTCGAGACGGTCGGCCTGCCGGGCTACCCGTCGGACGTGCCGCTGATCTCCGCGCTGCCCACCGGCGGCACCACGCCGTCCGCCACCGGGACCAGGCCCGCGCCCGCGAACACCGGGCGGGGCGCTCCCGTGCCGGGCACCGGTACCAGGACGACGCCGGGCAGCGGGTCCGCCACGAGCGCCAAGCCGTCCGGCACCGCGCCGCCCGTCATCACGACCGTTCCGGTCTCGCAGGCGCCGATCGTCGACGGCTCCAAGATCGCCCAGCGGACCGAGCACTTCTACCAGGAGATGGCGACGAACGCGGACACCGCGCTCGCCATGACCACGGACACCGTGCGCGCGAACGCCGACGCGCTGCTCGAGGGCCGGCTCTCGGACATCTCGCTGATCGAGGTGAAGGAGATCGTCGTCGACCCGAGCAAGGGCCTCACGGTGAGCCTGCTGCAGGTCACGAAGAAGGACGGCTCGGTCAGCACGGAGAAGCGCGAGCTGAGCTTCACGCTCGGTGAGCTTCCGTTGATCAGCGGTGAACGGTTGAAACTCGGCGGCTGAACGTCGCACGGGTGGCTAAAGGTCACGGCCCGAGTTACCGACCGTAATAGGTAGCACCATCGAGCGAATCCGAGCTCCGCTGGACGCCACGAACGGCTGAAGTCGACTGAGACGCTGGCGTTGTCGCGTGAGGCCACGGTACGTCTTCTGGTGACCACGGACAGTACGGAGGACCAGGCCAGTGCAGCGTCCCGCGACGACCGGGCGGCGGCACACCCGCGCCGGCTCGATCAGCGTGGCTGAGCTGATCAAGCAGCAGCCGAGCCCGATGCGCATCCCGTCGAACGAGGAAGCCGCCACCGACGCTCTCGTCACATCACTGCTCGGTCCGACCGAGAACATGACCGCGACCACGGCCGTCATCCCGGTCGTCCCCGGTCGTCGCCGCCGCTCGAAGAAGAACCCCGTCGCCAAGGCCGCAGGCCTGCTGACCGGCGCGATCGTGCTGGTCTCGTCCATCGCGGGCGCGGCGGTCCTCGCGGGCAACCGCCCGGCGAACACCGGCATCCCGGCCTCCCAGCGGCCCGTCGCGCTGTCCGGTGCGAGCGCACTGCGGCCGGACGTCCTGTCCGCCCAGTTGCCGAACGAGAACGCGCCGCTGCGGACGACCGACACCCCGATGCCGCAGCCGTCCGCGCTGCTCCTGGAGACGCACGAACCGGCAACGCCCGAGGTCTCGACCGGCCCGCAGCCGCAGATCGACGTGGTTAAGCGGTTCTACGAGCTGCTCACCACCAAGCCGAACTCGGCGGCCAAGCTGCTCTCCCCCGACCTGGTCGGCGCCAACCCCAAGGAGTTCGTCGAGTCCTGGGGAATGATCAAGACGGTGAACGTCGACCAGACGTCGCTGCGGCCGGACGGCTCGGTGCTCGCGGTCGTGTCGATGCAGGAGCTCGACGGCAGCTGGCTGCGCATCGAACAGCTCTTCTGGCTGACCGACACGACCCAGCCGCGGATCGTCGGGACCGAGGTCCTTTCGGCGCAGAGGAGTTAGGCCGCACCCAACTGGACTCGCCGTTCGCAGTCGAACGGTGACCGCTCGTCGCGAAAACCTAGTTCCGGTCGTGAAAATTCCCCCGAAGGGGTTACATCTCGGGTCACGATTCGGTATCCATGTTCCCGCCAGTGCGCGAACGCGAACTTGGAAGGGTGAACGAGCGGTGTCGATTGAGGACCATCGTCGGCGGCTGAACGGAACGGCTGAGTCGACCGGCCAGCTGTCCGTCGCCGAGCTGATCGCCCGCCGCGAGGCGGAGACCATGCCGATCCCGCGGATCACCGACGACTTCACCCCCGAGGACTTCGACGAGCCCGAGGTGCCGGAGGAGCCGACGATCAAGTTCAAGTCGGTCAAGGCACCGGGCAGCAAGCCGAAGAAGCAGCCCATGCGGGAGCTGCACATCACCGAGCTGTTGCGCCGTGAGGGCCGGGCCGACGACACGCAGCGCGGCGGGTTCACCGTCGGCAAGCTGGCCGCCGCGGCCAGCGGTGGCGTGGTGCTCTGCGGTTCCGTGGCCTTCGCCGCCTCCTCCTGGTTGTCCCCGACCGACGAGCGCCCGCTCGCCGAGGTCCGGTTCGACGAGCGGGCCCAGGCCCGTGGCGCGAGCGCCGGCACCGAGGGCGTCGTGAAGCTGCCGTCGAACAAGACCCAGCAGGAAGACGCGACCGAGACCGAGTCGGCCGACCCGACGACCGAGTCGTCCCCCCGCGTCGCGCCGTACACGCAGCAGCAACAGCGTCCGACGCAGCAGCAGACGCAGACCCAGCAGCCGACGCAGCAGCCCACGTCCGAGACGCCGCCGACCGCGAGCACGCCGTCGTCGTCCACGGAGACGAGCACGCCGAGCACGCCGCCGTCCAGCGAGACGCCCGCGCCGCCGACCTCGACCTCGGGCAACCCGCCGAGCAGCAGCACTCCGCCCAGCTCGAACCCGCTCCCCACGCCGTCCAACCCGGTCGACGTGAGCGTGGACCTCGGCCTCCTCGACCCGGTGCTGAACACCGTGGGCGACACCGTCGGCGGCTTCGACTTCTTCTCCCCGGCGAACTGACGTACGACGGGTAGCTCAGCGGCGGCCCACGACAGGTACCCTGTGCGGGCAATTCCGGACGACCGCTGACTACCGCACGAGGAGCACGAGCGTGGGACCTGCTGCCGCAGCCGCGGTCTCCCCATCGCCGCGCGAGGTGGTCTTGTGACGACGTCCGACACCTCGGACGGCCGTCTGATCGCCGACCGCTACCGCTTCCTCGACCGCATCGGCTCCGGCGCGATGGGCATCGTCTGGCGCGCCCACGACGAGCGGCTGGGTCGCGAAGTGGCGATCAAGCAGCTGCTCCTGGCGCCTGGACTGGACGAGGCCGAGCAGGACGAGGCCATCCAGCGCGCCATGCGCGAGGGCAGGATCGCCGCCAAGCTGCACCACCCGAACGCCATCGCCGTGTACGACGTCGTCGAGGAAGACGGCGTCCCGTGCCTGGTCATGGAGTACCTGCCGTCCTACAGCCTCGCCGACGCGCTGGCCGAGGGCGGGCCGATGGACCCGATCGAGGTCGCCTCCATCGGTGCGCAGTGCGCGGCCGCACTCGCCGCGGCCCACGCGGCGGGCATCGTGCACCGCGACATCAAGCCGGGCAACGTGCTGATCGCCGACAACGGCGTCGTCAAGATCACCGACTTCGGCATCTCCCGGGCCTCGGACGACATCACGGTCACCAAGACCGGCCTCATCGCCGGCACGCCCGCGTACCTCGCACCGGAGATCGCGCGGGGCCAGGACCCGACGCCGGCCTCCGACGTCTACTCGCTCGGTTCGACGCTTTTCGCCGCGATGGAGGGCGAGCCGCCCTACGGAGTGAGCGAGAACACTCTCGGTGTTCTGCACGCCGTCGCGGCCGGGCGGATCAACCCGCCGACGGTGGACCACCCGCTCGCCGACACGCTGCTGTACCTGCTGAACTACGAGCCGGACGACCGGCCGACCATGCCGCAGGCGCGTGAGCTGCTCAACGCGGTCGCGCACGGCCGTTCGCCGTCGTTCAGCGGTCTGCCGGTACCGGCAGGACCCGATCCGACTGCCATGATCGAACCCGACCGGACCCGCGTGGTCCGGCCGGTGGCGCGAACGACCGCACCTCCCCGCACGGCGCCGCCGATGGTGCCCGCGGGCAAGCAGCAGGACAACAGGCCGTTGGTGATCGCGGCGGTGGTCCTGGCGTTGTTGCTGGTAATCGGCGGACTGATGGTCGCGCTGGGAGTCTTCAACAAGGACAAGGAGAACCCGGTGGTGCCACCGGCCAGTTCTTCTTCGGTGGTGACACCGACGTCGTCGACACCTGAGGTGACGACGACCACGCCCGAGGCAACGACCACGCGCGAAACGACGTCTACCACTACGACGACTACAACTACGACCACCACGACGACGACCACTACGACCACAACGACGACTCCGCCGCCGTCAAGCACGACGACGACAACCACCACGACGACGGCACCGTCCGTCAAGCCGGGTGGCTGAGCACAAATCGGTCGTAGATATCTCGTAAGGTGGGTACCCGCACCGTTGGGTGAACTGAACCCGATGGTGTGATCAGCCGTTGAACAGAGAGCAAGTGACCGCACAGCGGGGAGCAACTGTGACCGACGATGGCCGATTGGTCGCTGGTCGCTACCGATTGAGCCAGCGGATCGGTAGTGGCGCCATGGGCGTCGTCTGGACGGCACACGACGAGCGTCTGCACCGCACCGTCGCGGTCAAGCAGCTTCTCCTGCAGCCCGGACTGGCCGAAGCCGACACCGACGAGGCCAAGAGACGTGCCATGCGCGAGGGCCGCATCGCCGCGCGCCTGCAGCACCCGCACGCCGTCGCCGTCTACGACGTGGCCGAGGACGACAGCCAGCCGTGGCTGATCATGGAGTACCTGCCGTCCAAGAGCCTTTCCGCGGTGCTCTCCGAACGCGGCACGCTCCCGCCGCGCGACGTGGCGTCGATCGGAATGCAGGTCGCCTCCGCGCTGGCCGCCGCGCACAACGCGGGCATCGTGCACCGCGACATCAAGCCCGGCAACGTGCTGCTCGGCGACGACGGCACGGTCAAGATCACCGACTTCGGCATCTCCCGCGCGACCGGTGACGTCACGGTCACCGCGACGGGCATGCTCGCGGGCACCCCGGCCTACCTCGCTCCCGAGGTCGCGAAGGGGTACGACCCGGGCTCGCCGTCCGACGTGTTCTCCCTCGGCTCGACGCTGTACGCCGCGATCGAGGGCACGCCGCCGTTCGGTCTGAGCGAGAACACCATCGCGTTGCTGCACAAGGTGGCGTCCGGCAAGGTCGACCCGCCGCGCAACGCCGGCCCGATGACCGCGCTGCTGATGCGCCTGCTGCGTGCCGAGCCGGAAGATCGCCCGACCATGGCCGAGGCCCGCGACGCACTCGCGTCCGTCGCGAACGGTCAGGCCGCTCCTGCCTTCACGCCGGCTGTGGTGGCACCGACGCACCCGCCGTCGTGGCGCGGCGCCCCGGTCCAGCAGCAGCCGCAGCAGCAGGCCGCAACGCGCGCCCTGACGCCCACGCCGCCCCCACCGAACGCCACGCGCGTGGACCTGCACACACCCCCGCGCGCCGTTCCGCAGCAGCAGCCGTCGAACCACCGCCCGGCCGCCGCACCGCAGTACTCGCAGCGTGCGAAGCCCGCCCCGATGTCGTCGTCCGGCAAGAGCAAGAAGTCGACCGTCTACACGGCGCTCGCCATCGTGGCGGCCGCGGTGATCGGCATCATGTTCGCGAGCATGATCTCGAACAACAACGACAACGGCGGCCGCGACAACAACGCCAACGGCAACACCTCGGTCCAGCCGACTGAGCAGAGCGGACCTTCCTCGGCGAACACACCGAAGCTGGCGGACAAGGCCGGCAAGTGGACCGCCGCGCCGACCGAGGACGAGCGCCGGGCGATGCTGGACGACTACTTCACGTTGGCCACCACCGACCCGGACGAGGCGTGGAAGCTCGGAAACTCCGATTTCCAGGCCAACTACCCCGGCGGCCTCGCCGGCTTCAAGAGTTTCTGGGCGAACTACAAGCAGGCCAAGGTCGCCAATGCCGACCAGCAGCAGGAGTTCTACTTCGTGGTCACCGTCGAGGTCACGAAGAAGGACGGCACGAAGTCGACCATTCAGCGCCAGATCTCGCAGTCGTGGCGCAGCTCGAACTTCCTGCTGAGCTACGACAAGCCGTTCGGCAACGGATAGCAGCTGGTCAGGAGGCCCTCGCGGCCTTCTCCAGTGCTTCCGCCAAAGCCACCACGGCAGGATTCCGCGCGGCATCTTCGCGGTACACGACGTGAATGTGCCGCACCGGCTCGGGATTGCGCAGCCTGCGCAGGACCACACCGGGGTGCGCGTAGCCGAGGCCCAGTCGCGGAATGATCGTCACGCCGAGTCCGGCGGCCACAAACCCCTGTGCGGTCGCGTAGTCGTCGCTTTCCACGGCGATCTGCGGTGAGAATCCGGCACCGGCGCACGCGTTCTTGACCAGGTCCTTGCACGGGCCGGTGGCGCCGCAGTCCCCGTCGATCCAGGGCTCGTCGGCCAGCTCGGCCAGGTCGATCACGCGCTTGCGGGACAGCGCGTGCCCACGCGGCAGGACTGCGAAGAGCGGATCCGCGAGCAGGTGCCGGGCGATCATGCCCTCGGGGGCGGGCTCGTCGGGCTCGAGCACGGTGATGGCGACGTCGGCGCGCCCCGCGGCGAGCTCTTCGAACGGGTCGGTGGGCTCGGTCAGTTTCAGGTCGAGCTCGACACCGGAGCGTTCGGCGCGGAAAGTGGCGACCGCGGGTGGCACCAGCGCCGCTCCTGCGGTGGCGAAGTAGCGGACGCGCAGAGTGCCCGCGCAGCCGTTGCGCAACGCCGTGAGGGCGCTCTCGGCCTCGGCGAGCTGTTCAGCGAGGCGACCGGCGTGCTCGGTGAGCAGACGGCCGGCGGCGGTGGGCCGGATGCCGCGTCCGACGCGTTCCAGCAGCGGCAGGCCAGCCTGCTTCTCCAGGCCCGCGACCTGCTGCGAGATGGCGGACGGGGTGTAGCCGAGGTTCGTCGCGGCCGCGGTGATGGAACCCGTGGTCACGACCGCCCTGAGCACCTGCATGCGTCGCACGTCCAGCATGCCTCAACCGTACAGCTCTGCTTAAAGGTTATGCACAACAATTAAATTGTATTCACGGGTTTAGCGGCGCATGGTTGACACGTGAACCAACGCGGAACGTTGATCAGGATGGGCGTGCTCGCCCTGCTGTGGGGATCCAGCTTCCTGTGGATGAAGCTTGCACTGGGGAGCCTCGCTCCCCTGCAGATCTCGCTCGTGCGGACGTTCTTCGGGGCGCTCGTGCTGTTCGCCGTGCTCGCGACGGCGAAGATGACGCTGCCCCGCGACCGCAAGATCTGGGGTCACATGCTGTTCGTCGCGATGTTCGGCAGCGCCATCCCGTTCACGCTCTTCGCCTTCGGCGGCCAGACCGTCGACTCCGGTGTCTCCGGGGTGCTCAACTCCACGACGCCGCTGTTCGCGCTGGCCATCGGGCTCGTCCTGGGCACCGAGAAGGTCAGCAACCTGGTGCGCATGCTCGGCCTCGGACTCGGCTTCGCGGGCGTGCTGCTGATCTTCGCGCCGTGGCAGCAGGCCAACAGCATCGCCAGCTGGGGCGCGGTGCTGTGCCTCGTGGGCGCCGCGAGCTACGCCATCGGCTACACCTACGCCGGCCGCTACCTGGTCAACACCGGCGCGTCGTCCACACAGCTCGCCGCCATGCAGCTGACCACCGCGATGGGCCTGCTGGTGCTGGCCACGCCGTTCGGCGGCCTGCAGCCGCTGCACCTGCACTGGGTCGGCATCGCCGCCGTGATGATCCTGGGCGTCTTCGGCACCGGCGTCGCGTTCATCCTCAACTACCGCGTCATCGCCGACGAGGGAGCCACCACCGCGACTACGGTCGGTTACCTGTTGCCCGTGGTTTCGGTACTCCTTGGAGCGATCTTCCTAGGAGAGCAACTCAACGCAAGGGTCGTCATCGGCATGCTGGTGGTGCTTCTGGGTGTTGCGCTGACCCGGAGGCAGCCCGTCTCGGCAGGTCAGACCGTCTCACCAAACGAGACGCGCGACCTGGTCAAACGCTGAACGGTGAGACGCACGTCTCCCCCAATAGGATGGTTCCGAGACGAATCGCGTCCTTATCGAGCTGGTTGGCCGTCTCCTCTTTGTGAGCGGACATGGAGACCAGCCTGGGAAGGACATCGACATGAACAACGAGAACCTGAAGGTCACCACCCGGACGACTTTTCAGCTCCTCGCCCCCGGCGCGGCTCCAGCGCCGGTCGAGGCCGAGCTCGTCTACGACCCCGAGGACCCGTACGCGGTCGCCGTCGTCTTCCACACCGGCTCCGGCCGCGTCGAGTGGATGTTCGCCCGCGACCTGCTGGCCGACGGTCTGCTGACGCCGTCCGGTGAGGGCGACATCCTGGTCCGCCCCGCGTCCGACGACCCGGAGCGCGTCCTGGTCGAGCTGAACGCGCCGACCGGGTTCGCCATCCTCAGCGCGGTCGCCGAGGACGTGGCGGCGTTCCTGGACAGCTCCTACGACGTCGTCCAGCCGGGCGAGGAGGACCTGTGGATCGACTTCGACCGCGAGCTGCAGAAGCTGGTCTCGACGATCGACTAGTTCTCGTGTCTCAGGTGGTCTGACGGGCGCGGGGCGAGGTGCCGGCGGGCAGCTCGTCACCGGAGACCACCGGCGGTGTTCGTCGTTGTGGGCAGCGGCGGCGAACCAAGGACTACACGGACTACTCGGTCGCCTTGGGGTGCGCACCGGCGTAGTCGACCCACACCGTGCGCTTCTCGACGTCGAGCAGGTACCAGACGCGGTCCCCACCCGTGACTTCGATCTGCCAGCGCGGCAGGACGCGGCCACCACGAACACCGGTGGCCAACCGGCGCGCAGGTTGTTGGCCGCCCGGTTTTCCAGTTCATCCCACCCACGCACGACGTCGGTGGCGAAGTAGCGGATGTGCCATTCAGCGCCGATCGTCGGCTGCGCTACCGGGTCGTTCTTCTTCGGGCTCACGCGGTGACGCGGTGACATCCGCCGGCTCAGGAGCCTCGTCAGCATCCTCATCGCCCTCGTCCAGACTCCGATCCCGAGTGAACATCTCGACCAGTCGCGGATCGGCCCACACCTCGACGGTGTGCTTCCACTCCGTGATCAGCTGGATGACCGGCGCCGGGCTGCCGAGGGAGTTCGAGGCTTCGAGGATCTCCACGAGCCCGACGACGAACCCCTCCTTCTCCTGAGGTGGTCGGAACCGCACCCACGGGAACACCGTCGGTATCAGCTCGGCGATCGTTCTGCGCGAACTCCTCGCTGTACTGCATCAAAGCGACGAACAGCGACGTGGTGGACGAGACGACCTCACGCATCTCCGCCGCCCTGCTGGCCGTGGTCAGCACCAGGTCCTCCTCGTCACCACGACGGTGCACGAGCAGGGTCTGATTCGGCGCCGCCTGCAACTTGTGTCTGAGCGATTTGCACCACCCCGTGCGCGTGATCCGCGAATGTCGGTCTCGGTGATTGATTAGTCTCGTGGTGTGACAACCACCATCGGAGGCCGCTACACGCTGATCGAGCGCGTCGGCAGCGGGGCGATGGGAGTGGTCTGGCGCGCGCGGGACGAGGTGCTGGAACGCGAGGTCGCGGTCAAGCAGCTCATCACCGGCGACCACCTGCGGGCCATGCGCGAGGCGCGCAACGCCGCCCGGTTGCACCACCCGCACGCGATCGCGGTGTTCGACGTCGTGGGCAGCGACGACGAAGAGCCGTGGATCGTCATGGAGTACCTGCCGTCGCACAGCCTGTCGGCGCTCATCGCCGAGCGGGGGCCGCTCAAACCGGCCCAGGCGGCGAGCATCGGGGCCAAGGTCGCCTCGGCTCTGGCGGCGGCGCACGCGGCGGGCATCGTCCACCGCGACATCAAGCCCGGCAACGTCCTGATCGGTGACGACGGCACGGTCAAGATCACGGACTTCGGGATCTCCAAGGCCTCCGGCGACGGCACGATGACCGACACAGGCATGATCTCGGGCACCCCCGCCTACCTCGCACCCGAGGTGGCGCGCGGTGAGCAGCCGAACGAGGCGTCCGACGTGTTCTCGCTCGGCGCCACCATCTACACGGCGATCGAGGGCGAGTCGGTCTTCGGGCCCAGCGACAACAGCTTCGGCCTCATCTACCGGGCCGCCAGCGGGCAGTTGCGGGACGCCAAGAACGCTGGCGAGCTCACTCCGTTGCTCAACCGACTGCTGGCGAAGGACCCGAAGGGCCGGCCGACCGCGCAGGAGGCCGCGGACCTGCTGGCCGCGGAGCCGCAGCCGTCCCAGCCGCTCCAGATCCCCCAGCCGCGCAGGCTCAAGGCGCCGAACCGCCGGATCCTGGTGATCCTGGGAGTGATCGCGGTGCTGGCCATCGGCGGTGGCGCGGCGGCCGCGTACTGGAACGGCACCAGCGGCACCCCGGTCAACCAAGGGGAGTTCCCCTCCTCGAACAGGGAGACCCGCTACTTCACGGCGGGCGAGGCGAGCGGGTTCGTCAAGGAGCACTACGCCCAGCTGCCCCGCAATCCCGACGTGGCCTGGCACAACCTCTACGAACGCGCGAGCGAGCCGCTGGAGAACTACGTCAACCGGTGGAAGGGCTACTCCGAGCTCCAGTGCCTCGACACCCCGGTGCCGGTGTACTCGAACGGCGCGGACTGGGTCGTCACCGTCGAGCTCGTCATGAAGACGGACAGGGGCGAACAGCAGCGCGGCGTCTACGAGGTCGAGATCCGCAACGTGAACAACGCGATGAAGATCGTCAGCACTAGACAGAAGAGCTGAGCAGCCAGAAGCTGCCGCCACCCACGATCACGCCCATCGCCGTACCGGCCAGGACCTGCGCCGCGGTGTGGTCACCGAGCTCGACGCGCGACCACGACACCAGCGCGGCCGGCAACGCGATCAGCAGCAGCCACGGTCCGTAGACGATCGCGAGCGTCACGACGGCGGCCCACGCCACCCCGGCGTGCAGCGAGATCTTCCACTTCACCCCGAACGTGATCGCCATGCTGACGATCAACGAGGCGAACATGCTTCCGGCCAGCGCCAACATGTTCTGCGGCGCGTCGCCCAGGACCATGATCACCGTGCCGGCGGCCAGCGAGGCACCGGCGGTCACCAGAGGCACCAACCGCCCCTCGCGGTTCGTGACGTGGTGCCCGTCCCACTTGCCTTTTCGAGCGCCGCGGACGATGACGGCCATCGGGATGACGGACGCCGTCACAGCGACCACGAACCCCCAGAGCAGCGTCTTCCACAGACCTTCGGAAGCAGCAGCCACCGCGAACGGCAGCAAAATCACCCAGACCCACGGCGCGAGCACCTCGGTCGCGCCGCGAGCGACCTTTTTGATCAAATCCCCCGGAAACCCTTCAGACCAGTCTGCGATCCGTGGCCCAGCGGGAGAGCTCGTACCGGTTGGAGAGCTGGGTCTTCCGCAGGACGCTCGACACGTGCGTCTCCACCGTCTTCACGCTGATGAACAGCTCGGACGCGATCTCCTTGTAAGCGTAGCCGCGCGCGAGCAGCCGCAGGACGTCACGTTCGCGAGGCGTCAGCAGGTCGAGCTCGGGGTCGCTGATCGGCGCGGCACCCGGCCGGTCGGCGAACGCGTCCAGCACGAACCCGGCCAGCCGCGGCGAGAACACCGCGTCGCCCTCCGACACCCGCACGACCGCCCTGACCAGCTCCTGGCTGGAGATCGTCTTGGTCACGTAGCCGCGGGCGCCGGCGCGGATGACGTTGATGACGTCCTCGGCGGCGTCGGACACCGACAGCGCGAGGAACGTGACCTCGGGGATCTTGGTGCGGACCTGCCGCAGCACCTCGGCGCCACCGCCGTCGGGCATGTGCACGTCCAGCAGCACCACGTCCGGCTTGTGGTGCGCGATCCCCGCCACCGCCTCGCCGACGCTGCCCGCCTCGCCGACCACCTCCACCTCGTCGGTGATGGTGTCGAGCTCTGCCCGCACTCCCGCGCGGAACAACGCGTGGTCGTCCACCAGGAACACCCTGACGCTCATGTCCTGGCCTCCGTCTTCCTCGGCATCTCGAGCTGCACCTCGGTCCCCTCTCCCGGAGCCGTGCGCAGTCGCACCTCCCCGCCGTGCCGGTCCATCCTCCCGCGAATGCTGCCCGCGAGGCCATGCCGGTCCTCCGGCACCGCCTCCGGGTCGAAGCCCTTGCCCCGGTCACGCACGAAAACGGTCACCTTGTCCGGTTCGACCTCGGCGTACACGCTGACCTCCGCGACGCCCGCGTGCTTGGCCGCGTTGACCACCGCCTCCTTCGACGCCTGGACGAGGGCGAACATCCCGTCCTCCAGCTCGCAGTCGCCCACCACGACCTGCGAGACGGCGATGGCGAAGTCGTCCTCCACCTCCGCGCACACCTGGGCGATGGCGATGCTGATGGAGTGCGGCTGCTCGCCCACCTCACGGCCGTAGAGCCAGCTGCGCAGCTCGCGTTCCTGGCTGCGGGCCAGGCGCTTCACCTCACGCGGTGACTCGGACTGCTTCTGGATCAACGCAAGCGTTTGCAGCACGGAGTCGTGCAGGTGAGCGGCGATCTCGGCGCGTTCCTCGGTGCGGATGCGCGCCCGGCGTTCCGCGTCGAGGTCGCGGACCAGCCGCATCCACAGCGGCACGGTCAGCACCGCGACGCCGATCAACGTCGCCAGCACGGAGAGCACGATGGTCGAGAGGTTCTGGAAGGAGCCGTTGGACACCAGGAACGCGGCGACACCCGCCGCCACCAGCGCGCCTCCCGCCACCGTCCGCACGATCCCCGTCTTCCCCTGCGCGAACGCCCCGTCCTTCCAGCGGCGCCGCTGTGCCTCGTCAGCCTCGCGCCACACGACCGCGGCGCCCACGAGTGCCACGGCGATCGGGCCGGTGATCCAGCCGCTCCACGCGCCGTTGAGCAGGCCGGTGAACACCGCGACGCCGATGCCGAGAGCGGCGAGACCGATGGCCTGCTGCCACTCCTTGCGGTCCTTCTCGGTCTCCGGTTCGATCACGGTCGACTGCGGGACGAACATCCACAGCAGGCCGTAGGCGATGATCCCGATCCCGCTCAGGGCGGCGAACACGGCGAAGACCGCGCGCACCCAGAAGACGGGTGCGCCGAGGTGGTCCGCCAGTCCGCTCGCGACGCCCGCGACCACCCGGCCGGTGCGTCGACGGCGCATCGGCTCGATCTGTGCACTCACCATCCGATCGTCACACGTCCCGGGCTGTTGTTCATCAGGGATGACCCCGGTTCGCAGAATCAGGGCTGGTCCCTGATGTGGTTCCAGGCGTGGCAGCGCAACCTTGTCACCGTGAGCGGGACTGAGAAGGCAATGCAGGGCGTGGCGGACACGCTCAGAGAGTTCTGGGCCCACCGGCCGGTGCGGCCCCGTGCAGGGCGCAAGCTCGGCGGCGTCGCCACCGGGATCGCCATGCGCTTCCAGATCGACCCGGTGATCGTGCGGATCGCGTTCGTCGCCCTCGCGTTGGCGGGCGGTGTCGGTGTGCCGATGTACCTGGCCGGCTGGCTGCTGCTGCCCGAGGAGGGCGACCAGGTCTCGCCGCTGGAGTCGCTGATCAACAAGGGCCACAGCTCCATGTCGCAGGCGCAGACGGTGCTGCTGGGCTTGCTGATGTTCCCCGCGCTCACCTTCACGTTCGGCAACGGCGGGTTCCAGGTCGTGGTGACACTGGCCGCGACGATCGCGTGCATCTACCTGCTGCAGAAGAACCGCGGGCACCTGCAGCCGGCCACCACGCTCGTCGAGCCGCCGCCAGTGCCACCGGTGCCGGGGGCGCCTGCCTGGGATCCGCTGGGTGCCGCTCCGTTCGCCTGGGACCTGCCGGAACCCGCTCCCAAGCCGCAGCCGCCTGCTCCTCGCCCGCGCAGGCCCAAGGTCGCACTGGCGACGCTGGGTGTGGCGGTCGCGGTGGGCATCGGCTCCGGCATCGCGGGGATGTGGTCGGCCTGGTTCACGGCTCCGCACGTCATCGGACTGCTGATCGCGGTGCTCGCGGCAGGACTGCTGGTCGGGTCGTTCGTGGGCGCCGGTCGCAGCCTGATCTGGCTGCTGGTCCCGCTGTCCGTGGTGGGCTTCGGCATGACGGCCATCGGCTTCGACGGGCCGAGCAACCTGGGCAGCGTGGCGGAGACGCCGCGCTCCGTGACGGATGTGAAGAGCCGGTACGAGGTGGGCGTGGGCAGCGTGATGCTCGACCTGCGGCAGATGCCGGACTCCGGCGAGGTGAAGACCGAGGTCGAGGCCAACCTCGGCGAGCTGATCGTGCACGTGCCGAAGAACGCCGACGTGACGTTCAACTGCGAGGCCTCGTCCATCGGTGAGCTCGACTGCCTCGGCAAGCGCGCGGAGGGCACCACTGTCCAGGTCGGCGGGACCGACCTCGGGGAGAACGGCAACGGCGGCCTGAAGATCGACCTGGACGTTCTGACGAACGTCGGAGAGGTGAAGGTGCTCCGTGACTGAGCAGACTTCTGGGCAGCAGCCGGTGATGCGCAGGCGGATCGACCCGCTGGGCCTGGTGTTCGGGATCGGCGGCGGGCTGATGGCGGCCTACGTGCTGAGCAACGGGACGTTCTGGTTCGACTTCCGATGGGCGCTGGGAGGAACGGCCATCGTGGTCGGGTTGGTCCTGCTGACCAACTCCTTGAGACGCAAGTCCCGCGCCTGAAATGCTATGAGGGTGACCTTCATGGACCTGAGGTCCATGAAGGTCACCCTCATGGTCGTATTACTCCCACTCGATGGTGCCCGGCGGCTTGGAGGTCACGTCGAGGACGACGCGGTTGACCTCGGCTACCTCGTTGGTGATTCGGGTGGAGATGCGTTCGAGGACCTCGTAGGGCAGGCGGGTCCAGTCCGCGGTCATGGCGTCTTCGGAGGAGACGGGACGCAGCACGATCGGGTGGCCGTACGTGCGGCCGTCACCCTGCACACCGACGCTGCGGACGTCCGCGAGCAGCACGACCGGGCACTGCCAGATCGTGCGGTCCAGACCGGCCGCGGTCAGCTCCTCGCGGGCGATGGCGTCGGCCTGGCGCAGCGTGTCGAGGCGGTCCTGGGTGACCTCGCCGATGATCCGGATGCCGAGGCCGGGACCGGGGAACGGCTGGCGCTGCACGATCGTCTCGGGCAGGCCCAGCTCGGTGCCGACGCGGCGCACCTCGTCCTTGAACAGCGCGCGCAGCGGCTCGACCAGCTCGAACTGCAGGTCGTCCGGCAGGCCGCCGACGTTGTGGTGCGACTTGATGTTCGCGGTGCCCGTGCCGCCACCGGACTCGACGACGTCCGGGTAGAGCGTGCCCTGCACCAGGAAGCCGTAGTCGCCCTCGGCCTTGAGGTCGCGCTCGGCCTGCTCGAACACGCGGATGAACTCGCGGCCGATGATCTTGCGCTTCCCCTCCGGGTCCGTGACGCCGGCGAGTGCGTTGAGGAAGCGTTCGCGGGCGTCGACCGTGATGAGGTTGATGCCCGTGGCGGCCACGTAGTCGCGCTCGACCTGGGCGCGCTCACCGGCGCGCAGCAAGCCGTGGTCGACGAACACGCAGGTGAGGCGGTCACCGATGGCGCGCTGGACCAGCGCGGCCGCGACCGCGGAGTCGACACCGCCGGAAAGCGCGCAGATGGCCTTGCGGTCGCCGATCTGCTCGCGGATCCGCTCGACCTGCTCGTCCACGATGGACGACGTGGTCCACTGCGGACGGATGCCCGCGATGTCGTGCAGGAACCGGCGCAGCACCTCCTGGCCGTGCGGCGAGTGGTGCACCTCCGGGTGGTACTGCACACCGGCGAAGCGGCGTTCGGTGTCCTCGAACGCGGCGACCGGGGCGCCCTCGCTGGTCGCGGTGACCGTGAAGCCCTCCGGCGCCTTGGTGACGGCGTCGCCGTGGCTCATCCACACCGGGTGGCTGCCCGGCAGCTCCTCGTGCAGCGAGCCGCCCGCGCCGGTCACGCCGAGGTCGGTGCGGCCGTACTCGCGGGTGCCGGTCTGTTCAACTGCGCCACCGAGTGCGCGCGCCATCGCCTGGAAGCCGTAGCAGATGCCGAAGACCGGGACGCCGGTCTCGAACAGCTTCGGGTCGACCTGCGGCGCGCCCTCCTCGTAGACGCTCGACGGGCCACCGGAAAGCACGATGGCCAGCGGGTTCTTGTCGAGGATCTCGCTCACCGTCGCGGTGTGCGGGACCACCTCGGAGTAGACCTGGGCCTCGCGCACGCGACGGGCGATCAGCTGCGCGTACTGGGCGCCGAAGTCGACGACGAGAACAGGGCGGTTGCTGGTGTCGGACACGCCGCCAAGGATCTCATGCGTGGACGGTGAACTGCTGACCGGTGGCGGGCTGAACCAGGTGTTCAGGGTGGGTGACGCGGTGCGCAGGCCGGCCGGGCCGTGGGCACCTCGGGTGCACGATTTGTTGCGGCACTTGGCACCGCTGGGGATCGCGCCGGTTCCGCTCGGACTGGACGACGAGCACGAACTGCTCAGCTACCTGCCCGGTGACGTTGGCCACGTGCCACCTTCGGACGACGCGTCGTTGATCGAGTCGGCCCTGTGCTGCGCAAGTTGCACGACGCGACGATCCCGCTCCTCGATCAGCTGGACGGGTGGCACCACCCCGCCAGGGAGCCGGTCGAGGTGGTGCTGCACGGCGACTTCGCGCCCTACAACACGACCTGTCGAGACGGCGTGCCGGTGGGCATCTTCGACTTCGACTCCGCCCATCCGGGTCCGCGCTGGTGGGACGTCAGCTGGGCGCTCATCCAGTTCGTGCTCGCGCTGCCGGACGAGCGCGAACGTCGTACGGAACTGTTCTGTGACGCGTATGGGTATGCGTACGAGGACGAACACGTCCTAATGCGACTGGACGACATGATCCGCACCATTCGCGAGCACCCCGCGTTCGTGCTTCAGCGGGCTGAACGCCATGACGAGTACTACGCAGGACTCGTCGGTTGGGTGTCAGGAACCGGCGAAGCCCGTTCCTGACACCCAACCGACTCCGTCTTCTAGGAGTGTGTCGAGTACGTGCAGGCCAATAGGGCTTAACGTGATCCCATGGACGCGTTCACGCCGCAACCCAGGCCGTGCTGGGTCGCCGGCCGCCCCGAGCAGGGCGAGCAGGCGTTAGAGGTCTTCCACCCGTTCGACGGCACCGAGGTCGCCTCGGTCGCCGTGCCGGGCAGAGATCAGGTGGAACGTGCGGTGACGGCGGCTCACGCGGTGGCGAAGGAGTTCCGTCGAACACCCGCGCACGTGCGGGCGGCGGCGCTGCTGAAGGTGTCCGAGACGCTGGCCGAACGCGCGGAGGAGATCGCCGAGACGATCACCGCCGAGAACGGCAAGCCGCTCAAGTGGGCCGAGATCGAGGTGGCCAGAGCGGTCAACACCTTCCGATTCGCCGCTGAGGAAGCCCGGCGGTTCACCGGCGGGCTGCAGCGGCTCGACACCGACGCCAACGGTGTGGGGCGGATGGCGATCGTCCGGCACGTGCCGCGCGGGCCGGTGCTCGCCGTGGCGCCGTTCAACTTCCCGCTCAACCTGGTGGCGCACAAGGTCGCGCCGGCGCTCGCGGTGGGTGCACCGGTGATCGTGAAGCCCGCCTCGGCGACGCCCCTTTCGGCTTTGCTGCTGGGCGAGATCCTGGCCGAGACCGAACTGCCGGAGGGCGCGTTCTCGATCCTTCCCGTGCGCGGCAAGGACATGGACGCTTTGGTGAAGGACGACCGGCTGCCGGTCATCTCGTTCACCGGCTCCACGAAGGTCGGCTGGTCGTTGATGGAAGCCGCGCCGCGCAAGCACGTCGTGATGGAGCTGGGCAGCAACGCCGCCGCCATCATCTGTCCTGATTGGACGGACCTGGACCACGCGGCGCAGCGCATCGCGACGTTCGGCAACTACCAGGCCGGGCAGTCGTGCATCGCCGTGCAACGGGTGATCGTCGACCGTTCGAAGGCCGACGAGTTCGTGCCGAAGCTCGTGGAAGCGGTGGGGGCGTTGAAGACCGGCGACCCGCACGACCCCGAGGTCGAGGTCGGGCCGTTGATCGACGAGGACAACGCCCGGCGCGTCGAGGAGTGGGTCAACATGGCCGCCGACGCGGGCGCGCGCGTGCTGCTCGGCGGCAAGCGGACCGGGACGACCGTCGAGCCGACCGTGGTGGCGGACGTGCCTTCCACCGCCAAGCTGTGGACCGAGGAGATCTTCGGGCCGGTGCTCGTCGTCTCGGTCGCGGACGGTGTCGAGGACGCGTTCGCGCAGGCCAACGACACCAAGTACGGGCTGCAGGCCGGTGTCTTCACCCGTGACGTGCAGGTGGCGTTCGAGGCCGCGGCCGAGCTCGAGGTCGGTGGCGTGATCATCGGTGACGTGCCGTCCTACCGCGCCGACCAGATGCCCTACGGCGGCGTGAAGGGCTCGGGCACCGGACGTGAGGGCGTCCGGTCGGCGATGGAGGACTTCACCGAGGAGCGGATCACCGTGCTGACCGGAATTCAGATCTAGGCCAAGGGTCCAGCTACAGACCCTGCTGGAACCCCAGCACGCGGTCCGGGTCGTAGCGTCGCCTGACCTTCCTGAGTCGGGCGACGTTGCGGCCGTAGTAGGCGGTCGGCCAGTCGGGCATCTCAGGGTCGATGTAGTTCACGTACCCGGTGGTGCCCAGGCCGAGCCCGTCGCGCAACGACGCCACGATCCGGCGCCCCTCCGCCTCGGTCCGGCCGTCCAGCACGTTGACGTAGACCTGGGCGCTGGTCTTCGCCGCCCGGTGCGGGAACGCCGTGGCGTCCGGTGCGATCCGGCCGAGCGCGCCACCGAACGAGTCGAGCTGGATGCGGCAGTTGGTCCGCCCCGTCAGGAGTTCGTCGACCCGTTCGCCGTCGATCCGGCCGTACGCCATGCGCGACGACGCCACGAACGGGAACCCGGTCTCGTAGCCGCCGGCGAAGAACCGCATGGCGTCCAGGTAGCTCAGCTCCTCGACATCGCGCCTCGGCGCCTTGGGCAGGCGGTCCAGCAACGGGTTCAGGTCCTTGGCCGGGCCGAGGTAGGTGCCGTCGATCTCGGTGATCGTCGGTGAGCCGGCACCCGTTCCGCAGACGCCCCAGAGCTCGTCGGGCGCGTTCTCGAACCAGTCCTGCCAGGCCTCGACGACCTCCGCCGTGGCACCACCCGGATACGCCACGTAGAAGCGCGTGATCATCGGCGCTGGGAAGCTGCGGAACGTGAACGAGGTGACGATGCCGAAGTTGCCGCCACCGCCGCCTTTGAGAGCCCAGAACAGGTCGGGCTCCTGGTGCTCGGACACCGTGTGCAGGCAACCGTCCGGCGTGATGATCCGGGCGCTGACCAGGTTGTCGCAGGTCAGGCCGTACTTGCGGGCCGTGACGCCGATGCCGCCGCCGAGCGCGAGCCCGCCGAGGCCGACCGATCGGCACGAACCCGCAGGCACCGAACGCCCCTGGGCGCCGATCGCCTCGTAGAAGTTGTCGAGCCTGGTGCCGGTGCCGGCCTGGACATGCGTACCGCGGACCTGCACGTCGTTGAACGCGCTGAGGTCGACGATCAGGCCGTTCTCCGGCGCCGAGTAGCCCGCGTAGCTGTGCCGGCCGCTGCGGGCCGCCACCGGGATGCGTTCGTGCGACGCGAAGTCGAGGCACGCCTGCACGTCCTCGGTCCGGACGCACTTCGCGATCGCCGCGGGCCTGCGGTACGCGTAGACCTCGTTGTACGGCAACCTGATCTGGTCATAGCCCGGGTCCTGCGGCAGTACGAGCCTGCTGCCGAGCCGTTTGCGCAGCCTCGCCCAGTTGGTGTCGGCCGCCGCGGTGCCCGTCCCCAAGGCTGCTGCGGCGAGTGCGGTCCCCTGCATGAACGTTCGCCTGCTGATCCCCATGTGACCCAGTTCACCAGCCGAGCGCCCGGCGCGTCACCTCATCGGTCCGATTCCCCGCGACGTGGCCGTCCGGTCTGATCAGGCGATTCCCGGCGACGCTGAATCCGGGGCCGGCTGTGCGCGACCCTTCGATCAGCTCGCCTCCGTCGGTCGTCAGCGGGGAGTTCTCGTAGGAGAACGGCGTGAAGAGCTTGCCCGAGTCGATGCCCTCGCCCGATTCGAGCGCTCGTTCTCGTTTGTCCCGTTCCTCAGGAGTGCCCGGCACCAGAAACCGCATGGTGGCGCCGGTGATGCGGAGGTTCTCGTCGGCGGCGGCACCGCGTTCGACGTTGTAGGACTCCAGCAGGTGCGGGCCTGCCTCGCCGTTGCGATCAGCGGCGATCTTCCAGGCCGCGTTGTCGGCGTCGCAGATCCCGGAGTTCAGGCCGCGGGCGCCGAACGGGCTCATCACGTGCGCCGCGTCGCCCGCGAGCAGGATCCGGCCGATGCGGAACGTCGTCGCGCGCCGCTGGTGGAAGCGGTAGGTGGACTGCCAGACGACCTCGTACGGCTTGTCGCCGACGATCGCGCGGATGTGGGCGTCGGTGAGCTGCACGTCCTCGGCGACCTGCCAGTCGATCCGCCAGACGCCGTTCGGTTGCGGGTGCAGGAGAACCTGACGGCCGGGGTTCCAGGGCGGGTCGAAGTAGAAGCGGCGTTCGGGTGTCTCGAAGTCCAGGTCGACGCGGACGTCGGCGATGATGAACCGGTCGTCGAACGAGAAGCCCTCGAACGGGATGTCCAGCAGCTGCCGGACCTTCGAGTGCACACCGTCCGCGGCGATGCAGTGCGTCGCCCTGATCCCGTCCTGTGTGGACACTCCCTCGTCGTCCTGGGTCAGGCTTTCCAGGGCGTGCCCGTAGCGGAGCTCGATCAACGGCTCGGCGCGGACGCGTTCCTCCAGCAGCTGCTCCACGACGGTCTGCGGGGTGTTGACGAACGGCGGGAAACCCTTGGCCTCGGGGAAGGTCAGGGTCAGCACCTCGCGGTCGCGGTGGTAGGTGCGGCCGGTGTACCAGGTGACGCCCGCGTCGGCGACGGCCTGGCCGACGCCGATCCGTTCCAGGATCTCCAGCACGTCGCGCTGCACGCAGATCGAGCGGCTGCCGGTTTCCTGACGTCGCTCGGCCTTCTCCAGGACGACGCTCGGCACGCCGGCCCGCGCGAGGAACAGCGCGGCGGTGAGCCCGACCGGCCCGGCGCCGACGACGAGCACCGGGTTCATTGCAGGGCGTCCCAGACGGCGCGGTCGCGTGCCGCGGTCCAGATCTCCGGCCAGTCCTTGCCGTCGAGCTCGTCCCAGTAGCGCTTCACGTCGAACGGCAGGCAGTGCTCGAAGATCGGCCAGCGCCCGTACCGGGGTTCGAGCGTCTTGTGCGCCAGCTCGAAGGCCTGCTTGAGCGTGCCGCCGTCGCCGTGGACGCCACCGACCGTGCGACGCAGCTCGTTGAGGAAGTGCCTGGTCTGGCCGATCGCAGCCTCGACCTCGATGCGGTCGCGGGCGACCTTGCCCCGCCCGCCGACCAGGACCTCGGCGCCGAGGTCCTCGATCTCGTCCAAAGTGGACGACGCCCACTCGTCGTGGAACGCGTCGCCGGTGTAGAGCGCGGCCTGCGACTCGACGAGGTCGCCGGCGAAGAGGATCCGCTGCTGCGGCAGCCAGGCCACGATGTCGCCCGCCGTGTGGCCGCGACCGAGGTGCTGCAGGACGAGGTCGCCGCGTTCGTCGCCGAGCGGGATCGTCATGCGGTCGGAGAACGTGAGCGTCGGCCAGGTCAGTCCCGGGATCTCCTCCGGCTGCTCGAACAGCCGCGGCATGCGGCCGTACTCGCTCTCCCAGTCCTGCTGCCCGCGTTCGGCGATCAGCACCCGCGTCATCTCGTGCGCGACGATCTCCTGGGCGTCGAACGCGCTGGCGCCGAGCGTGCGGACGGCGTGGTAGTGGCTGAGCACGAGGTACCGGACGGGCTTCTTGGTGTGCTTGCGCAGCGTGGTGAGCCACCGGCGCGCGGCCGCGGGTGTGGCGCGCGCCTCGAAGCAGATCAGGAAGTCCTCGGCCTCGATCGCCCCGACGTTGGGGTCGCCTTCGGCGGTCAGGGTGTAGACGCCCTCGGCGAGCTCGACGAACACCTCGTCCTTCGGGGCGAGGTCGGCACTGGAGGCGAATGGCTTCTTCGGCGGCTTTTTGGCCATACCTCCACCGTGTCAGGACGCCTTCACGATCGGCAACCGCAATGCGGCTGGAGCTTGATCGGGAACCGCCGGGTTCTTCGGCTTCGTCGGGTTGATCCGCCGGTACGGCTGGCCCTGCTCGGGCCGCTGGTCCTGTTCGCCCTTGTTCGGCCACAGCGAGAACGCCCGCTCGGCCTGCGCGGTGATGGTGAGGCTCGGGTTCACGCCGAGGTTCGCACTGATCGCCGCACCGTCCACAACGGACAGTCCGGGGTAGTTGAAGACGCGGTGGTACGGGTCGATCACGCCTTCTTCCTCACTGGACGCGATCACGCAGCCGCCGATGAAGTGCGCAGTCAGCGGGATGTTGAACAGCTCACCCCACGTGCCACCCGCCATGCCGTCGATGTGCTTGGCGGCCAACAGGTTCGCCTCGTGACCCGCAGGGATGAACGCCGGGTTGGGCTCGCCGTGGCCCTGCTTGCTGGTGAGCTTGCCGCGCTTGAGGAACGTCGTGATCGAGTTGTCCAGGCTCTGCATGACCAGCAGGATCACGGTCCGCTCGCTCCACCTGTGCACGCTGAGCAGCCTGAGGAGCTTGAGCGGGTGCTTGACCGCTTCCTTGATGAACTGCAGCCACCGCGGGGTGCTCGCCGCGCCGTCGGTGGCCAGTGTCTGCAGCAGCCCCATGGCGTTGCTGCCCTTGCCGTACCGCACGGGCTCGATGTGCGTGATCTCGTCCGGGTGGATCGAGCTCGTGATCGCGACGCCCTGCGTGAAGTCGTTCTTCGGGTCGACCGAGTACCGCGCGGCCCCGATGATCGACTCGGAGTTGGTGCGGGTGAGCTCACCGAGCTTCGCGGAGATCCTCGGCAAGGTGGAGGCCTTCGCCTTGTGCAGGAGCTGCTGCGTGCCCCACGTGCCGGCGGCGATGACGACCTGGTCAGCGGTGAACGCGGCTTTCGCACGGCCGCCGGTCTTCCTGACGTCGATGGTCCACTTGCCGTTGCTCTCGTTGAGCGCGGTGACCGTGGTCAGCGGGAAGACCTTCGCGCCGAGCTTCTCCGCCAGATACAGGTAGTTCTTGACCAGCGTGTTCTTCGCGCCGACCCGGCAGCCCGACATGCAGCTGCCGCACTCGGTGCAGCCCGTGCGTTGCGGACCGGCGCCGCCGAAGTAGGGGTCGTCGGCTGGTTTGCCGGGCTCGCCGAAGAACACCCCGACCGGCGTCGCGTGGTAGCCGTCCTCGACGCCCATGTCCTTCGCGACCTTCTGCATGACGACGTCGCTCGGGGTGGTCGTGGGGTTCGTGACGACACCCAGCATCCGGCTCGCCTGGTCGTAGAACGGCTCCAGCTCGTCCTGCCAGTCGGTGATGTGCGCCCACTGCCGGTCCTCGTAGAACGGCTTGAGCGGCCGGTACAGCGTGTTCGCGTACACGAGAGAACCGCCACCGACGCCCGCACCGGCGAGCACCATGACGTTGCGCAGGAGGTGGATGCGTTGGATCCCGAAGCACTTGAGCTGCGGCGCCCACAGGTACTTGCGGAGGTTCCAGCTGGTCTTGGCGAACTCGTCGTCGGCGAACCGGCGCCCCGCCTCCAGGACGGCGACGCGGTAGCCCTTCTCGGTCAGGCGGAGCGCGGCGACGCTGCCACCGAACCCGGAGCCGACGATGACGACATCGAAGTTACCGGCGAGTTCACCCATGAACCGGAGAGTAGGCGTTACTTCCGGTAACGCCTAGTCCCCGATCGGTTCAGACGGCGGTCGAGAACTGTCGACGCCTCGGCGTAGACCCCGGCACTCGAGCGCGCGACAACAGACTTTCGCAGACCTCGGGCGCAACATCTGGCCCAAGACGTCGCAGGTCATCAACAGCCGTGTCGGTGAGCAGGACCTCAGCCATCGAGCGAGTCTTCGTCCTCCACTGCTGCCAACGATTCGCGTGTGTGCCCGAACGTCTCCAGGACATCGTCGAGGGAGGCGCGGCGACCTGAGTCCGCCACCGACCGCGCGAGCACGAGCGCCAAATCCCTCAGGTCGGCTGCCGCCTCGTCGATCTCAGCCAGCCGGCTCATCGGTACGACGGCGGCCACCGGGCGACTGTGCCTGGTGATCATCACTGGACCACCCTGCTCGGCGTCAGCGACCAGACCGGCGACGCCAAGCTTGGTGGCCCGGTGACGGTCAGCTCGCGAGCTCCGTGAAGGCCGGTCATGAACCTCATTTTGCAGGCCCTACAGCACCAGGCCCTCGATGACCCACACCATGAAGGCCACGACCAGCGCCGTGATCACCAGACCACCGCCGATGAGCAGGGCCAAGACCTTCCAGCCGATGCCTTCCTGCTCCTCCGCGGGTGCTTCCTCCACCGTCTCGACGCTGCTGTCACCGAACAAGGCATCCAATTCCACGCTCAAGAGGACGCGCGGGACGGGGCATCGGTTGCAAGATCAGCTTTGCGCCCAGGCCGCGATCGGGAGGCTGAGGTAGACGCCGACCTGTGCCAGTCCGGTCGCCTCTTCGATGGCCTCGCACAGGCCGTCGACGCGGTCCTGGCGGTTCTCGGCGCGGCTCTCGAACCACTTGGACCGCACCTCGACCACCACGTCCATGTCGCTGACGTCCCACAGGCCTCGGGCACGGAAGTACAACTCGACGTCGCCAGGCTGGAGGTCGCCGTCGTAGGGCTCCTCCGGGCACTCCACGGCCACCGAAACGGCGTGCGGGAGCATCTCGGCGAGCTTCCTCAGGACTTTGTGGGAGAGGTTGGGCGCGTAGGTGATCTCAACGAGCGGCACGTCGTCCAATAAAGCACGAGGGGCGCGCCCCTGTCGGAGTGCGCCCCTCGTTGCCGAACTGATCAGCCGCGGATCGTCAGGCCGACCTTCTGGAACTCCTTGAGGTCGGAGTAGCCGGTCTTGGCCATGGCCCGCTTGAGCGCGCCGAACAGGTTCGTCACACCGCGCGGGTCCGACGACGGCCCGAACAGCAGCTTGCGCAGGTCGAGCTCCTGGTCCACGGCCTCGGCGACGAGGCTGCGCGGCACCGACGGGTGCGCGGACGAGGCCGTCCAGTACAGGCCCTGGCCGGGAGCCTCGGTCGCGGCGGCGAGAGGCTCGCCCAGCATCACTGCGTCGGCACCGCAGGCGATGGACTTCGCCACGTCGCCACTCGTCATGACACCGCCGTCGGCGATGACGTGCACGTAGCGGCCGCCGGTCTCGTCGAGGTAGTCGCGGCGGGCGGCCGCGGCGTCGGCGATCGCGGTGGCCATCGGCACGCCGATGCCCAGCACGGTGTCGGTGGTGGTGACGCCCGGCGTGTAGCCGTAGCCGACGATCACGCCCGCCGCGCCGGTGCGCATCAGGTGCATGGCCGTGCGGTAGTCGCCGACACCGCCGGCGATCACCGGGATGTCGAGGTCCGCGATGAACGACTTCAGGTTCAGCGGCTCGCCATCACGTGACACGTGCTCGGCCGAGATGATCGTGCCCTGCACGACCAGGATCTCCACGCCCGCGGCCAGCAGGTCCGGGGTGAGCTCCGCGGCGCGCTGCGGGCTGACGCGGACCGCCACCGTGACGCCCGACTCGCGGATCTGCTTGATCGCCTCGGCGATCAGGTCCATCCGCAGCGGGGCGGCGTGCAGCTCCTGCAGCACCTTCACGGCAGCCGCCGGGTCGTCGCTGTCCTCGGTCGCCTGCACCAGGCGGAACAGCGCCTCGTCGACGTCGCCGTGCCGAGCCCAGAGGCCCTCGGCGTTGAGCACACCGAGACCGCCCAGCTCACCGACCGCGACCGCGACGCCCGGCGACACGATCGCGTCGGTCGGGTGGGTGATCAGCGGGATGTCGAAGCGGTAGGCATCGATCTGCCACGTCGTGGAGACGTCCTTCGACGACCTCGTGCGACGGGACGGGATGATCTCGATGTCGTCCAGCTCGTAGGCCCGCCTCGCGGTCCGGCCCATGCCGATCTCGACCAGATCGCGCACCTGTGGTTCCTCTCCTTCGTCCAGGGGTCTGGGGGCCGCCCCCAGAGAAGACACTGCGAGCGACCTGGGTTCGCGCTTTCCGCGGACACACGTCGCCCTCAGCGAGCGCCGACGAACCCTAACGGGTGGTGTAGTTCGGGGCCTCGACGGTCATGGTGATGTCGTGCGGGTGGCTCTCCTTCAGGCCCGCCGCGGTGATGCGCACCAGCTGCTGGTTCTGCAGCTCGGCGATCGTGCGGGAGCCCGTGTAGCCCATCGCCGCGCGCAGACCACCGTTGAGCTGGTGCACGACCTGCGACAGCGGGCCGCGGAACGGCGTGCGGCCCTCGATGCCCTCGGGGACGAGCTTGTCCTCGTTGAGCACGTCGTCCTGGAAGTAGCGGTCCTTCGAGTACGACTTGGCGTCGCCGCGCGACTGCATGGCGGCCAGCGAGCCCATGCCGCGGTAGGTCTTGAACTGCTTGCCGTTGACCAGGATCAGGTCGCCGGGCGCCTCCTGGGTGCCCGCGAGCAGCGAACCGAGCATCACGGCGGACGCACCGGCCGCGATGGCCTTGGCGATGTCGCCGGAGTACTGGATGCCGCCGTCACCGATCACCGGCACACCGGCCGGGGTGCAGGCGAGCGAGGCCTCGTAGATCGCGGAGATCTGCGGCACACCGACACCCGCGACAACGCGCGTGGTGCAGATCGAGCCGGGGCCGACGCCGACCTTCACACCGTCCGCGCCCGCGTCGACCAGCGCCTGCGCACCAGCGCGGGTGGCGACGTTGCCGCCGACGACGTCAGCCGAGTCGCCGAGCTCCTTCTTGATGCGGGCGACCATCTCCAGCACGCCGCGCGAGTGGCCGTGCGCGGTGTCGACCATCAGCACGTCCACGCCCGCGTCGGCGAGCGTCATCGCACGGACGAACGAGTCCTCGCCCACACCCACGGCGGCGGCGCACAGCAGGCGGCCGTCCGGGTCCTTGGTGGCGTTCGGGTACTGCTCGGTCTTCACGAAGTCCTTGACCGTGATCAGGCCCTGCAGCTTGCCGTCACCGTCGACGATCGGCAGCTTCTCGACCTTGTGCCGGCGCAGCAGCCCCAGCGCGGCATCGGCGCTGACGCCGACCTGCGCGGTGACCAGCGGCCCCTTGGTCATGACCTCGCTGACGCGCTTGGTGTGGTCGAGCTCGAACCGCATGTCGCGGTTCGTGATGATGCCGACCAGCTTGTTGTTCGAGTCGGTGACCGGGACACCGGAGATGCGGTAGCGCGCACACAGCGCGTCGACCTCGGCCAGCGTGTCGTCCGGCGAACACGTCACCGGGTCCGTGACCATGCCGGCCTCGGACCGCTTGACGGTCTCCGCCTGCCGCGCCTGATCCTCGACGGACAGGTTGCGGTGCAGCACGCCGATACCGCCCTGACGCGCCATCGAGATGGCCATCCGGCCCTCGGTGACGGTGTCCATCGCGGCGCTGGCCAGCGGAATCTTGAGAGTGATGTTGCGCGAGATCCTGGTGCTCGTGTCGACGCCGCTCGGGACGACGTCCGACTCGGCCGGCAGCAGGAGCACGTCGTCGAAGGTCAGTCCCAGCATGGCGAACTTGCTCGGGACTCCGTCAGCGTTGAGCTCGCTGGTCATAGCGGGTGACATGCCTTCCGTCGTGCGGTCTGCTCCCCCTCCTGCGAGCGTGGGTTTCCGCAGGCGGAGGCGGTGCGACCCATGGTATCTGGACGACCGTGGGGGTACGGCGGGTACCGTGCGGGGTCGTGCCGCACGACGCGTTGCCACCAGACCCCTTCGAGGGCGACCCCGAGGACCCCGCGCTCACCCTCGGCGAGCCGGACCACGACCATCCCCCGATGGACGAGGACGAACGAGCGGAGCTGGTCAGCGACCTGAGCGACCTCGCCGTCTACCAGGCCCTGCTCCAACACCGAGGCGTCCGCGGCATCGTCGTGGACTGCGGCGAGTGCCAGGAACCGCACTACCACGACTGGGCACTGTTGCGAGCCTCACTCGAACAACTCCTGGCCGACGGCCGCATGCGCCCCCACGAGCCGGCCTTCGACCCGGACCCCGGCGCCTACGTGAGCTGGGAGTACTGCCGCGGCTATGCGGACGGCGTGACCGCAACCGAGTCGGCCCGCTGACCGCTGCCACGACCGAGCCGGGTGTGAGGTCTCAGACACGGTGAGACTGCGCACGCACCCGCCACAGCTACAGCGGCCTCGACGTGTCGACGCCCCGGCTGGCGTGGCGAAGCGAGCCCGAAACGGCCTGCTGCCACGCAGGGCAATGGCGAAGCCGAGCCGCCCTTCCGCAGTGGCGAAGCGAAGCGAGCCCGTAAGGCCTGATGCCGCGCTGAGCTGCGGTGATAACGGCCACCGACGGTGCCAACGCGCCCACGCACGACGGCGATTGGGGCTTGACTTTGGGTTCGAGGCGCTACCTTCGCGGATCGGCCGGGCGCTCTACATGCCCAGCTTTCAAGGCCGACCAGCGCCTAGTAAGGGCCCCGAAGTCAAGCCCCAATCGCAATCGTCGCGAAGCGGCGATGACGCAACCAAAGCTCGTCCAAGGACCCGCCCGGCCACGCACGCAAGGCGACCGCCCGCACGCAAGACGACCCCTCCGCTGGAACGTGACCAGCGCACGCAAGCCGACCCGCCCACCAGGGAACCGGCGCCCGCCAACGCAAGCCAACCCACCTGCTCGGCTACCGCGGGCCGACCAACGCAAGGCGACCACCAGCCCCGCCACTGCACGCCCAGCCACTGCACCCGGCAACTGCGCACCGGCCCATNACCAGGGAACCGGCGCCCGCCAACGCAAGCCAACCCACCTGCTCGGCTACCGCGGGCCGACCAACGCAAGGCGACCACCAGCCCCGCCACTGCACGCCCAGCCACTGCACCCGGCAACTGCGCACCGGCCCATGGCCCCAGGGCGTGGACCCCGGGCCGTACACATTCCACCTGACGTGTGACACCCAAGACATGTGAACGGCCCCTGACCTCGAAAGATCAGGGGCCGTTCACACACCGTCTCAGTAGGCCTCAGCGGCCCAACTCAGTTGGAACCCTGCTGCCCGGCCTCGCCACTGGACCCAGGCGACTCAGACCCGGGCTCCGGCGCGGGCGGCGGAGGTGGCGGCGGCTCGCCGTTGGAGGTCGGGTCCGGCGGTGGCGGGGTCGACGACGTCGTCGAAGGCGGCTCGGACGTGGGCGGCTCGGACGACGGGGTCGTCGGCTGCGAAGACTTGGTCGGCCTCGGAGGCTTGGTCGACGTGGTCGGGTCCGGCGTGGTCGGCGTCGTGGCCGAGGTGTTGGTGTCGAGTTCCTGCTCGAGCTGCTTGTGGTCCTGCTCCAGCTCGGCCTTGCCGTCGGCGGTGGACACCGAGCCCAGGCTGGCCTCGACCTTGTCGAGCTTCTCGCGGGCCTCGTTGACCTTGCCCTCGCGCAGCGCGAGGCGTGCGGAGTCGAGGTCGCTGCGGACCACGGCGGCTGCTTCGATCGACTTGGCGTGCTCGGAGTAGAGCACTCGCGTCAGGCCCCAGAGTGCGTCGCCGGGCTGGGCGTCGCGGGCCACCAGGCTCACGCCGGTGAAGGCGATGGCCAGGACCGCGGCGGCGCTCGCCAGCGGGATAAGGAAGCGGTGCCTGCTCACCGGCTGCGGGCGGGCAGCCTGGATCGTGGCGATCGCGGTGTCGGTGTCGACGAGCTCGCCGAACGGCTCGGTCTCCACCTCGTGCCGCCACGCGAGCAGCAACGCGTTCAGATCGTCGTCGACCAGTGAGCCGGCCGCACCTGGCGTCGCGGACCCCAGTGCGTCCAGCAGCCTGTCATCGGCCTGTACAGCCGAAAGATCGTCTGCGACGGGTTCGTGCGGGGTTCTACCGTCCTGTCCGCGCACTTCCTCGTCGTCCTTCCCGTGCTCGTCGGCCACTCAGACCACCTCCTCCGCTGCCAGCGACTTGCGGAGCCGAGCCAGCGCACGGTGTTGCGCCACCCGGACCGCACCCGGCGTCGAACCGACCGCCTCGGCAGTTTCCTCGGCGGAAAGCCCGACCACCACCCTCAACAGCAGGATCTCCCGCTGCTTCTCCGGCAGGACGCGCAGTAGTACGGCCATCCGATCGGAGAGTTCGCCCTGCATCGCCCGCTGCTCCGGACCAGCCTCGGTCTCCGGCGCGTCGGGAACTTCGGGAACGGGCTCGGAGCGGTTCCTGGCGGCAGACCGATGTGCATCGGCAACCTTGTGCGCCGCAATCCCGTACACGAACGCGAGGAAGGGCCGACCTTGGTCGCGGTAGCTGGGCAATGCCGTGAGCACCGCGAGACACACCTCCTGGGCCACATCGTCCGCCGAAGCGAAGCTCCGCTCCTGCCTTCCAACTCTGGCGCGGCAGTACCGCACCACAAGAGGACGAATGGAGGCCAGCAGGCGTTCGATCGCCTGGCGGTCGCCGTCGACGGCCGCGCCCACTTCGGCGTCCAGTCCGTCCCCCAAGTTGGTCATCGCAGACAACAGCCCTGGTGTTACTTGTTGGCGTACCGACATGAAACAGCACGAGTCACTCACGGCGACTCGTTGCAGCAGCACTCACCGTACCGGTCTTCGCGCCGTCTGTTCATCAGTGGGGTATGGACACCCCCTGTGACCAGCCGACACGCCCGAACGGCTGCAGCCCGGCGACATTGTCACCGGGCTGGGCTAATTGCGCGACCTGAAGGACCACCCGCTGGGCAGGTGAGCCGTCTCACGCCACCGGCCCCGCTTCCCCACATGCGGCATATGAGGACGCGGGGCCGGTGCGGCGAGGTCGCGAACTACTGGACGAGACCGCGCCGGAAGCCGTGTGCGACCGCCTGAGCGCGGTCACGAACACCGAGCTTGCGGAAGAGACGACGGGCGTGCGTCTTCACCGTGTCCTCCGACAGGTAGAGCTCACGGCCGATCTGGCCGTTGCTCTTGCCCTGGCTCATGCCGCGCAGCACCTGGAGCTCGCGCTCCGTGAGCTGCACGCCGGGGTCGGAGGGCTGGCGCGGTGCCGGCACCGAGGTGCTGGCGAGCGTGTGCGCGAGGGCTGCCACAAGCTCGGGACGCGACGCGTCCCACCTCAGGTAGCCGCGAGCACCACCGGCGATCGCGGCGGCGATGCTGCCGGCGTCGTCAGGTGCTCCGAACACGATGACGTTTGCCTGCGGATTTGCGGAGACGAGCCGACGGGTAGCTTCAACCCCGGTCGGGACGGCGCGCTGGGTTCCCACCAGCACAACGTCGACCGGCTGCCTTGAAAAGCGAGCCAACAACTCGTCACCGTGCGCTACGCAGTCGATGCGGCTAACCCCGGGGACAGCCGACATCACGCGGGTGAGACCCTCCCGCACACTGCGCCGGTCGTCGCAAATAAGGACCGTGGTCACGGGGACTCCTTTCCTGCAGCCGAGTGACGTTCCATCTCCCCTATCGGACGCTCGTGGCCCAACCTTGACACGATCCGGTGCTTAATCCGTCAAGAAGTTCGCCTGAGGGTCTGCGTTCGGGGGTTCCCCGGAACGGAGCAGCCCACTCGGCACCCACGGGGAATCAAGAGCGACCTGACGGCTGACGGGATCAGCTCTCCGTAACACGCAGCTCAGAGCCTTCGTCGCCCGGTCGATGGCGGTTGCGCCCACCGTGGTGGCATGACCCACCAGGACAAGAGCGCTCGGCCAGATCAACGGATGAAGCCCCTTCGTGACACTGTGATTTAGCTCACACTCGACCAGTTCAACCCCTCTTGTCGACCCGTCGGGTGTCCCCCACACGACCAACGAGGTCCCCAGAACGAGGGCCGACTTGAGCTCGTGGCGAAGGGCCTTTCTGCTCGTCGCTACGCCGTACGCCTCCTCTGCGGGGGCCACCGCGGCGTGCGCCTGACCGGAGGCGAGCTCAACCTCAGCGGTTACCCATCCCTTCCGGACGTCACTCCTCCACGAGGCCGTCTCAACTCGTGCGAGCAACCTGCGGGCCTCGTCGAGGCGTTGAGCACCCAGCGAATCGGCGGCGAGACCGAGCAGAGCATCCGTTCGGGCACCGTCCGCGTCGATCCCGTCCGGATCGCCACCGCCGGTGGTCCGAACGCGCGCAAGGGCGGCGCCGTCGAGCGCGCGGGCGAGGTGATGAGCCCCGAGCTGGCGGTGGTGCGATGCCCGAGTCGACAGCGCCAACGACGCGATCACCGGGTCGGGGTCGTGACGGAGCGCATCCAGCACGGTGGCCGCGGCCGCGTAGTGCCCCTGACCGCCGAGGACGACGGCGGCGAGCCAGCGCACCCGCGAACTGGAGGACGACAGCGCGGACCAGACGTCGCGATCGGGTGAGTCACCGAAGGCGGCTCGGCGCAGCTCCTCTTCCACCGGCGAAGTCTGTCAGGTGACCGCGGCCTCGACGGCGGCGACAGCGTCAGCGAGGTCCTCCACGCGTTCGGCAGGAGCGGTGACCACACCCCGCCGCCACCCCGGCCCGCCCACGAACACCCGAACCTGCTGCCGGGTGCGGGGCAGCGCGGCGATCACCCCCGGATCGGCGTACCGCGGCAACTGCGCCCACAGCACCACCGCCGAAGGAGCGGTCCGGCGCACAGCAGCGGCCAGAGCGTCGAGAGGCAGCGCCGCCCCGAGCTGCCTGACGACCACACCGCGATGAGCCAGCTCGGCAGCCAACGGGTAGAGCGGAAGGTTGTGCCTCTCCTCCGGCATGCACGCCAGCAACACAGGCCGATGGTTGCGCCCGAGAGTGACCAGCGGCGTCGCGCGCACGAACGCTGCAAGCACGCACTCGTTGAGAAGGTGCTCCACCTCGACGCCGGCACCGGACAGCTGCCACCGCGCGGCAACGGCGGTGAGGGCCGGCCGCACGACCTCGTTCCAGGTCGCGATCACCCCGTCGGAGGCCAGCGAGTCGGCGAGCATCCCCTGCACGGCGATGGAGTCCATCGCGACCGCCGCCCGGCCGAGCCCACGCGCCAATCGAGACGCTCCGGGCATCTTCAATCCACGACCACCCGTTGGTGCGACGGGCACCTCTCCGTGGGTCATCGAAGATTTCGAGTCCAAAGCGAATCTGGCCGCTTCGGCCGACGACGCGCCACGAAGAAGAGCGCGCTGCATCAATTCCAGGCGGGCTACGTCGCGTGGCCCGTATTTGCGGTGCCGCCCGATGGTGTGACCGCTCGGCCCGAGCCCGTAGCGGCGGTCCCAGGTGCGCAGGGTGGCCGGAGCCACGCCGAGTCGCCTGGCCACCGCGGCCACTGAGAGAAGGGGCTCACTCGTGTGACCACCGGCAGATCTGTGCTCCGGATGTGTCATCACGAGAGCCATGTTCCGTTCACCTCATCCGGGCGGCAACTCCGGGCGGTGAGTGATCGAACACGCGTGCCGTCACCCATCAGTTGATAAGGGTCTTCAGCCTCTTGAACAAGTTTTGACGCGGTTCTACGGTGGATCATCGTTAAGCCGAATGGAGCAGTCGTCACGGAGGCGGTCTCGATGGCGGACACCCGAAGGCTCCCCGGTCCCAACGCAGACTTGTGGGACTGGCAGATGCGCGGTTCGTGCCGGGGTATGGACAGCGCGTTCTTCTTCCACCCGGACGGCGAACGGGGTCCGGCGAGATCCCGCCGGGAAGCTCGAGCCAAGGCAGTCTGCCTCGCCTGCCCGGTGCTGGAGATGTGCCGCAAACACGCGCTCGCCGTGCAGGAACCGTATGGAATTTGGGGCGGGCTCTCGGAATCGGAGCGCGACCACATCATCAAGGCGCGCAAGCGCCAGCTCGCAATCGTTTAGGCACAAAATGCCATGAGGGTGACATTCATGGACCTGAGGTCCATGAATGTCACCCTCATGGCTTTAACTCAGTGGCCGTGCCCGTGGCCGTGGCCGTGGCCACCGGCGGAGGCAGGCTCGTCCGCCTTCTTCTCGACGATGGCGCTCTCGGTCGTGAGCACCATGCGCGCGATGGAGGCGGCGTTGGCGACAGCGGAACGCGTGACCTTGACCGGGTCGATGATGCCCTGCTCCAGCAGGTCACCGAACTCGAGCTTGGCGGCGTTGATGCCGAAGCCCCAGTCACCCTCGCGGACCTTGTTCACCACGACGGCGCCTTCGAGGCCGGCGTTCGCGGCGATCCAGAACAGCGGCGCGGACAGGGCCTTCGCGACGAGCGCGACACCCGTGGCCTCGTCACCGGTCAGGCCCAGGCCGCCGTCCAGCACCTTGGAGGCGTGGACCAGCGCGGAACCACCGCCGGGCACGATGCCCTCCTCGACCGCGGCCTTGGTAGCGGCGACCGCGTCCTCGATGCGGTGCTTGCGCTCCTTGAGCTCGGTCTCGGTGGCGGCGCCGACCTTGATCACGGCGATGCCGCCGGAGAGCTTCGCGAGGCGCTCCTGGAGCTTCTCGCGGTCCCAGTCGGAGTCCGTGGCCTCGATCTCGCGGCGCAGCTGCTCCGCGCGGCCGGCGATGTCGGCCTTGGTGCCGCCGCCGTCCACGATCGTGGTGTCGTCCTTGGTCACGACGACGCGACGGGCGGAGCCCAGCTGGTCGAGCGTGGTCTCGGACAGCTTCAGGCCGATCTCCGAGGAGATGACCTCGCCACCGGTGACGACCGCGAGGTCGTCCAGGAACGCCTTGCGGCGGTCACCGAAGAACGGCGCCTTCACGGCGACGACCTTCAGGGTCTTGCGGACGGCGTTGACCACCAGCGTGGACAGGGCCTCGCCCTCGACGTCCTCGGCGACGATCAGCAGCGGCTTGCCGGACTCCGCGACCTTCTCGAGGATCGGGAGGACGTCGGCCAGGGCCGAGATCTTCTCGCGGTGCAGCAGGATGCGGACGTCTTCGTAGACGGCCTCCTGCGCCTCGAGGTCGGTCGAGAAGTGCGTCGACACGTAGCCCTTGTCGAACTGCACACCCTCGGTGATGGCCAGCTCGGTGGCGAGCGTCGAGGACTCCTCGACGGTGATCACGCCGTCCTCGCCGACCCGCTCGATGGCCTCGCCCAGCAGCGCGCCGATCGACTCGTCCCGCGAGGAGACGGTGCCGACCTGGGCGATGTTGTCGCGGCCCTTGACCGGGGTGGCCTTGCCCTTGAGCGCGTCCACGACGGCGTCGGAGGCGGCCTGGATGCCACGGCCGAGCGCGGTCGGGTTCGCACCCGCGGCGATGTTGCGCAGGCCTTCCTTGACCAGCGCCTGCGCCAGCACGGTGGCGGTGGTGGTGCCGTCACCCGCGACGTCGTTGGTCTTGGTGGCGACCGACTTGGCGAGCTGCGCGCCGAGGTTCTCGAACGCGTCGTCCAGCTCGATCTCACGAGCGATGGTCACACCGTCGTTCGTGACCGTCGGGCCACCGAACTTCTTGTCGAGGACGACGTGGCGCCCGCGCGGCCCAAGGGTGACCTTGACCGTGTCCGCGAGCTTGTTCACGCCGCGCTCGAGCGCCCGACGAGCGTCCTCGTCGAAGCTGATCTGCTTGGGCATTTAACTCAAAGCCTCTCTGGGTAGCGAAACGCCCCGGTAGCCCCGGATGGGGCGCCGGGGCGTCAGGCATGACTGTCGTCTTAGTTGACGACGGCCAGCACGTCGCGAGCGGAGAGGATGAGGTACTCCTCGCCGTTGTACTTGACCTCGGTGCCGCCGTACTTCGAGTAGATGACGACGTCGCCGACGGCAACGTCGACCGGAATGCGGTTGCCCTTGTCGTCGATGCGGCCGGGGCCGACCGCGAGGACCTTGCCCTCCTGGGGCTTCTCCTTCGCGGTGTCCGGGATCACGAGGCCGGAGGCAGTGGTCGTCTCGGCCTCGGAGGCCTGAACGACGATCTTGTCCTCGAGCGGCTTGATGTTCACGCTCACCGGGATGACCTCCACGGGTCGTTGGCAGGTTTCGTTGTTACGGCTCCTGCCACCCCGCCGTCGCGGGGGTCGGGGCGGTGCTGGTGCCGTGCAGCTAGCACTCTACCCACGAGAGTGCCAACGCTTCAACGAGACCCCCGAACCGTTCACCGGGTGGGAGCCGTATTCAGGGCATGCCCACCTTGACCCGCCGCACGCTGCTGCTCGCCGGCGTGGCGGGAGTCACAGCGTTCTCGGCCGCTGCATCCGCCCGGCCGACAGACCCTTTCACACTCGGTGTGGCCTCAGGAGACCCGACACCCGACGGAGTGGTGTTGTGGACGCGACTGGCCCCCGAACCACTCGCCGAAGACGGTCTCGGAGGCATGCCGAACCGCCCGATCGAGGTCCTCTGGCAGGTCGCCCACGACGAGAAGTTCACGAACGTGGTCCAGCAGAGCTCGACCTGGGCTCGACCGGAGGAAGGCCACAGCGTCCACGTCGAGCTCTTCGGACTCGAACCCGGCCGCGAGTACTTCTACCGCTTCAAGGCGCTCAACCACCTGTCCCGGACCGGTCGCACGCGCACCGCGCCCATCCAGTCCGCGCTGCACGTACCGCTGACCATGGCCTTCGCGTCGTGCGCGCAGTACGAGCACGGCTACTTCACGGCGTACCGCAGGCTCGCGGAGGACGAGCCGGACCTGGTGCTGCACCTCGGCGACTACACGTACGAGTACGAGAGCGGCATCCACGTCGCACCGCAGGGCAACATCCGCCGCGTCGAGGGACCGACGACGGTGACGCTCGCGAACTACCGCCAGCGGCACGCCCAGTACAAGGCCGACCTCGACCTGCAGGCCGCGCACGCCGTCGCGCCGTGGTCGGTGGTCTGGGACGACCACGAGATCGACAACAACTGGGCGGGCGAGCTGCCGGACAAGCCGCAGCCGGACTTCCTGAAGCGCCGCGCCGCGGCGTTCCAGGCCTACTACGAGAACATGCCCATCCGCAGGTCACCAAGGCTGTACCGGCGGATCCGGTGGGGCGCGCTGGCCAACTTCCACATGCTCGACACCCGGCAGTACCGGACGGATCAGGCCTGCGGGGACGGGTTGCAGCTCTGCCCGGAACGGCTCGCTCCGGAACGCACGATGCTCGGCGCCGACCAGGAGGCGTGGCTGTTCAACGGGTTCCGCGAGGCACCGGCGCGCTGGGACGTCCTCGGCCAGCAGGTGTTCTTCTCGCAGTACGACTACATCCCCGGCGACGTGGACAAGTTCCTGCTGGACGCGTGGGACGGCTACGTCGCCGACCGCGACCGAGTGGTGGCGGCCTTCGCCGATGTGCGCAATCCGATCGTGCTCACCGGTGACGTGCACGCGGCGTGGGGTGCGGAGGTCAAGCAACGGTGGGACGACCCGTCGTCGAAGACCTTGGCGACCGAGCTGGTGACCACGTCGATCACGTCCGGTGGCGACGGGTCGGAGGAGTACGGCGACACACCGCTGTGGCTGCGCGAGAACCCGCACGTGAAGTACTTCAACAACCGGCGCGGGTACACGCTGGCCCATTTCACGCCTGATGAGCTGCGCACGGACTTCCGCGGGGTGGACTACGTGACGCGGCCGGGTTCGCCCGTCCGCACCAAGGCGTCGTTCGCAGTGGAGGACCGCGTCCCAGGGCTTCACAGGCTTTAGGGGAAGCGTTCACCTGATATCCACCCTGGTGGGTGAGGGTCTCACCATGACTCGAGTGACGCGACGCGCACTCCTCATCGGGGGACTTGCGCTCACCACCGTCGGCGCGGGGTCGGCAAAGCTCACCGACCCGTTCACTCTCGGCGTCGCTTCCGGCGACCCGACCTACGACAGCGTGGTCCTGTGGACCCGCCTGGCACCCACCCCTCTCGCGGAGGACGGCATGGGCGGCATGCCGTCCCGCGTCGTCGAGGTGAAGTGGGAGATCGCACTGGACGAGCGGTTCCGGCTCGTCGTTCGACGCGGCAAGGCCTACGCACGGCCAGAAGAAGGCCACAGCGTGCACGTGGACGTGCGCGGTCTTCTGCCTGGTCGCGAGTACTTCTACCGCTTCTCCGCCGAAGGCCATCTCTCTCGTACGGGCCGCACTCGGACGGCGCTGGCGCCGTGGGCGGTGGGCAGCGGGCTCACGATGGCGTTCGCGTCCTGCTCGCAGTTCGAGCACGGCTACTTCACCGCGTATCGGCGGATGGCAGAGGACCAGCCGGACCTGGTGCTGCACCTCGGCGACTACCAGTACGAGTACAAGAAGGGCGTCTACGTGGCGCCGGGCGGCAACCCGCGTGACCACGAGGGCCCGGAGACCGAGACGCTCGCCAACTACAGGCAGCGGCACGCGCAGTACAAGTCCGATCTCGACCTGCAGGAAGCGCATGCCGTGGCGCCGTGGTCGGTCGTGTGGGACGACCACGAGATCGACAACAACTGGGCCGACGAGATCTACGAGAAGCCGGAGATCCCGCAGCCGAACTTCCTGAAGCGCCGCGAGGCCGCTTTCCAGGCCTACTACGAGAACATGCCGATCAGGAACAAGCCCGACGGCATCGATCTCCAGCTGTACCGCCGGATCCAGTGGGGCGGGCTGGCGAACTTCCACCTGCTCGACACCCGGCAGTACCGCGACGACCAGGCTTGTGGTGACGGGCTCAAGACGTGCCCCGAGCGGCTGAACCCGACGCGCTCGATCACCGGCGCGGAGCAGGAGAAGTGGTTGCTGGACGGCATGCGTCATTCGCGCGCGCGTTGGGATGTGTTGGGCCAGCAGGTGTTCTTCTCGCAGCTGGACTTCACGCCGGGTGCGGGCGAGCGCAACAACATGGACGCCTGGGACGGCTACGCGGCGAACCGCGACCGTGTCGTCGCCGGGTTCCGCCACACCCGCAACACGGTGGTGCTGACCGGTGACGTGCACGCCGCGTGGGGTGCGGACATCAAGGAACGCTGGAACGACCCGACATCGCGGACGATCGGCACCGAGCTGGTGTCGACGTCGATCACGTCCGGTGGCGACGGTTCGGAGGAACGTCCGGAGACGCCGGCGATCCTCGCGGAGAACCCGCACGTGAAGTACTTCAACAACCGGCGCGGGTACGTGCGGACGAAGTTCACCGCGCGTGAGGTGCGGGCGGACTTCCGCGGCTTGGACTACGTGCAGAAGCCCGGAGCTCCGGTGACCACGAAGGCTAGCTTCGTGATCGAGGACCGGAACCCCGGGCTTCAGCGCGTCTAAAGAATCTGGACCGTGCTGACCGGAAGGCCCGGCGTGGTCGAGATGTCCATCGGAGACGGCTTGGCGCCTGCCGCAACGAGGTGGGCGCCAAGTGCCGCGATCATCGCGCCGTTGTCGGTGCACAACCTGGGCCGCGGCACGCGGAGCTCGATGCCCGCTTCGGCACAACGTTCGGCGGCCAGCCCGCTCAGCCGCGAGTTCGCCGCCACACCACCGGAAATGACCAGGGTGTCGACGTCGAGGTCCTTCGCGGCGCGGATCGCCTTGGCGGTCAGCACGTCCGCGACGGCCTCCTGGAACGACGCGGCGACGTCGGCCAGCGGGATCTCCTCGCCGGCTCGTTCGGCGCGCTCGACCCAGCGGGCGACCGAGGTCTTCAAGCCGGAGAACGAGAAGTCGTACTTCGCGTCGCGCGGGCCGGTGAGGCCGCGCGGGAACGCGATCGCGCATCCGTTGCCCTGCTTGGCGAGCTTGTCGATGGGCGGGCCACCGGGGTAGGGCAGGTCGAGCAGCCGGGCGACCTTGTCGTACGCCTCGCCGGCCGCGTCGTCCACAGTGGACCCGATCTCGGTGATCGAGTTCGCCAGACCGCCCTCGACCAGCAGCAGCTGGGAGTGGCCGCCGGAGACCAGCAACGCCAGGCAGCGCTGCGGCAACGGGCCGTGCTGCAACGTGTCCGCGGCGACGTGGCCGGCCAGGTGGTTCACGCCGTAGAGCGGCTTGCCGAGCGCGGCCGCGTACGCCTTCGCGGCGGACACGCCGACCAGCAGCGCGCCGGCGAGACCCGGTCCGGCCGTGACGGCGATCGAGTGGATCTGCGAGAGCTCGACCTTCGCGGCGTCGAGCGCGCGGCGCATGGTCGGGACCAGCGCTTCGAGGTGCGCGCGGGAGGCGACCTCGGGCACGACGCCACCGAAGCGGGCGTGTTCCTCGACGCTGGAGGCGACCTCGTCGGCGAGCAGTTCGAGTGAGCCGTCCGGGCCGAGCCGGACGATGCCGAAGCCCGTCTCGTCGCACGAGCTCTCGATGCCGAGAATCAAACGGTCAGACACTTTGAGCTGGCCTTCCCATCGTGTACGCGTCGGCACCCGACGGCTGGTAGTAGCGGCGGCGCACGCCGAGGTGTTCGAAGCCGTGCGCCAGGTACATGCCGATCGCGGGCTCGTTGTCCGTGCGGACTTCGAGGTAGACCGGCACGTTGATCTCGTCGACGCGGGTCAGCAGGTCCTTGAGCAGCATCTTGCCGATGCCCCTGCCCTGCCAGTGCCCGATGACCGCGATCGTGTGGATGCTCGCCTCGTACGGGCTGGCGGCGAGCCCGGCGTACCCGATCAACTCGTCGTCGCTGTACGCGCCGATGTAGTAGTGGCCGTTGTCGAGCTCGCTGTGGAACGCGTTCTCGCTCCACGGGTCGTCACCGGGGAACAACGCCAGCTCGATCTCGTGGCACCTGGGCACGTCGGCGTGCTGCAGCGGCGCGAGCGTGACGGTGCCGGTGGTCATGCCCTGGTCACCCGCTTGCGCCCGGTGGGCTCGACCGCGTCCGGGCGGCGCAGGTAGAGCGGGGTGAGCGCGGCCGGGCGGGCCTTGGCGAGCACCTGGGCGGCCGCGGCGGCGACCAGGCCCTCCGGGCTCGGGTGCTTCGCCTGGAGGAGCTCCAAGCCGAGGATCTCCTGGTAGATCTCGGCACCCTCGCCGGTGGCGTGGTGCACGCCCAGGGCCGGCAGCTTCTCGGCGAGGTCCTGCGGGCGCTCGACGTGCGGACCGTCGGTGCGGCGGCCGGCGGCGTCGTACGCGGCCCAGTAGACCTCTTTGCGCCGCGCGTCGGTCGCCACGAGCAGCGGGTGGCCGCTGGCGGCGTCCTTGGCGATGGCGTCCGTGGTCGCGACCGGGTAGACCGGGCGGTTCAGCGCCTGGCCGAGCGCGGCGGCCGTGGCCAGGCCGACCCGCAGACCGGTGAAAGGCCCGGGACCAGCGCCGACGACGATCGCGTCGAGGTCGGCGAACGTCTTGCCGGCCTCTTCGAGCGAGTCGCTGATGTGCGGGGTGAGCAGCTCGCCGTGCGCCTTGGCGTTGAGCGTCACCCGCTTCGCGAGCAGGCGCGGCGGGGAGTCGGGCGCGAGTTCGACCACACCGGCGGTGACTGCGGGGGTGGCCGTGTCGACGGCGAGCACTAGCACGATTGTCCAGAGTAGTACGTGTGGCAGACCACACTTCCGATGCGTCCTCAAGGGATGGGTACGACCCTGGATTCATGTTCGCTGAACCGAGTTACCGCGAGGCCCTGCGCTTCGGTGAGAAGTCCCTGACCTACGCCGAGCTGCACCGGGCCGCGGGCACTCTGGCCGAACGGTTGCGCGGTCACACCCGCGTCGCCGTCTGGGCGACCTCCACGCTTGAAACGTGTGTCTCGGTCGTCGCGGGACTGCTCGCGGGAGTGGCGATCGTGCCGCTCAACCCCAAGATCGGCGAGCGCGAGCTGGAGCACATCCTCGGCGACAGCCAGCCTGACCTGGTTCTTCGCGACGAACCGATCATGTTCGACGAGCCGGGAACGTTCGACGAGCCTGGACCCGAGACACCCGCGCTGGTCATCTACACCTCGGGCACGACCGGGCCACCCAAAGGTGTGGTGCTGCCGCGCCGGTCGTTGACCTCGAACATCGACGCGCTGGCGAAGGCGTGGCAGTGGACGAGCGACGACGTGCTGGTGCACGGGCTGCCGTTGTTCCACGTCCACGGCTTGGGGATCGGCATCCTCGGTGCGCTGCGACTGGGCGGTTCGGTGCGGCACGTGAAGTTCTCGCCGGAAGCCATCGGCGGTGAGTTCGCGACCGGCGCCACGATGATGTTCGGCGTCCCGACGATGTACCACCGGATCGCCGAGGCCGTCGAGAACGACAGCACGCTCGCGGACCGGTTCCGGCCGGCGCGGTTGCTGGTCTCGGGATCGGCGGCGTTGCCGGCGAGCGACCACGAGCGGATCGCGAAGGCGACCGGGCAGGGCATCGTCGAGCGGTACGGGATGAGCGAGACGCTGATGAACGTCAGCGTGAGGTTCGACGGGGACCGCAGGCCCGGCGCGGTCGGGTTGCCGGTGGACGGCGTCGACGTGCGGGTGGTCGACGAGCAGGGCGACGACGTCGGCACCGGTGCGATCGGCGAGATCGAGGTGCGCGGGCCGAACCTGTTCCTGGAGTACCTGAACCGTCCTGACGCGACGGCAGAAGCGTTCCGCGACGGGTGGTTCAGGACCGGCGACATGGCGGTGCGCGATCCCGACGGCTACCTCCGCATCGTCGGGCGGCGGGCCACGGACCTCATCAAGAGCGGTGGCTACAAGATCGGCGCGGGCGAGATCGAGAACGCCCTGCTGGAGCACCCGGCGGTGGCCGAGGTGGCGGTGACCGGCGAGCCGGACGACGACCTGGGCGAGCGGATCGTGGCCTGGGTGGTGCCGGCGGGCGAAGCGCCGGAACCGTCAGCGCTCAGCGACCACGTTGCTCGACTGCTGTCGCCGCACAAGAGGCCGCGGGTGGTGCGTTACCTGGAAGCCTTGCCGCGCAACGAGATGGGCAAAGTGCTCAAGCGGGAGTTGTCCTAACAGGACTGCCGTGGGTGGCTGATGGGCTCGTTCAGCCACCCACGACGCCCCTCTATCAGCCAGCCGAGTTGCCGTTGCAGGCGACGTAGGACGGCGCGTGGTCGACCGTGAAGATCTCCAGCGGGCCGTTCCACTGCCACGGCAGCAGGCAGGCGTTGTTGGCGATGGAGATGTCCGAGCCACCGCCGGCGTGGTTGTCGTTGCACGCGGCGTAGCCGGGCGCGTGGCCCTCGTGCAGCAGCGAGAACGGGCCGTTCCACTGCCACGGGGCGGCGCACAGGTTGTCAGCGACGCTGATACCGCCGGAGCGGCCCTCGTCACCCGCGGAAGCAGGCGCGGCGGCGGCGAGCATGGCTCCACCGATGACAGCGGTCGCGAGAAGCGTCTTCTTGATCATGCGGATGTCATCGGCCCGTCACGCTCTGTCCTTAATGGACGTCACCCCATGCGTTACACATCGTCACACAGGCAGGGCACGTGAGCTCCACTCGCCGTGCGGGATCAGCTGAGCTGTGCGAACGTCGTCGATTCCGCGCTCGAGGCGGATGAGCAGATGATCTTCGCTCAGGCGTTCCGCGACGCCCTCGCCCCATTCGATCGCCACCACGGCGTCGACCAGGTCCGTGTCCAAATCAAGATCGTCTAGCTCGTCCAGGTGACCCCCGAGCCGGTATGCGTCGACGTGCACCAGCGGCACGCCACGGCCACCCTCCGCGGGCTCGTGGACGCGGGCGATGACGAACGTCGGCGAGGACACCCGGCCCTGCACGCCGAGGCCGCGCGCGAGTCCGCGCACCAGTGCCGTCTTCCCGGCGCCCAACGGCCCCGCGAGCAGCAGCAGATCGCCCGCTCGCACGACTTCACCCAGCTTGCGGCCGAACTCCTCGGTGTCCTCCACCAGGGGCAGTTCGACGGTCTTCACGCTCGCCGCCACCACTTCTTCCGACTCTCTCCGCGATCGGCCGCGCAGCGTTCGACGAGCGCGACCAGGTGGTCGTTGACCAGATCAGCCTGCTCCATCATCACCATGTGCCCGGCACCGGGGGCCCGGACGAGGGTGGCGTGCGGCATCTCCTCGGCCATCCGCTCGGCGTGCGAGAAAGGCGTGAGCTTGTCCGCGTCACCGCTCAGGATCAGCACCTCGCAGTGCCGCAGGCCCGCGAGCGCCTTGTAGCGGTCGTGCGTGCCGAGGGTCTCCAGGAACTCGGTGAGCACCTTCACCGTCGTCCCGTTGATCATCTTCTCCATCAGGTCCACAAGGGACGGAGCCACCTTGCGGTCACCGAACGCCAACGCCCGGATTCCGCTCCACGTCAGGCTTTTCGTGCCCTTGCGCACCCACTCGACGAGGCCCGGCTGCAGGCCCGCGAGACGGCCGACGCCCAGCGTCACCGGGTTGTACCGCGACAGCACGGACTTCGGCAGCCCCGCGCCGCCCACCGCACCGGCGGCCGTGCCGATCAACGCGACGCCGCGCACCCGTTCCGCGAAGAGCTCGGGCTCCTTCTCGGCGAGCGCCATGATCGTCATGCCGCCCATCGAGTGGCCGACGAGCACGAGCGGCCCGTCCGGCACGACCGAGCGGATCACCGAGTCGAGGTCGAGCGCGAGCTGGTCGATGGTGCTGTTCTCCACCGAGGACCGCCCCGACCGGCCGTGCGAGCGCTGGTCGTAGAGCACCTGGTGGACGCGCGGGTCGATCAGTTCTTCGAGGTCCCGGCGCTGGAAGTGCCAGCAGCGGCGGTCCAGCGCGAACCCGTGCACCAGCACGACGGTGATGTCGGCCTCGCCACCGTCACCGGGGTCGACCTCCTCGACGGAGATCGGCACGCCGTCGTCCGCGGCCACGGTCGACTCGCGATCGGGCCGCAGCTGGCCTAACGGCTCGTCAGCAAGGCTGTCGATGGCCTTCTTGCGTTCGTGCGACACCTTCGCGGTCTGCGCGACGGCAGCACCGGCGACGGCGGCACCTAGCGCACCGCTGACCCACCCGACGACCTTCCACACCGGCTTCACGTGTAGATCCTCCGCACCCGCGGCCGGTACATCCCGCAGACGATCTCGTAGTCGATCGTCCCGGTCAGCTCCGCCCACTCCGTCGCAGTCGGCTCCCCCCGGCGCCCGTCGCCGAACAGGACAACTTCCGCACCCTCGTCGATCGGGTCGTCTCCGCAGTCCACGACGATCTGGTCCATGCAGACACGCCCGACCACCGGGCGGCGCTTCCCGTCCAGGAGCACCTCCATCCGGCCGGAGAGTGCCCTCGGAACGCCGTCCGCGTACCCGGCCGGCACCAGTGCCAGCGTCGTGTCCTTCTGCGCGGTCCATGTCATCCCGTAGGAGACCGACTCGCCGGCGGGGATACGTTTCGTGAGCGCCACGTGCGACCGGTAGCTCATGACCGGCCTGAGGTCGTGGTCGGTCGGCACGGGGTTCAGCCCGTAGATCGCGATGCCGGGCCTGACGATGTCGAAGTGCAGGTCGGGCCTGGTCAGCAAAGCCGCGGAGTTCGCGATGTGCCGCAACGGGTTGAGCCCGTGCGACTTGGCGACCTCGTACGCGTCGTCGAACCGCTTGGCCTGCAGGTCGACCGACGGGTGGCCGATCTCGTCCGCGCAGGCGAGGTGCGACCAGATGGCGACGACCTCGTGCTTCTTGGCCTGCTCGACGAGTTCCGGCCAGTCCTGCGGCTGGCAGCCGTTGCGGCTCAGGCCGGTGTCGATCTTCAGGTGCAGCCGCGGGCGGGCGTCCGCCTCCTCGGCGGCCTGTTCGACCCGGCGCAGGTCGGAGAGCGACGACACCGACAGGTCCACATCGGCCGCGATGCCGGCGGCCAGGTCCTCGTCCGGGGCGTCGAGCCAGGCCAGGATCGGTGCGCGGATGCCTGCTTGGCGCAACGCCAGGGCTTCCTGCGTGGAGCACGAGCCGAGCCAGCTTGCGCCGGCTTCCAGGGCCGCTCGCGCCACCTCGACCGCGCCGTGGCCGTAGCCGTCCGCCTTGACGACGGCCATGGTCTCCGAGGACGGAGCAAGACCGGCTAGCAGTGCGACGTTGTGCCGCAACGCACCGAGGTCGACTACCACTTCTGAACGGGCCATAACCTGTTCATCGTGCCATGAGTTCGCAGCTCACCAGGTGTGAGCGAGCGCTCAGAGCTTTCTGATCGCGTCCGGAATCGCGCTCATCAGCCCCGAAGCGGGCACAGGCGCACCGTCGGCCCCCAACTCCGCCGCCAGAACGTGCAGATAGGCCGCGTGTCCCGCAGCCAGGAACGGGTCCACACCCCCGGCCAGCAGCGCACCGATGATGCCCGACAGGACGTCGCCTGAACCCGCCGTCGCGGGCCACGACGACGTCGCCGAGTTGACCAGCGCCCGTCCGTCCGGAGCCGCCACCACGGTCCGATGGCCCTTCAGCAGCACCACGGCGTTGAAGCGCTGAGCGGCCTTGCGCGCCGCCGCAACGCGATCCGCGCCCACCGGCCCGGCCAGCCGTTCGAACTCCCTGTCGTGCGGTGTGAGGACCAGCGGAGCGTCAGGATCGCGGGCGTCCCACAGTTCCGGGTGCTGGGCGAGCAACGTGATCGCGTCCGCGTCGGCGATCACCGGCACCCCGGCGTCCAGCACGAACCGCAGCACCTCGGCGGAGGAGCTTCCCGTTCCCATGCCGGGACCGACCACCCAGGCCTGCACGCGGCCCGCGTCCGTGATCGAACCCGTGCAGATCGTCTCGGGCCACCGCGCCCGGATCGCGTCGGCGGCGGGACCGGCGTACCGGACCATGCCCGACGTGGCCAGCACGGCGGCGCCGGTGGAAAGCACTGCGGCGCCTGGATAAGTGGCGCTGCCCGCCGCCACACCCGTGACGCCCTGGGTGTACTTGTCGTCGGACGGCCCCGGCACCGGCCAGGCGATGTCCGCCCGGTCCAGCAGCACGAAGTCCGGATCCGTTGGCCGCAAACCGATGTCGACCAGGTGCACCTCGCCGCAGTCGGCCAGCGCGTGCACCGGCTTCAGGCAGCCGAACGTCACCGTGGTGTGCGCCGAGACGTGCGGTCCGGAGATCTCACCGGTGTCCGGGTCGATACCGCTGGGCAGGTCCACGGCCAGGATCGGAGCCGTCACGGTCTCGACCAGAGCGGCGGCGTCCGGACGGAGCGGACCACGTGCGGACAGGCCGACGATGCCGTCGATCACCAGGTCGGGGTTGCCGACCTCGTCGACGATCCGGCCGCCGGCACGACGGAAGGCTTGCAGCCCTTCGGTGTGGGCCTTGGCCGGGTTGAGCAGCACGGCGGAGACCGCGACACCGCGGCGGCGCAGGAAGTAGCCGGCCCACAGGGCGTCGCCGCCGTTGTTGCCCGCACCCACGAGCAACGTGACACGGCGGCGGCCCTGCAAGAGCCTGAGGGCGTGGGTGGCCACACCGAACGCGGCTTTTCGCATCAACGAGCCCGGCGGTACCACCGCCATGAGCTCTTCTTCAGCGGACTTGACGCGTTCGGTGTGCCAGACGCCTCTCACTCACTCGACGGTAACGGACTTCGCCAGGTTGCGAGGCTTGTCCACGTCGTAGCCGCGGGCGGACGCGATCTCGGCGGCCAGCACCTGCAACGGGATCGTCGAGATGAGCGGCTGCAGCAGCGTCGGGACGGCCGGGATCTCGATCAGGTGGTCGGCGAACGGACGGACCGTCTCGTCGCCCTCCTCCGCGATCACGATCGTGCGGGCGCCACGGGCCTGGATCTCGCTGATGTTCGACACCAGCTTCGAGTGCAGGACGGCGCGGCCCTTCGGCGAGGGCATGACCACGACGACCGGGAGGTCCTTCTCGATCAGCGCGATCGGGCCGTGCTTGAGCTCGCCGGCCGCGAAGCCCTCGGCGTGCATGTAGGCGAGCTCCTTGAGCTTGAGCGCGCCCTCCAGGGCCACCGGGTAGCCGACGTGGCGGCCGAGGAACAGCACGGCCTTCGAGTCGGCGAGCTCGCGGCCCAGCGCCTTGACCTGGTCGATGGTGCCGAGCACGCGCCGCACGGCCTCGGGCATGGCCTCCAGCTCGTGGAACTCGCGGGCGACCTCGTCCGGGTACTTGGTGCCGCGGGCCTGCGCCAGGGCCAGACCCACCAGGTAGTTCGCGGCGATCTGCGCGAGGAACGCCTTCGTCGACGCGACACCGATCTCCGGGCCGGCGTGCGTGTAGAGCACGGCGTCGGACTCACGCGGGATCTGCGCGCCGTTCGTGTTGCAGACGGCCAGAACCCGGGCCTTCTGCGCACGGGCGTGGCGCACGGCCTCCAGCGTGTCCGCGGTCTCGCCGGACTGCGACACGGCGACGACGAGCGTGTCGCGGTCGAGCACCGGGTCGCGGTAGCGGAACTCGGAGGCCAGCTCGACCTCGACGGGCAGGCGGGTCCAGTGCTCGATCGCGTACTTCGCGACGAGACCGGAGTGGTAGGCGGAACCACAGGCGATGACGAAGACCTTGTCGACGTCACGCAGGTCCTGGTCGGACAGTCGCTGCTCGTCGAGGACGATCCGGCCGTTCGCGAAGTGGCCGCGCAGCGTGTTCGCCAGCGCCTCCGGCTGCTCCTCGATCTCCTTGAGCATGAAGTACTCGTGGCCGCCCTTCTCGGCGGCGCTGAGGTCCCAGTTGACCGTGAACGGCTTGGCCTCGGCGGGCTCGCCGGCGAAGTCGGTGACCTCGTACCCGTCGCGGGTCAGCACGACCATCTGGTCCTGGCCCAGCTCGACGGCTTCCTTGGTGTGCGCGATGAACGCGGCGACGTCGCTCGCGACGAAGTACTCGTTCTCACCGACGCCGACGACCAGCGGGGAGTTGCGGCGCGCGGCGACGACCGTGTCCGGCTCGTCGGCGTGCGTGAAGACGAGCGTGAACGCGCCCTCGAGGCGGTTCACGATCTTGCGCACGCTGGCGACCAGGTCGCCCTTCGTGTCGCCGTCGTTGTAGGCGAAGGACACGAGGTGCGCGACCGTCTCGGTGTCGGTGTCGGACGTCATCTCGACGCCGAGACCCTCGAGCTCGGCGCGCAACGCCAGGAAGTTCTCGATGATGCCGTTGTGCACCACGGCGACGCGGTTCGTCGCGTCGCGATGCGGGTGCGAGTTGCGGTCGATCGGCGCGCCGTGCGTCGCCCACCGCGTGTGGCCCATGCCGACGGTGCCCGCGAAGTTGTCGCGGCCCACCTCGTCGAGCCTCGTCTCCAGGTTCTGCAGCCGCCCCGCTTTGCGTTCGACGGCGAGTTCTTCACCTGTGACGACCGCGACGCCTGCCGAGTCGTAACCCCGGTACTCGAGCCGCCTCAGCCCGTCCAGCACGACGTCGAGCGCCGACTGGTGACCCACGTATCCCACGATTCCGCACACGGGAAACAGGGTAGCTAGACCACGCCGCTAACCCTAATGAGTGAGGGCGCTCCGTTTGCGCAGGTCAAAGCCTCATGTGGTGTAGACCAATCTCGGGTGTGGTGTGCGCGACAGGATCGACTACGGTTCAGCACATGGCTCGCCGCGTGATCACGCTGACCGCGAAACAGGCTCTGGAGCAGCTCAGCAGGCCCGGCCCGCACGAGGTGCTGCGCGGCGACCTGGCGCTCGTCGGCCTGCCGGGAGTGATCTTCACGCCGTCCGCCGGCCTGGGTCTGCCCGCCGTCGCGTTCGGACACGGCTGGATGCAGCCCGTTCGCCGCTACCACGGGCTTTTGCGCCACCTGGCGTCCTGGGGCGTGGTCGCCGCCGCGCCTGCCGTGGAACGCGGACCGCTGCTGTCGTCACGCGTGCTGGCGGCGAACCTCCTGACCACTTTGGACATCTGCACCGGCGTGCGGCTGGGCTCCGGCGAGATCAGCGTGGATCCCGCACGGGTGGCGCTGGCGGGCCACTCGATGGGCGGCGGCGCGGCCGTGCTGGCGGCTTCGGAGGCCTCACGGGTTCGAGCCGTTGTGACGTTGGCCGCAACGGAGACGCGTCCCTCGGCGCTGGACGCCGCGCGCTCGGTCCGGGTGCCGGGCCTGCACCTCGCGGCCGGCGAGGACCGCATCGCGCCACCCGTCGGGCACTCCGAGGCGATCGCGCAGGCCTGGGGCGGTCCGGTGCAGTTCCGGCTGCTGCCCAAGGCCTCGCACCTCGGGTTCACCGAGGGCCGGCACTGGAGCGAGCTCATGCTCGACGGCCGGGGCGAGCGGGGCTCGCAGAAGCTCGGCCGGGCGTTCGTGACGGCGTTCCTGCTGCGGGTGCTGACCGGTGAGCGCATGTACGACGAGCTGCTCGACAGTGACCTGAAGAACGCGAACCTCGTCTTCCAGCGGGAAGCGCTGCGTCAGCGCTAGGTTGCTCGGTGTGATGCCGAACCAGGGCTTTCCGCCCCAGCCAGGACAGTTCCAGGGACCTCCGCCGGACAACAAGGGCATGCGCATCGGCCTCGTCGTGGTGGTCGGGGTCCTCGCGCTGGCGTGCAGTGGCGGCGTTGTCGTCAAGGCCGTCGACCGCCTGCTCGCCGGCATCGACAAGGGCGACTTCCTGCGCATCGCCGTGGGCGGCACGCTCGCGATCGGTGCGCTGACGTTGCTCGTGGGCGCCCTGATGGTCGCGATCGGTGTGGCCGCGAGCAGGTTCGTCGTGGGAGCCGCCGCCGCGCTGTACCTGATCGCGTTCCTGCTGAGGTCGATCGACGGCGCGTTCGACGGCGAGCTGCTGGCCGCGCTGGTCGGTGTGCTGATCGCGGCCGGGATCACCTGGTCGCCTCCGCTGGCCGCCCACTTCAAGGTTCGCCAGACCGCGCCGCAGCAGCCGGGATGGGGACCGCCGCCTGGCCACGGTCATCAACAGATGCCGCAGCAGTACGGTCCTGGGCCACAGCAGGGCTACGGCCCGCCGCGCACCCGCTAGGTTGCTGTCGTGATGCCGAATCAGGGTTGGCAGCAGAACCAACCACCACAGCAGCAGTGGGGCCCTCCGCCGCCTCAGCAGCCCAGGGGCGGCAGCTTCGTGATGGCGATCATCGTCGCCGTCGGCGCGCTCGGGGTAGCCCTGTTCTGGGCAATCCTCGGGGTGAAGGAACTGCTCACCGAGGACATGCACGAAGTCGACCCGGAAGGCATCGCGATCCGACTCGCGAAGGTCGGCGGCAACGGCGATCTGCTCACGCCGCTCAGCATCGCGGGCAACGTGCTGGACCTGATCACGGCGGCGGCCCTCGTGGTCGGCGCATTGCTGATCCTGTTGCGGAAGCTGCCGGGCGCCTTCCTCGTCGCGGGATCTGTCGTGGTGGCGATCCTCGCCGCCGTCTGCCGCATCGTCTACTACATGCAGCTCGACTGGAGCGCGCCCAGCGAGTCGTTCATCGCGGCCGTGCTCACGTTGATCGTCGGAGTGCCGGCGATCCTGCCGCCTGTGACCAAAGCGCTGAAGCCCGCCGCGCAGCCGCAGTTCGGCCACCCGCAGGGCGGGTATCACCCACCGCAGCAGTTCCCTCCGCAGGGACCGCCACCCGGCTACGGGCCTCCACAGGGTCCTCCGCCGCCCGGCTACGGGCCGCCGCGCTGACCAACTGAGAACGCCCCCAGGTCCTCGGACCTGGGGGCGTTCTTCGCGTCAGGACAACCAGCTCTGGTTGCTCAGGTCGTCGTCATCGTCGACGGCCGGGCGCTGCGACCGCCGAGGCGGCGGAGGCTGGCGGACCGGCGGCGGAGGCGGCACCGGCGGTTGCTGGACGGCAGGCGGCTGGTGAACAGGCTGCGGCGCCTCGTTCGACCCGCCCACGAAGCCCTCGGACTGCTTGCGCAGGTCCATCGCCCGCCATTCCTTCGCGATCTGCTCGACCTCCTCGTCGAGCTCGGACTTCGCGATGGCCGTGTCGTCGTCGAGGCCGAAGGAGAGTTCCTTGTTGAGGTTCTTCTGCTGGCCGTCGCCACGCTGTGCCTTTGCCATCTCGCGAAGGCGAGCGGCGAGCGCCTGCTTGTGGCCGGCGAACTTGTCGTGGCTCTCCTGAGTCTGCTTGGTCGACTCGTCGAACTTGTGCTTGGCCTCGGCCATCCGCGAGGAGTGCTCGGACTGGATGCCAGAGAGCTTCGCCTTGAACGCGGCGAGATCGAGATCGCTCACCACTGACCACCCCGGTTGCCGTCATCGCCGCTGAGCACGCCCTGGGCGCCGCTCAGCGGGTTGTTGTTGTCCTCGTCGAACAGCGAACCGGTGGTGCGCCACTGGCTCGCGCCGCGCTCGGTGTCACCGCCCTGCTGACCACCGGCGCCGGCACCACCACCCATCATGCCGCCACCGCCCATCATCCCGCCGCCGCCCATCATCCCGCCGGACTGAGCACCGGACGTGGGCTGGCCGTGCGCGTCCTGCATGGTAGGCAGGTTCGCCGAACCCGCCTGGCCGGCTTCGGAGGCGTTCGTGTTGAACGAGCCGTTGTCGCCCTGGGACGGCGCGCTCCACGCGCTGTCCGCAGACGAGCCACCCAGCACGGACTCGCTGGACGAACCACCGCCGGTGAACGAGACACCGGACGTCGTCGTGCTGTCCGAGGCCGCGGTCTGCGCGTACAGCGGGCCCTCGCTGGGGATCCGCGGCTCGCCGACGTTCGGCATGATGCCGTTGTCCTCGATGTAGCTGCGGCCCATCGACTCCTGGAAGCGCTCGCCGATGTTCGGCGTGGCCTCCTGGCCCGGCGGGCTCCAGGGGTTCTCGCCCGGCGCGGGCATGGCCTGGAACTCGCCCTGCGCGGGTGCGGGCATCGTCTGGAAGTCGCCCTCGACCCGCTGCGGGAAGTCCTGCTCCGGGATGTTCAGCGGCTGGTCGATGCCCAGATCCCCGCTGATGCCACCGGAACCGCCGGAGCCGGCGCCGGAGAGGCCGGTGTCCGCGGCGGGGTTGTCGTCCTCGCCGAAGCCCACGCCGATCTGGTCGGGCGTGCCGTCGCCGTTGTCCGCGGTCAGGTTGATCTCGCCGGTCTGCGCGTTCACCTCGGCGGTGAAGTTGACGCCGTCCTGCTCGATGTGGATCTTGCCGTCGGCGCCGACCTCGACCGGGATCGGGTTCGACTCCGAGCCCATCGGACCGGCGGTGGGCGGTGCGCCGCCACCGGGCGTCGGCGTGCCACCCGTCGTCGGGGCGGGTGCGCCGGGCGCCTGCGAACCCTGGGTGGGCGTGCCGGTGAGCGAGTTGGCCATGTTCGTGATGGCCTGCGTGCCGTTCTGGCCCATCAGCGCCTTGGCGGCCTCGGGGTTCTTGCTGAAGTCCAGGTCGTAGGTCTTCGGCTCGCCCTTCGGCGTGTCGATCGTCATCTTCACGTGCCCGTTCGAGTCGGGCTCCGTGACCTTGATCGTGTTGTCGCCGGCCTTGACCGTGACGGTCTCGAGCTTCTCCTCCGGCTTGGGCTGGTCCGGCTTGCCGTCGCCGTCCGCGTCGTCCTTCTTGCCGTCACCGTCGAGGTCGTCGATCTTGCCGTCGCCGTCGGTGTCACCGGGGATGTCCGGCTTGCCGTCGCCGTTCTTGTCGAGCGGGTTCTCCGGCTTCGGGATCTCCGGCATGCCACCGCCGCCGCCGCCGCCGCCACCCGACGGGCCACCGCCACCGCCGCCACCACCGGGCGGCGTGTTCTTGCCGCCGCCACCACCGGTGCCGTCACCCGGCTTGTCGGCGGGCTTCTCCTCCTTGGCGGGGTCGAACGGCTTGGTGTTGATCTTGTCGATCTCGGCGCCGAGCACGTTCCACGCGTCGTCGACGGCCTTCTTCGTGTCCTTGCAGAGCTTCTCGAAGTTCGTGAACTTCGTGTCGACATCGGTGTGGAAGGTGCCGTTCAGCCACTGGCGGCAGCCCTTGGTGACCTCGCCCTTCCACTTGTCGCCGTCGCACGCCTCGTCGTCGATCTGGATGCCGACGTGACCGGCCGCGCGTTTGAGCAGGCCCTCGTCCTGGCTGTCCGCAGCCTGGATGATCTCGCGGATCTGCGCCGGGGTCTTGCCCGCGATGTCGAAGGGACTGCCCACGCCGTTCAGCACGGCGTTCGCCTTGTCGTTCACCAGCTGCGAGACCGTGTGGCACGCCGCACGCGTCGCGTCGGCGATGTGGTTGATGCCGTCCGCGACGGCGGCGCCCTTCTTCGAGAAGTCGGCGACATAGGCGCGCGAGTTGTCGGCGGCCTTTCCGTCCCAAGTGGACCAGAGCTTGCCCATCGACTTCTCGGAGTCGGCTTGCTGAGTGCGCAGATCGGTGGAGATCTGCCGCATCTCCTTGATGTCTTCGTCGATCTTGTGGAAGTCGATGTCGCGCTGCTCGTCGTAGAGCGTCTTGACGTTCTTGAAGTCGGTGTTGAAGGTCCCGGGGACGAGGTAGGCCGCCTTCGCCTCCTGGTAAACCGGGAGGAAGTTCTCGAAGTACTTGAGACCGGGCTCGCCCGCGTCCATCAGGAAGTTCGAGTTGCCGACGCCCGCACCGCCGTCGGCCGCACGCTGCTCGGACTGGTCCAGCGTGTTCTGGCCGCCCTGCTTGGCCTTGTTGTGGTCGTCGATCTTCTTCTGACCGGCGTCACCGGACTTCTTCGCGATGTCGTAGGCGTTGTTCAGCCGGTCTTCCGAGCTGTCCGCCCACGGCATGGCGTCCTTGGTGGCCTGCCACTGACCATCTCCCCAGGAGATGTCGTAGTTGTCGAGGTAGACCTCGAGCTCGTCGTTGTGCGTGCCGAACGCGTTGTCTTTGGACTCGTTGGCGTAGTAGGCCTCGAGCAGGGCCTTCTTCTGGTCGGGCGGGACTTCGGGGTTGTCGCAGAGCTTCTTGACTTCTTCCCAGCTGGGCATCCGCGACTACCTTCCCTGCTTGTTCATCTTGACGGCGTTGGCCTCTTCGGACCACGCGTAGCCGTTCGCGGACTCGCGCAGCTTGTCCGAAAGGCCCTTCATCGCCGCGGAGTAGGCAGCGATCGCCTCGCCCAGCTTCGGCAGGCCGGCTTTGTACTTGGCGCCACCGGCGGTGTGCGCGCGACCGAAATCCTTCTCGGACACGGCACTGGCGGTGATCTTGGCCTTGTAGTTCTCGATCTCGGTCGCGATGCCCTGAATGGTCGTCGCGGACGACATCATCTCGCCGGCGTTCGCCTGATAGCCAGACATGTGCTCCTGCCTCCCCTTGTCCCCGATCTGACGCAGTTCGGCTCAGCGGGGTTCCGCCATACAGTGCCAGCTCAGGTCACACGCCGACCGGAGCTCTGTGATGTCGGTTGCCTTAGTAAACAGCCATTCGGCGGCACCCGCCGATGATCACCACTGATTGGGTGGCGGCGGCTGTTGACCAGGTGGTTGCTGTGGCCACTGCTGACCGGGCGGTGGCTGCTGAGGCCACTGCTGCCCCGGAGTAGGACCCTGCGGAGGCCACTGCTGGCCGGGTGGCGGGCCCTGCGCCGGGTACGGGCCTCCTGGAGGAGGCGGGTAGCCCTGGTGCGGCGGGTACGGCGGCTTGTTCCGCCGGGAGGTCACGACCGCGACCACGACAACGCCGATGGCCAGCACGAACAGGATGATCAGCAGCTCGAGTGGGCCGATGTTCACCACCTGTTACCAGCCGTTCTGCGCGGGAGGCTGCTGGCCTGGCGCCGGCTGACCCTGTGGTGGGTACGGCTGCTGCGGGTAGCCCGGTTGCTGCGGATGCCCCTGCGCTGGGTACGCCTGCTGCGGGTGACCTGGCTGCTGCGGATGACCCTGTGGCGAGCCGAACTGCTGCGGGTAGCCCTGACCGGGCGGGTACGGGGGCCGGGCGGCGTTCTTCCTCTTCGCCGAGGTGACGACCGCGATGATGACCGCCGTCACACCTCCCAGCAGCACCAGGAGGATCAGCAACATCATCATGGTCATCATCGGCCCCCGTGTCCGTCCTCAGTGCACTGAGGAAACCACACCCGCGAGTCGTTGCGCCGCCGACTCCGCCTGTTCGTGACTGGTGGCCTCGACCATCACCCGCACGAGCTGCTCGGTGCCGGACGGGCGCAGCAGCACGCGGCCGGTCTCGCCCAGCTCGGCCTCGACGGCGGCGACGGCCTCGCTGACCGAGGCGGCCTTGGCGACCGCGGCCTTGTCGGAGACCTTCACGTTGATCAGGACCTGCGGCAGGCGGCGCATCACCGAGGCGAGGTCGGCGAGCGACTTGCCGGTCTCGGCCATGCGGGCCATCAGGCGCAGCGCGGTGAGCAGGCCGTCGCCGGTGGTGGCGTGCGCGGGCAGCACGACGTGGCCGGACTGCTCGCCGCCGAGCGAGTAGCCGCCGGCCTTGAGGTCCTGCAGCACGTAGCGGTCGCCGACGGCGGTGGTGCGCAGCTGGATCTTGGCTTCCTTCATGGCGATGTGCAGGCCGAGGTTGCTCATCACCGTGGCGACGAGCGTGTCCTCGTACAGCTCACCGGCGTCGCGCATGGCGAGCGCGAGAACCGCGAGGATCTGGTCGCCGTCGACGGGGTTGCCCTCGGCGTCCACGGCCAGGCAGCGGTCGGCGTCACCGTCGTGCGCGATGCCGAGGTCGGCACCGTGCTCGCGGACCGCCGCCGCGACGACGTCGATGTGGGTCGAGCCACAGCCGTCGTTGATGTTGAGGCCGTCCGGGGTCGCGTTGATCGCGATGACCTCGGCGCCGGCGCGGCGGTAGGCGTCCGGTGCGGCCACCGACGCGGCACCGTTCGCGCAGTCCACCACGACCTTGAGGCCGTCGAGGCGGTGCGGCGTGACCTTGAGCAGGTGCTCGACGTACTGGGTCTCGGCATCGGGGACGTCGCGCACCCGGCCGATGGAGGCACCGGTCGGGCGGTCGAAGCCCGTGCCCATGTGCTGTTCGATCTCGTCCTCGACCTCGTCGGGCAGCTTGTGGCCGCCGGCGGCGAAGAGCTTGATCCCGTTGTCCGGCATCGCGTTGTGCGAGGCCGAGATCATCACGCCGATGTCGGCGCCGAGCGCGGACACGAGGTGGGCGACGGCGGGTGTGGGCAGCGCGCCGACGCGCAGCACGTCCGCACCGGCCGAGGTGAGGCCCGCGGTGACGGCGGCGTCGAGCATCTCGCTGCTCGCCCTGGGGTCGCGGCCGACGACGGCGACCGGGCGGTGGGAACGGTCGTGCTCGGCGAGCACGCGTGCCGCTGCGGCGGCGACGGACATCGCGAGCTCGGGGGTGAGATCGGCGTTGGCGAGACCACGCACTCCGTCGGTGCCGAACAGGCGGGCCATGAATCCTCCGAAATGGACACTGCAAGGCGGCGGGGACAGACCCGGAAAACCCAGAAGGCCTTGAAACACTGCGGGAGCAGCAGTTCGTGTTGAACTGCTGCTCCCGCAGGTACAGCTGGTGCGTTAGATCAACGCTTGGAGTACTGAGGCGCCTTGCGGGCCTTCTTCAGACCGTACTTCTTGCGCTCCTTGACCCTCGGGTCACGGGTGAGGAAGCCGGCCTTCTTCAGGGCCGGGCGGTCCTCGGAGTCGACAGCGATCAGCGCACGCGCGATGGCGAGACGCAGCGCACCGGCCTGGCCGGTGATGCCGCCGCCACGCAGGTTGGCGATCACGTCGAAGGTCTCGGGCTTCTCGGTGGTGACGAGCGGCTCCTTGATGAGCTGCTGGTGCACCTTGTTCGGGAAGTAGTCCTCGAGGGCCTTGCCGTTCAGCGTGAACTTGCCGGTGCCGGGCACGAGGCGGACGCGAACGACGGCCTCCTTGCGGCGGCCGACGGTCTGCGCGAGGTGCGCGGCGCCGTTCAGCGAAGGAGCGACGACCACCGGCGCGGAAGCTTCTTCCTCGACGACCTCGGCCTCAGCGGCCTCGGCCTCGGGAGCAGCCTCGACGACCTCGGCCTCGACAACCTCAGCCTCGACCGCGGGGGTCTCGACCTCAGGGGTCTCGTTCTCAGGGGTGGTCACAGGAACTTCCTCGATGTTCTCGTCGCTCACTGGGCGATCTTCTTGATCTCGAAGGCCTGCGGCTGCTGCGCCGCGTGCGGGTGGTTCGGTCCGCTGTAGACCTTCAGCTTGTTCGCGATCTGACGGCCAAGGCGGTTCTTGGGCAGCATGCCCTTGATCGCCTTCTCCACCAGGCGGTCCGGACGCGTGTCCAGAACCTCGCCGAAGGACTGCTTGCGCAGACCACCGGGGAAGCCGGAGTGGCGGTACTGGAACGCCTGGTCGCGCTTCGAGCCGGTCAGAGCGACCTTGTCAGCGTTGATGATGACCACGAAGTCACCAGTGTCAACGTGAGGCGCATAGGTCGGCTTGTGCTTGCCGCGCAGCAGCGTCGCGGCCTGGGTGGCGAGCCGGCCGAGCACCACGTCCTGGGCGTCGATCACGTGCCAGGTGCGGGTCACCTCACCGGGCTTCGGGCTGTACGTGCGCACGGATCTACCTCGTCGTCACTTGCGTCTGGGGTCACTGCGGCGGTTGCCCCAGACCGATCTTGGACGAACCAAGCGGTGGTTCCGAGACAGGCGCGGCACACACGGGCGCCAGCTACCGCACAACAACGTAAGAAGATACCGGATGGGTGGTGCCGGGACCAAAACGGCCCCTCCAACGCACCTTCCTCCGGACGTACGCGAGCCCCGGACCACGTGGTTCCGGGGCTCGCGAGGGTCTAGCTCAGCCGCTGCGGACTTACCAGCGGCCCTCGTTCTTCTTCTCAGCGGCCTGGTACGCCTCGCCGGCCTGCTGCACGGCGGTACCGATGGCGGCCATGACCGACTGCAGGTCGGCGGCGGCCTGGGCCCACTTTTCCTGCGCTTGCTGGTAGGCGCCCGAGTTGGAACCTTCCCACTGAGCGAGAGTCTTGGTGACCTGGTCCTTCAGGTCACTCAACTGCTGGTCGACCTGCGACGCGCCGCTGCTGATCTCCGCGGCCGCGGCCGCGATCTCGCCGAAACCAACCCTCATGTGTCCAGCCATTGTGAATCTCCCCTAGAAGTTCTTGAAAGCGAGTAAACGGAGTCGAATGCGGAAGCGAGATCAGAGCCGGTTGGACAGGCTGCCGATGTTCTGGTTCTGCGCCTCTTCCTCGGCTGAGTAGGTCTTCGACGACTCGGAGATCTGCTCGGCGATGCTGCGCAGCGCCTCCTGCACCTTCGCCGCGTCCTCGTCCAGCCGCATCATGAGGTTCTGGAAGGCGGTACCCGCCTGCCCCTGCCAGTTGGCCTGCACGGTTTCCGCGGCACCGCGCACCCGGCGGAGCGTGCCCTGCGTCTGGTGGTCGATGTCCAGGATGTGCTTGGCCAGCGCGTCGAGGTCGTCGGTGCTAAGGCTAAAAGCGCCCATTGGGAGATGCCCCCTTCATAGAACTTCAGGTCGTACTTCTTGGTTCGTACGCCTCTTCCGACGAGGACCCTGCCACGTCGGTTCCACCCTGTCGCGACTTCTTTGGAAGTAGTTGCTCTAGTAAACGGCTCCGGGTGAAACCAGGAGTCAGTAGAGGATTCGCGACTGCGAAAAGTCCTCGTCATCGTCACTCACACGAGGAAGCTGACCACTCGGACCGGCGACAGCAGCGGAACCGAGAGTGGTCGACGGAACCGGTTCTGCGACCACAGGAGGCTGCGATGTAGTCAGTTCAGCTGCATCCGGCAACTGTTCGACAGGCAGTCCACGATCGGTGCGGAACCCGGACGCCGCCTCCCGCACGTCAGCGGGGGTGGCCTGAGAACCAGGCTCGACCCTGCGCTCTCGGGCCTGCGCGGCGAGTTCACGGGTGCGTTCCCGCAGCTTGGCGTTGCGTTCCCCGATCTCACCTGCGGCGCGACGGGCTCGGGTGACGGCGGCTCCGACCTCGGCGCGGAACCGGCCGAGGACCTCGGTGGCAGACATCGAAACTCCCTGACGTTGCTACGGCGACTTGATGACCAGCGTGCGGACGACCTGCTCACAGGCGGTGCGGACGCGGTCGGCCTCAGCAGCTGTCGCCTGACATCCCACGCTCACCTGGACCTTGCCGACGAACTGGATGTACCAGTCGACATCGGTACCTTCGACCACTTCGCGATAGTGAACTACAGACTTCTCCGCGAATGTGGCGTTGTCGGCGAAGTCGGTGACCTGGTCGCCACCTTCCTTGCGCTCCTCGTACTTCTTCTTCAGCTCACTCAGCGCGCGAACGCGATCCCGGCCGCTGTCGTACTCGAGAGTTTGCTCCTGCACAGCAATTCGCGCTTCCGGTGATTTGCCTTCGGAATTCTTGCGCTCAATCGGTTGCAAAAGCACCTGCCGGTCTTTTGCCGCGCCTCCGGTCTGTTCCCATCCGTCCGGGCGAGTGAAGCCGTAGTCGTACACGGCGACCTGATTGCCGGGTGGCGTTGGTTGCTGCTGCGTTTTCTCGCGGTTCAGCCAGAAGTAACCACCAGCGCCGGCTGCAGCGAGTACGACGACGACACCGAGCGCGATGAACAGCGGCGCTTTGCTCTTCTTCTTCGGCTCCGGCGCCGACTGGAACGCCATGGGGAACTGCGCGGCCGGCGGCGGGGTGATCCGCCTGGTGATCTTGCGCGTCGCGTCGTCGGTCACCCGGAGGTTGTGGGTGACGTCACCCGGACCGCCCTTCGGCGGCGTCTGGAGCGCGCCCTGTGGAGCCACGCCGCCCGTCCGCTCCGGATCGAGACTGACAGCACGCAGGGCTCCTCGGGCGACCACCGTCTCTGGTTGGTCGATGCTCGTGGGCACCACGCGGGTGTGTTCGTGCACGAGCCGCGCAACGAGTGGAATCCGACTCGACCCGCCGACCAGGAAGACTCCCGCGAGCTGTTGCGGAGCGAGACCAGCGTCTCGAACGGCGGCACCGACCAGCGCGGCCGCCCGGCTCAGCGGCGCGGTGATCAGCTGTTCGAGGTCCGAGCGCGTCACATGGGCGTCGGGGAACGGCGGTGGCATCGGCACATCTGTGTAGGCGTGCCGGGACAGCGTCTCTTTCGCGCCCCGAACGTCCTGTCTGAGGACCCGCCGCTTGCGACGGTCTGCCATCTCACGGCCTTCAACGAGCTGACGCCACGCTTCTGGGTCCTTCGCTCCGACCAGACTGCCGACGTGCTCCAGCAACGCCTGGTCGATGTCCGCCCCACCGAAGGTGGGATCGCCCTTGGTGGCGAGCACCCGGAAGCTCTTGCCTGTGCGCGTCACCACACTCGCGTCGACCGTGCCGCCGCCGAGGTCGAGCACAGCGAGAGACGCGCCATCCGGAATGGAGTGGCTCGCAGAGTGGAAGACGGCAGCGGCCACCGGCTCGGGCACGAGCACCAGCTCACGACCGAGCCCGCGGGCTGCCTGGATCAAGACGCGGGTGCGGACAGTGCCCCAGTCCGCGGGGTGGGTGAGCACGAGCAGATCAACGGGAGCGCCGCCGCCAACGCGGCGTGCCTCGCCGACCGCACGCGTGAGAACAGCGCGCACGACGTCCACTACGGGCAGCACTGAGCTGCCGAGCAGCAGCTCGCCCTCGTCGACGCGGCGCTTGGGGTGTGGCTCGTAGCGGGCAGGGTCGACCGCAGCCTGGCGCTCGGCCTCCTGACCCACGAACAAGGTCCCATCGGCGGCGGCGAAGACGGCGGACGGCACCAGCGGTTGGCCGTCGAACACGACGACCTGTGGCTCCCGGCCGTGCGCCGAAACAGCTACACAGGTGCTCGACGTGCCGAAGTCGACCGCGACGTGCAGGCTCATGCACCATCCCCTCTTTCGCGCACATGCTTACCCGATGCGGCAGGCCTGGACGACACGGATGGCGAACCTCGCCCCGGTCATACCCTCCGACGAGCCTCCTCCAGCGCGGCCCGCAGTCGTTCTTCAGCCTTGGCGTCACCCGCGTCGGCGTAGTTCTTCAGCCCAGCGCTCGCCACGTCGATGACCTCTTCTGCCAGGCCAAGCGCAAGTTGTGCCTCCACCATCGCAGCGAGCGCGCGCACGGCCCCGAAGTGCTCTCCCCGCGACTCAAAGACGCTCAAGGCCTTCTCCGCACCGACCAGCGCGGCGGTCGCGTTGCCCTACGCAAGATCGACCTGGGACACCAGAACCGCGCAGTAGGCGGTGCCGCGGTCGTCCTCGATCGGGATCATCAGATCCAGCGCTTCGCGGCTCGCCGCCCCCGCCCGCTCCAGATCGCCATGCGCCAACCCGGTCGACCCGATCCGGGCCAGCGTGCCCGCGATCTCGTGTGGCATGTCCAGCTCGCGACTGATCGCCAGTGCGTCATCCATGACCTGCACGCAGTCTGCATAACGCCCTTCGTTCGCGAGCATCGTGCCCAACTCGCGCAATGCGCTCAGCTGGATGAGCGGCTCACCGCTCTTCTTCGCGGCTGCGACCGCACGTTCCGCGATCGCCAGCTGAGGCTCCCCGTTGTGGGCCGTGTTGTAGTAGGCCAACGCACCCAGCACGATCGCGAGTTCGGCCTGAGCTCCGACTTCCTCGAATCCGGCCGCGCAGCGCGCAAGCTCTGCAAGGACCTCGTCAGTGACACCACGCAACAAGATCTGCACCTGCAGCTGGAAGTGCGTGCGCCACATGATCAGCTCGTCACCGTTGGCGAACGCGGCATCGCGAACGAGGGTCCACTGATGTTCGAGCCGCTCCTGCGGGTAGAAGCTGTCGAGGTAGGAGAACGAGCGCTGCGACAGGTTCTCCGCGGGGTCGGCCCAACCCCGATCCAGGCAGTGGACGACGGCCCGATCGATGTTGACCATCTCCGCGAGCAACCACGCCTCTGGACTGCTGGTCAATCGTTCGATCTCGGACCTGTCCAACGCACTGGAAGGGGTGAGAGGTCGCGGTGGCAGGTCGTCGGCTGCGAACGAGACTCTGGTCGCCTCTCCGACAACGGTCAGCAACAGGTCGATGTAGTCGCGCAGCGCTGCTGTGACCAGCTGCTGATCTTCACCGCGAACCAGTTCGGCCGCGTACACCGCCAGCAGGTCGTGCAGCCGGTAGCGCGGTTCACCGGTCGCGTCGAGGCCGACCTCGTCCAGCAGGTTCGCCTCGACCAAGCGTTCGACGAGTCGCTCACCGTCGCCGCCGGCAAGCACACCGACCGTCCAGGACGCGACGTCCGTTGCCCCGAGCAGGCCCAGCCGGCGGAAGGCGGTCGCCGCGTCATCGGACAGAGCTTCATAGCTCGGGCCGAACGTCGCCCTGACCTCCAGATCGCCGGCGGCCAGCTCATCCAGCCGACGGTGCTCGTCCGACAGCCGTCTGGCCAGCGAACTCAGCGGCAGTGACTCGCGGGCGGCAAGTCGAGCACCGACGACCCTCAGCGCAAGTGGCAGGCCACCACACGCCTCGACGATCGCGCTGACGGCGGTCTGGTCGGTGGATGCCCTCGACTTGCCGATGATCCGTGACAGCAACGAAGTGCCGTCCTCGACCGACAACGGCGGTACTCGCACGCTGTGCGCACCCTCGATCTGGACCAGGCGCTTCCTGCTGCTGATCAGCACCGCGCTGCCGGCCGTTCCCGGCAGCAGCGGCCTCACCTGCTCCGGGCCTGCCGCGTCGTCCAGCACCACCAGCATCGCGCGGTCTGCCAGCTGCGTGCGAAAGGCCGCGCTGCGCGCCTCCAGTCCGTCCGGCATCGCTGTGACCGGAACGCCCAGTGCGACCAGCAGCTCGCCCAACACCTCAGCTGGATCGCGCGGCGCGGCACTGGCACCGTTGAGGCGGGCGAACAGCTGACCGTCGAGGAAGCGGCCACGCAACCGGTGCGCGGCCCTGATCGTGAGCCCGCTCTTGCCCACACCAGGAGCGCCGCTCAGCACGATGACAGGCACGCCGTCCGCCGACGCGAGCTTCTCCTCCACCTGACTGAAGAGGCGCTCACGGCCCACGAAGGTGCCGGAGTCAGGTGGCAGCTGACAGATCGTCTGGCGCGGCTGCGCGGTCGACGCGATGTCCTCGCCGGAGAGCATCGCGCTGTGCAGCCGGCGCAGTTCGGGTGACGGATCGACGCCCAGCTCGTCGACCAGCAGCCTGGCGACTTCGCGGTAGCACTCAAGGGCCTCGGACTGGCGGCCTGAGCGGTAGAACGCGGATATTCGCTGAGCCCAGAAGCGTTCCCGGAGTGGGTGTTGCTGAGTCAGCGCGCTCAACTCGCCGACGAGTTCACCCGCCAGGCCGCGGTCCAGATCGGCTTCGATCCTGCGCTCGAGCACGCCGAGGCGTTCGTCGTCCAGCTGCGCCGCCTCGTCCCGGTGCAGCAGCTCCGAGCCCACGTTCGCCAGCGCTGGACCACGCCACAACTTCATCGCCGCTGCGAAGTCGCCGGCTCGCGCCAACTCGCGGAACCGCAGCAGATCCAGCTCATCCGGCCCCACCTCGGCCAGGTAACCGCCGCTCATCGTGCGCACGCAGTTGGCCGCCCCCAGCGACTGTCTCAGCCGGACGACGGTCATCTGCAACGTCTTGTGCGCGCGATCAGTGGTCGGCGCGTCGTTGCCCCACAGCCGTTCGAGCAGCTCGTCCACCGACACGAACTGGTTGGGACGCAACAGCAACGTCGCGAGCAAAGCTCGGCACCGACCCGCAGGGACAGCCACGGGCTCGTCGTCCAGCAACACTTCTACCGGGCCCAGCACCCGGAACTCGACGCTCAACGCTCACACCCTCCGCTTGGCTTCCGCCAGCGCGGCCCTCAGTCGTTCTTCTGCCGCGGTGTCACCCGCATCCGCGTAGTTCTCCAGGGCGGTGGTCGCCAGGTCGATCACCTTCTCGACCATGCCGAGTGCGAGGTCCGCCTCTGCGGCCACGGCGAGCGCTCGAATGCTCCCCCGGCGCTCGCCCAGCGCCTCGAAGATGCTCAGGGCCTTCTCCGCTCCGATCAACGCCGCACTCGCGTCACCCAGCGCCAGATCGACCTGGGACACCAGGACGGTGCAGTAGGCCGCGCCCCGATCGTCGCCCAGCGCGGATATCAGGTCCAGCGCCTCACGACTCGCCGCGCTGGCTCGCTCGAGATCACCGCTCGCCAACGTGCTCGACCCGATCCTGTTCAGCACCATCGCCAGGTCGTTGCGATCGCCGATCTTCCTGCTTAGCACCAGCGCCTCGTCGAAAACCCGGACCGACTCGACGTGGCGCCCTTCGGTCGCGAGCATCGTGCCCAGCTCGCGCAAGGCGCTCGCGTGTGTGCGGGGCTCGCCGCTCGCCCGCGCGGCGGCCACCGCGCGTTCGGCGAGTGCGATCTGCGGCTGTCCGGTGTGGAGCATCTTGTAGTAGGCCAACGCTCCCAGAGCGACCGCGAGTTCGGCCTGGGCTCCGGCGGCCTCGAACCCATCCACGCACCGCGCGTACTCGGCGATGACCTCCTCGGAGACGTTCCTCGTCACCAGCTGGCTCGTCAGCCGCAGGTGGGAGCGCCACGCGATCAGGTCGTGGCCTTCGGCGAGCGCCACCTCGCGGACGCGCTCGCACACCTGCAGGATCCGCTCGTGAGGGAGGTAGACGTCGAGATAGACGAGAGCGCGGTGCAGCAGGTTCTCGGCCGACTCGACCCAGTGGTGGTCGAGGCAGAGCGCGATTGCGCGGTCGATGTTGAGCATCTCGGCGAGCAGCCACTTGCCCCGGCTCTCGGTCAGCCGCTCGATCTCCGCGGGCTCCAGCAACTTCGACCGCGTGATGGGGCGCTTCGGCGTGTCATCGGCGGCGAACCAGTCCTGAGCCGCCTCGTCGGCGAGAGTCAGCAGCACCTCGACGTAGTCGCGCTGAGCAGCGGTGACGAGTTCCTGATCCTCGTCGCGAACCAGCTCGGCCGCGTACACCGCGAGCAGGTCGTGCATGCGATAACGCGGTTCACCGGTCGGGTCGAGGCCGACCTCGTCGAGCAGGTTCGCCTCCACCAGCCGTTCGACCAGCCGCTCACCGTCGCCGCCCGCCAGCACCCCGACCGCCCATGACGCCACGTCGGTCGAGCCGAGCAGTCCGAGCCGCCGGAACGCGGCCGCCGCGTCCGCCGGCAGGGCTTCGTAGCTCGGCCCGAACGTCGCGCGGATCTCCAGGTCACCGGTGGTGAGCTCGTCAAGCCGGCGCCGCTCGTCGGACAACCGGCGCGCCAGCGAACGCAGGGGCAACGACTCACGGGCAGCGAGCCGGGCACCGGCGACCCGCAATGCAAGCGGCAGACCACCACACGCGTTGACGATGGCGCCGACAGCATCCCGGTCGGTGGCCGCTCGAGACTCACCGATGACACCCGCCAGCAGCGAGAACCCGTCCTCGCGGCTCAACGGCGGCACGCGCAGACCGTGCGCGCCTTCGATCTGGACCAGGCGTTGCCGGCTGCTGACCAACACCGCACAGCCGGGAATGCCCGGCAGCAGTGGTCTGACCTGCTCCGGCCCGACTGCGTCGTCCAGGACCACCAGCATCGAGCGATCGGCCAGCTGGGCCCGGAAGGCGGCGGTCCGGGCTTCCAGACCATCAGGCATACCGGTGATCGACACGCCCAGAGCGACCAGCAGTTCGCCGAGCACCTCGGCCGGATCGCGCGGAGCGGCACCGGCTCCGTTCAGACGGACGAACAGCTGACCGTCGGGAAAACGATCACGCAACCGGTGCGCGGTCCTGATCGTGAACGCGCTCTTGCCCACGCCGGGAGCACCGCTCAACACGACCACCGGCACGCCGTCGTCCGACGCCGTGAGTTTTGCCGCCACCTCCCGGAACAACGACTCACGCCCCACGAAGTTCGCGGTGTCGGGTGGCAGCTGGCAGATCACCTGCCGCGACCGTTCCGTCTGGGCCGTGGCCTCGCCGTTGAGCATGGCGAGGTGCAGTTGGCGCAGTTCCGGGGATGGATCGACGCCCAGTTCGTCGGCCAGCAGCGCGGTGATCTCGCGGTAGCACTCCAGAGCTTCGGCCTGCCGGCCTGAGCGGTAGAGCGCCGACATGCGCTGGGCCCAGAAGTGTTCGCGGAGCGGGTGTTGCTGGGTGAGCAGGCTCAGTTCGGCGACTAGCTCGCTCGCCAGGCCGCGGTCCAGGTCGGCGTCGATCCGGCGTTCCAGCACGACCAGTCGTTCGTCTTCGAGCAGCGGTACCTCGTCGCGGTGCAGCGACTCGGATGCCACGTTCGCCAGCGCTGCGCCGCGCCACAGCTCCGTCGCGGAGGCGAAGTCGCCGGACCGCGCCAGCTCGCGGAACCGCAGCAGGTCCAGCTCGTTCCGCCCGACCTCGGCCAGGTAGCCACCGGCCGTCGTGCGCACGCAGTTGGCCGCGCCCAGAGCCTGGCGCAACCGCAGCACGGTCTGGTGCAACGTCTTGTTAGCACGGTCGACCGTCGGCGGCTCGCCGTCCCACAGGCGGTCGACAAGCTCGTCTACCGAGACGAACTTGTTGGGGCGCAACAACAAAGTGGCCAGCAGCACTCGGCAGCGACCGGCCGGGACGGGGACCGGTTCGCCGTCCAGCAGGACTTCCAACGGGCCGAGCACACGGAACTCGACGGTCACCGGTCACCCCCTCGCAGGTCGGCGGTCAACGAGTCTGACATTTCCGCAAAAGTCTGCCGATCACCAACCGAGTTCCGCGATTCGGGCACGTAGCTGGACCGTCGCCGGCTCGTTGCCCTGCGCCTCACGCAGCCGCAGCGCCTCCCGCAGCACGGCCACCGCGTCTGCTGGGCGTCCGCGGCGCAGGTGGGTGTCGGCGAGGTTCTCCAGCGTCACGAGGCGGACCGAGGTGGCGACCTGGTCCTCGGGCAGCGCGAGGGCGCGGTGGAAGGTCGCGATCGCCTCGCTGATCCTGCCCAGTTCGGCCAGGAGCATGCCTCTGGTGTCCAAAGTGGAGGCGAGCAGGTAGTCGAGGCCCGCCGTGGTGATGGTGGCGTAGGCCTCCTCGTTGGCGGCCAGGGCGGTTTCGTGTTCTTTGAGGCCCACCAGGGTCATGGCGTAGTTGTTCAGGGCCGTGGTGAGGCCTGCGGGTTCGCCCTGGACGCGGCGGAGTTCCACGGCTCGTTCGTGCAGCGGGCGTGCTGACTTCAGGTCGCCGCGGCGGCCGTGGTTGACGGCCCACTGGTCGAGAGTGACCGCGATGCCGTGCAGGTGGCCGATGTTCTCGCGCACTGCCAGCGCCTCGGCGTAGCAGTCGTCGGCCTCGTCGTAGCTGCCGGTGGCGCTGAGAGCGTTGCCGAGCGAGTGGAGGGTGTTGCCGACGGCGAACGGGTCGTTGGCCGCTCGGGCGGCATCCAGGGCGATCCGGCACAGCTCCACACGTTCGGAGGGGACCTGGCGGACGTTCAGGTAGCCGAACATCGTCGTGGGGAGCTGCCACGCGTGCTGGTACAGGCCGTGCCCGCTGGCGAGGCGGGTGGCGGCCATGAGGTTGCGGTGCTCGGTTTCGGACCACTTCAGGGCTGCGGCGCGGTCGGCCAGCGGGGTCGGGGTCACGCCGGTGGAGATCTCCGGCAACGTCAGCGCCACCCGGCTGCGACGCAGCAGGCGGTCCGCGCCTTCTGCGGTGTGGAGGTAGAAGTCGAGCAGTCGTCGTACGGCTGCTGGGCGTTCGGCGTCCTCGGATCTGGCCAGCGAGAACGCGCGCAGCAGATCGTGGAACGAGTAGCGGTTCGGCGTGCGTTCGGTCAGCAGGTGCATGCGGGTCAGGTCTTGCAGCGACTTGCGGACCTCCGTGCGAGGCCTGCCGTCCAGGGCGGAGGCGGCGTCCAGCGAGATGTCCGGGCCGGTCGCGAGAGCGATCAGCCGGAAGAGGCGGGCGGTGGCGGGGTCGAGCGTGCGGTACGAGCTGGTGAAGACCGTTTCGACGCTGTCCGGCAGGTCGCTGGCGGCCAGTTCGTCGGCGAGCGCGCGCAGGGTGAGTGTGGGGTCGTCGGCTGCTCTGGAGGCCAGTACGGCGAGCGCGAGGGGCAGGCCGGCGCAGAACGCGATCAGGTCGGCAACGGCGTCCGGTTCGGACTGGACGCGCTCCTCGCCGAGACGGGCGGTGAGGAGGGCGGTGGCGTCCTCGGCGGTGAGCAGGTCCAGCGTCACCGGGACGGCGCCTTCGCGGACGACCAGGCCGGTGAAGCGGTTTCGGCTGGTCACGACAGCCAGGCAGCCGCGGCCGGCAGGGAGCAGTGGGCGGACCTGTTCGACGTCCCGGGCGTTGTCGAGCAGTACGAGGACGCGGCGGTCGGCGATCACGCTGCGGTAGAGCGCGGCGCGTTCGGGCAGGTCGGCGGGGATCCGACCGCCTGGCACGCCGAACGCGTCGAGGAACCCCGCCAGCACGTCGGCCGGGGCGACCGGGTCTGCGGACGGGTCGAAGCCGCGCAGGTCGGCGTAGAGCTGGCCGTCCGGGAACTTCGCGGCGATGGTGTGGGCCCAGCGGACGGCCAGCGCGGTCTTGCCGATGCCCGCGGTGCCGTCGATCGCGGTGATCACCACGGCCGCGCCACCGATGGCGAGGGCGCTCAGCCTGGTCAGTTCGCGGTCGCGCCCGGCGAAGTGTTCGGGTGGTGCGGGCAACTGCCTCGGTACGCCGGCCGGGTCGAGCAGGCGTTCGTGCAGCTCACGCAGGGGCTGGCCGGGTTCGACGCCCAGCTCATCGGCCAGGTGGGCGCGGATTCGTTCGTACGCCGCGAGCGCCTCTTCCGGCCGGCCTGCCCGGTGCAGTGCCTGCACGAGCTGGGCCCAGAAGCCCTCGCGCAGCGGGTGTTGCCCGGTCAGTTCCTGGAGTTCGGCCACCAGCTCCGAGCTGCGGCCGCGCGCCAGGTCGGCGTCGATGCGCCTGCCGGTCGCGACGAGCAGTTCCTCGACCAGCTGCGGCACGTCCTCGCGGTGCAGGTGCGGTGAGTCGACGTCGGCGGCCACCGGACCGCGCCAGTGGGCCAGCGCGGCGGCGAACTCGCCCTCGGCGACCAGGCGCCGGAACAGGGTCAGGTCCAGGCGGTCCGGGTCGACCTCGGCGAGGTAACCGCCGGTCGTCGTGCGCACGCAGTTGGCGTCGCCCAGTGCCATGCGAAGCCGCCGCACGACCATCTGCAACGTCTTGTGCGCCCGGTCGACAGTGGGCGGCTCTCCGTCCCAGAGCCGGTCGACCAGCTCGTCGACGGACACGAACTCGTTGGGGCGCAAGAGCAACGTGGCGAGCAGCACACGTCCGCGACCGGCGGTCACCGGGACCTGGACGCCGTCGCGCAGCACCTCCAGCGGTCCGAGGACGCGGTACTCGACGTTCATGACCCCTTCAACGGTTCTGTCCACGTGAGACGTTGAGTGTGAGTGAAGTGTGAGCGGAGGTTGGCAAGGTGGTGACCAGCCGAGGACGAGAGCGGCAGTTGCACCTGGGGGATGCCGCTCTCGTCCCCGGCTAGCCAAGCTCTGCCAGCCGCTGGGCGACTCTCTCCGCGTGCTCATCACCGAGATCACGCCAGAGGCGCTCTGCGCGTTGCCATGCGGCGGCAGCTTCTTCATGCCGATTGAGGCCGGCCAGCGCTATGCCGATCGATTCCTGCATCGCCGCTTCGGCGTCGGCGTCGCCGAATTGCTGAAGCTCCGCGACGACCGACGGGAGTTCCGACAGCGCTTCGTCGTACCTACCCAGATTGGCGAGAGTCGCGGCCCACATACCGTGAACACGAATCGTCAGGTACTCATCGCCCAGACCTGAGGCGGCGGCGACAGCCAGTTCGGCGTCCAGCAACGCCTCGGCGTGGCGACCTTGAAGATTCCACGTTCCGGCAAGATTGAGTCGGCAGACAGCCTCCAGGTACCGATCGCCGATCTTGACCGCGATCGAGAGCGCCCGCCGCAGGGAGTTCGCCATGTCATCCGTTCGACCAAGCCTGCGGTACAGCACGGATACGTTGATCAGACCTGCTGCCTCCGCGTAGGGCTCTTCCGCCACGTGCGCGAGTGGCAGTGCGGTCTCGAAGCTGTACAACGCGTCGTCCCGCCGACCTACGTCGTCGTAGAGCGATGCCAGCTTGAGCTGCAGGATCATCTGCTCCCGAGCAGTGCCGAAGCCCAGCACGGCCTCGAACATTTCAACAGCCTCGCGCCGGTGGTCTGGCTGGATGAGGAGGTATCCGTGCAGGTGCAGCGGAACCAGCCAGGCATGCCGGTCCCAGCCTCGGGCAATCGCTGCGGACACGACGGCTCTCAAGTTCGCCCACTCCTGGCGCCGCCACATCAGCGAGTCGGTCCACGACGAGAACTGCTGCGGCATCACTCCGGTTTCCACCGCGCCGGCTCGGGCCAGCATTTGCTGCCGTCGAGAGACGTGGCGTTCTCCAGCGTGTGGACGTACCACTCGGTCAACCTCAACGCCGCTGCCTCGTCATCGCCACAGAGCTCCACCGCGTAGGCGCGCAACAGGTCGTGGAAGTCGTAGCGACCCGGCGAGCGCGACTGCACGAGGTGGTCGGCTACCAGGCGCTCCAGCAACCGCCGGGCCTGAGCGACTGAGACTCCTGCCAAGGCCGCAGCTGCACTCACGTCGAAGTCTGGACCGGGATGGACGGACAACAGCCGGAACATGCGCGCGGACTCGTCGTCCAGCGCTCGGTACGACCAGCTGAACACCGCACGCACGTCGACGTCCTCGAAGTCGCTCAACGCATCGAGACGCGCCGCACCCAGTTCGTCGACGAACTCCCGCAACGACGTGTCCGGGAAACGTGAGACCCGCTCAGCGAAGACCCGCAGTGCCAGCGGGAGCCCGGCGCAGCACTCCACGATCTCGCGCGCGGGCTCCGGTTCCGCGTCGAGCCGCTGTTCGCCCAGCACAGCAGCGAGCAACGACCGTGCCGCGTCGAAGTCCAACTGCTGCAAGCCGATCGTGGCCGCGTCGTGCTGCGAGACGAGCGCACGGAGCTGGTTGCGACTGGTGATCACCACTCGCACCCCGGCCGACCCAGGCAGCAGCGGAAGGACCTGACGCGGCGATGCGGCGTTGTCGAGGACGAGCAGCAACCGCCGGTCGACCAAAGTTGTGCGCAGCAAGGCAAATCGAGCCTCTGCACCAAGCGGGACGTCCTCCACGCCGAGGCCGACGAGGAGCATCTCGGCCGCGACCGCCGGATCGATCGGCTGGGCCTCGGGGTCGAACCCGCGCAGGTTCACGTAGAGGTCGCCGTCCGGGAACTCCTCCCGCACCTCACGAGCCCAGCGCAGCACCAGGGCCGTCTTACCGACCCCGCCGACACCGTGCACGACGGTGACAGCGGACGGCTTGGCGAGCAGCGCGAGTTCGGGATCGCGGCCGACGAAGTTCCGCACACCCGCCGGCAGCTGACGCGGCACCTGACGTCGCCCAGGAGACACCTCGGCACGCAGGATCTGCTGGTGCAGCTCCTGGAGCTCAGGACCGGGGTCGATGCCGAGCTCGTCGGCCAGCTTCTCGCGAACGTCCTGGTAGGCGGCGAGCGCCTCGGCCTGCTGCGCGGACCGGTACAGCGCGAGCATCAGGTGCCGCCAGAACGGCTCCCGCAGCGGGTGCTCGGCACACAACGACCGCAGCTCGGCCACCAGCTCACCGGCGAGCCCGCGGTCCAGATCGGCGTCGATGCGCCGTTCGAGCACCGTGAGCCGCTCGTTGACCAGCTGCGGCACGTCCTCGCGGTGCAGCCGCTCGGACGGCACGTTGCCGAGCACCGACCCACGCCACAACGCCGAGGCCGCGCCGAAGTCTCCAGAGCCGACCAGCGCACGGAACCGCAGCAGATCGAGCTGATCGGGATCCACCGCGGCCTGATAGCCCCCAGGCCGGGTCCGCACGCAATCAGCCTCGCCCAGCGCCACCCGAAGCCGGCGAACCACCATCTGCAACGTCTTGTGCGCGCGAGCTGCGGAAGGCGGCTCGCCTTCCCACACGCGGTCGATCAGGTCGTCGGCCGAGATGAACTGGTTGGGGCGCAACAGCAACACAGCCAGCAGCACGTGGCAGCGACCTGCCGGAACAGCCACCGGCACGCCGTCGAGAAGCACTTCCAACGGCCCCAGCACGCGGTACTCGACTCGCAACATCCCTCCAGGTCAGGGGCAGTGTAGACGCGGAGTGATCGCGGTGTGAGCAAAGTGTGAGCGGGCTCCGGCAGAGTTCTTCCCAGCGGTGCTGGTGGCAAAGTTTCCTGGGGGGCCACCAGCACCGCTCAGTACTTGAAGGCCTGGTCAGGGCAACGAAGCGAGTTGTGTCCGCACGAGCTCGGCGTAGGGGTGCTGGTGGAACTCGAAGGCTTCCAGCGCCACGATCCAGCACCGACGAGCTTCCTCGAAGTCGGAGAGGCCCTGGTGCGCCTCGCCGAGCATCCTCCTCACGATGGCGATGTCGAACCAGCTTCCGAGCTGTTCGTACCCGGCGAGTGAACGCCCCAGGACCTCGATCGACTGCTCGAACTCCCCCAGCCTCAGGTGGATGGTCCCCCTGGTCAGGGAGCAGCTGGCCAGGTCATAAGGGCTTTCGAGGTCCTTTCTCAGCGCGAGCATCTCGGTGCAGAGCTCCAGCGCCTGCTGGTAGTCGCCGATGGTGAGCAACGCCTCCACGACCGGTTGGATGGCCAGGGCGATCTGTTCGGCGGTCGCACCGGGATCAGTTCGTTGCAGGTCGAGGGCGGCCTGCGCCACCTGCAGCGACTCGTGCGCGCGATCAAGGACGACCAACGTCCACGCGAGCCCGCTCTGGCCGCGCACCTGCCCGTGCACGTCGCCGAGTTCCGCGTACGTGCGGCTGCTCGCGTCGAACCTGCTCCCGGCCTCCTCGTACCGGCCGAGCCTGGTGATGGCCACGGCCTCCAGGAACATCATCTTCGCAGCGCGTTCGTGCTCGCCGACCCTTGTCGCGGCACGTTCGGCACTGCCGAGCGCCCACGCCCAGTCGCGCCACGGGCCGATCCGGTCGATCAGGTCGAACGCGATCCACACCAGTTGCCAGGTGTGGCGGTCGAAGCCCTGGGCCTCGCTCTGGGCGATCACGGCGCGCAGGACGCCCGCCTCCGCGCGGAACCAGTCGTGCACCGCCGCGAGCTCGGCGAACTCCTCCGGAACCGTCCCCGGCGCCGAAGGAGGCTTCTTCGAGAACTGCCGGTGTCGCGCGTGATGGGTCTCGTCGACTGCGATCAGAGTGTGGATGTAGTGGTCGAACGTCCGCTCAAGAGCCCCGTCACGAGCCTCGGGTGACTCCTCCGCTGCCGCACGATCGGCCGCGTAGACGCGCAGCAGGTCGTGGCACGTGAACCGGCCGGGCACGTGCTCGGACAACAGGTTCGCCTCGACCAGTTCCCGCACGCACTCCTGCGCCTCGTCGACGGACAGGGCCGCCAGGCTCACGGCCGCGGCCACCGTGATGTCCGGTCCAGGGTGAACCCCGATCAGCCGGAACATCCGCGCGGCCGCGGGACCGAGCTGCTGGTAGGACCACTGGAAGACCGCCCGCACGCTGGTGGCCACGTCGCCCGTGTCCAGTGTGTCGAGACGGGTGCGTTCGTCGGCCAGCTCCGCGACCAACGCGGACAACGGCCGCTTCGGGGACTGTGCGGCACGGGCCGCCACGATCGCCAGAGCCAGTGGCAACCCTCCACACCACCTGATCAGCTCGTCGGCCGCGTCGACCCGTTGCGCGCCGAGCCTGCTGATCAACAGCGTGTGCGCCTCGGCGTGACTGAGCACGTCCAACGCCAACGGCTGCATGCCTTCGTTGACGGTCAGCCCCGTCAACCGGTCGCGACTCGTGATCAGCACCAGACCGGGAGAAGGCCCCGGCAGCAGCGGGCGGACGTGCTCGGGGTCGCGGGCGTTGTCCAGCAACACCAACATGCGCCGATCGGCGACCAGGCTGCGGTACAGCGCCGAGGCGGCTTCGAGGTCGACCGGCACGCGGTCAGGGGCGATGCCGAGCGCTTCGAGGAACCGGCCGAGCGCGTCGCCCGGCGACATCGGCTCCCGATGCCGGTCGAACCCCCGCAGGTTCACGTAGAGCTGCCCGCCAGGAAAACGATCAGCGACACCACGAGCCCAGTGCACGGCCAAGGTCGTCTTGCCCACGCCCGCGGTACCGGTGATCCCCGCGATCACCAACGAGTCACCACCTGCGAGGCAGCTCAGCTCGTCCAGCTCGGCTGACCGCCCGACGAAGCGCGACACGACCGTGGGCAACTGCCGGGGCACCGGCCCCCGCACGCGAACCGAACCCGACAACACCTGCTGGTACACGGCCTGCAGTTCCGCACCCGGATCAACACCGAGCTCGTCGGCCAGCGACGAGCGCACCTCCTGGTAGGCGGCCAGCGCCGCAGCCTGCTGCCCGGACTCCGCCAGCGCCAGCATCAGCTGTCCCCAGAACACCTCCCGCAACGGGTGCGAAGCCGTCAACCCGCGCAGCTCAGCGACAAGATCAGCGGCCTTCCCCGTCTCCAGGTCGGCACCGATCCGCCGTTCCAGCGCCAGCAGCCACTCCTCGGTCACCGGCGGCACGTCGTGCTGGTGCAACGCGTCCGATCGGACGTCCGACAACATCGGCCCGCGCCACAACCGCGTGGCGGCGGCGAAGTCACCGACCGCGACCAACGAGCGAAACCGCAGCAGGTCCAAAGAGGAGACATCGGCGCGATACCCGCCGCGCAACGTGTGCACGCAGTTCGCGGCACCCAACGCCTGGCGCAACCTGGTCACGATCATGTGCAACGTCTTGTGCGCGCGATCCGGCGATGGCGGTTCACCGTCCCACAACCTGTCGACCAGCACGTCCATCGACACGAACTTGTTGGGGCGCAACAACAGCGTGGCCAGCAGCACTCGACATCGACCGGCCGGCACCGGCACCGGGGTGCCGTCGAGCAGCACCTCCAGCGGGCCGAGGACCCGGTACTCAACTGGCACTGGCCGCCTCCCGAGTGGCATGTGACCGAAGTGTGAGCGGTGTCGAAGACCCTATGCGTGGCCGGTCCGACCGCAGCTACCTCCCTCTTCGCTGTGGCCGGACCGGTCTCTCAGCCCAGGCGGGCCAGCAGTTCGCGCAGGTCGTCGGCCTTGGCGAAGCCGAGATCGTCGTAGATGTCGAGCGCCGCGTGGTAGTAGCCGCGGGCCGCGTCACGTTCGCCGAGCTCCAGCTTCATGTCGGCCAGCCGCACCAGCGTGTCGGCCTGGTTGTGCCGGTACGACAGGGTTGCCTGCAGTTCGACGGAGCGGAGGTAGTTCGCCTCCGCCTCCTCGTAGCGGCCCAGCGCGCGGTAGATGCTGCCGAGCGTGTCCCGGTTCGAGGCGACGACCGTGTCCCGTTCGTCCGGCACCAGTTCCAGGAAGATGTCGCGTGCTCGCACGGCCCAGGTCGCGGCCTCGACGTGGTCGCCGAGTTCGTTGTGGACGAACCCGAGTGATGCCGCGACGCTGGCCAGTTCGATCTGGTCGCCGCTCGCCATGGCCACCTCCAGCGCACGCGCGAGTGGATCCAGGGCGTCGGCGTACTTGCCCTGGCGGCCCAGCAGGTAGGCGAGGCCGCGCAGGTCGTTCGAGAGGCCGATCTGGTCGCCCAGCAACGAGTCCAGCGCTACGGCCGCGCGCAGGTGTTCTTCCGCCTCGTCGAACTTCTGCTCCGGCACCAGCAACGACACCAGGCCGCGACGCGAGCGGCACTGGCCCTCGACGTCCCCGGCGCGTTGGGCAGCTGCCAAAGCCAAGCGCTGCAGGCGTTCTCCTTCTCGCCGGCGGCCCGTTGCCAACAGGAAGTGGCGCATCGCCCAGACCGTGCGCCACACGTGCCCGTCGAATCCCGTCTCGCCGGCCGCGGTCACGGCCGAGCCGAGCACCGCGCGTTCTGTCGCGTACCAGCGATCGGCGTCGGTGTTCGTCTCGAACGTGAGCACCACGGCACCAGAAACAGCAGCAGGCGTGGTGATCGGCTGGCGCAACGGGTCGGAGCGGGCCGTCGCGGCCAGCGCCGAGTGCAACAAGTGGTCGAAGATCCGTTGCCGACCTGCAGCACGTTCATCCGCAGACAAGCGATGAGCTGCTTCTTCCGCCGCGTACGAACGCATCAGGTCGTGCAGGCGATAACGGCCGTCAAAACTGATCAGGCTGTAGCGGACCAGTTCGTCCAACGCCTCGGCCGCGGGCGCCGCCATCAGGCTGGTCGCGGCCGCCTCGGTCACGTCCGGGCCGGGATGCAGGCCGAGCAGCACGAACAACCGCGCCGCCGCCGGGCTCAGGCACCCGAACGTCCACGAGAACACCGCCCGCACGCTGGTCAGCGGATCGTCGGTGTCCAGCGCGTCCAACGCGGCATGCTCCAGCTCCTGCACGAGCATGCTCAACGGGTGTTGGTCGAGCGTCGCCCGTGCGGCCACCACGCCAAGTGCCAACGGGAGTCCCGCGCACAGTTCGACCAGCCGGGTGGCCGCCGCAGGCTCGGCCGCGACCCGGTCCGCGTCCACCCGGCCGCTGAACAGCACCATCGACTCGTCCTGGTCCAGCACGTCCAACGGGAACGCGCGGTTCTGCGTGACCAGGCCGCGCAAGCGGTTGCGGGACGTGATCACGACCAGGCTGCGCGAGCCGCCCGGCAGCAACGGCCGCACCTGGGCGAGGTCGCGGACGTTGTCGAGCAGCACCAGCACCCGGCGCCGGGACAGCAGGGCGCGGTAGCTCTGCAGCATCGCCTCGGTGGCGACCGGGATCTCGTCCGCCGGCACGCCGAGGGCCAACAGGAAGTCGCGGGCCGTGCTGTTCGGGTTCACCGGCGCGCCGGTCGGGTCGAACCCGCGCAGGTCGGCGTAGAGCTGCCCGTCGGGGAACCGGCCGGCGACCCGGTGCGCCCACTGCACCGCGAGCGACGTCTTGCCGATGCCGCCGCTGCCGTTGATCACCGCGATCGGCTGCCGCGTGCCGAGAACGCCGTCGAGCCGGGTCAGCTCGGCTTCCCTGCCGACGAAGTGCGGCAACGCCGTGGGCAGCTGACGAGGCACCTGATGGGCCACCCGAACCGGCGCGTCACCGGCCAGGACCTGCTGCTGCGCCTCCCGCAACCGCTGGCCCGGCGTGACCCCGAGCTGCTCGTCCAGCACGACCGCGACCTCGTGGAACGCCGCCAGCGCGTCCGCCTGCCGGCCGCTGCGGTGCAACGCGAGCATCAGCTGTGCCCAGAACACCTCCCGCAACGGGTGCTGCGTGGTGAGCGTGCGCAGCTCGGGCACCAGCTCCGCCGCGACACCTCGCGCGAGGTCGGCGTCGATCCGGTGTTCCAGCGCGGTCAGGCGTTCGACGGCCAGCGCGGGCACGGCGTCGCGGTGCAACGACTCCGAGCTCACGTTCGCCAGCACCGGCCCGCGCCACAACGCGGTCGCCTCCGCGTGCTCGCCGGCGTTGAGGTGGGCGCGGAACCGCAACAGGTCCAGCTGGTTCGCGTCGACGACCGCCGCGTAACCACCTGCACCGGTCTGCACGCAGTTGGCGGCACCGAGCGCCTGCCGCAGCCGGGCCACGACCATGTGCAACGTCTTGCCCGCGCGGTCGATGCTGGGCGGTGACCCGTCCCAGAGCCGTTCGACGATCTCGTCCGCCGACACGAACTGGTTGGCGCGCAACAGGAGTGTGGCGAGCAACACGCGGCACCGTCCGGCCGGGACACCGACCGGGACGCCGTCGAGCAGTACCTCAAGCGGCCCCAGCACGCGGTACTCGACTGCCACGTCGTCCCCTCCCCCAGGTGACCGAGCGCCGAGTGTAGAGGCGTGGACTCGGTGTGACCGAAGTGTGAGCGCCGCAGTGCAAAGTAGTGATCAGCCGGAAGGTGAGAGTGACAACGCGAGTATGGGGGGTGTCACGATCGCCTGTTCCCGCCCTGTTCGGCCCTCCCCAGTGGGTCGGCCAGGGAGGAGATCCGGTCATGGGGGAACCGGGCAGTCCCCTGCTGTTCGGTGGGCCCGCGGCTTCGGCTGCGGGCCCTTTTACTTTGCGCGCGAACGGTTCCGCCGGCGTTGTCATCCATCTGTGAGCGATGCGAGAGCGGCGTGCGGCAGAGTCCACGTCAACCGGTTCGGCGGACACGAAAGCCTGGGGGCGTCTCCGGCGAAACAACCCAACCGGTGCGGTCTTCTCCCTCTTGACCGCACCGGACGGGTCCGGCCATGGGGGGCGGCAGGTAGAACCCCTGCTACCTGAGAAGGGCCCCGCGGCTGCTGCCGCGGGGCCCTTCGTCATGTCCACTAGTCGGGCTGGATCCAGGCGAACTGGATGCGCTGCTGACCGAGCTTTCGGGTCACCATCGTGCCCCGGCCTGGAGGCTGCGGCGACGGCTTGAGGTTGCCGACGATGTTGCCCTCCTCCTTGGAGCCGGACCCGACGAAGATCGGCGCCGAGATCTCCTTCAGCTTGCCCATCACCGGGTCGTACATCGCGCGGGACGCACCACCCATGCGGCGGGCCAGGATGATGTGCAACCCGACGTCCTTGGCCTGCGGGATGAACTCGGCCAGCGGCTGCAGCGGGTTCGCGCCACCCTGAGGAGCGACCAGGTCGTAGTCGTCCACGACGATGAAGACGTCGGGGCCGGTCCACCAGGAACGGTTCCTGAGCTGCTCCTGCGTCACGTCCGGGCCGGGCATGCGCTTGGTCAGCGAGCCCTTGATCTCCTGGATGTTCTGCGTGAGCTGCGTGGCCGACACCGCGTAGCTGAGCAGGTGGTCGGTGTCGATGAAGCCGAGCAACGTGCGGCGGAAGTCCGCGAGCAGGATCAGCCCCTCGGACGAGGTGTAGCTGGTCATGATGCCGCGGATGATCGTGCGCAACATGTTCGTCTTGCCGGCCTCGCCGTCGGCCAGCGCGAAGAAGTGCGGGTCCGCGTCGAAGTCCATGTAGACCGGCGCGAGCTCGTCCTCGTTGACGCCGACCGGGACCAGGTGGCCGCGGTTCGGGTTGAGCTGCTGGACCTGCGCCATGAACTGGCCGTAGTCCAGCAGGTCGGGCAGCATCCGGACCTGCGGGGCACGCGGGCCCTGCCACGCCTGGTTGAGCTTGGCGCTGAGGTCCTGGACACCCGCCGAGATCGTCTGCGGGTCCTGCGAGGTGTCGATGCGCGGCAGGCCGGTGAGGAAGTGCAGCTTGTCACCGGTCAGACCGCGGCCGGGACGACCGGGCGGGACGTTGACCGCGACCTTGCGGTCGATCTCGGACTCGCTCGGGTCACCGAGGCGCAGCTCGAACCGCGTGCCGAGGAGGTCCTTCATCGCGGGCCGGATCTCCGCCCACCGGTTCGCGGCGACGATCACGTGCACGCCGTAGGACAGACCCTGGGCAGCCAGCGCCTGGACCTGCGGCTCGACCATCTCGAACTCCTGGCGGAAGTTCATCCAGCCGTCCACGATCAGGAACGCGTCACCGAAGTTGTCGTCCTTGATCTCACCGCGGCGCTTGCGGTTGCGGAACTCGACCATCGAGTCGATGCGCTGGTCGCGCCACCGCAGTTCGCGCTCGGTGATCAGGGTCTGGAGCTCGGCCACCATGCGGCGGACCTTGTCGACGTCGAGACGACCGGCGAACCCACCGACGTGCGGCATGTCCTCCATCGAGGCGAGCGTGCCACCACCGAGGTCGATGCAGTAGAACTGCGCCTCCTCGGGCGTGTGCGTCAGCGCCATCGACGCGATCATGGTCCTGAGCAGCGTCGACTTGCCCGACTGCGGACCACCGACGACCGCGCCGTGACCGGCGGCACCGGAGAAGTCCGCCCACAGCAGGTCGCGTCGCTGCTCGAACGGCTTGTCGACCACGCCGACCGGGATCTGCAGCACGCCGTTCGCCGGGTAGCCCGGCGAGGTGAGACCGCGGTCCGGCGTCACGTCGAGCGGCGGCAGGATCGTGTCCATCGTCGGCGGCTCGTTCAGCGGGGGCAGCCACACCTCGTGCGCAGGCGGGCCCTGGCCGACGAGACGTTCGACGATCAGTTCGAGCTGGGTCGGCTCGTTCGCGTCTTCCTTGACCGGCGCGGCCGCGACCGGCACCGGTTCGATCGGCCGCTCAGGCTCCTTCGGGATCTCGATGAAGTCCGGCACGAAGAACCGCGGACGCTTGTCGCTGCGGACCGCCACCGACTCACCGGCGGACTGCATGCCCGACGGCCGGTAGGTGCCCGAGACGTAGAGCGCCTTGAACCTGGTCAGCGGCATGCCCTGCACGCTGAGGTAACCCGAACCCGGGATCGGCGGCAGCTCGTAGGCGTCCGGCACACCGATCGCCGCACGCGACTCGGCCGCGTTGAACGTCTTCAGACCGATCCGGTACGAGAGGAACGTGTCCAGACCGCGCAGCTTGCCTTCCTCGAGTCGCTGCGACGCGAGAAGCATGTGCATCTGCAGCGACCGGCCGACACGACCGATCTGGAGGAAGATGTCGATGAAGTCCGGCTTCGCGGTCAGCATCTCGGAGAACTCGTCGATGCAGATGAACAGCGCGGGCAACGGGTCGAGCTGGGCGCCGTTCTCACGGGCCTTCTCGTAGTCCCAGACGTTCTTGTAGTTGCCCTTCGCCAGGACCTCCTGCCGGCGGGAGACCTCACCGGCGATGGCGTCCTTCATGCGGTCGACCAGCGTCAGGTCGCCGGCGAGGTTGGTGATCGTCGCGGCGACGTGCGGTGCCTTGTCCAGACCGAGGAACGTCGCACCACCCTTGAAGTCGACGAGGATCATGTTGAGCGCCGTCGACGAGTGCGAGGCCAGCAGACCCAGCACCAGGGTGCGGAGGAACTCCGACTTACCGGAACCGGTCGCGCCGATGCACAGGCCGTGCGGGCCCATGCCGTCCTCTGCCGCTTCCTTGATGTCGAGCTCGACCGACTGGCCGTGCTCGCCGATGCCGAACGGGATGCGGTAGCGGTCGCGCTTGGGCCGGGGCCGCCACGCCTGCTGCACGTCGAACGTGATCGGGTCGCCGGGGATGCCCATGAACTCGAGCAGCGGCGGGTTGTTGCTCATCGCCAACGGGTCTTCACCGCTGTCGCCACCGGCTTCACCGGCGGCACCCATGCGGTACGGCGAGAGCCTGCGGGCCAGGGCCTCGGCCTCCACGACGGAGAGGCGGTCCGGCGCGCCGAACCACTCGACACCGCTCGCGGAACGAGCACCCAGCTGGTTGTTCTCGACGACGAGCCGCAGACCGCGCCGCGCCGTCAGGTTGCCCAGGCACTCGGACAGGTCCAGCAGCGTGACGCCGACCAGACCCTCCTCCAGGATGATCATCTCTTCGCGGCTGATGTCGCCGTCGTCGATGACGATCACGATGTGCGGCTGGTCGGGCGGCGGCGGGGCGTTGCGGGTGAACCGCTGCCGGTCGCGCAGGTTCTCGTCCAGCATCGCCTCGATCTCGGCGAGCGAGTTCGCCATCATGCGGCGCTGGCCGATGCCGTCGATGTCGGTGGGGTGCTGCGCGTGCGGCAGCCACTTCGCCCACTCCCACAGCTGCTTGGTGCGGCCCGCGCTGACGACCGCGATCAGCAGGTCGTCCGGGGCGTGGAAGGTGACGAGCTGGGCGAGGAGGGCACGCGCGAGGTCGCGGCGGTCCTCCATCTCGCCGAGCAGGCCGACCGCGGCGAAACCGCGCAGCGCGATGGAGATCGGCAGATCGGGCACGAGCGAGTGGGCGCGCACGAACCGGCGCAGCGCCAGCGTCGCGATCGGCTCCAGCTCCTCGACCGGACCGGTCTGCGGCGGCACCAGGCGGGTGGCGAGGCGCTGCGAGCCCCGGCCGGCGCGCAGGTGGCAGAAGTCGGGGTCGTTCTGACGTCGTTCCCACATGCGGCGCGTGGTGGCGAGCGACCACAGCATCTGCGGGTCCGGGTGGACCCACTCGCGCTCGGCGCGCTGCTCGTCGGCCGCCTCGCGGGCGCGGTCGCGCATCTGGCCGAGGTACCGCAGGTAGTCCTTGCGGTCCTCGTTCATCTCGGCTTTCTTCTGGCCCTTGCCGGAGCCCATGCCGCTCGCCATCATGCCGATGGTCGAGATCATCATCATGCCCGGCATGATCATCGCCGCGGGCTGCCGCGGCATGAAGACCATCATCATCGCCATCATGCCGACGGACGCCACGATCATGACGACGGGCATGGCCTTCATCATGATGTTGCCGGGGATGATCCGGGGGACCTCGGGTGGCGGCTCGAGGTGTACCTCACCGCCGGGAGGCCGGGGAGCAGCAAGGCGTGCCGTTCGCTTGAACTGCAGCGTGCTCAACTGACAGGCACCTCTTCGACTCTCGTTACGCCACCAGTAGCAACCGACACTATTGCGCATCTGCGCGCGCCACGAAGGTGGGTCTGGAAAAAACCCAGTCGAACGTGTTCTGCGAACAACACGTGCAGGAGCCGTCGGTCCGGCCATACTAGGGCCGCCCGGCGAGCGTCCGAGTGGACCAATAGGGTCGGGCACATTGTTTGCAAGCGCTGATCTGACTTAGGGGGCCCTGGTGGCGACCGGTACGACGGTGTTCAGCCGTGTCACGGTGGTGGCACCTCGAACGCGTATCGACGTCGCGCTACCTGCCGACGTGGCGGTGGCCGATCTCTTGCCGATGCTGCTGGACATGGCGAGAGAGGCCACTCCGGACGGTGGCGTCCGGCACGGCGGCTGGTGCCTCGCCAAGCTCGGCGACAGCCCGCTCGACCCGGCGCGCACGCTGGCATCGCTGGGCGTCGTCGACGGTGAGCTGCTGCAGTTGCGGCGGCGCAACGAGAATCCGCCGCCGCCGCTGTACGACGACGTGGTGGACGCGATCGCCGAGTCCGATCCGGACTCGTTCCGGCCGTGGACGAAGGAGACCGCGCAGAAGTTCGGTCACCTCGCCGGCGCGCTCGCGCTGATCGCCGCCGCGGTGGCGCTCTTCCTGTCCGGCCCGATCGCGCAGGGTGACTCCGGCAGCGGTCTGGCCGCGGCCATCGCCGGTGCCGTCGCCGCCATCGCCGCGCTCGCGGCGGGCGCGACCATCTCGCGGGCCTACGGGTCGACGTCGACGGGTGTGCTGATCGCCGCGTGCGGTTCGCTGCCGATGGCGTTCGTCGCGGGCTTCCACGCGGTGCCGGGTGTCGGCTTCAACCCGAAGATGCTGCTCGCCTCGGCGTTGCTGATGATCTTCGCGTGGGGCGGCATCCTGCTGATCGGCCAGGGCGTCACGGTGTTCATCGCTGCGGCGACCGGCGGCACGCTGGTGGCACTCGCGTTCCTGGTGGCGACGTTCGTCGAGCACCCGCTGGCCGGTGTGGCCGCGGGGACCGGAGCCGTGGCACTCGCCGCGCTGTCGTTGCTGCCCAGGCTGACGCTGCAGCTGGCCAAGATCCCGCCGCCCGTCGTGCCGACGAACGCCGAGGACCTCAAGGAGGACAGCGGCTTCCCGGAGTACGCGGTGATCGAGCGCCGCACCGCCGTGGCGCACGAGTACCTGACCGGCATGATCGTCGGCACCGGCCTGGTCGCGGCGCTCGCCGCCATCGTCGCCGCGGGTGCCGACACCGTCTGGGGTCCGATCTACGGCGTGGTCGTCGCGATCGTGCTGATGATGCGCGGCCGGGCGTACGCGAACGGCGCGCAGGCCGTGGCGCTGCTGACCACCGGCATGTTCGCCGCCGCCGGCATCCTGCTCGGCTGGCTGATCTCCTCCACCGAGTTCAACCGCATCGCCTTCGTGTTCGGCACGCTGGTGATCCTGGGCGCCGCCTCGCTGGTGCTCGGTGTGGTGTTCCCCGGCCAGAAGTTCTCGCCGCCGCTGCGCCGCACCGTCGACATCATCGAGGCGATCCTGATCGCCTCGGTCGTACCGCTCGCGCTGGCCGTGATGGACATGTACTCGGTCTTCCGGAGCCTGATCACGCTATGAGGACCGGTCTGAAGCGCACCACGGCGGCAGCGACCGCCGGACTGCTGCTGCTGACGGGGGCGTTGCCGCCCAACGCCTCCGCTCAGCAACCGTCCTCGTCGCCGTCGTCCTCACCGAAGGTGAACTCGGTGCCGCCGCCGCTGCCGCCCGGCGTCGGGCCGCCCAGGGACGACGCCAAGCCGGACGTCCCGTACGTGCGCACCAACAAGGAATGCGTGCAGTCGGACACCAAGAGCAACCTGATCGAATACATGCCCTGGGGCCAGGTCTATCTGGACCTGGACCGGGCGCACAAGTTCGCGACCGGCAAGGGCACCAAGATCGCGATCATCGACACGGGTGTCGACCCGCGGAACAAGCGCTTCGGCGGCCGCGTCGTCCCGTCCGGTGAGTACGTGGCCGGCAACCTGAACGGTGCCGACGACTGCGACGGCCACGGCACCGAGGTCGCCGGAGTCGCGGCGGCGCAGAAGACCGAGGGCGACTTCGTCGGCGCCGCACCGGAAGCGCAGATCCTGGCGATCCGCCAGACCAGCGACCGGTTCGAGTACAAGAGCCAGACCGAGAACCGCGCCACCGCCGGCAAGGTGATCACGCTGGCGCAGGCCATCGTCCACGCGGCGAACCTGGACGCCGACGTGATCAACATCTCGCTGACGAACTGCGGTTCGCCCAAGGGCTTCAGCGCCGACGACGAGAGGCTGCAGGCCGCGATCAAGTACGCGGTGGACGTCAAGGACTCCGTGATCGTCACGGCGGCCGGCAACCTCGGCGACGGCAACACCGGGTGCAAGGACCAGAACAACAACCTGGACCCGGCCAACGTGAACTCGGTCTCGTCGCCGGCGTGGTTCGCGGACGACGTGATCTCGGTGGCGGCGATGAACCGCAAGGGCGAGGTCTCGAACTTCAGCGTGTGGGGCCCGTGGGTCACCCTCGCGGCGCCGGGCGAGGAGATCATCTCCGTCGACCCGAAGAGCGACAACGGCCTGACGAACGCGAACGTCACCGCGCAGGGCTCCGGCGACATCAAGGGCACGAGCTTCGCCGCGCCGTACGTCTCGGGCATCACGGCGCTGGTGCGTCAGCGGTTCCCGGAGCTCAAGGCGCGTCAGGTGATGGAGCGGTTGAAGGCGACCGCGCTGCACCCCGGCAACGTGTCCGGCCGGGACAACAAGATCGGCTACGGCATGGTCAACCCGGTCGCGGCGCTCACGGCCGTGCTGCCCGCGGAGGCGTCCGGGTTCAAGAAGCCGCAGCAGAAGGAGCTCAACACGGCTGTCACGCCGCCGGCCGGGTACGACTGGCCGCCGATCATCGTGGCGCTGTCGGGCATCGGTGCCGGTGCCGCACTGCTGATGCTGACGTTGTTCGTGCGCAACTCGCTCAACCGCAGGCGCGGCAGCCCGGTGTAGTTGTTGCCTGGAACCGCAAAACGGCCCCGCTGGAGATCTCCAGCGGGGCCGTTCTCGTTGTCCTGGAAGGAGCTCAGTCCTCGCCGATCACCTTCGGCGCCGCCTTCTTGGGCTTGCCGAGCAGGTCGTCGATCGACCCGGTGATCCGCTGCTTCGACTTGTGCTCCTTGTCACCGCCCTGCTGGCCGGCACCACCCGCCATGCCGCCCATCATGCCGCCGCCCATCATCCCGGCACCTCCGGCAGCCCCAGAACGGCCACCAGCGGCCGCGGGAGCCGCACCGGCCGCACCACCCTTCTCGGGCGGCGGTCCGGGCTCAGCGATGCCGGTGGCGCCACCGAACTGCATCGGCTGCTGGGCCGCTGCCGCAGGAGCGCCGAGGGAACCGACTCCGCCGCCAACCCCGCCACCGCCACCTCCGGGAGGTGCGCCACCACCGACGCCGCCGCCCTTGCCGGCGGTCGCGGTGTCGGACGCCTTGGGCGGTTCCGGGGTCTTGGGCGGTTCGGGCTTGGCGGGCGCGGCGTAGGTCCAGTCCTTGTCGGGGTACTTGTGCTCCATCCGCACGGAGCCGAAGTTGCCGGCCTCACCGGACACCCCGTCGCACAGCTTGAGGAACGCCTCCAGCACCTGCCGCGCCGAGTCGTGCAGCTCGCGGACCGGGTCCTTGAGCTCCTCGATGTGCTTGATCGCGCGCTCGTCGCCCTCCACGGGCAGCGCCGCCGTGCCGGACACCGAGTCCGCGGCGTCGGCCAGCACGTGCGCCATGTCCTGCACGATGCCGCGCACGCCGTCCGCGGTCTCCTCCAACGCGTCCGCCATGGCGGTCATCGCGTCGGACATGTCACCGCCCGCGAGCCCCACCTTGCGCATGTGGTCGATGAACGCGTCGGCGTCCTTGCCCTCCCACCGCGCGTCGACGTCACCGAGCGGGCCCGCGACGTGCTTCGTGACCGCCTCGGTCACCTTCGCCGCCTTGCGCCAGCGCTCGGCTTCCTCGCGCAGGTCGTTCCAGTCGCCCACCAGCGGGTCGAAGAAGTCGTGCACGAGATCGACGACACCGAGCTTGCGACTCACCCGCGAGAGGTAGTCGAGCTCGGGTCCGACCTCGGCCGCGATCTGCCTGCCGTCCTTGGCCACCACGAGCTTTCCCCCTACCGCCGGTCGACCTTCTTGATGAGCTGCACCGCTTCCTCGTCGGAGGCCCCGTGCTGGCCGGCCACCGCGTGCAGGCCCTTCGCGGCCGCGTCGAGCGTGTCGCAGGCGCGGGCGAGCTGCGAGTTGAGCAGCTCGGCCGCACGGGCGTAGCCCTGGGAGTTGCCCAGCGTTCTGCCGATCTCGCCGAACGACTCGGGGCGCAGCGGGGACACCTTCATGGCGTCCCGCACGCGCCGCAGATCGTCCGTCGTGCCGTCGATCCGGTCGGCGTACTGCTCCAACCACTCGGAATCAACGGTGATGCGACCGGCCACGACTGTCCCCTAACAACACTTCCGGGTGCATTTGTCTGCATTCGACGGTGATGCACCCGGAACGGTTCCGCTACTTCTGCGTGGACTGCGACTGCGGATCCGTGATGACGCCCTTGTTCGCCACGATCGCGTCGTAGCTGCGGTTCGCCTCGTTCTTGTTGAGCTGCGGCCCCATCGGCAACAGGTTCAGGATCTGGTTCGGTGCCGGCGGGAAGTTCCCCTCCAGCCCCAGAGCCGCCGCGGTCCCGGCGTCCGGGACGCCGTAGCGGACACCACGACCCGTGACGATCTGCACCGGACCCGTCCCGAAGTCACCGATGCTCTGGCTGGCCCGCACGACCGCCTGCTTGCCGGGCAGCATCAGGAACTCGTCGATGATCTCGCCACCGGCACCGGGCGCGTTCAGCTGCACCGGGGTCATCTCCTTGGGGCCGGGCAGCTTGGAGCCGACCGTCACCGAGGTGTGCTGGGCCTTGGTCGTCTCGGTGTAGTTGTCGGCCTTCCAGCCCAGGCAGATCACCGTGTTGCCGGGGTTCGCCTCCAGCGTGGTCGGGATCTTCACCGGGTACGACGTGAGGTCGAGCGGGTTCTTCGGGTCCCGGTGGTCGGAGATGGCGCTCGGCGAGAGCTGGATCGGCTTCTTGTTGTTCGAGTACGACCAGCGCAGCAGGTCGCCGACGGTCTCGTCGACGGTCTGGAAGCCGTCCTCCAGCGCCACCATGTAGGTCGCGGTGTTGGTCAGGTTGACCTCCACGACCTCACCGATGTTGACCCGCGTCTCGCTGACGTAGTTCGCCTGCTTGCCCTGGTCCGGGATGACCGGCGCGATCAGGGGGGCGACCTCGGGGATCGCGTTCAGCATCGCCGTGCTGATCGCCCGCGGCGTCTTGCCCTTCAGCTTGAGGGCGTTCATCACCTTGTCGTTCTTCAGGTCCACTTCGGCGCGCACCGTCGACGACGAGATCCGGTCCAGGTCCTTGGGCTTCTTGTAGATCAGGTAAGCCTTCTTCGCGCCGGTGCGCTGCTGCACCAGGACTGCCTCGTCGCCCAGCTCCGGGTTGCCACCGCTCACGCCGGCGATCACGGAGGTCTTGATCTGGTTCTCCGCCGCCTGGTTCTCGCGGAACTCGTCCAGGTTGAGGGTGTCGCAGACCGACCACTGCGCGTCGATGCGGAGCTCCGGCTTCGGCAGGACGTCCGGCGCGTCCGGGAGGCCGGTGAGGCGGCCGCGCGGCAGGGTCGCCAGCGCCTTCTCGCTCACCAGCTTCGGTTCACCACCCGCGACCTGGCTCTGCCCGCCCTCAGCGGTGCCACCAGGTGCGTCGCCACCACCGGCCTGCTGGTCCGGGTTCGAGCGCGAGTACCAGAGCAGCCGGGCCGACGCGAGGTTCGTCATCGGGATCAGGCGCCTGGTCGGTGCCGAGTCGACGACGTAGACCTGGCCGGTCTCCTTGCTGATGGCGATCTGGGTCTTGTCGTCGAGCTTCGGCGCGGGGCTGAAGAGCCCGTACACCAGGAAGCCGATCAGGCCGACCACGCCCAGCACCACGCCGACCGCTGTCGCGCGCGAGTGATTGCGCATGGGGTCATGCAGCATCACTGAGTCTCTGCGGACCAGAGCGGACTGCATCCGCCGCAGGACGAATTGGTAGGCCTGGACCTGTGACTTGGTGGTGGGTGTTGATGCCATTCTCGGCTCGCTGCTCTCCCCGTCGCGGTACGGTTCCGCAGGATAGCCGGACGCAGGTTGCTCCGTGGGCCGGTTCGCCAAGCCCACCGACCATCGAGGGGAAAGAGACCACAACGGATGTCCGTGACCACTCCACATCCGCCCCGGCCGAACCAGGGAATGGCGCGGCCGCAGGGACCTGGGGGTCCTGGCCAGCAGGCTCCCGCGCCTCCACGTCCGGTCGGGCGTGTCCGGCGCAGAGCGGCCGGCGTCAGCCTGGGCTCGTTGCCGGTCTCCAACGTTGTCACGATCGAGATCGGTCTCGCGATCGCTCTGCTCGTGCTCACCCTCATGGGCGTGAAGAACGACGCCGGCGCCCTGAACGTCGTCTCGGTCTCGATCGCCGGCGGTGTGCTCCTCATCGCACTGATCCTCGCGTTCACCCGATCGCGTGGTCGTTGGCTGACCCAGTGGATCGGTGTCCGGCTTCGGTACAACTTCCGCTCGCACAGCCGCACCGCCAAGCGCTCGGCCCCGCAGGAGTCGACCGCCGGTGACGACGAGATGCAGGTGCTCGGTCCCGAGGACCCGCGCGTCGCGCTGCTGCGGCTGGCGATCCCGGACCTGGTGATCGCGAAGGGCGTCGACCACGAACGTCGCCCGCTGGCGCTGTCGTGGCACGACGGCGTGTGGACGGCGGTGCTGCTGGTCGACCCGACCCCGCCGCTGATCTCCGCGGTCGGCGCGTCCCAGTCGCTGCCGCTGGGCGCGCTGGCACCGTGCCTGGAGGACCGCGGTGTCGTCCTGGACGCGATCACCGTGATCTGGCACTGCTACCCCGGCAGCGCGGCACTTCCGCCGAACTCGCCGGCCGTCAGCTCGTACATGGAGGTGCTCGGCCCGCTGCCCGCGGCCGCCCGGCGCACCACGTGGATCACGGTCCGGCTGGACCCGCGTCGCTGCGGCGAGGCGATCCGGGAGCGCGGCGGCGGCGTCGTCGGCGCACACCGCGCGTTGATCGGCGCGTTGTCCCGCGTCCGCAACGCCCTGGAGTCCGCAGGCGTCACGATCCGCCCGCTCGACTCGGACGAGCTGCTGCGCGCGGCGATCTCGTCGGCCGAGCTGACCGCGGCCGTCGGCAACACGAACCCCGTGTCGCTGCGCGAGAAGTGGTCCGGTGTCACCGCGGGTGGCGTCGGTCACGCGAGCTACGCGATCACCGGTTGGCCGTCGAAGGGCTTGAAGGGCAACCTGAACTCGCTCACGGGCGTGCGCGCTCTGTCGTCCACGCTGGCGATGTCGATCTCACCGTCCCGTGAGGACGGTCAGGTCTCGCTGCGCGGCCTGGTGCGGGTCAGCGCCCGCACGCCGAGCGAGCTGGACCGCGCCGAGGACCAGTTGTCGAAGCTGAGCGACAAGCTCGACATCACGCTGACCCCGTTGCGGGGCATGCAGCTCGCGGGCCTCGCCGCGACGCTGCCGCTGGGAGGTGTGGCATGAGCTCGTCCCGTCTGCTCGACTCACGCGGCCGCGACGGCGTGGCACCGGAGTTCCTGGTGTCGCCGAACATGCTCGACGTGGTCAGCCCGAGCGCAGACCGCGGCGGCATGATGCTCGGCCAGGGCACCAAGGGCGAACCGCTCACGGTGTCCGTGCTGCGCCCGACCCCGACCCGCATGGTGGTCGTCGGCGGCCTGTACTTCGCCCGCCAGATCGCCCTGCGCGCCATGGCGACCGGCGCGTGGATCATCATCGCGACCGGCCGCCCGCAAGCCTGGCAGCCGGTGGTGCGCGCAGCGGGCCAGGGCCCGGACGGCCGCCCGTCCCAGCTGGTCCAGCTCCGCCGTCTGTCACCCGCCGACCTGCCGAGGCCGACGGAGGACATGCCGCTGCTGGTGATCCACGACGGCGGCCACGTCCCGCAGGAGCTCTTCCCGCCCCGCGCACCGTGGCAGACCACGATGTACGTCCTGCCGTACCTGCACCCGCAGGCCGCTTCAACGGCGAACAACGCGGACCTCGTCCTGCTCCAGCGCCTGCCGATGGGCCAGGCCCAGCTGGCAGGCCAGATGTGGCGCCTGCGCCCGCAGATGTTCCAGCAGCTGACCCAGCTGAAGGACGACCAGGTCATCGCGATGGGCCAGGACATGTGGGCGCACCTGCGCCTGTACACCACCCCGGCCGAGCAGCAGATCCTCGGAGCAGTCCGCCGAGGCGATTGAGGCTGTGCTCGATTGCCGCTGCTCCGCAGACGGCGGCGAGTTCGTCGAGGAGTCGGACATCCGGCACGAACTCGCGTTAGTTTCAGTTGAGACACTGCGCCCCGAACGTTCATCGTTCGGGGCGCAATTGTTTTGTCCATAGCTCAGCGGCACCAACTAATTCACAGCCCCCGCAAAACTGTTGATCGGCCAATCGAAGGTTGTTTCGTGGACCTTCTTGTGCGAAATCCGTCTGCGCCACTAAGAAAACTCTCACCTGCACGACCCTGCGACGAGGGAGCACGCTGCTATGGGAGAATCGTGGGTCAGACGAGCGGCTGGAATCGGACTGGCGGCGAGCACAGCGCTCGTCCTGTCGTCCGTCTCCGCCACCGCTGCGCCCGAGGGGGAGATTCGTAACCTCGGTGCGTCCAACGCGGTCAAGGACAACTACATCGTCGTGCTGAAGGACAACATCAGCACCGCAAGTGCCACCTCTCTGAGCGCTAAGTACGGCGCGAAGGTGAAGCACTCATACAAGTCCGCTTTGCGCGGTTTCTCCGCCGAGATGCCGGAGTCAGCCGCAAAGCTCCTGGCCGCCGACCCAGCCGTCGCCTACGTGGAGCAGGACGGCGAGGTCCACATCTCGGACACGCAAACCCCGACCCCCTCCTGGGGCCTGGACCGCATCGACCAGCGCACGCTCCCCCTGGACAACAGCTACACGTACCCCAACAAGGGCACCGGCGTAACCGCGTACATCATCGACACCGGCATCCGCATCTCCCACACCGACTTCGGCGGCCGAGCCACCCACGGCCGCGACACGGTGGACAACGACAACGACTCGACCGACTGCAACGGCCACGGAACCCACGTCGCGGGCACCGTCGGCGGCACCAAGTACGGCGTGGCCAAGGACGTGAAGCTGGTAGCCGTCCGAGTCCTGAACTGCACGGGCTCCGGCACCTTCGCAGGCGTCATCGCCGGCATCGACTGGGTCACCGAACAGGTCAACAACAACCCGGCCAACAAGCCGGCAGTCGCCAACATGTCCCTCGGCGGCGGCGCCAACCAAACCGTCGACGACGCCGTGAAGCGCTCAATCGCCGCAGGCGTCACCTACGGCCTGGCCGCAGGCAACGACAACGGCGGCAACGCCTGCAACACGTCCCCGGCCCGCACCCCCGAGGCCATCACCGTCGGCTCAACCGACCGCACCGACGGCCGCTCGTCGTTCTCCAACCTCGGCACCTGCCTGGACATCTTCGCCCCAGGCCGCGACATCACGAGCGCCTGGCTGACCAACGACGACGCCACGAACACCATCAGCGGCACCTCAATGGCCACCCCACACGTCGTAGGCGCAGCAGCCGTCTACCTCGGCTCGTCCCCCACCGCGACCCCGCAACAGGTCCGCGACGCCCTGGTGGAGAACGCCACCTCCGACGTGGTCACCAACCCGGGCACCGGCTCCCCGAACAAGCTCCTGCACATCACCGGCACGGCCCCCGGCAACCCGCCCGGCCAGTGCCCGTCGGTCACCAACGACACCGACACGGCCATCCCGGACGCCAGCGAGGTCAAGTCCCCCATCACGATCGCCGACTGCAACGGCAAGGCCAGCGCCACCGGCACCGTGAAGGTGGCGATCAAGCACACCTACCGAGGCGACCTGGAACTGTCCCTGATCGCCCCCTCAGGCGCCGTGAAGCTCCTGAAGGTCTCCAGCGGCGGCGACGCAGCAGACGACATCAACGCCACCTACAACGTGAACGTAGGCGCTGAAGACGCCAACGGCACGTGGCAGCTGCGAGTCCGCGACCTCTACCGCCAGGACACGGGCCACATCGACTCGTGGACGCTCGACATCTGACGCACGACACCAGCAACCTCTCCACCCCTCGGAGCCCCCGGTCCCCCCGCCGGGGGCTCCACCCTTTCCAGGCGAAGAAAGTGCCATCAACCCTCGCGTGGCGCTGGCCGGTCTTTGATCAGATTGGCGGGGTCCTGGGGTCAGAGCCCAGGGCCCCGGCAAAGTCACTCGGCCGTTCCTGGCCTGGGCGCCGGGGGCAGCGACTCGATCAAGAGCCGGAAATGGGCCTGTCGTGGTCGATGAAGCGAACGTTCATCCACGTCAGGTCGATGAAGGTTCCCTTCATCGACCACGCACGGTTGGTGGGTGCGCTCTCATCGGACATCCTTCGCGGCGAGAGTGCGGCATGAAGATCTACTTCGCTCGGCCGAACCGACTTTGCCGGGCCCTGGGGTCAGAGCCTCAGAAATCAACGGGACGATCCGCGCGCAACGCGCCCACCTGCGGACAACAAACCGGCGCCCGCCAACGCAACCGAGGGACGGCAACCAGCGCGCCTCAGGAAGAAAGAGTCCGAACCTTCCGAGTCACCTCAGCCCGAGCCGCCAACTCGGAATCCTCAGGAAAGTCCACCCGCACCAAACACAATCCATGCGCCGGTGCAACGGTGACCCCAGACGCCCGCCCATGGAGCGACAGAAGGGAACCGGGCCATTCAGGAGCCTTCCGCCCCTCCCCAACAGCCAGCAACGCCCCGACCAACGACCGGACCATCGAGTGACAGAAGGCATCCGCGGACACGAACGCCGTGATCACACCGTCCGCCTCAGAGCGCACCAGCTCAAGCCGCTGCAGCTCCCTGATCGTCGTCGCACCCTCACGCCGCTTGCAGAACGCGCAAAAGTCGTGCTCCCCCAACAACATCCCAGCGGCCACATTCATGGCGCCAACATCCAACGGACGAGGCCAGCTCAACGTGTCCAACCGCCGCAACGGATGAGCCCCAAAAGCAGCATCCGTGACCCGGTACTCATAGTGCCGCCGCATCGCAGAAAACCGAGCATCAAATGCTCCAGGCACCACGCGAGCAGAAAACACCCGAACATCCGAAGGCAACACACGAGCAAGCCGCTTCGGAAGCCCCTCGACATCCACCGAATCAGGCAGATCAGCATGAGCGACCTGCCCAGACGCATGCACCCCAGCATCCGTCCGCCCAGCCACGGTCAAAACAACGTCCTCGCGCAACACCATGGAAAGCGTGTCCTCAAGAACGCCACAAACCGTACGACGGGACGGCTGCCGAGCCCACCCGGAGAACTCGGTCCCGTCATACCCCAAGTCGAAGCGAACACGAACGAGCCCGCCGCCCCCGATTCCGGGAACGACGGGCTCGTCAGCAGACTTACCGCTCAGGACTTGTCCTTGTCGGACGCCTCAGCAGCCTCGTCCTTGGCCTCTTCAGCCTCGACGGCCTCAGCGGTCGGCTCGCCGTCAACCTCGACAGCGTCCTCGGCCTTGGTCTCGTCAGCGTCCGCCTCGACGACAGCGGCCGCGGCCGGCTTCTCGTCCTTGGCGAACTTGGTCTTGCGCGCAGCCTCGGCCTCCGTGGAGACGAGCTTCTGCTGCACCAGCTCGATGATGGCCATGGGGGCGTTGTCGCCCTTGCGCGCCAGCGTCTTGGTGATGCGGGTGTAGCCACCGGAACGGTCGCTGAAGAACGGACCGATCTCGGCGATCAGCTTGTGCACAACGTCCTTGTCGCGGATCGTCTTCATGATCTCGCGGCGGTTGTGCAGGTCGCCGACCTTGGCCTTGCTGATCAGCTTCTCGGCGTACGGACGCAGCCGCTTCGCCTTCGCCTCAGTGGTCTTGATCCGGCCGTGCTGGAACAGCGCCGTCGCCAGGTTGGCGAGCAGCAGCCGCTCGTGCGCCGGAGACCCACCGAGCCGGGGGCCCTTGGTAGGGGTGGGCATCGCTTGCTCCTGTAGTAACTAAAAGAGATCCTCTAGCTCTGAATCAGAGCGTCAGAGCTGCTCGGTCTCCGCGTAGTCCTGACCGTCGTCGTGCGGGTCCAGGCCGGCACCGGCACCCCAACCCGTGTCACCGGGGTGGTAGTCGGCAGCAGCCGCGGACGGGTCGAACCCAGGAGGCGAGTCCTTCAGCGCGAGGCCGAGGCCGACGAGCTTCATCTTGACCTCGTCGATCGACTTCGCACCGAAGTTGCGGATGTCCAGCAGGTCCGCCTCGCTGCGCGAAACCAGTTCGCCGACGGTGTGGATGCCTTCCCGCTTCAAGCAGTTGTAGGAACGGACCGTGAGGTCCAGGTCCTCAATAGGCATCGCGAACGCGGCGATGGTGTCAGCTTCGGCCGGCGACGGGCCGATCTCGATGCCCTCGGCGTCGATGTTCAGCTCGCGAGCGAGGCCGAACAGCTCAACCAGGGTCTTACCCGCGGAAGCGACCGCGTCCCTCGGAGTGATCGAGGGCTTGGTCTCCACGTCGAGAATCAGCTTGTCGAAGTCCGTGCGCTGCTCGACACGCGTGGCCTCGACCTTGTACGTCACCTTGAGAACCGGCGAGTAGATCGAGTCAACGGGGATGCGGCCGATCTCGGCGCCCGCCTGCTTGTTCTGGACAGCCGGGACGTAGCCGCGACCGCGCTCGACGACGAGCTCGATCTCCAGCTTCCCCTTGCCGTTCAGGGTCGCGATGTGCAGGTCGGGGTTGTGCACGGTGACACCGGCCGGAGGCACGATGTCGCCCGCGGTCACCACACCGGGACCCTGCTTGCGCAGGTACATGGTCACCGGCTCGTCCTCTTCGGACGAGACGACGAGCTCCTTGAGGTTCAGGATGACGTCGGTGACGTCCTCCTTCACCCCGGGAACCGTGGTGAACTCGTGCAGCACGCCGTCGATGCGGATGCTCGTGACAGCAGCACCGGGGATCGACGAGAGCAGCGTGCGGCGGATCGAGTTGCCGAGCGTGTAACCGAAGCCCGGCTCCAGCGGTTCGATGACGAACCGGGAACGGGTCTCGGAGACCGCTTCCTCGCCGAGCGAGGGGCGCTGGGAAATCAGCACTGGGTTCTTCCTTTCAGCAACGACGCCCGCTATTTGACGCCGTCAACAACAGCCAGTCACGAAGACCGGCAAACGCACTCGGCACACCCTTCGCGCCGATGCGGGACCCGACCCGAGCCACCGTCCAAATCAGACGGTGGCTCGGAGAGGATCACTTCGAGTAGAGCTCGACGATGAGCTGCTCGGTGACAGGCGTGTCGATCTGCGCGCGCTCGGGCAGCTGGTGCACGAGGATGCGCAGGTTCGACGGAACGACCTGCAGCCAAGCGGGAATCGGGCGGTCACCGAAGGACGCGCGAGCAGCCTCGAAGGGCAGCGTCGGCATGGACTTCGGCTTCACGTCGATGATGTCGAACTTCGACACCTGGTAGCTCGGGATGTTCACCTTCTGGCCGTTGACCAGGAAGTGGCCATGCGCGACCAGCTGGCGAGCCTGGCGACGCGTGCGGGCGAGGCCCGCGCGGTACACCACGTTGTCGAGGCGGGCCTCGAGGATCTGGAGCAGGTTCTCACCGGTCTTGCCCGGGCGACGAACCGCTTCCTTGTAGTAGCGGACGAACTGCTTCTCGAGCACGCCGTAGGTGTAACGAGCCTTCTGCTTCTCCTGGAGCTGCAGCAGGTACTCGGACTCCTTGACCCGGCCCCGGCCGTGCTGGCCGGGCGGGTACGGACGGCGCTCGAACGCCTGGTCCCCACCAACGAGGTCGACCTTCAGGCGGCGCGAGATACGCGTCGCGGGTCCCGTGTAACGAGCCATTAGTTCTTACTCCTCCCCGTGCCTCAGACCCGGCGCCGCTTGGGCGGGCGGCAGCCGTTGTGGGGCTGCGGGGTCACGTCCTGGATGGTGCCGACCTCGAGACCGGCGGCCTGCAGCGAACGGATCGCGGTCTCACGACCGGAGCCGGGACCCTTCACGAACACGTCCACCTTGCGCATGCCGTGCTCGGCGGCCTTGCGGGCGGCGTTCTCGGCAGCCATCTGCGCCGCGAACGGCGTGGACTTGCGCGAGCCCTTGAAGCCCACGTGGCCGGCGGACGCCCAGCTGATCACGTTGCCCATCGGGTCCGTGATGGACACGATGGTGTTGTTGAACGTGCTCTTGATGTGCGCCTGGCCGTGCGAGACGTTCTTCTTTTCCTTGCGCCGGATCTTCTTGACCCCGGCGCCCGTGCGGGACTTGGGTGGCAAAACGAACTCCTAGGTTGAGGGCAGTAGACGCGAGGTCTTACTTCTTGCCGGCCTTCTTCTTGCCGGCCACGGTCTTCTTCGGACCCTTGCGGGTACGGGCGTTCGTCTTCGTGCGCTGCCCACGAACGGGCAGGCCGCGACGGTGCCGAAGACCCTCGTAGCAACCGATCTCCATCTTGCGACGGATGTCGGCCGCGACCTCACGGCGAAGGTCACCCTCGACCTTGTAGTTCGTCTCGATGTGGTCCCGCAGCTTGGCGAGGTCGTCGTCCGTCAGATCCTTGACCCGGAGGTCAGGGGAGATCTGGGTGGCGGCGAGCAGCTCCTTGGAGCGCGTACGACCGATGCCGAAGATGTAGGTGAGCGCGATCTCCATCCGCTTTTCGCGGGGGAGGTCGACGCCAGCGAGTCGTGCCATGTGGCGGTTAACTCCTGTCGATTACTTCCAGGTCTGCTCCTCGCCCAATTCCGGTGACTGACTCGCTGTGTGTCGTTCCGGCTGCTCTCACAGCCGGTGTCCCGGCCCCGGCCTGGAATCCGGGGGTGTCCGCACGCTTGAAGCCCTGCGTGCGGCAGGTACGAGGAGGCTTCTCGTTACTGCGTCATCGAAGATCTCGACGGGCGCGTGGTGGAACTGGTCAGCCCTGGCGCTGCTTGTGGCGCAGGTTCTCGCAGATCACCATGACCCGGCCGTGACGGCGGATCACCTTGCACTTGTCGCAGATCTTCTTGACGCTCGGCTGAACCTTCACGCCTGAGATCTCCTGCTACTGGAGGTCACTTGTAGCGGTAGACGATGCGCCCGCGGGACAGGTCGTAGGGCGAGAGCTCCACGACAACCCGGTCCTCAGGGAGGATGCGGATGTAGTGCTGTCGCATCTTGCCGCTGATGTGCGCGAGTACCTTGTGACCGTTCTCCAACTCGACCCTGAACATCGCGTTGGGGAGCGGCTCGACTACGCGGCCCTCGACCTCAATGGCCCCGTCCTTCTTGCCCATGTCCTCCGCGTTTCGTGACGGTGGTAATAACCTTTGGACGCGCGCCAGCCCGGTTCGATCTCACCTGCAAGGGCATGACTGAACCGGCGCGACGGATGCGCCACCTGACCAGTGTACGCAGTTCACACCAGCAACCCAAATCGGGGGCGCTCTCCCGGCCCATCGTGACCCGAGTCACCTCGTCCGGGAACAAAACAACCCCGCCCACCTGCGTGAACGGGGTTGTCTGAAGCTTCGAGGCTCACTCCTCGGGCGCGGTGAGCACCCAGGGACCGTCCTCGGTGATCGCCACGCTGTGCTCCCAGTGCGCGGCACGCGTGCCGTCGAGCGTGATGACGGTCCAGCCGTCCTCGAGCTCCTGGGAGTCGTCCGTGCCGAGCGTGAGCATCGGCTCGATCGCGATGGCCATGCCGACCTTGAGCCTCGGGCCCTTGCCCGGCTTGCCGTAGTTCGGCAGGAACGGGTCCATGTGCATCTTGGAGCCGATGCCGTGGCCGCCGTAGTCCGCGACGATCCCGTACTCGATGCCGTCGCGCTCGCCCGACTCGATGGCAGACGACTCGATGGCGAACGAGATGTCCGTGAGCCGCCCGCCGGGAACCGCGGCCTCGATGCCCGCGAGCATCGACAGCCTGGTCGCCTCGGACAGTTTGTGGTCGGCCGGCGACAACTCACCGACGCCGACCGTCACGGCCGAGTCGCCGTGCCAGTCGTCGAGGATCGCGCCGCAGTCGATGGAGATCAGGTCGCCCTCGGCCAGCACCTGCTTCTTGCTGGGGATGCCGTGGACGATCTGCTCGTTCACCGACGCGCAGATGCTCGCCGGAAAACCGTGGTAGCCCTTGAACGACGGAATCGCACCCGCATCCCTGATGGTCTGCTCGGCGATCTCGTCGAGGTCCCAAGTGGACACACCGGGCTTCACCGCGTCCACCACGTTGCGAAGGGCACGCGCCACGACCAAGCCGGAGGCGCGCATCGCCTCCAGCTGGCCACGGGTCTTGATCTCGATCATGCGTTCACTACCTGAAACACCTGTGACGACGGAACGAAGCCGGTCAAGCAGTCCACCCGTCACTTCTCGCCGCGCAGCGAGTGAAGCGCTGCGAGGGCTCGCTCACTGATCTCGTCGATCTCGCCGACCGCGTCGATCGAGATGACCTTCTCCGCGTAGTAGTTCAGGAGCGGCGCGGTCTCGTTGCGGTACACCTGCTGCCGGTGCCGGATGACGTCTTCCTTGTCATCCGTGCGCCCGCGCGCGAGCAACCGCTCCACCACGACGTCCTCGTCGACCCTGAACTCCAGCACCGCGTCGAGCTCGTGCCCGTCAACGGACAGGAACTCACCGAGCTTGTCCGCCTGCGCCACGTTGCGGGGGAACCCGTCGAGCAGGAACCCGTCCGCCGCGTCCGACTCGGCAAGACGCTTGCGCACCATCTCGTTCGTGATGGAGTCCGGCACGAGAGCGCCCTCGTCGAGGATGCTCTGCACCTCCAGCCCGAGCTCGGTCTGGTTGCTGATGTGTGACCGGAAGAGGTCGCCCGTCGAGATGTGCGGCACGCCGAGCTTGCGGCTCAACACTTCAGCCTGGGTGCCCTTGCCCGCACCGGGCGGGCCAACGAGAACGAGTCGCATCTAGCGGAGGAACCCTTCGTAATTGCGCTGCATGAGCTGGCTCTCGATCTGCTTCACGGTGTCGAGACCGACACCGACCATGATCAGAACCGCGGTGCCGCCGAACGGGAAGTTCTGGTTCTGGTTGTCACCAGTGAGATCCAGGAACATGTTCGGCAGGATCGCCACGATGCCGAGGTAGAGCGAACCGGGAAGCGTGATGCGACCCAGCACGAACTTGAGGTACTCGGCGGTCGGGCGACCGGGACGGATGCCAGGGATGAAGCCACCGAACTTCTTCATCTCGTCAGCGCGCTCGTCCGGGTTGAACGTGATGCCGACGTAGAAGTACGTGAAGAAGACGATCAGCAAGAAGTACGTGGCGATGTGCACCCAGCTCGACTGCTTGACCAGGTACGTCTGGACGAACGTGGAGAACCAGTTCGGCTCGGTCGACGAGCCCTGGGTGAGTCGAACGATCAGGTCCGGCAGGTAGAGCAGCGACGAGGCGAAGATGACCGGGATGACGCCGGCCTGGTTCACCTTCAAGGGAAGGTACGTCGAGGTGCCGCCGTACATGCGACGACCGATCATGCGCTTGGCGTACTGCACCGGGATGCGGCGCTGAGCCTGCTCGACGTAGATGACGCTCGCGATGATGATCAGAGCAGCCACGCAGACAAGGGCGAAGGTCACGCCGTTCTTGTCGAGGATGTTCTTGCCCTCGGCGGGAATCCGGGCAGCGATACCGGTGAAGATCAGCAACGACATGCCGTTGCCGATGCCCTTCTCGGTGATCAGCTCACCCAGCCACATGATGACCGAGGTACCGGCGGTCATGGTGATGACCAGCACGATGAGGGTGAAGATGCTGTCCTTGTTCGGGATGACGTCCTGATCGCACTCACCGAACAACTGCCCGCGCACCGCAAGCGCAACGAGACCAGTCGACTGCAGGATCGCCAGCCCGATGGTCAGGTACCGCGTGTACTGGGTCAGCTTGCCCTGACCAGCCTGTCCTTCCTTCTTCAACTGCTCGAACCGCGGGATGACCACGGTCAACAGCTGAATGATGATGCTCGCGGTGATGTAGGGCATGATGCCCAGCGCGAACACGGACAGGTTGAGCAGCGCACCACCGCTGAACAGGTTGATCAGCGAGTAGATGTTCTGGCCTTCAAGCTGTTCAGCACACGCCCGCACGTTCTTGAAGGACACGCCCGGCGCGGGCATGGTCGCTCCAAGCCGGTACACAATGATGATCCCGAGCGTGAACAGGATCTTCTTGCGTAGATCCGGCGTCGCGAGAGCCGAGCGGAATGCGCCGAGCACGCGAACCTCCTGAGCGTTGCCGACCCCCAGGGACCGGCACATGCGGTAGATGGCAGGCCGCAGCAGGCAGCCACGACCAAGCGACCCGGAGGACATCCGGGTTCAGCCCGCGACTCTAACAGCAGCCCCCGACCTGGTCGTACCCAGTGGCCAATCACAGGTTCCAACCGGTTGATCTCTCACGACCCCACTAGGCCATCCGGGGTAGCTACCAACCAGATTCCGTGCTACGAGCAGCCATTTTCGCCCACCGCGAACGTTTGCCCCCAGCCCGGTGTTCCCGCCGCGCGCCGCGAAAGTTCAGCTACCCGCAGAACACAAAACGCCAAAGCCAATTCGCTCGCCGGCGCAGCGAAGCCGAAGGCGAGCCGCCCTGCCACACAGGGCGAGCCAGACGCCCTTATGCGATGCCGCAGGCGAGCCTTCCTTCCCGGGCGGTCCCGGCGGTGGGGATCCCGTCACGAGTCGCACCAAGGCCCTCGCCGCGCCCAGGAGGGGGTGTCAACTCGACACGCTTTTCGTCGAGTTG
>NZ_JAJAEG010000021.1:0-180681 GCF_047445655.1 Lentzea alba
ACGCCACAACAACCACCGACTAACCTAACAAAGCACTACTAGTCGTCGAGGAGAAACTCGACGGTGCCAACGCGGGCATCAGCTTCGACTCCACTGGAACGCTGAAGTTGCAGTCACGCGGCCATTTCCTGACGGGTGGGCCGCGGGAACGGCAGTTCGCGCCGTTGAAGGCGTGGGCGGCGACGCATCAGGCCGTGCTGTGGGAACGGCTCGGCACGCGGTACGTCCTGTACGGGGAATGGTTGTACGCCAAGCACACCGTGTTCTACGACGCGCTGCCGCACCACTTCTGCGAGTTCGACCTGCTGGACCGCGAAACCGGGGAGTTCCTGTCCACACCGGAACGCCGCGCGGTGCTCCACGGCACGCCGGTGGTGTCGGTACCGGTGCTGCACGAGGGGCCGTTGCGGACGGTGAAGGAGCTGACCGCGCTGGTCGGGCCGTCCACCTGCCGCACGCCGCGGTGGCGTGACGTGCTGGCCGAGGCCGCGCGTGCGGCCGGTCAGGACCCGGATGTCGTTGCCGCGGAAACGGATTCGGACGACCACATGGAAGGCCTCTACATCAAGGTGGAGGAGGGCGGGCGCACGGTCGAGCGGTACAAGTGGGTGCGGCCGACGTTCGTGACGGCCGTGCTGGACTCGGGCAGCCACTGGCAGGACCGCCCGATCCTGCCGAACCGGGTGGTGGCGCGTGTTTGAGTCGCTCTGCCCTTCTGGTCCACAGTGGACTTTGGATTGGAGCGCCGTTCGTGCGGCGTTCCCGTGGGTGCGTGCTTTGGAGGGTGTTCCTCAGGATCCGATTCATCACGCGGAAGGTGATGTCGCCACACACACGCGGATGGCGTGCGAGGCGTTGGTGGCGTTGCCGGAGTGGCGGGCTCGTCCGGAGGCTGACCGCGTGCGCTTGTTCGCGACGGTGCTGCTGCACGACGTCGCGAAGCCGTTTCGCACGCAGATCGAGGACGGCCGGATCACCGCGCACGGTCACTCGCGCGCCGGAGACCTGTTGGCGCGCAAGTTGTTGTGGGAGATGGGCCGGCCGATCGCGTGGCGCGAGCACGTCGCCGCGCTGGTGCGGCATCACCAGGTGCCGTTCTGGGCGCTGGAACGACCCGACCTCGACCCCATCGTGTTCCGGGTGAGCCTGCTCGCGCGCAACGACGACCTGGCGACGCTCGCCCGTGCCGACATCCTCGGCCGGATCTGCGGCGACGCCGAGTCGGTGCTGGAGAACATCGCGCTGTTCGAGGAGTACTGCCGTGAACGCTCCTGCCTCGACCGCCCGCGTCGCTTCCCGTCCGACCACGCTCGCTTCCAGTACTTCCGGACGCCGGGGCGCGACCCGAACTACGCCGCCTACGACGACACGCGCGTCGAGGTGACCGTGCTGTCCGGGCTGCCTGGTGTCGGCAAGGACCACTGGATCTCTGCTCACCGGCCGGGCTGGCCGGTCGTTTCGCTCGACTCGGTGCGCTCACGGCTCGGCATCGCACCCGACGGCGACCAGCGCGCGGTGGCGGCCGCGGCGTTCGAGGAGGCGCGGACGTTGCTTCGGGCAGGGGAGCGGTTCGTGTGGAACGCGACCAACATCTCCCGGCAGCTGCGCGACCGGTGCATCGGGCTCGCTGCGGACTACCGGGCGCGGGTGACGTTGGTCGGCCTCGAAGCACCGAAGGACGTGATCCACTCCCGCAACCGCGCCCGCCCGGAACCGGTGCCGGCCGCCGTGATCGACCGGCTCGTCGACAAGTGGGAGGCGGTCGACCTCACCGAGGCGCATGCCGTCGAACGGGTGGACACGGCACAAACCTCGACACGTACCTAGGTCCGGTGCCGATGCCTCTTACAAGGGACCCTGCCTAGCCCTGGGGAGAGCTCGCCATGACCGACGTGCCGGCCAGATCCGTCCGCATGATCTTCGAGTTCACCGCTGACGGCGTCCGGCTGATCGAGCAGCATCCCGTCAACGTGACCGTCGGCCGGTTCCGCGACCGCCAGGCCGGCGACTACGTCGAGGTTCGCAACCACGCCGGTCAGCCCGTGAGCCGGGTGCCGGTGTGGGCTGGGCTCGGCAGCACCGTCGAGACCTTCCCCCCAGATCCACCTATCGGTGCGGAGGCCCCGCGCGTCCTCACCGTCGTGGTTCCCACGCCACCCGACGCCGACCACGTCGCTGTGGTCCGGGACAGCGGGTCCGGCACCGAGGTGCTCGGCACGTTCCGCCTTTCCCGCTAGTCATGCCGGTTGCGTGACGGCAGGGCGACGATGTCCTCGATGCCGAGCCGCAACCAGCTGTTGTCGAGGAGGACGTGCAGGTCAGCACCACGGCCGACCACCCGCGCCGTCCGCGGTAGTGGTTGCCCGTCGGGTTGAACGAGCCGGTACTCGCCGAGCACGTGGAGCCGTTCTTCGCCCAGCTCACCCACGACCAGCCGGTCGTGGTCGGGCCCGTAACCGCCGAACAGCGCGATGCGGGAACCACCCACGGCGAGGGCCTTGGCTCCGCCGATGTTGTTGTGCCATCCGGTGACGGTGTCGTTCTGGATCCGCACGACGGGGAAGTCGCTGTAGTAGCAGGCCCACGTGGCGTTGTTGCCGACGTTGAGCGCGTAGCAGTCGCTGATCACGTCCCACTTGCTGTTGTCCGGGAACTGCCACTCCTGGGCGAAGTCGGCGGAGAACCTGGTCAGCCCGCTTGAGCCGATGGGCGGCGGACTGCTGGTCTCGCCCCAGCCGTAGTTGCCGTAGACGCCTTCGTCGAAGTAGCCCACCCAGACCTCACCGCTGCGGGTGGCCTGCACGTGTTCGATGCCGTCGCCGAAGGTGTGTTCGCTCAGCACCGCTCCTGCGTGGTCGTACACGATCGCGTTGCGGTCCGGGCCCTTCGACCGCCACCGGCACCGCGCGCCCACGACCAGGACCTGGCCGTCGGGCAGTGGTTGCACCGTGGGATAGGCCAACGGGAGAGCGGGGATGTGAGCGGCGATGACGCTGTCCGGCACGTGCACCGTCACTCGTGCTGCTGACTTCAGCGCCGCTGGGTCTGCGGTCGCCGACCACAACGCCACGACCTCGCCCGCCGGGCCCACCGAAGCGGACACCCGCACGTCGCCTTCTTGCGGCGGCACGAGCTCCGCGTGGTGCCAGGCCCGGACCGTCGGCAGTGCCATCACCTCGGCACGCCGCGCCGCATCCTGACGCTCCCAGTCCTCGTTCACCGGCGCATTCGATCACGCCGCTCGTGGCGCGGCCACTGCGTTTCACGCGACCGTTCACCCTGGTTATGTCAACCCAGCACCATGCTGACCTGCGCCTTAGCAATGAGTCTTTGGACGACGTCGTCAAAAGACTCATTGCTAAGGCGGGTGGGGCGGACCCCTGGCCGTGGCCGGCACCGCGGGCAGGGGTCCGCCGGGACTGATATATCGGGTGGCGAGGGCGACAGCCGATATATCGGATATTGGGTGTGGGCTGGGCTAGCGGCGGTGTTCGCCGTGGTGGCCGATGGCTCGGACGAGCCAGAGGGTGCCCGCGCCGGCTACGACGAGAACGGCGATGCCGGTCAGGAAGCCGATGCTCGTGGACGAGTCGTCGGGCTGGGGTGGCGGGCTGTTGTTGGACTTGGTCTGGGCGGCGGCCGGGACGTCGGTCATCTGCAGCGAGTTCGCCTGGACCAGGCCGGTGCCCTCCAGCAGGAGCATGTGCTTGAGGACGAGGGTCAGGCCGGTCTGGGCGGCGATGCGGGCGGGGACGCTCTTGGTCGTGGCCCGCGCCTGGGCGACCTGGATGATGAGCGAGCCGTTGGCCGCCCGGGACAGGTTCGCGTACATGCGGTCGAGCTCCTCGCCCGAGCTGGACGAGATCGCGTTCGCCCACGACTTCTGTTCCGTCGTCGGTTCGACCGGGAGGTCCACGCCGATCTGCCCGGCCGCCTCGGTCACCGCCGAGACCAACTGGGTGTGCTCGGCGGCGAGCTGCCCGGCGACCTTGCGGACCTTCGCGTCACGGGCCCGGTCGGAGCTCTCCCGGCTGACCGGTTTCTGCCAAAGCGAATGCTGGGTGAGCAGAACGAGCAATTCCCGGTCCGACGGTTCGATGTTCTGGCCGATGACGCGGACCGCGTTCACCTGAGCCTTGGCCGTCACCAATTCAAGGGCGGACGGGTCGACCAGGCCGGTGTTCTCCAGGACGGTCATCGTGCGGATCAGCATTTGCAACGTCTGGTGGGCGAGCGTGCGAATTGAGGTGTTCTGTGTTGTGGCCCGCGTTTGTGTGGCCATTACCAGAAGGCCGCCCTGTGCCTGCCGGACGATCGTCGCGTAGGCGCGGTCGTGGTTGTCGCCGGTGCGTTCGGCCATCTCGTTGATGAGTGCCTGGTGTTCACTGCTCACGTCGTTCGGCAGGACGATGCCAAGATCGATGGCGGATTTGAGGAGATCGACGTCGAGTCGTGAATGTGCTTCGAAGATGTCTCGTCCGGCGTTGCTTATCCCCGCATTCGTGGTGCGTGTCGGAGCCTCTTTGCTCACCGGTACCAGCCAAGAGTTCGCTTGGCGCAGAGATACCATGAAAGAGCGGTCCGACGGTTGTACTTCAGTGGACTGCGCATTAGCTGGAACCGCTCCGATAACGGCTCCGATAAATGCCACAGACAGGGCGGTAAACAGCGCTGCGTGCTGTCCCAGCGTGCCCAACCGGTGACGCATAGTGCCCGTTCCTCCCCGCGTTCGAGCTGCCTTCGAAGGTGATACGCGCTGGTGGAGCTGTAGTTCACCGCGCATGCGGAGTTGCTTATGTGACGTGGATCACAGCAGAACTTGCGAACCATTCGGGCTGAATTTACGTACCCGAGAGGATTTCGCGTTCGCGGGGTAGTATCCAGAAGATTCCACTCGGCCACCGAGTCGCTAGGCCTGCCGCCCGAAGCGAAGCCGTCGCCGATATCTGGGGAGGTCGCAAGCTTCATGGTTGATCAGGGCAGGGTCGCTCAAGCCCATCAGGACGAGGAATTGCTCACGCTCCTCTACGGGCAGTTCCAGCGGATGTTGTTCTCGCAGGTCCTGTGTCTGACCAACTACGACCGTCAATGGACAGAAGATGTCGTCCAGGAGACGTTGATCAGGGCTTGGCAGAACTCCGCACACCTTGTTCGTGAACCGGGCATGTTGCGCGGCTGGCTTTGTACCGTGGCTCGTCGCATTGTGATCGACGGATGGCGCAGCCGTCAGGCGCGTCCACAGGAAGTGGAATTACTTCGTCCGGACATCGCCGAATCTCCGGACGACACCGAACAAACACTTTCGGTGATGGTCATTACCGATGTAGTACGCCAATTGAGTGATGAACATCGTTCAGCTATCTACGAAACGTATGTCATGGGACGAACCGTGAAGGAGGCCGCGATCGTTCTCGGAGTCCCCGAAGGAACCGTCAAGTCCCGGCTGTACAAGGCGATGCACACGATCCGCCGGGCACTGCAGGACAGGAGCTAGCGTGATGGTGACTCGTCAACCACATCACGGGTACGTGGTGGGAGCCGTAGACGCCGAAAACCGCATGAGCCCGGAGGGGCCATGCGGTGATGTCGCGGCATATGCGCTGGGGGTCCTCGACCCCGCGCAGCACGTGATCTTCTCCCGGCACCTAGCCGGGTGCGAGAGCTGCCGGCGTGACGCGGCCGACTTCGGCATGTTCGCGCCGGTGCTCCGTCAGGTCGTCAGCCCACCCGCGGGGCACCCGCCGTGCCGCATCACTCGCAGCATCCTGCTGGTGGCGGCGGGCGTCGTGGTGGCCATCGCCGCGGTGCTCTCGGTCGTGGAGTCGTTGTCCTCGCACGTCGACGATCCGGTCGAACGAAGTTCCCTGATCCGTGCGGAGTCTGCTCACGGTTCCGCGCTCACGGAGCACGCGGAGACGTTTCCGCTGTTCCGTCACGTGTAACCCCGGAGCGGCACCGATGAGCAGGCGGGCGACGCGGAGCCATCCGCGCACCACCCCGGCCCAGATCATCGCTCGCTCCCGATCAGCTCACAGTTCCGTTAACCGTTACCTGTGGGTAAGTTTGCCCGACGACGAAGCGCAGGTCTTTACGGTCCGCACCGAAGGAACACCGAAACCTTCGAGCCGCGGTCCTCTCGGTACCGAAGGCAGGGGTAGGCAGAGGTGACATCTCCACTACTCGGCCGGGATGCGGAACTCGCAGCTCTCGGACGTTTGCTGGACGACGCACTGCAGGGCACGGGCTCCTGCGTGGTCGTCACCGGAGGCTTCGGCATCGGCAAGTCCGCGCTGCTGGAGGCGTTCATCTCCGAGGCCCGCGAACGCGGCTTCACCGTCCGCCAGGCCAAGAGCGCTCGCCTGGAGAGCCACCTGCCGGGTGCGGTGGTGCGCCAGCTCGCGCCGTGTCTCGCCAACGAACACGACCTGGAAGAGCTGTACGCGCGCGCTGCGAACTCCGCGCGCAAGGCGCCGATCCTGATGGTCATCGACGACGTGCACGTCGCCGACACGTTCTCCAAGCGCGCTCTCGCCTACCTGCGCCCGCGGATGCAGCACATGCCGGTCGTCATCGCTCTCAGTGCCTCGCAGGGTTATCTGTCCACGGACGAGGTGACGCTGCCCGAGATCGCCGGCCACGCGCACCGCGTCGACCTCGACGGCCTCGACGTCGCGGCCGTCGAACGTCTCACCGCGGACCTCCCCGACCGGGACCCGCAACGCTGCCACGACCTCACCGGCGGCAACCCGTACCTGCTACATGCCTTGCTACGTGAGGAAGGCGAGGGTTCGGCCGCGGTCGGCGAGATGATCGGCATGCGGTTGCGCGAGTACACCGGAGCGGCCGAGGTCGCCCGGTCCGCCGCTGTGCTGGACGGTGACGCGGGGCTGGAACTGCTGTCCGCGCTCACCGGGTTCGACGCGCTGCCCGCCGTCGACACGCTCGTCCGGCTCGGCGTGCTCGCCGACACCGACCCGCTCACGTTCCGGCATCCGTTCGTGCGCAACAGCATCCTGGCCGACATGCCCGTCGCGGTGCGGTCCGCCGCGCACGCCAGGGCCGCGTGGCTGCTGTTCGAGTCGGACGCGCCCGACGAGCGCGTCGCCGATCACGTGCTGAAGGCCAGGTCCGTCCGCTTACCGTGGTCCGTCGACCTGTTGCGGGAGGTCGGCGGCATCGAGCACCTGGAACGGGCGCTCGAGGAACACCTGTCCGACGAGGACCGCCTCGCGATCGAGGTCGAGCTCGGGCACGCCGAACACCTCAAGAACAACGCGGACGGCCGCGACCGGGTCCGGGACGCGCTGACCGCCTGCGAGGACCCGCATCTCGCCGCGAACGTCGCGCTGACGCTGATCCAGAACATGTGCACGAGCTCGGACGCGCACTTCGCGGTCTCACTGGCGATCATGGTCATCGCCCGGCTGCTGCCGGAGGACCGCGACCAGGTCTGGCACCTCGTCTGCACCACGTACCTGCTCGCCGCGAACCGCGACGCCAGGATGGCGAACTGCGCCGGCAAGTACTTCGACGACCTCATCGGCGACATCCCGCAGGACCCGAACCTCAAGCGCGCGCGGTCGGCGTTGCTGGCGGTCGGCAACGCCCGCAGCGGTGACTCCTCGGCCGAAGCGGTCGAGCACGCACTGGACGCGCTCGACGGTGAGTGGGTCGACGTCTTCGGCGAGCCCTACCTGTTCACGTTCCTGGTGCCGGTGCTCGCCGACAACCCGGAGCACATCAACAAGTTCTGGCTCTCGCACAGCACCGCGCCCGTCTCGCACGACCCGCACCTGCGCCGCGGCATGCTCAGCATGATCGCCCGCGCGGCCGCGTTCCACAACAGCGGTGATCTTGCGCGTGCCTACACGTTCCTCACTCCTCCGGTGTCCACGGGCAACACGGACTGCCCCGCGGTCCTGCTGGCCACGGCGAAGCTCGCCGAGGTGTGCATCGAGATGGGGCAGTTCGACGAGGCCGCCCCGCTCGTCACGGCGGACGGCGATCTGTTGCAGCACATCAACGTCCGCTACGCCCGCGGCCGGCTGAAGCTCGCGTCGTGCCACCCGGAGGGCGCGCTGGAGGACCTGCTGGAGGTCGGCCGGCGGCTGGCTGAGCGGGAGATGCCGAACCCGGCGCTGGTGGCGTGGCGGCATCACGCCGTGCGCGCGTATTTGGCGCTGGGCAACCGTGACGACGCCGCTCGGCTCGCGCACGAGGAGCTCGACCTGGCCAAGCGATGGGGATCGACCCGCGTGGTCGGGACCGCGTTGATGAGCGTCGGCATCAGCACCGATGACGTCGATGTCCTCCTTGAGGCGGAAGAACTTCTCGCCTCGTCACCGCACCGGCTGCTGCACGCCCAGTCGCTGTACTGGCTCGGGCATCACCTGCGCCGCAAGGGCCGTGCCGACGCGGCGGCCCCGCACCTGCGGAAGGCGTTCGAACTGGCGCGGCACCTCAGCGCGCACCCGTTGGCCAAGCTCGCGGGCGACGAGGTCCGCGACGAGGACGACCAGGTGCAGGGCCTGACCAAGCAGGAGAACCGGGTCGCGCGGATGGCGGCGCAGGGCCTGACGAACCGGCAGATCGCCGAGACCCTGCACCTGACCCGCCGCACGGTGGAGCTGCACCTGTCGAGCGCCTACCGCAAGCTGAGCATCACGGGACGAGCTGAGCTCGTCGCCGCCTTGTGGTCCTGACGACGATCAGCAAGCCCGCCAGCAACGCCATCAGGATCACGGTGACGACGGCCGACAGCACCAGGAACTCGTTGAGCTGCCCGCCCGCGAGGTAGGCACCGAGTGCGACGGCGACGACCGCGCACACCGCACGGTCCATGATGGACTCCATCGAGAGAAGCGTTGCGCGGTAACGAGAATCCGGGATCGCGTCGTTCAGCAGCTTCTTCTGGATGGGGAAGCTCATGCCCGCCGTCACGGAGAACAGGCACAGCAACGCGATCGTGAGGATCCCGCCGGACGGCACGATGAACCCGATCGCCAGCGCCATCACGATCGTCAGCAGGAACACCGACTTCGCGGGCCCGATCTTCTTCGAAAGCCAGTGCGGACGGGCTGCGGCGACGGCCTCGAAGATCGTCATCGCGGCGAGCACCGAGCCGTACCAGTTGACCGAGACGTTCTTCGACTCCAGGACCGGCTGGAAGAGGTTCACCTGCAGGATCCGGACGAGCGTGAACATCGCGATGCCCTGGACCATCAGCAGGAGCAGCCAGCGTGACGTCTTGAGCGAACTGAACGCACCGCCGACGCCCGCGAGCAGCTTGGACGTCTTGCCCTCCGGCCGGGTCCAGCCCGGGATGGGCGGCAGTTTCAGGGCCAGCACCACCGCGATCGCGGCGTTGATCGCGGTCAGCCAGTACGGCGACGGCATGTTCCACTGCATCAGCAGACCGATCACCGGCCAGTACACGATCTTGCCGACCAGGCTGTACGAACGGCCGACGCCCTCGACCTTGAGGTAGAGGTGCCCGGCGTTGTGCGCGTTGAGGTACTCGTAGAGGTACGCGCTCTGGGCACCCGAGATCAACGACCTGGCCAGCGCGATCAGCAGGAAGTGGATCAAGAACCCGGTGTAGTTGCCGGCGAGCACCGGCACCAGGTTCGCCACGACGAGAACGCTCGCGCCGAGCCACAGCGACGTGCGGTAGTCGAAGCGGTCCGCGACCATGCCGGTCGGGATCTCCATGAGGCAGAACGCGATGTAGTAGATCGACTGGATGCCGAAGATCTCGGCGTCGCTCAGCCCGAGCTGCTTCTGGTACTCGTAGAAGATCGGGATCCACAGCAGCAGCCCGAAGAAGAACTGGAAGCCGTACGTCAGGCGGACGGCACGCGCCACTTCCGGAGTCGCCGGTACGCGAAGACCCAGCATCAGATCGAGTACGGCCGCAGCTGCAGGACGTAGAGGATCTCGTCGGTGGCGAGCCACTCGATGTCGACCGGCGAGTCGAACGTGTAGTCCGGCGAGAAGTGCGACTGCAGCAACCGTCCGACGATCGCGAGCCTCTGCAGCTGCGCGTGGGCCTTGGGGCTGAGGTCTTCCTTCGCGTCACCGAGGGAGACCGTGCGGCCGCCACCCTCCACAGTGGAGTAGAGGTACTGCATCGGCTGCTTCGAACCCTCGACGACGTCGGTGACGTTCGGCGAGACGTTGATGTAGACGTTGCGGAAGTCGTTGCGGTTCATGGGGTTCGTGGTGACCATGACGCCACCGAAGTCCGCCTGCACCTGCTCCTGGATCACGACGCCCATGAAGCAGTCGTCGAGCGAGATGCCGGCCTGCTGCCGCAGTCGCACGCTGCGTGCGGACACGAGCGAGGCCCACACGTCCTTGACGGACTCGACGATCTTCTCGGCGCTGGTGACGTGGTTGTACGACTCGTAGATGCCCGCGGCGGAGAACCCGGCCAGGTCCTCGGCGTTCGACGAGCTGCGCACCACGAAAGTCCGCACACCCGCGAGGTTCTCGACGAGCGCACTGTCCAGTTCGGACAGCAGGTAGTCCGGCACGCGGGTCTTGCGGATCAGCTGCTGCAGCTCGACGCACAACGGCTCGATCTCGCGGGCGTTGAGCTCCAGCGCCATCTTCAGCTTGCCGATGGCCTGCTGGATCTTCGGCGACGACTCCAGGAAACCCTGGTGCATCGAGAACGGCAACGCGATCCCGCGCGGCACCCGCACCCGTTCGGCGAGCAGCTGCTGGGCGGCGGCGAGCTGGTCGTCGCCGTCGTTGTCGAGCAGCTTCGCCAGGTAGGGCATGAGGTTGTCGCGCGGCGGGCGCGGCACCGAGAAGAACCCGAGCAGCCGGCGCGGCGACTCGTTCGCGAGCACGTGGTGCAGCTCGCCGAGGTTCGCGGCCTTGGTGCCGTAGCGGTGGCTGTCGTTGTAGCGGATCTTGCCGAGGTTGAGGATCGGGTTGTAGGTGTCCTCTGGCTCTTCGAGGGTGATGCGCTGCGCGTACCAGGCGGGGCGCTGGCCGAGGTCCTGCGGCTCGTCGATCAGCCGCAACCCGACCTCGGCGGCCTTCGGCGACACTTCGTACTCGACCCACTGGCCGTCGAGGTGCTCGCGGTCGATCAGGTCGAACGCGCCGAGCTGGATGGCGTTCGGGATGGACCAGCCGGTCGCCAGGACGTTGGTGTGCGACAGGGGAGTGGTGTGGCTGGCGTTGATGATGCCGGCGAGCCGCGGAATGTCGTCCGGAACGCGGTGCATCACCACGATGTCGAACCACTCCAGCGTGTTCTCGCGGTACTCCTGCTCACTGCGGAATGCGCGCAACCGGCCCTTCGTGGTGCCCGGATTCAACGCCACGAACTCCGCGGTGGAGAACAATTCGTGCGCCAGGATCCGTGGAAGCCTTTCCACCGGAAGCTCCGCCACCTCTTGTTCCTGGAGGTGGTTGGCGGGCTTGAAGAACAACGGCGTCGCGGGGTCGACGTTCCTGCGCACCTCGCCGTAGAAGAACTCGATCATGTCCGCCGACATGGTGTCGACCTCGACCGTCTCCAGCGAGAACATGCGCTTGTCCTCGCGCTTGTGCAGCGACAGGATGCCGAGGAAGAACCGCCGGTCAGAGGCGTGGTAGAAGCTCTGGTTGAACTCGTCGATCCGTGCGCGCATCTCGTCGCCGTCGATGCCGAGGATCTCCTGGCCGATGTAGATGGCGTGGAACTCGTGGCGCGCGTTGTTCAGGAAGTGGATCGTCCCGTTGTGCCGGTCGACGACCACCTTGACGAAGGAATAACCACCCAGACTGCCGGACAGCTGGTTGAATGCTGACATGGTCAGCTGTTCTCCGACCAACCCCGCCACGTCGGCTTCCTGGACAGCCACACCCGCTCCTCTCGTGCGCCATTGCAACGAGTCAGTGTGACACTCGGGAGTTGGGCGTTATTCCTCTGGAAATCTCAATTGGCAGGGATTTGGTTCACCTTTCCTCAAACCTCCGTTAATACGAGACCGGCGTCACCTCCCGTTGGGTGAACAATCCAACGTGGTGGGACGCCGGTCTCGTGGTGTGGGCGGATCTCCCGGTTCGTGATCTCGGTTACCCGAGCGCGGTGGCCTCACGGGCGAGCGTCTCGATGCGGTCCCAGTCGCCGGCCTTGAGCGCGTCCTTCGGGGCCAGCCACGAGCCGCCGACGCAGCCGACGTTCGGCAGCGCGAGGTAGTTCGGCGCGGTCCGCGGGGTGATGCCGCCGGTCGGGCAGAACCTCACGTGCGGGATCGGCCCGCCGATCGACTTCAGGTAGTCGATGCCGCCCGCTGCCTCGGCCGGGAAGAACTTCAGCGCGGTGAGCCCGCGCTCAACCAGTCGCATCACCTCGGACACCGTCGCCGCGCCCGGCAGGTACGGCAGCCCGGTCGCGTCGGCGGCGTCGAGCACCCGGTCGGTGGTGCCGGGCGTGACGAGGAACGCCGCTCCGGCCTTCGCCGCCTGCTCGGCGTGCTCCGGCGCCGTGACGGTGCCCGCGCCGATCACGATCTCCGGCACCTCGCGGGCGACGTTCTCGATCGCGGCGAGCGCGGCCGGCGTGCGCAGCGTGAGCTCGATGACGCGGACGCCACCGCGCAGCAGTGCCTGGGCGAGCGGCACCGCGTGGTCGGCGTCGTCGACCACGACGACGGGGATGACGGGCGACAGCGCGAGCAGGTCGGCTCCGGTGGTCACGAGCGCTCTCCTTGATCGAAAACCGATATATCGCATACCGTCCGGATGCAAAAAACGTTTGCGGACGTCCGCAAAAGACTCGTTGCAACGGCCGTCGAGCAGGCCTCGCTGCGGGCCTTGCAACAGGTCTTTTGACGACGTCGTCAAAAGACTCATTGCTACGGCGCAGGTCGGCGGGGTGCTACTGGTGCGTGACCGGGGCGAAGTGGTCGGCGGTGATGGGGCCGAACACCGTCGCGCCGCGGTCGGCAGGTCCGACGGTACGGCGCAGGGCGGCGAACAGCTCGCGGCCGGTGCCGACCCACTCGCGGCCGGTCGGCGGGAAGTCGACGAGCGGGCGGGTGGCGAGCTCGTCGGCGGAGACGTGGACCTCGAGGGTGCCGGCGGTGGCGTCGAGGCGGATGACGTCGCCGTCGCGGACCCGGCCGAGCGGGCCGCCGACCGCGGCCTCCGGGGTCAGCTGGATGGCGGCCGGGATCTTGCCCGAGGCGCCGGACATGCGGCCGTCCGTCACCAGGGCGACCTTGTGGCCGCGGTCCATCAGCACGCCGAGCGGCGGGGTCAGCTTGTGCAGCTCGGGCATGCCGTTGGCCTGGGGGCCCTGCTGGCGGACGACGACGACCACGTCGCGGTCGAGCTCGCCGGCCTTGAAGGCCTCCTGGAACGCCTCCTGCGTGGTGAACACGCGGGCCGGGGCCTCGACGACGTGGTTCTCCGAGGCGACCGCCGAGACCTTGATGACCGAGCGGCCGAGGTTGCCCGACAGCATTCGCAGGCCGCCGTCCGCGGCGAACGGGTCGGAGGCGGGGCGCAGGACGTCGAGGTCCAGCGAACGGCCGGGGCCGTCGACCCAGACCAGCTCGCCGTCGGCCAGCATCGGCTCCTGGCGGTAGCGGTCCAGGCCGTGGCCGACCACGGTGTTGACGTCGCCGTGCAGCAGACCGGCGTCCAAAAGCGTTCCGACGACGAACTGGACACCGCCGGCCGCCTGGAAGTGGTTGATGTCGGCGCTGCCGTTCGGGTAGACCCGCGCCAGCAGCGGCACGATCGCCGACAGGTCGTTCAGGTCGTCCCAGCTCAGCTCGATGCCCGCGGCGGCGGCGATGGCGACCAGGTGCATCGTGTGGTTCGTGGAGCCGCCGGTGGCCAACAGAGCAACCACACCGTTGACGACGGCCTTCTCGTCGACGATGTGCGCGATCGGCGTGTAGCCCTCGCCCTTGGCCATCTCGACGGCACGGCGGCCGGCGTACTCGGTCAAAGCGCGACGCAACGACGTCCCCGGCGGCACGAAAGAGGCGCCTGGGAGGTGCAGGCCCATGACCTCGACGACCATCTGGTTCGAGTTCGCGGTGCCGTAGAACGTGCAGGTGCCGGGGGAGTGGTACGAGGCGGCCTCGGCCTCCAGCAGGTCCTCACGCGAGGCCTTGCCCTCCGCGTAGAGCTGCCGGACGCGGGCCTTCTCCTTGTTCGACAGGCCGGACGCCATCGGGCCCGCGGGCACCAGGATCGACGGCAGGTGGCCGAACGACAGCGCGCCGATCAAGAGCCCGGGCACGATCTTGTCGCAGACGCCCAAAAGGACCGCCGCGTCGAACATCTCGTGCGACAGGGCGACGCCGGTGGACATCGCGATGACGTCGCGGCTGAACAGCGACAGCTCCATGCCCTCGCGGCCCTGGGTGATGCCGTCGCACATCGCGGGCACGCCGCCCGCGAACTGGGACACACCACCGACAGCGCGGACCGAGTCCTTGATCCAGGCCGGGTACTCCTGGAACGGCTGGTGGGCCGAGAGCATGTCGTTGTAGGACGAGACGATCGCGACGTTGGACTTGCGCAGCGCTCGCAACGCGGCCTTGTCGCCACCGGTGATCCCGGCGAAGCCGTGCGCCAGGTTGCTGCACGCGAAGCCGGACCGGGACGTGCCGTCCTGCGCGGCCGCGGCCACACGTTCGAGGTACACACGACGGGTGTCGGCGCTTCGGGCGGCGATCCTGCGTGTCACCTCTGTCAGAACGGGATGCAGTTCGGTCATGGGGGTCTCCGGGTCATCACGGGCCGTGGTGGGGCCCTTACGAGACGACAACGGTGGCGTCCCACGGACGGGCGTGACGCCACACACAGTAAGTCATGGCTGGTCGTCGACACAAAAACGATTCAGTAACTGGGAGGGAACCAGTTTTGAATCTTGGCGTGTGGTGCTTGTCACATGGCTTGAGATTGGGCAGAGTGCGGGGCACGACCTTGGAACGGAGGTGTCCCATGACGTCCACGGAGATCGTCGAACTGCGCCGGGTCATCGGTCAGATGCGGCATGCCGTCAGCGCGCTGCGCGCCAGGTATGGCGACGTGGCAGCGGTTCAGCGCCTTGCCAACGACGTTGAACGCATGGACATCGACGCCACCGAACTCGTCGACCTCAGCACCCCGAGGCAGCGCGAAGCTCCTCAAGTGGAACGCGAGGTCGTGGTCGTGCCCGACACGCCCTACGACGAGTCGTTGTGGAAGGACGCAGACGACGAAGGACTCGGTGGCTACCGCAACCGGACCTGAGCCGAACTGATCACACGGCCCCCGCCGACGCGGGGGCCGTTCGGCGTTTCTCCACAACGACGTGGACCCCCAGAAAGGTGAGTAATGGCGAGGGCAGAGATCGCCGCCAGGACTCTGCGCACGGACCGATGGTGGCTGCCACCGCTGACGACGTTCGTCGGCCTGCTGCTCATCTCGATCTACGCGGCGTTCCGCACGTTCCAGGGGGACTACTACTGGGTCGACCAGTACCACTACCTCACACCGATGTACTCGCCGTGTCTCACGGAGGAGTGCGTCCCAGCCGCATCGCACTTCGGTCAGTGGTTCCCGGCGCTGCCAGGCTTCCTGACCCCGCCGGTGATCATCATCCCGTTCCTGCTGGGCTTCCGGATCACCTGCTACTACTACCGCAAGGCCTACTACCGGGCCGCCTGGGCGTCACCGCCCGCGTGCGCCGTGGCCGAGCCGCACAGCAAGTACACCGGTGAGACGCGTTTCCCGTTGATCGCGCAGAACCTGCACCGCTACTTCTTCTACGCGGCCTCGCTCCTGCTGCTGATCAACATCTACGACGCGGTCCTCGCGTTCGGCACCGGCGTCGGCCTGGGCAACATCATCCTGCTGGTCAACGTCGCGCTGCTCGGCGCGTACACGCTGTCCTGCCACTCGTGCCGCCACATCGCGGGCGGGCGGCTCAAGCACTTCTCCAAGCACCCGGTCCGGTACTGGATGTGGACGCAGATCTCGAAGCTGAACAACCGGCACATGCTGCTGGCCTGGGCTTCGCTGATCTTCGTCTGCCTCACCGACCTGTACGTCGCGCTGGTCGCCTCGGGAACGATCTCCGACCTCCGCTTCATCAACTAAGGAGTGGTTTTGCCCGAGCTGGAAAGGCATTCGTTCGACGTTCTCGTGATCGGCGCGGGTGGTGCCGGTCTGCGTGCCGCGATCGAGGCCCGTGAGCACGGCCTGCGCACCGCCGTTCTCTGCAAGTCGTTGTTCGGCAAGGCACACACCGTCATGGCCGAGGGCGGGATCGCCGCCGCCATGGGCAACGCGAACGAGAGCGACAACTGGCAGGTCCACTTCCGCGACACGATGCGCGGCGGCAAGTTCCTCAACAACTGGCGCATGGCCGAGCTGCACGCACAGGAAGCGCCGCAACGGGTCTGGGAGCTGGAGACCTACGGCGCGCTGTTCGACCGCACCAAGGACGGCCGGATCTCGCAGCGCAACTTCGGCGGCCACGAGTACCCGCGCCTCGCGCACGTCGGCGACCGCACCGGACTCGAACTGATCCGCACGCTGCAGCAGAAGATCGTCTCGTTGCAGCAGGAGGACTTCAAGGAGTTCGGCGACTACGAGGAACGCCTGCGGGTGTTCCAGGAGTTCACCGTCACCGACCTCGTCAAGGACGGCGACAGGATCGCCGGCGCGTTCGGCTACTGGCGCGAGTCCGGCCGGTTCGTGCTGTTCGAGGCACCCGCGGTGATCCTCGCGACCGGCGGCATCGGCAAGTCGTTCAAGGTCACCTCGAACTCCTGGGAGTACACCGGCGACGGCCACGCGCTCGCGATGCGCGCGGGAGCCTCGCTGATCAACATGGAGTTCATCCAGTTCCACCCCACCGGGATGGTCTGGCCGCCGTCCGTCAAGGGCATCCTCGTCACCGAATCCGTCCGCGGTGACGGTGGCGTGCTGCGCAACTCCGACGGCAAGCGGTTCATGTTCGACTACATCCCCGAGGTGTTCAAGGACAAGTACGCCGACAACGAGGAAGAAGCCGACCGCTGGTACACCGACCAGGCCAACAACCGGCGCCCACCGGAGCTGCTGCCGCGTGACGAGGTCGCGCGCGCGATCAACTCCGAGGTGAAGGCGGGGCGTGGTTCACCGCACGGCGGCGTTTTCCTCGACGTGTCAACGCGTCTGCCCGCGGAGGAGATCCGCAAGCGGCTGCCGTCGATGCACCACCAGTTCAAGGAACTGGCGGACGTCGACATCACCGCGCAGCCGATGGAGGTCGGCCCGACCTGCCACTACGTGATGGGTGGCGTCGAAGTCGATCCCGACACCGGATCCTCTTCCGTGGCAGGGCTTTACGCCGCCGGTGAGGTCTCCGGCGGCATGCACGGCTCGAACCGTCTGGGCGGCAACTCGTTGTCGGACCTGCTCGTGTTCGGGCGCAGGGCCGGTGCGGGTGCTGCGGAGTACGTGCGGGCACTCGGCGACCGGCCGGTGGTCTCGGAGGAGATCGTCACCGAAGCACGGGCGACCGCGCTCCGGCCGTTCCAGACCGAAGGCGGCGAGAACCCGTACACGCTGCACATGGAGCTGCAGCAGTCGATGAACGACCTGGTCGGCATCATCCGGCGTGCGGGGGAGATGGAAGAAGCGTTGCAGCGCCTGGAGAAGCTCAAGGAGCGGGCCCAGTCGCTGACGGTCGAGGGGCACCAGCAGTTCAACCCGGGCTGGCACCTCGCGCTCGACCTGCGCAACATGTTGCTGGTGTCGGAATGCGTGGCGAAGGCGGCACTGCTGCGCACGGAGTCCCGCGGTGGGCACACCCGTGACGACCACCCCGCGATGGACGCCGAGTGGCGCCGGAAGCTGTTGGTGTGCAACGTCGACGGTGATGGCGTGAGCGTCGAGGAGAAACCGCAGATCCCGATCCGCAACGACCTGCTGGACCTGTTCGAACGCACCGAGCTGGAGAAGTACCTCACCGCCGAGGAGTTGTCATGAGCTACCAGGGGAAGTTCCGGGTGTGGCGCGGTGACGACTCCGGCGGCGCGCTGGAGGACTTCACCGTCGAGGTCAACGAGGGTGAGGTCGTGCTCGACATCATCCACCGGCTGCAGGCCACGCAGGCACCGGACCTCGCGGTGCGGTGGAACTGCAAGGCGGGCAAGTGCGGCTCGTGCTCCGCGGAGATCAACGGCCGCCCGCGCCTGCTGTGCATGACCCGGATGTCGATCTTCGAGGAGTCGGAGACGATCACGGTCACGCCGATGCGGACGTTCCCGATCATCCGGGACCTCGTGACGGACGTGTCCTTCAACTACACCAAGGCGCGAGAGGTCCCGTCGTTCGCGCCGCCGAAGGACCTGGCGCCGGGCGAGTACCGGATGCAGCAGGTCGACGTCGAGCGCTCGCAGGAGTTCCGCAAGTGCATCGAGTGCTTCCTGTGCCAGAACACCTGCCACGTGGTGCGTGACCACGAGGAGAACAAGGAGGCCTTCTCGGGCCCCCGTTTCCTCATGCGCGTCGCGGAACTGGAGATGCACCCGCTCGACACGGCCGACCGCGTCGACCAGGCGCAGGAGGAGCACGGGCTCGGGCTCTGCAACATCACCAAGTGCTGCAGCGAGGTGTGCCCCGAGCACATCCACATCACCGACAACGCGCTCATCCCGATGAAGGAGCGCGTGGCCGACCGCAAGTACGACCCGATCGTCTGGCTCGGCAACAAGCTGTTCAAGCGTTCGTAGCACGCGCCCGTCTCGTGGGCCGGGGATCGTACAACCGGCCCACGGGACGACGGGGCCGTTTTCCTGTGTTTGCCACCTTCGGGGGCTTCCTCCAGTTCTCCCGCACCGACGTGGAATTCCGGTGCTGTACTGATGCCGGATCGCAGCTGAGCGATCCGCGCACAATGGGGGAACTGAAAATGCGAAAGTTGTTCGCCGCCGGTGCGGTGGCTTTGTTGTCGTGCCTGTCCGTTTCGTCGGCCGCATCCGCCGAGGAGTCGTGGTGCACGATTCCCCAGACCCAGGGGAACGGCACGATCAACGTGTTCATCGTGCCGCAGACCGGTGACGGGTGTTCGGTGCTCAGGATGGTCGTGCAGTTCGCGCCGGTGCCATGGGGGGAGCCCAGTCAGACCGGTTTCTTCCGGGCGTTCGGCCCGAACGGCCACCTGGGCGACAGTGTGACCAAGTACTGGACGTATCAGGAGTCGTATCGCGTCGAGGTGAACCAGAAGACGTTCGACGGCGCGTTGTGGTGCGGGGAGTTCTGGATTCAAACGGGGGACACGTTCACCCGTGCCACCGAGCCGGTTTGTGCCGAGTTCTGACATTTCCTGGGGGAAACGATGAAGATTCGTGAATTGATGCTTTCGGTCGCGCTCGCGGCCCTTGTGGTGCCGGTGGCCGCCACGAACGCCGTGGCGGGCGGCACGAGCGGGATGTGCGGGGCGGTCCCGACGCAGAGCGAGTGCCAGATCGCGCACCTGAGCTTCCCCGGCGGCAGGCTCTCCGTCGACGTGGACATCGACCGGAAGTGGCCGTACGCCAACTACCGCACCACCTGGGACGTGTGGGACAGCCAGGGGCCGACCACGTGCAAGCGCGAGATCTGGTCGGACGACCCTCCCGGTTCCTGGACCTGCGAGGGCATCCACGCAGGCCCCATCTCGCTGACCGTCGACAAGCAGACGCCTGATTTCGCCCACCTCGGCCTGCGCTGGTAGTCAGCCGGCCAGCTGCGGCACGACCAGCCGGGACTCGTAGGCCATCACCACGGCCTGCGCCCGGCTGGTCAGCCGCAGCTTCGTCATCACGCGGTTGAGGTGCGTCTTCACCGTGCCCTCGGTGACGGACAGCCTGCTCGCGATGGCGGCGTTCGTGAGGCCGGTGCCGACGAGCCGCAGCACCTCGCGTTCACGGCCGGTGAGCCTGTCCAGGCCGACCGAACCCCACGGTGACACGGCGGTGTCACCGCGCAGGTACGCCTCGACGAACCGGCGCATGACCGTGGGACCGAACTGCATCTCACCGGACGCCACGGCGCTGATCGCGGCCAGCAGCCGGGCGGGTTCCGACTTCTTCAGCACGAACCCGGCGGCGCCCAGGCGCAGCGCCTCGTGGACGTACTCGTCCAGGTCGACCGTGGTCAGCACCAGCACCCGCGCGGACGTCGCGACGCGTTTGAGCGCCGTGAGCCCCGGCAGGCGGATGTCGAGCAGGATCACGTCCGGCCGGCACGACTCGGCCAGCCGCACAGCGGTGTCAGCGTCGGCGGCCTCGCCGACGACGGTCAGATCCGGTGAACCGTTCAGCAATGCGACCAGGCCGGCTCTGAACAACGGCTGGTCGTCGACTACGAGCACGCGCGTCACAATGCCCCTCATCCATGTGACGTCACCGCGGTAGATCCCCCCAACCGGGAGCGTACCGCGAAAGTTGACGAGAGATCCACTGTTCGTGAGACGACCCGGTTCCGCTTCCGTCGATACGTTCCGCGCATGCGAACCGCATCGGCCGACCTGCTCGCAGTCCGCACGATCACCGCCGACGGCTCGGACGTCTACCTGCGGGTCACGTCCAGTCCCGTCGACCTGGAGATCCGGTGGTACCGCGACGGTGACCTCCGGGTGGCCGGCACGCCCGTCCGGTTCCCGGCGGGTGATCGTTCGCGCCGGCTCCTGGGGACGAACTTCCGCGCGGGCACCACGTTCTGTCTGGGCGTGGTGGGGGACTGCGAGGACGGCTGGTGCGGCGTCGTCGACTGGAACGTCTACTCCTGAGGGGAAATTCTCGATGAAACGTGTTCTCGCCGGCCTGCTCGCGGTCGGCTTCGCGATGCTGTCGGCGGCGCCCGCGCAAGCGGCGTCGACCACGATCACGGTGCCGTTCAAGCACAACCAGATCACCTGGTTCACCACCGCCCGCACGATCACCGTCGCCGGGTCGAACATCGACGCCCAGGTCGCGCTCGCCGGTGTCATGCAGCTCGCCTGGTACAAGTGCGGCGACCGCAACACGCGTGGCGCGTTCATCCGGATGGAGGAGTACCGCAAGCACGTGGGCACGAACTTCAAGGCGGGTACCAAGTTCTGCCTCGCGTCGAACAGCCCCTACACCTCGGGCACCGTCGGAGGAACGTTGTGGTGGAGCGGCCACTGATCGCGGCGCTCCTGCTCATGGCTGTCGCGTCGGGCTGTGCGTCGCCGCCACCGGCTCCGCCGCAGCTGCTGGACCAGCAGCAGTACGCGAAAGCGTTGCAGGACGGCTACTCCCGCTTCGACTGGCCTGGGGGCCACCAGCCGGATCTCGCGGTGCTGGCGGAGAAGTCGGGCCCAGGGCCGGACAGGCTGCCGTCGGGCAGTGAGCGGGTCGTTCTGGAGATCACCAACTCGTGCGCCTGGTACCTCGACTGGGAGGACGCGCGCAAGCGTGGCGACCAGACGGCGGCTACCGCGGCGTTGAAGGTGATGGACGAGGTGCTGCCGAAGTTCTCGCCGGAGGACCCGGACGGGCAGCGCTACGCCCGTGAGACGGCCGCCAAAGCCGAGGCGGGTGACGGCGCGCAGGCGGCGGACTACGTGGCGACCAACTGCGATTCCGTGGTCTGGCAATAGAAAACGGGGCGTGTCCGAAGTGGACGCGCCCCGTTTCGTCTTCCGCTGTGATCAGGCGCCGCCCACGGCCTGCGAGGCGCCCGCCGCGCCGAGCTGGACCTGCGCGGCGTCGTCGTTGTCCAGCTTGATTACCTTCTTGTTGCGGCGGTTGCGCTTCTCCAGGTAGTTCGCGAACCACGTGAGGAGCAGGCACAGTCCGATGTAGATGGACGCGACCACGATCATCGTCGGGATCAGCGGACGGCCGAACTGCAGCTGGCCACCGATCTGGCGGCCCCAGTACAGCAGCTCCTCGAAGGTGATGAGGAAGCCGAGCGCGGTGTCCTTCAGCAGCACGACGAGCTGGCTGATGATGGTCGGCAACATCGCGCGCAACGCCTGTGGCAGCAGCACGAGCACCATCACCTGCGTCTTGCGCATGCCCAGCGCGTACGCGGCCTCGCTCTGCCCCTTGGGCAACGAGTTGATGCCCGCGCGGAAGATCTCCGCGAGCACCGAGCCGTTGTACAGCATCAGGCTGAGCACCACGGCGGTGAACGCGGTGAGCTTGATGCCCGTCGTCGGCAGGCCGTAGTAGAAGAAGAACATCATGATGACGAGCGGGATCGCGCGGAACAGCTCCACGATCACCGCCGCCGGCGCGCTGATCCACTTGTGGTCCGACAGCCGTGCCGCCGCGAACACCGCGCCGAACACGAGCGCCAGCACCGCACCGACCGCGAACGCGCTGAGCGTGCGGCCGAGCGCCTCGAACAGGGAGATCTGGATCTGCTTGTACTCGAACCAGCTCCACTTGCGGCCCTCGAACTGGCCGGTGTCGAAGAAGCGCCACACGACGTAGCCGGCGAGAGCGGCGATCGCGGCGATGCCGACGACCGCGTAGGCGCGGTAGCGGATCTTGGCCCGTGGACCGGGAACGTCGAAGAGGACGGTGCTCATCGGGACACGCTCCAGCGCTTTTCCAGAACCCGCTGCAGGTACGTCAGCGGCATTACCAGCAGGACGAAGATGCCGGCGACCCACAGCATGCCGGTCAGGGTGTCCTCACCGAGCTCGGACAGCGCGTCGCGGATGGCGCCCGCCTCCCGGACGGAGAAGCCCGCCGCGACGGTGGTGTTCTTCAGCAACGCGATGAACGTGCTGACCATGGGCGGGACGACGGAGCGCAGCGCCTGCGGGAGCACGATGCTGCCGAGCATCTGGGTGAACGTCAGACCCAGTGCGCGCGACGCCTCTGCCTGGCCGATCGGCACCGTGTTGATGCCGGAGCGGACGACCTCGCAGACGAACGCCGACGTGTAGAGCGTCAGCGCCACGACCGCGGCGGTGAAGAACTCGAACTTGATGATCTCCAGGTAGGGGTACGCGAACACGAAGAACACGAACACCAGCGTGAGCGGCGTGTTGCGCACGACCGTCACGTACAGCGTGCCGACCCCGCGGAACACGGGAACCGGGCTGACGCGCAGCATCGCGAGGAAGACGCCCAGCAGCAGCGACGCGATACCGGAGACCGCGAACAGCTTGAGCGTGTTCGCGAAGTGGTGCACGAACAGGTCGAGGTTTCGGGTGAGGACGCCCATCGAATTCCTTGCCGTCGTCCGTCGTCAATGGAACGGCCGGTGGACCCGCCGTGCGAGTCCACCGGCCACAAAGGAACGTCAGTACTTCTCGAGGGTCGGGTGCTTGCCTTCCGAACCCGACTTGCCCAGCGTGTTCTTGTAGATCTGGTCCCACTTGCCGTCGGACAGCGACTTCTCCAGGATCTCGTTGATCTTGGTGCGGAGCGCCTTGTCGTCCTTGGCGAGACCGATGCCGTACTTCTCCGTGGAGAAGGTCTTGCCGACGACCTTGAGCTTGTCCGGCTCGTCGGCCGCGTAGCCCTTGAGGATCGCGTCGTCGGTGCTGACCGCGTCGACCTCACCGTCGAGCAGCTTCGTCACGCACAGCGAGTAGCTCTGGAGCTCGACGACGTTCGAGTCGGGCTCGACGAGCTTCTTGTCGCGCAGGGCCTTGGCCGGCGTGGAGCCGGTCACCGAGCAGACCTTCTTGCTCTTGATGGAGTCCGGACCGGTGATGTCGGAGTTGTCCTTCTTCACCAGCAGGTCCTGGCCCGCGACGTAGTACGGGCCGGCGAACGACACCTTGTCCTTGCGGGCGTCGGTGATCGAGTACGTACCGACGTAGTAGTCGATGTCGCCGTTGATGATCGCCTGCTCGCGGGCCGCGGACTGGATCGTCTTGAAGGTGATCTTCTCGGGGTCGTAGCCGAGCTGCGCCGCGATCAGCTTCGCCATGTCGATGTCGAAGCCGGTGTACTTGTTGGACGTCGGGTCCTTGAAGCCCAGACCCGGCTGGTCCTCCTTGACACCGACGACCGGGTTGCCGCGGGCCTTGATCTTCTCGAACGTCGGCGAACCGTCGACCTTGACGTCCTTGGCCACCTCGAAGACGCCGGCCGGCGCGCCAGAGTCGCCCGTGCCGGTGCCTTCCTTGCCACAAGCGGTCAGGGCGAGACCACCCGCCAGCAGCACCGCCGCAAGGGTGCGAACCCTCATCGTCCTTCTCCTGCCATTCGTTCGAAAAGTGGGCTGACTTCTAGTGAGTCAGGATCTTGCCAAGGAAGTCCTTCGCGCGGTTGGACTTCGGGGCCGAGAAGAACTCTTCCGGGGTCGAATCCTCGACGACCTCGCCGTCGGACATGAAGATCACCCGGTCCGCGGCCTTGCGGGCGAAGCCCATCTCGTGCGTGACGACGAGCATCGTCATGCCGTCCTTCGCGAGGCCCGTCATGACGTCCAGGACCTCCTGGACCATCTCCGGGTCGAGCGCGGAGGTGGGCTCGTCGAACAGCATCACCTTGGGCTTCATCGCGAGCGCGCGGGCAATCGCCGCACGCTGCTGCTGCCCACCCGAGAGCTGAGCCGGGAACTTGTCGGCCTGGTTGGCGATCCCGACGCGCTCCAGCAGCTCCATCGCGGTCTTGCGCGCTTCGGCCGCGGGGGTCTTGCGCACCTTCGTCGGAGCGAGCATCACGTTCTCGACGATGGTTTTGTGCGCGAAAAGGTTGAAGGACTGGAACACCATGCCGACATCGGCGCGCAGGCGGGCCAGTTCCTTTCCTTCGGCGGGAAGGGGCTGCCCGTCGACCTCGATGAGTCCGGAATCAATCGGCTCGAGGCGGTTGATGGTCCGGCACAGGGTCGACTTGCCGGAACCCGACGGCCCCAGCACGACCACGACCTGCCCCTTCGGCACCTCCAGCTGCACGTTCTTGAGCACGTGCAACGGGCCGAAGAACTTGTCCACACCCGCCACACGAATCATCGGCGGGGTAGAGGCGGCAGTCATCCAGTCCTCCATTTGGGGTCGTCTGCGTTGGCGGAAACCTAGGTGTCCGCCACCACACCAGTCCAGGACATTGAGCAAGACTTAGGGTCTCAACTCTGTCACAGGCAGACATCGGTTGCCCGGGAGGTAGCGAAAGTGCGCGTGCTGCTCGTCGAGGACGACGACAGGGTCGCCGAGGCCTTGGTCCCAGCCCTGACCAGACGGGGTTTCCACGTGGACCGGCAGGCCACCGGCCGCGGCACGCTCGACCGCCTCACAGGCGTCGACGTGGTGCTGCTGGACCTCGGCCTGCCCGACATGGACGGCGTGACGCTGTGCCGCGCCATCCGTGCGGCCTCGGACGTCGCGATCATCGTCGTGTCGGCGCGAGGGGAGATCGACGACCGGATCCTCGGCCTGCACGCCGGGGCCGACGACTACCTGGTGAAGCCCTATGACGTGGGCGAACTCGTGGCGCGGGTGCACGCCGTGCGCCGTCGCCGCGGTGCCGATCCGGTCGGGGTCGGCGCGGTGTCGACGGAGGTGTTCGAGACCGGCGACGTGCGGGTGGACCTGGGGCGTCACGAGGTCACCGTGGCGGGTGAGGCCGTTGCCCTCTCGCGCAAGGAGTTCCAGGTGCTCGCGCTGGTCATGGCCGCTGGTGGCGCGGTGTGCACGCGGGAGCGGATCCTCGCGGAGGTGTGGGGGAGGACGTGGTCCGGCGCGAACCGGACGCTGGACGTGCACGTCGCCACGCTGCGTACGAAGCTCGGCCGGCCGGCGTTGCTGGAGACCGTGCGGGGTGTCGGTTATCGGTTGGGACAGGTGTCGTGAATCTGTCCGATCGGGGGATTTTTCTTCGGCGTGTCGCGCTCGTTCGGGGTGACTGTTCGTGAGGTCTCGACTGCTGGGTGTGGTGCTCGCCCTCATCGTGCTGGTGCTCGTCGGTCTCGGCGTGCCGCTGGGGCGGGGTGTGGCAGCCGCGGAGCAGCAGGAGATGTTCCTCGACCGCCTCACCGACACCAGCCGGTTCGCGTCCCTGGCGCAGCGGCCGTTGATCGACGACAAACCGCACCTGCTGCGGCCCGAGCTGGAGCGGTACACCGAGCTCTACGACATCGGCGTGGCCGTGGTGGCCCGCGACGCGCCGACGGTGCCGTTGGTCGCCTCCCGCAACGACCTCGCGCTGGGTGACTCGGCGGTCCAGGACCTGGTCAACAAGGCGCTGGCCGGACGGCTGCCGGTCGCGCCGCCGTTGTTCATGCCGTGGAGTGAAGCCAGGTTGGTGCTCGCCGAGCCCGTGCTGGTCGACGGCGAGGTGCGGGGCGCGGTGATCACGTTCTCGCCGACGTCGAAGACCCGGTTCGAGGTGCTCGCGTGGTGGGGGTTGCTGCTGGCGGCGTCGCTGCTGGTGCTGGCCCTGGCGGTGCTGCTGGCGTTGCCGGTGGTGCGGTGGACTTTGCGGCCGGTGCAGGCTCTGGACGACGCGACCGGGAAGCTGCTGGCCGCCGTGGTGTCCGGCCGGCCGGTGCCGCCGGTGGGGGCGGAGAGCGGGCCTCCGGAACTGCGTCAGCTGTCGCGGTCGTTCGACCAGATGGCCGCGAACGTGAGCGACGTCCTGGCCGCGCAACGGGCCTTCGTCGCCGATGCCTCACATCAGCTGCGGAACCCGTTGACGGCCTTGAAACTCCGGCTGTCCAACCTGGAGGGTCACGTCGACGCCGAGGCCGAGGTGCACCAGGTGGAGGCGTTGAGCGAGACCGATCGGCTGAACCGGATCCTCGACGAGCTGCTCGCCATGGCTCGTGCCGAGTCCAGCTCCGTCGACCCGGTGCCCGTCGACGTCGACAAGTCCGTGGCCGCGCGGTTGTCTGCTTGGCAGGCGGCTGCTTCGGCGAAGGAAGTGCATTTGGTGCTCGACGGGGAGCGTGTCGGAATGGCGCTCGCGCCGCCGCGGGGCGTCGAGACGATTCTGGACGCGCTGCTCGACAACGCCCTGAAGTTCACCCCTGAGGGCACGTTGATCGTTGTCGACGTTCGCAAGGACAACGGTGTCGTGCGGCTGTCCGTCGCGGACCACGGGCCGGGGTTGCAGCCCGACGAGCTCGAACGGGCGACCGACCGGTTCTGGCGCAGTCCGGCTCACCAGAACGTGCCGGGGTCCGGGCTCGGGCTGTCGATCGTGCGGCTGGTCGTCGAGCGCGTCGACGGCAACGTGCGCCTGGAATCGCCGGAGGACGGCGGCCTCAAGGTCGTGATCGAACTTCCAGCCGTCTGATGTCCAGTATCCGATACATCAGTGCTGATATCTAATATATTGGATATCAGACTTTGGACTCGCGGTAGTAGCGCATCGCGCCGTTGTGCAGCGGTACCGGTGACGTCTCGATCGCCGACCGCTGCTCGATCGTCCGCGCCGCCGAGTGCGCCTTCGCCAGGTCCGGCTGTCCTTCGAACATCTGCCGCACCAGCGCCTCGGCGACGTCGTCCGGCATCGACTCGGTGACGAGCAGGAAGTTGCGCACGACGAGGGTGGTCACCGGGGCTGTCTGCAGGTTGTAGGTGGAGGCGGGCAGCGTCGCCGACCCGTACACGGGATATTTCTCGCGGAAGGGTGGCAACTCGTCGCGCAGGTCGAGCATCCTCACGCCGAGATCCCTGGTCAGCTGCGTGATGCCCGCGGTCGGCAACCCGCCCGACCAGAAGAACGCTTCGATCCGTCCCTCCCTCATCGCCAGGGCGGACTCGTCGAGGCTGAGGTTGACCGTCTGCGGCGTGACGTTCTCAGCCTGCAGCAGGAGCTTCGCGATGATCTCGACGCCCGACTCCCGCGCGCCGATCGACACGCGCATCCCCGACAGCTGGGAGAGCTTCGTCACCGGCAGATCCGCGCGGACGATGATCTGCAGGTAATCGTCGTGCATCCGGGCCAGCGCGCGCAGCTTGGAGGCGCCCGCCACCCCTTCGACGGCGTCGGCCTGCGAGAAGCCGACCTGGGCCTGGTTGTTGACCAGCCGGGTGACGTTGTCCTTGGACCCGGCCGTCGCCACGACCTGGGGCCGCGCGATGCCGAGGCGCCCGCTCCAGACGTCCGCGAGGGCGTTGCCGAGCCGGTAGTAGACGCCGGGCTCGCTGCCGGTCGCCATCGTGATCTTGACGTCTTCGAGCGTGCTGCCACACCCCGTCAGGACCGTTGCGGCGGTCAACAGGCTCACGGCGACATGCACTCGTCCCAGCACCTCCGCATCGTGCCACGGAGGCGTTCCGCGCTTGCACCCGACGAAAGGTCCACTTCTCGCGCGCTCCTGGTCGTGCCTGGTCAAGGCACGACCGGGTTCGGCCAGGGTTTATCGTGTCCGGGTGAGCACCGCGCAGGTTCCCAAGACGTTCCAGGTCCGCACGTTCGGCTGCCAGATGAACGTGCACGACTCAGAGCGGCTCGCCGGCCTGCTGGAAGACGCCGGCTACGAGCGGGCCGCCGAGGACACGCAGGCCGACGTCGTCGTCTTCAACACCTGCGCGGTCCGGGAGAACGCCGACAACAAGCTGTACGGCACGCTCGGCCACCTCGCCCCGCAGAAGGCCGCGAAACCGGGCATGCAGATCGCCGTCGGCGGCTGCCTCGCGCAGAAGGACCGCAGCGAGATCGTCCGCCGCGCCCCGTGGGTCGACGTCGTGTTCGGCACGCACAACATCGGTTCGCTGCCGGTGCTGCTCGAACGCGCGCGCCACAACGAGGAGGCGCAGGTCGAGATCCTCGACGCGCTGGAGACGTTCCCGTCCTCGTTGCCCGCCGCCCGCGACTCCGCCTACTCGGGCTGGGTGTCGATCTCGGTGGGCTGCAACAACACCTGCACGTTCTGCATCGTCCCGTCGTTGCGGGGCAAGGAGAAGGACCGCCGCCCCGGCGACGTGCTCGCCGAGGTCCAGACGCTGGTGGACGAGGGCGTGCTGGAAGTGACGCTGCTGGGCCAGAACGTGAACTCCTACGGCGTCGAGTTCGGCGACCGGTTCGCGTTCGGCAAGCTGCTGCGTGCCTGCGGTGAGATCGACGGACTTGAGCGCGTGCGCTTCACCTCGCCGCACCCCAAGGACTTCACCGACGACGTCATCGCCGCGATGGCCGAGACACCGAACGTGTGCCACCAGCTGCACATGCCGCTGCAGTCCGGTTCGGACCGCATGCTCAAGGCGATGCGCCGCTCGTACCGGACCGAGAAGTACCTGGGCATCATCGACAAGGTCCGCGCCGCCATGCCGGACGCCGCGATCACCACCGACATCATCGTCGGCTTCCCCGGTGAGACCGAGGAGGACTTCCAGGGCACGCTCGACGTGGTGCGCCAGGCCAGGTTCTCGTCGGCGTTCACGTTCCAGTACTCCAAGCGCCCAGGCACCCCCGCCGCGGACCTGCCGGACCAGCTGCCCAAGGCCGTTGTGCAGGAACGGTTCGACCGCCTCGTCGCGCTGCAGAACGAGATGACCCACTCGTTGAACATCGAGCAGGTCGGCCGCACCGTCGAGGTCCTCGTCGCCACCGGTGAGGGCAAGCGCGACGCCGAGACGCACCGCATGAGCGGCCGCGCGCGCGACGGACGTCTCGTGCACTTCACACCTGGCGCCACCGCTCCGCGTCCCGGCGACGTCGTCGAAACCGTCGTCACCTACGCCGCCCCGCACTACCTCGTCGCCGACGGCGAACCGCTGACGTGGCGCCGCACCAAGGCCGGCGACCGTTCCGAGGCGGGCATCAAGCCCAAGACCGCGGGCGTCGGGCTGGGCCTGCCGTCGTTCGGCGCTCCCGCTCCGCTGCCCGCCGTGTCCGGGTGTGCGGCGCAGTGAGCGAAGAGGAATACCTGCGCAAGGAGATCGACGCGGTGGAACAGCAGGCGGCCAAGCGCATCGACCCCGGGACCGGCGCGTTCACGATCTCGATCGCGGTGCTGGCGTTGCTCGTGTCGCTGATCCTGCCGTGGGTCGGTGACGACACGGGCCTGGACGTCGTGCTCGGTGAGTCGACGAGCTTCGTGCCGCGGTTGTTCTCGTTCTTCGCGCTGGGCATCGGTGTGCTCGGGTCCGGCATCACGCTCGCGGTGCGGCGCTGGGGCCTCGCGTGGGTGTGCGCGCTGGGCCTGTTCGCCGGGTCGGTGACGGGCGTGCTGTCGATCTGGACGCAGCAGACGACCACGAGCAACAAGGCGATCGGACCGGGTCCCGGCGCCGGGTTGATCATCGCGGTGATCGCGGTGATCTTCCTGCTGGTGAAGTGGGTCCGGATCGCGGCTTCCCGTCCGCCCCAGCTGTAATGAACCCGCGCACGTTCTCGATTCCTTTCCCGTCAAACGGTGAACGTGAGTCGAGGTGCGCTGGGGATGACGGACGCGGGGGAGAGCACCAACGCCACACACGGCGACAACAACGGCATCTCGGCGCAGGCGCACTCCGTCGGCCGTGATCTGAACATCTACGGGTCGCCGAAACGCTCACCGTGGTTGCTCCTCGCCGCAGTGGTGGTCGTGATCGTCGTGGTGTCGGTGCTCGTCGTGGTCGCGAACCTGAGCAACGGCACGAAATCCGCGGACGAGGACACATCAAGCCCGCCGCTGGCCTCGACACCGCCGTCCGCGGCCGGTTCGTCCGCCGCTCCCACCTCGGCCGCGCAACCACCCGTCGCGGCCACCGGCAAGCCGACGCAGAAGGCGCCACCACCGCAACCCCAGCCGCAACCCCCGGCTCAGCAGCCGACGACCGTGAAGCCGGCCGCCGACGGACCGGGCTACCTGATGCCCGCCAACACCGAGAAGGTGGCGGACCTCTACGACGGGTCCAAGGAAGCCGTCATGTGGGCCAAGGAGCCGCCAGGTGCCGAGGGCGCCAAGTTCCAGCCGAACTGGGTGCGGGAGTTCGTGGACGCCGGTGTGTTCCGCATCCGGAACACCCACGCCGACCTCTGCCTCGAAACGGCGACAGAGGCCGCCGCACGGCTGGAGCAGGTGTTCGGCCGCGGTTGTTCGTGGAGCCGCGAGCACCAGCTGTGGCGCGAGCAGAACGGCAACCAGTACGCGAACGTTCGATCAGGGGAGTGTCTGGTCGCGGGCGAGAGCGACACCTACCCCAACGGCACCTGGCTCGTCGTGTGGACGTGTGAGAACAAGGCAGACCAACAGTGGCGTGTGGTCCGCTGAACACGTCTGAGGCCCCCTCTCCCGCGCGGGAGAGGGGGCCTCAGACCGTTAGGACTAGCGGGTCGCCAGCGCCTGCTCAGCGGCCGCGAGCCACTCGCGCCACTGGGCCGCCTGGGCCTCGGCCTGCTCGGTGCGGCGCTTGTCGCCCGCGGCACGGGCCTTCGCGGCCTGCGCCTCGAACTGCTCCACGCGCTCGCGGAACTGCGCGACCCTGGCCTCGGCCTCGGGGTCCGAGCGACGCCACTGGGCGTCGACCGCACCGCGGACCTTCTCCTCGATCGTGCGCAGCTTGCCCTCGAGCTCGCGGATGCGCTCGCGCGGCACCTTGCCGATCGCGTCCCAGCGCTCCTGGATCTTGTAGAGCTGCTGGCGCGCGGTCTCCAGGTCGCCCGACGGGTCGATCGCCTCGGCCTCGGCGAGCAGCTCCTCCTTCAGCTTCGCGTTCGCCGAGAACTCGGCGTCGCGCTCGCTGAAGGCCTCGGAGCGCTTCTGGAAGAACGCGTCCTGCGCGGCCCGGAACCGCTGCCACAGCGCGTCGTCGGCCTCCTTGGGCGCACGCCCGGCGGCCTTCCACTCGACCATGAGCTCCTTGTAGCGACCGGCCGTGGGGCCCCAGTCGTCGGAGTCGATCAGCTTCTCGGCCTCTTCGACGAGGGCCTGCTTGGAGGCCTTCGCGACCGAGCGCTGGCGGTCGAGGTCGGCGAAGTGCGAGCCGCGGCGGCGGTTGAACGCGTCACGGGCCTTCGAGAACCGGCGCCACAGCTGCTCGTCGGTCTTGCGGTCGACGCCGCGGATGGTCTTCCACTCGTCGAGGATCTGGCGCAGCCGGTCGCCGGCGACCTTCCACTGGGTGGACTCGTTCGCGATCGACTCGGCCTCGTCGACCAGGGCCTGCTTGCGGGCGACGGACTGGGCGCGGGCGGCCTCCTTGGCCTCCTTCGCCTTCTCCATGCCCGCCTCGGCCTGCACCAGCACGTGCTCCACGCGGGCGGCCAGCGCCTTGAGGTCACCGACGACGGCGGCCTCGGCGAGCTGCTCCTTCACGTGCTTCGCGCTGGTCAGGGCGTGCTTGGGGTCGCCGGCGCCGGACTGCAGCCGCGTCACCAGCAGCTCGACCTCGGTGCGCAGGTCGTCGAAGCGACGCGCGAAGTGCGCGAGGCCCTCGACCGGCTCGCCCGCCTGCCACGACCCGACGGCGCGCTCGCCGTCGTCGGTCTTCACGTACACGGTGCCGTCGGCGTCAACGCGCCCCCAGCGGTCAGGGTGGTCCGACGCCACGGGGACGGCCGGAGGCGTCGCCTGCGGTGCGGTCTCCTTCGGCGTTTCCTCGACTCCACCCTCGACCGCAGCGGGCTCCACCACGGCCTCCGGTGTGCTGTCCTGCTCCGACATCGCCGGTTCCTCCCATCTGACGCCCGTGCCAGCCACGGGCGCCCCGCCTGCCGGCGGGGCCGATGCAATACGGGCGCTGGAGGGTCTCCCGTCCCCAGTTCCCCGCGCGCATTCAAACAGGTCAGAGCTCGACTCGGTACTGGGAGTCCACGATAGGTAGCCTCGTTCGTTGTGATCACCCGTGCAGCAGTGGTGCCGCACCCGCCACTTCTGGTGCCAGAACTGGTCGCGGGAGCCGCCGCCGAGACCGCGCCCGTGCGCGCCGCATCCCTTGCCGCAGCAGGAAAACTGCCCGGTCCGTGGGTTGCCGTCGCGGTGGACGACAGCGGGCCCGCGACCTACGTGCCACCGTTGTCGGGAACTTTTCTCGGTTATGGGGTCGATGTGCCTGTGTCACTCGGCGGTGACTTGCCTCCAGACCCCCGAATTCCGTTGCCAGTGCTAATCACCGCGTGGCTTCGTGAACACTGTGCGATCGAGGTGTCACGCGTCGAACTCATAGCGCCTGACCTGCCCCCTTCCGAATGTGTCTCGTTTGGACAACAAATCGCCGGAGAGGACGCCGGGCTCTTGATCCTGGGCGACGGCTCGACCCGGCACGGCTTGCGCTCACCCGGTTCGAACGACGAGCGTTCGGGACCGTTCGACGCACACGTTCATGAATTGCTGGCCTCCGCGGATGTGGACGGCCTGCTCGCACTCGACCTCGAACTCGCCCGCGAGCTCGGCGCGCAGGGTCGCGCGGCGTGGCAGGTGCTCGCCGGCGTGCCCGGCCCGTGGCGCTGCGCCAGTGCCGAGTTCTTCGCACCGTTCGGCGTGGGCTACCACGTCGCTGTCTGGGAGCGCCAGTGATCACGCCCATCGCAGTCGTCGGACCCACCGCGACCGGCAAGTCCGACCTGGCCGTCGCTCTGGCGGAACGGTTCGGGGGAGAGGTCGTCAACGCCGACGCCATGCAGCTCTACCGCGGCATGGACATCGGCACCGCGAAGATGACGCTGGCCGAGCGGCGCGGCGTACCGCATCACCTGCTCGACGTTCTCTCCGTCACCGAGACCGCGTCGGTGGCGGCTTATCAACGCGAAACCCGCGCCGTGATCGAACGCCTGCTCGCCGACGGCCGCCCGCCGATCCTCGTGGGCGGTTCGGGGTTGTACGTGCAGGCGGTGCTCGACGACCTGAAGTTCCCCGGTACCGACGACGCGGTGCGCGAGCGCTTCGAGGCGGAGCTGGCCGCCGTGGGTCCGGAGGCGTTGCACCAACGGCTGCAAACGCTCGATCCGGCTGCCGCGATCGCGATCCTGCCTTCGAACGGGCGCCGCATCGTGCGCGCGCTGGAGGTCATCGAGCTGACCGGGGAACCGTTCTCCGCGAACCTCCCCAAGCCCGGTCCCGCTCGCTACGACACCGTCCAGATCGGCGTCGACCGCGAGGTGTCCGAACTGGACTCGCGCGTCGACCAGCGCGTGGACGTGATGTTCCGCTCCGGTTTGGAGGACGAGGTGCGCGCTCTGGTCCGGATCGGCCTGCGCGAGGGCAGGACCGCGTCGCGCGCGCTGGGCTACCAGCAGGTGCTGTCCGCAATGGACGGAGCGTGCACGATCGACTTCGCCGCGGAGGAGACCAAACGCGCGACCCGGCGGTTCGTGCGTCGTCAACGATCCTGGTTCCGGCGTGACCAGCGCATCACCTGGCTGGACGGTGCACGGCCGGATCTTTTGGAAGCCGCCGGTAACCTGGTGCCGTGGAGTTCGTGAAGGGGCACGGCACGGAGAACGACTTCGTCATCCTGCCCGACCTCGATGACCAGCTGGATCTGACGGTGGCGCGCGTCCAGGCGCTGTGCGACCGGCAGCGCGGCCTCGGCGCGGACGGCGTGCTGCGCGTCGTTCGGTCTGACGGCAAGTGGTTCATGGACTACCGCAACGCCGACGGCTCCATCGCCGAGATGTGCGGCAACGGCCTGCGCGTCTTCGCCCGCTACCTGGTCGACGCCGGCCACCAGCCGCAGGGCACGTTCGTCGTCGGCACGCGCGCCGGCGACAAGACCGTCACCACGCACCCGGACGGCTCTGTCACGAACGACATGGGCCCCGCACGGGTGACCGGCACGTCCATCGCCGCGGTCGACGGCCACGGCATCGGCGGCTTCGCGGTCGACGTCGGCAACCCGCACCTGGCGTGCGTCACCGACGCCCCGGTCGACGGCTTCGACCTCACGGTGCCGCCCGGCTTCGACCCGGTGATCTTCCCGCACGGCGTGAACATCGAGCTGATCAACGTCCTCGACGCTGACTCGCCCCGCGGTGGCGCGTTGAAGATGCGCGTCTATGAGCGCGGCGTCGGCGAGACTCGCTCGTGTGGCACCGGCACCGTCGCGTCCGTCGCGTCGTGGCTCGCGGGCCAGGGCCGGACCACCGGCTCCGCGACCGTCGACGTGCTCGGCGGTCAGGTCTTCGTCACCATCGAGCCGACGACGTCGACGCTCACCGGACCTGCCGTGCTCGTCGCGCGCGGCGAGCTCGACAAGTCCTGGTGGGACGCCCTGGCTTAGTTCGGTGAACTGATATGTCGCATCCGATATATCAGTTCAGGTCGTACACCTCGACCTTCCCGAGCCGCTCGGGCTTGACCACGTCCGGGTGCGAGTCCGGCGCCGTCAGGCACACGAGCTTGTCGTCGACGACCGCGACGGCGAAGCACGTCTGCGTCGTCTCCACCCGGTGCGTGATCTTGCCGCCCTCGGTCACCCGGAACACCGCCGGCTGCAAGGCCGGCGCCACCCACACGCCGTCCCCGTCCCCGGCGATCCCGTCCGGCGCGATGCCGAACTCCTTCACCTCGGCCCACACCCTGCGGTTTTGCAACGATCCGTTTCGGTCGACCGAAAACGAAGTCAGTTTGAATGCAACGGTCTCGGCGACGACCAGGATGTTGCCGCTCTCCGACTCGCCCGTCGGGTCGGGCAGCAGCGCCATGCCGTTGGGGAACTTGAGGTCCTCGGCGGCGACGCTGACGGAGCCGTCGGGCTGCACGAGCGCGAGGGCGGCGCCCGGCGGTTCGAAGTCGGGCTCCAGCAGCCGGGGGATGCCGACCTCCGAGATGAGGCCGTGCAGGTCGAAGCCGAAGTTGCCGACGTACGCGCGGCCCTCGCCGTCGACGAGCATGTCGTTCGCGTGGAAGGTCGCGATATCCGATATATCAGCGTGCAGGACGAGGTCGTCGCCTTCGAGGCGGCGCACGGTGTGGTCGAGCATCGACACGACGAGCATGCGTCCGTCGGGCAGCCACCCGAGCCCGGACGGCTGGCCGTCGAAGGCGACGACGACCTCGTCGTCGCCGGTCGCGAGGTCGAGCGCGTGCACCTCGCCCGCGTAGAAGTCGGAGTAGTAGAGCCGGCCGTCGGGGCCGCGTCGCGGTCCCTCGCCGAAGTGGAGACCGTCCCGCAGCACCCGAGTGTCAGCCATGGGCGTCGACGCTAGCTTCGGTCGGTAGGTCACGCATCGTCCGCAACGGTGAGAGCAGCACCCACACCATCCCGGCGACGGCCCCGATGAGTGATACCCACAGCGTCGGCACGATGCCGATCCACGAGCCGAGCACGCCGCCCAGCAAGGCGCCCAGCGGGGTCGAGCCCCACACCACCCAGCGGATCGAGGCGTTCATCCGGCCCAGCAGGTGGTCCGGGCAGATCGCCTGCCGGTAGCTCACCTGGCCGACGTTGTAGACGACGATGCCGAACACGTTCACGGCGAGGCCGACCATCGGCAGCACCAGGCCCCAGCCGTCCGAGATGAACGGCAGGAACAGGGTGAACGGCCAGGTCAGCACGGGGATGAGCCAGATCATCCTGGCCTGCCCGACCCACAGGCCGATCTTGTACGCGAACGCCGCGCCGAGCACGCCGCCGACGCCGCCCGCGCTGAGCACGAGGCCGGCCGTTCCCTCACTCAGTCCGACGGTCTGCAGCAGGAACAGCACCATCACGGCGGTCTGGATGCCGTGGAAGAAGTTCGACGTGCCGGTGCAGGCCACGATCATGCGCAACGTGGTGTTGCTGAAGACGAACCGCAGCCCTTCCATGATCTCGCGGCGCAGGTGCGGGTCCGCGTGACGTTCCGGCGCCGGCTCGACGGTCTTGATCCGCACCAGGAAGAACGCCGAGCTCAGGTAGCCGACTCCGGTGGCGAGCACGCCGTTGGCCGCGCCGAGGAACTGCGCCGCGTAACCGCCGATCGCAGGCCCGGACACCTCCGCGACCGACAGGCTGGCCTGCAGCTTCGAGTTGCCCTCGACGAGCTGGCCGCGCCCGACCAGCGACGGCAGGTACGACTGGTACGCGACGTCGAAGAACACCGTGCACACGCCCACCGCGAGACTCACCACGATCAGCTGCGGCAGGTCGAGCACGCCCAGCCACCACGCGACGGGCACGCTGATCATCAGCGCGGCGCGGGCGATGTCCATCGCGATCATCAGCGGTTTGCGGCGCATCCGGTCGACCCACACGCCCGCGGGCAGGCCGATCACCAGGAACGCCATCGTGCTCGCCGCGGCGAGCAACCCCATCTCGAACGGTGTCGCGTTCAGCACACCGGCCGCGAGCAGCGGTACCACCGTCATGCCGACGTTCGCGCCGAACTGGCTGATCGTGTCGCCGACCCACAGCCGGCGGAAGTCTGGATGCCCCCAAAGCGCCATGCCGAGGAGTCTGCGCCGAGTGATTGGAAACTGTCAATCACTTACACTGCACCCGTGGCACTCTCCAGTGGGCGTCGTCCAGCGACGAGCGACGAAGCCGCAGCTCTCAGCTCGGATCTGAGGCTGCGGATGATCCGCATGACGTTCGAACGCCCGCTCACCAACAAGGAGCTGGCGCAGCGGCTGGGCAAGGACCCGGCCACGACGCTGCACCACGTGCGCAAACTGGTCGCCGCCGGATTTCTCGAGGCGCTGCCGGCCCGCGCGGGCAACCGCGGTGCGAAAGAGATCCCCTATCGGTCGACAAGGCTGTCCTGGCAGCTCGACAACAGCGAAAATGTGGTCGCCGTCGGTGAGGCGATGCTGCACGCTTTCCTCGGCGAGGTTGCCGACACCGGGCTCGAGAACGTGGATCAGAGCCGCCTGGTCGTGACCGTCGACCCGGAGGAACTAAAGCAGCGGCTCGCTTCGTTGATGGAAGAGCTGGCCGCGCAACCGGTCAGGCCGGAAGTTCCCCGTGTGGCGATCTACCTCGCGGTGTATCCGGGGGACTGACGGTCCATGGGACGATGAAGGGCAAATGACGGAAAACATCCAGAGCACAGAGTTCGACCCCGAGTTCGACGACCAGTCGTGGGAAGACGACTTCTCGACGGGTGACTACGAGCTCGCTGAGCGTGCCGCACTGCGCCGTGTCGCCGGGTTGTCCACCGAGCTCGAGGACATCACCGAGGTCGAGTACCGGCAGCTGCGCCTGGAGCGGGTCGTGCTCGTCGGGGTGTGGACCGAGGGCACCGCGGCGGACTCCGACGCGTCGATGGCCGAGCTCGCCCGCCTCGCCGAAACCGCTGGTTCCGAGGTGCTCGAGGGCGTGGTGCAGCGGCGTGACAAGCCGGACGCCGCGACGTACATCGGCTCCGGCAAGGTCTCCGAGCTGCGCGACGTGGTGCAGGCGACCGGCGCGGACACGGTGATCTGCGACGGTGAGCTGTCTCCAGGCCAGCTGCGTCAGCTGGAGGAGAAGCTCAAGGTCAAGGTCATCGACCGGACCGCGCTCATCCTGGACATCTTCGCGCAGCACGCGCGGTCCAAGGAGGGCAAGGCCCAGGTCGAGCTGGCCCAGCTGCAGTACCTGATGCCGCGCCTGCGCGGCTGGGGTGAGACGTTGTCGCGGCAGGCCGGTGGTCGTGCCGGTGGCGGCAACGGCGGTGTGGGTCTGCGCGGTCCTGGTGAAACCAAGATCGAGACCGACCGCCGCCGGATCCGCGCGCGCATCGCCAAGCTGCGCCGTGAGATCGCCGCGATCGGCGTCATCCGCGAGACCAAGCGGGGCCGTCGCACGGCGAACGAGATCCCGAGCGTCGCCATCGCGGGCTACACGAACGCGGGCAAGTCCTCGCTGCTCAACGCGCTGACGGGCGCCGGTGTCCTGGTGGAGGACGCGCTGTTCGCCACCCTCGACCCGACGACGCGCCGCGCGGAGACGCCGGAGGGCCTGCCGTACACGCTGACGGACACGGTCGGCTTCGTCCGGCACCTGCCGCACCAGCTGGTCGAGGCGTTCCGCTCGACGCTGGAGGAGGTCGGCCAGGCCGATCTGCTCGTGCACGTGGTCGACGGCTCCGACGGCATGCCGGAGAAGCAGGTCAGCGCCGTGCGCGAGGTCATCGCCGAGATCAACGAGGAAACCGGCACGCCGATGCCGCGGGAGCTCCTCGTCGTGAACAAGATCGACGCCGTGGGCGACCTGGGCCTGGCCCGGCTGCGGCACCTGTTCCCGGACGCGTCGTTCGTGTCGGCGCACTCCGGCCTCGGCATCGAGGAGCTGCGAGTCCGCATCTCCGAGCTGATGCCCCGTCCCGAGGTCGTGGTCGAGGCCCTCGTGCCGTACGCGCGCGGCGAGGTCGTCGCCCGCGTGCACCGCGACGGCGAGGTGCTGTCCGAGAAGCACACGGAGTCGGGCACGCTGCTCAGCGCCCGCGTGCGCCCGGATCTCGCCGGCGTCCTCGAAGAGTTCGCGACGAACGGAACGCCTGCTTGATCCCGCCTCCACCGGTGGACGTGTGCCCGGTAGCCATGCAGGAGCTCTCCGGGCTCACGTCCGACGGCAAACAGCTCTACGCCGTCAGCGACAGTGACAACGGCACGCTGCGCATCCAGGTCCTCGGCCGCGACTGCGTCGTGAAACGCACGATCACCGCGCCCGTGGACCCCTTCGACGTCGAAGACCTGGCCATGACGCCGGACGGCACCCTGTGGGCCTCCGACACCGGTGACAACAACAAGTCCCGCTCCACCGTCGCCCTGCACAAGGTGTCGCCTTCGGGTGCGGTGGAGCGGTTCCGCGTGACGTACCCCGACGGCAAACACGACGCCGAGGCGCTGCTCATCGACAAGTCCGGCACGCCGTACATCGTCACCAAGGAACCCCTCGGCTCCGCACTGATATATCGCCCCACCGCACCACTCCGAACCGATATATCAGTCCCGTTGGAGCAGGTAGCGCGTGTCTCGCTGTCCACCACGGACACCCCAGGCGGCCCCCTGGACGGCAACCTCGACTCCCGCCTGGTGACCGGCGCCGCCTCCATGGCCGACGGCTCCGTCGTGGCCCTGCGCACCTACACCGACGCCTACCTGTACCCGGTCCCCGACGGTGACCTCGTCAAGGCCCTGTCCGGCGACCCGGTCCGCGTCCCACTGCCGAACGAACCCCAGGGCGAAGCCATCGCCTTCGACCCGGACGGCACCCTGCTCTCCGCCTCCGAAGGTGCCGGCACCCCGATCCGCTCAGTGGCCGGAGCCGCCGCCCTGGCCCAGCCGCCCGCGCCGACGACCACACCTCCACCACCCGCCGCGGACCAACCGCAGGCGTCCCCGTCGTCGGACTCGCCGTCCTCGTCGTGGCAGAACTGGCCGCTGGCCCTGACGCTCGGCGGCCTCGTGCTGGCCATCGCCCTGGTCATCGGCCTACGCCTCCGCCGCCGCGCCTGACGATCGGTCCTCGCCAGCCCGGGCCGCGGCGAACCCTTCCTCGATCTTGCGCGCCGCAGCTCTCGTGGTGCCGCGTTGGCTCACGTAGGAATAGATGATGAGACTCGTGCTACCGGCTACGTTGGCAACAGTCAGCGTGACGTAGAGCCACGCCCGTTCATGCCCCCAATGCTCCCGGCGATGTCGTGTGGAGTGCTTGCACCAGCCCGATCGCCGCGCTTGCGACGTACACGACGACTGCCATGAGCAGCAGGACTTTGGCCTGCTGGTGAGATCGTCCGCTCTGCTGGATGTACGACTGCCAGGCGATCAGCGGCAGACCGGTGCGGCGCGCGATCTCCTTCTCCAGGCCGAGCTGGTAACCCATCAGGTTCCGCGCCATCTTCTTCAGGTAGAGGCCGTGGAGGATCACGATGGAGACGACCAAGGGGTACCACATCAACAGGTAGCCCTTGCCGCCTCCGATCGCGACAGTGGCGGCGAGCGCCATCACCGTGCTGCCTGCCGTGAAGATGCGGTCGCCGGAGGTGGTCACGGTCGCGATCCGGTCGGAGACATCCCTGCACTCGTCCACCAGCCACTCGACGATCTGTGTTTCGGTGAACGGCGGCGACAGAGGCTCCTGTGTCACGACAGCAGGTTCCCGTACTTCCAGGTCTTCCTGTACCGCTGTTCTAGTCCCAGGCGACGGGCATGCGTTCCAGGCCGCCGATGACCAGGCTCGCGCGGTGCGGCAGTTCGTCCTCCGGGACGGCCAGGCGCAGCTTCGGGAAGCGCGTGAAGAGGCCGGGGAAGGCGATCTTCAGCTCGATCCGGGCGAGGTGCTGGCCGATGCACTGGTGGATGCCGTGGCCGAACGCGAGGTGCCCCGGCGCGCCGCGAACCAGGTCGACCACGTCGGGGTCGGCGTAGCGGGCCGGGTCGTGGTTCGCGGAGCGCAGCTCGACGAACACGGTGTCACCCTTGCGCACGAGGACACCGTCGATCTCGGCGTCCTCCAACGCGGTCCGGACTGTCGCCGGCGTCAGACTGATGTATCGGAGCAGTTCCTCGACGGCGGCGTCGGGGTTCGCGAGCATCGCGTCCACCCGCGCCTGGTCGCGGAGCAGTTCCAGCGTGCCGAGCGACAGCATGTTCGTCGTCGTGTCGAGGCCGCCACCGAGCAGCGCCATGCCCATCGCGGCCATTTCGTCGTCGGTCAGATCGTGGTCGGAGTTGACGAGGTCGCTCAGCAGGTCGTCGGTCGGGCTCGAGCGCTTCGCCGCGACCATCTCCAACATGAAGTTCTGGAGCCGGCCGAACGCGGCGTACATCGCCTCGGCCTCGCCGGCCTCCGCGCCGCTGGCACCGGTCAGCAGCATGGCGTCCTGCTGGAACTCCACCCGGCGCTCGTACGGGACGCCCAGCAGTTCGCAGATCATCAGGCCCGGCACCGGCACCGCGAAGTGCTCCACGAGATCCGCGGGCGAGCCCTGTGCCGCCAGTTCGTCGAGATGGTCGGTGGTGATCGCTTCGAGCCGTTCGGTGAGCAGCCGCATGCGCCGGACGGTGAACTGACCGGTCAGCCTGCTGCGGTAGCGGGTGTGGTCCGGCGGGTCGTGGTCGGTGAACGCGCCGGGCGGCGACGGCGGCGCGTCGCCGGGGCTGCCCGGGCCGAACGGGTTGTGCATCAAGTCCGGGCGGATGCTGAAGCGGTGGTCCGCCAGTACCGCGCGGACGGTCGCGTGGTCGTGTGCTCGCCAGCCGGCGTGCCCGTCCGGGTACGTCATCGGGCTGAGTGGCATTGCCTCCCCCTTGCAACGAGGTCTTTCCCCTACCTGCAAGCTAAAAACGTTTGCGGACGAAGTCAAAAGACTCATTGCAATGGCTTGCAGTGGAAGGCACTATGGGGTTGTGCCTGGTAAGCGGCTAGATGAAGAAGAACGGCAGCTCATCGCCCAGTTCCTGTGGGACGGGCTGGGGTACTCCGAAATCGGGAGGCGGTTGCAAAGGCCCGCCTCGACGATCCAGCGGGAAGTGGTCCGCAACGGAGGTCACAACAACTACCGGCCGGGGGCCGCGCACCGGGCGGCGAGTGAGCGGGCGATGCGTCGGATGCCTGACGTGGACGATCTCGACGTCGATGAAGAGGCGTACTCGTTCGACCGGAGTCCGGGGCAGGTGAAGGAGTTTCATCTGCGGTTGGTCGGGGTGTTCCGGCAGACCGGGTTGACGCGCACGGCGGCGCGGATCCTCGCCGAGATCTTCATGACCGACAAGGGCAGCCTGTCGGCGACCGAGCTGGTGCTGCGGTTGTCGGTCAGTCCGGGCACGATCTCGCGGTCGACGACCTACCTGGAGGAGCTCGACCTGTTGCGCAGCGAGCGCGACGGCAAGCGGATGCGCTACTTCCTGGACGACGACCTCTGGTACCGGGCGTGGCTGTCCAGTGCCGAGCGCAACTCCGTGTGGGCGCACACCGCACTGGAGGGGTCCGAGATCTTCGGTCTCGACACTCCAGTGGGTGCGCGCCTCAAGGACATGGGGCAGTTCTTCGCGTTCGTCGTCGTGGACATGGAGGCCACGCGACAGAAGTGGCTCGACTTCTTCGAGAAGAAGAAGAGAGCTAGGGGAGACGCCTGAGCACGGTGACGACCTTGCCGAGAATGGTGGCCTCGTCGCCGTTGATCGGCTGGTAGGCCGGGTTGTGCGGCATCAGCCACACGTGGCCGTCCTTGCGCTTGAACGTCTTGACGGTCGCCTCGCCGTCGATCATGGCGGCGACGATCTCGCCCTGGTCGGCGGTCGGCTGCTTGCGGATCACGACCCAGTCGCCGTCCGTGATGGCGGCGTCGATCATCGAGTCACCGACTACGCGCAGCAGGAACAGTTCGCCCTCACCGACGATCTCGCGCGGCAGCGGGAACACGTCCTCGATCGACTCCTCGGCCAGGATCGGGCCACCGGCCGCGATCCGGCCGACCATCGGCACGTACGCGGGCGTCGGCTTGGACATCGGGTCGAGGCCCGGGTCGATCTCGGGCGGCAGCATGCCCACCGCGCGGGGGCGGTTCGCGTCGCGGCGCAGGAAGCCCTTCCGCTCCAGCGCGCGCAGCTGGTACGCGACTGACGAGGTCGACGTCAGGCCCACGGCCTCACCGATCTCGCGCACGCTCGGCGGGTAGCCGAAGCGGTCGACCCAGTCGCGAATCACGTCGAGCACCTTGCGCTGGCGCAAAGTCAGGCCGGCGTTTCCCGCGATCTCGCTCACCTCTGTCGCTACAAGAGCGGGGTCCGGGTCGATCGTCTTGCCTGCCACGGTCGCTGTCCTCCTCGCCGCCCCCAGTTCGAATGGGATTCCGGCACTCCGTCGATCTTCGTGGTCGACGGTAGTCGTGTTTGCTGCACAGATCAAACACCTGTTCGAGGTATTTGGGCGCGTGTTGTGGCGTTCGGCGAGTCGGTCTGGTAGAAATTCGCACGGACGTTCGATCGAACCCCTGTTCGATCATGGTGCTTGACCTGCGACGGAGGGCGTCATGGCGGTTGTCGTCGAGAAGCGGTTGCGCGTTGTTGAAGACGCGGACGTCGCAGCGGGACGTCCACTCCGTTCGGGGCCCCGTGTCATGCCGCGGCGCCCGGCGACGAAGCCGCGCCCGGTCGCGGTGCTCCAGTCGCGCGAGTCGAGCTCGTGCGAGGTTCGACCCAAGTGCGAGTCCACTCTGGAGCTCATCGCGGTCGGGGTGCTGAGCGCTCTCACGGTCATCGCGCTCGGCGTGCTCTACCTCCAGCAGGCGGGTGTCACCCCGTAGTCCACCCCCACATCTTGTGTTTGCGGCGCCCGGCGTGACGTGTTCGCTCCGTCATGTGCGGGCGTCGTTGCGTAATCGCCGCTGATCGCTTGCGGTTCCCCCGACAGGGTGACACGCGACGCGCCGTGTCGAGTTGCGTCGGCGTCCGCCGCGATCTAGGTTCTACCCCTACATCTAGTGGTTACACCGTTGTAAGTAGTCCACAGGTTGTGGGTAACCCGACCAGTGCGACTGCTGCGATGGGTGCTGCGCTGGGAAGGGGTGAGGTGGCGTGCGGTGTCCGTTTTGCCGCCATTCGGACTCACGGGTGGTCGACTCCCGTGAGGTCGACGAGGGTCAGGTGATCCGTCGTCGACGCTCCTGCAACAGCTGCAGCCGCAGGTTCACCACGGTCGAGGAGGCGGTTCTCGCCGTGGTCAAGCGCTCCGGAGTGACGGAGCCTTTCAGCCGCGACAAGGTGGTCGTCGGTGTGCGCAGGGCGTGCCAGGGCCGCCCGGTCGACGAGGACGCGTTCCAGCAGCTCGCCCAGCGAGTGGAAGAGTCGATCCGGTCGACGGGATGCGCGGAAATCCCCAGTCACGAGGTGGGCCTCGCCATTCTCGGCCCCCTGCGTGAGCTCGACGAGGTCGCTTATCTGCGCTTCGCGAGCGTCTACAGATCCTTCTCGTCCGTCGAGGACTTCGAGAAGGAAATTCTTGATCTTCGCACTGCCCGGGCCGAAGCGGCTCAAGAGCAGTGATCCGCGCGCACTAAAGCGCGCGCCAACAACATCTTTCTAAGCACCAGCACGAGGGAGATCCACCGTGACCGAGACCGTCGGCGGCTCAGCCAAGAAGACAGCCGCACGGGCGGCTGCCAAGCCTGCCGCGCTGAAGGTCCAGCGCGTCTACACCACCGAAGGCCGCCACCCCTATGACGAGGTCACGTGGGAGCGCCGCGACGTCGTCATGACGAACTGGCGTGACGGCTCGGTGAACTTCGAGCAGCGCGGTGTCGAGTTCCCCGAGTCGTGGTCGGTGAACGCCACCAACATCGTCACCAGCAAGTACTTCCGCGGTGCCGTCGGCAGCGAGAAGCGCGAGCAGTCGTTGCGCCAGCTGATCGACCGCGTCGTGAAGACCTACGTCGGTGCGGGCAAGGAGCACGGCTACTTCGCGGACGAGCAGGACGCGGAGATCTTCGAGCACGAGCTCACCTACATGCTTCTGCACCAGGTGTTCAGCTTCAACTCGCCGGTGTGGTTCAACGTGGGCACCAGCTCGCCGCAGCAGGTCAGCGCGTGCTTCATCCTCGCGGTCGACGACACCATGGAGTCGATCCTGAACTGGTACCGCGAGGAGGGCCTGATCTTCAAGGGCGGCTCCGGTGCCGGCCTGAACCTCTCGCGCATCCGTTCCTCCAAGGAGCTGCTGTCCTCCGGCGGCACCGCGTCCGGCCCCGTGTCGTTCATGCGCGGCGCCGACGCGTCCGCGGGCACCATCAAGTCCGGTGGCGCCACCCGCCGCGCGGCCAAGATGGTCGTTCTCGACGTCGACCACCCGGACGTCGAGGAGTTCATCGAGACCAAGGCGAAGGAAGAGAACAAGATCCGCGCGCTGCGCGACGCCGGGTTCGACATGGACCTCGGCGGCGCGGACATCGTGTCGGTGCAGTACCAGAACGCGAACAACTCGATCCGCGTGTCGGACGAGTTCATGCACGCCTACGAGAACGGCACGGACTTCGGCCTGCGCGCCCGTCAGACCGGCGAGGTCATCGAGCGCGTCGACGCCAAGTCGCTGTTCGGCAAGCTCGCACAGGCGGCATGGGCCTGCGCCGACCCCGGCATCCAGTACGACGACACGATCAACGACTGGCACACCTGCCCCGAGTCGGGCCGCATCACCGCGTCCAACCCGTGCTCCGAGTACATGCACCTCGACAACTCGAGCTGCAACCTCGCGTCGCTGAACCTGATGAAGTTCCTCGGTGACGACGGCAAGTTCGACGCCGTCACGTTCGCCAAGGCCGTCGAGCTGATCATCACCGCGATGGACATCTCGATCTGCTTCGCGGACTTCCCGACCGAGCCGATCGCGGACACCACCCGCAAGTTCCGCCAGCTCGGCATCGGCTACGCCAACCTCGGCGCGCTGCTGATGGCGACCGGCCACGCGTACGACTCCGAGGGCGGCCGCGCGCTCGCGGCGACCATCACGTCGTTGATGACCGGTGTGTCCTACCGCCGTTCCGCGGAGCTCGCGGGCATCGTCGGCGCGTACGACGGCTACAAGCGCAACGCCACGGCGCACCAGCGGGTCATGCGCAAGCACGCCGCCGCCAACGACCTGATCCGCACCTACGGCGGGAACGACGCCGCGACGCACAAGGTGTCGACCGAGGCGTGGCAGCAGGCGCTGGAGATCGGCGCGAAGAACGGCTGGCGCAACGCCCAGGCGTCCGTGCTGGCCCCGACCGGCACCATCGGCCTGATGATGGACTGCGACACCACCGGTATCGAGCCGGACCTGGCCCTGGTCAAGTTCAAGAAGCTCGTCGGCGGCGGCTCGATGCAGATCGTCAACCAGACGGTGCCGCGCGCGCTGAAGGCGTTGGGCTACCAGGACGAGCAGATCGAGGCGATCGTCGAGTTCATCGGCGAGCACGGTCACGTCGTCGACGCGCCGGGCCTGCGCCGCGAGCACTACGAGGTCTTCGACTGCGCGATGGGCGAGCGTTCGATCGCGCCCATGGGCCACGTGCGGATGATGGCGGCCACGCAGCCGTTCCTGTCCGGCGCGATCTCCAAGACGGTCAACATGCCGGAGAACGCGACGGTCGAGGACGTCGAGGAGATCTACTACCAGGGCTGGAAGCTCGGCCTGAAGGCCCTCGCGATCTACCGCGACAACTGCAAGGTCGGCCAGCCGCTGTCCGCGGGCAAGGGCGCGAACAAGGGCGCCGAGGCCAAGACCGAGACGGTCGTCGAGTACCGCCCGGTCCGCAAGCGCCTGCCGAAGAAGCGCCCGTCGCAGACCGTGTCGTTCACGGTCGGTGGTGCCGAGGGCTACCTGCACGCCGGTTCGTACCCGGACAACGGCCTCGGCGAGATCTTCGTCAAGCTGGGCAAGCAGGGTTCGACGCTGGCCGGCGTGATGGACGCGTTCTCGATGTCCATCTCGGTGGGTCTGCAGTACGGCATCCCGCTGGAGTTCTACGTCTCGAAGTTCCAGAACCTGCGCTTCGAGCCGGCGGGCATGACCGACGACCCGGACGTCCGGATCGCGACCTCGGTGCTGGACTACCTGTTCCGCCGCCTGGCGCTCGACTACCTGCCGTACGAGAAGCGCGCGCAGCTCGGCATCTTCACCGCCGACGAGCGTTCCGCGCAGGTGGCGGGCGAGTACGGCGCGCCTTCGTCCGATGTGGACCTCGAGGGTCTGCGCGGTTCGGTCGAGGCGGCGCCGGCTCAGGTCGAGGCCGCGGTCGAGGCTCCGAAGCAGGTCGGCAGCTCGACGGAGCTGCTGGAGCTGCACCTGGGCAAGGCCGCTGACGCGCCGCTGTGCATGACCTGTGGCACGAAGATGCGTCCGGCCGGGTCCTGCTACCTGTGCGAGGGCTGCGGCAGCACGTCCGGCTGCAGCTGATCAACCTCGGCGGACCGTCACGGCAGCACGATGCCGTGACGGTCCGCCAGTCTCTTCTCGATCTCCGCGATCATGCAGGCGATGGTCGAGGGATTGAGGCCTTCACCGAAGCGTTCGACGGTCTTCGCGAACTCGTCAGCGGCCAGTTCCCGACATTCGGTGGTGAGGTCTCCGGCGTCCGTGAAGCACGCGAGCGGCTTCCGCCCGAACATCACCTCGAACTCCTCCCAGCCGCGGATCGTCCAGTACGTGTCGCAGGACTCGGCGCGTGTTGCCCGCAGCCATCTCCACATGTACTGCGGGTCCTGATGATTCGGTGCTTCGCGACGGCAGCGGCCGCACAGCAGCACGAGGTTGTCCGCCGAGTCGGTGCCGCCGAGTGACTCCGGCACGATGCGGCACTGCTCCAGCAGCGACTTGTAGCCGCAGCGCCAGCACCGGTCGTGGGCTTCGCTCCAGTACTCGGCGATCTGCTCGTTGCCGACGCCCATGTGCCCTCCCCAGTTTTGAGTTGACCTTCCTGTCGGTGACGAAGGCGATTGCGTTTCACCGTCGTGCGACTGATAGAACAACCGGAATGCGCTCGTTCGACGACTTACGCGGTTACCTGCTCGGCCAGCTGAACGCCGCCGTCCGCCGCCCCGGCATGTACGGCGGCGAGCCGGTGATTCTCACCCTGCTCGACGCGCTGGCGTTCGCCGACGACCGCACCGACCGCTGGCAGACCGAGCTCGACGCCCTGGTGTCACGCGGAGCCGCGACCTCGACGATGGTGGACGGCGCGGTGCAGAGCGTGCTCGGCTACCGCAGCGAGGACGTCATGGCGTCGGTGTACGCGGATCTCGCGCACCGCCAGGGCTGGCTCAGCCTGGACGCGGACAGCTGGATTCCCGGTGTGCTCGCAGAACGGGACTGCGTGCTCGACGACGTCATCGAAGAGTACGGCGAGCCGCCGTTGTGGCTGGGCGGCACCAACCCGAAGTACTCGAAGACGCTCGGCTACCCGGACCGGTCGGGGTCGCTCGTGTTCTTCCACTTCATGCCCGAGCTGCGGCTGATGGCGACACGACGCGGTGATGGCGGCTTCCGCGAGAGCTTCGTCTTCACACCTGCTGGGCAATCTCGATGAACTCGGCGATGAGCGGCGTGTGCCGGTGCGCGGCCCACGCCAGCGCGACCTCGTTCGGCGCGATGTCCTCGATCGGCACGTGCACGAGGTCCTCGCGCGAATAGAAGGTCGCGGTCGACAACGGCAGCACAGCCACCCCGCCGTGCATCGCGACGTGCTCCAGCTTCTCCTCGACAGACCGGAACCCCGGCGGGTCGGTGTGCTGCACACGCCGCTCGCCGGCCAGTTCGCTCTCCAGCACACTTTCCTTGCCCGCCAGCCGATGCGTCGCCGACAGCACGGCCACGCGCGGCTCGTTGAACAGAGGCACATGCCGGAGCCCCTCCAACGGAACCGGCAGCCGCACGTAGCTCACGTCCACCCGCCCGTCGTGGATCACCTCGACCTGGTCCTCCCAAGTCGTGCGCAACACGTCGACCTGCAGGCCGGCATGCCGCGCCGCCAGCTGACGTACCGCGGGCGTGACGATCAGGCCTGGCATGAACCCGACCGTGAACGTGTCCGCCACGCCGACGCGTCGCAGCAATGCCGAGGCCTGCGTGAGCAACGGCCGCGCGTCCTCCAGCAGTTGCACGCCCGCCGGAGTCAGCGCGGTTCCCTTCGACGAACGGTCGAACAGCTGCACCTTCAGCTCGGTCTCCAGCGCGCGGATCTGCCGGGACAGCACGGGTTGCGCGATGTGCAGCGCCTCGGCGGCACGGCCGAAGTTCAGCTGCTCGGCGACCGCGACGAAGTATCGAAGCTTCCGCAGGTCCAGGTCCATACCCCCAGGGTATGGCAGGCGACCGAGCAGGTCTTGGACCACGCGCCTGCCTCGGGCGCACGCTGGAGCCATGAAATCCACACTGGACGGACAGCGGGTCGCGATCCTCGGCGGCTCGTCGGGAATCGGCCTCGCGACGGCTCAAGCAGCGCAACAGGCAGGCGCTGAGGTCACGGTCGTCTCGCGCAAACCGCCAACCGGCTTCGCCACACACGCGGCTGACCTGACCGATCCCGCGTCCATCACCGAGGCGTTCAACGTGATCGGCGAGATCGACCACCTCGTCTACACGGCGGGGGAGCCGCTCGAACTGATGACTCTCCACGACTTCGATCGGGACCGCGCGAGAAGTTTCTTCGGCCTCAGGTACTTCAGCGTGCTCGACGCGGTGAAAGCCGCGAACGTCACCACCTCGATCACGCTCACCACCGGCATCGCGAAGGACCGGCCGGGACCCGGCTGGGCGGTCGCGGCGAGCATCTGCGGCGCGGTCGAGGCGCTGACCAAGGCACTCGCGGTCGAGCTGGCGCCGTTGCGGGTCAACGCGGTCAGTCCCGGCGTGGTGCGGAGCCCGTTGTGGGGTCCGGATGCCGAGCAGCTGTACACCGACGTTGGCAAGACGCTGCCGTTGCAACGGGTCGGCGAGGTGGAGGAGATCGCTCACGCGTTCCTTTACCTCATGACGCAGCCGTGGGCGACGGGCACGATCCTCACGGTCGACGGAGGAACGACGATCGCCTGAAATACGTTGCGAGGCAAGGTAAAATCGCAGGTGATGCGCATAGTTCTGCATGCACGTGCGCGCCTGGACCTCGCATACGACTCGCTGAACGGGCTCTCCGTCGGCGACGCTCTGGGCGCACAGTTCTTCATGGTCGGCCGCTCGCTGCCCGACCTCGTGGCCGGCAAGCCGCCACGAGGGCCGTGGGAGTGGACCGACGACACCGAAATGGCCTGCAACCTCGTCGCCGAGCTCCGCGATCACGGCGACATCGACCAGGACCGGCTGGCGGCGACGTTCGCAGATCGCTGCGAGCCCTATCGCGGGTACGGCGCAGGGGCTTTCACCATCCTGCGCAAGATTCGCCAAGGCACGCCGTGGAAAGAGGCGGCCGGCAGCGCGTTCGACGGTCAGGGCTCCTGCGGCAACGGCGCCGCGATGCGGATAGCCCCGCTCGGCGCCTACTACGCCGACGACCCGAAAACCCTCACCGCCCAAGCGGTCAAGGCCAGCGAGGTCACCCACCAGCACCCGGAGGGCATCGCGGGAGGAGTGGCCGTGGCACACGCCGCGGCCATCGCGGCGAAGGCGAGGCTGACCGGCACCCCACCGCGGGACCTGCTCGGAAGCGTCCTCGACCACCTCGAAGACTCGTTCGTGCGCAAGGGAGTCGAGAAAGCGCGCAAGATCGAGACCGCCGAGGAGGCCGCCTACGTCCTCGGCAACGGCTCACGCGTGACGGCGCAGGACACCGTGCCGTTCACGCTCTGGGTCGCCGCGCACCACCTCGACGACTACCGCGAAGCCGTCACGACGTGCGTCACAGCGGGCGGCGACATCGACACAACGGCTGCGATCACAGGCGGAATCGTCGCGAGGCCACCGCAGGACTGGGTGGCAGAACGCGAAGCCCTCCCGGACTGGGTGAGCCGCTAGTCCTTGTGCCGCTGGTAGTACCGCGCCACCCGCACCCGGTTCCCGCACGTCGCGGGATCACACCACCGGCGTCGCGGGTGCGCGGGCACGAACAGCAGCCGGCACCCCGGCGCCTCGCACGTCTTGACCTTCCGCACGGCCGGCGACGCCAGCAGTTCCGCCGCCGCGCCCGCCAGCGCCGCGAGCGCCCGCGCCACCTCGTCGCCCTCCAGCGAACGCGACACCACCACGGCACCAGACCACGTCAGCACCTCGAACGACGGCGCGCCGCGCAATGCCGCGTTCAACGGTGCCAGGTCCGGCTCCAGGCCGTCCCGTGCCGCCAGCACCGCTGCCTCGACGTGGCCGCGCAGCTCACCAAACGCCTCGGACCAGGGCAAACCCTGCGAGGACAGCCACTCCTCCAAGTGGTCGCCCTCGGACGTCAGCGTGTTGACGAAGTCGATCGCAAGCACAACCTAACTGTACAACACCCGAAGTACCCATTAGTCTAATGCGTCATGACCACAAAGACCAATGTGACCAAGCACCGGTTCGTCGACGTCGACGGCAGCAAGGTCTTCTACCGGGAGGCGGGCGATCCAAATGCGTCCAAACTCCTGCTCCTGCACGGCTTCCCGTCCGCGTCGCACCAGTACGCACGGCTGATCGAGGAGCTGAAGGACGACTTCCACATCGTCGCGCCGGACCATCCCGGCTCCGGCCACAGCGACGCCCCCGAGCGCCCCTACACGTTCGACTTCCTCGCCGACACCATCGAGAAGTTCCTGGAAACCCTGAACTTCACGGGGTTCTCCATGTACGTCTTCGACTTCGGCGCCCCGGTCGGCTTCCGCGTCGCGACCCGCCACCCCGAGTGGATCAAGGGGTTGATCGTCCAGAACGGCAACGCCTACGAGGACGGCCTCTCGGAGCTGGCCAAAGGCTTCGTCGCGAACCGCGACCCGCAGGCGGCGCGCGACCTGCTGGCGTTGGAGTACACGAAGTTCGGCTACCTCGAAGGTGTGCGCGACCCCGAGGCGATCTCGCTCGACACGTGGACGCTCGACCAGCACTACCTCGATCTGCGCCCGCAGCCTCAGGTCGACCTCTTCCTCGACTACCACAACAACGTCGCGAAGTACCCGGAGTGGCAGGCCTACCTGCGCGAACACCAGCCGCCGACGCTGATCACGTGGGGGCGTGGCGACCCGTTCTTCATCGAGCCCGGCGCGAAGGCGTACCTGCGCGACCTGCCGAACGCGCAACTGCACCTGCTCGACACCGGCCACTTCGCGCTGGAGGAGGACCTGACCGAGATCGCGGCGCTGATCAGGGGCTTTACCTCCAAGGTGTGATTTATTCATCACGTGTTGAGTTTTTGGCCGGACGCTCGTAACCTCACGGTCGTGGACGACTACTGCGTGGATTTCGGGGCCATCGACGGCACGATGCTCGCGACCGTGGGCGGCAAGGCGGCGAACCTGGGTGAGCTGACCAGGGCTGGCCTGCCGGTGCCGCAGGGCTTCTGCGTCACCACGGGCGCTTACCGCGCCGTCGCGGAGGCGGACGAGCTCGCCGCGACCACCCCGGAGAACGCGCGTAGGACGTTGCTGGAAACCGCTGTGCCGCAAGACATCCGGGACGCGATCGTCGCTGAGTACCGCAAGCTCGGCGACCGCGTGCCGGTAGCCGTGCGGTCGAGTGCGACGGCGGAGGACCTGCCGTTCGCGAGCTTCGCCGGCCAGCAGGACACGTTCCTCAACGTCGTCGGCGAGGACGCGGTGGTCGACGCGGTGCGCCGCTGCTGGGCATCGCTGTGGACCGACCGCGCGGTCAGCTACCGCGAGACGAACCGCATCGACCACACCACCACGTACCTCGCCGTTGTCGTGCAACGGATGGTGCAGTCGGAGGTGTCCGGCGTGATGTTCACCGCGAACCCGGTCACCGGCACGCGCGACCAGATCGTCATCGACGCGAGCCCCGGCCTCGGCGAGGCGGTGGTCTCGGGTGCGGTCAACCCGGACCAGTTCGTCGTCGACGGGCCGGAGATCGTCGAGAAGCGGTTGGGCGACAAGAAGCTCCTCATCCGCTCGCTGGCCGGCGGCGGCACCGAGCACGTCGAGGTCGGCGAGAACGACGAACCGTGCCTGACCGACGGGCAGATCCACGCGCTCGCCGTTCTCGGTCGCAAGGTGCAGCGGCACTACGGCGCGCCGCAGGACACCGAGTGGGCGATCGATGCCGATGGCGAGCTCCACCTCACCCAGTCGCGGCCGATCACGACGCTGTTCCCGTTGCCGGACGACAACCCCGCCGACCACGTCTACTTCTGCTTCAGTCTCGCCCAGGGACTGGAACGGCCGATCACACCGATGGGGCGCGCGGCGTTCCGAGAGGTCGCCAAGTCGGCTTTCGAGATCATCATCGGCGACCCGGCGAGTCAGTCCTATGTGGAGTGCGGCGAGCGGATCTTCTTCGACGTCACGAAGGTGCTGCAGAGCAAGGTCGGTCGGGAGTTCATCACGAAGCTGCTCGGGGTGATGGAGGCGCGTTCGTCGGAGGTCCTGCGCGGCCTGTTCGACGACCCGCGCTACGCCGTCAGGAACTCCTCGCCGACGCCGGCCGTCAAGCGCGTGCTGCGGCTCGCCCGCCGGTTCCGCGTTCCGGTCACCGCGTGGAAGGCGTTGGCCAACCCGGAGAAGGCCGCGCGCGAGGCGTTGCGTCTGGAACAGGAGATCCTCGACAAGGCGGCGGGCCTGTCCGTCGAGCAGGCGCTGCGGCAGTGCGTCGTCCCGATCATGCCGCGCCTCGCGCCGACCGCGTTGATCGGCTTCGCGATGCTCGGCCTCGTCGGCAAGATGGTGAAGACGAAGCCGGGGGAGCTGCAGACCGTTCTGCGCGGCCTGCCGAACAACATCACCACCGAGATGGACCTGGCGATGTGGGACCTCGCCCAGGAGATCCGGCGCGATCCCGTTGCGCTCCAGCAGTTCCAGAACGGCGAACGCCCTGCGGCGCTGGACCGCTTCCTGGCGAGGTGGGGTCACCGGGCGGTCGCGGAGATCGACCTCGGCCTGCCCCGGTGGTCCGACGACTCGACGTACGTCACCGGTGTCGTGCGGAACTTCCTGCGCCTGGAGGACGACAACGCGGCACCGAACGCGGTCTTCGAGCGGGGCGCCGCGGAGGCCGAGGCGATGATCGAGACGCTGGCGAAACGCGCCTGGGGCCGCGGCTGGTTCGTGCGCTTCGCGTTGCGCCGCACCAGGTTGCTGGCCGGCCTGCGGGAGTACCCGAAGTACCTGATCATCACGCTGTTCGGCGCGCTGCGGAAGCGGATCGCGGACCTCGGCGCCGGGCTGGTGGAGCAGGGCAGGCTCGCCCAGGTCGACGACGTGTACTTCCTCAACTTCACCGAACTGCGCTCCGCGGAAGGAGATCTGCGCCCGGTCGTGGCGCAGCGGCGCGAGGTCTACGACCGTGAGATGCGGCGCCGGCGCATCCCGCGCGTGCTGCTGTCGGACGGCACGGACGCCGAGGCCGTGCACCAGGGCGCGCCGGCGGAAGGCGGCCTCGTCGGCACACCTGCGTCGGCCGGCACGATCACCGGCATCGCGCGGGTCGTGATGGACCCGGTGGGCGCGCACCTCGAACCCGGCGAGATCCTCGTCGCACCGTCGACGGATCCGGGCTGGACGCCGTTGTTCCTGACGGCGGGCGGGCTCGTGATGGAGATGGGCGGCGCGAACTCGCACGGTGCGGTCGTGGCGCGGGAGTACGGGATCCCGGCGGTGGTCGGCGTGCGCGAGGCTGTGACGAGGATCAAGACCGGCGAGCGGATCACGGTCGACGGCAGCACGGGTGCGGTCACTACACTCGAGAACTGATGACGAATCTGATGCCCGGAACCGAGCTCGCGCGCGCCATCGTCCAGCGAGCGTCCGAAAAGGCAGCCGACTACACCGCACGGACCGGCCGTAAACCGTGTCTGGCCACGGTGATCGTCGGCGACGACCCTGCCTCGGTCACGTACGTGCGGATGAAGCAGAACCGGAGCCACAAGGCGGGACTCGAATCCCGCCACGTGGCACTGCCCTCCGAAACGACCACCGAGGAGCTCGTCGCGAAGATCCGCGAGCTGTCGGACGACCCCGAGGTGCACGGCATCCTGTTGCAGCACCCGGTGCCGGGTCACATCGACGAGCGTGCGGCGTTCGAGGCGATCGCGCCGCACAAGGACGTCGACGGCGTGACGATGCACTCGTTCGCCGGAATGTCCTTCGGGCACAACGAGTTCGTCTCCTGCACGCCCGGCGGGATCATTCGCCTGCTGGACGCGTACGGCGTGGAGATCGCCGGCAAGCACGCGGTCGTGATCGGCCGCAGCCCGATCCTCGGCAAGCCGGCCGCGATGCTGTTGCTGGCCAGGGACGCCACCGTCACGATCTGCCACTCGAAGACGGCCGATCTGCCGGAAATCGTGCGCACGGCGGACATCGTGGTCGCCGCGGTGGGCAAGGCGCGGTTCGTCCAGGGCGAGTGGATCAAGCCGGGTGCCGTGGTGATCGACGCCGGCTACAACGAGGGCAACGTTGGCGACGTCGACTTCGACAAGGCGCAGCACGCGGGTCTGATCACGCCGGTTCCCGGTGGCGTCGGGCCGACGACGATCGCGGTTCTGCTGGAACAGACCGTTGCCGCCGCATGGCGTGAGCTGGACGCGTAATCTCGGGTTTGTGGCTGAGTCCAAGGGTGAGCTGAACAAGGTCCAGCAGGGCATCGCCGACTACCTGCTGCGTGCCGGTGTGGACGGGTTCGGCCCGTTCAAGAGCGCACGCGAGGCCGCGTCCGACGCGCTGGTCAAGAAGGGCAGCGAGACCGACGCGGTCAAGCACCTCATCCGCACGCACGTGGCGCTCGCCGGTGCGCAAGGATTCGTCACGAACCTGGGCGGCCTGATCACGTTGCCGATCTCGCTGCCGTCGAACATCGCGGCCGCGTACGTGATCCAGACGCACCTCATCGCGTCGATCGCGTCGCTGCGGGGCCACGACGTGGACAGCGAAGAGGTGCAGACGGCCATCCTGCTGTGCCTGCTCGGCAATGCCGGAACCGAGCTGTTCAAAAAGGTCGGCATCAAGCAGTTCACGAAGAAGGCCGCGTCCGCACTCATCACAAAATACGGTACAAAGAAGCTCGGCACGATCGCGGCGAAGGGCGTTCCGCTGTTGGGCGGCGTCATCGGCGGTGGCGTTGACGCCGCCTCCACGAGAGCGGTCGGCGCATTCGCGAATCGCTACTTCACCAACACGGACCCGTTGCCGAAGGTTATCGACGGCGAGGTGCTGTCCGTGGAGATCGAAGAAGCGGACGGAATGACCGATTCGCGCTAGCTCAGCCGGTCGAGTGCGGAGCTGAACGCGTCCGGCGGGATGTGCACGCCACCGCTGAACGGGTTCTGCAACTGGTAGATCGCGAACAACAGCAGAACCAGCGTCGAACTCAGTGTGACGGTGATCAGCAACTGGGAGACCAGGTTCGGGCCGCCGAACAGGTACGGGAACAGCAGCGAGAGCCCGGTGCCGATCAGCAGCGCGAGCCACACGACGGGATTGACGCCGTTGCCCGCCGCGTCGAGCCGTTCCTGCCTGGCCTGGTAGACCTCCCACAGCTGGTTCGCGGCCTCGGCCTTGCGGTCCTCCTGCCAGGTGCCATCGGGTGCCGCCGTCGCGATCGTCTCCCTGAGCTGGTTCAACGTGGTCCAGCCCTTGTTGTCGGCGTCCTGGCCCTCACGCATGAGAGGCCACTCGTCGTCGACCACGGTCGCCACGTAGTCGCGGATCAGCCGGTCCACTTTGGACTTCACCGGTTCCGGCAACGAGTCCGACGCCCAGTCGACCGCGACGAGCGCGTTGGCTTCCTTCTGCACCTGCTCCTCGGCGGCGTTGGCCGAGTCGAACAGCGAGATGAGGATGAACGCGACCAGCACGGCGTGCAGACCGGCGACGATGCTGAACACCGAACCGCCCGCGCCGAGGTTCTTCTCGCCCACTTCCTCCGAGCCGAACCGACGTGCGATGACGACGATGACGGACGAGATGGCGGCCGCACCGAGAACCCAGAGCAGGCCGGTGACGTAAATGCTCAATTCGGCTCCTTTCTGGTGTGGGATTAGACCACGGTCTACTGTGGCCGGTACAGCACGGTCTGGTTAACGAGTAATGGTCAGGTGGGAATGCGCGGCAACAGTAGTGATACCCGGTTGTCGTATTGGACTGCTCCATTCCGGTGGCGGCGGGATTTGCTTGCGTTGAGCACCATCTCGTCTCTTTTGGTGCTTTCCACGCCGTTCACCAGCACTGTTGCTCAGGCCGCACCGGTGAACTGTGACGCATTTCAAGTTCGTTCGTCCTATCGGGGCGCACTCTCGACGTTGACGAAGCTCGACGTGTCATCCGGTGGGGTGACGGAGGTAGCCCGGCTGGACTACGCGGTGAACGCGCTGGGGTACTCGGCGGCGTTGGGCCGACTGGTTGGTCTCACCGCCAAGGGGCATCACTGGTGGAAGAACCCCTCGCACGTGGTGCTGATCGACACGAAGGGCGTGGTCAACGACCTCGGACCCGTTGACGCGCACTGGTTCCGCACCGACGACGTGTCGGCGGGTGCGGTCGTGGGCACGACGTTCTACGTGCGTGACGGCGCTAGGTTGCACGCCATCGACATCGACCCCAAGAGCGCCTCGTACCTCAAGATCGTGCGCACCGTCGTGCTGGACTGGCCTGCTTTGGCGCTAGATGACTTCACTTCCGTGAACGGCAAGCTGACCGGCGTGTCCGCGGCGGGCTGGGGGCCGGGTGAGGTCGTCTCGTTCGACCCGGTGTCCGGCCGGGTGCTGAGCAAGGCCGAGATTCCCGCGCTGCCCGGCAAGTCCACGTACGGCTCCGTGGTGATCGACTCGGCGGGCACCGTCTACGCCACCAACAACGGCTACCACGGCCGCAGTCGCGTCTACCGGATCGCTGGTGGTGTGGCGGTCGAACTGTCGCAGGGCCCGCAGATGAACATGATCGACGGTGCGGGCTGCCTGCCGACGCCGATGCCGCCGCGCGTCGAACCTCCGGCGCCGCGCCCCGAGGTGCCGCCGCCTCCGCCTCCTCCCGCGCCTCCAGCTCCGAAACCGACTACTCCTGCACCTGCTCCGGTTGCTCCGCCGCCTCCGGTGCCGACGACGACGTCGCCTTCCGTTCCGCCGCAACCGGTTCCGGTGAAGGCCGCGAGGCAACGGCCGGAGCCCCGCAAGGACCTTCCGCTGGAGGCCGAGACCACGCCGCTCACGAAGCCCCGCAAGTGGGCGATGGTGACGATCATCCTGGTGATGCTGGGCGCCGGCGCGGCCGCTGCCCGAGCCCGCGGATAAATCAGTTGGCGTGACACGGCGGCGTCGCTAGCGTTGCGGACATGTTCTTCATCTGATGAAGCTCCGCAGCGCTCTCGACGCTGCCTTCGCGACCGTTGAGTCGCCTGGGTGACCCTTTCGCGGGTCCTTCTTTCACGGCTGTCTTCTGCCGTGTCCTTGCACGCCCTCGTCATGAGGAGGCTTTCGCATGCCTGCCACCACCCCGCCAGAGCCGTCCAACCGCGCCGCGCGTCGTGCGCAGAAGCGCGGCAAGCAGGACCAGAACGCGCACTTCCAGCTGCCACAGCAGCGTGTTCCGCTAGTCCAGCCGCGCCAGTTCGCGACCCGTCGCCGCGGAGGATCCGCGTAGCCGACGCCGAACCAGGCGCGACACCGCAGGGGGTGCATTCGAACGAGTGCGCCCCCTGCTCTCTTCGTGGGTCGATCTCCCGTTCTGCCCGAATCCGATCTAGCCTGAGGTGCTACCGGACCGACAGGATCGGAGGCGCCAGATGAGGATCGCTGACGTTTTGCGGACCAAGGGTTCCGAGGTCGCGACAATCGACCCGGACGTACCGGTGAGCGAACTGCTCAGAGCGCTCGCCGAGTACAACGTCGGCGCCATCGTCGTCGTCGGCTCATCGGGAGTCGCGGGAATCGTGTCGGAGCGCGATGTCGTGCGCCAGCTGCACGAACTCGGCGCTGACCTGCTGTCTTCTCCCGTGTCGGCGATCATGACCGCCGACGTGTTCACCTGCTCGCCGTCGGACACGGTCGACAGCCTGACGGTCGTGATGACCGAACGGCGCTTCCGGCACGTGCCCGTGCTGTCCGACGGGCGACTTGTCGGGATCGTGAGCATCGGCGACGTCGTGAAGAGTCGCATCGGGCAACTGGAGCAGTCGCAGGACCAGTTGCAGGCCTACATCGTCCAGGGTTGATGTCGGCGCGCGGCCACACTTGATCGGGTGAAGCCTTCTGCTGGCCAGCCCGAACTCGTCAAGGTCACGCCAGGAGTAGCTCCTGCTCGTTTGACACAACGTCCACCGAGGCGCGCAACCGTGCGTTGTTCGCCTCGGTGGCGTCTGTGTGATGCCGGCCCTCGCTCGTCATGGCTGCCGCCGAACGTGTGCTCTTCGCCGGTGATCTGGTGTTCGCGGGCGGCCAGCCGTTCTTCGCCAAGGGCAGCATCAACGGCGGCCCTTCGCCTGTCACGCCCGCCCTCAACCGATATATCAGTTCCGACACCACCGCTGACCTGCTGCTTAGCAATGACTCTTTGGACGACGTCGTCAAAAGAGTCATTGCAAAAGCAGGATTCGCGTTCTAGACGGCCTGGTCGATGCCGGGCGGTTCGGGGACGTTCTCGGACTTGGTGCTCGACGGCATCGCCCACATGAAGGCGCGCATCATCGCGTACTGGAACTTCAGGCCGGTGCCGACGTCGCCGTCCTCGACGACCTGCTTGAGCGAAGCGAGGATGGTCTTCCAGGTCGTGTCGACCTTGTCGAGCCGCTTGACGCCCTCGGGCCAACCGGAGTTGCGCAGCGTGACGCGCGTGCCGCCGTCGACCTCTTCCAGCTCCCACGAGACGACGGTCCACGGGTCGTCGCGCATGGTGAGCCGTTGGGTGTGGGAGAGCAGTCGCGGCGGGTCGACCTCGACGACGCGGCCGACGACGAAGACCCGTTTGCCGTCGGTCGACCGGTAGTACAGCGGTGCGCCCGGCTTCAGCTCGGAGTCGAGCACGGCGTCCATCATGGCGCGCTGCTTGCCGTCGAGTTTGGTGATCTCCGCCCAGACCTTCTCGATGGGCGCGGCGATCACAATGCTGTGCAACAGCTCGGTGCCGGTCTCAGCCAACGTCCTCATCCTCCTGTTCGGCACTCTCGACCGCGTGCTTCAGGCCGACGAGCGCCGCTGCCCAGTTCTCCTCGTAATGCGCGACCCACCGCTGATGGATCTGCTGGATGGGCACGGGATTCAGGTGGTTGACCCGTTTCCGGCCCCGCGGCTCCACGAGCACCAGATCGGCCTCGCGGAGCACACCGAGGTGCTGCATGACGACGTGCCGGCTGGTCTCGAGCTCCTCGACCAGCTCGCCCGTGGTGCGCGGGCCGGTTCGCAGCACGTCGAGGATCGCGCGCCGCAGCGGGTTCGCCAGAGCGCGCCAGACGGCGTCATCATCATGTGGCATCTTCATTACGTAAGGTTTTTAACACCTAACCTGGTCACAAGTCGAGACCGTGTTCGTCGGCAGGGTCGGTGAGCGGACGATTGACTCGGGAGTCAACGGGTGATGTGATCACGCCCGCAACCCGAAGGGGTGCAGACCTTTTCCCTAAATCCGCCGCCATGGATGTTGGGGAGGAACGGGCGTGGAGATCTCTCGGCGTTCGGCGTTGATCGGTGGCGCGGCGGCTGTCCCGCTGCTCATGACTGGTTCCGGGCTCGCTCAGGCGGCGACCTGGAAGCTCAAGTGGAGTCCGCAGGCGAACAAGGACGGGCTCGGCGCCTTCGAGGGCATCGAGGACGACCGGGCCGGCTCGCATCCGGGCACGAAGCACATCTACGCGTCGGGCAGCGACTACCGCTTCGACATGCACACCCGCGACCGGGACACGTCGACCGACCGGCAGCGCAACGAGGTCCGCGGCATGAAGGCGGGCGGCCAGAACCTCGACGTCGGCAACGGTGAGACGTGGAAGTGGACCTACTCCATGTTCATCCCGAGCTCGTTGAAGTCGACGACCTCGTTCACCCACATCATGCAGACGAAGATGCCCGGCCTCGGCTCCGCGCCCGTGACAGTCATGTCGCTGCGCCGGACCGGCGGTGTGCAGAAGATCGAGTTCAAGATCACCGAGGGCAACGTGCTCGTCGGCAACGTCGACCTCGAACCGCTGCACAACAAGTGGATCGACACCGAGGTCGAGATCAAGGTCGGCAACGGCACGGGGCGCGTTCGCTGGGTCGTCCGCGAGGGCGGCCGCATTGTGCTCGACGCGACGAAGAACAACGTCGACACGTGGCTCGACGACCGGTTGCGCCCGAAGTGGGGCATCTACCGCTCGCTGGGCGACACCTCGGGCTCGCTGCAGAACTGCTACCTGCTGCTTCGCAACCTCAAGGCCTATAAGTTCGAATGATGCTGCACGACGTCGCTGACGCCACGCACCAATATATTAGTTCCCTCGCCGGTGACCAGCGCGAACACGCGATTCGCGCGGTCACCGACGACGACCTGAGGCACCGCTGGGCGTACACGCCCGGTGCACGACCGGGCCTGGTGCTCGGCGAACTCCGGCGAGACCAGCGCAAGGCCGTGCACGGCATGCTCGCGACGGTGCTCAGCCCGCATGCCTACGCGCAGGCCGCGGCAGTGATGGCGCTGGAGGACGTGCTCGACCACCGCGAGGGCGGGCACCGCGATCGGCACAACGGCGACTTCTGGACGGTGCTCTTCGGCACGCCCGGCGGCGACGAACCATGGGGGTGGCGCGTCGAGGGGCACCACCTGTCGGTCAACGTCGTCGTCGCCGACGGCCGTGTCTCGGCAACGCCGTTCTTCCTCGGCGCGAACCCTGCTCGCGTCACCTATCGCGGCCACGTGGTCGGCCAGCCGCTGCGACTCGAAGAGGAGCTCGCCCGCGAGCTCCTCGACCGCATGGGCCCGACCGCACGCCGCCTGGCCGTCGTCTCGGACACCGCGCCGCACGACATCAAGACCGGCAACTCGCCGCGCGTCAGCCCGTCCGACCCAGTCGGTGTGACGCCTGCGCAGCTCGGCAAGCCGGCGGGGGAGCTGCTCGTCGACATCGTCCGCTTCTACCTCGACCGGCTCGCGTTCGAGCTCGCCGACGAGGAGTTCGCACGCATCGACCCAGAACGCCTGCACTTCTCGTGGGAGGGCTCGCTGCGCCGCGGCGAAGGCCACTACTACCGCATCCAGGGCCCAGAACTGCTCATCGAGTACGACAACACGGCCAACGAGGCCAACCACGTCCACACGGTCTGGCGTCGTCATTCGGGTGACTTCGGCGACGACCTCCTCGCCGCCCACTACGACGCGTCACGGCACACTGTCGCCCGTGGAGTGGCCCAGAACGGTTGACGACGCCGTCGCGATGCAAGAACGCCTGCGCACCCAGGTGATCACCACCAGTGCCCCTGACCTGCGCATAGACACCGTCGCGGGCCTGGACGTCGGCTACCGTGGCAATGACGCAGTTGCGGGCGTCTGCGTGGTGTTCGATGCAAAGGCGCTGGTCGTCCTCGACGAGGTCGTTGTCGAGGACACCACGGACTTCCAATATATTGCCGGGCTCTTCGCGTTTCGGGAGATGCCCGTGTTGCTGCGCGCGCTCGATCGGGTGACCGTCGCGCCGGACCTGTTGGTCGCGGACGGTCAAGGGCTCGCGCACCCGCGGCGGTTCGGGCTGGCGTGCCATCTGGGCGTGCACACGGGCATTCCGAGCATCGGGGTCGCGAAGAACGCGATGGGCGCCTTCGACCCGCCCGGCCACGCCCGCGGGTCGATGAGCGACCTCTCGATGGACGGCGAGGTCGTCGGACGGGCGTTGCGGACGCAGGACGGCGTGAAGCCGGTGTTCGTGTCGGTCGGCCACAAGATCGACCTGGACCGGGCGTGCGCCGAGGTGCTGCGCCTCGCCCCGCGCTACCGGTTGCCCGAGACGACCCGCCGCGCTGACACGCTCACGAAGCAGGCTGCTTCGTCGGCTGGAAGCTGAGCAGCACGAGCAGGATCGCGCCGCAGACCAGCGCGATGTCCGCGACGTTGCCGACGAACCAGCCGTTGTAGTCGAGGAAGTCGACGACGTGCCCGCGCGCGAAACCCGGCGGCCGGAACAGCCGGTCGAGCAGGTGCGTCGTCGCGCCGCCCAGCATCAACGCGAGCGCCGCCGCCCGAAGCTTCGTCTGCGGCTGCATGCCGTACCGCGCCAGCAGCACGACGGCGACGGCCGCGACGATGGTGAAGATCCACGTCGACCCCGCGCCGATCGAGAACGCGGCGCCGGGGTTGTAGAGGAGCCTGAGCTGCAGGAACTCCCCGAGCACGGGAATCGGCGCGCGCCCGGTCAGCGCGCTTTCGGCCCAGAACTTCGTGGCCTGGTCCAGCAGCAGCACGAGCACGGCGATGCCCATCACGAGCGGCACGCGGCGAGAGTTGGTGGTGTCCATTTGCAGACGAGCGTAGTTAAGGGCGCCACGGCCCGGCATCAGGGCTTGGTCACGTCCTGTGCGCTGAACGCTTCGACGTCGTCGACATCGGCCGCCGCGAGGAACTCCTCCTCCAGCGTCGCTGACCGTTCGTCGGTGTCGTAGTCGACGCAGATGCGCCACCTTCCGCCGGTGGGGCGCGCATATGTGTGGAAGCGGCCGTAGAACGTGCGCTCGTCACCGTTGGCCCGCTTCGACAGGATCTGGAAGATGCCGCGCTCGCTCGCGATGTCCTTGGCGGCGATGCGCTCGACGAAACGGAACGAGATGGCGACCCTGCTGCCGCGGCCCGCGAGCTCGGCGAACCACTTCGTGGTCTGGTCCGAGTACTCCTCGAACCCGAACACCTGTTGTGCCTGGCCGCCCGCGCGGATCAGCTCCGGCGCGTGGAGGCCCAGGAACGCCGGCGCGTCCAGATTCGCGTAGGCGAGCCGGAACGGGTGCCAGATGTCCTCGTTCAGCTGCCGCAACAGAGTGGTGTCCACGCTTCGGAAGCTAGCGCGGACACCGCCCCGGCTTCACTCATTTTTCCGTTTCCAGCCTCAGCGTCATGATCTGGAACGGTCGCAGCTCGATGTTCTCGAGCGACACGGTTTGCTGCGGTCGTTCGAGCAGATCTGTCACCTGCGCGCGCACGCACTCGAAACCGGGCGTCAGCGTGAACCGCGCGCGTCCACCGAGGCACTCGTACAACCGGACGACGACGTCGCCGGACTGATCATCGGCGAGCTTCACAGACTCGATTGCCACCGCGTCGGAGTCGGTGGACACCAACGGGCGGTGTTCGGCGTTGCCCGGCAACACGCGCAACGGCAGGTTCAGCGCGTAGCCCTCCGCGAGAGTTGCGCCGATGTCTGCGCCCGGCAGCAGCGCGTAGGTGAACCGATGCAGGCCCTGGTCCGCGTGCGGGTCAGGAATGTGCGGCGCGCGCACGAGGCTCAACCGCACGACGGTCGCGCGTCCGTGCCGTGTGATGTCGTGGCCGTAGGTGGAGTCGTTGATCACGCCCACGCCGAAGCCCGGTTCGGCGACATGCACCCACCGATGCGCGTACACCTCGAACCGCGCGGCGTCCCAGCTGGTGTTCGTGTGGGTGGGGCGGTGGACGTGCCCGAACTGGATCTCCGCTGCGGAGCGTTCGGCGTGGACGTCCAGCGGGAACGCGGCTTTGAGGATCTTCTCCGACTCGTGCCAGTCGATCGCCGTGTCGACGTCGATCCGCGGGGAACCGGCGTTGAGCGAGATCAGCTGGGTGATCTTGGAACGGCCGAACGAGCGGACGACCCTGACCGTGGCGCGCAGCGGGCCGTGGCTCTCGAACGTCACCTCGTCGGCGTCGACGAGGTTGGTGTGCTTGCGCTGGTAGTGGGCGTCGATGTCCCAGGCGTCCCAGTAGTTCGGGAAGTCGGGGTGGAGCTGGAGGAGGTTGCCTGGCCCGGCGAGGACCTCACGGCCGTTCGTGACGACCGACGTCATCAGGCCGTTCTCGTTGAACGCGACGCGCACCAGCCCGTTGTCGAGCACACGGCCGTTGATGACGACTGGGTTCGTGGGTTCGCTCTTAGTGCCGATACCGGACGCTGGCGCCGTCACGAAGACCGGTTCGCCGTCGTGCAAGACGACTTCGTTGCGATCGCGTGGGCTCGTGTTGAACACGCCGCCGCCGAGTGACTCCTGTGCCTGGCGCGTGATCTTGGCGAGGTGTTCCGCGACGTCCGCGTAGGTCTGCTCCGCTTCCTGGTGCACCCACGCGATGGAACTGCCGGGCAGGATGTCGTGGAACTGGTGCAGCAGCACGGTCTTCCACAACGCGTCGAGTTCGTCGTACGGGTACTCGTATCCGTTGTAGACGGAAGCAGTAGCGGCCCACAGCTCGGCTTCACGTAGTAGGTGCTCGCTGCGGCGGTTGCCGGCCTTGGTGCGCGATTGTGTCGTGTACGTGGCGCGGTGCAGCTCCAGGTAGAGCTCGCCGGTCCACACAGGAGCGTCCGGGTACTCGGCCTGGGCCTTCCGGAAGAACTCGTGCGGCGGTTCGATCTCGACCTTGGGAGAGCCTTCGAGGTTCTGCAGGCGCCTTGCCCGCTCGACCATGTCCCTGGTGGGGCCGCCACCGCCGTCGCCGAACCCGAACGGCAGCAGCGAACGCGTACCGCGGCCTTTCTCGGCGTAGTTGCGGACGGCGTGGGAGAGCTCCTTGCCGAGGATCTCCGCGTTGTAGGTGTCGACCGGCGGGAAGTGCGTGAAGACGCGGCTGCCGTCGATGCCCTCCCACCAGAACGTGTGGTGCGGCAGCTTGTTCGTCTGGTTCCACGACAGCTTCTGGGTGAGGAACCACTTCGCGCCCGCGAGCGTGGCGAGCTGCGGGAACGCGGCCGTGTAGCCGAAGGAGTCGGGCAGCCACACCTCCTCGCACTCGACGCCGAACTCGTCGAGGAAGAAGCGCTTGCCGTGGGTCAGTTGCCGCGCGAGGGCCTCGCCGCCAGGGAGGTTCGCGTCGGACTCGACCCACATGCCGCCGACGGGGCGCCACTGGCCGTTCTTCGCGGCCTCCTGCATTCGTTCGTAGATCTTCGGCTGGTTCTCCTTGACCCACGCGTACTGCTGGGCCTGGGAGGCGGCGAACACGAATTCCGGGTACTCGGTGGCGAGCCAGGTGACGTTCGCGAAGCTGCGGGACGCCTTGCGGACGGTCTCCCGGAGCGGCCAGAGCCACGCGGAGTCGATGTGGGCGTGGCCGATGGCGGACAACGTGTGCGCGCTCGCGTGTGCCGGCCTGCTCAGGACGTCGACGAGTTCGTCGCGTGCTTGCTGCGCTGTCGCTGGGACGTCGTGCGGGTCGAGGACATCGAGTGAACGTTCGATGGCGCGCAGGATCTCGTGGCGGCGCGGGTCGTCGAGGGACAACTCCAGCATGAGGTCGCGGAGGACCTCCAGGTCGAGGCTCAGGTGCCAGACGGTCTCGTTCAGCACCGCGAGCTCGGCCTTGTCCAACCGGTACATCGGAGCTGGCGGGGCGGTCTTCTTGTCACCGAACGGCGTTGGCTGGAAGTCGTGCTTGAGGATGTCCGGGTTGGCGGCGGCCTCGATGACGAACTCGACTGATATATCGGATATCGGAACGTGCTTGTTGCGCGGCGCGATGCCTTTGACCGGCGTTCCGTCGGGCAGATAGACGAGTGCTTCGGCCTGGTTGCCGGGCCACGCGTCCTCGAACCCGAGGTCGAAGACGGCCTCGACCCGCCTGTCGCTCCACTCTGGCGGCACATTCGCCCGGACCCGGAACCACGTCGTCGACCACGGTGCACCCCAGCGGTCGCCGATCTCGAACGGCTCCCATTCGGCATCGCTCATCGCCTGCGCGAACGGGATCGGCTCGTCCGGCACCCGCCACATCTCGACGGTGAACGGCACGGACGACTGATATGTCGCCGGGACGACTCGGGTCGTCAACGCTCGCGTCAACCGGTCCTCGACGCGCTGCCGATCATCGTGCACGGAAAGCTCCAGACAGGAACGGGTGGTTGTCGACGATCTTGCGAGCGACGGTGACGGAGTCGACGAGCGGATGCAGCGCCAGCGCTTTCACGGCGTGCGCGCGCTCGCCGCTGATCGCGGCCCGGATGGTGGCGCGCTCGACGACCTTGAGCGCGGTGACCAGTCCGACGCCCTCGTCGGGCACCTGGCTGACCGCGACGGGGCGCGCGCCGTTGGCGTCGACGAGGCTCGGCACCTCGACGACGGCGTCGGAGTCCAGGCATGACAACGTTGTCTTGTTCGGCACGTTGAGGATCAACGTGGTGCGTTTGTCGGACGCGATGGCGTGCATCAGGTCGAGCGCGACCTGTTCGTAGCCGCCGCCGTCGAGGTCGTCGGTGTCGCGTTCGTCGTCACGGGTCTCGGCCATGTACGTCTGCTCGCGTTCGAGGCGGGTCCGCTCCCAGCTCTCCAGCGACGGCGCCGCGTAGAACTGCTTCTGCTGCTCCAGCAAGAACGCCCCGCGCGACGCGCCGGACTCCACCGCCTCGCGCGTGAAGTAGTAGTAGTGCAGGTACTCGTTCGGAATGGCGCCCAACGTCCGCAGCCACTCGGCGCCGAAGAGCTTGCCCTCCTCGAACGACTCCAGCCGTTCGGTGTCGGCGAGCAGGTCCGGCAGCACATCGCGCCCGTGCACGTGCACGCCCCGCAACCAGCCGAGGTGGTTGAGCCCGGCGTAGTCGAGCCAGGCGTCCTCGATGTCGGCGCCGACCGCACGCGCGACGCGCCGGCCAAGGCCGACGGGGGAGTCGCAGATGCCGATGACGCGGTTGCCGAGGTGTGCCGACATCGCCTCGGTGACCATGCCGGCGGGGTTGGTGAAGTTGATGACCCACGCGTCCGGCGCGTGCACTGATATACGACGTGCGATGTCGAGCGCGACGGGAACGGTACGCAGCCCGTATGCAACGCCGCCGGCGCCGACGGTCTCCTGTCCGAGCACGCCGCATCCCGCGGCGACGCTCTCGTCGGCCGCGCGCCCGTCGAGTCCGCCGACCCTGATCGCGGAGAACACGAAGTCGGCCCCGCGCAGTGCTTCGTCCAGATCTGTCGAGGTCGTCACGGCCGGCGCATCCGATATATCAGTCGCGAGCGCGGCCAGAACACCGGCGACGGCCCCGAGTCGTGAAGCGTCGAGGTCGTGCAGCACGACCTCGGTGACCCGGCCGGGTGACCGGTCGGCGAGCAGCGCGCGATATACCAGTGGCACGCGGAAGCCGCCGCCGCCCAGGATGACCAGCTTCATGCCTCAACCACTTCCACTCGGGCTTCCTGCAGTGCTAGCCGCGTCGCCGGATCGGCCGACGCGGTGGTGACGACGACGTCGAGGTCGTCGGGTCCGCAAACACGTGCGACGCCGACGCCGGGGAACTTCCCACCGTCCGCAACGAGCACGACCTGGTCCGCGGCCTTGATCATGGCCCGCTTGAGCGGCACCTCGACGAGCGTCGTGTCCATGACGGCGCCGTCGTCCCGGACGCCGCTGGTGCCGAGGAAGAGCCGGCCCGCGTGCACCTGCCGCAGGTTGTCCTCGGTGAGGAACCCGACCAGCGAGTGGTAGCGCCGCCGCACCATGCCGCCGAGCAGGACGAGCTCGACGTCGGCGTCGTCGCGCAGCTCGTCGAACACGGCGAGGTTGCTCGTGATGACGGTGATCCGCTTGCCGTGGAGGTGATGAGCGAGCCGGTGCATCGTGGTGCCGATGTCGAGCAGCACGGTCTCGCCGTCCTGAACCATCGCCGCGGCCGCGCGCGCGACGGCGTCCTTGGCCTCCGCGCGTTCGGTGGCGACTTCGGCGAACGGGTCGTCGATGTCGTCGCTGTTGACGTCCCCGCTGTTGATGCCGTCACCGGCATCGAGCGTCATGGCCCCGCCGTACACCCGAGTCAGCTTGCCGTCGGCGTCGAGCTGTTCGAGGTCGCGGCGGATCGTCGCCTGGCTGACGCCGAGCTTGTCGGCGAGCGAGCGCACCTCGCTCGGCCCGTCCGCGCGCAGGGTGCGCAGGATCAGCTCGCGTCTGCTCTGGGGAAGCATGCGGCCACCGTACAACCAAAGTCGAGCAGAGTTGAGCAAACTCTTGCCAACTTGTGCACGTCTGGCGCACGCTCTTGCGCAACCTTGGAAGGGGGCAGCGTGCGCCACGTCGGGGATGACAACGATGTCTACCTGTCCGGACTGCTCTTCTACGACCTCGTCTTCACCGGACTGCCGAAACCGCCTACGCCGGGCGAAGAGCTCTGGACCGGCGGGATGGCGAGCGGACCGGGAGGCATCGCGAACTTCGCCGTCGCACTCGCCCGTCTCGGAACCCGGCCGGTGCTGGCGGCGGCGTTCGGCGACGACGCCCACGGCGCCCTTTGCTGGGACTTCCTCGCCGACGAAGGCGTCGACCTCACGTACTCACGCCGCTTCCCGGGCTGGGCGACGCCGGTGACTGTCGCGTTGTCCTACGACGACGACCGCGCCCTCATTACTCACGGCACGCCACCGCCCGCACTCGAGACGACGAGGCCGTCGACGAAAGCATCGATCGTCCACCTCGACCCCGTCGCCGATATATCAGTTTCCGATCTTCCCGGCCTGGTCTTCGCCGACGTCGGCTGGGACCCGACGCAACAGTGGCGTCCTGAACTGTTGCGCCAGCTCGAGCACTGTCACGCGTTCCTCCCGAACGAGGTGGAGGCAATGGCCTACACGCGTACCGACACGCCGTGGACTGCACTGAAGAAGCTCGCCGACGTCGTCCCGATCGCCGTCGTCACGAGAGGTGCACGCGGTGCGCTAGCAGTGGACAACTTGACTGGTGAACATGCCGAGGTTGAGGGAATCAACGTTGACTGCGTTGACAGCACGGGAGCCGGTGACGTGTTCGGCGCGGCGTTCGTGCACGCGACTTTGACGGGCATGCCCCTGCTAGAACGTCTCACCTTCGCGAACAGGGCGGCCGCGATCTCGGTGCAACGCCCCGGCGGTGCGACGGCGGCCCCGACCCTGGCGGAAGTGTCATGAGCGGCGTCAGGCGGAGGACGTTCCTCGCGCTGATGGGCCTGGCCGCAGCAGGATGCGCGACCGAGACCCGTGAGGGCATGACGCTCTGGATGTGGTCCGGCGGCCTGAGCGAGAAGTCGCTGGAGGAGGCCACGACGAGGTTTCCCGGCCTGCGGCCGTTGAAGGCGGGCGCGCAGTTCAAGGCGAAGCTGATGACGAACCTCGCCGGCCGCTCGCACGTCCCCGACATCACCGGTCTCAAGGGTGAGGACATCTCCGCGTTCTTCCCCAACGCCGACCAGTTCGCTGACCTGAAGAGCCTCGGCGCGGACGCGTTCAAACCGCAGTACCTCGACTGGAAGTGGCAGCAGGGCATCACCGCGGAAGGCCGCATGATCGGCTTCCCGATCGACACCGGCCCCACCGGCCTCTACTACCGCCAGGACGTCTTCGACCGCCACGGCGTCAACGCGGCGAGCATCCGCACCTGGGAGGACTACTTCGACGCTGGCGTCGCCATGAAGCAAGACGCGTCGATGATCCTCAACCTGCGCATCGTCTACAACATGGCGATGGCGCAGTCGAAGCGCCAGCTCGTCGACGAGAACAAGCAATATATCGGCGGCGACGACCACGTCCGGCACGCCTGGGACCTGGCGATCAAGGCGCATCAACTCGGCATCAACGCCGCCATGCAGGACGGCAGCCCCGACGTCAACGCCGCCCTCACGACCGGCGAGGTCGCCAGCATGATCGGTGCGTCGTGGGCCGCCGCCGACCTGAAGTCCGGCGCGCCGGACTCGAAGGGACTCTGGCGGGTCGCGCCGACTCCCGGTGGCGCCGCGAACTGGGGAGGTTCGTTCCTCAGCATCACCAGGTACTGCCGCGAACCCGAGAAGGCGTTCGAGGTCATCACCTGGCTGCTCACGCCGGAACAGCAGGTGCGCGGCTTCCTCGACCTCGGCCTGTTCCCGTCCACACCGGACGCGTTCGCGAGCCCCGACCTGCGCCAGCCGGACGACTTCTTCGGCGGCCAGATCATCGTCGACACGTTCGCCGAGTCCGCGAAGCAGGTGGCGGTCGCCTACATGAGCCCGTGGGAGCCGCGGCTCGCGCAACTGTTCTACGACGAGCTCGCCAACGTCGAGACCGTCGGCAAACCACCCGAGGAGGCGTGGCGCGACGTGCAGCACAAGGCCCGCAGGATCGCCGACCACGTGGGGCTCAAATGAGGAAGTACCTGCCGCAGTACCTCGCGATCTCGCCGTTCTTCCTGCTGTTCGGCGTGTTCGGGCTGTTCCCGATGGTGTTCCTCGGCTACCTCGCGTTCCACACGTGGGACGGCATCGGCGAGATGAGGTTCGTCGGGCTCGACCAGTTCAAGTTCCTGGTCACCGACGACATCTTCTGGCTCTCTCTCGTGAACACCCTTGAGATATGGGTGATGTCAACGGTGCCGACGCTGTTCCTCGGCCTGGTCATCGCCTACGTCCTGCACTCGTCGGTGCGGTTCACGACCTTCTACCGGATCGCCTACTTCGTGCCGAGCGTGACGTCGCTCGTGGCCGTCGCGATCGTGTTCGGCTCGATCTTCAGCAGCCACTTCGGCCTGATCAACGCCGTGCTGGAGTGGATCGGTGCGGGCGCGGTCCCGTGGCTGACGAGCGAGTGGGGCATCAAGGTCTCGATCTCGGCGCTGATCGTGTGGCAGTGGACCGGCTACAACGCGATCATCTACCTCGCCGGGCTGCAGGCCATCCCGGGTGAGGTGCTCGACGCGGCCACTGTGGACGGTGCGAGCCGGTGGCAGGCGTTGTGGCGCATCGTGATCCCGATGATGAAGCCGGTGATCCTCTTCACCGTGATCGCGTCGACGATCGGTGGGCTGCAGACGTTCACCGAGGCGCAGATCCTCGTCGGCGAGGAGGGCGGGCCGGGGCAGTCCGGGTTGACCATGGTGCTCTACCTCTACCAGCAGGCGTTCAAGCACAACGACTTCGGCTACGGCGCGACGATCGGCGTCGGCCTGTTCGTGGTCATCCTGCTGTTCTCGATCATCAACTGGCGTCTCGTGCAGCGAGGGGAGAGGTCGTGAAGCGCCACGTCGTGCTGGTCCTGGGCGTGCTGGTGTCGCTGTTCCCGTTCTACTGGATGGTGGTCATGGCGACCAACGCGACGGAGGACATCCTCAAGTTCCCGCCCGCGCTGACGCCCGGCGATCAACTGCTCGCCAACATCGACAAGGTGTTCGAGGAGATCGACTTCTTCGGGTCGATGCTGAACACGGTGCTGGCGGCCGTCGGTGCGACGGTGCTGGTGCTGCTGTTCGACTCGCTCGCGGCTTTCACGTTCGCCAAGTTCCGCTTCCCCGGCCGCAACGCCCTGTTCGTGCTGCTGCTCGGCACGATGATGATCCCGCCGCAGCTCTCGGCCATCCCGCAGTTCGTGGTGATGGCGCAGTTCGGCTGGGTCGGGTCGCTGAAAGCGCTGATCGTGCCCGCGGTGATCAACGCGTTCGGCATCTTCTGGATGCGTCAGTACATTTCGGGCGCGGTGCACGACGAATTGCTGGAGGCGTCGCGGCTGGACGGCTGCGGATTCTTCCGGCAGTACTGGCACGTCGGGCTGCCGGTGGTGCGGCCGGCGCTCGCGTTCCTCGGGATCTTCACGTTCATCAGCGTGTGGAACGACTACCTGTGGCCGCTCGTCGTCCTGGTCGACCCGGACGCGGTGACGCTGCAGGTCGCGTTGGGCCAGCTCAACCGCACGCACGACACCGACTACAGCATGGTGATGGCGGGGACGCTGCTCGCGGTGATCCCGCTTCTGATCGTCTTCCTCATCGGCGCACGCAATTTCATCGCGGATCTGGCAAAGGGTGCCGTGCGCGGATGAACTGTGATACAAAGAATGGCTTTGTATTTTCGGAATGAATTTTCCGGGAAGACAGAACTATTGTATCACAGGGGGCAAGGTGTTGGCGAGCGAACAGGCACGGATCACCTCGCTGTATGAAAAGCTCGATCAGGAACGGAACAAAGCGGCCGCCGGACTTGCGGACGCGCTGCGGGACACGCAGAGGCAGGACCGCGACGCCGCCGTCGACTTCTTGACCAGGCAGGTTGGGAAGTACCGGGCGGCGGAGGAGGGGCTGTGCTTCGGCCGTATCGACTTGGAGAAAGGCGAATGCACGTACATCGGGCGGGTCGGGTTGTTCGACGACGACTTCGAACCGCTGCTGCTCGACTGGCGTGCACCGGCGGCGCGGCCGTTCTACACCGCGACCGCCGCGAACCCGGAAGGCGTGGTGCTGCGTCGGCACTTCCGTGTCCGTGATCGGGAGTTGCGCGACTTCCACGACGACGAACTGCTGACCGACACGAAAGCCCTGCTCGACGCGCTCAACGCGCCGCGGACCGAGACGATGCGCGACATCGTCTCGACAATCCAGGCCGAGCAGGATGAGATCATCCGCTACTCGGGCCGCGGCGTGCTCGTGATCGAGGGCGGGCCCGGCACCGGCAAGACGGCCGTGGCGCTGCACCGCGTGGCATACCTGCTGTATACGCGCCGTGAACGCCTGTCGCGGCACGGCGTGCTGATCGTCGGTCCGAACACCGGCTTCCTCCGCTACGTCGGCGACGTCCTGCCGTCGCTGGGGGAGACCGACGTCGTGTTCGCGACGCCCGGCGAGCTCTACCCCGGTGTTGTCGCCGACGTCGACGCCGACCCGTCGTTGCAACGACTGAAAGGCGATATATCAGTTCTGGACCTGCTGGCCGTCGCCGTCGCCGACCGGCAGGAGCTCCCCGACGAACCCATCGACATCGAACTCGAGGACGTCGTCGTCCCGCTCGACGCGCACATCGCCGCCGTCGCGCGAGAGAAGACTCGCTATTACGGGCTGCCGCACAACGTCGCCCGCAAGTACTTCTTCCTCGCGCTCGCCGAGGAGCTCGTCGCGCCGGCGTTGCGGCAGATCGGCGTCGACTGGCCGGAGATCGAGGAGGACGTGCGGCACGAGCTGCGCCACAGCTCGGCGTTGCGCGACGCCGTCGACCGGTTGTGGCCCCAGCTCACGCCGACGCAGCTGCTCGCCGACCTGTACGCGGGCCGGTGCTTCCGCATCGGGGTGCCAGAGCTGTACCGCGAGGACGCCGAGGCGTGGACGGTGTCCGACATACCGCTGCTCGACGAACTCGACGAACTGCTCGGCTCGGACGGCGCCGCGGAACGGGCCGCAAAGCGCGAGGAGGAGGAACAACTCGAATACGCCCGCGGCGTGATGGACGTCCTGTCGATCGACAAGCGCGCTGACAGCGACGAGTACATCGTCACCGACTTCGTCAACGCCGAAGTGCTGGCCGCTCGGAACGAGGTGCGTGATCACCGCACTCTCGCGGAGCGCGCCGCCTCGGACCGTACGTGGACTTACGGACACGTCGTCGTCGACGAGGCACAGGAGCTGTCCGCAATGGACTGGCGCGTGCTGCTGCGCCGATGTCCCAACAGGTCCATGACCATCGTCGGCGACCTCGCGCAGCGCCAGGCCGCCGGCGGCGTCCGGAGCTGGGGCTCGGTGTTCGACCGGTTCACCTACCGCAGGCTGGAGGTCAACTACCGCACACCCGGCGAGATCATGGCCGTCGCCACCCCGGTCCTGAAGCTCGTCGACCCCGACGCGTCGGCGCCGACGTCGGTGCGCGCGACCGGCGTTCGCCCGTGGGCCCGCCGCGTGCCTGATATATCGGCAGCGGTGCACGACGAACTCGACGCGCACGCCGTTGCACGCAACAGCGGCACGATCGCGGTCATCGGCGAGGGTTGGATGCCGCCGCGCGCGTCGAAAGGTCTGGAGTTCGACGTCGTCCTCGTCGTCGAGCCGCAACGGATGTCGCCTAGCGAGCTGTACGTGGCGTTGACGAGGGCGACGCAACGACTCGGTGTCCTGCACACCGAGCCGCTGCCGCGTCATCTAAGAGGTCTCCTCTGAGACCCACGCGAGGTAGTCGTCGTTGCCCCCAACCACGGGGGTGACGATGACCTCGGGCGTGTCGTAGGTGTGATGCACCTTGATGTGGGCGACGAGGTCGTCGACGCGGGCGGCGGACGTCTTGACGACGCACTGCCACTCCGCGTCGACGCGCACCTCGCCGTCCCATCGGTAGACGCTGCGAATCGGCGCGATCTGCACGCACGCGCCGAGCCGCGCCTCGACGATCCCCTTCGCCAACGCCTCCGCGGCCTCGTCGGAGTCGACGGTCGTCGTCACCACACACGCACCACTCATAGGGCGTCGATCTCCTTCAGCAACTGGTCCTTCAGCTCGGCCGGTGCGAACGACGCTCGCACCCCGGCCCGTGCGAGGCCGGCGAGTTCGTCGCGACCGAACCCGAACCGCTCGTGGCACAGCAGGTACTCGCGGTCGAGATCGGTGTGGAACATGCCGGGGTCATCGGTGCTGATCGTCACCGGCACCCCGGCCTCCACGAGCCGCGGCAGGTGGTGTTCGTCCAGCGACTTCACCGCACCGGTGCGGATGTTCGACATCGGGCACACCTCAACGACGATCCCCTCGCCGGCGAGGTGCCGCAGCAGCTCGGGATCCTGCGCCGCGCTGACACCGTGCCCGATCCGTTCGGCCCTCAGGTCGCGCAACGCAGCCCAGATCTCGCTGGGCGGCATCGTCTCGCCGGCGTGCGGCACCATGTGCAGCCCGGCGTCACGCGCCATCGCGAACGCTTCCCGGAATTTCGCCCGAGGCGAGTCCGACTCGAAGCCGCCCAACCCGAACCCGACCAGTCCTTCAGGGCGGTACTCCGTCGCGTACCGCGCGGACGTCATGCCCCAGTCGCGGTCCCAGATCCCAGGGACGTCGAAGATCCACTGCAACGTCACGCCGTAGACGGCCAGAGCTTCGGCGCGTCCAGCCTCGAGAGCCTCGACGAGTTCGTCGGGCGCGATGCCCGCTCGCAGGTGGCTCGTCGCGCTGACGGTCACCTCTGCATATCGGATATTGGTTCGCGCGGCGTCGCGGGCGTATCCGACGACGAGGGTGCGGATGTCATCGCCAGTCGTGACGAGGTCGTTGACGACGCCGTAGACGTTGATGAAATGCCGGAAGTCCGTGAACTCGTAGAACTTCCGCAGTGCGGCCTCGTCGGTCGGCACCGGCCCGTCGGGGTGGTTGCGGGCGAGTGCGAGAACGGTGTCGACGGAAGCCGCGCCCACGAGGTGGACGTGCAGCTCGGCCTTCGGCAGCGCGTGGACGAAGTCGGAAATGTGCACGGTCCATGCTCTCAGGTCAAGAGCCGATCGACGGGTGACATGTCTTGCAGTCAAGGGGAAGGGTGCAGGGCGAAATCCCTGTCTCTGGTCCGCATTGGGGGTGCCTCGTGAGGGGCGCACGAAGAGTTGCACTGCTGACAGCGGTGCTGGTCCTGCCATTCCTGCCCGCGACGGCCCAGGCCGCCGAAGGGCCCGTGTTCAAAGACGGCGAGGCGCAACCCGTCTTCGACCCGAAGGACGTGGTGAAGGAAAGCCTCTGGGTCCGTGCACCGGTCGACAGCGACCGCGACGGCAAGGACGACGAGGTCTACACCGAGGTCGTCCGGCCGCGTGCCACCGAACGCGGTCTCAAGGTCCCCGTCGTCTACATGGTCAGCCCGTACTTCTCGGGCGGTAACGACGTTGCCAACCACAACGTCGACGTCGAACTGTATGTGCCTGACAAGCGCAACGGCCGCTTGCTCAAGGCTTCCGCCGACGAGCGCGTCGCCGCCGCAGTCGGCCCGAACCCGATCATCTCGACTCGCTACGAGGCTTACTTCATCTCGCGCGGGTACGCCGTCGTCTACGCGGAATCGCTTGGCACCGGCAAGTCAACGGGCTGCCCGACGACGGGCGACGTCAACGAGACGATCGGTGCGCGCGTCGTCGTCGACTGGCTCAACGGCCGTGCGTCGGCACGTACTGCCACGGGCGAAGCGATCAAGGCGACATGGTCGACCGGTAAGACCGGCATGATGGGCGTCTCCTACAACGGAACGCTGCCCAACGCCGTCGCCTCCACGGGTGTGCGCGGTCTGGAAGCCATCGTGCCGATCGCCGCGATCTCCAGCTGGTACGACTACTACCGCGCGGACGGCGCCGTCGTCGCGCCCGGCACGTTCCAGGGCGAGGACGCCGACGTGCTCGCGGAGTACGTCTACACGCGCGCGGACCGGGAGATCTGCAAGCCGATCATCGCTGAGATCGCGAAGGACCAGGACCGCATCACCGGCGACTACAGCAAGTTCTGGGACGACCGGAACTACCTCAACGACGTGCGCAAGGTCCGCGCGGCCGTGCTCGCCGTCCACGGGCTCAACGACTGGAACGTCAAGATGACGCACGTCGAGCAGTGGTACGAGGCGCTCAAGAAGAACGGTGTGCCGCGCAAGATCTGGCTGCACCAGTCCGGGCACACGGATGCCGACACGCTGCGTTCGGTGGAGTGGCGGCGCACGCTGAACCGCTGGTTCACCCAGTACCTCTGGGGCCACCGCAACGGCGTCGACAAGGAGCCGAAGGCGACCCTGCAGCGCGAGGACAAGACGTGGGTCGACGAGAAGGACTGGCCGGCTCCCGGCACGTCCGACGTGCAGCTGCGGCTGACCGCGGGCGGTTCGGCCAAGGGCGGTCTCGGGGTGCGTCCCGGTAAGGGCGTGGAGAAGCTGACCGACGACGCGACGAAGACGGCGGAGTCGTTGATCGACCAGGCCACCTCACCGCACCGCCTGTCCTACACGACGGAGCCGACGCAGAAGCCGTTGCGGCTGTCCGGCAAGTCGACCGCGCACCTGCGGATCGCGTTCGACCGGCCCGCTGCCAATGTGACGACGTTGCTCGTCGACCGTGCCCCGGACGGCAAGTCGCACGTCATCACGCGCGGCTCCACCGACCCGCAGAACCGGGAGCGGCCGGACAAGACGTCGCCGATCAAGCCGGGCAAGTTCTACGACGTCGACGTGCCGATCGTCCCGGACGACTACGTCCTGAAGGCCGGTCACCGGCTCGAGTTCGTGCTGATCTCCAGCGACTACGACTACACGCTGCGCCCGAAGCCGGGTGTCGGCCTGTCGCTGGACCTCGCCCGGACCAAGGTCGAGCTGCCGGTCGTCGGCGGCTGGCGCGCCTTGTTCCAGACGTTCTGATGTGACGCCGCGCTGCGGTCCTGAGAGCAGGGACCGCAGCGCGGCAACCTAGCACCCACCCCCGACAAAACCGCTCATCGGAGCGGTCCAAGATCTCAACCTGTCCACAACCACCGAGTAATCCACAACTTCGCGACACCCCAGCTCACCCACCCACCCAACCCGACAAAGTGGGCCCATGCCCACCACCCTCCCCAAACCGATCCGCGTCCGTGGCGCCGGCGACCTCTACGCCGCGATCCCGCACCTGATGGGGTTCCACCCCGCCGACTCACTCGTCGTGCTGGTGCTGAAGGACAGCCTGATCAGCATGACCATGCGCGTCGACCTGCCCCGTCCACGACATAGGGGCGCGCTAGCGGCACAACTGGAGACGCCGCTGCTGGAACACGAGGCGACCGAGGTCATCCTCGCGGTCGTCTGCGCACCGTCATCACACATGCCAGAGGAACTGCCGCACGAACCGTTGGTGTCCGCGCTCAGACACAAGCTCGGTGGCGTGGGTATCGACGTCGTTGAGGCGGTGTGGCTGCCGTCGTGTGAGAAAGACGCGCCCTGGCTCTGCTACATCGACGTCGACTGCCACGGGACGTTGCCAGACCCGCAAGTGTCAGCCGTGGCTGTCGCGTCGGCACACGACGGCAACGTGACGTTCGAGTCGCGAGCCGCCATGGCCGCGATCGCCGCGCATGATCCGCCCGAGGCGCTGGAACGCAGATCCGCGATGCTCGACAAACTCGCGGAGACCTCTCTCGAACTCGATCCCGGCACCGAACTGCGCCGGGTTCGCGAAGCGATCCACGCTGTGGAGGACCGCAAGGGCCCGTTGCCCGACGAGGAGATCGTGGCGCTGGCGCAGGCGTTGACGCTGCCCGAGGTGCGCGACGCGAGCTTGGGGTTCGCGGCGGAGGGCAACGCCAGGCAGGCCGAGCGGTTGTGGCTGGAGCTCACGAGAGCGTGTCCGGCACCCGAACGCGCAGAACCCGCGTGCCTGCTGGCGTTCTTCGCCTACCACCGCGGCGATGGCGGGATCGCGTCCATCGCGCTCGACGCGGCGGACGAAGCCTTGCCGGGCCACGCGTTGGCGAGACTGCTTCGTGCCGCGATCAGCGCCGCGATGCCGCCCGAGGAGCTGAGGGCGCTGTCGAGGAAGTACCTCGACAGCGCCCGTCGCTTGCTCGTCGGTCGTGATCAGAGCAGTTCTGGCCGTTCCCAGTCCTGATCCAGGACGTGCTCGGCCAGGAAAGCGAACACCGTCTCGTACCAGACCCGAGAGTTTCCGGGGGTGAGGATCCAGTGGTTTTCGGTCGGGAAGTAGAGGTACTTCGCGTTGACCCCGTGGCGGACGAGGTCGAAGTACAGCCGGTGCCCCTCGCCGATGGGAACCCGGTAGTCCTTGTCCCCGTGGATGACCAGCATCGGGGTCTTGATGTCGGCGACCCGCAGGTGCGGAGAGTTGGCCAGGATCCGCTCCGGCTGGGTGAGAGGGTCGCCCATCTCCCGCATCCAGAAGTAGGAGCTGTCGGTGCCGCCGGAGAACGCGTCGAGGTGCCACAGCGAGGCGTGGGTGACGATCGCGCGGAACCGGTCGGTCTGGGTGGCGATCCAGTTGGCCATGTAGCCACCGAAGGACCCGCCCATGGCCGCGGTCCGCGAGGCGTCGATGTCGGCCCGCTCGGCGGCGACGTCCGTGATGGCCATGAGGTCGGTGTAGGGCTCGGCGCCCCAGCGGCCCCACCCGGCCTTGATGAAGTCGGGGCCGTACCCGGTGGACAGCGCCGGGTCGGGCAGCAGGACTGCGTAGCCGCGGGCGGCCATCAGCCACGGGTTCCAGCGCCAGCTCCAGCCGTTCCAGCTCATGACCGGGCCGCCGTGGACCCAGAGCAGCAGCGGCGCGGGGGAGTCGGCGGAGGCGCCTTCGGGCAGCACCAGCCAGGAGCGGACGGTCCTGCCGTCGGCGACGACCGTGGAGATCTCCGTGACGGTGCCGGGCACCGCGGCGACGGAACCGGGAGCACGCAAGCGTTCCGGGTCCTGGTCGGCTCCGGTCGTGGCGAACCGCACTGGTTGTGGCGGGTGGTCGATCGAGTTGCGCAGTGCGTACAACGTCTTGCCGTCCGGGCTCACGACCACGTCGCTGTAGTAGCCGGAGAGCGTCAGCTTCGTGACCTCGCCCGTCGCGAGGTCCAGCCGCCACACCGGCTGGTGGCCGAGGTGGCTGGCGGCGAAGAAGACCGCCGACCCGTCCGGGCTGACCACCGGGTGGTCCGGCTCCTCCTGGAAGTCTGGCGCCAGTGGCGTGATCGAGCCGTCCGCCAGGTCGATGCGCACCAAGCTGCGCCGGTACGGCGAGTCCACAGTGGACTCCTCGAACCGGATCGCGATCACCGCGGTGGCGTCGGGGGTGAAGGCGGGGTCGAAGAAGGAGAAGCCTTCCTCGGACGCGATGGTGCGCGAGGCGCCACCGGTCGTGGCCACGAGGCGCAGTTCGGTCCGGCGGCCGTAGGAGGCGCTGACGTCCACGTCGTGGGCGTAGACAGCCCACTTCCCGTCCGGGCTGAGCGCGATGTCCTCGTCGTTGAGCCGGCTTTCGGTGTCCTCGCTGAGAGCGGTGACGTTCTCGGCGGTGATGTCGCCGAGCGGCACGGAGAACAGCCGCGGGTAGCTCGGGCCGAGGTCGGCGTCCCAGTACCTGATCGGGTACGACTCGTGCAGGATCGCGGTCACGCCGGCGTCCTCGCGAGCCTTGCGCTTGGCGTCGTCCTCGCCGCCGAACTCCGTGAAGCGGTACGCCGACGACGTGAGCATCACCGTCTCGCCCGCCGCGCGGAGATGACCGACTCCGCCGCCCGGCCGCAGGACCTCGGCGGCCTCACCGTGGACTGGAAGCCGCCACAGCGCCTTCTGTTCCTTGCTCTCGCCCGGTTTCGCGAGCGGGTCCGGGCGAGCCGACAGGAACAGCAGCGATCCGTCGGGCGCGAAGGTGGGGGAGGAGTCGCCCTTGGCGGAGCGGGTGAGCCGGACGGCTTCCCGCTCGCCGGTGGGGTCGATCTCCCAGAGAGCGCCCTGCCACGTCTTGCCGTCCGGGGCGAGCGAGGAGACGACGGTGACGAGCCGTGTGCCGTCCGGGGACAGCGCGAGCGACGCGAGCCGCGGGGTGGCGTTGTAGCTTTCGAAGGCAGCGAAGTCGGTCATGCCGGCTCAGGCCCCGTGCCGGGCGCGGGTGAACTCCCACGCGTCACGGACGATGCCGGCGAGGTCGGCGCGCTCGGGCTTCCAGCCGAGGTCCGTGCGGGCCCGCTCGGCGGAGGCGACGAGGACGGCCGGATCGCCGGCACGCCTCGGCGCGACGACTGCGGGGATCGGGTGGCCGGTGACCTCGCGGCAGGTGTCGATGACCTGCTTGACGGAGAAACCGGTGCCGTTGCCGAGGTTGTAGATCCGGTGCTCGCCGGCGGTGGCGTGGTCGAGCGCGAGGAGGTGGGCGTCCGCGAGGTCCGTGACGTGGATGTAGTCGCGGATGCAGGTGCCGTCCTCGGTGGGCCAGTCCTCACCGTAGATCGAGATGTGCTCCCGCTGCCCGAGCGCGACCTGGAGGACGAGCGGGATCAGGTGGGTCTCGGTCGCGTGCCGCTCGCCGATGCTGCCGTAGGCGCCGGCGACGTTGAAGTACCGCAGGCTCGTCGCCGCCAGGCCGTGCGCGGCGGCGTACGACGTGATCGCGTGGTCGATGGCCAGCTTGGTGGCGCCATAGGTGTTCGTCGGCGCGGTGGGGGCGCTCTCGGGGATCGGCACCTCGCGCGGCTCGCCGTACGTCGCGGCAGTCGAGGAGAAGACGAGCTTCGGCGTGCCGTGATCCTTCATCGCGTCGAGCAGACGAATCGCAGTGAGGACGTTGCCCGTCCAATACTTGCCGGGGTCCTGCATGGACTCGCCAACGAGGGACTTCGCCGCGAAGTGCAGAACGCCGTCGAACCCTTCCGCGAGGACGTCGCCGATCACTTCCGCGATGTCGCCCCGGATGAAGCGCGCTCCCGCAGGGACGGCGTCCTCGTGGCCGGTCGAGAGGTCGTCGAGGACGACCACCTCGTGGCCAGCTTCGAGCAGCCGGGCAGCGCAGACGCTGCCGACGTATCCGGCCCCGCCCGTGACGAGCAGCTTCACCACAGTCCTCGCATTCCTAGTCAGGATCGTTTTTCGCTACCGGTCCCTGCCCGCGCCCGCGGACGGAACCGCCGTGAAGAGCCTCGGCCGGGTGAGCGATCGAGAGGCGAAGCCGGCGAGCACCCGGCGTTCGACCTCGTCGCGTCGCTCGACTGGTACGAGAGCGATCGCCGAGCCGCCGAAGCCGCCGCCGATCATGCGGGCGCCGAGCGCCCCGGCCTCCATGGCGGAGTCGACGGCGACGTCGAGCTCCAGGCAGGAGACCCGGTAGTCGTCCCGCAGGCTCGCGTGCGAGGCCGAGATGAGGGTGCCGATGTCGGCGAGCTTGCCCGCGCGGAGCAGTTCGACGGTGCGCAGGACCCGGTCGTTCTCGGTCACGACGTGCCGCACCAGCGGACGCAGCTCTTCGGGCAGCCGGACGAGCGTGTCGTCGAGCTCGGCGATGTCGACGTCGCGCAGCGCGGGGACGCCGAGGATGCCGGCGGCCCGCTCGCAGCCGGCCCGCCGGGCGCCGTAGCCGCCGTCGACGTGGGAGTGGCTGGCGCGGGTGTCGATGACGAGCACCTCGAGGCCGCTGGCAGCCGCGTCGAACGCGACCTGTTCCGGCTTGCCGGAGCGCACGTCGTAAAACAGCGCGTGCGCTTCGATGCAGCACAGCGATGCAGTCTGGTCGAGGATGCCGGTTGGCGCGCCCACGAAGTCGTTCTCGGAGCGCTGCACCCAACGGGCGATGTCCGGCCGCTCGGCGTCGACGCCGGCGAGGCCGAGCAGCGCGAGGGCGACCGCGCACTCCAGGGCGTGCGACGAGGAGAGACCGGCCCCCGCGGGAACGTCGCCCGCGATGACGAGGTCCGCCCCGCCGGTGACGGCGATCCCCTGCTCACGCAGGGCCCAGGCGACTCCGCTGGGGTACGCGGCCCACCCCTTGACGGTGCCTGGGATTAGGTCGGCCACCACGACCGGCGCCGCGTCCTGCACCCCGCCGTCGTCGCCGAGCGTGCTGACGGTCAGCAGACCGTCGGCACGGGGCGACGCCGCGACCGCGATGCGGTGGGGCAACGCGAACGGCAGCACGTAGCCGTCGTTGTAGTCGGTGTGCTCGCCGATGAGGTTGACGCGGCCCGGTGCCGACCAGACCCCTTGGGGAGTGCGCCCGTGCAGGCGCTCGAAAGCCTCGGCCGCCTTCGCCGCCGGGGCCGACGCCTGGGTCACCGGGCGAGCACCAGGACGGCGTGGGCGACCGCGGGGTCGAGTTCCGCCACGTGGCCGTTGCCGCCGCGCACCTGGACGACCTTGGCGCCACCCAGCGCCTCGACCTCCACGGTGCCGCCGGGCACCACGCCGGCGTCCTTCAGTTCGGCCATCAGATCCGGGTCGAGCTGGACGTGCTCGGCGATGCGGCGCACCTCGACACGGCCACCGCCGCGGCGGGCCACCTCGTCCACGCGCACCAGGTCCGCCTCGGCGGGCGGGGCGGGCTCGCCGTCGCCCAGCTTGTCGAGGCCGGGGATCGGGTTGCCGTAGGGCGAGGTGGTGGGGTTGCCGAGCAGCTTGACGAGCTTGCGCTCGACCGCCTCGCTCATCACGTGCTCCCAGCGGCATGCCTCGCTGTGCACGTGCTCCCATTCGAGCCCGATGATGTCCACGAGGAGGCGCTCGGCGAGCCGGTGCTTGCGCATGACGGCGATCGCGAGGTTGCGGCCCTGCTCGGTGAGCTCGAGGTGGCGGTCCTCCGCCACGATCACCAGGCCGTCGCGTTCCATGCGGCCGACGGTCTGGCTCACCGTCGGTCCACTTTGGCCGAGACGCTCGGCGATGCGGGCGCGCAGTGGCACCACGCCCTCTTCCTCGAGCTCGTAGATCGTGCGGAGATACATCTCCGTGGTGTCGATGAGGTCGTTCACACCCGCTCCCCTTCGTATGGTGTCAATGGTAGTCGTGCCGGGGGACACAGGTGTCCGCGCGGTGCAGGATGTGAGTCGTGCATCCCTTGATCACTCCTGAAGCTCTCGCTGACGCGCTGAGTGCGCGGCCGGCCACCGTCGTGCTGGACGTCCGGTGGCGGCTCGGCGGACCACCCGGACGCCAAGACTACGAGGTCAGCCACGTGCCCGGCGCGGTGTACGTGGACCTGGACACCGAGTTGTCCGCCGCGCCGGGGGTTGGCGGCCGGCATCCGCTGCCCGAGCCGGAGCGGTTGCAGGAGGTGTTGCGGCGCGCCGGCGTGCGTGAGGGCGGGCGTGTTGTGGCGTACGACTCGGGGGACGGGTCGGTGGCCGCGCGGGTGTGGTGGCTGCTGCGGTGGGCCGGGTATGGCGAGGTCGCGGTGCTGGACGGCGGGTTCGCCGCGTGGGAGGCGGCCGGGCTGCCGGTGACCGCGGAGGAGCCAGTGCCGGCCGAGGGTGACGCTGCTGGTGACGTGGTCGTGCGGCCTGGGCAGATGCCCGTGCTGGATGCGGACGGGGCGGCGGCGCTGGCTCGCGAGGGCGTGTTGCTCGATGCTCGGGCGCCGCAGCGGTATCGCGGAGAGACCGAGCCGGTCGATCCCAAGGCCGGGCACATCCCTGGGGCGCTCAACGCGCCGTCGGCCGGGCATGTCGGTGGTGACGGGCGGTGGCTCGGTGCGGCGGAGCTGGCCGAGCGGTTCGCGGCCATCGGGGTGCCCGGTGGGGCGGCTGGGGGTGGCGCGGCTGCGGACGCTGCGGGTGGGGACGTGGCGGTTGGCGCCTACTGCGGGTCTGGGGTGACCGCCTCGTCCGTGGTGCTGGCGTTGGAGGTTGCGGGGATCACGTCGGCCGAGAAGCCCGCGGCGTTGTACGCCGGGTCGTGGTCCAACTGGTGTGCGTTGGATCGGGAGGTTGCCACCGGCTGACGTTGGCCTGGCCTGGCCTGGCCCGGCCCGGTCGGTGAACTGGGCCGGGCCGGTCTGGTGGTGGCGCGGCCAGGCGGTGGTCGTTCTGGCGGTGGGTTGGTCCGGCGGTGGGTTGGTCCGGCGGTGGGGTGGATGGTCAGGCGTTGGGGATTCGGTTGAAGCCCTCGGTGGCCAGTTTCAAGGCGATGGGGCAGGTGTCCAGGTCCTCGATCGCCAGGACGCTCACGGAGAAGGCCGGGGTGATGACGTTCGGGTCGTCGGTCAGCATGACGGTGACCTGGCAGTCTTCCTTGCCGTTGGAGACCTGCCAGGCGGTGTTGCCGCCGATCTCGATCTGCTTCTTCTCCCCTTCGCCGTCTGCCACGTCCGGGACCGTGACCATCTGGGTGATCACGGCGGACGGGTCGGTGGTGGTGTGGATGCAGCCACCGTCCGCTGAGGACTTGGCGCCGGTGGCGGACTCGATGTCCGCGGCCTTGAGGACGCCGCAGGTTTCGAGGCCGGCTGCCTTCTTCTTGGTGGTGATCTTCACGTTGGCCGGCTTTTGGGCGGTGGGGTCCGCGGGCTTCGTGGCTGAGGTGCTGGCGGGCGGCTTCTTCGAGGTCGAGGTGCGATCGTCGGCCGGATCGGGGGCGGCGTTCGTGTCGGCCACCGCGGAGCCTTTGACCTGCTCGGCACAGCCTGTGGCGGCGGCCAGGGTCAGGCCCAGGGCTAGGGCCAGGGCGGGGAGGTTGGCCGCTCGTCGCAGGTGCATGTCGCCTCTGACCCCTGTTCGGTGGGTTTGGTTCCGGGGTGGGCCCGGTGTTCGTGGGTGGCGGCTCGGACTGTAGGCGGGTCGGTGAGCGGGGGCACGGGCGAGCTACCAACACGTGATCACCGGTTGGGCCGGTTGGTGGGTAGATTTTGGCCATGGGTAAGCCAGCCGCTGTTGTCTGGGATCGGTCCTTCCTCGGGTACGACCTCGGTGGCGACCATCCGCTGAATCCCGTTCGGCTCGACCTCACGATTCGGCTCGCCACCGCGCTGGGGGTGTTGGACGGGGTCGAGTTGCGGGTGCCTGGGGCGGCCAGTGACGAAGAGATCGAGCTCGTGCACCGGCCTGGGTATTTGAGTGCGGTGCAGGCGGCGCCCACGGCTGGGTGGGATGTCGGGCATGGGTTGGGGACGCCGGACAACCCTGTGTTCGAGCGGATGCACGAGGCTTCGGCGTTGGTGGTCGGTGGGTCGTTGGCGGCGGCTCGGGCCATTGCGTCGGGGGAGGTGGACCGGGCGGTCAACATCGCGGGTGGGTTGCACCACGCGATGCCGGACAATGCGGCTGGGTTCTGCGTTTACAACGACTGTGCGGTGGCCATCGAGTGGTTGTTGCGCAACGGGGTTGAGCGTGTCGCGTATGTGGATGTCGATGTGCATCACGGGGACGGGGTGCAGACGGCGTTCTGGGACGACCCGCGGGTGTTGACCATTTCGTTGCACCAGCACCCGATGAGTTTGTGGCCGGGTACCGGGTGGGCCGGCGAGGTCGGTGGCGCGGGGGCCGAGGGGAGTGCGGTCAACGTCGCGTTGCCGGCGGGGACGAAGGACGGGGCGTGGTTGCGGGCGTTTCACGCGACGGTGCCGGCGTTGCTGAAGGCGTTCGGGCCGCAGGTGTTGGTCACGCAGTGCGGGGTGGACACGCACAAGGAGGATCCGCTTGCGGATCTGGCGTTGAGCGTTGACGGGCATCGGGCGATCTACCAGGCGTTCCGGGAGCTGGTGAACGAACACGGGTTCAAGTGGCTGGCGCTCGGGGGTGGCGGGTACGAGCTGCTCAGGGTGGTGCCGCGGTCGTGGACTCACCTGCTGGCGACGGTGCTGGACCGTGACGTCGACCCGAACCGGCCGTTGCCCGCGGACTGGGTGGCGCATGCGACACGCATCGCACCTGACTGGCCATTGCCTGCGTCGATGACCGATGAGTGCGACCCTGTGCACCAGCCGTGGGGCGGGGACGCGGAGGAGCCGGTGGACAAGGCGATCCGTGACACGCGTCGCGCGGTGTTCCCGTTGCACGGACTTGATCCCGACGACCCCAGGGACTGACCACCAGTGGGCGCTGACAGAGATCCAGCTGCCGGAGATCCAGCCACCAGGGATCCAGCTGCCAGGGATCCGTTCGACTTTCCCCGGCACTGGGAGGCGGATGTCGTCCTGAGCGACGGCGGAACCGTCCACCTGCGACCGATCACGCCGGACGACGGCGAGAAGCTGCGGGAGTTCCACGGCAGGTTGTCCGAGCGGACGCGGTACTTCCGGTACTTCGGGCCCTACCCGCGGATCCCGCAGCGGGACCTCGAGCGGTTCAGCACGGTGGACCACCACGATCGGGTGGCGATCATCGCGTTGCTCGGGGACGACATCGTCGCCGTCGGCCGGTTCGACCGGCTGCACGAGGGGGAGAGCGCCGAGGTCGCGTTCGTCGTCGAGGACGGGCATCAGGGGCGCGGGCTGGGCAGCATCCTGCTGGAGCACCTCGCCGCGGCGGCCCGGGAGGTGGGGCTGACGCGGTTCGAGGCCGAGGTGCTGGCCGAGAACGGGCAGATGGTCCGGGTGTTCCGCGACGCCGGCTACCAGGTCAGCAGGGCGTTCGAGGAGGGTGTGCTGCACCTGGAGTTCGCGATCGATCCCACCGACGAGTCCGTCGCCGTCGCCAGGGCCCGAGAGCAGGCCGCCGAGGCCCGCAGCGTGCACAACCTGCTGCATCCGAAGTCAGTCGCCGTCATCGGGGCCTCCACCGACCCGACCAAGATCGGGCACGCGGTCCTCAAGAACCTCCTCGAATCCGACTTCAACGGGCCCGTCTACCCGGTCAACGCCGAGCACCGCGCGGTGCGGGGCGTCCGGGCCTACCCGACCGTGCTCGACATCCCCGACGACGTCGACCTCGCCGTCGTCGCCGTCCCCGCGGCCAGTGTCGACGAGGTCATGGACGGTTGCCTCGCCAAGGGTGTGAAGGCGCTCGTCGTCGTCAGCAGCGGCTACGGCGAGACGGGGCCAGACGGCAAGTCGGCCGAACGCAGGCTCGCGGCCGAGGCGAGAGCGCACGGCATGCGTGTCGTCGGTCCGAACGCCCTCGGCGTGCTCAACCTCGACCCGAAGGTCCGCCTCAACGCGAGCCTCGCCCCGAAGCTGCCAGCACGGGGCCGCGCGGGCTTCTTCTGCCAATCTGGCGCCCTCGGCACGGCCATCCTCGCCAACGCCGCGGGCTGGGGCCTGGGGCTGTCCACGTTCGTCTCAGCGGGCAACCGCGCCGACGTCTCCGGCAACGACCTGCTGCAGTACTGGGAGACCGACCCCGCCACCGACGTCGTGCTGCTCTACCTGGAGTCGTTCGGCAACCCGCGCAAGTTCGCCAGGCTGGCCCGCAGGCTCGGCCGCACCAAGCCCATCGTCGCGGTCAAGTCCGGCCGGCACGCCGTCGTCCCCGGCCTGGCGGCGACCGGCGCGAAGGTCGACGAGGCGAGCGTCCAGGCGTTGTTCGAACAGGCCGGCGTGATCAGGGTCGAGTCGCTGGCCCAGCTGTTCGACACCGCCCTGCTGCTCGCCCACCAGCCGCTGCCCAGGGGCAAGCGCGTCGCCGTCGTCGGCAACTCGACCGCCATCGGCCTGCTCGCCGCCGACACGCTGCTCGCGCAGGACCTCGAACTCGCCGGCGACCCCGTCGACGTCGGCGCCCAGGCCACCCCGGAGGAGTTCGCCAAAGCGGTCGAAGAAGCCCTCGCCCGCCCCGACACCGACGCCCTGGTCGTCGTGTTCGTGCCACCGATCGCGGTCCCCGGCGCGGCGTACGCCCGCGCGCTCAAGGAAGCCGCGCACCGCACGAAGCCGATCGTCTCCACGTTCCTCGCGGTCGAGGGCATCCCTGAGGAGCTGCGGGTGCCGGGCATGGGCTCGATCCCCAGCTACGCGAGCCCGGAACGCGCGGTCCTCGCACTCGCCCGCGCCATCCGCTACGCCCGCTGGCGTGCCGCGCCACAGGGTCACTTCACGCGACCGGACGGCATCGACACCGACGCGGCCCGGTCCATTGTGGACCGTACGCTCGGGCAGACCGACCAGGCGATCGACGACGACACCGTGCTCGAACTCCTGAACTGCTACGGCATCGACGTCGTCCCGTTCCGCATCGTGCGCAGCGCCGAGGAAGCCGTGCGCGTGGCGGACGAACTCGGCTACCCGGTCGCCATGAAGGCCACCAGCGAACGCCTCCGCCACCGCACGGACCTCGTCGGCGTCCGGCTCGACATCGCCCACGCCGAATCGGTCACCGGCGCCTACCAGGACCTCGCGGAACTCTCCGGCAAACCGGACGTGTACGTGCAACGCATGGCGCCCAAGGGAGTCAGCTGCGTCCTCGGCCTGCAGGACGACCCGAGCTTCGGCACGCTGGTCTGGTTCGGACTGTCGGGTCTGGTGAGCGATCTCCTCGGCGATCGTGCCTACCGAGCAGTACCCCTCACCGACACCGACGCGGCGGAACTCGTTGCGGCACCGAAAGCAGCACCCCTGCTGACCGGTTACCGCGGCGACGAACCCGCGGACCTGAAAGCACTTCAGGAACTGGTACTCCGTTTGGCCGCACTGGCGGAGGACCTTCCGGAGGTGCGATCGCTGAAGCTCGAACCCGTTCTTGCTTCTGCCGCAGGGGCTTTCGTCAGCAGCGCGCGCATCGTCGTCGGCCCGCCCCCGTCCCTGCACGACGCTGGTCCGCGCCGCTTGCGCTGATCGGGCTACGGCACCGATTCCGTTGTCTCATTCGCTCTCGGGTATGGACATGCGTCCGATCGCCGCTTAGGTTTCCGGCATCGCCGAGGATGCACCCGACCAGGTGTATCGGCGCATGCCCGTGGAATAACGCAGTAAGAGGGACGAATGACGCCGAGAGCGCTACTCCGCCTGGTGGCGACAACATGTGCGGCTGTGCTGCTCCTCGCTTCGTGCGCGGGTGGTGACGAGTCCACGATGGTGGGCAAGGTCAGCGCGAACGACCGCATGACCATCGCCGTGTCGTACGACCAGCCGGGTATGGCGGTGCGCAGGCTCGACGGCAGCTACCGCGGGTTCGACGTCGACGTCGCCAAGTTCATCGCGAACGAGCTGGGTGTCAAAGAGCAGGACATCACCTGGAAGGAAGCGCAGCCGGGCAACCGGGAGACGCTCCTGACCAGCGGTGAAGCCGACATGGTCGTGTCCACCTATTCGATCACGGACAAGCGCAAGGAGATCGTCGACTTCGTCGGCCCGTACTTCGTCGCCGGCCAGGACCTGCTCGTGCGCATGAACGAGAGCCGCATCGAGGGCCCGAGGTCGCTCAACGCGAGCCTGCGCCTGTGCTCCACCGCAGGCTCCACGTCCGCCGCGTACGTCAAGGAGCAGTTCGCGAAGGACGTGAACCTGGTCGAGTACGCGAAGTTCAGCGACTGCGTGACGGCCCTGCTCGCACAGAACGTCGACGCCGTCACCACCGACGACGTCCTCCTCGCCGGGTACGCCGCCCAGAACCCCGAACTGCTGCGGGTCGTCGGCGACCCGTTCAGCAAGGAGGAGTACGGCGTCGGCCTGCACCGCGACGACCCCAGCAGCAAGGCGAAGGTCCAGGCCGCGCTGCAGAAGATGATCGACACGGGCGCCTGGCGGAAGTCGCTGGAGACCAACATCGGATCTTCCGGCTACAAGATCCCCGACCCGCCGAAGCTGGCGCCCTGATCACACTTGGTGTGACGTATGCTCACGCCACGTGAACCGCGTCCCGCCGCACCGCGCTGATCGACCCGTTCGCGCGGGCATCCCAGAACACGGCCGAGTCCCGCGTTACTACGCGGTCAAGGCCGAGCTGTTCGACCTCGTCGAGACCCTCGGTGAAGGCACCGTCCTGCCATCCGAACGCGAGCTCGCCGAACGGTTCTCCGTGTCGCGCGTCACGCTCCGCCAGGCCGTCAGCGAACTGGTGCTCGAAGGCAAGCTCATCCGCCGCCAGGGCAGCGGCACGTTCGTCGCGCCGCCGAAGCTCGTCCAGCCGTTGTCGCTGGTCAGCTACACCGAAGGCATGCGAAGGCAGGGCGTCGAGCCGACCCGCACGGTGATCACCACCGAGGAGATCAGCGCCGACGAGGGCCTGGCCCGCGACCTGATGCTCGAACCGGGCGACCCGGTCGTCCACCTCGAACGCGTCCTGCTCGCCGACGACGAGCGCATCGGCCTGGAGTCGACCTACCTGAGCCTCGGCCGCTTCCCGGACCTGCTGGAGAAGCTCGACCCCGCCGGCTCGCTCTACGCGTGCCTCACCGAACGTCTCGGGGTGCGTTTCGCCGAGGCCGAGGAACGCGTCGAGACGGTGCTCGCCACGCCCCGCGAGGCACTGCTGATCGGCACCAACCCCGCGCTGCCGATGTTGCTGCTGCACCGCGTGTCCTACGACGTGGACGGCCACCCGATCGAACGCGCAAGGTCGCTGTACCGCGGTGACCGGTTCAGCTTCGTCGCACGGCTGCACGCCGACAGCCGTTAGACCCTCAAACAGTCGTTAGACGCGGAACAGAAGCGATCTCCGAAGCGTCTGAAGATCATGGCGCTGGAACCGGAGATCGGGCTCGTCGGCAGGGACGACATCACCGCGTTGGTGGAGTCGCTGGTGGAACGCCGTAAAAGGCACTCCCTGCCGGTGATCGTCGCGTTCGGCCCCGGTGGCAGCGGCAAGACGTCGCTGCTCGACCACGTGCGCCGGCGCTACCGCGACGCGCCCACGGCCAAGGTCGACCTCGACCGCGCCGGTTCCCGTTCCTGCAAGGACATCCTCGACGTCGTCGCCGAGCAGCTGCGGTCCTACCAGCACGCCGACTTCGGCCGGATGCGCCTGCCCCGCTACGACCTCGCCCGCCTCGCGCTGCACGGCGATCCGGGAGACGACCCGCACCACCGCGCCCGTGAGCTCGCAGCCAAGCAGATGACCCGGCTGGTCGCGGTGGCCGACGCCGCCGAGGTCGTCGAGATGCTGCCGCCCGCGCAGGGCCTCGGCAAGGTGCTCCGGCCGCTTCTGCTGTGGCTCATCGGACTCGCGGTCGTCGCGCCGCGGCCGTTGCGCTGGTTGCTGGGTGGGCCACGCGTCGCGAGTGCGTTGCGGTGGTTCGAGAACTACGTCGGGCAGGAACTGAAGGCCGGCCAGAGAAAAGGCGCACAGCGCACCAAGTTCGACGCCGCGCTCGTGCACATGTGGAGCCACCACAGGGCCGGCGACACGCTGGAGATCGACCGCCTGCTGGTCGCCGCGTTCCTCGCCGACATCACCGCCGCCTACCGGTTCCGCGGCTACCGCAGGATGAACTGCCTGCTGCTGCTCGACGGCGCCGACCTGCTCGACGGCATCGACTCCTACCTGCCACCGCAACGGCCACGGCCCGCCGCCCGCGCGACCGACTTCCTCAGCCTGGTCGCCGAACGACGTCTCAAAGAGCCGCACGTGCCGCTGCTCGTGATCGCCACCAAGCAGTCCGCTCCGGTCGAGTCGCCGGGGTTCCTGCCGGTGCGGTTAGAACCCTTCACGTTGGCGACAACCCGTCAGTTCCTCGCCGAGTGGAACCGCACCCGCAACAGCACCGTCGAGTCCGAGGCGCTCGTCGAGGAGCTGCAGGAGGTCACGCACGGCCACCCGCTCGCGGTCCGGCTCGCCATCCAGCTCGTGCAGTTCGTGTTCGCGCGCGACCAGGTGCTGCCGTCGGTGCGGGCGGTGTTCGACGAACGGCTCCCGGTCGACGAGACCACGACGTTCCAGGACGCCACGGTCGGCGACTATCTGCTTCTCCGCTTCTTCCAACGGATCCCCGGCGCCGAGGAGATGCCCGAACGCGAGGCCGCGCGCGAGGTGTTCGCCCGCCTCGCCGCCCCGCGCGTGCTCGACCGGCACGTGATCCGCGCGCTGCTGCCGTCGATGTGGTCCGCCGAGAACATGCGCGGTCTGCTGGCACAGCTCAGCTTCGTGACCCAGCAGGGCGACAACTTCGTGCTGCACCCGTTGCTGCGCGACCTGCTCGCCCGCAAGCTCCGCGAGGTCCCGGAGGGCGAACCGTTCTCGCACGCCGGCGTCCACCGGCTCCTGAAGGAGCGCTACGACAGCCTCGGCCAACGCGAAGACGCGCTCTACCACGCTCTTGCGCTCGGCGAGGTCCACCTCGTCGCGCACCGCCTGCGCCCGCACGTCGACGAACGCAGCGACCGCTGGATCGCCGAGCTGGCCGCCATCGCCGAGGCCCCGATGCCGCCGGGGGAGGGCGAACCGGAGCTGGAGGAGGAGCCGCGCACGTGGTGGGAGCGGCTGCGGACAGGCACCAAACGCAACCTGCACCGCCGCTACGACCGCGTTGTGCGGCCGGAAACCGGGCTGCTCGAAGACGCCGTCATCGCGACCTGGGAACTGCGTTCGCGCAGCCGGATCATCCGGCCCACGGTCGAGATGTACGACCGTGTGTTGCGCACGCATCAGGAGCTCCAAGGCGCCGAAGAACGCCTGACTGCTTACCGCACAACGAAACGCGCGCTCGAACACAACACACCCGCGTCACCACCGGCGCCGTTGCCGCGCCCTTCGACTGTCGGCCGTTACACCTATCCACGCCGCTGGCCCGGTCGCAACGGCTTGAGGCGCGTCACGATCTACTTCGTCGTGCTGCTGCTTGCGTTGTACGGCGCGGCCTTCTACGTGCAAAGCAGCAACAATTGTCTGAGGTACGGCGTCTTCGAGCCTCAGGAGCTCGTCCAGGACTTGGCCGGAAACCGGCCAAATCTGTCCAAAATGGATGGAGTGCAGTGCATCGGGCTGAGCGAGCGCCCCGGCCGTTTCGCCTACGGTGACCCGGCTTCGCAGAACAACGACGACGCCGAGGTCGAGGAGCTCGCGAAGCTCATCGCCGAGGAGAACGACCGCGCCGCCAAGGTGAAGGACCGCAGCAAGGTCACGATCGTCGTCGCCACGATGCTCAGCTCCAACGAGCGGGTGAAGCGCGACCTGTCCGCCGGTGTGAACGAGCTGCGCGGCGCGTATCTCGCCCAGCGCGACTGGAACCAGCTCGACGGTCTCGGGCGCAATCCGTTGGTGCGCCTGGTTCTCGCGAACTTCGGCGGCGAGTCGAAGTACGCCGAGAAAGTCGCGGAGGAGATCCGGAAGTACGCCGAGCGCGACCCGTCAGTGGTCGCCGTGACCGGCCTCGGGCAGAGCCGCGGCACCACGTTGTCCGCGCTCGGCGTGCTGGGGCCGTCGAAGGACCACCCGAACGGCATCCCGATGGTCGGCTCGTCGCTGTCGTCGACGAGCTTCAGCCAGAAGCCGTACTTCTTCCGGATCGCACCGGCCAACGACCGCCAGGCCCAGGTCGCCGCGCGGATCATCGAACGCACCGAAGCGTTGCGCGGCCGCCCGTTGCACCTCGTGCGCAGCCCAGGAGACGAGTACAGCTCGGATCTCGCGGACGAGTTCGACGAAGTGCTCAAGCCCCAACGCCACGACTACGACGAGACGGCGAACGAGGTGGCGACGCAGCTCGGCAACGTGGTGCGGGAGATCTGCCAGCAGTCACCGAACCCGCTCATCCTCTACACGGGCCGCACCGCGGAGGTCGGCGGCCTGCTGACGGAGCTGAGCCACAGCAACTGCACCGACCCGGTGGTGTTCGGCGGCGACGACCTGACCCAGCTGGAGACGACGAACTTCACCGATCTGGAAGACGTCAAACGATTCGCCGACGGCAGGCTCTACTTCACGACGTTCGCGTGGACGCCCGGCCGTGAGCCGATTCCCCAGTCGACGCAACAGTTCTTCACCACCTACGAGGCCGCCCAGAAGCGGCATGCGAGGCGGGCATTCCTTTCGGGCCCCAACGGACACATTTTGCTCGCTTATGACGCCGTCAGCGTTGTCGCGCGGCAGACACCTGTTGGGGCGTCACGGGAACAGGTTTTCGAGCGGCTGCACACTTTGAGTGACTTCCCCGGCGCGTCCGGGAGGCTGACGTTCGCCCGTCCCGGCGTGAGCGGCACGTCCGGCTCGAACCCGGTGGACAAGCTGGTCGTGGGCCAGATAGTCAAGCTGGACAACGGAATTCTCGTGTCTCGATACGTCACGCACGAGGGCGGGTGACGTGTCGGCGAAGTGACTGCGGGTCACCGAACCCCGTGTGAGCGCAGGAAGATACCGCCCGTTCGCACTCGTTTCCCGCAGAAGTCGCGGAGGTACTGTTGATGGCACGAAGTACGGATGTCCGCAACGGTGCGGAGGAGCGGGGGTGTGCCGTGTCCTTCAAGGCGGAGTTTCTCGCTGAACTCGAGGACTGTCTGCGCGGTTACGGCGCGGTCCCGGTGAGCAATCCCGACGCACTCGCGTTGTTCATCGAGTTCGTGCGAGCTCTTCCGGAGACGGATCAGCGGCTGCGTTGCCTCGAAGGTGTCGACCAGGGTTCCGGTTCGTTCTGGAACAACCCGGCGGTGTGGTGGGAGCAGGTGCCGCGATTCGGAGCGGGTCTGCCGCGGTGCGGATCGGCGGAGTGCCGCAAGCTGCTCGACGACATGCTCGACGAGGCCATCAGCGACGAGATCGACGTGCTGGAGATGGAGATCCGGGAGCTGCCGAGCTAGCACGGACATGCCTGCCGGCGCCGCCGCCTGTTACGGCCACGGCGCCGGGGCTCCAACACCTATTTGACGGCGACGAGCGACTTGAACAATTCCCGATAGCGGTGGAGAGCCAGTCGCAAGTCCTCGGTCTGTGGATCACCGTTTCCCTCGAGCTGCTTGGTGAGGGAGCGATGACGGGCGGTGAGCTCGTCGATCGCGCGCGTCACGAGGTCGTCTGCCTTGCGGACGGCCGATTTCGGGTCGTCGACGAACTCGTACTGCACGGCCTGCCACTCGTCTTCGAGACGTCCGGCTGACCGCTGCTGCTCGTGCCGCTGCCCAGGACGCTCCTGCCCAGGACGGTCCTGCCCAGGACGGTCCTGCTCAGGACGCTCCTGGTCGGGACGCTGCTCCAGGCGCTGGTCGTGCCGCTGTTCCTGGCGCTGCTCCGGACGCTGCTCAGAACGCTGTTCCTGACGCTGCTCAACGCGCTGTTCGTGGCGCTGGTCGTGACGCTGTTCCGACTGCTGTTGCGGAGGAACCGGCTGTTGCTGCTGCGCCGGGGTCGACGGCCGCAGCGTGGCCGATGCGGGGTCCCTGGTCTCGGGAACCTTCCTCACGGGAGTCTCAGACATCCGTCTTCTCCTTCCGAACGCGGGCTTCACGGTCCTTGCGGGGGCCGGCGCCGCGTTCGAGCAGGTCGTCGAACAGCTCGCGGTAGTGCACCATCGCGGTGCGCAGGTCCTCGGTGCTGGCCTCGCCGATCTCCTGGCGTTCGGAGATGTCGTGCGCGGCCCGGTAGTGCTCCAGCGTCCGGGCGTGTTCCACCGACAGCACGCTGAGCTGTGCCTCGTAACCCTCGGTGGGATAGCCGCGCTCGGACATCAGGTCGGTGACCAAGCGGTCGGCGTCGCCGATCGCGGCCGCCGGCGAGTCCACGAACTTCGCCTGCACGGTTGCCCAGTGCCGGCGGTAACTCTCCTGTGCCGTTTCGGAAAGCGGCTTCAGGTCGAACTCGCTGTGGCGGTGCTCCCGCTCAGCGAGCTCCTTCTCCGCGGCCGTTCTGTTGTCGCTCTCGGTGACCGCGCGGTCGTACTCAGGGCCGAAGCGGTCGCGCAGCTTCTTGCGCTGCATGGCCGGCCTCAGCACGAACGCGAGGACCACCAGCACCACGACTACTGCGACCACGAGGCCGATGATGGCGCCCGTTGACATGGAAAACCTCCAAGACAGGCAAAAATCTCTGCTGTCCTGGAGGCTTCCCATTGCTTGCAAGGGGAAACATCAACCCTTGATACAAACCACCTGCTTGAGCTTGGCGACGATCTCGACCAGGTCGGACTGGTTCGCCATCACGGCGTCGATGTCCTTGTAGGCGCCCGGAATCTCGTCCACCACGCCGGAGTCCTTGCGGCACTCGACCCCACTTGTCTGGGCGGCGAGATCCTGCGCGGTGAACGTCTTGCGGGCCTTGTTGCGCGACATCCTGCGGCCGGCGCCGTGCGACGCCGACTCGAACGAGTCCGGGTTCCCGAGACCGCGCACGATGTACGAGCCGGTGCCCATCGAGCCCGGGATGATGCCCAGCTCGCCGCGCCCGGCCCGGATCGCGCCCTTGCGGGTCACCAGCACGTCCTCACCGAAGTGCGTCTCCTCCGCCACGTAGTTGTGGTGACAGGAGATCGGCTCCTCGAACGCGATGTGCGGGAACTCGGCGCGCAGCACGTCGCAGACCAAACGCAGCATGACCGCTCGGTTATGCCGCGCGTAGTCCTGCGCCCAGTACAGGTCGTGCCGGTACGCCGCCATCTCGGGCGTGCCCGCGAGGAACACGGCGAGGTCCGGGTCCGGCAGCTCGGCGTTGTGCGCGAGCGTGCGCGCCACCGAGATGTGGTGCTGCGCCAGCTCGTTGCCGATGCCACGCGATCCCGAGTGCAGCATGACCCACACGCGCTGGTCGGTGTCCAGGCAGACCTCCAGGAAGTGGTTCCCGCCGCCGAGCGTGCCCATCTGGTGCATCGCCTTGTCGGCGCGCGCCTTCACGGCAGGCGTCAGGTCGTCGAACCTCCGCCAGAACGCTCCCCAGTCGGACGCGTCCCTCTCGGTGAACGCGGTCGCCTTGTGCTGACCGAAACCGACGGGGACCACGGCTTCCATGCGCGATCGCAGCCCGCGCAATGTCTCCGGCAGGTCGCTGGCCGTGAGCGAGGTGCGCACGGCGGCCATGCCGCAGCCGATGTCCACGCCGACGGCTGCGGGGGAGACGGCGTCGCGCAGTGCGATCACCGATCCCACCGTGGCCCCCTTGCCGTAATGCACGTCCGGCATCACGGCGATGTGCTTGACGGCCCACGGCAGCGCGGAGATGTTCTGAAGCTGCTGCATGGCGAACTCTTCGACCTCGTCGGGCCGAGTCCACATGCGGATGTCCACGTTCTTGCCGTGGACGAGGTTTGCTGCCATGGCTACGAGGTTAAGCCGCGTTTTGGCCGATCCACAAAGGAGTTTCGGCGCTGACGAACTCCCACGTGCCCTTGCGCACCTTCGCCTTGCTCATGTCGCCGCCGAGGTTCGTGACGAACGCGCGCACGGTCGGCAGGTCGTTGACGTCCGCGATGAGGATCGCCTTGTGCTGCAACGTGACGCTGCCACCGCCGAGCTTCTCGCGCGCGACCGCGTCCTTGAGCAGCCCGTCGCGGACCTGCTGCGCGGTGATGCCGTCGACCTCGACCTGGACGGCGTCGACCTTCGGCGAGTTCGCGGGCAGGAAGCGGAACGTGAGAACCGATTCCTGCTTGAACTGCTTGCTGATCGTGGAGGCGGTGTGGCGCAGGCTCTCCTCGTTGAGGGTGACGTCGAACTTGCGGGAGCGCTCGAACGTCGTCTGCTGCAGGTCGCTCGACCAGAACACACCGTCGAGCAGTGTGGAGCGGGTGGTGACGCCGCCGTTGGCGAGCACGATGCCGCGAACCTCGCGGTCGAACTTGACGAGCCGGTCCTTGAGGCGTGGGTCGTCGGGATCGGTGATGATCGCGGTGTTGTTCGTCGCGAAGATCTCCGGGCACGGCAGCGGTGCGCCCGCCGCCGTGCCCGCAGGGATCGTGAACGCCAGCACCGACGTGACTGCCACGAGAAGCTTTCGCATGGGAGACAACGTATGGGCACCGGGTGTGCTGGGCATGTGGAGTTCCGCTCAGCGGGCCACAGCGCGCTTGTACTGGCGGTTGGCCAGCGGCACGAAGATCAGCAGGAAGATCACGACCCAGATGAGCGACGCGAGCACCGCGTTCTGCAGCGGCCACACGTCCGGTGCGGGTGACAGGGGAGAGGTGTTGCCGAACAGCTCGCGGGTCGCCTGCGTGACCGCCGAGACGGGGTTCCACTCCGCGAAGTGGCGCAGCACGGTGGGCAGCTTGTCGGACTGCACGAACGTGTTCGCGATGTAGCTGAGCGGGAAGATGAAGATGAAGCTCGCGTTGTTGAACACCTCGGGGCTGCGCACCAGCAGCCCGACCCACGCCATCGCCCACGAGAAGGCGTAGGCGAAGAGCAACAGCAGTCCGACTCCTGCCAGAGCCTCCAACGGTGATGAGTGGATGCGCCAGCCGACGACCAGGCCGCTGAGCATCATGATGACGACGACCAGCGCGTTGTTCACGAGGTCCGACGTCGTGCGCCCGATCAGCACCGCGGACCGGGCCATGGGCAGCGAGCGGAACCGGTCGATGATGCCCTTGGTGATGTCCTCGGCCAGGCCGCTGCCGGTGATGGTGGCGCCGAACAGCACGGTCTGCGCGAAGATGCCCGCCATCAGGAACTCGCGGTAGTCCATGCCGGGGATCTCGATCGAGCCGCCGAACACGTACGCGAACAGCAGCACGAACATGATCGGCATGATGGTCGCGAACACCAGCAGATCGGGCACGCGCTTGATCTTGATGAGGTTGCGCTTGGCGACCACGCCACCGTCGGCGAGCGCTTGCAGCAGCTTCACTTCTCGTCCTCCCCCTGGGCGTGGTGACCGGTCAGCGTCAGGAACACGTCGTCGAGCGTGGGCCGGCGCAGACCGATGTCCAGCACCTTCACCGACTCGGCGTCGAGCCTGCGGATCGCCTCCATCAGCACCGCGGACCCGCCCGTGACCGGCACGGTGAGGTGGTGCTGCCGTTCGTCGGACTCCATCTGCCCGACGGCGAGATCACTCAGCGCGGACTTCACGGTGCCCAGTTCGGCGGTCGTGGCGACGGAGAGTTCGAGACGTTCGCCGCCGACCTGGTCCTTGAGCTGGTCGGCGGTGCCTTCGGCGATCACCTGGCCGTGGTCGATCACGGCGATCTTGTCGGCGAGGCGGTCGGCCTCCTCCAGATATTGGGTGGTGAGCAGCAACGTCGTGCCGCCTTTGACGAGCTCCTCGATCACGTCCCACATGCCCAGCCGGGACCGCGGGTCGAGGCCGGTCGTGGGTTCGTCGAGGAAGAGGACCTTCGGCCTCGCGACGAGCGCGCCCGCGAGGTCGAGTCGGCGGCGCATACCGCCGGAGTAGCCCTTCACCGGTCGGTCGGCGGCGTCTTCGAGGTCGAACGTCGCGAGCAGCTCGCGGGCTCGTTCGCGGCTTCGGGTGCGCCCGAGGTGGTAGAGGCGGCCGACCATGTCGAGGTTCTCGAACCCGGTGAGGTTGTCGTCGACGGCCGCGTACTGGCCGGAGAGACCGATGGTCTTGCGGAGCTCGTTGGCTTGTTTGCGGACGTCGAGCCCGGCGACGTGCGCCCTGCCCTCGTCGGCGTCGAGCAGGGTGGTGAACACCCGCACCGCCGTCGTCTTGCCCGCGCCGTTGGGGCCGAGCAGACCCGTGATGGTGCCCTCCGGCACCCGGAGATCCAGGCCGTTGAGTGCGACGACCGACCCGTAGCGTTTGACCAGGCCTTCGGCCACGATCGCGTCTGTCATGCGGGCATCATGGACCTCGGGTCTGACAATTTCGTCCGATTTACGCCCGTGTCAGAGTGATTGACAGCCGCTTTGGACATGAAAATACTTCATGCTCATGGATCGCGTGTGCGTCATCGGGGCCGGCTCCTCCGGCATCGCCGCATGTCAGGTGCTCAGTGCCCGCGGCATCGAGTACGACTGCTTCGAGACCGGATCCGAGGTCGGCGGTAACTGGCGCTACCTCAACGACAACGGCATGTCCTCCGCCTATCGATCGCTGCACATCAACACTTCCCGGCAGATGATGGAGTTCAAGTCGTTCCCGATGCCCGCGCATCTGCCGGCTTACCCGTCGCACTTCCAGATCGCCGAGTACTTCGACGACTTCGTGAAGCATCACGGGTTCCGCGACCGGATCCGCTTCCGCACCGAGGTGACGTCGGTTTCCGTCACTTCCGGCGGTTATCTGGTCACGACGCGCGATCGCGACACCGGTTCGGAAACCTCTGTCGTGTACGGCTCGGTCATCGTCGCGAACGGGCACCACTGGTCGCCGCGACTGCCCGAACCAGCGTTTCCTGGTTCGTTCTCCGGCGAAGAACTCCACGCGCACTTCTACAAGACGCCCGAGCGATTCGCGGACAAGAAAGTGCTGGTCCTCGGCATCGGGAATTCGGCCTGCGACATCGCGGTCGAGTCGTCGCGGGTATCGGCCCGGACGTTTCTCGCGATGCGCCGGGGCGCGCACATCATGCCCAAGTACCTCTTCGGCATGCCCACCGATCACCTGACCACGTCCGCGCTCGCCCGGTTCGCGCCCGCTTGGCTGCAGGCGTTGTCCTTGCGGGCGATGCTGCGGCTGGCGCGCGGGAAGCTCAGCTCCTACGGGCTGCCCGAGCCGTCGCACGGGATCCTCGCCGCGCATCCGACGGTGTCCGACGACCTGCTGACGCGGCTCGGGCACGGCGACATCACGGTGAAGCCGAACGTCTCGCGGCTGGACGGGACCGGGGTGGTCTTCGACGACGGCAGCCGTGAGGAGGTCGACGTCATCGTCTACTGCACCGGGTACAAGGTCGACTTCCCGTTCCTGGACTCTTCCTCGTTCTCCGCGGTGTCGTCGGCGGACAACGAGGTGTCGTTGTACCGGCGGGTCGTGGATCCGGCGCATCCCGGGCTGTACTTCCTCGGGTTGATCCAGCCGCTCGGGGCGATCATGCCGCTCGCGGAGGCGCAGGCGGAGTGGATCGCCGACCTGGTGTCGGGGCGGGCCGCGTTGCCGTCGGTGCCTGAGATGAAGGCGGAGATCGATTCTTATCGGGAGTCGTTGCGGAGCCGGTACGTGAAGTCGAAGCGGCACACGCTGGAGGTCGACTTCCTCGGGTATCAGCGGGAGTTGCAGGAGGAACGGCGGGCCGGCGCGGCTCGTCGCTAGGGTCGGCGTGGTTGCTGATCTGGATCAACGGGCCGTTCGGCGGGGGTAAGACCGCGACGGCTTTCGAGCTTCATCGGCGGCTTCCAGGCAGTGTGATGTCCGATCCCGAGCACGTCGGGTTCGGGCTGCATCGGATGCTGCCGCCTGCTCCGCGCGGTGACTTCCAGGAACTGCCGGCGTGGCGGTGGCGGTCCGAGGTGCACTCGATGCTGGACCTGGCTTTGCGGCGGCATGACGGGCCGGTCATCGTTCCGATGACTCTGGTGGATCCCGGGTACTTCGCGGAGATCGTCGGGCCGCTGCGTTCCGATGGGCACCGGGTTTGTCACTTCGCTCTGCTCGCGGAGCCCATCACTGTGTTGCGGCGGCTGCACAACCGCGGGTTCTGGCCTGGGTTGAAGCGGGAGCGCTGGGCGGTTGAGCGGCTCGATGGCTGCCTGACGCGGCTCGGTGCGGCGGAGTTCGCCGAGCACGTCGCTACCGATCACCTGACTGTCGCGCAGGTCGCCGAGACGGTCGCGCGGTCTGCCGGGTTGTCGCTCGTTCCGGACACCGACGGGCCGTTGCGCGCTCACTTCCGCCGGTATGCCACGACGCTGCGGCACGTCCGCTTCGACTGATCACCGCGGGCGTTATCAGGCCCCGGTCAGCGCTACTCGATGGCGCCCGATGTTGACCTTTGCAATAAGTCTTTGGACTTCGTCCGCAAACGTTTTTTGCATCCGGGGTGGGCAGCGGAGGCGGTGCGGCGGCGATATATCAATGGCCCGGCGCTGTGAGCTGTGGTTTTGCAATGACACGTTGGACGACATCCGCAAAAGACTCATTGCAAGGGGCGGTGAGCGGTGAAGTGGATCGTGGTCGGTGTGGGGTGGTGGGTACGGTCGGCGCCATGGTTGCGGCTGGGGCTTCGGCGGTTCAGGTGATCGTTCTCAACGGTGGGTCGAGCTCCGGCAAGTCGGGGATCGCGCGGTGTCTGCAGGCCGTGTTGCCGGAAGCCTGGCTGGCGGTCGGCGTTGACACGTTGATCGACGTGATGCCGGCGCGGCTGCAGCTCGGGGCAGAGGGGATCGGGTTCGCGGACGACGGTGGGGTGACCGTCGGGGCGGAGTTCCGGGTGCTTGAGGACGCGTGGATGGAGGGGGTCGCCGCGATGGTGCGCGCGGGGGCGCGGGTGATCGTGGACGACGTGTTTCTGGGTGGGGTCGAGTCGCGTCAGCGGTGGGAGAAGGTGCTGGGCGGGCTCGACGTGGTGTGGGTCGGGGTGCGGTGTGACGCGGCTGTGGCCGCGGGGCGGGAGCTTGCTCGCGGCGATCGGGTTTCCGGGATGGCCGAGGTGCAGGCTGACCTGGTGCATCGGGGGATGACCTATGACGTTGAGGTCGACACGACGCGGACCGAGGCGGTTGAGTGCGCGAAGGTCATCGCGAAGTGGATCGCGGTGGGTCGTTAGGGGCGCAGGAGCCGCCGCCTTGGGGCCAGCAGGACGGGCCCGCGGTTGCCGGTGACGCCAGCGTGACTGTCGACAGGATCGCGGGTAGATCCGTATCCAATATATTGCCCAGCGGGATCCAGCGGGCGAACACGCACGGCCAGACCTCGCCGGACGAGGACACCGCTACGGCGCCGTGGCCGCAGCGGCCGCACAGCTGGTCAGGCGTGTGTGAAGCGTTTGCGCCGCGGCCGACGCCGCGCAGGCGGTCGACGCCGACCTCAGCGACGCCGAGAGCCAGCAGGTCGGCTTGAGCGGCGTGGGTGCGTTGCGTGCCGATGTGGTTCGAGGTGCTCACGTCGATGACACCTGCTCGCACCGGGATGTCGCGGTCCAGCGCCTCGGCGATGTTGGCCCTGGTGCGGGCGTGGCTGCCGCGCCGGCGGGTGATGGCCTCGTGTTGCGCGGCGGAGTCGGAGTAGTAGCTCGTGGCGAGGCGGACGCCGGGGCGGGAGAAGGTGTCCCAGAGGCGGGGGCCGATGTGCACGAGATTGCTGAAGACCTCGACCGTGAGGCCGGCGGACAGTGCGCGATCCACCAACGAAGGTAAATCGGGATGCAATGTCGGTTCGCCGCCGATGAACTGAACCGACTGCGCGCCGAGTGAACCCACGTCGTCGATGACGCGGAACCAATCGGATGTTCCCAGCACGCCATCCGTGCCGCGCGGTCCGGAGTCCGCGTAGCAGTGCGTGCAGCTCAGTTGACATTTGCCGGTGATCTCGAGCCATGCGAAACGCAGGTCGCTCATGTCCCGCTCCCCTGGACGTCGCCGTGCGATCACCATCTTGCCCCGGCGAGTCACAAATGGAGCTGTCGAATTCGTTTAAACATCTGGCTGCTGTTGATCTGGTGACATGTCCCCGACACGAATCCGGCGGGCGCCTCGCCGGATTGCGCTGACCGACTAATCAATCGCGGGTCAGCAGCACTCGCAACAGGTGCAGCAATCGTCCATCGGAGTTCACCTCCCCTCGGTTCCCACAGGCGGGCACAACGGTGAACAGTCGGTCCCGACCATCTCCACCAGATCCGCACGGAGCCGCGCGAGCCGGGCCATCTCGGCGTCGATCTCGGCGATGTGCCGCTGCAACAGCTCCTCGGCCGGCTCGCACGGGCACTCACCGGTGTCACGAACGGCCAGCAACGACGAGATCTCCCGCAACGTCAGCCCGAGACGCTGGCAGTCGCGGATGAACAGGATCCGGTCCGCGGCCGACGACGGGTACTGCCGATACCCCGACGACGTGCGCGGCGGCGGCGCGAGCAGGCCCGCGCGCTCGTAGTACCGGACCGTGTCGGGCCGGACCCCGACCTGACGTGCGAGCTCGGCGACTCTCATGCACCCAACGCTAAACCTGTGAGCGCACTCCAATGTCAAGGCGAGCAGGGGTTCAAGCGCGCGTCATCAGAAAACAGGCGAAGCCAGACCCACGAGCAGGCTCGGCCAGCCGCTCGATGTCGAAGGACGCACCGAACAACCGCTGCTCCACCCCGACAGCCAGACCGGGGAACCGCCCACCACGCCGCTTCCACCAAGGAATCTCGTCGTAGAAGCACCACATCACGAACACCGAACCGGGATGCGACAGCCGATGCACCGTCGCGGCCATCGCGTCCAACGCGGGCCCGCGCATGTCGTCCAGCACGCTGTAGTCGACGAGCAGGTCGAACGTCCCGGAGACACCGGGGATCGAAGAAGCGGTCAGATCCCCGACCACCCAGTCGACGGACAACGACGACGGCGTCGCGCGCCGAGCCTTCTCCAGCCCGACGGGGGAGTAGTCGACCCCCGTCACGTCGAACCCGTGCGCCGCCAGGAAGATCGAGTTCGCCCCGCTGCCGCACCCGAGATCGATCGCCCGCCCCGGCGGAACGCGCCCCGACGTCACCAGCCGCGCCAGCTCGGACCGCGGCCCGACCTCCCACGGCGCCCAGGTCCGGTACATGAAGTCGTAGGCGCGGCGTCCGACCATGACTGGCCTCCCAACGAAAACGGGGCCACTGACGTTACGTCAGCAGCCCCGTCCGCAAAACAAATCAGTCCACCACGAGCGCGCCGTCCACACGACGCGGAATGCCCAGCGGGTTCGCGTCCTGCAACTCCAGCGGCAGCAACGCGTCCGGCCACGACTGGTACGTCACCGGAGCGATCCACCGGCGGATCGACGTGGCGCCGACCGAGGTGTGCAACGGGTTCGTCGTCGACGGCCACGGCCCACCGTGGTGCTGCCCCCACGCCACCGCGACACCCGTAGGCCAGGCGTTGAAGATCAACCGGCCCGCGACGTGGCGCAGGATCTCCGCCACCGCACCGGCTTCCGCGTGATCAGACTCGGCCGCGTGCACCGTGCCCGTCAGCGTGCCCGGCAGCTTCGCCAGCACCGAGTGCAGCTCCGACGGCTCCGAGTACGTCACGACCAGAGCAGCCGGGCCGAAGTGCTCCTCGGTCAGCTTCTCGAGGTTCTCCTCGAACACCTTCACCGACGTGGTGAACAGCAGCGGCGCCACCGCCCACGCCTCGTCCGGGCGTACACCGGTGGAGACCACCGAAGCGAGATCCGACGCGGCGAGAGCGTCCGTGCCCGCCTTGTACGAGTCGCACATCCGCTCGTTCAGCATCGCGCCACCGGAAGAGGCCGCCACGGCCTCACCCAGCGCGGGCACCAGCTCCGAAGGCGCGAACACCAGACCGGGGTTCGTGCAGAACTGCCCGACACCCATCGTCAACGACTGAGCGAAACCGGCCGCGATGTCCGGCGTGGCCGCACCCGGCAGGATCACCGTCGGGTTCACGCTGCCCAGCTCACCGTAGAACGGGATCGGGTCCGGCCGGCCCTGTGCGAGGTCGAAGAGCGCCCGCCCGCCACCGGTCGACCCGGTGAAGCCGACCGCGCGCACCGCCGGGTGCTTCACCAGCGCGACACCGGACTCGGTTCCGTACACGATGCCGAAAACACCTTCAGGCGCACCGGCTTCGCGCAACGCGTCCACCACGACCCGCGCGGTCTCGCGCGACGTCGACGGGTGCGCCGAATGTGCCTTCACGACAACGGAACAACCCGAAGCGAGAGCGGAAGCCGTGTCACCACCGGCCACCGAGAACGCGAACGGGAAGTTCGACGCGGAGAACACCGCGACCGTCCCCAGTGGACGCAGAACGCGCCGCAGAACGGGCCGGGGCGGAATGATGTCCGGGTTCGCCGTGTCCAAAGTGGCCTCGACGTAGCTGCCCTCGCGCAACACCTCCGCGAACAACCGCAGCTGGTTCGTCGTGCGCTTCAGCTCCGTCGTCAACCGCGGTACGCCCAAAGCCGTCTCACCGTCGGCCGTCGAGACCAGCAGCGAGGACTCGGCGTCCAGTGCGTCCGCGACCTTCTCCAGCACCACAGCGCGATCCGCCGCCGGTACGACCGACCACGCCGAGAACGCAACGGAAGCCGCCGAAGCGATCCGATCCACCTCGCTGTCGGGGGTCTTCGCAACCGGCTCGCCGAACGGCTCACCGGTGCGCGGGTTGTATCCCTGAACGACGTGGCTCAACGCCCTGCCTCCTTGACTGCCGTGTCGAAATCGGGGCCGCACCAGGCCCCGCCCACGTACTTCGCCGCGTACGACGAGGGATCGAGCTCACCGCCGTGCTGCTCCAGCACCTCGGCGGCGTACACCTCGGAGTCGTCCTGCGGCTCGTAACCCAGCGCGCGGGCCTCGTCCAGCGAGAACCAGCCGCGCTTGTTGTCCGAGACACCCCACACGATCCGGAACCCCGGCGACGCAACGGAAAGGCACGCTTCGAACAGGCGCGCGCCGTCGTCCGGCGACATCCAGGTCGACAGCATCCGCACGTCGCGCGGCTTCTCGAAGCACGAACCGATGCGGACCGCGATCACGTCCATGCCGTAGCGGTCGGCGTACAGCGATCCCAACGCCTCCAGCGCCACCTTGGAAACACCGTAGTAGGTGTCCGGGCGCGGGAAGAGGTAGTCACCCGCCTCGCCGTTGGCGCGCTCGACGTACCCCACAGCGTGGTTCGAGCTGGCCAGAACGACCCGGCGAACTCCGGTACGGCGTGCGGCCTCCAGCAGCGTGTGCGTGCCGTCGATGTTGACGCTGAGGATCTTGTCCCACGCCTCTTCGAGGCTGTGGCCTCCGAGGTGGATCACGGCGTCGACGTCCTTCATCGCGGCTTCCATCGCGGCCATGTCGGTCACCGAGGCCTGGACGATCTCGACGTTCTCACCGTCAGCGGCCGCGGGTAGCTCCGCGATGTCCAGCAGCCGCAGGACTCGGCCCTCCGCCGCGAGGCGAGAACGCATGAGCGTTCCCACCCCGCCACCGGCGCCGGTGATCAGGATGCGTGCGGTCACGGGATGGACCCCTCCGTCGTGTGCAGATTTTCAGTAAACCTTTTCACCTACCGAACTGGCGGAGAAGCTCGGTGATCGTCCGGGCGGCGTCCAGCAGAGCGGCGACGACCTGCCGCTCGTGCTCGGGGTCCAGTCTGCCCAGTGGAACCGAACAACTCATAGCGTCCAGAACGGGGTTCCTGTAGGGCAACGCCACGGCGAAACAGCCCAGTCCAGGCGTGTTTTCCTCGCGTTCGTGCGCATATCCGACATTCCGGAAACCGGCGAGCTGCTCGTGCAGCGCCGCCCGATCGGTCACGGTGTTCGGGGTCAGCGGCGCGAGCTCGTCGGGGAGGATCAGGTCGACCTCCTCCGGCGTGCGCGTCGAGAGCACGGCCTTGCCCAGCGACGTCGAGTGCGCGGGCAGCCGGCGGCCGACGCGCGAGACGACCCGCAGGTGGTGCTCGGACTCGCGACTTGCCAGGTAGACGACGTCGGCGCCGTCCAATCGGGCAAGGTGCACGGTCTCGTTGATGTCCTGCCGGACCTGCTCCATCACCCGGATGGCCGCACGCACCACTGGGTCGTGGTCCAGGTAGGACGTACCGACGAGCAGCGCGCGCACGCCGATGCCGTACGTGCCCCGGTCTGAGTCGACCTCCACCCAGCCGCGCGCGACCAGCGTCTGCAGCAGCATGTAAAGGCTCGACTTGGGGTAGCTGAGCTCGCGGTGCAGCTCGGTCAGCGTCAGCCTGCGGTCCGACGCGGAGAGCACTTCAAGCAGCTCCACCGTTCGGTCGGCGGACTTGACTGCACCCGGACGAGCCGTGCCCTTGTCGATCGGCGACGCCACCTGGCCTCCTCAGCCTTCCCTTGGGAAACCTCCGCGCAACACGCCCTTGACACGTTGCTGTGCTGATTCTTACAGTCCTGCACCAGGTTCACAAGTACGACCCCGGTTCACATACGTGAAAATGAAGGGCTCCGACGATGCGCCGTAGAACTGCCACAACCATCGCGACACTGAGTGTTGCCGCGCTGCTTGCAGGCTGTGGAAGTTCGAACACGCCCACGTCGACCAAAGACCCGAACAAGCCCCTCGAGGTGTGGACCCGCTCGACGGAGGCAACGGCGAAGGTCTACGAGAAGATCTTCAAGTCGTTCACGGACAAGACCGGCGTCAAGGTCGACTACAAGCCGATCTTCAACGACTTCGACAAGCAGGTGCAGCAGCGCGCCGCGTCGAAGGACCTCCCGGATGTCGTCATCACCGACACCGGCTCGCTCGGCAACTTCGTCAAGCAGGGCTGGACGACCGAGGTCAACCGCGACGAGCTGGCCGGCGGCGGCGACATCGTCGACCGGGCCTGGAACAACGGCAAGGGTGCGGACGGCAAGTACTACGCCATCCCGTACTCCACCCAGGCGATGGTCACGCTGGTGCGCAAGGACTGGCGCGAGAAGCTCGGCAAGCCGATCCCCACGACGTGGGAGGAGCTCGACGACCTCGCGCGGGCGTTCACCAAGAACGACCCGGACGGCAACGGGCAGAACGACACCTACGGCATGCTCGTGCCCGGCACGGTCGACCGCGGCTACCTCGCGTGGTGGGCGGCCAGCTACATCTGGCAGGGCGGCGGCGACATCCTGGAGGAGGAAGGCGCCGGCAAGTACTCGGTCGGCATCGACTCCCCGGAGTCGACCAAGGCGATCGAACGCCTGCGCAAGCTCTTCTGCGAAGACAAGGTCATGCAGCCGGGCTCGCTGACGTTGAGCACGAACGACGCGCACCCGCTGTTCGAGTCCGGCAAGAGCGGCATCTACTTGACCGGCCCGTACATGATCGGCCGCTTCGACAAGTCGGTCGGCAAGGACAAGTACGAGGTCATCGCGTCCCCGCGCGGCCCGGCCGGTGCCACGGTCCTGGGCGAGGGCGAGGACATCTACCTGATGGCCGGCTCCGCGAAGACCGCCGACCAGAAGAAGCTCGCCGAGTACCTGATCACGCCCGAGGCGCAGCAGGCCGGCATGAAGGGCGACCCGCAGCCGGTGGTTCGCCTGCCCGTCAACAAGAACGTCGACGTCAACGCGACCTACAACGACCCGCGCTGGGCGACCGTGGCGGGCGTGTACAAGAGCGAGGCGCGGCCGTTCCCGAGCGTTCCGAACTTCACGCCCTTCCGGCAGAAGACCTCGGAGACCCTGAACTCCATCTTCGCGAAGTGCCCTGCGGACTCCTCGGCCGAGCTGAAGTCCCTGGCGGAGGCGCTGAAGAAGGAGCTTGAGAACCAGAAGGCGTCGCAGTGACCGCAGTTCAACCGGTCAGCGACACCCGAGACGTGGGCTCGACGGCTAGTGGCGGCGGTGCCGTCGAAACCCACCCCGTGAGGCGGCGCCGCCGGCGCCGCCTCACGGGAGCCAACTTCATCCCTTGGCTGTTCCTGTTCCCCGCCGCGCTGATCTTCCTGGTCTTCAAGTTCATCCCGATGGCAGAAGGGATCCGGCTCTCGCTGTTCGAGGTCCGGCCCTTCCTCGGCGACATCTTCGTCGGGCTCAAGAACTACGCCACGATCCTGCAGGACGAGAAGTTCCTGACGGCCTCGTGGCACACCCTGGTCCTGGCCGGTGGGCAGACGCTCGGTGCGATGCTCATCGGCTTCTTCCTGGCCCTGTTGCTGGAAGGCCACGCCAAGTCGCTGTGGTTCGTGCGGTCCGCGGTGTTCCTGCCCGTGGTCGCCGCGACAGCGGTTATCGGTGAGATCTGGCGCCTGTTCTTCTACCCGGCGCCAGAAGGCTTTCTGAACGAGGCCATCTCGTGGGTCGGCCTCGGTCCGTGGGAGTACATCCACAGCACGGACACCTCGCTGGTCTCGGTCATGTTCGTCGGCATCTGGAAGCACGCGCCGTACGACATGGTGCTGATCCTCGCCGGGCTCGCCGGCATCGACCGCCAGCAGTACGAGGCCGCCGCGATCGACGGAGCCTCGACGCTGCAACGGATCCGGAACGTCACGCTGCCGGCGTTGCGCCCCGTGATCACGATCCTCCTGACGCTGGCGGCGATCCGCGGCCTGCGCGTCTTCACCGAGGTCTACGTCCTGACCGGCGGTGGTCCCGCGGGATCGACCGACGTCTGGATGACACGCGTCTACACAACGGCGTTCGAGCAGTCCGAAGCCGGCCTCGCATCGGCTGGTTCGGTGCTGTTGTTCCTGGTTACCTTGGTTCTCACGGTCAGCGTGCAGTGGTACCGCCGGAGGAAGGAGGCGCGATGAGCGTCAACTCAAGTCGCTTCGACAGCGCCATCGGCTGGTCCACCCGCCCGGACGCGTGGGTCAGCAAGGGCATCCGGGTTCTTTTGAGCGCCATCGCTGTAATCCTTTTCTGCGGCCCGCTGCTGGTCATCTTCTCCGGTGCGTTCGACCACAACCCGGACCCGACCAAGCTGTCGGTGATCCCGGACAACCCGTCCCTGATCAACTTCCAGGTGGCGGGCGAGAACAAGATCTGGGACTACCTGGCGAACTCGTTGATCATCGCCGGTGGCGCGTTGTTGCTGCAGCTGTCGGTGAGCGTGTTCGCCGCCTACGCGTTGGCGCGCAAGAAGTTCCGCGGTCAGGCCATCGCGTTGCTGGTCATCCTCGCCACGATGATGTTGCCGGAGGAGGTCATCGCGATCCCGCTCTCGCTGGTGATCGGAGACCTACCGCTGGTGCACGTGAGTCTCAAGGGCACCCTGCTCGGCGTCATCCTCCCGTTGGGGGCGTGGGGTTTCTCCATCTTCGTCATGACGGAGTTCATGAAGGAGATCCCCGCCGAACTGGAGGAAGCGGCCAAAGTGGACGGTGCCGGGGAGCTGCGTCTCTTCGCGCAGATCATCCTCCCCCTGTGCAAGCCCGCGCTCGGCGTCATCGCCGTGTTCGGCTTCAACATGATTTGGGAGCAGTACCTGCTCCCCCTGATCGTCGCCGCTGACCCCTCCGATTACACGCTCACGGTCGCACTTCTCGCGCTCAGATCCGACGACATGGTCGGGACGGGCATCGTGCTGGCCGGAGCGTTGCTTGCGCTGGTACCGAGCTTGATCGTGTACCTGTCGCTGCAGAAGTCCTTCCTGCGTGGGATCACCACCGGAGCGATCAAGGGATGAGTGTCTGGTATGCAACTCGATGGTGTGCTGTTCTTTCCGGTGACCCCGTTCGACACCGAGGGGAACATCGCGTTCGACGTGCTGGCTGAGCACGTCAAGCACGGTGTCTCCGCCGGCCCGGGCGCGGTGTTCGTCGCCTGCGGCACCGGCGAGTTCCACGCGTTGGGGCTGGAAGAGTTCGAGCGTGCGGTTTCCGTGGCGGTCGAGGCGACCGCGGGCAAGGTGCCGGTGTTCGCCGGTGCGGGTGGCTCGGTCGTGGCGTCGAAGCAGTTCGTCCAGGCGGCGGAACGCGCTGGTGCTCAGGGCATCCTGCTGCTGCCGCCGTACCTGGTGACGAACCCGGCGGCCGGTCTCGTGCGGTACGTCGCCGAGGTCGCGGGCGCCACCGAGCTGCCGATCATCGTGTACCAGCGCAACAACGCGCGGTTCACGCCGGAGACCGCCGTCGAGGTCGCGCAGATCCCGAACGTCGTGGGCTTCAAGGACGGCATCGGCGACCTCGACCAGATGCAGCGGATCGTGCTGTCGGTTCGTGCCAACGTTGACAAGCCGTTCCAGTTCTTCAACGGCCTGCCGACCGCGGAGATGACGCAGCTCGCGTACCGGGGGATCGGGGTCGAGCTCTACTCGTCCGCGGTGTTCTGCTTCGCGCCGGAGATCTCGCTCGGCTTCTACAACGCCGTGCAGGCCGGCGACACCGAGCTCGTGAACCGATTTCTTTTCGAGTTCTACAAGCCTCTGGTCGAGCTGCGGGACAAGGTTCCCGGCTATGCGGTTGCCCTGGTGAAGGCCGCGGTGCGCGCGAACGGTCTCGACGTCGGCGGTGTGCGTCCGCCGCTGATCGACCCCTCCGACGAGCACGTGGCCGCTCTCGACAAGATCATCGCCGCCGGTAAGGCACTGCTGGCATGAAGATCACCGAGATCGTTCTGACGCCGATCGCGTTTCGCGATCCGCCGCTGCTGAACGCCGCCGGTGTGCACGAGCCGTGGGCGCTGCGCACGATCGTCGAGGTGCACACCGACGAGGGCATCTCGGGGCTGGGGGAGACCTACGGCGACCTCGGGCACATCGAGCGCTCGCGGTCCGTTGTGGACTCTCTGATCGGGCTCGACGTCTTCGCGTTGAACGAGATGCACGCGCGGGTCGCTGCTCTTCTCGGTGGCAAGGCCGCGCCGGACAAGCACGGGCTGACGGGGAAGATCACGGCAGAGAGTGCCGTTGACCGGGTGTACTCGCCGTTCGAGGTGGCGTGCCTGGACATCCAGGGCAAGGCTCTGGGACGCCCCGTGCACGACCTGCTGGGCGGCGCTGTTCGTTCATCTGTGCCGTACTCCGCGTACCTGTTCTACAAGTGGGACGGGCATCCGGGTGCTGAGCCGGATGAGTGGGGCGAGGCGATCGACCCCGCCGGGATCGTGGCGCAGGCCTCGAAGATGATCTCGGAGTACGGGTTCGGGTCGATCAAGCTCAAGGGCGGCGTCTTCCCGCCGGAGCAGGAGATCGAGGCGATCCGGGCGTTGCGCGAGGCGTTCCCGGACCACCCGCTGCGGCTGGACCCGAACGCGGCCTGGACGCCCGCGACGTCGTTGAAGGTCGCGGCGGAGCTGGACGGCGTGCTGGAGTACCTGGAGGACCCGACGCCGGAGATCTCCGGGATGGCCGAGGTGGCCGCGAAGGCGCCGATGCCGTTGGCCACCAACATGTGCGTGGTCGCGTTCGAGCACTTGAAGCCTTCAGTGGAGCAGGACGCTGTGCAGGTGCTGCTGTCCGACCACCACTACTGGGGCGGTCTGCAGCGGTCTCGTCAGCTGGGCATGATCTGCCAGACGTTCGGGATCGGGTTGTCGATGCACTCGAACTCGCACCTCGGCATTTCGCTGGCCGCGATGACGCATCTGGCTGCTGCCACGCCGAACCTGAACTACGCGTGCGACACGCACTACCCGTGGAACGCTGCCGACGAGGTCGTGGAGCCGGGTGTGTTGTCCTTTGTGGATGGTTCGGTGCCGGTGCCTGTCACGCCTGGTCTCGGGGTTTCGCTGGACCGGGATGCGTTGGCGCGTCTGGCCGAGAACTATGCGCGTTGCGGGATCACCGCGCGTGACGACACGGGCTACATGCAGAAGTTCGACCCGAGCTACGAGAGGAAGCGGCCCCGGTGGTGAAGTCGGTTGTCCACGCCTACCCGTGGGACCTGATCGGAGACCCTGAGGCCGTGGCGCGGTACCAGGGGCTCGGGGTCGACGCGATCGCCCTTGCCGCGTCGTACCACACCGTGCGGGCGGCTACTCCGCTGCACCCGTCGCACCGGATGGTCGATGCGCGGCACGCGGCGTTCTACCTGCCGGTTCGTGAGTCGAACTTCGGCCGGCTGGTGCCCGCGGAACCGTCCTGGGTGGACGGTTCGGACTCGTTCGGCTCGGCGGCGGCTTTGGTCCGCGCGGCCGGGCTGCCGGTGTACGCGTGGACTGTGTTGACGCACAACTCACGTCTTGGTGACCTGCACCCGGACGTGACGGTGGTGAACGCGTTCGGGGATCGCTACCCGTACGCGTTGTGCACCGCTCAGCCGGACGTCGTCGAGTACACGTCGGTGCTGGTGTCCGAGGTGCTGGAGCTCGGTGCGCCGGACGGGATCATCCTGGAGGCCTGCGGGCCGCTGGGGTTCTTCCACGGCGGTCACCACGAGAAGACCGACGGCGCCGACTGGAACCAGGTGCAGCAGAAGCTGTTGTCGCTCTGCTTCTGCGCCGCCTGCACCGCCTTGTACGCCGACCCGGATGCCCTGCGCGAAGCGGTCCGGGCCGGGGTTGACCGCGGTGCACCCAGCGTTGAGGAAGCGCTGGGTGCGCTGGCGGACGATGTTCGTGCGGTGCGCACTGGTGTGGTGCGGTCGTTGCGGCAGCGGCTGGTCTCTGAGATTCGTGCTGCTTCGCCGTCGATTCGGATCGGCATGCACGTGACGGCGGATCCGTGGGGCACCGGGCCGTTCGCGACCGTTGCCGGTGGTCTGGATGCGGACGTCGACGTGCTGACGACGATGTGCTGGCCCGGTCCCGAGGTCGCGGTGGCGGGGATCGAGGCACTTCGCGCCGCTGCTCCGGACACGCGGATCGCCGCGTACGTGCTGGGGTTGCCGCCGAAGCCCGCGGACGGTGCGTCGCTCTCCAAGGAGTGGCTGGCTTACCTGGACGCCGGGGTGGAGGAGTTCCACCTCTACCACGGTGGTCTCGCGTCAGCTTCAAGGTTGGAAGCTTTGCGAGAGGCTGTAACCGCCGTTACCCGGTAACTGTGAAGCGAACTCGCTGCAACCCGTTGTGACCGCGGTTCCGTCCTTGGTGCATGAGGCACATTGGAACCGTAGTTGGCACTGGCGTCCTGCTGCTGGTGGTTTCCGCTTGCGGCAGTGCGCAACATGCAGGCACTGGGGCAGGTGGCGGTCCGACGTTGCCGACCGCCACCTCGCCCTCGGAAGTGCCGCCGGGCATCGCGCCCGGCGAGGTCCCGCCGGACGGCAAGCCGGTGACAAAGCTGGACACGAACGCTTTGACACCGGACCATCCGCGCACTGTGTGGACACAGGGCGACGGGAAGACCGTCGGCGTCATCGCCCAGGAGGGCGGATGCGGTAAGGCAAGCGCGTCCGTGCTGGAGCAGTCCGCGTCCACGGTGAAGATCGAGATCCTCGAGACGCTGCCGCTGGACAAGCAGATGTGCACCATGGACATCCGCTTCCCCCCGCTCACGGTGCAGCTCTCCGAGCCCCTTGGCGAGCGCACGGTCGCGTTGACGTCGCGGCAGGAACAGAAGTAGACCTCCTCCCCACGGTGCCCGGTCGGCTTCTGCCCCGCCGGCCGGGCATCTCTTTCTCTTCACCTGGCCCCTTGGCCTGATTTGCAAGGATGTGTGCATGAGAAACGTCGTCGCTGCCGTTGCTCTTGCCGCGGTGCTGGCCGGGTGCTCGTCCGGCACGCAGTCGAGCGCGCCCGGATCCGGCTCGTCCAGTGGCGCGCCCACGACGGGCACGTCCGCGCCCGGTTCCACCGGTTCGTCCGGCGCGAACCCCACGGCCCCGGTCCAGCCTCCGGTCTCGATCTCGGAGGAGAAGCCCGTCGTCCCGCCCAACGTGACGGCGGTACCCAAGGACAAAGTCGACGCGACATCGTTGTCAGAGACCTACCGGACCGAGGTGTACGTCTTCGGCGACGGTCGTGACGTCGAGGTCTTCGGCGTGGGCGGCGGGTGCAAGGAGGCTCGCGCCGAGGTGACGGGCCAGTCCGCCGACCTCGTCCAGATCACTTTGGTGACGATCACCAAGCAGCCTTCCGGCGTGGCGTGCACCCAGGAGATCCGCCAGGTGCCGCTGACCGTCCGCCTGGACGCGCCGCTCGGCACCCGCCGGCTGGTCCTGGAGTCTCGCGAGGAGACCGGCTGATATATGGATCTTCAGCTGGGTGATCGCGTCCTGCACGTGTACGACGTCGGCGACGGCGTGCCGGTGTTCTGGCATCACGGCACGCCGAACCTGGGTCTGCCGCCGGAGCCGTTGTTCCGGCCGGGCGTGCGGTGGATCTCCTACGACCGTCCCGGTTACGGCACGTCGACCGCTGTGCCGGACAGACCGGTGGCGTCGGCGGCGACTGATATGTCGCATATCGCCGACGCGCTCGGCGTCGAGAAGTTCGCGGTCTTCGGCCACTCAGGCGGCGCACCACATGCCCTCGCGTGCGCCGCCCTGTTGCCGGACCGCGTCACCGCCGTCGTCGCAGGTGCGTCGCTGGCGCCGTTCGACGCTCAGGGCCTCGACTGGTTCGGCGGCATGATCGCCTCGGGTCAGGCGTCCCTGCGCGCGGCGGCCGCAGGACGTGCGGCGAAGGAGACGCACGAGGCGTCAGGCGTCGAATACGACCCGGAGTTCACCGCCGCCGACCTCGCCGCGCTCGACGGCCCGTGGTCGTGGTTCGGCAAGGTCGTCGGGCCGGCACTGGCGAACGGTCCCGGCCCGTTGATCGACGACGACCTCGCCTACGTCAGGCCGTGGGGTTTCGACCCGGCGTCCATCCGCGTGCCGACGCTGTTGCTGCACGGCGAACGCGACGGCATGGTTCCGGCATCGCACAGCCGTTGGCTGGCCTCCCGCATCCCCGGCGCGGAACTCCGCATCACGCCGGACGACGGCCACATATCAGTTCTGAACCACGGCGCCGACGCTGTCGATTGGATATTGGACATCAGCCGTTGAGTGCCCAGCGCACGTACCGCTGCGTCGGCGTGAAGCCTGCTTTCTCGAAGACCCTGGGTGCACCGGCGTCGGTCTCGACGCTCAGGCTCGCCTGGTCGTAGCCCTGCTCGGCGGCGGCCTGCAGCGCGTGCCCGATCAACGCGCTCGCGACGCCGCGCTCGCGGTACTCGCGGCGGGTTCCGACGACCATGAAGTGCGCGTCGCGGATGCCGGTGGCCTCGGTGTCGGCCTCCCAGGTCATGGTGACCAGCACGCCCGCGGGGGAGCCGTTCGCCGAGTCGCGGAGCAGGAAGCTGACGCCGGGCCGGAACGTCTGGTTGGTGATCTTGTTCTGCCACAGCTCGACCGGCATCGGCACCGCGCCCCAGTAGTCCTGGAACGACTCGTTGCGGACCCGGCGGAAGTCCTCGTCGTTGTCCGGTGACCACGGCTCGACCTGCAGGCCGTCGGGGATCGCGACGGGGTGCAGGTCGCCGAGCGGGTGTTCCATGCGCTGGTAGTAGCGGGTCGGCGCGAAGCCCTGGGAGCGGACGAGCTCGGGCACGCCGGCGATGTGCTCGGCCTTGTACACGTCGATCGCGAGTTTCAGCGCGGGGTGGTGCAGCGCGTGCACCGCCTTCGCCGCCTTGATCCCCGCCTTCAGGAGCGCGGTGCCGACACCCCGGCGGCGGTAGGCGGGGTGGACGCCACCGTCGACGACGACGCGGTGGACCTCCTCGGCGGACGGCTTGTGGCGGACCTTCATGTAGCCGACCATCACGTCGCCGTCGAACGCTGCGAGGCTCGCGCGTTCCAGATCCGCGTAAGGGTCTGTCAGCTCAGTGAGAGTGTCTTCCGCGGTGTAGTTCTCGCCGATCTTGTCGACGGTCTCGATCGCGTTGAGGAGGTCGGCGGAAGCCTGGGCGTTTTCGCTGGTCAGCGGCCGCCAGGTGAGCTCGATCATGCGGGCGACGGTATCGACGCACGAACGCCCGGCCAACCGATATATCAGCTGCGGTATGCGATATATCGGTTGGCCGGGCGCTCAGTGGTGACTAGCGGCGGAAGCTGATCTGCAGCGTCGGCGCGGACGTCTCGGCGAAGAAGTCGTTGCCCTTGTCGTCGACCACGACGAACGCCGGGAAGTCCTCGACCTCGATCTTCCACACCGCTTCCATGCCGAGCTCCGGGTACTCCAGGACCTCGACCTTGCGGATGCAGTCCTGGGCCAGGCGCGCCGCCGGGCCGCCGATGGAGCCCAGGTAGAAGCCGCCGTGCGTGTTGCACGCGCTGGTGACCTGCTTGGAGCGGTTGCCCTTGGCGAGCATCACCAGTGAGCCGCCCGCGGCCTGGAACTGCTCGACGTAGGAGTCCATCCGGCCGGCGGTCGTCGGACCGAACGAACCGGACGCGTAGCCCTCGGGAGTCTTCGCCGGGCCGGCGTAGTAGACCGGGTGGTCCTTGAGGTACTGCGGCATCTCCTCGCCGGCGTCGAGGCGTTCCTTGATCTTGGCGTGGGCGATGTCGCGGGCCACGACCAGCGGACCGGTCAGCGAGACGCGGGTCTTCACCGGCAGCTTGGTGAGGACCTCGCGGATCTCCGACATGGGACGCGTGAGGTCGATGCGGACGACCTCGTCGGACAGGTCCTCACCCTCGACCTCGGGCAGGAACTGGGCCGGGTCGCGCTCCAGCTGCTCCAGGAACACGCCCTCGGGCGTGATGCGCGCCTTGGCCTGGCGGTCGGCCGAGCACGAGACGGCGACGCCGACCGGGAGGGACGCGCCGTGGCGGGGCAGGCGGATGACGCGCACGTCGTGGCAGAAGTACTTGCCGCCGAATTGGGCGCCGATGCCGAAGTTGCGGGTCAGCTCCAGGACCTGCTGTTCGAGGTCCTTGTCGCGGAACGCGTGGCCCGACGGCGAGCCCTCGGTGGGCAGGTTGTCGAGGTAGCGGGCCGAGGCCAGCTTCGCGACCTTGAGGTTCTGCTCGGCGGACAGGCCGCCGACGACGACCGCGAGGTGGTACGGCGGGCAGGCCGCGGTGCCGAGCGAGCGCAGCTTCTCGTCCAGGAACGACGCGAGGCGCTTCGGGTTCAGCACCGCCTTCGTCTCCTGGTAGAGGAACGTCTTGTTCGCGCTGCCGCCGCCCTTGGCCATGAACAGGAAGTCGTACACGGGCTCCTGGCCGGGCTTGTGGAACACCTCGATCTGCGCGGGCAGGTTCGTGCCGGTGTTCTTCTCGTCCCAGAACGTCAGCGGCGCCATCTGCGAGTAGCGCAGGTTGAGCTCCTGGTAGGCCTCGAAGACGCCGCGGGCCAGCGCCTGCTCGTCGTCACCGCCCGTCAGGACCGTCTCCGAGCGCTTGCCCATGATGATCGCGGTGCCGGTGTCCTGGCACATCGGCAGCACGCCGCCGGACGAGATCGCCGCGTTGCGCAGCAGGTCCATCGCGACGAACCGGTCGTTGCCGGACGCCTCGGGGTCGTCGATGATCTTGCGCAGCTGAGCGAGGTGCGACGGGCGCAGCAGGTGCTGGATGTCCCGGATCGCTTCCTTCGCGAGCAGCGTGAGCGTCTCGGGGGCGATCTCCAGGAACTTGCGGTCACCGGCCTCGATCAGCTTCACCCCGTCCGACGTGACGAGGCGGTACTCGGTCTCGGTGTCCTTGGCGAGCGGCAGGACGTCCGTGTACTCGAAAGTGGTGGGCACGATGTACACAACTCCAACGGTGTGCAGTTCGGATCAGAAAACCGTACCGCCACCAAAGGGACGTATTGATGTGATCCCCGACCAGCGCGCTGTTCCGTGCCCCACAAAAGGCGGAAGGCCGGGGCAGCCCCCGGCTGCCCCGACCTTCCTTCGATGGCGACGTCCAGTCACGACATGAGGTGAGGGGCGTCGCGAAGCTTGGTAACGCCCGACCGTGCCGTGAGTTGAGTCACAAGTCAATACTGCCGGACGGGTGACTTACGAGGCGTACGCCCGCAGCTTCGCCGCCCGCTCGCCCTGGCGGAGCTTCGACATGACCTCGCGCTCGATCTGCCGCACCCGCTCCCGCGACAACCCGAACCGCTTGCCGATCTGGTCCAGCGTGCGCGGCTGGCCGTCTTCCAGGCCGTAGCGCAGCCGGATCACGGCCTGCTCGCGCGGTTCCAGCGTCGCCAGCACGCGCCGCAGGTCGTCCTGCAGCAGGCCGGAGATGACGGCGCTCTCGGCGTCGGTCGCGTCCGAGTCCTCGATGAAGTCACCGAGGGGAGCGTCCTCCTCCGTGCCGACCGGCATGTCCAGCGATACCGGGTCACGCGCGTGGTCGAGCAGGTCGGCGACCTTGTCGACGTTGAGGCCGGCTTCCTTCGCGAGCTCCTCGTTCGTCGCCTCGCGGCCGAGCGTCTGGTGCAGGTCGCGCTTGATCCGCGCGAGCTTGTTCACCTGCTCGACGAGGTGGACGGGGAGGCGGATGGTGCGGCCCTGGTCGGCCATGCCGCGGGTGATGGCCTGGCGGATCCACCACGTCGCGTAGGTCGAGAACTTGAAGCCCTTGGTGTAGTCGAACTTCTCGACCGCGCGGATCAGGCCCAGGTTGCCCTCCTGGATCAGGTCCAGCAGCGGCATGCCACGGCCGGTGTAGCGCTTGGCCAGCGACACGACGAGGCGCAGGTTGGCCTTGAGCAGGTGGTCCTTGGCGCGGCGGCCGTCGCGAACGAGCTCCCCCAGCTCTTCGCGGCGGGTCGGCGTGAGGCGCTTGGCCGTCTCCATGACGTGCTGCGCGAACACACCTGCCTCGATGCGCTTGGCGAGCTCCACCTCCTCCTCGGCGGTGAGCAGCGCGGTCTTGCCGATTCCGTTCAGGTAGACTCGAACGAGGTCGGCTGCAGGCCCTTGCGCGTCGAGTTCGTGCTCGACGCTGGCGGTGGTGTTCTCTCCGACTTCACGGTCGGAGATCCTCGTGACGGTCATGGATCTCCCTCCCCCTGCTGCGGGCGACGCTGCTGCCGGTCAGGACAGTCGCGCGTGGCGGTCAAGGCGGCGCGGCGCTGCGCCCTGGTGCCGGTGTTGCGGCGGGCCCGCTCGGGATCCCATCGCTAGCTGGCTGATACCTGGGTAACGAAGACGATTCCGAATTCGTTCCCGACTTCCATGACCTGAAGACGTCACCGCTGTCACAGCGGTTGCGCGACTAATCTGAGGATTGGCTGAGAACCCTTTAGTCAGACCTCGATGAGCACGGTGAACGGTCCGTCGTTCACGCTCCGTACCTTCATCTCGGCTCTGAATCGTCCCGTTTCGACCCGCGCGCCCTTTTGGCGGAGTTCCTGCACGACGGCGTTCACCAACGGTTCCGCGTGCTCGGGCCGCGCGGCCGCCGTCCAGGACGGGCGGCGGCCCTTGCGCGTGTCCCCGTAGAGGGTGAACTGGCTGACGACCAGCAACGGAGCACCGGTCGACTCGCATGACTGCTCGTCGTCGAGGATGCGCAGCCCGTGCAGCTTCTGCGCCATTTTGCGGGCCTGCTCGGCCGTGTCGTCGTGATGGACGCCGAGCAGCACCAGCAATCCGGGCTCGTCGATCGCGCCGACGATGTCCCCTTCGACTTCGACGCTCGCCTCTGTGACGCGCGCCACAACTGCTTTCACGCGGGAATCAACATTCCGTGCCGGATGAGATCACGAACGATGGGCAACGCGCCCTCGGTGTCGATTTCTCCGTAAGCGAACTCGAGCAGCGAGAGCAGGTCCTCCAACGGCAACGCACCCGTGCAGCCGGCCACGAGCTTCGCGGTCGCCTCGTCGACCTCGTGCTGCCAGCCGGGCCCGTCGGTGCGGTGCAGCCGCGCGACGACCTTGCGCCAGCCGTCCTCGCTCGGTTCGGACACCTCTTCGAGGAGCACGGTGTCGGCGACGCGGAACCTGCGGCTCAGCAGGTCCGGGTTCGCGCGCAGCCACGCGACGTTGTCGAGCCACCGCGCCGCCTCCGGGCCCAGCGGGTCGTCGTAGGCCTGGCGCAGGTCCTCGCACACGACCTCGGAGTGCATCTCGTCCGTGCGCCGCAGCGTCACGTAGCCGAAGCCGACACCTTCGACCTGGTTCTCCTCGAACCAGTCGAGCCACGCCGCGGCCTTGGCCTGCCCCTCAGGGCTGCGCGGGTCGACGCCGGCGTCCTTGAGCCACGTGCCGACGTACAGCGCGGGCTCGGCGATGTCGCGCTGCACGAACCACGCGTCGATCCCGCCGCGCGGCAGCCAGCCGGAGACGCGTTCTTCCCAGTCCTCGCCCTTGCGGTGCAGCCACGACGCGAGCAGCTGGCCGACGCCGCCCTCGTTGAGGAACGCGGGCAGCTGCCGGATGACCAGCGCCGACGCGTCGTCGCCGCCGAGGCCGGAGTCGCGGTAGACGTAGTCGACGCGCGGCGGCCCGACGACGAACGGCGGGTTGCACACGACCTGGTCGAACCGCCGGTTGCGGACCGGCCCGAACCACTCGCCCTGCAGCGTCTCCACGTCGAGGCCGTTGATCCGGAACGTGCCCTGCGCGAGCCTCAGCGCGCGCTCGGACAGGTCGGTCGCGGTGATGCGTTCGGCGTGCGTGCTGGCGTGCAGAGCCTGGACGCCGCACCCGGTGCCGAGGTCGAGCAACGTGCCGACCGGCGTGCGCTTGGTGGCGCGGGCGAGGCTGATCGAGGCGTGGCCGACGCCGAGCACGTGGTCCTCGGGGACCGCTCCGCCGCGCAGGTCGGAGTCGAGGTCCGCGATCACCCACCAGTTGTCCTCGTACGGGCGGACGTCGAGGCCCGCCTTCAGATCCTTGGTCAGGATCTCGTTGGTGACGGCGTCGTCGATGTCGACTCCGTCAAGTGCCTTGCGGACGTCCTGTTCGGGCTCCTGGTCGCCGAGCAGGAACAGGCGGATCAACGTGCCGAGCGTCCCGGCGTCCCTGCTGGCGCGGCGGGCGGGCTCCGGTTCGCCCCGGCCGAGTGCGGCGTGGGCCTGCGGGCCGAGCGCGTCGACGATGCCGTCCGCGGTGTAACCGGCGTTCAGGAAGGCCTCGCGCAGGCGGGCGCAGAGATCGGCAGAGAGATCGGGGTGCACGGGTCGTAATGCTTTCACGCCGCCTGGTTCACCGCGTGATCTGGAGGGCGATCGCCATCGCCAGGCGCTGCTCGGGATCGTCGAGGGGGAGTGGCGTCACTTCCGCCATCTTCTGCATCCGGTACCGCAACGTGTTCGGGTGCACGTTGAGCTCACGCGCCGCCGCCCGCACGTCTCCCTGCGCCGCCAGCCACGCCTTCAACGTCGTCGCATATTGCGTCCCGTACTCGGCGTCGTAGCGCAATATATTGGATATCGGTCCGCGGGTCGGGACTCGCCCAGCCTCTGCAACGGCGGCGAGACGGTGTAGCAAAACCTGCGCCCACGCGTCGTCGTATACAACCGGTGCACCGGTGGAGAGCGCGAGGCACTCGTCGGCTTCCTGCCGTGACGTGGGCAGCTGCGTGGCCTCGGCCGGCCCGCCGATCCCCGCGAGCACCGTCGCCTCGGCCGGCAGTTCGCGAACCAGTGACCGCACCCAGGCGACGGCGTCGTCGGCCGCCGGGATCACCGTGTAGAGCACGTTGCCGAACAACGCGCTGCGCCCCGGCCTCGACCAGCCGAACCCGGCCGTCGCCCGCTGGAACGCGAGCACCGCCGCCCCGTGCTCACCCTCGCCCGCGTGTGCCTGCACCGCGATCACCCGCAGATCCGCCGCCGGCAGCCCGAGCCGGGCGACATCGGCCGATTCGGGCTGCTCCAGCAACCGGATCACCAGATCGGCCTCCGCCTGCCGTTCCAGATCCGTCGACGCCCGCGACCTGAGCAGGTGCAACGCCGCCGTGCGCGCACCGTCGACCAACGCGGCCGAGCGCGCGGCGTCGACCGGCCCGGTCACCTCGACCCAGACCGACCCGAGCAGCTCCCGCCCGGCGCGAACGGCGGCAACCAGCCGGTTACCGAGCTGCGGCGTCAGCTTGGGCACGAAGATCGGTTCGTCCGACGACGCGAGGTGCGTGAACACCCCGAACTCGTCGAGCGCCCGCCGAGCCTCCTCCGGAACACGCCGGCCGAGGATCGTCTGCACGCGCACCGGATCGACGTCCTCCTGCCGGTAGGAGTACGCCAGCACCCGTGACTGCTGGTCCTCGATCGTCACCGGCCCGCCGACCACACCCGCGATCACGTCAGCCAGCCCGAACAGGTCGCCAGTGCGTGTACCGCCGTTGACCAACGTCTGCGTGACGTTCGCCAACTGACTCCAGGGCACCGACGGATCGACGAGCAACACCGCGGCACCGGATTTCTTGGCCGCAGCGACCACCCGTTCGTCAATCGGCGGCCTTCCGTGCAGCACCACCGCAGAAGCCACGGTTGACGACACCAATCGCGCCGCTGCGGCCACCGACGGAGTGCCGAGCCCGAGCAGCACATCACCTGCCGCGGCCGGCGTGTTTTCCGCCGGATCATGCAGGGCAACCCCGCGTAGCTCGACATCACGGCCCCGCGGCGCGCACGCCAGATGCGTGCCCAGACTGCCGAGCACGTCCACGAGGCGATCAAGGGCGACCACTCGCGGATGTTAACCGCCGACCGGGTGTCCCGACGGTCACCCGGACGTGGGACCATGAGGGTGTGGAGGTGGTGTCGTGAGCAGTCCCGACCGGAACGACACCCCGGTGTTGATCACCGAGGCGGCCCCGTCCTACGAGGAACAGCACGCCGCCCGGCGCAAGAAGTACGCGATCATGATGAGCCTGCGCTTCCCGTGCCTCATCCTCGCGGCTCTGTTCGCGCACACGTGGTGGCTCGCCCTGTTCTTCATCGTGCTGTCCGTGCCGCTGCCGTGGATGGCCGTGCTGATCGCGAACGACCGGCCGCCGCGCAAGACCGAGAAGGTCAACCGGCACGAGATCGAGCGCCGCGCCATCGCTCCGAAGAGCACCACCGTCATCGACGGCTGAGTTCGGCGAGCGCCGCCAGCACGGGCTGTGGTGGGCCGAGGCGCACGACGCCCAGCCGGTGGGTGGCTCTCTTCATGGCGACGTGCAAGTCGTTGTGGCCGAGCGGTGCCGGGGTGAGGATCGCCGCCGGGTCGACGATCACGAGTCGAACTCCAGCCCATTGGTCTGATCAGGGGCAGCAGCACGATTCGGTCGGTCGGCTCCGGACTCGCGAGCGACAGCGCCGCCACCGGACGCCTTTGCGGAACGGCCGCGGTCGCCGTGTAGAACGCCTGGGCGGCGGGTGCTCGCCTGGCCACGAGCAACGGCTCGTGGTCCCTCGTCCCGGAACGACCCCAGCCAGCCCAGGTACATCCGCCCGCCGTCGCGCAGGTCCAGTCGCCCGAAGCACAACCCCTGCTTCACCGCGTCCAGCCGGGCCTCCTCCGCGCGCCGGCACGGGATCCCCGTGACCGCCACGCGCGCGGCCGCCTCACACACGGCGTCCACACGAGCGTGCAGAACCATCAGGTGTTCTTGCCCGAACTCGATCTCGGTGCCGGCCAATCCCACACCCTTGCAACGAGTCTTTTGCGGACGAAGTCCAAAGACTCATTGCTAAGGGGCGGGTCAGCGAGGGTGCGGGAACAGATATATCGGCTGGGAAGGCCTAGCGGGGTGGTTGTGCGCCGACGAGGCTGACGGCGCGAGAGCCCGCGCGGACGCCGCCGAGCAGGGCGTCGCGCTTGGACGCGCCGCCCAGCCAGGCGGCGAGGAAGCCCGCGTCGAAGGCGTCGCCCGCGCCGGTGGAGTCGACGCACTCAGTGACTTCAGCGGGGACCGAGACCAGTCCGTCGGCGTCGACCCACGACGCGCCGTCCGGTCCGGTCGTCACCACGACCGCGCCAACGTGGGTGAGCAGGTCCTTGCCGGCCGCCGGGTCGGACGAGCCGGTCAGCGCCTGCAGCTCGTCGGCGTTCGGCATGAGGATGTCGACGCCGCGCACGTCGTCCAGGAACGTCGGCGTGGCGTTGATCAGCACCGCAGCCTGCGGGTCCACCGAAGTGGTCCAGCCGGCGTCGCGCGCGGCTGCCAGCGCCGCCAGGCCGGCGGGGCGCGAGGTGGCGTCCAGCAGCACGTAACCGGACAGGTGCAGGTGGCCGTTTGCGGCCGCGAGCAGGCCGGGGTCCAGGTCGGCGGGGGAGAAGCGGGCGTTGGCGCCGCGGTCGGGCAGCATCGAGCGCTGGCCGTTCTCGTCGACCAGGACGACCACGCAGCACGTCGCGAGCTCGGGGTCGACGGCGAAGGCGCACTGCACGCCGGCGGAGGTCAGTTCGGCGTGCACCTGGCGACCGGCCGAGTCGGCGCCGACGCGGGCCACGAGGACCGGGGAGGCACCACACGCGGCGAGCCACACGGCTGTGTTCGCGCCGGCGCCACCGGGTTCGATGGTCACCTTGGCGCGCACGTCGCCGCCGTGGGCGATGGGGCCGGAGTGGCGCGCGACGACGTCGAGGCCGGCGTCGCCGACGACGACCACGGGCCTCATCGCGACAGCTCCACCGCGACCTCGGCGGCGACCTGGACGTTGCTGACGACGAGCTCTTCGTTGGCGTCGAGGCTCACGCCGGCGCTCGCGGTGTGGAAGTGCTCCAGGAGGACCGGCGAGACGTCCTTGCCGCGCACGTCCTCGTCGACGAGCTTCTGCAGGCCCTCAGCCAGCAGCCGGTCGTGCAGGTCGGCGTCCATCTCGTAGGCGGCCGGGATCGGGTTCACGAGCAGCATGCCGCGCCCGCCGGCGGCGAACACCGCGGCGGCCTCGGCGGCGTTCTCCACGCGCCACGGCACCTCGAACTCCGACTCACGCCGGTAGAACGCGGGGAACCACGAGGTCCGGTAGCCGACGACGGGCACGGACCGGGTCTCCAGGACCTCCAGGGTCGCGCCCATGTCCAGGATCGACTTCACACCCGCGGACACGATCAGGACCGGCGTCGTCGCCACCACGTCGAGGTCGGCCGAGACGTCCCACGTCTCGCGCGCGCCGCGGTGCACGCCACCAAGGCCGCCGGTCCCGAACACGCGGATCCCGGCTTCATGAGCCAGCGCCGTGGTCGATGCCACGGTCGTCGCGCCGGACTTGCCCAGCGCGTACGCGGCGCCGAGGTCGCGCAGCGAGAGCTTCAACAGGTCACCGGCGTTGCACACGCGGTCGAGCTGCGCGGAGGACAAGCCGATGTGCGGGACACCGTCGAGCACGGCGATCGTCGCGGGCACGGCACCCGCCTCGCGCACGACCTTCTCCAGGCGTGCGGCGACGGCCAGATTGCGCGGCGCGGGCAGGCCGTGGGACAGGATCGTGCTCTCAAGCGCGACGACGGGCCGGTTCTCGGCCAGCGCGGCGGCAACTTCCTCAGCGATGTGCAGCGTGGTCACGAGGGGACATCATCCCAGGTACCCTGGGCGCGTGAGCACCCAGACTCTCCCCGAGGTCGACGTACGGCCGGAAGGCACCGACCACACCGGGGACGACACCCCGAAGATGTTCCACTACGTGCGCAAGGCGAAGATCGCCGAGAGCGCCGTGATGGGAACGCATGTGGTCGCACTCTGCGGCGAGGTCTTCCCGGTCACGCGGTCGCCGAAGCCCGGTTCGCCGGTGTGCCCGGACTGCAAGAAGATCTACGAGGGCCTGCCTCCCGGCGGCGACGAGTAAGACCCAGAACTTCACACACAGCCGCGCCCGGTGCCTCGACCTCGAGGCACCGGGCGCGGCTGTCTCATTTCGGGACAATGATCTTGTCACGCATGCGTGACCGGCGTGATAGCGGACCGGTCTAGGTTTCGCAGCGGTGCCTCCGATGCCGTGAGTACGGCACGTTGACCTGCATCAACGGCCCTCGCGGGGACCGAGGCCGCCTTCACAACCAAACATTCCTGGGGGGAATGCGTGAGACACGCGTCGGTGTTTCGTGCTGCGCGCAGACCGTTGTGCCTGCTGCTCGTTCTGATCATGGTGCTGCCGGTTCTCGGCGGCTCGGAGACTCCCTACGGCACCCTCGGAGCGCTTCCGCTCGGTGCCTCCACTTCCGCTCCTGAGCAACGCACCGGAACCGCTGATGGCTCCTCGCACGCGGTCTCGGGCGACGCGACCCGCGCCAACGCCAAGCTTCCTCAGCGCGACCAGCCGCGCCCCGCCGGTGCGGTGCCCGACCACGCACCCGCGTTGCCCGAGGTGAAGCAGGCCTCCCACCAGCAGGGGAAGGTCAACCCGAAGGTCAGCCAGCCGCGCGATGCCGAAGCGATCGACCCGAACGCGAAAGAACGGCCGGGCGACCGCACCGCGACCACTCAGACGTTCGACAACCCGGACGGCTCGCGCACGCTGCGGCTGCACACGGGCCAGGCCAACGTCCGCCAGCCCGACGGCTCGTGGAAGCCGGTGGACCTCGATCTCGTCCCGGTGGACGGAAGGCTGAAGCCCGAGGCCTCGCCGATCGAGATGACTCTGGCCACCACCGGTTCCGACGGCTCGCTGGTGAACGCGGGTCTCGGCAACGACCGACGGCTGTCCTACGGCCTCGCCGACGCGGCGAACGTCCGCGGCGAGGTCCACGGTGCGCAGGTCACCTATCGCGGCGTGCGGCCTGGCGTCGACGTCCGGCTCACCGCCACCAGCACCGGTGTGAAAGAAGACCTGGTGCTGGCCTCGGCCGCCACCTCCTCCTTCGCCTTCACCCTGGCGCTGGACCGCCTGCAGCCCCGCCTCACCGACACGGGCGACCTGGAGCTCGTCGACGGCGAGGACGTCGTGGCGGTCATGCCGGCCGCATTCATGGACGACGCGGCGGGCGTTCGCTCGACCGATGCCCGGTACTCGCTCGACAAGACAGGCGACCGCACCTGGACGCTGCGCCTCGCCCTCGGTCAGGCGTGGCTCAACGACCCGGCCCGTGTCTTCCCGGTGGTCGTCGACCCCTCGGTCGCCACTCCCAACGCCGACAGCGATGACACCTTCGTGCGGTCGAGCGCCGCTGACCAGTCGGGAGCACCCGAGCTGGAGGCCGGCCGGGTCCAAGGCCAGCCGATCGCCCGTTCCTACCTGCGCTTCGGCTCGGCGCTGAACACGTTGCGCAACCAGTACATCGTCGGCGCGTCGCTGGTCATGTACAACGTCTGGTCACCCAGCTGCACCCCCAAGGGCGTGACCGTGTTCGAGGTCACCCAGGGGTGGAACGGCTCCACGAGGTGGCCCGGTGCCGCCGTCGGCCAGGCGCTGTCGAGCAAGTCCTTCGCGCACGGCGCTCCCGGATGCGGCTCCGCTCGGGAGGCGTTCCCTCTCGACGCCGACCTGATGACGCGCTGGACGCACGGCGCCGCGCTGGGCAACGGCCTGTCGGTGCGGGCTTCCGACGAGTCCGACGCAGGCAGCGGCAAGCGCTTCGCTTCGGCCAACTCGCCGAACCCGCCGTACCTGGATGTGCGGTACTCGCCCGAGGGCGCGTCTTTCGACGTGACCGATGTGCTCCTGCCCACGAACGCCCACGCGGGCAACCTCACCGCGAAGGTCACCAACCTGGGCCAGTCGGCGTGGAACTCCGGCGGTGGCACCCACTTCGGCTACATCGTCAAGCAGGGCAACACGGTCATCCGCACGCGCAACGGCTTCCGCGCGAACGTCGCCCCGATGCAGACCCACACCTTCGCCGAGATCCCGATCGACCCGCTGGCGCCGGGCGACTACCAGCTCTACCTGACGATGTTCACGCCGGAGGGAGCGAACTTCCAGGACGTGCACGGCGTGCCGTTCGGCCGGGTGGACGTGAAGGTCAGCAACGTCCCGCCGTCGACCGACTACCAGCAGCCGGGCAGCGGCGCGGTCGTCGAGTCGCTGACGCCGACCCTCTACGCCGAGGGTGTCGACGCCGACAACTGGCCGGGCAAGGGCTTCACCTACAACTTCAAGATCTGCACGAACCAGCAGCTGACCGAGAACTGCCAGGAGTCGGGCTGGACCGGGCAGTCGTGGGCGCCGAGTGCGAGTGGCGCGCAGGCGTTGCGCTGGAGCAAGACCTACTACTGGAGCGTCAAGGTCCACGACACCGTGGACGAGAGCTTGCGCTGGGTCGGTCCGCTCGTCCTGTCCACTCGGGTGCCGCAGCCGCAGATCACCTCCCACCTCGCGGGCAGCCCGAACTCGACGGAAGGTCCAGGACTCGACCCCGGCATCGGCAACTACTCGACCGTCGTCACCGACGCGTCCGTCGGCACGGTCGGGCCCGACCTGACGGTCAGCCGGACCTACAACAGCCTCGACCCGCGCCGCGACACCGCGTTCGGCGTCGGCTGGGCGTCGCGGCTGGACATGCGGCTCAAGCAGGACGACGACGGCTCTCGCAACGTCGTGGTCACCTACCCGAGCGGACGGCAGATCCGGTTCGGCCGGAACGCCGACAGCTCCTTCGGCTCGCCCTTGGGCGACAGCACCGAGCTCGTGTACGACGCCGCAGGCGGTGTCTACACGTTGCGCGACAACACAGGCGGCAAGTGGCGGTTCGACGAGCTCGGGCGCCTGACCGAGATCGTCGACCCGGCAGGGCTCACCGAACAGTTCGGCTACGACACGGAAGACCGCGTCACGACGATCACCAACGGCACCAGCGGACGCACGCTGACGCTGACGTGGCAGGGAAAGCGCGTGTCGACCGTGACGACGCAGGCGCCCGCCGCCGGTGTCGCGCCGCTCGTGTGGACCTACACCTACGACGGCGAGAAGCTGACCAAGGCCTGTGTGCCGGGTGACGCCCCGAACTGCACCACGTACGGCTACACGACCGGCTCGCGCTACCGCAGCTCAGTTGTCGACGACAACCCGAAGGCCTACTGGCGGCTCGGCGAGACCTCTGGTGCCACCTTCGCGAATGCCGTAGCCCGCAAGGACGGCGAGAACTCAGGAGCCCAGCACGGTGTCGTGCCCGGCACCGCCGGCGCTCTCGGCGGCACCGCGGACAAGGCCGCGACCTTCGACGGCAACAGCAGCTACGTCACGCTGCCGGAGAAGCTCACCAACGAGACCATGTCGCTCGCGGTCGAGCTGTGGTTCAAGACGACCACGCACGGCACGTTGATCAGCTACTCGGACAACGGTTTCCCGAACAGCGCTGGAAAGTCCACTCCGCTGCTCTACGTCGGGACAGACGGCGTGCTGTACGGCGGTTTCGCCAAGCGCGACTCCGGCGGACCACGGCAGATCGTGAGCGCGGACGAGGTCAACGACGGTCATTGGCACCACGCGCTGCTGTCCGGTGCGATCGACAGCCAGACGCTGTACCTCGACGGCCGGAAGGTCGGCGAGAACCTCACGGGCCTCATCGACCACAGGCAGCAGAAGAACCTGACGCTGGGCGCCGGATACGCCAAGGGCTTCCCCGCCACCAACGACGAGAACTTCTACTTCAACGGCTCGATCGACGAGGTGGCCGTCTACCAGCACTCCGTCGGTTCGCTGGCCGCGGCGCAGCACTTCGCGTCCCGCACCGAGATCGCGCAGCTCGACACGATCACGTTGCCGCAGGACGACCGGCGGTTCGCGAAGCTGACCTACGACGACATCAACGACCGGGTGAAGACCCTGGTCGACGACGACGGGCGCACGTGGTCGCTTGACACGCCACGGGTGCAGGACGCCGTGCGCACGGCCGTCGTTCGCGGTCCGAGCAACTACGGCGACTGGACCTACACCTACGACATCGACAACGGCGGCAGGCTCACTGCCCGCACGCACGACGGTGTGTCGCGGAAGTTCGAGTACAACACCAAGGGCTTCATGTCGGCGTCGGTCGACGAGATCGGCCTGCGCACGGAGCTGACCACCGACGATCGCGGCAACGTGTTGAGCCGCAAGACATGTCGTGCTCCTGGCTCCTGCAACACGTCGTACTCCACCTACGTCCAGTCCCCGAACCCGCTCGACCCGCGCCGCGACAAGCTCGAGTCCACTTCGGACGCTCGCTCGGCCGACGCGAACGACACCCGCTTCCGCACGAGCTACACCTACGACTCGGCCGGTCGCAAGACCAGGACGACGTTCCCGGTGCCGGACGGGCAGATCGGCGCGCCGACCGAGATCAACACCTACGCCAGCGGTGACGAGGACGCGGTCGGCGGCGGCAAGGTGCCGGCCGGGCTGCTGATCAAGACGACGGGGAAGCGCGACCAGGTAACGCGGTTCTCCTACCGCGCCAACGGTGATCTCGCTGAGGCGACGACGCCGACCGGTCTGCGGACGAGCTTCGGCAACGACGCGATCGGACGCCGGACCTCGGTCACGCAGGCCAACGCGGGTGGGGCGGTGTTCGGCACCACGACCACCGAGTACACCCCGCGTTCGCAGGTGGCCAAGGTGACCGAGCCCGCGGTGACGAACCCGATCACCGGGCTGCGGCACCAGAAGGTGACGACCTACCGCTACGACGGCAACGGAAACGTGCTGGAGAGCACGATCTCCGACGCCTTGCCCACCACGAGCGGCGGCGACCGGCCCCGCACCACGGTGATGACCTACGACGCCCAGGACCGCGTCGTGCAGACGCAGTTCCCCGACGGTGGCAAGGAAGTCCGCGAGTACCTCGACAACGGGCTCACCCAGGTCCTCACCGACGTCCAGGGCATCAAGTGGACCTCGCAGTCCGACGAGAACGGCCGGCTGCAGGCGAGATCCGCGTCAGGCACCGGCGTCGATCCCGAGGATCCCGGCAGCACCGGTCTCGTCGTCGAGTCCAACGTCTACGACGACGCGGGCCGGTTGAAGCAGACGCAGGACGCCCAGGGGCGCACCACGTCGTACCTCTACTACGACGACGGCCTCAAGGCGAAGACCGTTCGTGAGCACTACACCGCCCCGAACGGCCAGGTCCAGAACGTCGTGCTGGAGGACTGGTCCTACGACCCGGCCGGCCACCCGACCGCACTGGTCTCTCCCGGCGGCATCAAGAACGTCCAGACCTACGACGCCGCGGGCTTCCTGACCAGCACCACGCTCGACCCGGAAGGCCTGGCCAGGTCGACGACCTACCGCCGCGACGCCGACGGCAACGCGGTCCGCGTCGAAACCCGCGGCGCGGCGGATCCGAACCGCACCGAAGTGGCGGCGTACGTCTACGACGGCGTGAACAAGGTGACTCGCGAGGAAGCCTTCCTCGACGCCAACACCACGTTCTCCACCACGTACGACCGTGACGAACGCGGTCTGGTCCGGTCCCAGACCGACCGCCGCCAGCTCACGACGGACTACACCTACGACGCCACCGGCCAGGTCGTCACCGCCACGCTCCCGGCCACCGACATCTGGGTCAACGGCACGCAGACACAGCGGTTCCGGCGCGTGGAGACGACGGGCCACAACGCCTTCGGCGAGCAGTCCCACAGCAAGGCCGGCGACGGAGCCGTCACCGTGTTCGAGCGCGACGACATGGGCCGCGTGGTCAAGACGGCGCTGCCCGGATACACCCCGCCTGGTGGACAGATCATCAGGCCGGTGCTCCTGGCCGAGTACGACCACGCCGGCCGCACCACCAAGATGACCGACGCGCTCGGCCGCGTCACCACCCACCAGTACGACCCCTACGGCCACCTGCTGAAGACGACAGTGCCGCAGGTCGACACCACCCCGAGCTCTGTCAGCGTGGCGTACTCGCGCGCGGGCGAAGTGCTCACCCGGACCGACCCCACCGGTGCGCAGACCCGCTTCACCTACGACGAGCTGGGCAGGCAGATCACCTCGACCGCGGTCGAGCGGTCGTCCGGCACCCCGGTGTTCTTCACGACGACGACCACTTACGACGCCTCGGGCAAGCCTGTCGAGCAGACCGGCCCGACCGGCGCGGTGACCAGGAAGACCTTCAACACCGCCGGTGACGTGCTCACCCTGACCGACCCCACGAACCGGGTCACCACCAACACCTTCGACATCACGGGCCGGCTCGCCACGACCGCCGACCCCGCCGGTGTGGTCACGGCGCTCACCTACGACCTGCTGGGCCGCCAGACGAAGACCGCGCAACTGGTCGGGGGTGCCGAGAAGCGCGCGGCGACCAAGGTCTACGACCCGATGGGCAACGTCGTGGCCGAGACCTCGCCGGAAGGCCGGTCGCAGGCGGCCACCTACGACGAGCTCGGACGGCTGGCGACGCGGACGGAGAAGATCGACGCCACCACGTCGATCACGACACAGCACGGTTACGACCAGGTCGGCAACCGCAGCAGGTTCGTCGACGGCAACAAGAACGTCACGATCTACACGTACAACACCCTCGGCAAGCCCGAGTCGATCATCGAACCGTCCACCGCGGCACACCCGAACGCGGCCGACCGCACGTGGACGAGCGTGTACGACGCCGCCGCTCAGCCGGTCAAGCTGACCAAGCCCGGCGGTGTGGTCACCACCCGCGAGTACGACGCGCAGGGCAAGCTCAAGATCGAGCGCGGTACCGGTGCGGAGGCGGCGACAGCCGACAGGTCCTTCCGCTACGACAAGGCCGGTCGCGTGATCGTGGTGTCCGGTCCGAAGGGCGACAGCGGCTACGTCTACGACGACCGGGGCAACCTCACCCAGTCGTACGGGGCGGCCGGAAACGCGAAGTACACCTACAACGGCGACAGCACGGTCGCGACTCGTGAGGATGCCAGCGGCACAGCGGCGTTCACCTACGACAAGGCGGGCCGGATCACCACGGTCGTCGACCCGCTGTCCGGCCGGACCGTCGACCTCGGCTACGACGCCGCGGGGCGCACCTCGCTCGTCGCCGACCGTTCCGTCAGCTCGTGGAGCAACCGGCGCATCACCTACGACGAGCTCGGCAGGGCGACGTCCGACCAGGTCGAGCAGCAAACCGAACCCGGCGCGCCGTCGTCGGTGCTCATCGGCACGGAGTACGGCTTCGACCGCGACGACAAGGTGACGTCGAAGAAGGTCACCTCGAAGTCGTCCACCCAGGCCAACACCTACGCCTACGACGGCGCGGGCAGGCTCACGCAGTGGACCGGCCCGGCCGGCACCACGGACTACCGGTGGGACGCCGCAGGCAACCGCATCGGTGCCGGAGCGGCCACGTACGCCTTCGACGAGCGCAACCGGCTCAAGTCGGGCGGTGGCGCCACCTACAGCTACACCGCTCGCGGCACCCTCTCGTCGGTCACCGAGAACGGCCAGACGAAGAACTCGGCGTTCGACGCGTTCGACCGCCTGGCCACCGAGGGCGCGGCCAGCTACGCCTACGACAGCCTCGACCGCGTCACGGACCGCAACGGCAAGAAATTCCAGTATCTCGGCCTGACCAACGAGGCCGTGTCCGACGGCACCCGCGTGATCAGCAGGCTGCCTGACGGCCGGGCGTTCTCGGACAAGAACGTCTCCGAGACGGCCAAGGGCAGGATGCTCTTCAGCGACGGCCGCGGTGACGTGATCGGCCGCTATCTCGGCGCCGCTGTCGACGGCACCCGCACCTTTGACCCGTTCGGCAAGGTCACGGCGTCGTCCGGCAACGTCTCGCCGATCGGTTTCCAGGGCGACTGGACTGACGCGGACACCGGCTCGGTCAACATGACCGCCCGCTGGTACTCGCCGAACGCGGGCCAGTTCGTCAGCCGTGACGACTGGACCATCGACCCGAACCCGTCCGCGGCGGCGAACCGCTTCCAGTACGGCAACAACGACCCGATCGGCAACACGGACCCCACCGGGCACCTCGTGTTTCTCGCTCCGCTCGCGGCGTGGGGCATCGCGGAGGTCGCGGCCGCGATCGGCGCGGTTGCCGTTACCGGCGTGGCAGTTGGCGGGACGATCGACACGGTCAACCGGTACCAGGACTGGCGGGCCGAGCAGAACCGCCGGGCCCTGAGCCAGGCCACGCAGTCCACCGTCGCCACGGTCGCGGGGGCCACCGCCGCGGAAACCATGGCCCGCAAGCTCCGCGCGGCGCTCGAACAGTTGCAACGGATCTGCTGGGCGAACTGCGGCACGAAACCGCCGTGCACCGGCACGTGTGGCAACTCGAACGGTGGTGACACCCCGCCGGGTGCGGGTGGCGGCTGGATGCCTCCGCCTCCGCCGCAGTGGCTGGTCGAAGCGCTGACCGCTGTTCCCAAGCTGGTTGCCGGATCCACGGTGGTGGTACGGGCCGGCGTGCTGGCGGCGGCGACGGCAGCGACGGCGGTCCTGGAAAAGGTCGAGGAGTACGCCGAGGAACGGACGAAGGTCACCGAGGACGACGACCCGAACTCGCCTGACTCACCCAACTTCGACTGGTCGCTCGAGAATGTGTTGAGGGCGATCGGCAAGACCGCGTCGGAGCTGTTGCAGAAGCGCCGTGAGGACGACGACGAGTGCGTCCCATCCACCGACTACAAGCCCATGGTCGGTGGGCGGGCGACCGGTGTGGAGGCACGTCTCTGCCCGGACAGGATTCCTCCCGGTTCCCCGGCCAACAAGAGGATTCACCCGCCAGGCTGGCCGCTCAGGGCGGACGGCTCCTCGGCGAACCCGCGGAGTGGGCCGAACCGCATGGGGCGCAGTCACTTGCTGGCGAACATCCTCGGTGGTAGTGGCAACAACCCTGCCAACCTCGTCACGCTCTACCAGGATCCGGTGAACAACTCGCCTGGCATGAAGAGGTACGAGTTGATGGTGCGCTCCGTGGTCAACGGCGGGGAGCCGGTCGACTACGAGGTCACTCCCATGTACAACAATTTGCAGGCAATGCCCACTGCCGTGCACATGTACGCCCGCGGAGACAACGGCTTCTGCATCAATGTCGTCATTCACAACACCAAACAACATCGAGTGGACCACCATGCCTGTCCTTGATTCGTGGAAAGCGGTACTGGGAGAAGCCGGTGAGCCCGCACCGGAGGTCGACTGGGCGGCGGTGGAATCCGATCTCGGCACCGCGCTGCCCACCGATTACCGGGTGCTGGTCGACAACTACCGGGTGCTGAACATCGGCGACTTCCTGTCGGTCTTCCGCCCGGTCGGCGGCGAGGACGAGTTCAGCCTGCGGGAGTTCGCCGATCAGACGCTGACCAACTTCCGCGGGTTGCGGGAGGACCTCCCGTCGGACTTTCCGCACCCGCTGTACCCGGAACCCGGTGGACTGCTTCCGTGGGGTGTCACCGACAACAACGACTTCCTCTGCTGGCTTGTGCAAGGAGAGCCGGACCAGTGGCCTGTTGTGGTCACCGATGTTGGAAACTGGTGGACGCACCACGGAAACATGCAGAGCTTTCTCGTCGGAGTTTTGACCGGGGATGTGCGCTGCCCGATTTTTCCAGACGACTTTCCCGATGAGAACTACGTGCAGTCGTAGGAGTTCGAGTCAAATGAGAAACGGAATGAAATGAGAAGATTGCGACGTGCGGCCGCTGCGGCCGTGTGTTTCACGCTGGGGGCGGCTGTCGTCGCAACACCTGCCTGGGCGGCCGCGCCGCCCACCGGCGCCAGACCGGACGCGGTGAACTCCGCGTCCGACGCAAGACCCGGCCAGACGGTCCCCAAGGACGTCAAGGGCCGCCAGCTGGTCTACGTCGAGGGCCCGAGCCAGAACCAGCTCCGCGCCGCCGTCATCAAGGCCGGCGGCACGGTCAGCGGGTCGACCACCAACCGGGTCAAGGCCTCCGTGCCGAAGGAGAAGCTGGACCTGGTCGCGAGCCAGGCCGGCGTCACCGAGGTGCGGTTGCCGGACCGGGCTGTGCCGATGGCCGTCACGTCGGAAGGCGTCAGCGCGGCCAAGGCCAACCTCTGGCACGACGCCGGCAAGAAGGGCGCCGGCGTCAAGGTCGGCATCATCGACGTCGGCTTCGGGGACGTGGCGGCCTCGCAGGCCAGCGGTGACCTGCCCGCCAACGTCACCATCAACAACAACAACTGCCTCGACGCGGCCGAGAAGTCGCCGCACGGCACCGGTGTCGCCGAGATCGTGCACGACGTGGCGCCTGAGGCCCAGCTGTTCCTGGCGTGCATCGAGGACACGTTCAGCTTCGACCAGGCCGAGACGTGGCTGCGGGAGCAGGGTGTGCAGGTGATCTCGTCGGCGGTCGGGTTCCTGGCTCCGACCGGCAGCCGCGGCGACGGCACCGGTGACGCCGGCAGCCCCGCCGAGGTGGTCAAGCGCAGCAAGGCCGCGGGGATCCTCTGGAGTGTCGCGGCGGGCAACCAGGCGCGACTGCACTACGGCGGCAACGCCATCGACGCCAACGCTGACGGCTGGGTCGAGTTCGGGCCCTCTCGGCAGAACGGCTTCCCGCTCGACGCGGGTCGCACCGCCACGGTCGGGCTGCGCTGGGACGCGTGGCCGAAGACCAAGCACGACCTCGACCTCTACGTGATGAAGACGCCCAACCCGCCGAACGGACCGAACGACCCGGAGGTCGCGGCGGTGTCGACGCGGTCGCAGCGTGACAGCGCCGACGGGCTCGCGCCGACCGAGTCACTCACGTTCACCAACAACTCGGGCGGCACGCTGACGTACTGGGTGTACGTGCGCAACCACAACGCGCCGCTCAACACCTCGATGGAGCTGTTCGTCAGCGGTCCCGGCAACAACCAGCAGCTGCAGTACTTCACCGAGGCCGGCAGCGTCGTGGAACCGGCGACCTCGCCGCACGTGATCGCGGTCGGCGCTACCCAGCCGAACTCGGGACGGGTGCAGGACTACAGCGGCCGCGGCCCGTCGATCGACGGCCGGATCAAGCCGGACATCACGGGCTACGACCAGGTTTCGACGAGCGCGATGGGTGTGCTGCGGGGCACCTCCGCCGCCGCCGCTCACGTTGCCGGTGCGGCCGCGTTGTTCAAGTCGGCCAATTCGGCGCTCGACGCCTCGCAGCTGCAGACCGCGTTGCTGAACGCCGCGAACCCCAAGCAGTCCAACAACACCTGGGGCAACGGTCCGCTCAGCGTGGGTACGCCGGGCACCCCGCCGGCCGCACCCGCGGGCTCCGGCTTCACCGCCGATCCCGCGCCGACCCGTGTCCACGACTCGGAGTTCGCCGCCGGGGAGACGAAGACGCTCGCGTTCCCGGCGCTGCCCGGCGACACGACCGCGGTCGCGATCACGGTGTCCGCTCAGGCGCGCGCCGGCGACATCGGCGACGTCGCCATCGAGGTCGGCACCGGTGACCTGGCGGCCAAGGGTGGCCAGGTGCCGACGCTGCACGCCCGTGGCGACAACGCGCGGACGTGGCAGTCGATGACGTTCTTCGCGCCGTTGGACAGCGCGCGGTCGATCAAGCTGCGCAACCGCGGCAACGGACTGGCCGGGGTCGTGGTCGATCGGCTGGGCTACTTCAGCCCGCAGCAGAGCACCAACACGTACTTCGCGTTGCCCGCGCCCGCCCGGTTGCTCGACACGCGCGGGTATGCGGTGGCCGCTGGTGGCAACGCGCGGAACACCTCGCTCGACGTCGGCGGCAGCAAGACCGTCGAGGTGCAGGTCCGAGGGGTCGCGGGCGTTCCGGCCACCGCGCAGGCCGTGGTCGTGAACCTCACCGGGTTCGAGGCGGCCGAGCAGCAGTTCCTGGTGGCACACGGCGACGCCGCGCTTCCGGCCACGGTGTCGGTCTCGGTCGCGCAGGGCGATCGGCGAACCAACGCGGTCGTGGTGCCGATCGGGTCGGACGGCAAGATCCGGGTCAGCAACGCCACGTGGCGCGGTGTCGTCGGGGCGGCGCTGGACGTCGTCGGGTACTTCGGCACCGGCGCCAACGGTGCGAAGTACGTGCCGTTCGCCGATTCCGGGCGGGTCGCGGACACGGCCACCGGCAACGGTGTGCCCAAGGCTCCGATCGGACACGGGCAGGTGGCCTCGTTCCAGGTGAGCGGGGTCGCGGGCGTTCCGGCCGCGGCGACCACGGCTGCCGTGGTGATGACGGGTCTCGACAACAACGTCGGCACCGAGCTCAGCGCGGTCGCGAGCGAGATCGGCTGGGCGGCCGGCAGCCAGGTCGCCACGCGCAAGCTGGAGACGGCGGCCGGGCTCGCTCTCGTACCGCTCGGGCAGAGCGGCAGGGTCGACGTGCGCAACGAGCGCGGCCAGACCAGGTTGTCGGCCGACGTCACCGGCTACTTCGTCGGTGGGACCAAGGTCGCGACGCAGGCGGTGGCGGGCAACTGCGTGACGGCGAAGGACGAGCCGGGGTTCAGCAGTGCCTTCGACGGGCGGACGGAGGCCGGGCTCAGGGGCTGGCAGTCCACCGGTCAGATGATGACGGTGGACGGCTGTGAGCTGCGCACCGCCGACGACCCCCACGTCAACTGGTACACGGCGCACACCTACGGCAACGACTACACGCTCAAGTTCGACTGGATGGCCGAGACGCACAACTCCGACTCGGGTGTGTTCGTGCTGTTCAGCAACCCCGGGACGGATCTGGCCAAGGCCGCCGCCGGGTACGAGATCCAGATCAAGCCGAACCCCGACGAGTGGCCGACCGGCTCCGTCGTGGGCAGGCAGACGCCGAGCACCACGAGCGCGGAGAAGCCTGCCGGGCAGTGGAACACCTTCGAGATCAAGGTCAGCTGGAACACCGTGACGGTGCTCCTCAACGGCCAGCGGGTGAACCAGTACACGTCCCCGGACGCGACCCAGACCGAGCGCAACACGTTCTTCGGCTTCCAGAACGACCACTCCGCTGACGCCGTGAAGTTCCGCAACGTGCGGATCAAGCGGGACACGCCGGTGTGGTCAGGCACCCTGAAGAGCGGCAACGGGCGTTGCCTCGACATCAAGTACGGCGACCCGACGCAGCAGGTCGTCTGGATGATCGACTGCCACGGTGCGTTCGCGCAGACCTGGGCGTCCACCGAGGGCATGATCCAGGGCGGCGGCCGCTGCCTCATGCCCAACGGGACGGGTGACGGCGCGCAGGTCGTGCTGAACGAGTGCGGTGGCGACAACCTGTCGCAGTGGGTGCACCGCACCGACGGGCGGCTGGTCAGCCGGGCGTCGGGTCTTTGCGTCACGCCGGTGGGCGCCACCCAGGAGGCGCGGCTGATCACGGCACCCTGCGCGGCGTCCAGGTCGGAGCAGGTGTGGACGGTGCCGGACCAGCGGGGCCGGGCGGGCAAGGTCGTCGGCCCCGGCGGGCGGTGCCTGGACGTCACCGGTCACAACCCGACGCAGAACAAGGCGGCGCTGTGGGGCTGCAACAGCAGCGTGGCGCAGAGCTGGGTGGCGCCCGGTGACGGATCGTTGCGCGGCGAGGGCAAGTGTCTCGACGTGACCAACGGCGCCACGGCCGAAGGCACGGTCGTGAACCTGGCGGACTGCAACAACGGTCCGGCGCAGCAGTGGGTCGCCCAGGCCGACGGCACGCTCCTGAACCCGCTGTCGGGCCGCTGCCTCACCGCGGCGTCGACGTCGGACGGCGCGACGCTGTCGATCACCGCCTGTGCCGCCAAGAACACGCAGATCTGGAGGCAGACGGCCGAGTGGGTCTCGCGCGGCCCGGTCGTCGGTCCCCAGACGAAGTGTCTCGACGTCGCTGGCGCCAACCCGGCGGCCAGCGTCGTGAACATGTGGGGCTGCAACGGGTTCTACGCCCAGGACTGGCGGATGTCCGGTGACGGCACGATCGAGGCGTACGACCGCTGCGTCGGCATCTCGGGCACCGGCAACAACGCCCCGGTCACCCTGGTGTTCCCCTGTCAGCGCACCGGTGGAGAGGTGTGGTCGGTGCGGTCCGACGGCAGCATCGTGAACCCGGTGTCCGGCCGTTGCCTCGACGGCCAGCTCGGGAACGACAACGACCGGGTCTACGTCTACGACTGCCACGGCGGCTTGCCGCAGCGGTTCGCGACCCCGGCGAACTCGAGCTGACCAGGAGGTTCGGTACAGCGGGGGTGGCTTCGGCTACCCCCGCTGTTTTTCGTCCTCGGAGCGGCGAGGTTCCTGGATCTTCAGCGGCGCCGTCAGCTGGGTGTCGGCGGGGGAGGGCGCCGAGTAGCTGGTGCTGTTGGCCTCTTGCTTGGGTTCTGCGTTCTCCGAACGGATGCGCGACGCCGCGCGTTCCATCTCCAGCCGGCGCCAGCGGCGGCGCTGGCGCCGGGTCATGCGGGCGGGCCACATGTCCTGGATGGCGCTGTTGAAGTACGCGCCGATGGTGATCGCCAGGCCGATGAAGAACACGAACAGCAGGAACGCGATCGGTGTCGCCAGGGCGCCGTAGGTGTAGCCGGTCGTGGTGATCCACTGGATGTACAGGCGCAGGCCGATCGACGACAGGACGAACACGGCCATGGCGAGGATCGCGCCGGGCAGCACGCGGTGGTACGGGAGCCGGCGCGGCAACGCGACCTTGTAGAGCAGTGACAGCGACAGCACGAGCAGCAGGGCGACGCCGGGGTAGTAGAAGCGGCCGACCCACGTCTCGATGTACGGCTGCCAGGACGTCGGGAAGAACTGCGGCAGGATGTCCGGGCCCAGCGCCAGGACCGGCAGGCCGATCACCAGCGCGACGAGGGAGATCATGTAGAGCAGCAGCGCGAAGATGCGCTGCCACAGCTCGTTGCGGACGCCGTACTGGCCGTGCGCGACCGTGATCGCGTCGACGAACGACGACATCGCGGACGAACCCGCCCACAGCGAGATCAGGAAGCCGACGGAGACGATCTCGCCCTTGCCGGTGGTGAGGATCTCCGCGACCGTGGGTTGGATCACGCCGTTGACCACGTCCGCGCTGAAGATCGTGCGGGTGAACCCGATGATCTTCTCCTGGACGGCCGACACGACCTCCGAGCCGAACCAGTCGCCGAGATAACCCATGGCGCCCAGCACGCCGAGCAGGAGTGGCGGGAACGACAGCGTCTGCCAGAACGCCGCCTCGGCGGCTTCTGAGAAGATGTTGCCCTGCCACGCCTTCGACAGCGTGCGCGCGAGTAGACGCAGCGGCCCCTTGCGGCCGGACCTGCGTGCGTCGTTGTCGGTAGGCGAACCCATCGCAGTGACAAGCATGGTGCATGCCGCCACGTTTCGCGGCATCGGCGCCCGGAACAGGTAGAGTCGCGTTGCCCTCGGCGACGGCCTGCCTGAGGGCATTACCATGTCCGACCTGCGTAAACGAGGAGAAACACGTCTGTGACAGCGACAGCAGCAATGCGACCGCTGCGGGCATGGCAGCGCCGGGCGCTGACCAAGTACCTGGCCGCGAAACCGCAGGACTTCCTCGCCGTCGCGACACCCGGCGCGGGCAAGACGACCTTCGGGCTGCGAGTGGCCGCCGAGTTGCTGGCCGACCGGACGATCGAGGCGGTCACGATCGTGACGCCCACCGAGCACCTCAAGCACCAGTGGGCCAAGGCCGCGGCCGAGCAGGGCATCCACATCGACTCGAACTTCCGCAACACCAACGCGATGACCTCCCGCGACTACCACGGTGTGGCCGTGACGTACGCGCAGGTCGCCGCGCATCCGTCGTTGCACCGGGTGCGCACGGAGAACCGCAAGACGCTCGTGCTGCTCGACGAGGTCCACCACGGTGGTGATGCCAAGTCGTGGGGTGATGCGATCCGCGAGGCGTTCACGCCCGCGGTCCGCCGGCTGTGCCTGACCGGCACGCCGTTCCGCTCGGACGACTCGCCGATCCCGTTCGTGCAGTACGAGGAGAGCAACGGCGGGTTCAAGACCTCCAAGGCCGATCACACCTACGGGTACTCGGACGCGCTGCGCGACGGCGTCGTCCGGCCAGTGCTGTTCCTGGCGTACTCGGGTGAGGCGTCGTGGCGGACCAGCGCGGGTGAAGAGTTCACCGCCCGTCTCGGTGAGCCGCTGACGCAGGAGCAGACCACGAGGGCGTGGCGCACGGCGCTCGACCCGGCCGGCGACTGGATGGCGTCCGTCCTGCGCGCCGCCGACCAACGGCTCACGCAGAAGCGCGAGAACGGCATCCCGGACGCGGGCGGCCTGGTCATTGCAACCGACCAGGAGACCGCGAAGGCCTACGCGCAGGTGCTGCTGCGCGTCACGGGCCAGATCGCCACGGTCGTCTTGTCGGACGACCCGAAGGCCTCCGGCAAGATCGCCGAGTTCGCCTCGACGAACGAACGCTGGATGATCGCCGTCCGGATGGTGTCCGAGGGCGTCGACGTCCCGCGCCTCGCGGTCGGCGTGTACGCGACGTCGTCGTCGACCCCGCTGTTCTTCGCCCAGGCCGTCGGCCGCTTCGTGCGCAACCGGAAGCCCGGCGAGACCGCGTCGGTGTTCCTGCCCTCGGTGCCCGTGCTGCTGCAGCTCGCGTCTGAGCTGGAGGCCGAGCGCGACCACGTCCTGGGCAAGCCGCACCGCGAGAAGGACGGCTGGGACGACGAGCTCCTGGCCGCTGCGAACCAGGCCAAGGACGAGCCGGGCGAGGACGAACGCGCCTTCACCGCCCTGGGCACCACGGCCGAGCTCGACCAGGTGATCTTCGACGGCGCGTCGTTCGGCACGCCGACGTTCGCCGGCTCGGAGGAGGAGCAGGAGTACCTCGGTCTGCCGGGCCTGCTCGAGCCGGACCAGGTGCGCACCCTGCTGATGCAACGCCAGGAGGAGCAGCTCGCCTCCGCGGCCAAGCGGCCCAAGCCCGAGGTGGCGGTGCGGGAGGCGCGGCCGGCCAGCGTGCAGGAACGCCTCGGGGCCCTGCGCAAGGAGCTCAACACTCTCGTCGCGATGCATCACCACCGCACGAAGAAGCCGCACGGCAAGATTCACAACCAGTTGCGTGAGTACTGCGGTGGGCCGCCGACGGCGATGGCGAGCATCGAGCAGCTCGAGGAACGGATCGCGACGCTGCGATCTTGGTAAGTCCCTGACGGCTGACTGATATCCGATATATCAGATGCGGGTGACGGCGACGGCGAGCGTTTCGTAATGCGACGTGAAGCTGCCGCCGAGTGCGTCGATCGCGGCGCCGACGTCGGCGAACAGCTCGGCGAGCTGGTCCGGCTTGAGCAGCGCGATCGGGCTCATCGTCGAGATGAGGTCGAGGTACTCGGCGGTCGTGTAGATGTGGTCCCAGTGGGCGCTCCACTGGTCCGGGTTCGCGAACGACCCCGAGCCGACGAACGCGTCCGCGGTCTGCACGCACCCCGCGCGGTAGCTCGCGAGCGCCTCCTCGCGGCCGTGACCGACGCGGAACGGTGTCTCCGGAGCCAGCCGTTGGTAGCTGTCGGCGAAGGCTTCCGCGATCGGGTCCGGCGGCGCGAACACGTGCCACAAGGCGACGAACACGCCGCCGGGCCGCAGCACGCGGGCTGCCTGGCGGATGCCCTGGTCGGAGTCGACCCAGTGCCACGACTGCCCGGCGACGACGGCGTCGAACTCCCGGACGGCCGGATCCCAGGTCTCGAACTTCGAGACCTCCACGGTCAGCCCCGTGCCGCGGGCGAACTCGGCCATGCGCTCGTCGTGCTCGACGCCGAGCACCTCGCACCCGGCCGCGCGCAGCTGCCGGGACAGGACGCCGGTGCCGCAGCCGACCTCGACCACGCGTGGTCCTGGGCTGGTGGTGACGATCCGTTCGATCAACGCGTCCGGATAGGAAGGGCGGGTGCGGTCGTAGCGGGCGGCTTCCGCGCCGAACGACGAGGCGAGGAGCTCGGCAGCCTCCTTGTCGACAGGAGGTGTCGACGGGGTCGTTTCATCCGGTTCTCCGGCTAAAGTGGGCATGCGCCCACCATAGTGGGCAAGCGCCCACTAGGTGAGGAGATTCAGGAAGTGCCCACTGGTGTGCACCTGCGCGACGTGCGGGAGCAGTTGTTCGGCGCCGCCGAGCGGCTGCTGATGGACGGCGGGCCGAGCGCGCTCACCAGCCGGGCGGTCACGGCCGAGGCGGGCGTCGCCAAGGGAGTGCTGCACCGGCACTTCGACGACTTCGACGCGTTCCTCGCCGAGTTCGTCCTCGACCGCGCGCACAGGATGGACGCGCACGCGCGGGAGCTCCTCGAAGCCGCCGGCACCGGGACCGTCGCCGGCAACCTCGCCGAGGCGATCACCGCGGTCTTCACGTCGGTCGCCGTCGCCGTCGTCGCGCTGGTGACCTTCCGCGACGACCTCCGCAGGCGCCTGCGTGAGACCTGGCCGGCGGGCGTCCCGGTGCTGACCGAGGCCGTGGTCATGATCCAGAACTACCTCGAAGCCGAACAACGACTGGGCCGCGTCGGCGACATCAGTGCCGAGGGTCTTGCTCCCATGCTCATCGGCACCGGGCATCTTCTGTTCGCCGACCGCGACACTCCTCCGCAGGCGGACGCCGTGCGCCGGATGGTCGAGAGGGTTCTCCGCCAGAACGACTGATATCCAATATATCGGTGTCGAATGCAGTAGCGCGGTGGTAACGCTCTCACAACCCTGGGTAGTCAAATTTCGTCGGGGTTACCGCATCGTTGCGACTTAATCGATCCAGTGTGGTTCCGGTCACGTATATGTCGGGCATACGTTGTGCGCCACAACATTCTCTGTGACACAGCGCAGTGAAAGGGATGGCGGATGCGCAGCAAGAGCCTCGCTTCCATCGCCGTTGCCACGGGCCTCGCCCTGGCAGTTTCGGCGTGTGGCGCCAACACGTCCTCCGGTGGAGGAAACAACAGCACGAACTCTGGCAGCAGCGGGGGCCCGAAGGTCGGCGTCATCCTGCCCGAGACCGCGACCTCCGCACGCTGGGAGGGCTTCGACAAGCCGCTGCTCGAGGCGGCTCTGAAGGCCGAGGGTCTTGACCCCGACATCCAGAACGCCCAGGGCGACGTCCAGAAGTTCAGCACCCTGGCCGACGGCATGATCAACGCCGGCGTCAAGGTCCTGATCATCGCCACGCCCAACAGCGAGGTCGGTGCGTCTGTCGCCAAGAAGGCGCAGGCCCAGGGCATTCAGGTCATCGACTACGACCGCCTGAACACCGGTGGCTCCTCGTCCTACTACGTGTCGTTCGACAACGTGAAGGTCGGCGAGCTGCAGGGCCAGGGCCTGGCCGACGCGCTCAAGGACAAGCCGCAGGGCGCCAACGTCATCGAGATCGAGGGCGCGCCGACGGACAACAACGCCACCCTCTTCGCTGACGGCCAGAAGAAGATCCTCAAGCCGCTCTACGACTCGGGCAAGCTCAAGCTGGTCCAGTCCCAGCCGATCGACAACTGGGACAACCAGAAGGGCGGCCAGGTCTTCGAGCAGATCCTGACCAGCAACGGCGGCAAGGTCGACGGCGTCGTCGCCGCGAACGACGGTCTCGCCGGCGCTGTGATCACGGTGCTGAAGAAGGTCGGCCTGAACGGCAAGGTGCCGGTCACCGGTCAGGACGCCACCCCGGACGGTCTGCAGGCCGTGCTCCGCGGCGACCAGTACATGACGGTCTTCAAGCCGATCAAGGAAGAGGCTGAGGCCGCCGCCAAGCTGGCCGGTCTGCTGGCCAAGGGCGACACCGCCGGCGCCGACAAGCTGGCCTCCGGTGTCACCAAGGACTCGAAGGGCAACCGCGACGTCAAGTCCGTGCTGCTGACGTCCCAGCTGATCACCAAGGACAAGGTCAAGGTCGTGGTGGACGCCCAGTTCGTCAAGGCGTCGGAGATCTGCGTCGCGGACACCCAGGCGATCTGCACCGAGCTCGGCATCAAGTAGGAACCGCTGTCGAGGGCGGGGTGCGGACCACCGCACCCCGCCTCGACGCGTGGTAACCACGGAGGAACCCCAGTGAGCGAGCCGATTCTCGAGCTGCGCGGCATCAACAAGAGCTTCGGCCCCGTGCACGTCCTGCACGACATCGACCTCGTCGTGAACCCCGGCGAGGTCACCGCCCTCGTCGGCGACAACGGCGCGGGCAAGTCGACGCTGGTCAAGTGCATCGCGGGCATCCACCCGACCGACTCGGGTGAGGTCCTTTTCAACGGCGAGCCGGTGCACATCAAGGGCCCGCGCGACGCCGCCGAGCTCGGGATCGAGGTCGTCTACCAGGACCTCGCGCTGGCCGACAACCTCGACATCGTCCAGAACATGTTCCTCGGCCGCGAGCGCACCAAGGGTGGCCTGCTCGACGAGTCCGACATGGAGCAGGCGGCACGCAAGACCCTCGCGTCGCTTTCGGTGCGCACGGTCAAGTCGGTGCGCACGCAGGTTTCGTCGCTGTCCGGTGGCCAGCGCCAGACCGTGGCGATCGCCAAGGCCGTGCTGTGGAACAGCAAGGTCGTGATGCTCGACGAGCCCACTGCGGCTCTCGGTGTCGCGCAGACGCGGCAGGTGCTCGACCTGGTCCGCCGGCTCGCGGAGCAGGGCCTGGGCGTCGTCCTGATCAGCCACAACATGAACGACGTCTTCGAGGTCGCCGACAAGATCGCGTGCCTCTACCTGGGCCGCATGGCCGCGGTTGTGGGGTCCAAGGACGTCACGCACGGCCAGGTGGTCGAGCTGATCACCGCCGGCCGTTCCGGTGACCTGGGCATCGCCCGCCCCGAGGCGGCGACGATCTGATGAGTTCCGAAGAGGCGAGCATGACCAACACCACCGACACGCCCGAGCACGAGACCGCCCCACAGGGCGCGATCTCCGACTTCGGCATCGACACGACTTCCCAGTCCACCGGCGAGGCAGTGCGCGACTACTGGGCCAGGGTCCGCGGCGGTGAGCTCGGCTCGCTGCCCGCGCTGCTCGGTCTCATCGTGCTGCTGATCGTGTTCAGCTCGTTGTCCGACACGTTCTTCACCCTCGGCAACCTCGCCAACCTGCTCCAGCAGGGCGCCAGCATCACCATCATCGCGATGGGCCTGGTGTTCGTGCTGCTGCTCGGCGAGATCGACCTGTCCGCGGGTACCGCTTCCGGCGTGACCGCGTCGGTGATGGCACTGCACCTGATCCACAACGGCAACCTGCTCGGCGGCATGGGCGACACGGTCTTCTACGTGTTCTGCGGCTTGCTGGTGCTCGCGATCGTGCTCGCCGTGCTGATGCGCATCTGGGCAGGTGCGGCCCTCTCGGCCATCGCCCTGGTCATCGCCGCGGTCGGCATTCCCGCGAACGCGTGGCTGGAGATGCTGCTGGCGGTCTGCGTCGGCACGGCCATCGGTTGCATCACCGGCTTCCTGGTCGCGAAGGTCGGCATCCCGTCGTTCGTCGTGACCCTGGCGCTGTTCCTCGTGTGGGGCGGTGTCGTGCTGCAGCTGATCGGCCAGGGCGGCACGCTCGGCCTGCGCGACGACACGATCTTCAACGTCGCCAACGGCAACCTGAACCCCGCGGCCTCGTGGGGCCTGTTCATCATCGCCGTCGGCGGCTACGCGGCGGTCGTGCTGCTCCGGCACTTCTCCCGCCTGCGCAAGGGTCTCGTGGCCCAGCCGACGTCGCTGGTGCTGGCCAAGATCGGTGCTCTCGCGCTGCTGGCCGCAGTCATCACCTACGCGCTGTCGTTGAACCGGGCGCCAAGCAACCTGGTGATCATCCAGGGCGTTCCGTACGTCGTGCCGGTGGTGCTCGTTCTCCTCGTGATCGGCACGTTCGTGCTCGACCGCACCGCCTACGGCCGCCACATCTACGCCGTCGGTGGCAACAAGGAGGCCGCGCGCCGAGCCGGTATCAACGTCGAGCGCATCCGGATGAGCGTGTTCGTGATCGCCTCCTCGGCGGCCGCGATCGGCGCCATCGTGTACTCGTCCAAGGTCGGCTCGGTCGACCCGAACGCCGGTGGCGGCAACACGCTGCTGCTGTCGGTCGGTGCGGCCGTCATCGGTGGCACGTCGCTGTTCGGCGGCAAGGGCCGGCTGCGCGACGCGGTGATCGGTGGCGCGGTGCTCGCGATCATCCAGAACGGCATGGGCCTGCTCAAGCAGCCCGCCGCCGTCGTGTTCATCGTGACCGGCCTGGTCCTGCTGCTCGCCGCGAGCGTCGACGCGTTGTCCCGCCGCCGAGCGGCAACCGCGGCTCGCTGACGCGGTGACGGGACCTACGTCCGGCACCCGTCCCGACGAGATCCGCAGGCACAACAGGACGGCGTTGCTGCGTCGCCTGCACATCGACGGACCGTCCACCAGGGCGTCGCTCGCGGCTGAGCTCGGGCTCAACCGCAGCACGATCAAGGCTCTGGTGGACGGCCTCGCCGAAGCCGGTGTGGTCGCCGAACGCGTGCCCGCTCTGCGCAGCGGAGCGGGCCGCCCGTCGCTGCTGGTGCTGCCCCAGCCGCAGGCCGCGGTCGTCATCGCGATCGACGTGCGGGTGGAGCAGGTGGCGATGGGGTTCGTCGGCCTCGGCGGGGAGATCCTCGGGCGGGACAGCTGGAACCTGCATCACCGGACGCGTGATCCGGGGGAGGTCATCACGCACATCGTCGAGTCGGCGCGCCTCATGGCCGACGAGCTCGACGTCACCGCGGTCGGGGTCGGAGTGTCGGTGCCGGGCGTCGTGCGGCGCTCGGACGGGCAGGTGCACGAGGCACCGAACCTGCACTGGACGAACGTGGCCCTGGGCAAGCGGCTGGAAGCCGTGCTGAAGCTGCCGGTCCAGGTCGGCAACGACGCGGAGATCGGCGCGCTCGCCGAACACGTGCGCGGCGCAGCCCGTGCGTCGTCGGACATGGTCTACATCTCCGCGGACGTCGGCGTCGGCGGCGGAGTGATCCTGTCCGGGCAACCGTTGCGCGGCAGCGGCGGCTACGTCGGTGAACTCGGGCACATGGTGGTCAACCCGCGCGGCCGGCAGTGCTACTGCGGCTGTGCCGGCTGCTGGGAGACCGAGGTCGGCGAACCGGCGCTGTGCCGCGCCCTGGGACTGCCGGAGGACGCCCCGCGCGGCGCGGTCGTCGCGGCACTGCGGGCGCTCGACGACCCGGCGGTGCTGGACGAGTTCGCGGACTGGCTGGCGCTGGGCCTGGCGAACATCGTCAACGTCCTCGGCCCGGAGCTGGTCGTGCTCGGCGATCTCTACACGGCGCTGCCGATGCCGGTCGTGGACGCGGTCAGTTCCGTCGTGCAGCAACGGAGTCTGGTCTCGCGTGCGGTCGGCGGCACCCAGATCGTGACGTCCCCGCTCGGCCGGGACGCCAAGCTGATCGGCGCGGCCGAACTCGCCTTCGAACCCGTGCTGGACACGATCTAGAAAGCGAAGGGGGCGGAGACCCAGAAGGTCTCCGCCCCGAGCGGCTAGGTGGGGTGGAAGTCAGCCCTGCTGAATCTCAGCAGCGAGCTCGCGCAGCTTTTCACTGTGTGCGCGGGAGTGGTGCCCGCAGAACAACAGCTCGCCCCCGGACGGGAGAACGGCGCGAACCTGGGCAGCAGCCCCGCAGCGGTCGCAGCGGTCGGCAGCGGTCAACTCGGGGCGGGTGAGTGCTGCAGTCATGATGGATCTCCCTCCGTCCCAGCACCGGTACGAAGTGTTCCGGTGCCCTCTTACCAAGCTGCGACCACGGCGCCCCTGGCTGGTGCGCGGTGCTCGCTGGCTCCACTCTGACAGACGTTCTGGCGATAGTCAGTGTTCCCGTGTGCGTGGCGACTCGCGTCACTATCCGATTTACCCGTCTGCAGCAGGTTCACACATGCATTTGCCACCGGTTCACCGTCTTGACACGTACTCAGCGCAACCGAAAACGCGCTGGTGGAGCAGCAAAGTGCGGCTCTTCGGTCTGTTGCGTGCGACCGGGAGTGTGATATCGGTTGCGCTTGTCCGCCCGCAGCGAACAGGTCACGAACGTCCCACGATTCGGACTCCGGACCGTGATCAAACTCCCGGTTCGCACGTTCTCGATCAGCTCGCGAGGGCGGCGCTGATCGCCCGCGCGGCGTGCCCCACCGCCTCCCTCAGAGCGGTGGCGCTGCGGCCGCTGTCGAGCACCGCGGAGACGGTGCCGATCACACTGCTGGACGGCGTGCGGACCGGAGCGCTGACGAACTCCATGCCTGCAGGCACCGTCGCACCAGGACGCAGCCGCGCCACGTCCTCCGCGCGCACGATGCTCGCTGCAGCGACGAGCACCCGGTCGCGCCGGGGAACCGCGAGGATCGTCGACGTCCTGATCGTCGCGGACAACGCGCGCAACGGCTGGCGCGCCACCCGCAGGATGCCGGGGGCAGGCTCCCACGACTGCCCGAGGCGGAACATCTGCGCGCCGATGCGGTAGCGGCCGCGCACGTTCTCGACCGCGCCGAGCACCTCCATCTGGTCCAGAAGGCGGTGCACCGTCGTCTTCGGCATCTCACAGCGGTCGGCGAGCTGCGTGAGCCCCAGCTCACCCTCGTCCATCAGCTTGTCCAGCAGTGAGAAAGCCCCTTCGAGTACTGACCTGCCCATGTTTCCTGCCCCCTCGTTCCGATCTCCGGAACTGCCCCTGTGCACCCCTCCGGCACAGCCACACACTGATGCTGTCGCGGATGCATAGGCGGCACATGAGTACATGGGTACTCATCTTTCGCATGCGTTCGATCACTGCAGGTCACGACGTGAGCGTGGGTAAACCTGGACGTGCTCACGTCGCTCGCGGGAACGTGCCGGAAAAAGAAGATCCCCGCACCGAACCGGTGCGGGGATCTCTGCGTATACCCAGGAAAGGACTAGTCGAGGTAGTCGCGCAGAACCTGCGAACGCGACGGGTGACGCAGCTTCGACATCGTCTTGGACTCGATCTGGCGGATGCGCTCACGCGTGACGCCGTAGACCTGGCCGATCTCGTCCAGCGTGCGCGGCTGGCCGTCGGTGAGGCCGAAGCGCAGGCGGACGACGCCCGCCTCGCGCTCGGACAGCGTCGCGAGCACGGACTGCAGCTGGTCCTGCAGCAACGTGAACGAGACGGCGTCGACCGCGACGACGGCCTCGGAGTCCTCGATGAAGTCGCCGAGCTGGCTGTCGCCCTCGTCACCGATCGTCTGGTCCAGCGAGATGGGCTCACGCGCGTACTGCTGGATCTCCAGCACCTTCTCGGGCGTGATGTCCATTTCCTTGGCGAGCTCTTCCGGGGTGGGCTCGCGGCCCAGGTCCTGGAGCAGCTCGCGCTGGATGCGACCCAGCTTGTTGATGACCTCGACCATGTGCACCGGGATGCGGATGGTGCGGGCCTGGTCGGCCATGGCGCGGGTGATCGCCTGCCGGATCCACCAGGTGGCGTACGTGGAGAACTTGTAGCCCTTGGTGTAGTCGAACTTCTCGACGGCGCGGATCAGACCCAGGTTGCCCTCCTGGATCAGGTCCAGGAACGCCATGCCGCGGCCGGTGTAGCGCTTGGCCAGCGACACGACGAGGCGGAGGTTCGCCTCGAGCAGGTGGTTCTTGGCGCGCTCGCCGTCACGGACGATCCAGCGCAGGTCACGGCGCAGCTGCGGGGTGAGCTTCTCCTGCTCCTCCTCGGAGCGGCGCACGCGCTCGGCGGCGTAGAGACCCGCCTCGATGCGCTTGGCGAGCTCGACCTCCTCCTCGGCGTTGAGGAGGGCGACCTTGCCGATCTGCTTGAGGTAGGCGCGGACGGAGTCGGCCGACGCGGTGAGCTCCGCGTCCTTGCGCGCCTGGCGCAGGGCCTCGGACTCTTCCTCGTCCCAGACGAAGTCACCCTCGTTCTTGGGGTCCTCCGCGGCCTCTTCCGGCTCGTCCACGACGGGCTCGTCGACCAGTTCGACCTCGTCGACCAGGTCTTCGGCGCCGGGAGCGCCTTCCATGTCCTCCGGCTCTTCGCCGTCCTTCTTGGCGGTGCCCTTCGCGGCAGGATCGGCCTTGCCGGCCGGCTTGCGCGGGGTCTTGGCGCCGGCGGCCTTCGCGGCGGCGGGCTTCTTCGCTGCCGCAGCGGTCGTCTTGCGCTTCGGCTTCTCCTCGGCCTCGCCGGCCGCGGTCGCCTTGGTCGTCTTGGCGGCGCTCGCGGCGGAGCTGGAGCGTCGGGTTGCGGTTTCTGCGGCTGCCACGTACGCCCTTTCGCGACGGTCGTTCAAGGCAAACCAGAGGGCGCGAAACCTCGGTCGCCAGAGTTCAGGGGATCTCCCCGCCGATCTTGCTTGGCGGGTGTGCGTTCCATTGTAACGACGTCGGTGACCAGGTGTTGCGCCCCGAGGTGGTTCAGGGCGCTCTCACCTGCGTTCTCGCAGCTAGATCGAGTCGGACACGTTTCGGTGTCGAACGGCTCTAAGGCCTGATCCCGTGCGCGGACGCCCATGCGGCACCGACGATGCCGGCGTCGTTCTTCAGTGCGGCTGCAACAACCTCAGTGCGGACGTTGAGCAATGGCAACCACTTGTGCGCCTTCTTGCTCACACCGCCGCCGGCGATCACCAGATCGGGCCAGATGAGGTCTTCCAGGACGTTGATGTACCGCGTGACCCGCGGCGTCCACTCCTCCCAGGACAGGCCCTTGTCCTCCTTCACCGAGGCGGCCGCGCGCGTCTCCGCGTCGTGCCCGTCGACCTGGAGGTGCCCGAACTCGGTGTTCGGAACTAGCTTGCCGTCGAGGAACACCGCGCTGCCGATGCCCGTGCCGAACGTCAGGAGCACCACGGTCCCGTCCTTGCCGACGCCCGCGCCGAACGACATCTCCGCGATGCCGGCCGCGTCCGCGTCGTTCATCACGACGATGTCCTCTGGCCTGCGCTTAAGACGCTCCGCGAAGAGCTGCTGCGCGTCGCAGTTGATCCAGCCCTTGTCGACGTTCGCCGCGCTCAGGGCCACACCGTGCTTGACCACGCAGGGGAGCGTGACCCCGACCGGACCGTCCCACTGGAACTTCTCGACGATCTCGGCGACGACCTCCGCCACCGCTTCCGGCGTCGAGGGCTGAGGCGTGGGGATCCGCATGCGTTCGCCGTCCAGTGCTCCTGCTTCGAGGTCGACCAGGCCGCCCTTGACGCCGGAGCCGCCGATGTCCACACCGAACCCGCGGGTGATGCCCATCCCCGTGGTCCTTCCTACTCGATCCTGCTGGCTTCGATTCAGTAACCGTGGTGCGCAGACATTAGCCTGAGGTAGTCCGATAGTCCCGTGCTAGTGACGCAGGAGGGAACCGGTCGTGTTCGATCCCCGGCCACTCGTTGACATCGCGACGGCCATCGGACGGGAAGCGGGCGCTCTTGTTCAGCGCATGCGTGCTTCCGCCGTGGTGTCGTTCGACACCAAAAGCACTTCGACGGACGTGGTGACGGCCGCGGACCGCGCCTCAGAACAACTCGTCCGGACGCGTCTGTCCGAGTTGCGCCCCGGTGAGCCGGTGCTCGGCGAGGAGGAGGGAGGGTCCGTTGTCGAGGGGCTGACCTGGGTCGTCGACCCCATCGACGGCACCGTCAACTACCTCTACGGGATCCCCTGGTACTCGGTGTCGATCGCGGCCCAGCTCGACGGCGAGTCCGTCGCGGGCGCCGTGGTGGAACCGGCCACGGGGCGGGTCTGGACCGCGGCGCGCGGGTACGGCGCCTTCCTGGACGGCTCTCCTCTGCACGTGTCCGCGACCACCGATCTGTCGCTGTCTCTTCTTGGCTACGGCTTCGCGTACCGGCCGGAGCGGCGGCAGCGTCAGGCCGACGCGTGGGCCTTGATGGCGACGCGGGTGCGTGACCTGCGGAGGGCCGGTGCGGCGTCGCTGGACCTGTGCTCGGTGGCTGCTGGACGGCTCGACGCCTACGCCGAGCACGCGTTGGGGCGGTGGGACTGGGCTGCGGGTGGGTTGATCGCCGCCGAGGCCGGTGCGGTCGTGCGGTTGCCGGGCTCGTCGCCGGAGCTGGGGGAGGACGCGACGTTCGCGGCCGCGCCCGGTATCGCGGACGCCCTCTACAGCGCGCTGGCCGAGTCGGGCTTCGGCAAGGTCTGAGCCGGGGTCCGTCCGGTCAGGTTCGCGAGCAGGGCGACGACCTCGTCCACGTCGGGAACGTGGATCAGCTCCGCCACGGTCCCGTTCCCGAAACCGTCCGGCATGACCCGGTGGTCGAGCCGGACGTACCCGGTGCCGTCCGCGTTCCTGTCGTACGACAGGGCGTCGATCTCGGCGAGTTTCACCGCCCGTGCGCGCCTACCGGGCGTGGACACGACGCGGTGGTTGGTGACGTAGTAGGTCGTGCGGTGCAAGGTGAGGAAGCGCCAGACGAACGGTTCGGCGTGGTGGAGCGCGACGGACGCGGCGAACATGCCCGCGGTGAACTTGACCGTCCAGCTGTCGACCGGGCCCAGCCACAGGTGGAGCAGGCCGACGACCGCTGTCAGAAACACGAGCAGGACGGCGTCGAACTTCAGGCTGAACCGGATCCATTTCGGGTCCTGGCGCAGGAACACCGAACGGCGTACCGGCGAGCCCTGCCACAAGATGCGCTCGCCGGAAAGCAGATCTACCCCCATGCGGGGAAGGTAGCGAAAATCGGGCGAAACGTCAGGCGCAGGTCACGTCGCGGGCGCCGGCCAGGTTGTCCGCGTTCAGCGTGGGCGGGGTGGCCGCCGCGACCTGACCGCCCTGCTGCTCGGGCTGCTGCTCGGCCCACTCCTTGAGCTGTTCGAGCACCTTGCGGGCGTCGCTGTTCGGCTTGACCTCGCCGAACTTCTTGCCGATCGCGACGTCGATCGTGGCGTCCTGGCGGTCGTCGCGCACCAGTTCCAGGCACGGTTCGAGCAGCGACAACGTCCTGGCGGCCTGCGCTCCCGGCGCGCCGAAGCGGATCTGGCCGCGGCAGCCCATGTCCTGCGCGGGGTAGATCGGGTCGTTGTCCGGGTCGGCCGCCTGCTTCAGGCCGAGCTCGGTGAACTGCGTCGCCACAGCCTTCGCGTGGTTGCGCTGCGTCGAGGCGTTCAGCACGCGGAAGTTCACGTCGCCGACCGGCACCGGGTTGGTGCGGTCCAGCGCGTCGTGCTCCAGCACGGTGCCCAGAGCCGGTGGCGGCGCCGTCGGCGTGCCCCCGGGATCGGCCCCCGGAGTCGCGGACGTCGTCACGTGACCAGGCGCGTTGCACTGGATGGCCGCGTCCACGTCACTGGCGTTGCCGAGCACCTTCACCCAGACGAACACGGAGCTGACCAACAGCACCGTGAACAGGACGAGCGCGGGCACGGGCCGACGCCGCTTGTAGGGCGTCAAGCTTCCCGATGCGGGTCCCACGTTCGAAGCCCTCCCCGTGTTCCGTCCCCTGATCAGCCTAGGCCCTGCCCGGCTGTCTCGCGCCCCGACGGGCGTGACCCAACGCACCGGCCTGATTGCTCACAGTCAGGACGGTACCGGCCCGGCGCCAGGTTGCACGCCGAGGTCAACGCGCTCCCGCACAGGGTATCGGTCCAGCGTAGAAAGGTTGTGTCACCCGTCCGGTCGGTAAGGGGTAACCCGATGTCGAGTCACTCGGGCAATGAGCTACCCTCTGCGCGCTCCGCACACATGTGGATCAAGCCGGACGGGCACGTCCAGGGGGTTGGCTCGGCGCGTGTGTGTGAGAGACCTACGTCACCTTGACGTGGGGCACAAAAGAGGTCGCTGGAGCGTTAACCAGCGACACGAACAGTCTCCGTAGACCGCAGGGGTGAAGAAGATGGCGACCGACTACGACGCGCCGCGTCGCAGCGAGGCGGACGAACTCGCTGAGGACTCCCTCGAGGAGTTGAAGGCCCGGCGGAACGAGACGCAGTCCGGCGTCGTCGACGTCGACGAGGACGCGAGCGCGGAGAACTTCGAGCTTCCGGGCGCCGACCTGTCCGGCGAGGAGCTCACGTTCAAGGTCCTGCCCAAGCAGGCCGACGAGTTCACGTGCTCGAAGTGCTTCCTGGTGCACCACCGCAGCAGGCTCGCCGAGGACAACAACGGCGTGTACATCTGCCGCGACTGCGCCTGACAGACGTCAGCAACGAGTCCGCCGAACAAACACTGGGCGCTCACCCGCACGGGTGGCGCCCAGTTGTGTTCTTTCAGGACTTGATCGCGGCGGCGAGCTCTTCCGGGCGCCGCGTGCTGATCACCCAGTAGGGCGTCGGGTCCTCCGGGTCGTTCACGCGCACCCGCACGAGCGGCTTCACCCAGCCGCGGTGCACGACGTACGCGGCGGGGTCGAGGTGCGGGCCCATCGCCTTGCGCCGGTCCTCGGGGGCGATGATCTCCACGTCGCCCAGCAGGTCCAGGGGGATGTGCGCGTCGCCTGCCCGCAGCTCGCCGTCGGCCACCTCGACCTTCGTCGACCCCATCCGCACGATCAGCACGACCGTCAGCGGCAGCAGGATCACGTACGGCAGCCACGACCGCACGCCGGGGAAGCCCATGTGCACCTCGGCGGCCAGCAGTCCGGCGGCCAGCAGCGGCAGCGGCCAGATCCACCACGTCACGTACAGGCGCTCGCGGAAGGTCGTAGTGGCGGTCACGGCAGTCTCACTCACGTCGTCAGGGTAATCTCGCCCGCCGTGTCCAGCGTCGAGGTGTTGCTGACCCGGCTCGATCCGGGGGTTCCCGTGCCCGCCTACGCCCGTCCGGGCGACGCGGGCGCTGATCTGGTCACCACGTCGGACGTGGTCATTCCACCAGGCGAGCGCGCGGTGGTCGGCACCGGTGTCGCGATCGCGCTCCCCGTGGGGTTCGCCGGGTTCGTGCACCCGCGCTCCGGGCTCGCCGCGAGGGTCGGGCTGAGCGTGGTCAACACGCCCGGCACGATCGACTCCGGCTACCGCGGTGAGATCCGCGTTTGCCTCGTGAACCATGATCTCCGTGAGCCGATCGCGCTGTCGCGCGGCGACCGGATCGCCCAGCTCGTCGTCCAACGCGTCGAGCACGCGGTGTTCCGCGAGGTCACCGAGTTGCCGGAAACGGAACGCGGTGCGGGAGGCTATGGCTCGACCGGCGGGCACGTGGTGCTCGCCAGCACGCAGACGGAGGGGTAGGGATGTTCGGTAGGCGCCGCAAGCGCGGTCGTCACTCCGCGGGGGCGGTCGACACCGGTCCGGAGCACGACGAGGTCTTCGACGACGTCGAGGGCCCGTGGGACTCGACGGTGGCGCCCCGTGACGATGTGCAGCGGCTCGACCTGGGATCGGTGCTCCTGCCGATGCCGGACGAGGCCCAGCTGCAGGTCGAGATGGACCAGCAGAGCGGTTCCGTGCGCGCGGTGCACGTCCTCACGCCCGTTGGGCAGCTGACGGTCAGCGCGTTCGCCGCGCCGAAGTCGGGTGGCCTCTGGAAGGAGGTCGGCGCCGAGCTGATCGACGGCCTCAAGGAGGACGGCGCCCGCATCAACCGCGAGAACGGCGAGTGGGGCGAGGAGATCACCGCGCGCAACCAGGGCGTGCAGATCCTCTTCGTCGGCGTCGACGGCCCGCGCTGGATGCTGCGCGGTGTCGCGGCCGGCCCCGAGGAGCACTTCGCGCAGAACAGCGAGGCGCTGCGGCAGATGCTGCGCGGCACTGTCGTCGTGCGCGGTGAGCAGCCGATGCCGCCCCGCACCCCGCTGCCCGTCGAACTGCCCGAGGCCATCGCCCGGCACATTCAGCAGCAGGGCTGACGCGCTTCCTGCCAGGCCTGCACCGCTTGTGCGAGCGCGTGCGGGTAGTTGCTCAACGTCGTGGTCTTGAGCACGGCATTGGGGATGGCTTCGGCCCACGCTCGTGCTGTTGCGATCGGGTGCACCGGATCATCGGTGCACCCGACGATTCCCGTTGGCAGGTCGAGGGTTTTCAGCTCGTCGAGCGTGGGTGCCGGGTGTTCCGCGGCTTCTTCGAGGTGGGGCACGAGCAGGTCGCCGTAGCCGCGCCACGCCCTGGCCAGTTCGTCGTGCAGCCAGCCCGTCGTGCCGGAGATGGCCGTGTCGAGGCCTTGGTTTCTGACGATCTCCGCGCTGGCCCTGGCCGCTTGGGCGGCTGGGGCGTTCTGTGCTTCGCCGGTCCACGCGGGCAGGGCGAGGATCAGGCCCGCGCACTTGTCCGGGTTCCGCACCGCCCACGACGCTGCCTGGTGCGCGCCAAGTGAGACGCCGCCCACCACGATCGGGTGGCCTGTGAAGGCACTGTCGAGCGCCGTCAACCGTTCACTGATGGTGCGGGCGCTTGGAGCCAGGAAATCGGCGCCGACCTGCGACAACGGTTCGGTGAAGACAGAACGGACAAATACGTCGTCCGAGGCGGTTCCGGGCAGCAGGAGGACAGTCTCGACAGGCACGCCCGAGATTGTCGGTCCTCCTGCGTACCCTCACTCGTAGACGGTCCACACCACTGGGCCACCTGAGCAATGCAGGAGTCGGGGATGAGCGGCTATTGGCGCCGCTTGGTGCGTCGCTTGACCAGCGACGTCGCCGAGCTCGACGCGGACGACCTCTCGCGAAAAGCGGAGGCCGTCGGCGCGGTGAAGGCCTGCGACTGCAAGTCCGGTGAGGAGGTCACCGTCCTGGGCAGGCTCCGCAGCGTGGAGCTCTCGCCGAAGGACGCGGCCGCCACACTGGAAGCCGAGCTCTACGACGGCACCGAGGGCGTGACCCTCGTCTGGCTCGGCCGCCGTCGCATCGCCGGTATCGAGCCTGGTCGGACGATCAAGGCCCGAGGCCGCATCGCCGTGCGCGACGGGCGCAAGGTGCTCTACAACCCCTATTACGAGTTGCAGAACGCTTCATGACCTCAGCCAAGACCGAAGAACAGCAGCCCACCGTCCTCGAGCAGATGGGCGGCGTGAGCGGAATGCTCTACTCGTCGCTGCCCGTCGTCGTCTTCGTCATCGTCAACTTCGCCGCCAAGAACCTGATGGCCGCGATCATCAGCGCCCTCGCCTCCGCCGTGGTGATCGGCGTGGTCCTGGCCGTCCGCAAGGGCACGGTCCAGCCCGCGATCTCCGCCGTGTTCGGCGTGGGCATCGCCGCGTTCATCGCCTACAAGACCGGCGAGGCCAAGGGCTTCTTCCTCTTCGGCATCTGGCAGAGCATCGTCTACGGCAGCGCGTTCCTGCTGTCCATCGTGCTCCGCTGGCCGCTCGCCGGCGTGATCTGGACGTTCCTCAACGGCAGAGACCGCTCGTGGCGCGCCGACAAGGCCACCGTCCGCGACTACGACATCGCGACCTTCGTGTGGGCCCTCGTCTTCTTCGCCCGCTTCGTGGTGCAGCGCTGGCTCTACGACGAGGACCAGGTCGGCTGGCTCGCCGTCGCCCGCCTCGCCATGGGCTACCCGCTGATGGCCATCGCCCTGCTGGCGACGGTCTGGGCGGTCCGCCGCGCCGACAAGCGCCTGAAGGCGGCGGAGGAAGCCGCCGCGGCCAAGCTCGCCGAGGAGACGGTCCTGGCCCGCACGGCCGACGACCTGCTGACGCCTGACATGGACGAGCTCAAGCGCGTCGTCGACACGGAGTCGCGCGACAAGTCCAGAGACTGATCGCTCCCTGGAGACTCGCGGCCGGCGCCACCCCCAGGGCGTCGGCCGCGTCCCTTTTCAGACCACGGCTGCCGCGGCCGGGCTTGCCGAGGAGGCGGTCCTGGCTCACACGGCTGATGACCTGCTGACTCCGGACATGGGCGAGCTCAAGCGCGTCGTGGACACGGAGTCGCGCGACAAGTCCAGAGATGGCCGCTTCGGCCAAGCTCGCTGAGGAGCAGGTTCTGGCTCGAACGGCCGATGCCGTGTTGACTCCGGACATAGGCGAGCTCAGGCGCGTCGTCGACACGGAGTCGCGCGACGAGTCCAGAGACTGATCGCTCCCTGGAGACTCGCGGCCGGCGCCACCCCCAGGGCGTCGGCCGCGTCCCTTTCCGGCTGAGGAGGCCTCCTTGGGCACGTTCGGCGTCGGCCCGTTCGACAGCGACGGCGCCCAGGACCTGCTGGAAGATCTCGCCTCGCGCGCGCCGCAGAACCGGGCGGAGGTACTCGCCGCACTGCTTCGCCTGCCGATCGCCGACCCGGAGAGCGTCGGCCGGGAGGTCTTCGCCGATGAGGTCGTCGCGGCGGTCGCCGTGATCGTCACCGGCAGTCCGGAGGTGCCGGCCGCGGAGGTGCCGCGATTGGCTGAGCTGGCCGCCGCGGCGCTCCCGATCGTGACCGAGTCGTGGGGTCAGGGCTGGACTTCTCCTGCCGACGCGGCCGCCGCCTCGGACACCGTCAAGCGGTTGTCCGAGGCGTTGCGCACGATCTGCTGACCGTCAGACCGGGATCTTCCACTTCTGCGCGTCCGTGCCGTTGCAGGAGAAGAGCTGCAGCGGCGTGCCGTCGGCGGTGAGGCCGTCACGCAGTTCGAGGCACTTGCCGGAAGCCGGGTTCACGATCGTCCCGTCGTCGCCCGGCACCCAGCGCTGACTCGGGTCGCCGGAGCAGTCGAAGATCTCGATGTCTGTGCCGTCGGCCGTGCCGCCACCCGAGGCGGTGAGGCAGCGGGGCTCGGTGAAGATGGGGCTGCCGTGGATGCTCGTGACGTAGGAGAACCTCTGGGCGGCGGTGCCGTTGCAGTCGAAGAGCTGCAGCTGCACGCCGTCGTTCACCATGGCCCCTGGCACGTCGAGGCAGCGGCCGATCTCGCCGAACGGGCGATACGCACGGGTCGTCGAGTTCCACGCGAAGGCCTGGCCCAGCGAACTGTTGCAGTCCCACAGCTGGACCTTCGCGCCGTTGGCGTTGACTTCGTCCTGCACGTCCACGCACTTGCCCAGGACACGGAGCTGCGGGGAGCCGTCGGAGCCGACTCGGAACGACTGGGCCGCGGTGCCGTTGCAGTCCATGATCTGGATCTTGGTGCCGTTCTCGGTGCCTCCGCCGGCGACGTCGAGGCACCGCTGCCGCATCTGGATCGTCTGGTCGGCGCGGAACGACCAGCGCTGCCCGTCGGTGCCGTTGCAGCCGAGGTACTGCGTCTTGTTGCCGTTCGCGATGTAGCCGTTGGGGTTGTCGATGCACTTGTCGCCCTTGCCGACGATCGCGCCGTAGGGCGTTTCGACGGTGGCGGCGCCGACTGCGGAAGTGCCGGCGAGGACGAGTGCGGCGGCTGCGAACACGCTGATGAACGCGCGTCTGTACCACGATGATTTCATCTTGCCCCCAGGTCTGCGGAACGTTGCCGCGGGCATGTTAACCGTGCTCAGGAGGGACCGAGCACCGTTCGAAGCTCATCGCGCCCCGTCACACCCAGTACGCCATATATCGCATGCAGGTGGTTGTCGACGGTGCGTTTCGACGTGTGCAGCTTCTCCGCGATCTGCTGGTTCGTGAGCCCGGACGTCGCGAGCCGCGCCACCTCGACCTGGCGCCGGGTCAGGTGGGTCAGGCCGTCCACGCGCAGAGCGGGCGTGCGCACGCCGTCGAACTCGCGCATCAGCAACGCCTGGCGCGCTGAGGCCTGGGAGGCGGCGCGGATGTTGCCCTGGGTGCGGTGCAGGCGGGCGGCGGAAGCGAGGGCCTCCGCGGCGTACAGGGTGGCGCCCATCCGCAGGAAATCGGCCGCCACGGCCTCCAGGACGGTCGGTGCGGCGTGCGCGAGGGCGGTCGCGTGTGCCGCGTAGGCCAGGGGCAGCGGGCCGTCCATCGTGGACGTGAGGGCCGCCAGGCGCAGCGACGTGTCAACGCCGAAACGCGCCGCGTCGTGCAGGGCCTGGGCCTCGCTGCCCAGTGCGCCCAGTTCGGCGCACTCGTCGGCCGCCGCCATCGCCGAGTTGGCGGCGCCGCGGACGTCGCCCGCTGCGGCCAGCACCCAGGAGCGCGCCAGCGACACCGAGAGGCCGGTCCAGCGCCAGGCCGGTCGGCGGGCCTTTTCGGCGCGCGCCAGGGCGTCGTGGGCCAGGTCGGCGTCGCCGCAGAGCGCCGCGGCGGAGGCGAGACTCGCGAGCGCGATCGTGTCGAAGATCAGCGGCTGTTCCTCGGTCTTCGCACTGCCTTCGCGAGCCAGGCGCAGGGCCTGGGCGCCGTGGCCGCGCATGCGCGCACAGAACGACAACACGCTGTAGATCGACGTCGGGCCGATGAAAGCCAACTCGTCGAACGACATTTCGAGCGTCGTCAACGCGAGACTCTCCGCTTCGGCGAGATGGCCGCCGTGCGCCAGTGCGAAGCAGCGCACGCGCAACGCACCGTGATCCGGTGGGGGAGTGTCGCCGTGCAACGCCAGAACTTCCGCGTCGTAGCGGTCGATCTCCTCGCCGACCTCGCGGTACCGGCCCGCGTGCACGAGGCACAACGACCTGACCAGTCGCATGTGGACGGACAGCGGCGGCACCACGGGCTCGTAAGTGCTCTCCAGCACCTCGTCCACGTGGCGGTGGTGGGCGTTCTGCAACGCCCGGACGACCTTGAGCAGGTCTCGCGGCTCGTCCGGGAGCTCCGGCACGTCCACGCGGTCGAGCACCGCGGCGGCCGCGTCGGCGTCGCCCAGCGCGAAGTACAGGTTCATGGACCTGGTGACGGCGAGGCTGCTCAGGTCCGCGGCCGACAGCGGTCCGCTCATCACGTCCGCCAGCGTGGCCTCGGCCTGATCCGGTGCGCGGCCGTGCATCAGCACCTGGGCGAACACGTGCGCGACCAGGTCCAGCCCGCCGGCGTCGACGGCGGCGCGGCACAGGCGTTCGGCGAGCGTCACGTCGCGGGCGGCCCAGGCCTGTTCGGCGGCGGCGGCCAGGAGGTCCAGCGAGATCGGCGAGCCACCGTCCAGACGCCACGTGGCGATGCGCATCAGATCCTCACGACGACGCGCGCCCGTCGCCTCCAGACCGGCGGCCAACGCGCGTTGGTGCGACTGCGCGCGCACGGGAGGGCAGTTGGCGCGCAACAGGCTGCCGTACAACGGATGCCCGAGCCGCACCACGGTCCGCCGCCCCGACGCCTCGACCCGGATCAACGCACGGGTCTCCAGGTCGTCGAGCGCCTCCTCCTGCACCAGCGACGCCAGCAGGTCCAGCTCCACCGGTTCCGAATAGGCGAGCAGCTCCAGGGCGTGCCGGTGCGACGGCTCCAGCCGCCCGAGGTTCTCCTGCACCAGCTCACCGAGCCGCCCGCCCAGCTCGATCGCGCCGTGCCACGACCAGATGCCCTCGACCACGCGCAACGACCCGACCGCACGCCCGGACACCACGAGTTCCCTGAGGTACAACGGGTTTCCCGCGCTGGCCGACCACAGCAACGACGCCGAACGCGTGTCGACCGGCCCGTCCAGCGCTCGTTCCAGCAGCTCGTCGGACTCGGCCCGGGACAGGTCACCCAGCGGGTAGCGCTGCAGCAGACCTTCCTGCCACAGCTCGGCGCGTTCACCCGGTCGCGAAGTCACCAGCACGCGCGCGTGCCCGTGTCGGATGACGTGATGCAGCAACCCGATCGACGCGTCGTCCAACAAGTGCGCGTCGTCCACCACGATGGCCAACGGCCGTGCTTCAGCCAGAAGATGCTCAACAGCGCGACCGAGCGGATTGGCCGTGCGCATGTCGGCAGGCAGCATCGCGGCGAGAGCCCCGAACGGGATCGTTGACGTCGCCACGGTCGCGTAGCAGCGCCGCACGGTGCACCCGGTCTGCTCCAGCAGCGCCACGACCTCGTCCGTGAGCCGGGTTTTGCCCACCCCGGCGGGACCGACGAGCGCGGCGCCCTTCCCGTTCGGTTCGGTGAGCGCGGACATCACGTCGCTGAGCTCCCGCACCCTGCCCACGAACGGCCACACAACGCGCAGTCTGCCGAACTCTTCGCCAAGAGCGCACATCGTTTTGTGCGGGTCCGAAAACGATGGGCACGAAAGGGTGCTCATCAGGCCTGGCCGAACAGCTCTCGCAACCCGCCTCGTCCGGTCACACCCACTGCGGCGTAGGTCGTGTGCAGATGGTTGTCCACCGTGCGTTTCGCGATCGCGAGCCGTTCTGCGATCTCCACGTTCGTCAGCCCCGCCACGGCCAGACGCGCGATCTCCAGCTGACGCGGCGTCAACGCGGCGAGCGTGCTCGTCACGACCAGACCGGGCGTCGTCGCGCCGTCGAACGTCTCCGCGAGCGACGACGCCTGCCGCTCCAGCCGGTCCGCTTCCCGGGGCCGGTCGTGCAGCCGGGAGAGCCGGCTGGCCTCCGCGAGCGCCTCAGCCGCGTACAACGTCGCACCGCACGCCGTGAACGCCGCCGCCGCCTCCTCCAGCCCCGCCGGGTCACGCAACGCGCGCGCCTGGGCGTGTGAGGCGTACGCGGTCGTCAGCGCGTCCTTGCGCGACTTCGCCAGCTCCAGCAACCGAGGCGAGGTGTCCGCACCGAACCGTGCCGCGTCGTGCAGCGACACGATCTCCTCGGAGTGCGCGCCGTGTGCGCGTGCGGTGGCGGCGTTGTCCAGCGCGGCCTGCATCGCCTCGTTCACGCGCCCAGCGCCCGCAAGCACCCACGACCGTGCGGCTCCCACGGCGAACTGCGCGATACGCCACGCGGGCCGCAATCCGGCCTCAGCGCGCGCCAACGCCCGTTCCGCCCTGTCTGACTGACCCAGCAGCGCGGCGCCCGCGGCGAACTCGGCCAGCAGCAACACGTCCCAGACCATCGGCAGTGCGCCCGACTCCGGGATGCCCTCCGCCGTGATCCGCACGGCCGCCGCCGCCTGCCCGCGGAACCGCGCGCTCTGGCTGAGCAGAACCCGCGGTGGCACCTGGGTGACCGACCAGCGGTCCTCCTCGATCACCTCGGCCAGCGCCTGCTTGGCCCGCGCCTCGGCACCCGCCAGGTCACCGCAGCGCAGGATGCTCTCGTTGCGCACGCCGTTCGCCGCGTTCATCAGCGACGGGAACCGCCCGGCCGTCGCCATGACCGCCTCGTGGTTCTCGTCGATGCGCGCGATGGCCTCGGTGTAGCGGCCCGCGAACTGGTCGGCGAACGCCAGCACCTGCCGTCCCGCCGTGGCCGCCCAGCCGCCCTCGGCGATCAGCAGCTCACCGCCGAGCCGCGCGATCCGCAGCGGTGCGGCCTCCAGCGCGAACGTCAGCGCGAAGAACAGCACCGCGTGTTCCAGCTCCGGCGGCAGCTCCTGCTCGGTGACCTCGTCGAGCACCGCGACCGCCGCGTCCTCGTCACCGAGGCCGAAGAACAGGTTGAACGCGCGCGTACAGCCCACCTGGATCACGGTGAGCATGTCGCCGCCCGCCGCCATGGTCTCGGCGAGCACTTCCTCGGCCTGTGCGCACTGGCGCTGGTACATCAGCACGAGGCCGAGCACGAGCCCCACGCGTGATGTCGCGCCACGGGCAACAGCCGCGCGCGAGAGTCGTTCGGCGAGTTCCCAGTCCTGTGCGGACAGTGCCTGCTCAGCGGCCCGCGCGAGCACGTCCGGAGATTCCGCCGTGCCGCTGTCCAGCCGCCACGTCGCGACGCGCACCGCGTCACCGGGCCGGTCCGCGCCGCCCGCTTCGAGCCGGTCGGCGAGCGCTCTTCGGTGCGCTCTGGCTCTCAGCGTGGGACATGTCGCCCGCAGGCGCGCGCTGTAGAGGGGGTGCGCGACGCGCGCGCGTCCGTCGTCACCGATGCGCACGAACCCCATGTCGACGAGTTCGTGCGGCACCGGCATCAGCTCCGGTTCGAGCGGCTCGCCGTACGCCAGCAGCTCCAGCGCCCGCCGTTGCGGATCGGCGAGGCGCCCCAGCGTCAGGTCGACGAGCTCGGCGAGCCGGCCGGACAGCTCCAGCGGCCCGCTCCAGTTCCAGCCGCCCTGGGTCTCGGTGAGCGCGCCCGAGTGCAACCCCGCAGCCACGAGTTCCTTGAGGTACAACGGGTTTCCCTGGCTGTTCGCCCACACCAGGTGCCGGGTCGACGCGTCCGCCGGCCCGCCGAGCGCCGTCGCCAGCAACGTGTCCGCGCGCTCCTGATCGAGCGCGTCGACGTGGACAACCGTCAGGCCTTCCATGTGCCAGCCCGCGCGCGCCGTGCAGATGACCCGCGTCAGCTTGTGGCGCACGACGTGCTGCAACACCAACAACGACGTGTCGTCGAGCAGATGGGCGTCATCGACCGACAACACCCGCCGTCCGCCACGCGCGAGGTGCTCCGCGGCGGCCCGCACCGACGAGGCGGGCAGCAGACCGGGACCCGCCGCACCGGCAGGCAGATCACTCGGGACGTGCGACGCGAACGCGCCGAGCGGGATCCGTGAGGTGGCGACCGTCGCGTAACAACGCACCACGGGGTGCGGCACAGCGGCGAGCACCTCCGCGGCCAGGCGTGTCTTGCCGACGCCCGGAGGTCCGGACAACAGCACCACGCCGTCCACGGCCAGCGCCCGCAACGCGGCCCGCAGCTCTCCCTCGCGCCCGACCAGGGGCAACTGATCGCTCACAGCTAGTAAGTGCTCGTTTCCGTTGTGCAGATACCGGACAAGTTGAGCATGCCCTTGCTGATGACCACGCGTCAGCGCCCTCAAAGGATGTCCTGGGTGCCGAAGTTCGGCACGAGGAGAGCTGTATCAGGCCCCGAACCGTGCGCATCGACGTGGCATGAAACCTTTCGTGCGCAAGATCGCGCTCCTGGCCTCGCTCGCCCTCGTCTCGGGCGGCCTGCTCGTCAGCACGTCGGCCTCGGCGGGCGCGCAGACGGGGTACTACGTCCAGTCGAAGTTCAACGGCCGGTGCATGACCGCCGCCACCGGCCAGAACGGCGCCGGGGTCATCATGGTCGACTGCCAGAACGCCCCGACCCAGCGCTGGTACTGGGACGCGGGACGCCTGCGCAACGCCGACGGCGGCAGATGCCTCACCGCCGCCTGGGGCAACGGTGACAACGGCGCCCACCTGCAGATCTACGACTGCGTGGCGAACGTTGCCCACCAGATCTTCTACCGCCCGGCCTCGCACGACTACGAGATCGGCCGGATCCGGTCGTGGCTGTCCGGCAACCGCTGCGTGGACATCTCGGCCGGCAACTGGTGGAACGGCGCGGCAGTGCAGCTTTACGACTGCCACGGCGGCCTGAACCAGAAGTGGTGGGCCTAATAACCCAGCGCGGACTTGATCTCCTGCTCGACGGCGGCGGTGGTGACGAACAGCAGCTCATCGCCGCCTTCGAGCGTGTCGTCCGGCTGCGGCACGATGACCCGCCCGCCGCGCAGGATCGTCACCAGCGCGGCGTCGCGGGGGAGCGTGAGCTCGGAGACGGCCCGGCCGGCGAACGGCGTCGACTCGTCGAGCGTGATCTCCACCAGGTTCGCCTGGCCCTGGCGCAGCGTCAGCAGCCGCACGACGTCGCCGATCGTCACGGACTCCTCGACCATCGCGGCGAGCAGCCGTGGCGTCGACACGGCCACATCCACGCCCCACGACTCGGTGAAGAGCCATTCGTTCGTCGGGTCGTTCACACGCGCGATGACGCGGCGGACCGCGAACTCCGTCTTCGCCAGCAGCGACACCACGAGGTTGACCTTGTCGTCACCGGTCGCGGCGATCACGACGTCGCACAGCTGCATGCCGGCGTCCTCCAAAGAGGACAATTCGCACGCGTCGGCCTGGACCCACTCGGCCTGCTCGACGGAGTTGGGGTCGAAGTGCGCCCGGTCCCGTTCGATCAGCATGACCTGGTGCCCGTCCTGCACGAGCTCCTGCGCGATGGACCGCCCCACCGCGCCCGCACCCGCGATCGCGACCCGCATCAGCTCTCCTCCGGTGCCTGCAGCGCCGCCGCCGCGACGTCGGTGATCGTGCCGGACAGCGCCGCCACGTAGATGGTGTCGTCGGCCTGCACGACGGTCTTCGCGTCCGGCAGCACACCGGTGCCGAACCGCATGAGGAACGCCACGCGCGCGCCGATCGCGCCTTCCAGCTCGAACACGGAACGCCCGACCCAGTCCTCGGAGACCTCGATCGGCAGCACCGCGACCGTGCCGGACGGGTCGCGCCACGCGGTCGCGGCACCCTCGGGCAGCAGCATGCGCAGGAACCGGTCCGTCGACCACGGCACGGTCGCCACGGTCGGGATGCCCAGGCGCTCGTACACGGCGGCGCGCTTGTGGTCGTAGATGCGGGCGACGACGTGCTCGACGCCGAACGTCTCCCGCGCCACCCGCGCCGAGATGATGTTCGAGTTGTCACCGCTGGAGACCGCCGCGAACGCGCCCGCGCGCTCGACGCCCGCCTCGATCAGGACGTTGCGGTCGAACCCGTTGCCGACGACCTGCTGGCCGTGGAAGTCGCTGCCGAGCCGGCGGAACGACTGCGGGTCCTTGTCGATCACGGCGACCTGGTGGTCGAGTCGCTCGAGGGCCTTGGCCAGGGAGGCTCCCACCCGGCCACATCCCATGATCACCACGTGCACGACATGCCTCCTCAGGCGAACTCACCGCAGAACCTACCCAGCATTAGCCCGTCCCGGTGAGTGGACCCCTTACGCTCCCTCCGTGTCCAAGCTCGCCACCGCTGCCAAACGCCTCCTGGTCGGCAGGCCGTTCCGCAGCGATCGTCTCTCGCACACCCTCCTCCCCAAACGGATAGCCCTCCCGGTCTTCGCCTCGGACGCCATGTCCTCGGTCGCCTACGCGCCCGAGGAGATCTTCCTGATGCTGTCGGTGGCGGGTCTGAGCGCCTACGCGCTGGCGCCTTGGGTGGGCGTGGCAGTCGTCGTGGTCATGCTCACCGTGGTCGCCAGCTATCGCCAGAACGTGCACGCCTACCCGTCGGGCGGCGGTGACTACGAGGTCGCGACAGTCAACCTGGGACGCAGAGCAGGGCTCACAGTGGCGAGCGCCCTGCTCGTGGACTACATCCTCACGGTCGCGGTGTCGATCTCGGCGGCGGCGGCGAACATCGGGTCGGCGATCCCGTTCGTCGCGACCCACAAGGCCGAGTTCGCGGTCGCCGCAATCGTCGTGCTCACGGCGATCAACCTGCGGGGCATCCGCGAGTCCGGCGCCGCGTTCGCCATTCCGACCTATGCGTTCATGATCGGAATCTTCGGCCTGATCGCATGGGGCCTCTTCCGCGGGTTCGTGCTCGGTGACGAGATGCGCGCCGAGAGCTCCGGTCTGGAGATCCACGCCGAGGGCGACCACCTGATGGGTCTCGCGTTCGTGTTCCTGGTGATGCGTGCGTTCTCGTCGGGCTGTGCGGCGCTCACCGGTGTCGAGGCGATCAGCAACGGCGTGCCCGCGTTCCGCAAGCCCAAGTCCCGCAACGCCGCGACGACGCTGCTGCTCATGGGCGGTATCGCGGTCGTGATGCTGATGGGCCTGATCGTGCTGGCCCAGCTGACCGACGTGCGGATGGCGGAGTCGCCGCAGCACCAGATCACCAACGCGCCGGCCGGTTACGAGCAGAAGACGATGGTCGCGCAGGTCGCACACGCCGTGTTCGACTCGTTCCCGCCCGGCTTCTACTTCATCACCGGGGTGACCGCGCTGATCCTGGTGCTGGCGGCGAACACCGCGTTCAACGGTTTCCCGGTGCTCGGCTCGATCCTCGCCCAGGACCGCTACCTGCCCCGGCAGCTGCACACCCGCGGCGACCGGCTGGCGTTCTCCAACGGCATCGTGTTCCTCGCCGGGTTCGCGATCGTGCTGGTGATCGCGTTCGACGCCGAGGTCACCAGACTGATCCAGCTCTACATCGTCGGCGTCTTCGTGTCGTTCACGATGAGCCAGCTCGGCATGATCAAGCACTGGCAGCGGTTGCTGAAGACCGAGAAGGACGTGGAGTCCCGCAAGCGGATGCGCCGCTCGCAGGCGATCAACACGTTCGGTCTCGTCATGACCGCGACGGTGCTGATCATCGTGCTCATCACGAAGTTCACCAAGGGCGCGTGGATCGCCATCGCCGCGATGGCCGCCATCTACGCGTTGATGACGGCGATCCGCAAGCACTACGACACCGTCGCCGAGGAGCTGCGTCAGCAGGAGCGGGTGCGCACGATGCCGGCGCGCAACCACGCGATGGTGCTGGTGTCCAAACTGCACATGCCGACGCTGCGGGCGTTGTCCTACGCCAAGGCCACGCGGCCGGACGTGCTGGAGGCCGTCACGGTCAACGTCGACGACGGCGACACGCGCAAGCTCGTCGCGCAGTGGGAGAAGGAGAACTTCAAGATCCCGCTGAAGGTGATCGAGTCGCCGTACCGCGAGATCACCAGGCCCGTGCTCGACTACGTGAAGCGGGTCAAGACCGACAACCCGCGCGACGTCGTCACGGTGTTCATCCCCGAGTACGTCGTCGGGCACTGGTGGGAGCAGCTGCTGCACAACCAGAGTGCGTTGCGGCTCAAGGGAAGGCTGCTGTTCCAGCCGGGTGTCATGGTCACCAGCGTGCCGTGGCAGCTCGCGTCTTCGGTGAAGGTCAAGGACAAGGACGTCATCGCCCCCGGTGCCGTGCGGAGGGGTTTGGACGACCGATGAGCTTGGCCAAGGAAAACTGGATCGGCAAGAAGTTCGAAGTAGAGATCGGGCCGGTTGCCCATGGCGGGCATTTCGTTGCACGCCATGAGGGACGTGTTCTGTTCGTGCGGCACGCACTGCCAGGAGAACGTGTCCTGGCATCGGTCTACGAGGACAACGGCGGGTCGTTCTGCCGTGCGGACGCCATCGAGATCCTGCAGGCGTCACCGGACCGCGTCGAGCCGCCGTGCCCGTTCAGCGGACCGGGGATGTGCGGCGGCTGCGACTTCCAGCACGTGTCGTGGGAGGCGCAACGGGAGCTGAAGGCCCAAGTCGTCCGCGAGCAGCTGTCACGGCTCGGCAAGATCGAGCGCGATGTCGTCGTGGAGGCGCTGCCGGGCGGCCCGCTGGAGTGGCGGACCCGGATCCGGATGGCCGTCGACGGTGACGGGCGGCCGGGTTTCCGCGGTACCCGGTCCCACGATGTGATCCCGATCGACCACTGTGTGATCTCCCGGCCGGGCATGGTCGAGGCGGTCGCCGACCGAAAGTGGCGAGCCCAGGAGTTGACGATCACCCAGGACGGTGACGGCAACCTGCATGTGGGTGAGGTGCGCGGCCGACACACCGCGCGACGCGCCGGAACCGGTACGGCCGTTGAGACAGCCGCCCAACGAAAGTGGCGAATTTCTGCCGACGGTTTCTGGCAGGTGCACCCGGCGGCTGCGGACACGTTCGCGTCCGTCGTCGGCGAGTGGGCGGCGGCCGAGCCGGGACAACGCGTGTGGGACCTCTACGGCGGTGCAGGGCTCTTCGCGTCGGTACTCGCACGGCAGGTCGGAGACACCGGATCAGTGCTGGTCGTGGAGTCTTTCCCCGGTGCTGTGGAGGACGGCCGGCGCAACCTTCGCCGCCTGTCCCAGATCGAGTGGGTGGTGGACAAGGTGGAGCGTGCGGTGACGCGCAAACTGCCCGTTGAGGACCCTCACGTCGTGGTTCTCGACCCACCGCGAAAGGGCGCCGGGAAGGTCGTTGTGGCTGAAGTCGCACGACGGCGCCCCGAACGGGTCGTTTATGTGGCATGCGACCCTGCCGCGTTGGCGCGTGACCTGGCTGAGTTCACAGCTCAGGGGTATCGGCTCGAAGAACTGCGAGCATTCGACGCGTTCCCGATGACTCATCACATGGAGTGCATCGCGTTGCTCGTACCTGAGACGAGGTAAAGCAGCGTCTCAGTCGAGCCTCCGTAGACTGGGCCGAAGTCTTCAGGAGTGAGGTGGGCGTGGTGACCCTGCTGGAGTCCGTGCACGGACCAGCTGATCTGAAACGGATGGACGAGGCGCAGCTGACGCAGCTGTGCGGCGAGATCCGGCGTTTTCTGGTCGACAAGGTGTCCAAGACGGGCGGCCACCTGGGACCCAACCTGGGGGTCGTCGAGCTGACCGTGGCGCTGCACCGCGTGTTCGACTCGCCGCAGGACCCGATCGTCTACGACACCGGGCACCAGTCGTACGTGCACAAGATCGTCACGGGCCGGCGCGACGGCTTCGACCGGCTGCGCCAGCAGGGCGGGATGTCGGGCTACCCGTCGCGGTCGGAGTCCGAGCACGACGTGCAGGAGAGCTCGCACGCCTCGACGGCGCTGTCGTACGCCGACGGCCTGGCGAAGGCGAAGCAGATCACCGGCGCGCACGGCCACGTGGTCGCGGTCGTCGGTGACGGCGCGTTGACCGGCGGTATGTGCTGGGAGGCGTTGAACAACATCGCGGCGGACAAGACGCGTCCGGTCGTGATCGTGGTCAACGACAACGGCCGCTCGTACTCGCCGACGATCGGTGGTCTGGCGGACCACCTGTCGTCGCTGCGTCTGCGCCCCGGCTACGAGCGCGTGCTGGAGAAGGGCAAGAGCGCTCTTCAGCAGACGCCGTTCTTCGGCAAGCCGCTGTACGCCGCCCTGCACGCCGCCAAGCGCGGAATCAAGGACGCGCTGGCGCCGCAGGCGATGTTCGAGGACCTCGGCCTGAAGTACATCGGCCCGGTCGACGGCCACGACATGGCGACGCTGGAGTCCGCTCTGCAGCGCGCGAAGTCGTTCGGCGGACCGGTGATCGTGCACGCGGTGACCCGCAAGGGCATGGGGTTCGCGCCGGCCGAGAACCACCAGGCCGACCAGATGCACGCCACGGGCGTCATCGACCCCATCACCGGTGAGGACGTCAAGCCGGCCGGCCGCACCTGGACGCACGTGTTCTCCGACGCGCTGGTGGACATCGGCCGCGAGCGTTCCGACGTGGTCGCCATCACCGCCGCGATGCAGGGCCCTACCGGCCTGGACGCGTTCGCCAAGGCGTTCCCGTCGCGCTTCTTCGACGTCGGCATCGCCGAGCAGCACGCGCTGACCTCCGCCGCCGGTCTGGCGATCGGCGGGCTGCACCCGGTCGTGGCCGTCTACGCGACGTTCCTCAACCGGGCGTTCGACCAGCTGCTGATGGACGTCGCACTGCACAAGCAGGGCGTCACGGTCGTGCTGGACCGCTCGGGCGTCACCGGCCCGGACGGCGCGTCGCACCACGGCATGTGGGACATGTCCATCTGCGGTGTCGTCCCCGGCATCCACGTGGCCGCGCCGCGCGACGCCGGCACGCTGGCCGAGGAGCTGCGCGAGGCCGTGGCGATCTCGGACGCGCCGACGGTGATCCGCTACCCGAAGGCCTCCGTCGGCAAGGACCTGCCGGCTCTGGAGCGCGTCGGTTCCGTGGACGTGCTTCGCCGGTCTGGCAACGACGTGCTGTTGGTGACGGTCGGCGCGTTGGGTGAGCTTGGTCTTGAGGCCGCGCAACGGCTGGAGGACCAGGGCATCGGCGTGACGGTCGTCGACCCGCGGTGGATCTACCCGATGTCGGTTGACCTCGTGGAGATGGCGGCGTCGCACAAGCTCGTGGTGACCGTTGAGGACGGTGGCCGCCACGGTGGCTTCGGTTCGTCGTTCGCGGCCGCCCTGCGGGATGCCGACGTCGAGGTGCCGTTGCGCGACATCGCTCTGCCGCAACAGTTCCACGACCACGGCTCGCGTGGCGAGGTGCTGGCACTGCTCGGCATCACCGCGCAGGACGTGGCGCGCCGGGTCACCGAGTGGGCGTCGCGCCTGGACTGCCTGCCGGCCGAAATGGACGCGCGAGCGGAGAAGTAGGTCGGCTACTCTCCACCTCGCGTCCGTTCTTGCGGCCCAGCAGGTCTTCCTCGCTGGGTCCCGCGTTCTGCGGACGCATTGGCGCTGTAAAGGCACCAGGTTCAAACCCTGATACGCCACGACCCCGGTCGCACACGGGGACGCCGGGCTTTGCGAGTCCCCTGTGGACTCCCGCCGCGGTGTTCCGCCGGCCGGGGTCGTGGTCTGCCTGGCCCAAGTGGATCTTGTGGGGTGGAGACGATGAAGCACACGTTGTACCCGTGGGAGCGGGCTGTCAGGTTCGATCGCGGGGTGTTGGCGGGTGAGGTCGAGCCCGGTCAGCACAAGTTCCCGCGACACGTCGTGCTGCACCGCGTCGACCTTCGCCCGCGTTCGTTGACTCCGGCCGCGCAGGACGTGCCGACTGCCGATGGCGTGCTGGTCCGTGTGACCGTTGTCGTGCGGTGGGCCGTGGCTTCGGCGACGACGTTCGTGGTGGCGTCTGCCCGACCTGAGGATGAGCTCTACACGGCCGTGCAGCTCGCGTTGCGCAGTGCAGTGGTCAAGCGCGCGCACTCTGCCGTTGACCCTGAGCGTGAGGCCATCGCGGCCGAGGTGCTGGCTGCGGTTGCCGGACGGGCCGCCGAGCTGGGTGTTTCCGTGTCCGAGGTGGCCGTTCGGGATGTCGTGATGCCGGGTGAGCTGCGGCGGGCCGCGCTGGCCGAGCTGGTGGCGGCGTCCGAGGGGCGCGCCGCGCTGGAGCGGGCTCGGGGCGAGACGGCTGCGCTGCGGTCGTTGCTCAACGCTGCCCGGCTGGCCGAGGAGCACCCGGCGTTGCTGGAGCTCCGTGCGCTGCAGACGGCTACGACCGTCGTGGTGGACCGGCCGAAGCGAGCCTGATCGGCAACGCGTGCAGCCTGCTGCCCATGATTCCGCCGGGAGAGCTGTGGGTCAGGGGCGCGGTGAGGCTCGCGTCGGGGTAGTCGGCCAGGAACGTTTCGGCGAGCGCCTTGAGTTCGAGCTGCGCCAGTTGTGCGCCGATGCAGAAGTGCGGGCCGTACCCGAAGACCAGGTCCGGGGCGCGCGTCAGGTCGACGAGCACGGGTGAGCCCTTGGGCAGGCTCGTGCCCGCGATCTCCACGTCGGTGGTGGTGAAGCGCCACAGCGTGAACGGTGCCGGGGGATGCTCGCGGAGCGTCTCCCGGACCAGTTCGTCCGCGGATTCGTTGGTATCGCTGAGGATTCGCGCGACGAGGAAGCCCGCCGCCAGGTCGGTGGTGAGCTGGCCGGCGAACAGGATCGTGAAGATCTGGTAGGTGCGATCGCGCTCGGTGCTGCCGTCCGGCAGTCGCAGTTCCGCCGTCGCTTCCGCTGCCAGGGCGGCGAAACCGGACATGGCGGCGGGGACGTTGGCCGGGTAGTCGACGTGCATCAGGCGGCAGGCGTCCATCGCGGTGCCGAGGTGGTGTTCGGGGATGCCGAGCAGCTCGCAGAGGACCGCCAGCGGATATCGGGTCGTGAAGTCGTCGATCAGGTCGACCTCGTTCGGCAGCTTTCCCAGCAGCTCCGCCGCGATCGCTTGCATGCGTGGGTAGAACGCACGCATCTTCTTCGCGCTGAAGAGCGGTGCGAACGCCTTGCGGAGCCGTGTGTGTGGCTCGCCGTCGAGTGTGGTCACGGACATCTGTTCTGCCGCTGTGGGTTCGAGACCGGCGGTGCGGGCGTCCCAGCGCTTCGGTGCCAGCGCGGGATCTTTGCCGAAACGGCTGTCCGTCAGCACGGCTCTGGCGAGGTCGGGTTCGGTGACGATCCAGACGGGGTGGTCGTACCAAGTTTGCTGCATCACGCAGTAAACGTAGCATGCAACTACTGCGTGACGCAGCGACTGCGTGGTGCAAGTACTCTTCGGGCATGACGGAAGAGGTCCTGCGGGCCATCGCGCGGTGGCAGATCCCGGTCATCCAGTTCAACGGCCTGCTCGCCGAGCAGCTCGGGATGACGTGGACGGACCTGCAGGCGCTGTACGTGCTGGCCAACCAGGGGCCGGCCAGTCCCGGTGAGCTGGCACGCCGCGTCAACCTGACGAGCGGATCGGCGTCGCGGATGATCGAACGGCTGGTGCGGGCGGGGTTCGTGCGCCGCGTGCCGGACCCGGTCGACCGGCGCAAGGTGGTCATCGAGCCGGACGAGGACGCGGTGCGGCGGGTCGGTGGTCTTTACGACTCGCTGAACGAACGTCATCGCGCTGACCTGGCCGAATTCGACGAGGCTGAGCTGGCGGTGGTGCTGCGCTTCCTCACGGCCGCGGCGGTGAGGACGGAGGAGGAGATCCGACAGCGCGTGTGAAGGTGTCGTTAAGGGCTCTCTCAGACTTGTATGGCACCTTTGTGGCGTGCGGATTCTGGTAGTCGAGGACGAGGTGCCTCTGGCCGACGCGATCGCTCGCGGCCTGAGGCGCGAAGGTATGGCCGTGGACGTCGCCTACGACGGCGAGACCGGGCACGAGAAGTCGACCGTCACGCGGTACGACGTGGTCGTGCTCGACCGCGACCTGCCTGGCATGTCCGGCGACGAGCTGTGCAAGGAGATCCTCNACGTCGCCTACGACGGCGAGACCGGGCACGAGAAGTCGACCGTCACGCGGTACGACGTGGTCGTGCTCGACCGCGACCTGCCTGGCATGTCCGGCGACGAGCTGTGCAAGGAGATCCTCAGCTCCGGTGCGCTGACCAGGGTCATGATGCTGACGGCGAGCGGGTCCATCGAGGATCGCGTGTCCGGGTTGTCACTGGGTGCGGACGACTACCTCGCGAAGCCTTTCGCGTTCCCCGAGCTGGTCGCGCGCGTACGGGCGTTGGCTCGGCGCGCGACTCCGGCGACACCGCCCGTGCTGTCCGCTCAGGACGTTGAGCTCGATCCGGCGCGGCGCACCGTGTCACGCGGTGGGCAGCCCATCGAGCTGACGCGCAAGGAGTTCGGTGTGCTCGAAGTGCTGCTCGCGGCCAAGGGTTCGGTCGTGAGCAGTGAAGAGCTGCTTGAGCGCGTGTGGGACGAGAACGCCGACCCGTTCACCACGACCGTGCGCGTCACCGTCATGACGTTGCGCAAGAAGCTGGGTGAGCCGGGCATCATCGACACCGTCGTGGGATCCGGTTACCGGGTGCCGAGTGCTTCGAACGGATCTGCTGAGGACTAGTCACGTGCGAAGGCGCGGACCGGGGCTTCGTCTCCGGATCACGCTCCTCACCACCGCGCTCGTCGCGGTGGTGAGCGCTGTGCTGCTCTTTCTCGGGTGGACGCTGGTCGGGCGGGTGTTCGACTCGTCGCCGTCGTTCCCCTCCGGCAGCCAGGTCACGGTCGACGGGGTCAACGTCGACGTCACGGTGCTGACGGACGCGCTGACGGTGGCCGCGCGCTCGGATCTGCTGCGGGCCGGGTTGATCGCGTTCGCGTGCATGGTGATCGCCGCCGCGGTGCTGGCGTGGACGTTCACCGGCCAGGTGCTGAAGCCTCTGCACGACGTCACGGGTGCCGCGCGCCGGCTGTCGGCGGAGTCGCTCGGGTCGCGGTTGCGGCTGGAAGGGCCGCGGGACGAGGTCGCGGAGCTCGCGGACACGTTCGACGCGATGCTCGACCGGCTTGAGGCCGCCTTCGATTCGCAACGTCGGTTCGTGGCGAACGCGTCGCACGAACTGCGCACTCCTCTCTCGGTGGTGCGCACGGAGCTGGACGTGACTCTGTCCGATCCGGATGCCGACGTTGAAGAGCTGCGTCGGATGGCCGGCGTCGTGCGTGCGGCGGGGGAGCGTGCGGAGCAGTTGGTGTCGGCGCTGCTGCTGCTCGCGCGTACGGACGGTGTCGGGCTCGCTGTTCGTGAGCCGGTTGATCTGGCAGTTGTCGTCGAGTCCGCGTGGAAAGCCGTGCGCGCGGAGGCGGAGGCACGCAACGTGCGCGCTGTCTTCCGGTGCGCGCCGGCGTTGGCGGTCGGAGATCCTGCTCTGTTGGAGCGGATCGCGGGGAACCTGCTGGAGAACGCCGTCCGGCACAACCACGTCGGCGGGTGGATCGAGGCTGTGGTGGAGACCGGGCCGCAGTGGTCCGTGCTGCGGGTGTCGTCGTCGGGTCAGCTCATCGCGCCGGACCGCGTGGAGGAGCTGTTCGAGCCGTTCCGTCGCGGGATCAAGGACCGCACCAGCCAGTCCGGCACGGGTCTGGGACTCTCGATCGTGCGGGCCGCGGTGGCCGCACACGGCGGGTTTGCGCAGGCAGTGGCCGTGCCGACGGGTGGTTTGTCGGTCACCGTGCACCTGCCCAGTGCACCTCGCTGACGGTGGATACAAGATTGTCGACGTGGCCCCGGTCACACTGTGCGTCGATCTTGGCGGTTTGCGGCCACTCGTGAGGCACCTGACCTGCGGTTACTGCGTTAGTGACCCCCGATTTGGATCTCGGTGGGCGCCCGTGTAAATTTCTCTCTGCCAGCGCGGAACGGGCCGGGAAACACCGGAACGGAGCGCGGCGAAAGACTTCTAAGCCTGACACAGCCCCGGAAGTTCCCTCCTCGCGGAGATGAGCTGCGGTGTGCGCGTGTTCTTTGAGAACTCAACAGCGTGCCGATA
>NZ_JAJAEG010000022.1:0-178497 GCF_047445655.1 Lentzea alba
CACTTCCATGATCGGGAGTTACACCGCTCTTTTTACAGTCCCTCGGCCACACCGGCGCGCTGCCGGTGAAGGCCTTGCCAGTGCGGACGTCCCCGGTCTTGACCAGACCGGTCTTCTTACCCGCGATCACGCGTTCCTTCTGCGGCGCCGGAGGCTTGTACGGCGCCGCAGGCGTGGGTGAAGCGGTAAGCAGGGTGGCGACGAGTGACGCGGCAAGTGCGACGGCCAGTCCACGCTTGGATCGGGCTGTGGGCATTGCACAACTCCAGTTCTGGGGTGGATTGGCCTGTCAGCTGAAGAAGACTTGGGCGGGGTCGTGCCACCCGTAACCGATCTGCGTGGACCCTGCGTACGGCCATTCCTTGAGGCCGTGTTCGTTCGTCCAGGACCACATGGTTCCGTCCGTATTGACCCTGATGATCTCGGCCCTGCCGTCACCGTTGATGTCAGCGAACCAGGTGCGGTCCGGCGTCCAGCCCGTACCGATCTCCTGCGAGGTGTCGTAACTGCCGTAGTTGAGTCCGTTGAGGTTGTGGAAGGCAGACACGGTCTGGTCGGCGTTCACCGTGATGAACTCCGCCTTCCCGCCAGCACCATCGATGTCGGCGAACCGGATCCTGTCCGGTGTCGCCGTGGTGACCTTGATGATCACCGGGGTGGTCGAGAACGCCGTGGACTGGCCGCGTTCGTTCATCCCGAACAGGTTGCGGTACACCCGGACCCGGCCATCGGCGTCGAGCGACACTCGATCCGCTCGGCCGTCGCCGTCGATGTCGGCGAACCGGATCCGCACAGCGTCGCCCGGTGCGGAGCCGATGATCGTCGGATTGCCGCTGAACGTGGCCCCGTTCATGCCGTTGACGTTCTTGAACGCCTTGATCACACCGTTCGTGTCGACACCGATGATCTCGGACTTGCCATCGCCGTCGATGTCAGCGAACCACGTGCGCCCTTGTGCCCAGCCGAAGGCGAGGTCCTGCGACGTGTCGGCGAGGGTGGTGCCGAGATTGAGGAACGCGCGAACCTTGCCATCCGTGTCGACAGCGAGTGCCTCATCATGCGGATCGCCAGAGATCGACGCCCCGGTGCGCGGCGTGTCGTCGAGAGTCCTGGGCGCCAGGACTCCCTGCCACACCTTCAACTCGTCGACATTGCCCTTGAAGAACTCACCCGCTTGGCTACGGCCAACCCGAAGCACCCCATCCGAGTTCGCACCGGTCACACCAGTCACCGTGCTCTTCAACGTGTCCGGGCTGTCCTCATGGCCAACCGTCAACTTGAGTGTCCGCGCGCTCGCGTCATAGGTGACCACCAGATGCGTCCACTTGTTCACCACCGCATCAGCCTTGGCCTGCCACCACGACGGAGAACTCGCCGCGTTCCGCATCTCCGCACTCCACTGCGCACCGTCGTACCTCAGCGCGAACATGTCCACTGCAGTCGAATCATTCTGCGAAACGACGGTGCGAGGCGTGCCGGAGCCGTCGAGCTTGGCCCACACATCGACAGAAAACGACTGATCTGTGTTCAGCACCTTCTCGCTCGTGCTCGCGGAACTGTCGACACCGTTGAGTTCGAGACCGCTGGTCTGCTCGACTCCCTCGCCCCAGCTGGCTCCATCGAGGCTGAGCGTGAGATCACGGCCGTACGGCGAGGTGTCGCGGGCAGTCGACCCGTCTCCCTCATCGAACTGCCACTTCCCGACCTCGCTGACCTGTCTTGCATCGGCCATCGCCAAGGCCTCCTCCGGAGTGACCGTGCGGTTCCATGCACGAACCTCAGCCATGGAACCGTTCCACGGTTCAACCGCGGACGTGCGCAGCGCCTTGCCGATCCAAAGCTGACCGTTGGCACTGAAGCCGTTGTCCACCACCGCAATGGTGCGCTGCAACGCACCATCCACGTACAACCGGACCTCACGGTGCAGCTCGTCATAGGTGCCGGTCAGATGCGTCCACACGCCCTTCGTGACCGAGGCGTCAGACACCGCGCTCTTCTGTGCGGCGTTCGCAGCGTCGCTCTCGGCCAGGGAGAACGTCCACTTGCGCGAGGTGGAGTCGAATCCGAGCCGGAACGCCGAGGTCGCCGAGCCCTGCTGGCTCACCACCGTGCGGCTAACCGTGTCGTCACCTAGGCGAACCCACGCTGAGACCGAGAATCCCTTGCCCGTGTCGACCACCTTGCCGGTCGTGGCGCCGTTCGCAACCGTGCCGCTAAAACCAACAGCACTGTTTCCACCCGCAGTACGTCCACTACTGGCGGTGTCCAGGCCGGTCAAAGAAAGATCGTGGCCATTGCCGGTGGCATCAGCTGCCGGGTCATCACTGGAGAACCACGACGCGTCATTGGCCTTGGCGCCCGCCACCTTGAATCCAAAGGTGCTGCGGACTGATGCGAGTCCCGCGCGGTCGACCGCCTCCACGAACAGAATCTTCGCTTTGTCCGATGGCGGCGTCCAACGCACTGGGGTGCCAGCGGCGACCGTCATCGACGGTGGATCTGTGAAGCCCCAACGGTACTTCACCACATCGTCCGACGTGCTGGAGAACAGGAAGGTGTCCGCGATGCCGAGCGAACCACAGCCCTCGGCCGGGCAACCCGCTGACTTGTCCTTGTAAACAGAAGAACTGAACGCCGGCGGTTGGGGCTTGGTGATGTCGACAGTGAACTCGCACCAGATCGTCGCCTCACCCCAGCGCTGCCAGTCACCGGCGGTCATGCGGTAGGCATAGTCGCCGGTGGTCAGACCCTGGCCCGCGATCGCCCACCGGTTGCCGCCGGGGCCGGTGCCGACCACGCCAGGATAGAGAGACCAGTCACTCGACCACGGAACCTTGGCGACGATGTCGGGCGCGCCGTCCCAGTTGAGGTCGCCGATGGTGCGGGCGATTGCGCCCTGCCAGCCGGTGCCGATCTCGTGCCGGTACGGAGTACCGGTGTAGGCCGAACGCGTGCCGCTGCCCAAGTACAGCCACAGCTTGCCGTCGTCGGTGTAGGCCAACACGTCCGGCTTACCGTCGCCGGTGCGGTCAACGACACCGACGTAGGTGACCCCGTTCCAGCCGTAGCCCAGCTGCGCACGGTCCTGAGTGGACGGTGAACGCTTGCTCTCGCCGGGGTACAACCACAGCACGCCATCAGCGTCCTTGGCGATCACGTCCTGCTTGCCGTCACGGTCATAGTCCGCGACACCCGCGAAGGTGAAACCACCCCAGCCCCAACCGATCCGGGCCCGCGACTGGCTCAAGGCGCCGTGCCCGGCGTCGCCGGGATAGACGTACAGATCACCGGTGCTGTCCTCACGAGCCACCACGTCCTGGTGGCCATCACCATCCCAGTCCGCGACACCGGCGATGGTGAAACCGTTCCAGCCGAAGCCGAGCTCTACACGGACGCCCGACCGGTAGCCGACCTTGTCGACCACCACGGTCGGCAGCAGGTACAGGAAGCCGTCTGTGTCGCGGATCAGGATGTCTGGGTGGCCGTCGTTGTCCCAGTCACCGGTGCCCACGGGACTGTCGGACCACTCCACCACGCCGGATTCGAGGTTCTCCGGCTTGGACGGCGTGTACTCGGCCGTCGTGCCGTTGCCCCACGGATAACGGTCAGCAGAAGAGATCGGGCCCATCGATCCGTTGGGGCGGATGCGTCGCCACTCGAAACGGGCGTTCATCGCGTCCGCCGGATCAGGGTCGCTCACATGGCCACGGAACGTCGGCGTCGCAGTCGGCACGATCGGCCGAGCAGCACCGGTTGCACACGTCTTGCCGTCAGCGCTGAGGTGCTCCGGCGTGTTCGGGACCGAGTTGAAGTCAATCGCGAGCACCGCGGTGCCGGCGTTAAACCGCTTCCAGTAGTTGACACTGCTCTCATCGACGTGCATCACCACGTTGAAGTAGTTCCAGTTGTTGGCCGCGGCGTGCGCGACGGTGTCGGTGAAGTTGAACTCGACGTCACCAGGACCGTCACACCCGTGGACCGCGCCGACCTTGCGGTTGGCCGGTGCCGACTTCGCCGCGTTGTCACCCCACCACGCCGGCTGGTTGTTCCACGTCGTGTGGCCGTCGAAATCGTTCGTTGCCCGCGCCGTGACGTTGGAGCCGCCGTTGTTGCACGTCCACGCCCACCGCTGCTCGATCCGCAGCGACGCCCCAAGGATGATCTTGCCCTTCACCTGTGACGTGTCCATCCGGAAGTACGACCGAATCCGGTACGTCGGGCTCAGGCAGCTACCCGCCCGCGAGACGCTGTCACAAGTCCGACCCGTACCTGCGGCACCCAGCTCGGCCGGATTGCTGAGGTAACCGCCGCCCTGCCAATAGCCGTAGTCCGGCAGCTTCTCCGACACCAGCGTCCACGAGTTCTCGTGCACCCGGCCCGTCCACGACGGATCGATCATCACCGGGTAGCGGGTCGCCGTGTCGTTGAGCATCGCGGCGTCCGGGACGACCGAGATCTGGCCGTTCTCCACCGCGACCGGCATCGTCGCCGTGCGCTTCTCCGGGCTGTCGGTCTGAGCCGACTCCGTGGTCATCGACGTCTTCGCGGAAACGCCAGCAGACCCGGTGCCACCCGAGTCCCACATCACCGGCGTCGGCGACGTGAACACGACCTTGCCGGCCGAGTCCTTCGCCTCCAGACCACTACCGGCCCTGTGCGCCGTGACGCCCACCGTCGCGAAGCCGAACGTCACCTTGGCCAGCTTCGGGTTCGCCGCCGCCTCCCGCGTCTTCACCACCAGAACCTCAGAGAAGCCCTGCGACGACGCGGTCAGCTTGAGATCGACCCCGGGCAGCACCTCGCGGTACAGGGCATCCGAACCCGACAACACCGGCGCCGGCAACGCCCCCAGCGGCCACGTGATCGACAACTCGCGATCACCATCACGCAACCGAGCCGCAGGCCCGGTGCCACCCGCCGAGAACTCCACCGGCAACACAGCCGCAGCCGGCGTCACCTTGCCGTTCACAACACGCAGGTTCGTGTCGACGCGCGCCCAGGAACCGTCAGACCTACGCGCGAAACGCGGCTCAGCCGACTGCTCCATCGTGAAGCCACCCCCAGGCTTCGCGAACGTCTGGGAATCCTCCGTACGCAACTCGACGGCCTCAACCCGGCGGTCACAGCGCGCCGCCATCGCAACTGCCGCCGACGCGGTCTGCTGCGAGTCCGCACACTCCGGCTCAGCCGCCTTCGCAGGCGCGACCACGAACGTCGAAATCACCATCAACGACACGAACGCGCGCAGGACAACACCCTGCGCCTCCCCGGCGCGTCTCAAAACGAAGCCCCCCACATAGACCCTGCCGCGCCAACCACCGACACGACACCGGCAATCCCCCGACGCCGGCCCCTCAACTAGCGACAGCCAGCTTCATCCACCGACGAACCACCAACAAGCGACCATTCGGACTATCAGGCGGCAGTGTGACCAAAGTGTGGCCAGACACATCTCACCTGGTCAGCACAACGGCGCCCACACCCGCACTTGGTCACACGTGACCAAAGCCCGGCTTCCGAGTCGGCTGCGTTCAGGAAATCAGAGACGCACGACTGACCCCCTGATCTCACAACCAATAGCCCAGAGAATCGCCACGGACCGATCAGCATCGTGCGGGTGACGCGTAAATGACACAAGATCGACATAGCACGGAGAGGGCAGTCACCTCGCGACAGTCCCTGCTTGAGACGTGCCAATGACGCAGTTGCGCTACCTGTTGTCGTCTCACAAGCCAGCAAGCCGCAGCTACGTTGCTTCAACGCAGTTGAGTGCACTTGACCCCCCAGATACGGGTTCACGGGCCGCTGACCTGCATAAACAGACACGTTGACCGCAGTTCGGCGCACTTGACTGCCAATCAGGTGCGTCGACCCCATGTTGGGCAGCCAGTCAAGATCCGCTCCTTCACCCCTGCCTACGAGTCCCGCCACCAGCAGCTGTTCGTAGCCGGGTACCCCGGTGCAGTGTGCGGCGATCTACCAACACCACACCACCGTCCCGCTCGACGTAGGCCACCACGGCCAGTACACCTCTAAGGAAGTCCGCGGCGCGGTGGTTCTCAACGGCGGAGTGAGCCATCACCGAGATCGGCTATGCAGCCGACCTCCACGCTGGGGCCCGCGAACGCATTGTTACTAGGGATGTTCTGGTTCACCAGCGCGATGGTGAACCGTTCCCGCCCTTGGAGCCGAAGTCCTCGACATCGAGCAGATGGCCGTAGCCGTTGAACCACACGTCGCCGAACTGCATTCGCCGTCGCGTTTAAGCAGCGTTGAGACGACGATCCACACCGTCCTGGACTACCGGAAGCTGGCCAGCGGCTGCACGTGCTTCCGGTTGAAGTCCCACGGCTCGTCATCGCCGCTGAGCCGTGATCGAACGCTGTGCAGCGTGATCCCTGACAACATCCGCACCGCCTCAACGAGGGCGACTGCACGCGAAGGTCGTTGGCGCACAGCAGCTTCGTATATGGCGATCTGCCTGGCAGCCGCGCGCTCGAGACAGAACCGTTCCGCCGTGAGTCTGCGGCCGGTCTCTGCGGAGTGCGCACGGCATGCAGGATCCTGCACCAGGCGGTGGAGGATCCCGAGCAACTTCGACAGTCCTCGTGGACCCTGTTCGTCGGATCCGATGCCGTACCAGCCTGTTCGGAGGAAGGTCGGAGCGCTGAGCGCCGTGACCAACTCCCAGAAACCGTCCTCGCCCTGGATGATTGTCGGTTTCCCCGACGCCATGGCACGGAGCGCGGAGTGGCCCATGCCGATCACGATGTCCGCCATGCGGTAGTACGGTGTTGGATCGAGGATCGCGCCGATCATGCGGACAGCCGCGTGTCCCCGTGCCGACGCTGCCTCCGCGGCACCGCGCACAGCGTCGGACGACGGGCCGTCGCCGACCACGACGAGTTCCACCGACCTTTCAGGGTGCAGTTGTGCCAGTTGGTCGACGGCTTCGACGGCCTCGAGGATTCCGGTCAGCTTGAGCGTCGGGTGCAGCCTCGAAACGATGACGACGGTGACGGTGTCGAGGTCGTCGCGATGGCTTGGTTCGGCGTTGTGGTGCACGGTGAGATCCACCGGCGGTTCGATCACCGAGACCTTCGCGCGCTGCCTTCTCCTAGCGGCATCCGCGATCACGTGTGTACCAACCACCAACGGTACGTGCGTCGGGAAGAACTGCGGCACGCTCATCGAGTACACCGTTGAGACGACCGGTACCCGGAACGGGATCTGTGCGGCCAGCACCGCGTCGACGGTCGGCCGCCACTCGAAGCTGTGCACCACATCGGTGCGGTGCGACCGCACCACGTCCGCCAGTTCGCGCACGACCTTGGTCTCGAGCTGCAGGCTCGTGCTCGTCGCGCGGACGAACGGGATGCCCAGCCTGGCGACCATCTCTTCGAGCGGACCGCCCTGCCCATAGATCACGACGTCGTGTCCCTGGCGGGAGACCGCGCCGGCGACCTCGACGGCGTTGATGTGGCTCCCACAGATACGCAGACCTGTTGGGTAGAACAAGAGTCTCACTTCACCCCCGCGTGTTCAGTACCTGTGATTCGCCCGTGTGAGTAGCCTCGCGTGCCTGCCCTGGTTCCTGCGCCAGTTGCCCTGTGACACGAGATCCAGGCTGTCGCTGATCAGGATCGCGTCGGGATGCTCGGATCCCAGCCTGGCGTCGCACGCGCGGAGAGCCTCCCGGAACAGGCTCGCCGCCGTCTCCGCATCTCCTTGGTCCGCGCAACACGCGGCAAGATTGTTCAGTGACTGCACTGTGTCCGGATGTGCAGGCCCCAGCAGGGCGGTCCTTCGGGCCAAAGTCTGTTCGTGCAGTGCGACAGCTTCGCCCGCTGCTCCCGTTTCCTGCAGGTCGACAGCCAGATCGTTGGAGCACTGCAGGGTTGTGGGGTGTTCGGCTCCGAGGGCTTGCTCGTACTCGCGCAAGACGCGTCGATGTTCGGCGAGCGCCGCCTCGGGGTCGCCCATAGCCGAGTAAACAGTCGCCGCGCTCGTCGCGGACTGCAACGTCTCAGGGTGTCGGGAACCGAGCGCCGAACGCCGTTCACGTAACGTCTCCTCGAACAGGGCGAGAGCTTCTTCCATTCGGCCGAGCAGCCACAGGTCCGATGCGGCGCAATGCTGTGCGATCCATGTGTGTGGGTGGTGCCCGCCCAGCACGCGCCTGCGCAGTTCGACTGCTTCGGTGTCGAGCTCCAGCGCGCGTTGTTCCCGTCCCGAGTTCGCCAAGGCCGCGGCCAGCCCGGTACTGGTGAAGATCGTGCCTTGGTGCTGGGGCCCGAGATATTGGCTGCGTCGACGCAACGTGTCCTCGAGCAGGCGAACAGCCTCGGTGAAGTATCCGCACGAGACAAGGGCATGGCCGAGACCGCTCGCCGCTTTCAGGGTCATCAGGTCATCCGGGCCGTAGGCGGCCATTCGTTCTTCGTACTGCACCCTGTGGGCTTCCATGGACTCCTGGTAGTGCCCGACGTCGTCCAGCGCGTTCGCCGTCGTCTCAGCCACCTGTTGGACTCGTGGATCCCGTGCGTCCGCAGCGCCTCGCAGCCGTGCCAGCACGTCCTGGTCGATGGTCAGTGCCGAGCGGTACTGGCCAAGTGCGCGCAACGTTGCCGCAAGACGATTGAGCGCAGCCAACACATCTGGTGCGTCCTCTCCGAGCGACGACGTCCAGAGCGCGATCAGTTCGATGAGGAACTCGTTGGCGGCGAGGAGTTGCCCACGGGCCAATGTGTAACCACCGATGTTCACGAGCAGCCGTCGAAAGTCATCGGTGCCTACCTCGTGCTGAAGTTTCAACGCGTGGGGCAACAACTGGGCATAACTCAGCCAGTGCCGGTGGTCCTCCGGGTCACCGGGATCGGCCGCAGCGAGCAGGTCGACCGCTGTGGCGGTGGTGCGTGCCCGGCCGGATTCGTCAAGCCGCCGTAGGATGGCCGCTTGTAGCATGCGGTGAACCTGGATGACGTCGTCCGAACGAGTTGCCAGCGAGCACCGGGCCAGTTCCCCGACCGCCTCGGTGAACTGCACGTCGTCGCTGACAGCGCTGCGCAGAGGCTCAGTGAGAACCTCGGGGTGCGCGGTGAAAAGCGACAGCGGCACCGCATCCGGTGCGAGTGCCGCGCAGAGTTCCAACACCCGCACGGCGACTGGCTGTTCGGTCTCGAGACGCTCGATGAACATCGACCACACAGTGTCGATGCCGTGCTGGTAGTCCATGGCTTCGCCCTTTGCGAGTACTTGATCACCGTAGGACCGCAGGAGTCTCAGATAGGTGTCCAACGGCAGCCTGCGGGTCGCGACGTAGCTGCTGGCCTGCGCGACGAACATCGGCAGGTCACCCAGCTCTTCGGCGATCTCCGCAGCGAGTCCACTGTCGCAGTCCCGGATGTGCGATCTGAAGAGCTCGATGGATTCCTGTCGACTGAACACCCCCAGTTCAACGACGCGGCTGAGCTGGCCCCACTCGCGCAGTTGCGAAGTCACAAGCACATGCCCCGGCCCATGAGGCAGGTAGTCGCGAAGCCCGGCGGGCGACTCCGCGTTGTCGAAGATCAGGAGCCAGCGATCGGACGTGCGCAGCTGCTCCCACAGGAGTTCGAGGACGGTGACGTTTCGCGAGTTGTCTGGACGCAGGTCGAACCTCTCGGCGAGGTTCGCGAGGTTGTTGACGGCGATCACGGGCTGTTGTGCGCTGATCCACCAGACGGTGTCGTACCTGGACGAGGAGCGGTGGGCGTACTCGATCGCGAGCTGCGTCTTGCCGGCCCCACCCATGCCGCAAATGGTCACCACGGACGCAGGCCGGTCGCCAGACAGCAGCTCGTCGAGGCGATCGAGTTCGCGTTCCCTGCCTGCGAAATGGGGATTGCGCCGAGGGAGGTTCGTGGTCCTCGGCCATCCACCCGGAAAGCCTCGGCTGCGTCGCGACGGAAAACTCGGCTCTCGCAGCGGCTTCGCGCGCGCCTTGGTGATAGCTGCACGTAAGCGAGCACTTGCCGTCGAGGCGTCGACGTCGAACAGGTCGACCGTCACCAGCTGACCGAGCAGGCCGGGCCTCTCGCAGTCCTCGATGCGCACGGCGATCAACCTTCGACCGGCGCCGGTGGGATCCCGACGCCACGCCTCCTGCCACTCGGCCGCCGCATAGTTCGATTGGAGGTATGTGCGGGAGAGAACCGCTATCGTCTGGTCTGCGGCTTGCGCCGCCTCATGCATCTCGTGTACGAAGTGGCTGCCTGCGGCGAAGTCCCACGCCTGAAGGATGGTCGTGTAGCCGAACTTCTCGAGCTGCCAGGCAATCCACTGCGCGAAGTCCTCGTCGCTCCCTGTGTAGCTGATGAAGAAGTCTTTTCTGGACCGGCCAGACTCGGCATCCGTGCCATCTTGGTGCATGGACGCCTCCAGACCGAGCCGCAGCGACCCTGCGAACACCATGCTGCCGCCAACGTGCTTCTGACAAGCAGGTCACCGGAACGGTCGCCCGTCGAGAACATCCGCGAATCCAGTCACGGATTCCACATCAGCGAGACAGATCAGCCCACAGCAACGACGAAACCCCAGCTCAGCAGCCCGTGCTCAGTTGGTCAGCCATTCGTCCGGGTCATCGTCCGCTCACCTCGTCGTCGGTCTTGGTCCGTACTTCTCCAACCCGACTTTCGGCGACACACCAATATCGCCCTGGCCGATCGACTTAGACGGTTCCACTCCACCCTTTGCCGGCGGGTTGTCCGAGGAGTAGACGACGTACTGAAATGACATGTGGCCCTCCCGGTCGTACGCCGTGCTTAGCCAGTAGTCGCGGTTCGCGATGTCCTCCAGCCTTTCCCAGACCTCGGCCGTGGCCGACTCTGCGCGGACGATGACCTCGAGATCGATCTGCTGTCCTGAGTCGATGCCATGCACGTAGATGTAACTCACGTCGACTACCTCAGCCTGCGCCTTCCAGTCCGCCACGATCTTCTTGCAGAGCTCGTCCACGTCCTCGTAGTACTGCACGAAGAGATTGCATCCGGACAGCAGCCCAACCAGCAGCACAACCAGGCCCACGACACCAGCCACACGCCTTGCCACGCTCACTCCCACTTCCCGTGACAGGCCGGCGTCAACCCGGTTCGTCTCCAATAAAGCGCTGCGCGGCCGCGAAACCTTCGAGCGGACGGATCCGAACTCTGATCGATCTTGGTTCCGAAGTAACCGTCGTGCGATTGGCGGTGGTACTGGGACGCCCGCTACCCAACCACTACAGCCGCCGGTAGATCGAGTTGTCACTGAAGTCCTCGTCCTCAACCGGCTTCGGCTTCCGCGGTTCAGGAGCACCGAACGCAGGCACCGACACATCGGTGTCGAGCTGTCCCGCCTGTCCGCCGACCGCGTTACGGAACTCGCCCAGCACGTTGGCCGCGGCACCTTCCCTCGCCTGCCGCACCAACGCCATGAGCCTCGCAGCGAGCTCCGGGTCCTGCGCGATCCTGAGATCAAGCAGAGCACCGTTCGGCGCCACCGTCACCGTCAACGCCTTGTCCTCGGAGGTAACGGTCTGCCCTGCAGCCTCCAGGTTGCGGCGAAACGCGACCGCGTTGCGCTGCAATTCAGCCGTCTTGGCCTCGAAATCAGCCAGCCATTCGTCCGGCGTCATCATCCACTCACCTCGTCGTCGCTCTCGGCCCGTACTTCTCTTCGGGAGATCCAGAACCCTGGCCGAGCCCACCCTGGTAGATCAGAGGACCGGGCATTGCGGACCCGCCACCGAGCCCGCTGCCCTCGGAGTGCACCGCCAGGTTGACCTTGACGTCGTTCGACGACGTCTTCTGCCAGAGATTCCGCCGGGCGACCTCCTGCAACTGGCCGATCATTTGGTCTTTGTCGACATCCCCGCGGATCGCGACGTCGAGATACATCACCTGGCCCTGATCCAGCCCATGGCGGTACGCGTATGTCGCCTCGACCACCTCCGGCATCGCCTTCCAGTCAGCGACCGTCTGCTTGCCGAAGCTGTCCACTCCCTCGTAGTACTGGTCGGCGACGTTGCACCCGGTCAGCAAGCCCACTATGACGAACAGGCTGCCCAGCACAGCTGAACGCACTGCGGTGCTCACTTCACTTCCTCCCACACCCTCAGCGAGGACGTGCCTCAGAGTCCCCCGGCCTCATCCACACTCACCTTTTGGACGGTCTCGGTCCGTACTTCTCCAGCCCGACTTTCTCAGGCACACCAAGACCTTCTCTGCGAATCGACCTGTCGGGTTCCGGCTGCCCGTCTACGGGCGGGTTGTCCGAGGAGTAAGCGACGAACCGCAACGACAGGTCGTCGCGGTCATACGCCGGGCTATCCCAGAAGTCGCGATTTGCGATGTCCTTCAGCTTGTCGACGACCTCGTTCGAGACCGACTCCGCGCGAACGATGACCACCATGTACATGATCTGTCCCTGGTCGATCCCGTGCCGGTAGTCGTACTTCGCCTCCGCGACCTCTGGCTGTTCCCTCCAGTCCGCCACGATCTTCTTGCCGAGATCCTCCACGTCGTCGTGACGCTGCTCGAGCACGCTGCACCCCGCCAACAAGCCGATCAGGAGGGCAACCAGGCCTGTAAACCTCACCGCCGCGCTCAATTCACGCCCTCCCGCGACACTCGATAACGCAGCAGCTCCGAATCAAGCCCGCTGCCTTGGGTGAACGCACCCGTGCTGTCCAAGAATCGCCGCACCGAAGGATCCGAACTCCCGTCCAACTGCCCAGCCACGGCAACGTAGTTGTGATCGACAGGCGGCTCGTCACGGTGCCTCTCGTCGTACCGGTGTCCACCGATGCTGTGGTTGCCGCCGATGGTCCCAGTCTGATTCTCGAAGGTGACCGTCGTGCGATTCGCTGTATTCGGGTTGTCGCTGGCGTCAAGGCGCGGAACGATGTCGTTCCTGTTCTCCAGCGACAGCATCTGCACGTTGCCGGGAATGTCGATACGACCGACCGGCGAGCCAGCGGTGACCACGTGTGTCACGTTGTACCCGCTCGCGACGAGGTCGTTGGTCGATTGCGCGGCGACGATGCCGCCCTGGCTGTGGCCGACCAGCATCACCGGCACGCCACTGCCCTGCGCACCTGCCTCACGCAGCGCCCTCTCGATCCCCAATTGCAGGACGGTGCTGTTCCCCGCCATGGCGTCGACGTTCACGCCTGAGTCGTTGGCACTCTTGGGATCCCACGGCGCGTTCCAGTCCTTGGTGCCAGGGATGTCCACGATGTAGCCGGTCACCTTGCCGTTGGCGTCCTTGATGACCCGCACATCGAGGTTGCTGTTGTCCTGGTCATTGTTCGGATCGTTGCGCACGTCAAGACCCAACAGGATTTCACGCAAGTTGTGCGGCCCAGGGTCAGGCAATGGCATCAAAGCGGTGACATGAGCGTTGCCGTCGGCATACGTCGCGGCCAGCAGGTCCAAGGTGGTAGCCAGGTCGACGGGTACGCCGAGCGAGGACAGCATGCCGGGTGACATACCGGTCAGGGTGTCGATCATGCCGGGATGGTCGACCAGCCACTTCTCCCAGTCACCGTCGTAGTTGGCGTACACATCTGCGGCAATAGCAGTACCTGTTGCGAGTCCAGCGGCAACGACACCACCTGGCGCCGACGCGACCGCCAGGCCCGCCATCCAGCGCGAGGCGTCGAGTCCCCTAGCCGCGAGTTCGTCGGCAGCCTCGTACGCCAACTTCGTCGCGCGCAGAGCATCACCGCGCAGACCGATGGCCGCGGACGTGGCGGTGAGACCGTTAGGCCCGTCAAGCGCCATAGCCATGGCCGCCTCAAACCTCACCACACCGGACGGATTCAGCAGAGCTGAAGCGAGCACGTCCGGCTCAGCGAGAAACTTGTGCCCGGCCAACGCGGTCTTGAGCGTGTCACCGGCGACTTCATCGGTAAGAGCGCTCATAGCCACGAGGTCCTCGCCCTTGGCCCGGAAACCGCCGGCACCGCCACTGACCTGGATGTCCGCGACTGGGGCGATCCCCACATCCCGTGCCGTCGGAGCGCCGGGCTCCACAGGCTCGTCACTCATGCCAACGCTCCTGCCACTGCCGGGGCGACCCACGTGCCCAGATCCTCACGATCAGCCGGTTCCAGTCGCACGATTCGACGGCCTGAACCGTCCGGTTCGGGATCGAGCCCGCTCCAGCCACCGTCGGTGTGCACCCAGCTGACCTGAGACGCCATCCCGTTACGACCGACGACGAAACACCGCAACGCCCCGTCCGTCTCGGTCGCCACCTGTCGAGCGAGCGCCGCCTCGTCGCCGGACAGTCGCAACCTGGCAACGACAGCAGCCGGACCGCCGGGGTCGGCATCGCGGAACAGACGGGCGGTACCCATCTCCTGCAGCGCCGCCAGCGGCAGCCGGCCACGCAACGGAGCCTGCTCCGGTCCGCCTCCGCCCAGGCGTGACTCGATCCCGGCGTTGGCGTCCTGGCTCTCGGGTGGAACCGCCCGGATCAGCTCCTCGCCCAGGTCCGCCGAGGCGAACATCGACATCTCCACCGCGCCGTCACCCAGCTCGAACAACGACGCACCCAACGGGCCGGAGATCGCGTGCATGCTGTGCAGCCCCTTGCCGTCGATCGCCGCGACGGTGTCCAGCATGACCATCGGCAATGCCAGAATCTCCAGGTTCTTGATCACCGACCGGTGGATCTCGCCGCCTACCCCGTCGACCACGCGCTTCTTGATCAGACCCGCCTCGGCAGGACCTATGTCCGCCGAAGGCCTCCAGGCCGGCGGCAGGTCGACACCGGTGCGTTCGACGAGGTACGCAAATTCACCGGCGGTCAGCACCAGCCTGTGCGGTGCCGACATCACGCGGGCACCCCCTGCCCGCGCAGGTACTCGCCCGCCTCCAGCCACGCCTTGTCCCCTGCGGGCGGGAGGTTGTCGGGTCCCCACTTCCAGCCGGTCCATGGCGGCTGCGGAGGTGACGGCGGCTGGCTACCGCCGAAACCCAGCACGTCGGCGACACCGTTCGCGAAGTCCCGTGCTGCCTGGTTGAACGCGTCGACCGCGCGGTTGAACCGGTCGATCGCGCTGGTGAACCAGCCGACCACGGCTTCGGAGATCTTCTTGATCATCGCGATCAACTCGCGCACTTCCTGCGCGTGTCGGCGCAACAGCGCGGCGGCCTCGGTCAGCCCGTCCGCAGCCTTCTCCAGCTGCCGCTTGTCCCCGCCGACGGTTTCCCGGCAGCGTTCTGCGGCGACAGAGTGCCACTCCATCTTCCGCGCGTCGTCGTCGAGCTTCTTCGCGCGATCCCGCACGCCATCAGCGCGCTTCTCGATCTCGCCCGCGATCCGGTCCAGCTCGTCCGGGTTCCCGTACATGCACTCCACCCCTCACTCACAGCGAGCAAATCATGACAGGGCGTGGACGCGCACGCTCTTCGCCCGAAGATGCGTGCTTCTACTCAGCAAGCACAGTCGGTTGTCGTAGCCACGAGTGGCATCGGCCGGACCAGCGACAATGCGGCCTGTGGTCGCGCTGTGGTCGCACCCGACTCATGCTCCGGTCCTGCGCTGCTCACCAGGAGCAGACGCCAGGGAAGACCGGAGGAAGTAGTCATGAAAAATCCGAACCGCGGTCGCGTCTATCGCCGTTGCGCCTGCCGTGGTGCCGATGGTCGCCAGCTCGGCGCCCGCTGCCCCAAGTTGACCAATCGCAAGCACGGAATCTGGACCTACGCAGTCGATCTACCGACGCTCGACGGGAAGCGGCGGACACGACGCCGCAGTGGTTTCGCGACGAAGGCAGACGCTCAAGTCGCACTGAGCAAGTTACTCGAGTACGAACGCACTGGCATCATCATCGACGACCGGCAGACGGTCGCCGACTACCTCGTGAGTTGGTTGCGCGCCAAGGCGTTGGCACTCAAGCCAACGACAATGGCGAACTACCACGCGTATGTCCACAAAGATCTGATCCCACACGTCGGATTGATCAGACTTGAAGATCTGTCCCACCAACACGTCGTGCTCTACGTCCGTAACCAACTGGAGGCTGGCCGCGGGCACACCACACTGCGCCGCTGCGTCGCAACGCTCTCCAGCGCACTCGGTGACGCCGTGCGGCAGCATCGCCTGCCATACAACGCGGCCAAGTACGTCTCCGTCACCCGGCCCACGAAGTACGAGCCGACGTGCTGGTCTCCTGCCGAGGCCGCGCAGTTCCTCAAGTACTGCGCTGAGAGCAACGAACCGTTGACCAACCTCTTCGAATTGATCATCGGCACCGGCATGCGCAAAGGCGAGGCTCTCGCATTGCACTGGGCCGACATCCACCTCGACGAACACGTGCTGTTCGTGCGACAGACGCTGTCCAACATCAACAACACCACCCCGGTCTTCACCACTCCCAAGACCAAGAGCAGCCTCGCTTGGATCGGACTGTCCGACCGGGTCACCGCTGCACTCCAGAATCAAGCCGAGCGCCAACCCGACCGTGCGCTCGTGTTCACCCGGCGCGGAGGACAACCACTACGGCCTGAGTACGTACTACATCGGTTCCACAAGCTCACCGAACAAGCAGGACTGTCCAAGATCCGCGTCCACGACCTGCGTCACTTCGCCGCAACCACGATGCTCAGCTCGCAGGTTCCGCTGGCCATGGCGTCCAAGACGCTGCGTCACTCGACCTTGTCGACAACGACGGAGATCTACGGCCACCTGCTCCGGCACGTCGCACTCGACGCGGTGAAGGCGATCGAGACGGCATTGAAAGAAGCTGAGGCGGCATAGCGCGACCACTTTGCGACCACAATCGGGCAAAAACGACACCAGCGGGTCTACCTCGAAAGGTAAACCCGCTGGTCATTGGCCGTCGGGACGACAGGATTTGAACCTGCGACCCCTTGACCCCCAGTCAAGTGCGCTACCAAACTGCGCCACGTCCCGGCCACACTCCCGGTCTCCCGGCGTGCAGAAAGAATCCTACAACACCGCGAACAGAGATCAAAAACGGGCCCCCGCACACCGATCCACCTGCGGATATACAGCGGGGACCCGAAGTTCGGGTCCCCGCGTCCCTCGGTCCGACCGATCCCCCGATCCTCGACCGACACCAAGAACTATGCGTTGGCCGACGAACGTGCACCACCGCCGAAAGTCGAGTCTTGTCCGTCAACCTTCGACTTACCGGGCGGTAGCACGGCCGACACGGCGAACCCGCCGTCCGCGCGGTACGAGGTGGTCAGGGTGCCTCCGGCCAGCCGCACGCGCTCCGACAACCCGTGCAACCCCGCGCCACCGCCGTCCCCGAGAGAGGGCAGGTCGCCAGGCCCGTTCACCACCGACACGCGCACGGGCGACGAACGGTCCACGGTCACCGCCACGGCAGCACCGGGCGCGTGTTTCGTCACGTTGGTCAGCGCCTCCTGGACCACCCGGAACAGAGCACGCGACACAGCCGGCGACAACACCGAGTCCCCAGTCTCCGACAGAGTCACGGACACACCTGCGACACGGGCGCGATCAACCAGCTCCTGCAAAGAGGCATAGGACGTGTCGGAGTTCAGCAAACCAAGTGCAGCGCGCATCTCCGACAGCGATTCCTTTGCCAGCGAACGCAAACGCAACGCCGTCTCGCGCACCGCAGGATCCGAGGCGGTGGCGGCCAGGGCGGCGGACTCCACGGCGATCAAGGTGGCGTGGTGACCTACGGCGTCGTGGATTTCACGGGCGATGCGGGCTCGTTCGGCGGCACGGGCCGAGGTTTCCTGGGCTTCCAGTTCGGCGGCGCGGGCCCGCCGGGTTTCGTACAGGGACTGCGTCAGCTCCTTGCGGGTCGTCACCAAGGCGCCCAACGCCGTGGGTGCGCCGGCGAGACCGAACGCGAAGGCGGTGGCCAGGAGCAACGAACCGAGCGGAATGGTTTCGGTGAGCAGCACGGGCGCGATCGCGGCGACGGTCAGTGAACCAACCCAGAAGAACTGGACCGGGATGGACTTCTCCTTGCGCCCCAAGCGGAACTGGGCGACCAGGGCCGGCGCCCACCCCAGGCCGCCGGCGACGGCGGGGATGCACAAGAGAGAGGCCAGCCACGGCCAGCGGAGGCGTACGGGCAGCAGAAGAGAAGCGCCCACCGCGGCCCACAGGGACCAGGGGAACGGGCGGTCCTGGGTCAGCAGCACGACGCCCGTGGTGATTCCGACGGTCAGAACCTCGCGGTAGACAGCCTTCACCACACACCGACCTGATGGGCGACCAGAGCCGCCTGCACCCGGTTCTCCACGCCCAGCTTGGTCAGCACGGTGGAGACGTAGCTCTTCACCGTGGCCTCGGACAGGCAGAGTTCCTCGGCGATCGAGTGGTTCGAACGGCCGCCGGCGACCAGCTCCAGCACCTGGCGTTCGCGCGCCGAAAGTGAGTCGAGCTGTCGGTTGGCCCGGAAACCACGCAGGCGAGGCAACAGACGTGCCGTGATGCGCGGATCCAGGACGGCGCCACCGGCCGCCAGGTCCACGACAGCGCGCACCAGGGCCTCGGGTTCGGCGTCCTTCAGCAGGAAGCCCTGAGCGCCCAGATCGAGAGCGGTCGCCACGTAGTCGTCCAGGTCGAACGTGGTCAGCACGGCGATCGCTGGTGGGGTGGCCCAGGTGCGAAGCCGCCGCACCGCCTCCAGGCCGTCCACGCCCGGCATCTGGACGTCGACCAGCACCACGTCCGGCAGGCACCGGAGGACGACTTCGACCAGTTCGGCGCCGTCGGCGGCCTCCCCGACCACCTCCACTCGCCCGTCGGCTTCCAGGAGGACCTTCAGGCCCCGCCGCAGCAGGGCCTCGTCGTCGGCTAGAACCACTCGTACGGCCACGAACCCAACCAACCGCACCTCATGCCAAAGGGCAACAAAAGCGCTACTTCTTGGACGAAGCTCCGGCCTTCTTCTTCTCGCGCACGCGCACCGAGATGCGGACCGGGCTGCCCTCGAAGCCGAACTCCTCGCGGAGCTTGCGTTCGATGAACCGGCGGTACGACGCCTCCAGGAAACCCGTCGTGAACAGCACGAACGTCGGCGGGCGGGTCGAGGCCTGGGTCGCGAACAGGACCTTGGGCTGCTTACCGCCGCGCACGGGGGGCGGGGTCGCGGCGATCAGGTCCGACAGCCACTGGTTCAGCCGACCGGTGGGCACGCGGGTGTCCCACGAGTTCAAGGCCGTCCGGAGCGCGGGAGCCAGCTTGTGCACGGCGCGGCCGGTCAGGGCGGAGATGTTGACCTTGTCGGCCCACGGCACGCGCACCAGGCCGCGTTCGAGCTCGCGGACCATCTCGTTGCGGCGGTCCTCGTCGACCAGGTCCCACTTGTTGAACGCCAGCACGCACGCGCGGCCGGATTCGACGACCATTGTCAGAACGCGCAGGTCCTGCTCGGACAACGGCTCGTGCGCGTCGAGCAGCACGATCGCGACCTCGGCGGTCTCGATCGCGGACTTGGTGCGCAGCGAGGCGTAGTACTCGGCGCCGCTCTCGAACTTCACCCGCTTGCGCAGGCCGGCCGTGTCGACGAAGCGCCAGATCTCGCCGTCGAGCTCCACCAGCGAGTCGACCGGGTCGACCGTCGTGCCCGCGACCGAGTCGACGACCGAGCGGTTCTCCCCGGTCAGGCGGTTCAGCAGCGACGACTTGCCCACGTTCGGCTTGCCGACCAGCGCGACGCGGCGCGGGCCACCGGCACCGCCGCGGAAGTCGTCGCGCGGGGTCTCCGGCAGCTTCTGCAGGATCACGTCGAGCAGGTCGCCGGAGCCGCGGCCGTGCAGGCCGGACACCGGGTACGGCTCGCCCAGGCCCAGCGACCACAGCGAGGCGACGTCGGCCGTCAGGCGGTCGTCGTCCACCTTGGACGCACAGAGGATCACCGGCTTCTTCGACCGGCGCAGCACCTTCGCGACGGCCTCCTCGGTCGTCGTCGCGCCCACCGACGCGTCCACGACCAGCAGGATCACGTCCGCGGTCGCCATCGCGAGCTCGGCCTGCGCGGCCACGGAGGCCTGCAGCCCGACCGCGTCCGGCTCCCAGCCGCCCGTGTCGACCACGGTGAACTTGCGGCCGTTCCACAGCGCGTCGTACGCGACACGGTCACGCGTCACGCCCGGCACGTCCTGCACCACGGCCTCACGACGGCCGATGATGCGGTTGACCAGCGTGGACTTGCCGACGTTCGGCCGTCCGACCACCGCGAGCACCGGTTGCGGTGGCGCGGCCTCCTCGGCGTCGTCGGAAAGGTCGTCGAAGGCTGACCAGTCGGCCTCGTCCTCCCAGGTGCCGTCCAGGTCCGTCATCGTCTTCCCTCACTCATACGAAGTCCATCAAGTTCGGCGACCAGTGTCGCCAGGCGATCGCGCACCTGCTCGGTGGCAACGCCCAGGGCGGCCCGTCCCTTCCCCTCGGGAAGGTGGAACGGCTCACCGATCAGCACGTCGACCGGGGGCCGCCAGCCCTTGGCCTGGTACGTCCCGCGGCACGCGACCGGCAGCACGACCGCGCCGCCGACCCGAGCCAGCCACGCCGCGCCGTTCTGCGCGTTCGCCACGTCGCCCTCACCACGCGTGCCCTCGGGGAAGACCCCGATCACGCCACCGGCTTTGAGCACGGCCAACGCGCTGGTCAGCGCGGTGCGGTCGGCTTCTCCCCGTTTGACGGGGATCTGCCCGATCTTGCCCAGCAGGTAGCCGACGACGGCGTTCGCGAACATCTCCTGCTTGATCAGGAACGTCACGCGCCGCGGCAGCACTCCGAACAGGATCGGCCCATCAGCCATCGAGCTGTGGTTCGCGACGACGACCACGCCGCCGCTCAAGGGTACGCGGTCACGCCCGTGCACCCGAATCCGGAACTGCCACGCATAGGGCCGACGCGCGATCCACCTGCCGAGATCGGTCAGCCAGGGCAGGCTGCCCTGGGGTTGGCTCACCCGGTCACCCGCAGACCACGCCGTTCCACGAGGTCCAGCAACGCGTCCACAGTGCCCGCGAGATCGAGCTCGGTCGTGTCCACCTCGACCGCGTCCTCAGCAGCCTTCAACGGCGACACAGCACGCGACGAGTCGTAGTTGTCGCGCCGCTGCACGTCCTTGAGCACGGCGTCCAAAGTGGACTCCCGCCCGGCCGCGTTGTCCTGTTTGGTCCGCCGGGCAGCGCGCGCGTCCTCCGAGGCCGTCAGGTAAACCTTCAACGGCGCGTCCGGCGACACGACCGTGCCGATGTCGCGCCCTTCGACGACGATGCCGCCCACGTTGTCCACGGCGTCCGCGATGATCGCGCGCTGCTGCTCGACCAACAGCTCCCGCACGTGCTTGGTCGCCGACACCGGCGACACGGCCAGCGTCACCTCGGGCCCGCGGATCTCGACCGCCACGTCGTCGCCGTCCAGCGTGATGCCGGGCCTGGCCGGATCCGTGCCCACCACGAGCACGGCGTTGTCGACGACCTCGCCGACCTTGACCTCGTCCGTCGGGTCGACCCCGGCGCGCAGCACGGCGACCGTGATCGCCCGGTACATCGAGCCGGTGTCGAGGTAGCGCGCGTCCAGCGCCATCGCCAGGCGCTTCGCGACGGTGGACTTACCGGTCCCGGACGGTCCGTCGAGTGCCACCACGCCGCGCAACTGACCCTGGCCCACCGCTGCTCCCTCCGAGATCCCCACGGCCGACATTGTGCCTGGTGCGGACGCTCACACCGCAGGCGGGACCGCTGTCGGAGGCGCACACTGCAGCCGACGAACAGGAGGCCACCATGCCAGCGCTGCCGCAACTGGACGCCGACCTCTTCCTCACCGACGGCGGCATAGAGACCACGCTCGTCTTCGACGACGGCATCGACCTGCCCGACTTCGCCGCGTTCCCGCTGCTCGACGACCCCGACGGCCGCTCGGCTCTGGTCCGTTACTTCGACCGGTACGCCTCCATCGCGGAACGGGACGGCGTGGGCATCGTGCTGGAGACCCCGACCTGGCGGGCCAACCCGGACTGGGCGGAGCGCCGCGGTTACAACTCCCAGAGTCTCGACAAGGCCAACCGGGCCGCCGTCGACCTGCTGCTCGACATCCGGCGCAGGTTCGCGATCCCCGTCGTCATCAGCGGCTGCGTCGGCCCGCGGCACGACGGTTACCACCCGGAAACGATCATGAGCCGCGAGGAAGCCGGGAACTACCACGCGGAGCAGATCAAGACGTTCGCCCGAACCGAGGCCGACCTGGTCACCGCGATCACGATGACCAACGTGCCGGAGGCCACCGGCATCACCGACGCCGCACGTCAGGAAAACCTGCCAGTGGTCATCTCGTTCACCGTGGAGACCGACGGCACGCTGCCGACCGGCGAGACGCTCAAGGAGGCGATCGAGGCCACCGACCGCGCCACGAACAGCTACCCGGCCTACTACATGGTCAACTGCGCGCACCCCACGCACTTCGCGTCGGTCCTCGACCCCGAAGCGCCGTGGACGAAACGCATCAAAGGCATCCGGGCCAACGCGTCCAAGCTCAGCCACACCGAGCTCGACGAGGCGGAACAGCTCGACCGCGGCGACCCGGACGAACTCGCGGCCGACTACCTGCGACTCAGGAACAACCACCCACAGCTGACGGTGCTCGGCGGCTGCTGCGGCACCGACCACCGGCACATCGCGAAGATCAGCTCTGTGGTGGCGGGAACAGCTCCAGCCTGACGCACCAGGTCGTTGGTGGTGAACCGGAACAGGATCCGCCAGACGGACCGGACGAAGTCCTCCAAGCTTCTTCCTGGCCACAGCACCTCCTCGCGAACGGGGCGCCCGATAGGTGCACTGCTCGGCGGCTGCAGTGGAACCGGCCACCGGCACATCGCGGCGATCAGCGCCGCGATGTGCCGACAGGTGGTCAGTCCGGCAGATAGGCGTCGTGACTGGCGTAGTGGAGCACTGCCTCACACGCCTCGGGCAGGGTGGGCTGCCGTCCGTCCCGCCACTCCGACCACACCTCCAGAACCTCCTTGGCGATCACGACCTCGAGCAGGTATCGCACATCGGCTGGAGGATCGCCCGCGGACTGGTCGAGCAGCACCACCCGCGTCGAAGGACCGGCCGGTTCCTCCCCCGCGTAGATCGTGAGGTCGTCGGACACGGTCGCGATGCCGGCGATGACGTCGCCCAGCGTGCTCCAGTCAGCCCCAGATCTTGAAGCCACCTACACCTCCCGGGTGGAAGAGACCCTGCAGCGCGCCCTTCGCCTTGTGCTGGACCTTGGGCACCAGCTGCATCCTTCCGGCATCGGCGTGGTGGTGCCACGTCCACCCCAGCGACGCCGGCGACTTGTCGCTGATGCCGCCCCTGGGACCGACGAGGTTGTTGCGCAGCCCCGGGATGAGGTTCTCCATCATCTTCCCGAAGGCCGGATCGTTGTCCATCGCGTTCACCAGATCGGTGTTCGCGAGCTTGAAGTGGTGCTCTCGCGACTTGCCTGGGTAGGCGCTGGTCGGGAGGTTCATCTCGTAGGCGACCGAGTACGCGTTCCCGGAACCGACCTGCTGGGTCGGGGTGCTGGCACTGCCACCGGTGCCGCAGTTGTGCACCAGCAACGGGGTCGAGCCGGCGAGTGCGTAGTAGGTGTTGGTGCCGTTGATCGTCAGGTCGTACGTGCGCTGCGAGGCCGTGTAGGCACGCACCGCCGTGATCTGCACGAACGTGCCAGCCGCAGTGCGCAGCAGGTCGCCGGCACGCAACTCACCCGCGTCCACCCAGCGTCCGGCCGTCACCGACCAGAACGGGTGGTTGTCCGTCGCCGTGATCGTGCCGCCGTCAGCAACAGTCACGTCCACATAGGACTTGTCGTGGTCCGTGCGGATGGTGAAGTACACCTGCTGGTCCACGGACTTGCCCGAGACCTCACCCGCGACGACGGTGTCTCCCGGCTGAACCGCTTCGATCGGCTTGGTGGTGCCGTCCGCGAGCAGGACCCGCGTGCCCGCCGGGAAGCTGTGCTTGGCCGTGGCCGGACAGGGATCAGGTTTCTTCTTCGTGGCCGCTTTTGCCTTGGCCGCCGCGGCTTTCGCACGTTCGGCGGCTTGGGCGGCTGCCTTGCGCGCCGCTTCCTCCGCCGCCGCACGGGCTTTGGCGGCCTTCTCCGCCGCGGCCTTGGCGGCTGCCGCGGCCGCCGCCTTGGCCGCCTCCGCTGCCTTCTCCGCGCCCTGGATGATGGCGCGTGCCCACTTCAGTTCCTGGAAGAAGGAGACGACCGCCTTGCCCGCCTTGAAGATCGCCGCGACGATCTTCGGGGCCTTGAAGATCTTGCCCCACGGCAGCGCGCCCACGACCAGCGAGACGCACGCACCCAGGTCGCCCTTGAGGCAGTTCATGAGGTCGTTGATCCCCAGGAACTCCATCAGGATCTGGCCGCCGGCCTCGAGGATCACGTCGAGCACGCTCTTGCTCTGGAGCTGCTGCGCCTTCGCGAGGTCCTCGGGACTCGGGCCGGTCGGCTCGGTGCCCGCGTCCGGCGTCGAACCGCCTCCTCCGCCCGCGTCGACCACCGCGCCGGTCGGGTCGCTGAACGCCACCGGGTTGTTCTCCGCGTAGGCGTAGGCGGAGATGGCGGCGCCTGGCTGCGGCATCGGGTCGGTCGAGGTGAACCGGCCGGTGTCCGGGTTGTAGGTGCGCGCACGCAGGTGGTAGTTGCCCTCACCGGACTTCGAGTCCTGGTACTGGCCGTTGAACCGCAACGGGTTCGCAGGCCCTTCCGGCTTGCCGGGTGGCAGGGTCGCGCCCTGCCTCGGGTTGCCGAACGGGTCGAAGTCGTATCCTGCCACCGGTTTTCCGTCCGGCGACAGCATGTTCGCCGTACCGCCGAGCCAGTCGTGCGTGTACGGGTGCACGCCTGCGACCGGATCGATCAACGCCAACGGCTCGTCGTCAGGGCCGTAGGCGAAGGCCCGCTTCTCCACGACGGCACCGGCCGCGTTGGTCGTGGTGTCCACCGCGATCTGCGGCAGCGTGCCGTTGATGTCCCACGCCCAGCGCTGGGTCGCGTCACCGCTGACACCGGCGATCCGGGATCCGGTGGCGTCGTAGGAGAACGACGTCTGCTGGCCTCCGGCGTTCGTGGCCGTGGCGAGGGAGTTGTCCAGGTGGTAGCTGAACTTCTCCTTGCCCGCCTTGGTCTGGTTGCCGTTGAGGTCGTAGTCGTAGTCGGTGATCGTCGGGCCGCCGCCACGCGGATCGAAGATCTTCTTCGTCAGCTGGTTCGCCGAGTCGTAGTGGTAGCGGGTGACGTCGTCGCCCGCGGTGCCCGACCTCTTCTGCGACGTGCGGTTGCCGACGAGGTCGTACTCGTAGTCGATCCTGCCCGCCGCCGGGGTGTGCTTGCCGCAGTCCGCCGCCGCGTAGCACGCCGACGTCACGCGGTCCGCCTCGTCGTAGGAGTACGCGACGGACTCGGTCACGCCACCACGGGTGGTGTCGACCTTCGTCGGGTTGCCCACCGGGTCGAGCGCGAGTTGATGACGCGACACCGGATCCTGCACGTCCGGTCGCGCCGGGCCCACCCGCTCGGTGCCGATGCCGGTCAGGCGGCCCGCGTCGTCGTACACCCGGTTCTCCACGAGGCCGGTGGCGCCGGGCAGCGTCGTGCTCGTCCGCCGCCCGGCGACGTCGTAGCCGAAGCTCCACGTCGCGCCGCCCGCGGTCAGCTTCGTGACCCGGCCGTCCTTGTCGTAGTCGGATGTGACGCGGGTGCCGTCCGGGTACTCGCGGGTGGTGATGTCGCCGCGGACGTCGTAGTCGTAGTCGAACGTCTCGGTGCGCCCACCGGCTTCCCGGCGGACAACGCGTTTGATCTGATCCTCGTCGTCGTAGGTGATCTCGCGGGCACCCAACGGATCGCCGTACGACGTCACGCGGTCTTTGGCGTCGTAGCCCCACGTGTAGACGGGACCTGCGTTGCCCAGCGCACGGCGTTCTCGCCGGCTCACGATGTCGTAGGTGTTGACGACGGTGCGCTGCGCCCGCTCCTCGTCGGTGAGCCGCTCGTGCTGTCTTCTGGTCAGCGTCGTGGTGAGGTTGTCCTCGGCGTCGTAGGTCACCTCGACCTTGCGCCCCAACGGATCCACGGTGCTGATCGGCCGCCCCGCGCGGTCGTAGTCCATGCGGGTGGTGCGGAAGTACGGGTCGCGCACCGACTTCAGCAGACCGTCCTCGTGATAGCTGTACACCGTGGCGTTGGTGTCCGGCGCGTGCGGAAAGTACTTCGCGTCCGCCTGATGGACGCTGTGGATCTGGTTGTCCTCCCGGTAGCGGTAGCGCGTCGTGTGGTTGTTGGCGTCGGTGACGGAGATCAACCGGTTGGTCGCGTCGTAGGCCGACGTGGTGGCCTGGTCGAGCGCGTCGACGACCTTGGTGCGGTTGCCGGCCAGGTCGTACTCGACGTGGGAGGTGAACCTCTCCTTGTCCGCGCCCGGCACGTTGCCGCGTGGTTCGGTGGTGGCGACGAGCAGGCCGTCGTCGCTGTACTCCCACGTGGTCTTGCCGCCGGACGCGTCGGTGCGGCTGGTCTTGTTCCCGGCCTCGTCGTAGGTGAACTTCGAGGAGTTGCCGCCCGCGTCGGTCTGCGTGGTCTGCCGCCCGTTGCGGTCGTAGCCCATCTTCAGCTCACGGCCGAGCGTGTCCGTGGCGGACGTGACCTGTCCGTTGTTGTCGCGCTGGTTGGACGAGGTCTTGTTGAACTCGTCCACAGTGGACGTCGTGCGGTCGAGCTGGTCGACCTTGACGTCGCGGTGCACGACCTGGCCACCCGGATACGGCCGGGACATCCTGACCAGGTTGTCGTTCGCGTCGTAGCGGTAGGTGGTGGTGAAGTCCGCGGGGTTCGCACCGGGCACGTTGCCTCGCGGCGACGTGGTGGACTGCATCAGCCCCTTGGCGTTGTACTGGTACGTCGTCACGAGGTCCGGCTCGTCGCCCATCTCGATCCGCACGGCCGCACGCCGGCCCGCGTTCGTGTAGACGATCTTGGTGGACTTGCGCGGATCGACGACCTCGTCGAGACGCCCGTTGTCGAGGTAGCGGTGCTTGACCTCGGTGCCTTCCGGATCGACGGTCGCGCGAAGGCGGCCCACCTCGTCGTAGAAGGTGCGCCACGAGTGGTCCTTGCCCGGTTCCTGCACCTCGACGGACCGGTCCTGCTCGTCGTAGCTGGTCTTCGTGGTGAAGTGCCAGCGGTTCGCACCGGGCACCGTGCCGCGCGGATCGGTTTCCGTCACGCGGCGTCCGGTCTTGTCGTAGCCCACCTCGGAACGCCTGCCCTCGGGCGAGACGACGGCGGCGACCAGACCGGAGTTCGGCTGCCCGGCGGCGATGTACTCGTACCGCGTCACTTTGCCGCGCTGGTCGGTCTGGCTGGTGCGCAGTCCGCGTTCGTCGTAGGTGTAGGTGATGGAGTGGTTCTCGGCGTCCGTGGTGCGGATCAGCTCGTCGAACTCGTTGTACGTGTTCTTCCAGACGTTGCCGTTGGCGTCGGTGAACTCGATCGGGTTGTTGCGCGCGTCGTACTTCGTCTTCTCGTCGAACGCCATCGGCTGCGGCGCACGTCGAGTGACAGGGTTGCCGTTGAGGTCGTAGAGCGACTCGTGCTGGTTGTGGTTGCCGTTGACGACCAACGCGCGGTTCAGCGACTTGTCGTAGCGGTGGTTGTCCGTGTCTCCCGCACCGCGTCGCGTGTAGAGCAGCACGTTGCCGCGGTATCCGTCGCGCACGATCACGCCGTCCGCGTCGGTGGTGGTGGCTTCCTGCGTCTCACCGTTCCACGCGAACGACGTGGTGTTGCCGAGCGCGTCGAACTGCTTCGAAACCCGGCCGGAAGCGTCGTACTCGTTGCGGATCAGGATGATTCGCTTGTGCTCCTGCGGACTCTGCACCTCGGTCAGCCGGCCGTCCGCGCCGTAGCGGTACTTCCACTTGAAGCCGCGTGCGTCCTTGAAGGCCGTCAGGCGCCCGGCGTCGTCGTAGTCGTAGAACGTCTTGCGGTGGTCGGGCAACGCGATCCAGCGGATGCGTCCGTTCTCCACCCGCACCTTGACGACGCGGCCGGACGGGTCGGTGATCTCGACGCCCTCGCCGGTGTACGCGAGCCTCGTTGCGACGTTGCGCGCCGTGCGGACGGCGACCAGCTTGCCCTCGCCGTCGAACTCGTAGGTGATCTGGTTGAGGGTGACGAGCTCCCACCCGGCGGCCGTCTTGCGCAACGTCGACCGCACACCGGGCGGCCGTTGGAACCCGCCACCGTCGGCGTTCTTGTAGAGCACCTGCGCGCCGTCATCGGCGAGCACGAGCGCGCCCTGGTCCGTCGGCGTCACCCGCATGCCGTACGACCAGGCCCAGCCAGGCCCGAACGGCCCCGGGATCGTCAGGCTCGACGAGTACACGCGGGTGGTGGTGAACGGGATGCCGAACGAGGCCATCCGCAGGTCGGTCTCGATCCGGTTGAACGCGCCGGTCGCCGTGTTGACGGCGTCCCCGCGAAACGCCGGCTTGGTCCCGGTGCTGCTCAGCGCCGCGCCACAACCGCAGCCGGACACCTGCTCGACCGGCAGCGGATCGGGCAGCTCGGTCGTGCGCGGCCTGCTGTTCGGGCTCGGCGCGGACACGAGCTCGCCGCCCTCGTCCAGCAGCGCGGCGATCGTGACGAAGTAGTCCTTCTCGCGGTCCAGCACCCAGCCGTCGGCGGCGCCGAACGACCGGCAGAACTGCCGCACCGCTCCACATTGGACGTTCAGGTCGGACCGGGGCAGCGTCGTCGAGGCCTGCTCGGTGCCGCTGCCGGCTTCGAACAGCCTGACCCGCCACGACTGCCACGGCCGCGGGTCGTCCTTGACGTCGAAGTACGCCACCAGCGAGGTGTCGCCGAGCACGAAACCCGAGCGCAGCTCGACATTCGCGAAGACCTCGTCGGCCTCGGCTCTGACCTGCGCCAGCCGAGCACTGTCCACTTTGGCCGGTGCGCCGTCGGCTTTCACGCCGTGCGGCACGACCGGCGGCCACTTGTCCGGTGACACGGCCTCGTCCGGCCGTGCGGACGCTGGCGCCGGCCGGTCGACCGGCCCGGCACCCGCGCTGACTCCGGGCACGGCACCCGCCGCCGACCCGAACGTCACGGCCTGCAGCAAGCTCGCGCTCACCACCACGACACAGCTCAACGCGATCAGGCGCGACCGGCGCGCCACTCGAACCCCCACAGTTCCCCCTGCCCCCAAGGTGTTCCGCCCGGTGCGCGCCGGTCACGATCAATCCCCAAGTGACCCAGAACAATGCGCGACACAAAATCGGCGTGTGGTTTCAAAACATTCCTAGCGGTCCGCAAACCGGATTAACACAGCCATTCGGGCCAGTCCGGAAATTCCAGGTTGCATGGGAAGTCGAGGTTTCCGCCGGTCATCAGGAATCATGTGCCGGTGAACTCACGCAGGTGGTGGCTCGCGCTCGGGGCGTTCGTCGTCGCGATCGCGGGTGTGCTGATCTGGCTGTCCAGATCGGACGACGCGCTCGACCAGGGCGACAAGCTCGCCAGCATCACGGGGGCACTGCTCGCGCTCGCGGGCCTCGTCGCCACGGTGGTGCTGGGCCTGCGCGCCAACGCCGCGCGCACCCCCACTTCCCCGGCTCTGGAGGACCTCGCCCGGCTCGTCGCCAGGCAGTGGGAACGCGAGGCCGGTGCCCGCGGACTCACCCGCCAGGAACCGCTGAAGGTCAGCTGGGCGTCCACCGAACGGCCGGTCGCACCGAGCGCGGCGGAGGTCGTCGGTGCGGAGGCCATGGCCGCGAAGCCGGTGCGGCTCAAGCTGCACGGCGGCGTCGGCGACCTGGCCGAGGCGCTGCAGAAGCTGCCCGGCCACCAGCTCGTGGTGCTGGGCGAGCCCGGTTCGGGCAAGACGAGCGCCGCGATCCTGCTGACGCTCCGGCTGCTCGCCCAAAGGCAGCCGGGCGACCCCGTGCCGGTGATGTTCTCGCTCGCCTCGTGGGACCCGACCGGACAGGACCTCGAGACCTGGATGGCACAGCGGATCGCGGTGGATCACCCCGTGTTCCGCAAGCGCGGCGCCCACGGCCCTGAGGCGGCGCGCGACCTCGTCGAACGAGGGATGGTGCTGCCGGTGCTGGACGCGTTGGACGAGGTGGCGCTGCGCGTCGAGGCGATCGCGGGCATCGCTGGGGTGGTGGGCCGCAACAAACCGGTGGTGCTCACCTGCAGGACCGACGACTACGAGCGGTTGATCGGCTCGACCGGGATGCCGGTGGGCCGCGCGGCCGTCGTCGAGCTGGCAACGATCGAGGCCGGTGAGGCGGCGCGGTATCTGGAGGCCGGCGCGCCCGACGGGGATCGGCGGTGGCAACCGGTCGCCGCACGGCTGCGCCAGGAGCGGGACGGCGTGCTCGCGCGGGCGTTGTCCACCCCGCTCGCGGTGTACCTGGCGAAGACCGCGTTCACGCCCCTGGCAACTCGTCCAGAAGACCTGCTGGACCTGCCAACGGCGTCCGCGGTCGAGCGACACCTGCTGGAGGCTTATCTACCGGCGCTGTACCCCGCAAAGGACGCGGCCGACGCGCGAAAGTGGCTCTCCTTCCTCGCTCGCAGGCTCTCCGAACGCCCGAAAGCAGGAAACCTGGCGTGGTGGCGCCTGTTCCTGCTGCTACCTCGCCCTCACCTGATCGTCGGAGCAGCCCGGGCCGCCTGGTCGGGCGCCGTGTTCTTCACGGTGCTCGTCGTGTTCGCGAGCTTGACCGACCTCATATCGCCAACTGGCGCGGAGGCAGGCCTGCTCGTACTCGCAGCTGCCGTGTTCGGCACCGTGGCCGGTCGCCTGGAAGGCGCAGTTCCTCTTCCGACGTACCTGGAGTGGCGAACCGCCATGCGTCACGTGATGATCAACGTGCTCGTAGGTGTCGCGGGAGCGATGACGGTGGGATGGCTGGCGTCGGGGATCGCACCGGTCACGCTGGCCACGGGAGCGCTGCTCGGCGTGGCTGTGGGTGCCCGCCTCGGCGCGAAAAAGATCTCCGTTGACGTCCCGGTCGACCCGCATGGCGGTCTCATCGGCGATCGCCGCACGACCATCGTGTTGACCCTGTGGACCCCGGCCATCCTGGGCACTGCCGCGCTGGTGCTCATGATATCCCTGGACGTCAGAAGCATCCCGGTCCTTGCGCCTGCGGTCGGCCTCGTGATGCTTGGCGCGTTGTGCTGGCCGCACTGGGGAGCCTGGGTCAACTTCAACGTCGTCCGGGTGTGGTTCGCGCTTGGCCGCAAGCTGCCGTGGCGGCTCATGGAGTTTCTCGTAGACGCGCACAAGCGCGGCGTCCTGCGGCAGGTCGGAGCCGCCTACGAATTCCGGCACCAAAGGCTGCAGCAGTACTTCAGTGGTTCAGATCGGTCCTGAGCGCCGCTGCTCCACGCAAGTACACGTGCTTGACGGACGAACGCGGCAGATCGGTTTCGACGTGCGCCAGCAACCGGATCACGCGGGGCATCGCGCCCGGCACCGCGATCTCGGTCGCGGACAACAGCGGCACGTCCGAGAGCCCCGCCTGACGCGCTGCGTAGGCGGGGAACTCGGACGTCAGGTCGGGTGTGGCGGTCAGCACGACGCTGATCAGGTCATCCACGGTCAGGCTGTTGCGAGAGAGCACCTCGCGCACCAGCTCGGCCGTCGCCTCCAGCACCAGGTCGCGCGAGTCCGCGTCGATCTGCGTGGCTCCCCTGATCGCTCGTACCGCCATGTCACCGACACTAGCGCGGTACGACCTCGTACGCCCGGATCACCGTGTGCGACGCGGAGTTGCCCAACGAATCGGACACCGACATACGCAGCGATACGAACGCTTTGCCGCGTGGGTGAAACAGCAGAGCGTGCTTACCCACAACGAGAGCACGTTCCCACGTTTTACCGTCGTCATACGACACTTCAACGCGTGGAACACCCACACGGCCGCACTTAGCGCCCTTCTGCTTCTCCACCTTCAGGTCGAGCACGAAAGCCCGGCCGGACGGGGCCAGCCCATCCCGATCCGTCTTTCCGGACGCACGCACGACCATCAACGGCAGCGCCGTCCGCGAGGAGGTCGTGCCAGGCGAGTTGAACGTCCACGAAGCCGACGCGTGCGTCCCGAACGCCGAGTAAGGCGCCGGCCGGTCGGTCACGGTCGACAGCGTGTACTTGCCCGCACCCTGCACCGAAGCAGAGATCCAGCCCGGATACGGCGAGGAAGCGATCTGCTTGCCGTCCAACGACAACGTGGTGGAAGCGTTCGCGTAGGAACCCCACGACTCGGTGTACGCCCAGTCCCCAGCCGTGGAGAACAGCGGGATCGACGCGTTCACGACATCACCGGTCCGCGACAGGCCCCAGTTGTCCTCATAGGACCCCAACGAAGGACCGAGAGGCGACCTGTTCCACACCACGGTGTACGAACGCGCCGAGTACGAACGCCGAGGAGATCGCTGGTACTCGCCCCAACCGCCACCGCGGAACCCGAAAGTGCTGTCCCACTCGACATCGGGCCCCGGCGTGTAGAACTCGGTCCGCGTAGTAGGCACCGGCATGTCCAGCAACACGGTCACGCTCGGCGCCAAGCCCTTGTAGTAACCGTACCCACCACGCACACCAACGGCCGGAGCACCACCCTGCGACTGGTACGTCGCGTGAACCCTCGCCAGCGAGGAATCACGCACCACCAACGAAGCAGGATCCGGGATCCCGCCGTCTCGCACGAACATCAGGTTGTAAACAGCGTCACCCGCGACCAGCACCGGCTGGTACCAGAACTGGAACACCCGCCCGGAAACCCGAGGAGTCGGCGCGGCGAACGTGTCCCCGCCGACGGAGGAGATCAGCCCGATCCCGGTGGACTTGGTCGCGTTGCCCGAGAACAGCGAGAGGTAGAACATCCCGGCCTTCGCACCCGGCCGATCCACCTTGGGCAGCAACGCAGAAGCAGACCTTGCGTCGAACCGAACCGACGTGTCTCCCCCGACCACAACCTCTGGCGAAGAAAGCAAAGTGGTGTCGCGCTTGTACCCGTTCACCATCGCGTGCACGTCATAGCGCCCCTTGGGAACGCGCACAGACCCACGAGCACCATCGGTGAAGAAGTACCCGTGCGACTTACCTGTCGCCACGTCGATCACCTGCACGGTCGCGTACCAGGGATCCGCACCGTCACGCCCGACAACGTCCAACGACAGCGTGTACTTCTCCTCCTCGACGACAGCACCCAAAGGCGTCCGAACGACAACCCCGGCGCCAGAAGCAACGAGAGCACCACCGAACTGTCCACCCTGAACACCAGGAGTCAGCGTCACGTCAACAGAAGCCGTGCCACCGGCCGGAACGAGCAGAGAAGAAACGCTCAACGAAAACGGCCCAGCAGGCGGCTTCAACGACAACGAAACCGGCGAAGCCGAGGCGTTCGAGTAGGTCACGGTACGAGTGATCGGCCCGGTCCGCGGCCACGTCACGAACGGGAACGACAGCGAAGCCGGCGACGAAGTCACCGACTGACCAAGAGCTCGCGCGATGTCCAGCCGCCCGGCGCCCTGCTCGTACACCGAGAGACCCAGCTCGAAAGAAGAAGCCATCAAAGCCGCCTTCAACTCGGCAGCACGCCAGGAAGGATGCGCCTGCTTCAACAACGCCGCCGCACCGGTCACGTGCGGAGTCGCCATCGAGGTTCCGGAAGCCGACGTGTAAAGCGCGTCAACCGGCGTCCCCATCGAGGTCCCGGAAGCCCGCGCCGCCACGATCGAGGACCCAGGCGCCGCGATGTCAGGTTTAAGGGCGTAGTCACCGAATCGAGGCCCACGCGAGGAGAACGAGCTCAACGCGTCCTGCTTGGTCACCGACCCCACGGTCAAAGCGGAATCGGCCGAACCAGGCGTGCCCACCGTCCGAGGAGCCCCCGAGTTACCGGCCGCCACCACGAACAGCGTCCCGTACCGCGCGGTCAAAGCGTTGACAGCCAACGACATCGGATCAGTGCCATCGGTAGGAGGCCCACCCAGCGACAGGTTCACCGCGGCCGCACCGGAAGCCGCCGCCCACTCCATCCCCGCGATGATCGCCGACTCGGGGCACCCGCCGTCGTCCGTGCACACCTTGCCCACCAGCATCCGCACGTCCGGCGCAACCCCGCGGTACTTGCCGCCGGAACCCGCACCGGTGCCGCCGATCGTCGACGCGGTGTGCGTGCCGTGCCCGTACCCGTCGCGGATGCCGGTCCCGGTGAAGTCACGTGCCTCCGCGACCCCGGTCAGGTCCGGGTGGCCGGGATCCCAGCCGCCGTCGAGGTCCGCGATCGTGACGCCCTTGCCCGTGATCCCGGAGGACCACGCGGCAGGAGCACCCACCTGGCGCGTGCTCTGGTCCAGCACGACCCGAGCGCGCCCGTCCAGCCACACCCGCGCCGACCCGGCCAGCGCCGCCTGCCACACCTCCACGGAGGCCGTGGAAGCGAATGCGTTCAACGAGGACAACGCCCGGGAGGCCCGCATCCCGGGCACCGCCCCCGACACGATCACCGGCAACGCCGAACCGACGAAGCCCTGCCGTTCCAGCTCGGAGATGTTGAACAACCGGGGATCCAGCCGGCCGTCCCGCAGCAGCGGCGCCGCGTCCGACGGCACGACCGAGATGTCCGGAACGCCGGTCTGCTGCAGGAAGCTGACGTGTGACCGTCCCGGACCAGGCCGCACGGCAACCCGAGACCCGGTCAGCACCACCTCGTCACCGGTGATCAACGTGATCACCCGGTCAGCGGGCGGCGAAGCGGAAGCAACAGCGGGTAGGCCCAGCAAAGCCAGGGCAACGACCAGGAGCACGGGTCTGCGCATGTACGTCCCATCCATCGGTGGGACATCCAGCGACCGCGGCAGGAGGGAAAACTAACGCGCCAGTCAGTTTTGAGGAAGCATCATCCGTCCACAACGATGTTCGGATACCGCAGGGTGAGACCGAGCAGGTTGACGACGTAGACCGCCCACCCGCCGCCGAGCAGCACCAGCCGCCGCTCCCCCAGGTTCGTCGCGGTCTCGATCAGGATGTGCACACCGCTCGACCCGATGAACGTCAACCCGGTGAAGTCGATCACCACATCGCCGGCGCCGTTGCCGAACTCGCAGGCCAGGGCCAGTTCGGACCGCAGCAGCTCACTGGTGTTCAGGTCGACCTCGCCGAGCAGCGTCACCACCGCCCCGCGGCGACGCACCTCCAGCAAGCCTGGCTCGGGTTCCATCGTGTGCCTCACGAATCGGGAGACAGCAGGTCGCGCACCGCCGCGAGTACACGCAGTGGGTGCGCTGGTTTCGGTAAGTAAGCATCGGCAACGTGGTGCGCCGGCTCGATCGCCGAAACGGCTACAACCGGCACTCCGAACGTCCGCGCCACCGCCGCGAACCTGGTCCCCTCACCATGAGACGTCAGCAGGTCCACGATCGCCAGTGCGGGCGGGGACTCCAGCGCCGACTCGGCCGCCGCCACCGTGGTCACGAGCGTGACGTCGTAGCCCTCGGCGTGCAGGAACGCGGCCAGCGACTGACCGGAGACCCGGTCGCCGTCGACGAGCAGCACGCGCGGGCGTCCCGGAGGCGCGGGCAGATCCGGGACACCCGCACGCGACCAGACCCGCACGAGTGCGCGCACGACCGTGCCGGGCCAGGTCGGTTTGCCGGGACGCACGTGCACCTCGTCGGCGATCCCGAACAGCAGCCGCAGCCCCAGCGGCCGGGCGGACGTTCCCTCGTCGAGGTCGAACACCCCGTCGTCCTCGATCGTCAGCAGCACCGCGTGATCACGCGGCTCCCACGTCACCCCCACGACGGACGCCCCCGCGCGCCGCACCGCGTTGTCCGCCGCCTCTGACACCGCTAGCAGCACGTCTCGCGCGTCGTCCCCGTTCAACCCGGACTCTCCGGCCAGATCGCGCACGAAAGCCCGGATCTCGGGCAACGACCCCGGAACCGCAGGAAACCACCGGGTCCGCGCGCTCATCACGCCGCGTGTGACGGAGCCGCCAGCAAGGGCGTGATCAGCTCCCTCAGCCTGGTCGCGCGCCGTCTGCCCGCTTCGGCGTGCAGCGGTTCGAGCTTTTTGCGCGTACGCGCGGACATGATGTCATCGGACTGCGTGACGGCCAGGGCCGCGACCGCCGCCGCCTCGTCCGGATCTCCTTCCACGAGATGGTTGAGCGACAATGCGATCAGCGCGAACGAGCGACTGCGCGCCATGTCGTCGCGATAGCCCGCCACGGCCTGCTCCAGCGCCGTGATCGCCGGCCGCGTGAAGCTCTCGTCCACGGTGCGCGCGAGAGCGGTGTAGACGGCACCGGTGATGCCGGCGAGGTCGTGCACGTCGAAGAACGCAGCCCACGGCGCCGCACCGTCGACATCCGCGCGTGCGAACTCATCGTGCGCACGTCCGAGCAACGCCAGCGCGGCCACCCGCTGCCCCATCTCGGCGTAGCACCACGCCTGGTTCGCGGCGAGGATCGCGTTGGTGTGGTGGTTCGTCGCGACCAGACCGGCGAGGCGGAACATGCCGAGTGCGTCGGCGGGTCCACCGTGGTGCAGGTGAACCCGCCCCATCCGGTAACGGATGTTCGCCACCAGGTCCTCGTCCTGGGCGAAGTCCAGGGCGAGGAGGAAGTGGCGGTGCGCGGACCCGCCGAGCCCGGCGTCGAAGGCGGTCCAGCCCGCGAGCGCGTGCAGTTCCGCGATGGCGCAGCGGAACTCACGGCGGACCACCGCACTGGCCGAGTGCGCGAACGCCTTGTCACACCAGGACAACAGAGCCTGCACCTGGGTCCGGCACGACCCTCCGCCGTAGCGGTAGTCGACCGCGCGCAACGCCGCGGTCATCACCCTCAGGTGCCTGACGTGCACAAGTCCGATCTTCGAGTGAGGCGGCGGGAGCGAGGGCGACACTTCGTGGTGCATCACCCGAGTCTCACCGCACGATCGGTCGCTAAACAGGGCCGAACGAATCCGCCCGGCAGGGCCCTAAGGATGAGCCAGATCGGCGAGCAGCAGACCACTGCGCGGCTTGGGCGTGAAGTACGTGCTCTTCCGCGGCATCTTGGTTCCTGCCAACACTTCGGCGAGCGGCACCGGCGCGATCAGCAGCACCGCCTCGGCCTCCACCGACGGGTCCACCACCGGCCGCACACAGGGACTCTCGGGGTCCAGCCCCAGTGCCTCGTGCAGCAACAACGACTCCACCACGGCGTGGTCGATCCCTTGTCCCGCAGGCAGTTCGACCCTCAGCACCTCGTCCGCGCAGCGCACCACGACCACACCCGGTTCCGGATCGACGACGTACGGCAACGTCGACACCGTCAGCCCGACCCGTTCCCACGCCGTCACCAGATCGGACGCGCCCAACCCGGTGCCGACGATCGCGCGGTGGATCGGCCCGACGCGCAGGCCCGGGCCGGACGTGATGAGTGCGAGCAGTCCGGACAGTCCGGCCTCCCTGGCCGCCGCGACCCGGTGGTTGCCGTCCGCCACGAGCAACGGATGCGCGCCCGCCGCTTCGAGGAACGCGTCTTGCAGCTCTCCGGGTTCGACCAGCCACACCCAGTGCCTGCGCCCACCGGAGTCCACAAGGGACACAGCAGGCTCTTCGGTGATGCCCAGCACCAGCTCGGTGAGGCCGTCGTGGTGCGTGATCGGGATCAGCATCGCGGCACTCGTCGCGATGCCGAGCGAGGCCAGCACCTGACCGCGTTCGGCTACCACGTCCGGGTAGACGTCCTCGGTGTGCGCGATCGCGTCCGGGTCGACCAGGCACAGCAGCCCGCACGCGGTCCCGTCCGGTCCGTCCACCCGGTACGGCGCGACCACGTCCGCGACCTCCCGGTACGCCCGCCGCACCAGCACCGCGAGCTCGGCGCGCGCGGCCGGCAGCGCGTCCAGCAGCCCGATCCCCGCCGCCAGCGAGGCCGGCGTGCGGTGGGGGTGCTGCACGGCCAGCAACGTGCCGTGCGGGGCTCTGGCGAGCGCCCCGATCACCTGACCGGGCTCGGCGAACTCGTCGACGTCCGGGCCGGGCACGCGGTCGCGCACCACCCACCCGCGTCGCACTGGGCGTACTCGTAGCGGCATCCACGTATCATGATCTGTGTGAACGTAGAGATCACGCCTTTGCCGGGAATCGGCACGCGCCAGGACTTCATGATCCGAGCCGGCCGCCGCGTCGGCGTGATCACGTATCGGGACGGCAGGTTCGAGCTGATCCTGTCCAAAGCGTCGGATCCGGACTCCTGCGCCGCCTCGATACCCCTCTCCCCTGAGGAGGCGAGCACGCTGGCGGGCCTGCTCGGCGCGCCGCAGCTCGTCGCCCACCTGCGCGAGGAGCACCGCGACATCGCCGGCATCACGACCCGGCAGCTCCCGGTGACGGCGTTCGCGAACCGCACGCTCGGTGAGACCGCTCTGCGCACGAGGACCGGTGTGTCCATCGTGGCCGTCGTGCGCTCGGGCAACGCCCATCCGTCGCCCGGCCCCGACTTCATCTTCGAAAATGGTGACCTCGCGGTCGTCGTCGGCACCGCGGAAGGCCTCGACGCCGCCGCTGAGATCCTCCACGGCGGTTAAGCACAGTGCACGAGACAACAATCGCCATGATCCAGCTCGGCGCGGTGTTCTTCGGCCTCGGCCTGCTCGGCCGCGTCGCCAGACGGATCGGCATCTCGCCCATCCCGCTGTACCTGATCGGCGGGCTCGCGTTCGGCGTCGGCGGTTTCGTCCCTTTACAAGGCATCGAGGAGTTCACGCATCTCGCCAGTGAGATCGGCGTGGTGCTGCTGCTCCTGCTCCTGGGCCTCGAATACTCGGCCTCCGAGCTCACCAACGGCCTGAAGCGCTCGTGGATGGCCGGCGTGCTCGACCTCGTGCTGAACGCGGCACCGGGCGCGATCGCGGCGTTGCTGCTGGGCTGGGGCCCGGTCGCGGCGCTGGCGATGGCGGGCGTCACGTACATCTCGTCGTCCGGCATCGTGGCGAAGGTGCTCGGCGACCTGGGCCGGTTGGGCAACCGCGAAACGCCGGTCGTGCTGTCGGTGCTGGTGTTCGAGGACCTGGCGATGGCCGTCTACCTGCCGGTGCTCACCGCCGTGCTGTCGGGCGTGAGCTTCCTCGGCGGGCTCACGTCGGTCGGCATCTCGTTGCTGGCGATCACCGTGGTTCTGGTGGTGGCGTTGAAGTACGGCCGGTTCATCTCGGCCATTGTGGACAGTCCCGACCACGAGGTGTTCCTGCTCAAGCTCCTCGGCTCCGCTTTGCTCGTGGCCGGCATCGCCTCGCAGCTGCAGGTCTCGGCGGCGGTCGGCGCGTTCCTGCTCGGCATCGCGATCTCGGGCTCCACCGCCGAGAACGCCACCCGCCTGCTCGAACCGCTGCGCGACCTCTTCGCGGCGATGTTCTTCGTCGTGTTCGGACTCAACACCGACCCGAAGTCGATTCCACCCGTTCTTGGAATCGCGGTGGCACTGGCCGCCGTCACGACCGTCACGAAGGTCGTCACGGGCTGGTGGGCGGCACGCCGGCAGGGCATCGGCAAGATGGGCCGAATGCGCGCGGGCGCGGCACTCGTCGCACGCGGAGAGTTCTCGATCGTCATCGCGGGCCTGGCGGTTGCGTCCGGTCAGGTGAACGACAGGCTCGCCGCCCTGGCCACCGCCTACGTCCTGCTGATGGCGATCCTGGGCCCGATCGCGGCCAAGTACGTTGAGCCGATCGGGGAATTCTTCCAACGTCGTCGGCAAATGGCCTGAAACAAGTGCCCCTGACGGACGACTCTCTTTAGTAGGGCTACAGGAGAGTAGGGGCGAACCGTCATGACCGAACCCGCGGAAGTGGAGACCACCGGCCGTTTCCTGGTGCTGCTGCAGGAAGACGCCATCGAGGAGGGGGTGGCCGAGCTCGGCGCGATCGCCGGGTTCGACCCGAACACCGGCGAGCTGGACTCGGACACCATGGAGGTGTTCCCGGCGCTGGGCGTGGCCGTGGTGTCCGGCGATCCGAACCTGCTGGCCGAGCTGAACGGCGCCGCCGAGCGCCCAGGCCCGGTCCAGATCGTCGAACCGGAACGCGTCGTGCACGTGTTCGCCGCCCCGGCCGAGGAAGAAGACCCTTCTGCCGCTGAGGACGAGTCCGTCCTGACGTGGGGCCTGCAGGCGACCGGCGCGAGCACCAGCACGGCCACCGGCAAGGGCATCAAGCTGGCCGTGCTCGACACCGGCTGGGAGCAGAACCACCCGGACTTCGCCGGCCGCGCCATCACGGTCAAGTCCTTCATCACCGGCGAGGACGTGCAGGACGGCCACGGCCACGGCACGCACTGCATCGGCACCTCAGCGGGCCCGCGCAAGCCCGCCACCCTCCCCGGCTACGGCGTGGCCCACGAGGCCGAGATCTTCGCCGGCAAGGTCCTGTCCAACGCCGGCTCCGGCTCCGACGGCGGCATCCTGGCGGGCATCGACTGGGCCGTGACCAACGGCTGCGCGGTCATCTCGATGTCCCTGGGCGCGGACGTCCCGGCAGGCACCCCGTACTCGCAGATCTACGAAACCGTCGCCCAGCGCGCCATGGCCAAGGGCACCCTGATCATCGCCGCCGCGGGCAACGCCTCCACCCGCCCCGGCCGCGTGGCACCGGTCGGCCACCCGGCCCGCTGCCCCAGCATCATCGCCGTGGCCGCGATCGACGTGAACCGCGCCATCGCGTCGTTCTCCTCCGGCAGCGCCGACAAGATCGGCCAGATCGACCTCGCAGGCCCGGGCGTGGACGTCTACTCGTCGTTCAAACTGCCCGACAAGTACCGCCGCCTGCGCGGCACCTCCATGGCAACCCCGCACGCGGCGGGCGTGGCCGTGCTGATCGCCGAGAAGACCGGCGCCCGCGGCTACGAACTGTGGGCCCGCCTCTCCTCCACGGCACTGCGCCTGTCCCTACCGTCCGCGGACGTCGGCAGCGGGCTGGTCCAGGCCCCCTGACATGTCCGTCGACCAGGTCATGGTCTCCGTGACCGAAGGCAGCCTCCCGCGGGTCCTGGACGACCTGCGGGAGGCCGGCCTGGTCGTGGACACCGTTCTGGAAGCACTAGGCGTGGTCACCGGCACCGTCGAGGTCCGCGCGATCCCTTCCCTGCTCTCCGTACCCGGCGTCCTGGACGTCGAACGGCAGTGGCGCGTGCAGCTCCCGCCCTACTGACTGGATAGGCTCTCCGACGACCCCCCATTGCTGTCCGATCGAACACGTGTTCTAGGATTGTGCGCGGGGTCACGTCGTTGCGAGAGAGGAAACCTGATCGTGTCGGACACGCTCACCGAGGTGCAAGCAGTCGAGGAGACCGTCGTGGAGGAGACTCCGGCTCCCGTGGCGGAGGCTCCCGAGGCTCCCAAGGCCGAGGCGCCGAAGACGGAGGCCCCCAAGGCGGAGAAGCCGAAGGCCGGCCGCCCCAAGAGCACGGCGAAGAAGACCCGCACCGTGGAGCTCACGCTCACGGTGACCGGCACCGCCGAAGGCGAATGGCAGGCCGACCTGGTCCACGGCACGCAGCGCGTCGTGTCGGGCCTGGTCATCCCGGCCATCGCCGTGGCCAAGGCGGCCAAGGAGCTGCACGAGGACATCGCGGAGGGCATCGAAGGCGTGCTGGAGGCGGCGCGCGACCAGCACCGCACCCGCATGGAGGAGCTGGAGGCCGAGCTGGCCAAGGTGAAGGCCCAGCTCGCCGAGCTCTCCGAGTAACTCGAACACCGAAAGGGGCGGCCCGCATCAGCGGGCCGCCCCTTTCGCGTTGTTCAGGAACCTACCGCGACGGGTCGAGCACCAGCTTGCCCGCGGTCTTGCGGGAGCGCAGGTCCTCGTGCGCCTGCTGGATCTCCCCCATCCCGTACTCCCCACCGGGTACGGCCTTCAACTTGCCGTCCACAACGAGCTGGAACAGCTCCGCCATGGCGCGGTGGGCAAGCGTCCCGTGCTCGGCATCCCGCACCCTCAGAGCGTGAGGCAGCCACATACCCGCAACGGTCGTGGAGTGCACCAGCAGCGATCCGAGGTCAACCGGCTTCGGCCTTTCCCGCGAGGCCATCCCATAAAACGCAAGCCGCCCAAACGGAGCCAACGCCACCAACGACTGATCAGTGGTAGCACCCCCAGTCATGTCCAGCACAACATCAACCCGACGCCCACCATTGGCCTCGATGAGCGCAGCCGTCATGTCCTCGGCACGCGAGTCGATGGCGACGTCCGCACCCAGGTCCAACGCCAACTTCCGCTTGTCATCAGAAGAAGCGGTGGCGATGACCCGGCCAGCACCCCACAACTTGGCCAACTGCACCGCAATCGTGCCGACACCACCAGCCGCGGCGTGCACGACAACCGACTCACCGGGCTCCTGGTGAGTCGACTTCCGCAGCAACAACCAAGCCGTGGCACCCTGCACGACCAACGACAGCGCAGTGAGGTCGTCCACCCCGTCCGGCACCTCGAAAACCGTCAACGCAGGCGCGACGGCCTTCTCCGCATACCCACCGGAGTTCTTGGTCAGCGCGACGACCCGCCGACCATCCTCAGTGGTACCAACGACTTCACCACCGGGAACCAGCGGCAGAGTCATCTTCGCGAGGTAGGAGTTCTCCGCCTGATGCGTGTCCGCGTAGTTGAGCCCGGCCCGCGAGACGTTGATCAGCACCTCACCGTCACCAGGCACCGGGTCAGGCAGCTCCACCTGCTGAAGCACCTCGGGTCCGCCGAACTCGGTGATCTGAATGGCACGCATCGTCAGCTCTCCTTGAGCGCGATAGAAATCGGATCCTTGCGAGCGGCCTCGACCCGCGAGCCGTCAGCGGCGCGCGGCCCGGGCGGGTTCCGGAAGCCGAACGGCTCCGACACGCGCCCCGACTGCACGAACCAGGCCTCGCCGGTTCCCGAACCTTCCACAATGGACATGAACGCGTCCACCACAGCAGACACCGGCAGGATCGGCATGCCGATGTCCTCCAGCGTCGACCGCAGCGGCGTGATGATGTTGGTGTCCGCGAACGCGGGACACAGCGCGTTGACGCGCACGTCGTCGTAAGCGCCGCCGAGAGCGCGCACCAGTCCGACGACGGCGGCCTTGTTCGCGCCGTACACGGGGTCGCCGGGCATCGGCATGAGGCCTGCCATCGACGCCGTGGCGATGATCTGGCCGCCCGTGGCACGCAGCGCGGGCAACGCGTAGTGCGCGCCGTAGACGACGCCGTCCAGGTTGATGGCCTGCGCACGGCGGTAGACCTCGACGTCGAAGTCCTCGCCCAGCGAGCACCCGGTCCCGATGCCCGCGTTCAAGAAGGCGATGTCCAGCCGACCGAACTCGCGCACGGCCAAAGCGACCGCGTCAGCCGAGTCCTGCGGCTGCGTCACGTCGCAGCGCACGAACACGCCACCGACCTCGTCAGCCACGACTTTGCCCTGGTCAACGTCCACGTCGGCGACGACGACACGCACGCCGGCGGCAGCCAGACGCCGGGCGGCCGCAGCACCGATGCCGTTGGACCCGCCCGTGATGAGCGCGACCTTGCCGGTGAGTTCCACGGGCACCTGCCTCCTCGTTCAAGCGAACATTCCGACCAGTCGGTATGGTCGTCCGCACGGCGCTGGACGTCAAGCGGACTGATAGGTACGTTACTAAGCGCTTGCTTAGCTCACCATCCCCCAACGAAGGAGGACCCGTGGCCGACAGGGTTGCCATCGTCACCGGCGCGGCTCGCGGCATCGGTGCCGCCGTCGCGCAACGTCTCGCCGCGGACGGCTTGGCCGTCGCATTGCTCGACCTCGACGAGCAGGGTGTGCTCGACGGCGCCGACAAGATCGTCGCGGGCGGTGGGCGCGCCATCGGCCTGAAGGTCGACGTGTCCGACGAGGAGCAGGTCAACGCCGCCGTCGCGAAGGTCGCCGAGCAGCTCGGCGCGCCGACCGTGCTGGTCAACAACGCGGGCGTGCTGCGCGACAACCTGCTGTTCAAGATGAGCGCGGCGGACTGGGACACGGTCATGAACGTGCACCTGCGCGGCGCGTTCCTGATGAGCAAGGCCGTCCAGCAGTACCAGACGAAGGAAGGCTTCGGCCGCGTCGTCAACCTCAGCTCGACCAGCGCACTCGGCAACCGCGGCCAGGCCAACTACTCCGCCGCCAAGGCCGGTCTGCAGGGCTTCACGAAGACCCTCGCGATCGAGCTCGGCAAGTTCGGCGTCACGGTCAACGCGATCGCGCCCGGCTTCATCGCCACCGAGATGACCAAGGCGACCGCCGAGCGCATGAAGATCTCGTTCGAGGACCTGATCAACGGAGCCGCTCAGACGATCCCGGTCGCGCGCGTCGGCCAGCCCGAGGACATCGCGCACACCGCGTCGTTCCTCGTCAGCGAGGGCGCCGGGTTCGTCTCCGGCCAGGTCATCTACGTCGCCGGCGGACCGAAGGACTGACGATGCGCGTATTCGAAGGTGTTGACGAGCTCGTCGCCGCGAAGGGCGAGCACCTCGGCCACGGCGAGTGGCACGAGGTCACGCAGGAGCAGGTGAACCTGTTCGCCGACGCGACGCTGGACCACCAGTGGATCCACATCGACGTCGAGAAGGCCGCGAAGGGCCCGTTCGGCGGCCCGGTGGCGCACGGCTACCTGACGCTGTCGCTCATCCCTTACCTGGTGCGCGACATCTACACGGTGAAGAACATCAAGATGGGCGTGAACTACGGCAGCAACAAGGTCCGCTTCCCGCAGCCCGTCCTCGTCGGCTCACGCGTCCGCGCGTCCGTCGAACTGCTGGACATCTCCGACATCGCGCTGGGCAAGCAGCTCGTGACCAAGGTCGTCGTCGAGATCGACGGCAACGACAAGCCCGCGTGCGTGGCCGAGATCGTCAGCGTGATTGTTCCGTAAGACTGTGGATCAGCAGATCCGCGTAGTGCTCTGCCAGCCGCCCGGCCGGGATCTCCCCGTCCGGGCGGTACCACGTGCCCAGGTGGTGCAACGACCCGAAGAAGTAGTGCGTGGCCAGATCCGCCGGCACGTCCGCGCGAAAAGTGCCGTCCCGCTGCCCTTCCTCGACCAGCCCGCGGAACCGCTCGTGGTACCGCCGCCGTTCCGCGCGAACTTCCTTCTGCTTCTCCGCCGACAGGTGATCGATCGACCGGAAGAAAACCTTGGCGGCGTCGAAGTTGTCCACGCTCGTCACGATCACGTCGACCGCAGCCTCACGCAGCCTGTCCGTGATCGCCCCGGCCCCGTCCGCGATCTTCTCGAGCCGCTCGGTCTGCATCCGCAGCAACCGCCCGTAAATCTCGTGCAAAAGGTCGTCCTTCGACCCGAAGTAGTGGTACATGGCGCCTTTGGTGACACCGGCGCGCTCCACGATCTCCTGCACGGCGACCCGCTCGTACCCCTTGTCCGCGAACAGGCGGGTGGCGGCGTCGATCAGTCTTTCAGGCACGGTCACGACCGGAGCGTACCTCCCGACCAAGGAGAATCCTGGCAATGATCAGTCGCTGGACCGTCGTCGTAGACCGCGACGACCTCACCAAAACCGAAGTCCTGCACGACGAACTCCCCACCGACCTCGAAGACTGCGAGATCCTCCTCCGCGTCAGCCACGTCGGCCTCACCGCCAACAACGTCACCTACGGCGTGATCGGCGACATGATCGGCTACTGGCGCTTCTTCCCCTTCGCACCCGAAGGCCGCGGCGTGATCCCGGTGTGGGGCTTCGCCGATGTCGTGGACTCCACATTGGACGCCGTGCCCGCCGGCACCCGCGTCTACGGCTACTTGCCGATGGCCAGCCACTTCGTCGTGCGCGCCAAGCTGACGTCGTCCGGCTTCGTGGACACGGCCGACCACCGCGCCGACCTCCCGGCCGTCTACAACAGCTACCTGGTCACGTCCCAGGACCCGGCCTACGACCCTGCGCTGGAAGACCTCCAGGCTTTGTACCGCCCGCTGTTCCTCACGTCGTACCTGCTCGCCGACCAACTGGCGGACAACAAGTTCTACGGCGCCAGCACCGTTGTGATCTCCTCGGCGTCCAGCAAGACCGCCTTCGGCACCGCACAGTGCTTGCAGGGCAAGGGCGTGCGTCTGGTCGGCCTCACGTCACCGCGCAACGTCGAGTTCACCACCGGTCTCGGCCTCTACGACACCGTGCTCCCCTACGACGCATCGGTGGACGTCGAACCTTCGGTGTACCTGGACTTCAGCGGCTCAGCCGACGTCCGTTCCGCGCTGCACGACCGCCTCGGCGCCTCGCTGGCGAAGGACATCTCGATCGGCCTCACCCAGCAGAAGGCCTCGGCGGACCCGCGCTCGGAGTTCTTCTTCGCTCCCGAGCAGCTGCGCAAGCGGACCGCCGACTGGGGCTCTGAGGGCCTCGCTGAGCGCTTCGGCACGGCCTGGCGTTCGTTCACCGCCCAGGCTGGCAGCTGGGTCGGCATCGCCCAGCACAGCGGCCCGGAGGAACTCATCGAGGTGTGGCAAGCCGTGCTGCAGGGCAAGGTGAGCCCCGACACGGCCGACGTGATCACCTTCTGAACCGACCGAGGCGGGCGCCGCGACAGTGGCGTCCGCCTGGCCGGCCTCACAGCAGCGGTGCCAGCTCCTCGCGGACCGCAGGCGGCGCGTGCTCGAGCAAGCCGAGCACCTTGGGTTTCAGGTTCCACCCGGGAGGTTGTCGCAACGCCCACCGGAGAACGGCGACCGCGTCCGGCAGCGCCAGCAGTTCCTGGCCGCTGCCGGCGTCTCCGGCTTGACGAAAGGCATCCCACGCCGCCATCGCACGCGACGCATCCACACCTTCGTCGACGAGGTCGACGTCGCTCTGCCGGGTGGACAGCCGGACCCGGCCGTCTCGCGTCACCCCCAGCACCATCCCGCGAACTCGCTCACCTGGCTGGGGCCACTCGTCCCGACGCACACCACCGTCCGCCACGTAGTCGCTGTCGATGAACGCGCGATCACCTGTGTCAGTGGTCAAGAAGATCCCGTAGGGCGGGTGGCTGACCACCGTCCCGGACACCACGGCGTAACGCCTCAAGCGCTCGCTCTCCATACCAGCTGGACCTTCCACGTCAAGGATTCCATTCGTGCCGGGGGAATCTGTTGAACTCCTCGAAGAGACTCCTGTGGATGACGTACTCGATCTGATCGTCGAAGTTGTCCCAGATCTCGGCGTTTCGGTTCAGCCATTCTGTCGGTACGTCCACCCGAATTCCGACACCGTGCCCGGAGCCACCGTTGTTCGCCCAGTCCTCGACCCGTGCCAGGTTGCCGAAGTGCGCTGAGCCGTCGTACTCGCCGTCCGGTGTTTCCCTGAAGTTGTCAGGGTGGAACCCGTTGTCGAGCTCATCGCGTCCAGCATCCCTCGACGACACGCGGTAGATCGGCGTGGTCTCGCACGCGGAGAGCCCCAGTGGGTCGATCCACCCCGTCGGGTTGGACACATATGTGTACGGGTTCGGCGCGGGGCCGAGGCCGAGCGGGTCGCTGGAGCCGTACCGCCCGATCTCGGGGTCGTAGTAGCGGTGGCGGTTGTAGTGCAGCCCGGTTTCCTGGTCGTGGTACTGACCTGGGAATCGCAAGGGGCAGTACGCGTCGGTGCGCGGTGCAGGCACTGGGGCACCCCAGATCGTCGGCCGGGAGTGCCACGCGATCGCGCCGTCGGCGGTGACGAGTTCGGTCGGGGTGCCGACGACGTCGGTGACGATGGCGTAGAACTGGGCGTCGATCCACTCTTGCGGCGCGGTGCGCAGTTCGACCTGGGCGACGACGCGGAACGTGCCGGGATGCCACTCCCAGGCCGTGGTGTGTCCGCTGCTGTGGATCTGCTCGGCCGGTACGGAACCGTCCCAGGCGAAGTCCACCTGTTCCACGACCTCGTCGCCGTCCAGCCGTTGCTTGGCGATGCGGCGCCCGAACGGGTCGTAGCGGTACGCCCAGCGATGCCCGTCCGGTGTGGTGACGCCGCTGAGGCGGCCCTCGGCGTCCCACACGTAGCGCCACGTCCGTGGTTTGCCCGACAGCGTCTTGTGCTGCCGCAGCACCACTCTGCCTTCGGCGTCGTGTTCGTAGTGGACCTTGCCGGCCCTGCGCAGCACGCCCGCCGTGTACTCACGCCCGCCCTCCGCGTCGGACTCCCCCGGCCACCCGGCCGACACGATGTTGCCCGCGGGGTCGTAGGCGTAGTGCTCACGCCAGCCAGTGCCCTTGACGCCGGTGATCCGGCCGACCGCGTCGAGGTCGTACTCCCTCGGGCCGCTCAGCTGGTCCACGATCGTGCTGACGTGGCCGTCGGACCGGTAGCTGTACGACCGGCGCTGGGCCAGCTGCGCGTCCTTGCCGACGACGGCCTGGGTCCGCAGCCGGTGGTTGGTGTCCCACGTCTGGGCCAGTGCCATTGAGCCGAAGCGCCGTTCGGTCTCGCGTCCGGCGATGTCATGGCTGAAACGGATGGTGCGGCCCGCCGCGTGCAGCTCGACCGGTTTGTCCGTTGGACCATAGGTCCAGCGACTGTCCAGACCGGACGGTGTGCGGCGCACAGTTCGCCGGCCCAGCACGTCGTAGGCCGAGACGACGGCTCGCCCGTTGACCTGCTCGACGAGCACCCGTCCGGCGATGTCACGTTCGTAGACGAGCTCGGCATCGTCGTTGCGCGCGTGGATCACGCGGCCGGCGGCGTCGCGCTGAAAGGAGGTCACGATGTCGCCGCTGCGGCGTTCGATCACGTCGCCGAGCAGGTCGCGGGTGAACCGCATGACCTCACCGACGCCGCTGCGTCGCTGCACGAGCTGGCCGCAGGCGTCGTTCACGTAGGTCAACTGACGGCCGGCGAAGTCCGTTTCGCCCACCAGGCGACCGGCCGGGTCGTACTCGTAGCTCCAGTCATCGCCGTTGGCATTGGTCACGCCGACGAGCCGGAGGTTCGTGTCGTGGCGGAACTCCAGCCTCGCACCGTCCGGCGCGATCTCGGCGGTCGGCAGGTCGAAGTGGGTGTACTCGACACGGGTCGTCTGGCCGAGCACGTCGGTGTGCTCCACCATGTTGCCTTCACCGTCGTACCGCCAGCGTTCGCTCGTGCCGTCCGGGAACGTGCGCCAGGCGAGCTGCCCCTCGACTGTCCAGCCGAGCCTGGTCACGCCTCCCACCGGATCGGTGATCGAGGTGACCCTGCCGAAGAAGTCGCGGCCGTAGAGCGTGGTCGCGCCGTCGACCGTGGTCACCGCGAACGGCAGACCGGCCGCATCGCTACCTATCCGGCGAGTTCCGCCCGCAGCGTCGACGACCGCGGCGAGGTGACCGCGTTCGTCGTACTGGTGACGGGTGACGCCACCGACAGGGTCGGTCGCCGTGGTCAGGTTGCCACGCCGGTCGTACTCCCACTGCCACTCGGAGCCGTCGGGCGCACCGATCTTCGTCGGCTGCCCGAACTCGTTGAACTCGGCGACAGCGCGGCTGCCGTCCGGACGCACGACCTCGACCATGTTGCCCGCGTCGTCGTACGCGCGGCGGGTCGTGCGCCCCAACGGATCCGTGGTCGAGAGCACGCGGTCGTACCGGTCGTACTCGGTGACGGTGACGTGGCCGAGCGGGTCGACCTCCCGCACGATCTGCTTCAGCTCGTTGAGGTGGTAGGTCGTCGAGTGCCCGAGCGAGTCGGTGAACACCGTCTCGCCGTCGCGGTAGTCGAAAGTGCCGTCGAGGAACCCACCAGAGCCCACGTTGCGCACGCAGCGGCCCTGCTCGTCGTAGACGTAGCGGTACCAGCTGCCGTTGCGGTCCTGCCAGCCGGTGATGCGGCCGTCCGCGTCGTAGTCGAACTGCGTGGGAATGCCGGAGGAGTTGCGGACCTCGGTGAGCCTGCGGTCGGCGTTGTAGGTGAACCGGACGATCGGCACGTCGGGCTCGGCGTTCGCGAGCCGCAGGCCGGTGATCAACCCGTCGGCGCTCTCGACCTTGACGCGGTAGCCGCCGGAGTGGCGGATCTCGGCGAGAGCGCCGCTGTCGTCGCGCTCGAAGTCGATGCGATCCCCGGTCCGGCGGGTGATCGAGGTCAACGGCAGGGTCGCGCCGGTGGACGAGGTGAACTGCCACGTCGTACCCGTGGCCGGATCGGTGATCGCGTAGCCGTGGTCGATCTGGTGCAACGGCCAGCGCGGGCCGACCTCCGGCAGCACCGGGCCGGAAGTCGGCCGTGAGTAGACCAGACGCATCCCGTCGGCGGCGACGAACACGAGGCCGAGCACGTCACCCTCGATCCGCTGGTCCACTGTGGACGCCCACGACGTGCCGAACGACAGACCTGCCCGATACGTCGACAGGTGGGTGCGTCGCAGCACCAACGACAGCACGCCGGGCAGATCGACGTCGACCTGGCCGAGCACCATCTCGCCGGTCGCGACGTCGATGGGGTCGTTCTTGCACCGGCGTTCGCTTTCCTGCCTCCTCGTGTCGTTCGGCTTGTCCGGCCGGTTCGGCGAGGTGTCCTTCTTACCCGGCAGGCCTGAGTCCTTTGTGGATGGAAGGTTCGCCGGGGTGTCCGTCTTCGTGCTGCTCGGGGAGGTGGTGTCGGCCTTGGTGTTCGGCCGGCCGGTGTCCGGTGTGCTGGTGCTGGACGGGGTCGTCGAGCTGGACGGTGACGTGGTGTCCGGCGAACCCTTCACGTCCGGTGGCGGGCGCGTGTCCGCCGAGGACGTGGTGGTCGTGTCCGCGCTCGACGTCGTGGTGCTGTCGCTGGGTTTGTCGGTCTTCGGCGAGTGGGGGTCGACGCGCGGTTTCGTCGAGGGCGGGCCACCCCCGCGCGGGCCGCGGGTCGGCTTGAGGCGCTTGGCGACCTTGGTGAGCAGCCTGATCAGCTCGGGCAGCTTCTTGGCGAGCTTGGACAGCGAGCGGATCAGCTTGCCGATGAGCTTGACGACCTTCTGCAGGACGTTGCGGATCAGCTTCACCGCGGCGCGGGCGGTGCCGGGGCCGGGCGGCAGGACCGCCTCGATCAAGCCGGAGACCAACGCGGCGATCAGGTCGCGCACCATGATGCGCACGGCGGCGACGACCTCGCCCGCCATCATGACCGCGGACGAGACTCCGGCGCAGGTTTCGGCGGCGGTGCGCAGCGCGTCGGCCCGGTCGGCGGAGGCCGCGCGGTAGGCGTGGGCCGCGGCGCCGGTCCACTCCGCCAGGTCGTTGTTGACGTTGGCCGTGTAGTCCTCGGCGACGGCGTTGAGCCGGCCGGCGACGTTCTGCCAGGTCTGGCCGAAGGACTTGACCACCTCGGGGTTGCCGGCGAGCTTGTCCAGCGCCTCCTTGAGCGGTTCGAGGTGCTCCATCAGCCAGCCGACCGCGGCCTCGATCACCATCCCCAGCGCGGCGGTGGGATCGGTCAGGCAGGCGGCCACGTCCGCACCCAGCGAGACGGCCCCGATACCGGCTTCGAGCCAGTCACCGCTCTCGACGGAGTCCTTGAGGTCCTTGGCGTCCTCGAGCTGCGAGATGCCGCTGTACCACTTGGTCTCGTCGACCGGCTTCGCGACCAGATCCCCCGTCATCCGGTCAGCCCCGCGCCGAACCCGGCGGCATTGGCCTCGTCACTCACGCGGTAAGCGGCAGCGGTCGAACGGATGTCCTGCGCATCCTCCTGCAGACACTCGACGGCGGCCTTCAACGCGTTGATGCCTTCGTCCTCCACCGGGTTGATGCACGGTGGCAGGAACTGGCAGATGATCCCGTAAGCGTCCTCGGAGACGCTCACCGATGTGGCCGCCGCGAGTGCCTCCGACACCGCGGCCGCCCGGTCGTCCAGATTGCGCGCGTGCTTGTCCAAAGCCTCGACGGCAACGTCGTACCCCCCGGCCATCCTGATCCCCCCGATCAGTCGTCTTCGAGCTGCCCCAGCCTCATCGTCCGGCTGGTCTCCGGACGTGGGTCCTCGGGTTCCGGCGCGGGATAGCGCTGCCGGTAGGACTCGATGACGTGCCGCGTCATGTCGTCGTTGCTACCGGTCTGCTCGGCGGCCTCGCGGTAACGGTCGGCGATGCGCGACTGCGCGCGCGTGATGCAGGCCAGGATCGTCGGCCCGATCTGCTCGGGCGTCAGCCGGGTGATCTGCGGTGTGGTGACCAGCTCTGTCAGCTGTCCGTCGACGTTCACCGTGGCGCTCACACCGGCCGGATCGGTCTCGGTGATGCGCATGCCCTCGGCGGCCTGCTCCAGCTGCTCGTAGCTGGCCTGCGCCTGCTCCATCTTGCGGTCCAGCTCGTCGAGCCGCCGCGCCATCTCCTCCGGGTCCCCCAGATCGAGGATCCGGCTGAGGTCTTTTCCGAACATGGCGTCCCCTCCCCGCTTCGGAGGGTAACCAAACGATCGGCGGCAGCGGATCAGTTCGACAAAATCAGCTTCAACAGCCCGGCGATGTTGTAGGCGTCGTCGTGCCCGCGGTGGTGCGTGCCATCGAGCTTCTGCCCGGCGATGCGCACGGCCTCGGCCATTCCCACCTCACGTGGCAACGCGTGTTTCAGAGCGAAGAGCGTCTTGACGTTGACGTGCCTCGGCCCGAACGGATACCCCACGCCCAGGTCCTTGCACTGCCGTTCGAACATCTTGCGGTCGTAGTCGCCGTATGACGCCCACACGCGGCGATCCGACCGGAACTCCTTGCGCAGCAACGCGCACGCCTCGGCGAACGTGACGCCTTCGGAGACCTGCTCCTGCGTCAGCGTCGTCAGCCGAGTGCAGAAAGGACTGACAGACGACCGAGTCGGCCGCACCAGAATGCTGCGCCGCTCTCCGCGCACGCCAGAACCGACCTCGAGCGGGCAGATCCCGATCTCGATGATCTCCGACACCTCACCGGGCGGCGGAGATCCTTCCCAACACGTCGACTCCACGTCGACGACCAGCACGTGGTCCAACGAAATCACGTGCTGATCGTCCCTGACGTGTCCAACGATTAGACGATGACGGCCCCACCGTCGACGACCAGGGTCTCACCCGTGACGTAGCCACCGGCAGGCGAAGCCAGGAAGACGACGGCCGCCGCCAGCTCCTCCGGGTCACCGATCCGACCCGCGGGCAGCACGGCCTGCATCTTCTCCATGTAGCCGGGCGGGTACTGGTCGGTCATCTCCGACGAGAAGAACCCGGGGCAGATCGCGTTGACCCGGATGCCCTTGCGCCCGGTCCACTGCTGCGCCAGATCCCGCGTCAGCCCCAGCAACCCGGCCTTGGAAGCCGAGTAGGCGGCCTGCGGAATGCCACCGGTCACCAGCCCGAGCACCGAGGAGATGTTGATGATCGACCCACCGGACTTCATGACGGAGGCAGCCGCCTGAGCCATCCAGTACGCGCCGTTGAGGTTCACGTCCATGACGCCGAGGAACTGCTCCGGCGTCTCGCGCGAAGCCGGCACGGCCGACGCGACACCGGCGTTGTTCACCAGCACCGACACCACACCGAACTCGGCAGCGGCACGCGCCACCTCACGGCAGTCGTCAGGCTGCGAAACATCCGCCTGCACGACAAGAGCACGCCGACCGACGGACTCGACCAGAGCGGCGGTGTCCTTCAGCTTGTCCGCACGACGAGCGGCAAGAACGACGTCCGCCCCGGCCTCGGCAAGGCCCTTCGCGAAAGCCACGCCGAGACCCGAGGACGCGCCCGTGACGATCGCGACCTTCCCGTCGAGCCGGAACTTGTCCAGGATGCCCACTACGAAAGCCTTTCCAGGATGATCGCCATGCCCTGACCGCCGCCGACGCACATCGTCTCAAGACCGAACTGCGCGTCACGGGCCTGCATGCCGTTGATCAGCGTCGTCATGATCCGGGCACCGGTCGAGCCGAACGGGTGGCCCAGCGCGATGGCACCGCCGTGCACGTTCAGCTTTTCGATGTCGATACCGAGCTGGCGCTGGCTCCCGATCACCTGGACCGCGAACGCCTCGTTGATCTCCACCAGGTCGATGTCCGAAATGGACAGACCGGCGTGTGCCAACGCCTGCTTCGTGGCGTCCACCGGACCGAGACCCATGATCTCCGGCGACAACCCGGAAACGCCCGTGGAAACGATGCGCGCCAACGGAGTCAGCCCGAGCTCACGAGCCCGCACATCGCTCATGATCACCACCGCGGCCGCGCCGTCGTTCAACGGGCAGCAGTTGCCGGCCGTGATCGTACCCTCGGGCCGGAACGAGGGCTTCAACGACGAAACAGCCTCGTAGGTGACCCCGGCACGCGGGCCGTCATCCGTGGAGACCACAGTGCCGTCAGGCAATGTGACCGGCGTGATCTCGCGGGCGAAGAACCCGTCCGCGATGGCCTTCTCCGTGAGGTTCTGCGACCGCACGGCGAACTCGTCCTGGTCGTGCCGCGAGATCCCCATCTGCGTGGCGACGTTCTCGGCGGTCTGGCCCATCGCGATGTAGTAGTCCGGCAGCTTGCCGTCCAGCCGCGGGTCGGTCCACGGGGCGTTGGAAGCGGCCGTGTCCAACGTCCGCTGCTGCGCCTCGTCGAACAACGGGTTGAACGACGGCACACCGGAGTGCATGTAACGGGAGACGCACTCGACGCCGGCCGAGATGAACCCGTGGCCCTCCCCCGCCTTGATCGCGTGGAAGGCCATCCGCGCGGTCTGCACGGAGGACGCGCAGAACCGGTTCACGGTCGTGCCGGGCAGGTTGTCGTACCCGAGCTGCACGGCGACACGACGGGCGATGTTCTGGCCGTGCTCGTCCTGGGCTCGGCGCAGCCGAGGTGCAGGTCGGTGATCTCGGAGGCCGGGATGTCGCCCAGCGCCGCCGAAATCACCTGCGCGGCCAGGTCGTCCGGCCGCAGGGAAACCAGAGAACCCTTGCGCGCCCGGCCGATCGGCGACCGGGCGGTGGAGACGATGACTGCTTCAGCCACAAAACACCCCTTACAGGCCCAGGTCGCGGCCGATGAGTTCCTTCATGATCTCGTTGGAGCCCGCCCAGATCTTCGTGACGCGGGCGTCCATCCACGCGCGGGCGACGCGGTACTCGGTCATGTAGCCGTAGCCGCCGTGCAGCTGCACGCAGGCGTCGATGACCTCGTTCTCGACGTCGGCGCTCCAGTACTTCGCCTGCGCCGCCTCGACCGCGGTCAGCTCGCCGCGGGTGTGCTGCATCGTCAGCACGTCGATGAACGCCTGCGTGACGTCCAGCTTGGTGCGCAGCTCGGCGAGCTGGAACTTGTTGTGCTGGAACTTGCCGATCGCCTGCCCGAACGCCTTGCGCTCCTTGACGTACTCCAGCGTCTCGTCGAAGACGCCCTGCGCGTGCGCGAGGTTGGAGATCGCGCCACCGATCCGCTCCTGCGGCAGGCGTTCCATCATGTAGATGAAGCCCTGGCCCTCCTCGCCGATGACGTGCTCGTCAGTGAGGCGCACGTCGGAGAAGAACAGCTCCGCGGTGTCGGACGGGTGCTGGCCGACCTTGTCGAGCTTGCGGCCGCGCTCGAAGCCGGGCATGCCGGTCTCGACGGCGAACAGCGTGATGCCGCGCGCGCCCTTCGAGGGGTCGGTGCGGGCGGCCACGACGATCATGTCGGCGGTGTAGCCGTTCGTGATGAACGTCTTGGAGCCGTTGAGGATCCAGTCGGAACCGTCGCGCACGGCGTTGGTCTTCAAAGCCGCCAGATCCGAACCACCGGAGGGCTCGGTCATCGCGATGCCGGTCTTGATCTCACCGGTGCACATGCCGGGCAGCCAGCGCTGCTTCTGCTCCTCGGTGCACAGGTCGACGAGATAGGGCGCCACGACGTCGCCGTGGATTCCCAGCGACGAGGCGACAGCCGCGTTGACCCGGCACAGCTCCTCGGCGAACACCGTGTTGAACCGGTAGTCGTTCGCACCGCTGCCGCCGTACTCCTCCGGGATCTCAAGTCCCAGCAGGCCCTGGCGACCGGCCTCCAGCCACACGTCGCGGTCGATCACGCGCTGCTCGATGAACTTCTCGACGTTCGGCGTGATCGTGCGCTCGACGAACGCCTTCGCCGACTCCCGGAACGCGGCGTGATCCTCGTTGAACAGCGTCCGCTGCACGACTACCTCCATACTAAGCGGTTGCTTAGCGCTAAGCGCCCGCTTAGCGTGCAGTACGATTCATCACCTGTCAACACGCGAGGAGCGGCCCGATGACGACGACCGGACTGGACGAGTTCGCGCTGCTCGACGAGACGTGGCGCGCGGTCACCCCGGACGCCGCCCGCCGGATGCTCATCGCGGCCGCGCACGCGTTCGCAGGCAAGGGATACCACGCCACGACGACGCGCGACATCGCTTCGCTCGCGGGAATGTCACCGGCCGCCGTGTACATCCACTACCGGTCCAAAGAGGAGCTTCTCTTCAACATCTCACGCGTCGGGCACGAGCTGTCACTCACCGTGCTGTCGTCGATTCAGGGCGCAGACGCACTGGAGCGGTTGAAGAACGCGGTCGCGGCGTTCGCGGGGTGGCACGCGGAGTTCCACACGACGGCGCGGGTGGTGCAGTACGAGCTCGGCGCGCTCTCTCCGGAACACCACGCGGAGGTGGCGGAGCTGCGCCGGCAGATCGAGCAGCAGATGCGCTCGTTCATCTCCGACGGCGTCACCGAGGGCGTCTTCGAGGTGCCGGACCTCAAGGGCGCGACCCTGGCGGTGCTGTCGCTGTGCATCGACGTCGCCCGCTGGTACCAGCCGGGCGGAAAGAGGACCCCGGACGAGATCGGCGCGTTGTACGCCGATCTCGTCCTGAGGATGCTGCGGCCCGTCGGCTAACCGACGCGCTTGCGGCCGTACATGCCGGCGACGATGGACACGCCGACGGCCGCGACGATGATCTGGACGATCACCTCGATCCAGTCGATGCCCGGCGTGTCCTGCACGCCGAACGCCCTCGCGATCCACGTTCCGATGAACGCGGCCGCGATGCCGACCAGAATCGTCAGCCAGATCGGAATGGCCTGCTTGCCCGGTGCGAACAGCTTGCCCAGGAAGCCCAGGATCAGGCCGATGATGAGTGCGCCGATGATGCTTTCGATGGTCACGGTCGCCTCCTCCTTCTCGCCCGGGATATACCCAGGTCTCTCAGAGGAAAATCATCCCGGCACACATCACCTTCCGCAGCGCGAGCGCTACCAGCGGCTACCGGAGACCTGGCTCATCCACTGGTTGATCGTCGCGGTCCAGTCCGTGCCGACCGCCTGCTGGTGCGACACGGCGAAACGGCCGTACGCGTCACCACCCGCGCGGAGCAGCCCGGCGCGCTTGTCGGCCTCCAGGACCACGTGCAGCTCAGTCGGCGTCGTGACGAACGTCAGCTCGACCTGCTTGACCCGGCCGGCGAACTGCGGCGGCGGGTAGAACTCGATCTCCTGGTAGAACGGCAGCTGCTGCGGCACGCCGTGGATGCGGCCGCGCTCGTTGTCCGCCTTGGTGAAGCGGAAACCCATCTGCCCGAACGCCTGCAGCACCGCGTCCTGCGACGGCAGCGGGTGCACCCAGATCGGGTCGAGGTCGCCGGGGTCGACCGCGCCGCGGACCTCCAGCTCGGTGCGCAGGCCGAGCTGCATGCCGGACAGCTGCATGCCGCCGACGACGTTGAGCGGGCACTCGATCGGCACCGGGATCTGGAACGGCAGCGAGAGGTTCTGGTGCGGCTGAGCCATGATCCGCTGGCCCACGGAGAACTTGTGGAACTCCATGTTGGTGTTGTACTCGTTGTCGCCGCTCTCGACCTCGACTCGGGTGAGCAACGCGAGCGTGACGTGGTCGATCTCGGCGGGGTGGTCGCCACCGGCGATCCGCACCTCACCGCTCAGCACCTCGCCGGGCCGAACGTTCGGGTTGGTCAGCACCGTGTCGACAGTCGGCCCGCCCACGCCGAACGCGCGCATCATCCTCTTGAACACCACTGCGGCCTCCTGAAGCCCTTGCCAAGTTTGCGGGGAAGTCTGCCAACTGAATCGCCGGTTTGCCCTGAAGCGTTCCGTTGACGCCTCAACACCCAGATCGGTTCCGTATGGACTTCCGTTGACTTCAGATGGCAGCATGCGACCGCCGTCACATACTAAGCGGTCGCTAAGGAGGATTGCCGTGCTGCTCGTCGCCAACCGGGGTGAGGTCGCCGTCCGCGTGCTGCGCGCGGCCGCTGACCTGGGAATCCGCACCGTGGCGGTGTACGCGGAGGACGACGCTTCCTCGTTGCACGTGACGCTCGCGGACCGTGCCGTCGCGCTGCGTGGATCTTCGCCGTACCTGGACGTCGCACAGCTGCTGGACGCGGCCGAGGGTTGCCAGGCCGTGCATCCGGGCTGGGGGTTCCTGTCGGAGAACGCCTCGTTCGCTCGGGCGTGTGCCGAGCGCGGGCTGACGTTCGTCGGGCCGTCCCCCGAGGTGCTGGAGCTGCTGGGCGACAAGCGGCAGGCGCGCACACTGGCGGCGTCGCTGGGGATTCCGGTGCTGGACGCGGCACCCGGCGAGTTCCCGGTGATGGTGAAGGCGGTCGCGGGCGGTGGCGGCAAAGGCATGCGGGCGGTGTTCGCGCCCGAGGACCTCGACAGCGCCGTCGAGGCGTGCCGGGTGGAGGCGCTGGCGGCGTTCGGGGTCGGGGACGTCTACTTCGAACGGTTGCTGCCCTCCGCCCGGCACATCGAGGTGCAGCTCGTGGGCACGTCGGTGATCGGTGACCGCGACTGCTCGTTGCAGCTGCGGCACCAGAAGGTCGTGGAGATCGCTCCCGCGCCTCTGCTGGATCCTTTGATGCGCAAGGCGTTGCACACCGCCGCCGCCTCGCTGGCCTCCGCCGTGGGCTACACCGGCGTAGGCACGGTGGAGTTCCTCGTGGCCGGCGACTCCTTCTACTTCATGGAGGCCAACCCGCGGCTGCAGGTCGAGCACACCGTGACCGAGATGGTGTCCGGTGTGGACCTCGTGCGGACTCAGTTGTTGCTCGCCTGGGGCGGCGAAGTCGACTTCACGCCTGCCGACCGCGGCGCGGCCGTGCAGGTCCGCGTGAACCAGACGTCCGGTGGCGTGCTTTCTTCGTTCGGCCTGCCTTCCGGGCCCGGGGTTCGCGTCGACACGCACGGGTACGTGGGCTATCGGGTGGGGACGCGGTACGACGGGTTGCTCGCGAAGCTCGTGGTGCACGGCGAAGATCTGGACGTTGCCCTGAACCGCGCACGGCGGGCGTTGGGCGAGTTCCGGATCGACGGCGTCTCCACGAACCTGGACTTCCTGAAGTCGTTGCTGGAACGCGACATCGTGGGTGCCACGACCGACTTCGTCGTCGAGGAACCTTCGGGCCTGAGGGCTCCGCTGGCGGGCACCGTCGTGGAGGTCACGCCGGATTCCGTGGTGCTGGAAGCGATGAAGATGCAGCACGTCGTCCGGGTGTCCGGCGATGTCCTGGTGTCGGTCGGTGACACGGTTGCCGAAGGTCAGCTGCTCGCTTCCGGTTCCGGTGAGTCCACCGAGGACTCAGTGGCGGTCGATCCTTCGCACGTCCGCCCGGACCTCGCCGAAGTGCTGGCGCGGCACGATTTCGACCGGCCTGAGGCTGCTGCTCGGCGGCACGCTGCCGGCGGCCGGACCGCGCGCGAGAACATCGCGGACCTCTGTTCTTCCTTTGTCGAGTACGGCGGCCTGGCCATCGCCGCGCAACGGCAGCGTCGCTCGTTGGACGAGCTGATCGAACGCACCCCCGCCGACGGCATGGTGGCCGGCATCGGCGTGGTGAACGGCTCGCGCATCGTCGCGATGTCCTACGACTACGCCGTGCTCGCGGGCACGCAGGGCCTGCGCAACCACGCCAAGAAGGACAGGTTGTTCGCGCTGGCACAACAGGAGAACCTGCCGGTGGTGTTGTTCGCCGAGGGCGGCGGCGGGCGGCCCGGCGACACCGACCACAGCATGGTCAGCGGCCTGGACTGCGGTTCTTTCCACGCGTTCGCCCAGCTGAGCGGTCAGGTGCCGTTGGTGGGCGTCGTCGCGGGCCGGTGCTTCGCGGGCAACGCGGTGCTGCTCGGCACGTGTGACGTGATCATCGCGGTCGAGGGCGCGAACATCGGCATGGGCGGGCCGGCGATGATCGAGGGCGGCGGCCTCGGCATGTTCCGCCCGGAGGACATCGGGCCGTTGGACGTGCAGGTGCCCAACGGCGTCGTGGACATCGCGGTGGCATCCGAAGAAGAAGGGGTGGCGGTCGCGAAGAAGTACCTCTCGTACTTCCAGCCGCCCGCAGATGCCCACGCTCCCGCAGGCGTCCCCCGCGCAAGCGCGCAGCCTTCACCCGCGTCGCAAGGGGGTCCCCTTGTCTCAATCATCCCAGCCGGCACTGACAATTTCGGATCGTGGAAGTGCGCGGACCAGCGCCTCCTCCGCCACGCCATCCCCGAGAACCGCCTCCGCGCCTACGACGTCCGCGCCCTGATCACCACCCTCGCGGACACCGACTCGGTCCTCGAACTCCGCAAGGGCTTCGGCAAGGCGATCATCACCGCCCTCGTCCGCGTAGAAGGCCGCCCCATCGCCCTGATCGCCAACGACCCCACCGTCCTCGGCGGCGCGATCGACGCCGACGCAGCCGACAAGTGCGCCCGCTTCCTCCAGCTCGCGGACGCGTTCGACCTCCCGGTCATCTCGCTGTGCGACACCCCCGGCTTCATGGTCGGCCCCGACGCCGAACGCACGGCGACCGTGCGCCACCTGACCCGCATGGTCGTGACGGGTGCCAACCTCACCGTCCCCTTCGGACTGATCGTGACCCGCAAGGCGTACGGCCTGGGCGCCCAGGCAATGGCTGCCGGATCCCTCAAGGTCCCCCAGTTCGCGATCTCGTGGCCCACCGGCGAGTTCGGCCCGATGGGCCTCGAAGGCGCCGTGAAACTCGGCTTCAAGCGAGAACTGGACGCCATCAAGGACCCGCACGAACGCCAGCAACGCTTCGACCAGATGGTCGCAAAAGCTTACGAACACGGCAAAGCGCTGAACGTCGCGAGTGTCTTCGAGATCGACGACGTGATCGACCCGGCCGACACGCGCCGCTGGATCGCCACCGCGCTGGCCCCCACAACTTCCCGTCCCCCAGGGAAGAAACGCCCGTTCATCGACACGTGGTGAAGGAGAAGCCGTGGTCAGTGTTGCCCCGACTGAACAGAAGACCTTGCGCAGGCTGATGGCAGCCGGACTCGTGGGCTCGTCCCTGGAGTGGTACGACTTCTTCATCTACGCGACCGCCGCGGCACTGGTGTTCCCCAAGCTGTTCTTCCCAGAGGCGACGCCGATCGTGGCGCTGCTCCTGTCGTTCAGCACGTTCTGGGCGGGCTTCATCGCCCGCCCGATCGGCGGCCTGGTCTTCGGCCACGTCGGCGACAAGTTCGGCCGCAAACCCGCCCTCGTCATCTGCCTCGCGCTGATGGCCGCCGCCACGTTCCTCATCGGCCTGCTCCCCACCACCGCGACCCTCGGCGTCGGAGCACCGCTGCTCCTCGTCCTGCTCCGCTTCCTGCAGGGCATCGCGGTCGGCGGCCAGTGGGGCGGCGTCGTCCTGCTGCTCACCGAGACGGCAGGGCCGAAGAAGCGCGGCTTCGCGGGTACGTTCGGCCAGGCCGGCGTCCCGATCGGCGTGCTGCTCGGCAACATCGCCTTCATCAGCGCCACGACGTCTCTCTCGCCGGAAGCGTTCGCGTCGTGGGGATGGCGCGTGCCGTTCCTGGCGTCCGCGCTCCTCTTCCCCGTGGTGCTCTTCATCCAGATGAAGGTCGAAGACAGCCCGGTGTTCCGTGAGCTGCAAGCCAAACGCGCAGACGCACCCACCGTGGCCCACGCACCGCTGAAGGAGGCCCTGCGCACACACCGCAAGCCAATCCTGCTCGGCGCCGGCCTGATGTTCGCCTCGAACGCGATCTTCTACGTCTCGATCGCGGGCGTCCTGTCCTACGCCACCGCCACGCTCGGCCTGTCACGCGAGTCGGTGCTGGTAGTCAGCCTGCTGTCGTCGATCGTGAGCATCCCGGTGATCCTCTGGGCCGGCCACGCGTCGGACCGCCTCGGCCGCCGTCCGCTGATCATCGCGGGCGCCGTCGGACTCACGCTGTGGGCGTTCCCGTACTTCCTGCTGGTCGACACGGGTTCGCTCGTGTGGCTGTTCGTCGCGGCCACGGTCGGCGGCATCGCGTCGTCGCTGGTCTACGGCCCGATCGCCGCGTACCTGGGTGAGCTGTTCGAGCCGCACGTCCGGTACTCGGGCGCCTCTCTCGCGTACCAGCTGGCGTCGATCCTGGTCAGCGGCGGCACGCCGTTCATCATGACGGCGCTGCTGGGCGCGACCGGGACGTCGATGTCGGTGTCCGCGTTCCTGTGCCTGATGGGCCTGGCCACGCTGTTCTCGGCGCTCAAGCTGCCGGAGACGCACCGGCCCGTTTGAGTCCAATCCGGTTGGTGCTACCCTGGTAGCACCAACCGGGTTACCGTCAAGCCATGGCGGTGGAGAAGTTGAGCGTGTCCTTGCCGGGCGTCGTGGTCGCACGGGTTCGGCGCGCGGCAGAACGCGAGGGCCTGCCTTTGTCCACGTGGCTGGCCAACGCGGCAGAAGCAGCCGCGGACCTCGCCGAGGCGCGCGCAGCCGCGGAGGACTACGCGGCCCAGTTCGGCGAACCGGACCCCGCAGAGCTGAACGAGATCCGGGCACAGCTCGCGGACGCCGGTGTCGGCGCGCCCGAGGCAGCATCGGACGCGGCCGCCCGAGCAGCGGCGCTCGCCAGGCTGCTGGGCCTGCCGAACGAAAGGCGGGCGGGGTGAGCCCACGCGGAATCGTGCTCGACGCCGGCGCGCTGATCCACGTCGAGAGCGATCCACGAGGCCGTGTCTACGGAGCGTGCCGAGACGTCCTGGACGCGGGCACCCCGGCGTTGCTGCCGACGGTCGTCCTGGCGCAGGTGTGGCGGGCGAGCCCTCAGCAGGCACCGGTGTCGGTGCTGCGCCGGATGTACAGGTCAGTCCCCTTCACCGAGGACGTGGCGGAAGCGGTGGGCAGGCTGCTGGCCGCGGCGGGCACCTCGGACGTCGTTGACGCGGCCGTCGTCATCGCGGCCGTCAGCCACAACTGCGCCGTGCTCACGTCAGATCCCGGTGACCTGGGCAAACTCGCCGATGCCGTTGGCGTGCAGGTTCCGTTGATCGTCGTCTGATCGGACATTTCCGGCTTCACAGTCAAGACATCTGCGGAACACACAGGCGATGCCGTACGTTGCTGCGTCGTGACCACTCTCATGGCGCGCTTCAAGCAGCGGATGCGCCGGTTCGCGCAGAAACCGGCGTCGGTTGACCTCGCACCGTTCCAGGCACTCCTCAAGGACGTGGAAAAACACGCGGAGGGCCTGTCGAAGCTGAGTGACGAGGAGCTGACGGCCAAGGCCGCGAAGCTGCGCGAGGAGCACGACGACACCGAGCTCGTGGCCCTCACGCGTGAGGCCGCCGAGCGCGCCATCGGGCAGCGTCCGTTCGACGTGCAGGTGCTGGGTGCGCTGGGCATGCTCAGCGGGCTCGTCGTCGAGATGGCGACCGGTGAGGGCAAGACGCTCGCGGGCGCCATGGCCGCGGCCGGGTTCGCGATCAAGGGCAAGCGCGTCCACGTGGTCAGCGTCAACGACTACCTCGCCCAGCGCGACGCGGAGTGGATGGGGCCGCTGTACCGGCTGCTCGGCGTCACGGTGGGCTGGATCAACGGCAGCTCGAAGGCCGAGGAGCGCCGCGAGGCCTACCAGTGCGAGGTCACGTACGCGCCGGTCAGCGAGATCGGGTTCGACATCCTGCGCGACCGGATCGTCACGAAGCCCGAGGACCTGATCGTCCCCGAGCCCGAGGTCGCGCTCATCGACGAGGCCGACTCGGTGCTCGTCGACGAGGCCCGCGTGCCGCTCGTCCTGGCCGGCTCGACCAGTGCCGAGGCCGCCGACCCCGTCATCGCGGACCTCGTGAAGCGGCTCCGGCAGAACCTGCACTACGAGATCGACGACGAGGAGCGCAACGTCTTCCTCACGGGCGCGGGCTCCGAGGCCGTCGAGCGCGCGCTCGGCGAGATCGACCTGTACTCGCAGGAGCACGTCACCTCCACGCTGTCGAAGGTGAACGTCGCCCTGCACGCGCAGGTGCTGCTGCACCGCGACGTCGACTACATCGTGCGCGACGGCAAGGTGCACCTGATCAACGACACCCGCGGCCGTGTCGCGAAGCTGCAGCGGTGGCCGGACGGTCTGCAGGCCGCGGTCGAGGCCAAGGAGAACGTGCAGACGACCGAGTCGGGCGAGATCCTCGACTCGATGACGGTGCAGGCGCTGCTGTCGCGGTATCCGACGCGGTGCGGCATGACCGGTACCGCGGTCGCCGTCGCGGAGACGTTGCGGGAGTTCTACGAGCTCGAAGTCCTCGTGATCCCTCCGAACAAGGAGAACATCCGCGAGGACGAGCACTTCCGCCTCTACGCGACGCTGGAGCAGAAGGAAGAGGCGATCGTCGAGGAGATCAAGACCGTCCACGAGACCGGGCGGCCGATCCTCGTCGGCACGCTCGACGTCGCGGAGTCCGAGCGCATCTCCTCGAAGCTGAACGACGCCGGGATCGAGTGCGTCGTGCTGAACGCGAAGAACGACGCCGAGGAAGCGTCGATCATCGCCGACGCCGGCTCGTTCGGGCGCATCACCGTCTCGACGCAGATGGCCGGTCGCGGTACGGACATCCGCCTCGGCGGCCACGAGGGCGAGGACCACGACCGGATCGCCGAGCTGGGCGGCCTGTACGTGATCGGCACCGGCCGGCACTCGTCCTCACGTCTGGACGACCAGCTGCGCGGCCGTGCCGGACGTCAGGGCGACCCCGGCGGCTCGGTGTTCTTCTCGTCGATGCACGACGAGCTGATCACCCAGTACGCGCCGGACGCCGAGGACCCGTCCGAAGTGGACGAAGACGGCCGGGTGCGCGACAAGGGCCTGCTGCACACCTTCGAGCACGCCCAGCGCGTCGCCGAGGGCGTGAACCTGGAGATCCACCGCAACACGTGGCGCTACAACAAGTTGATCGAGCACCAGCGCGACCTGCTGCTCAAGCACCGCGACGTGGTGCTGCGCACGGACGCGGCGTTCGAGAAGCTCGGCGAGAAGGAAGGCGTGTCCGACGAGGTGGCCATCGACGCCGCCCGCAAGATCACGCTGTTCTACCTCGACGACCTGTGGACGCACCACCTGACGTTCCTGTCGGACCTGCGCGAGGGCATCCACCTGCGCGCGCTGGCTCGGCAGAACCCGCTGGACGAGTTCCACCGCGAGGCCATCCCGGCGTTCAACAAGATCGTGCCGGAGTCGTGGGAGCAGGCCGGGGAGAAGTACGAGGCCGCGAAGATCACCGACGACGGCTACGACCTCTCCGACTCCGGGGTGAAGCGCCCGAGCTCGACGTGGACGTACCTGGTGCACGACAACCCGTTCGGCTCCGGGCTGGAAGAGACGATGAAGGGACTCGTCAAGATGGTGCGCGGCCAGCGCCGCTGACCGCAAAATGCCATGAGGGTGACCTTCATGGACCTGAGGTCCATGAAGGTCACCCTCATGGCATTTTTCCTGTCACCAGATCGTCTGCAGGTCTGGCGGGCCGGGGCAACGCCTCGGCCCGTCTCTCCGTCCGAGAGCCGGTGGTCATCTCCTCGGTGAGAGCTCTGATCTCCGCGAGGATGTCCAGGTGCTCCTGCGACGGCGGCGGGCCAACGAGGTTGGACCGGTTGTGCGCCGTCCGTTCCGCCCGCTCGGCCAGTTGCCGGATGCGGCGGAGGAGATCGTGCTCCCCGTCCGGGAGCAAGAAGTCCGTCTGCTCCATCACCCGTGCAAGCTTTCGCGTGCACGGGTGACGCGTCGATCCCCTAGTCGGCTGATTCCAGTTTCTGGACGAGCCACTCGTGGAAACCGCCGATGTGGTGCTCAGAGGGCACCAGCACTCCCCCGCGCGCGTAAGCACGGGAGGCCATCGCGGGCTGGCATCGCTCGCAGGCTTCGAAGTCCTGTTCGTTCACCCGGTGGAACAGCTCGACCGAGCGAGAGACGTCACGGCCGGTGTCGACCACTTCCTTTGCATACAACCAATCGCACTCGACGATCGTGCGGTCGACGGCCACCGGGTACATGCGGTGCAGGATCACGTGGTCCGGGACGAGGTTGATGAAAACCTGCGGCTTGATGGTGATCGCGTAGTACTTCCGGTCGCGTTCTTCTTCCAACGACGCAAGTTTTTCGAAGCCTTCGCTGCCGTCGACGGTGAAACCCTTGATCTCGTCACCGAACTCGGCGCCGTGCCCGACGTAGTACTGCGCCGCGTAGCCGTCGGCGAACTCGGGCAGCACCTCGGTGAGCTCGGGGTGGATCGTCGCGCAGTGGTAGCACTCCATGAAGTTCTCGATGATGAGCTTCCAGTTGGCCTTGACGTCGTAGACGATTCGTTTGCCCACGGACAACTGGTCGATCTCGTAGCCGTCGATGCCTTCCAGCGTGCCGAGGCGTTCCGTCACGGCACTGAGCACGTCGTCCTCGAAGCTCGGCGGTTCGTCGGCGAGGTTCACCCAGGCGTAGCCCAGCCACTCCCGGAGATGGACTTTCGTCAGGCCGTATTCCACCCGGTCGACGTCCGGCATCGAGGTGAGGTTCGGCGCGGCGATCAGCTTGCCGTCCAACGCGTAGGTCCACGCGTGGTACGGGCACTGGAACGCCCGCTTGACGCTGCCTGCCTCGTCGACGCAGATGCGCGCGCCGCGGTGCCGGCAGACGTTGAGGAACGCGTTGAGCGCGCCGTGGCGGTCCCGCGCGATCAGCACGCTTTCGCGGCCGACCTGCACGGTGCGGAAGTCGCCGGGGTTCGCGAGGTCACCCGACTTGACCGCGCAGAACCACATCTTCTCGAAGATGTTCGCTTGCTCCTGCGCGAAGATCCCGGGGTCGGTGTAGTAGCGGCCCTCAAGGGTGGAGATCAGGCTGCCGGTCATGCTCCGCCTCTCAAGCGAGCAGGGTCGAAAAGTGCGATCGGGTGCCGCGTGGCCCCGTCGATCGTGAGGTCGGCGAGGATCTCGCCGACGACCGGCACGAACTTGAAGCCGTGCCCGGAGAAGCCGCACGCCACCGTCACGTTGTCGTGCTCCGGATGGCGCGCGATGACGAAGTGCTCGTCCGCGGTGTTGGTGAACATGCACGTGGCGGCGCGCTGGAAGGTGCCCGCGATGCCCGGCATCTTGGGCGCCATGACGTCCCGCATCGCCTGGACCTCGTGGTCGTGGACCGTGCGGTCGATCGTCTCCGGCGTGCAGATCTGCCCGCCACCGAAGATCGCGACCTTCACCGCGCCGTCCATCTCCGGGAAGCCGTAGAAGGTTTTCCCCGCCGCGTCCTCCCAGATGTAGGTCGGATGGTCGGCGAAGTTCTCGGTGGCCTTCCAGAAGAACTGGACCTGTCGTTCGACCTCGAACGGGATCTCCAGGTCTCGCAACAGCTCTGTCGCCCACGGGCCGGGGCACACGACGACGTGGTCGGCCTCGTAGGTCGCCTCAGCCGTGGTGACCCGGCCTTCTTCCCAGTGCGTCACCGGTTCCTCGAAGTGCAGCTCGGCACCGGCTTTCGCAGCCAGTTCGAGATGCGCCTTCACCGACTTCTCGGGCACGACCAGGCCTGCACCGGCTTCGTAGAGCGCGACCTCGTTCTTGCTGGGCCTCATCGTGGGGAAGCGTTCGCGGATCTCTTGCGCGTCAAGCATTTCGTGCTTCAAGCCGTACTGTTCAGCGCTCGCCCGGCTGCCGCTGATCGTACGGCTGTCCGGCGCGCCGACGAGAACCCCGCCGACCCGGTGGAAGATGTGCTCACCGCTGTCGCGCTCGATCTGGTCCCACATCTCGTGGGCCCTGAGCAGCAACGGCACGTAGGCCGGGTCCTCGAAGTACGCCTGCCGCGTGATGCGCGACCCGCCGTGACTCGATCCCTGCGTGTGCACGGGCGTGAACTTCTCCAGTCCCAGCACCCGTTTCCCGCGCTGGGCGAGCCGGTACGCGGCTGCACTTCCCATGCCGCCGAGCCCGATCACGATGACGTCGTGGCTCACCCTCTGAGCCGCTTCATCTCGGGGTCGAACAACGGCTCCTGGGCCGGGCGCGCCTTGACCCGTTCGCCGAAGTACTCGATCTCCACCTCGTCGACGCCGTCGGGCAGCCACGCGTACGCGATGTTCAGCCCGGTCGTGTACCCGTAGGCCGCGCTCGTGACGTAACCGACCGGCTTTCCCTGGTGGAAAACAGGTTCGCTGCCCATGACGACCTGCCGCGGGTCGTCGATCGTGAGACAGGTGAGCTTCTTGCCGCTCGTGCGCTGTTCGAGCGCGTCCTTGCCCAGGAACTCCTTGTCCTTGCGGACCGCGAACCCGAGCCCCGCCTCGAACGGGTCGTGCTCGTCGGTCACGTCCGTGCCCCACGACCGGTAGCCCTTCTCCAGCCTCAGGCTGTTGAACGCCCCGCGCCCCGCCGCGATGACCCCGAACTCCTGCCCGGCTTCCCACAGCGTGTCCCACAGCTTCGGGCCGAGATCCGCCGTGGTGTACAGCTCCCAGCCGAGTTCGCCCACATAGGACAGTCGTAGCGCGGTCACCGGGACGTTCTTGATGAACGCCTTCTGCGCGGTGAAGTAACCCTTCTGAGTGTCCAGCGTGTGCGGGAGCCGCTCGACGAGGTCACGCGCGTTCGGGCCCCACAAACCGATGCAGCACGTGCCGGCCGTGATGTCGCGGAGGAAGACGTTGTCGGGAGCGTGTTTTGTGAGCCATTCCAGGTCGAGGTTCCCGTTGGCACCGACCTGGAAGGTGGTCGCGTCGAGTCGCGCGATCGTGAGGTCGCTCCTGACGCCACCCGTCTGATCCAGCAGCAGTGTGTAGACAACCGCGCCGGGCTTGCGGTTGAGGTTGTTGGTCGTCATGCGCTGCAAGAACTCCAGCGCCCCCGGTCCGCTGACCTCCAGCCGCTTCAACGGCGTCATGTCGAACATCGCGACCCTCTTGCGCGTCACCAGCGCCTCGGCCCCGCAGATCGGCGACCAGTACCGGCCGGCCCAGTCGTTGCGCTCCGGCACCTCCGCGACCTCGGGCAGCGTCGCGTTGGCCTCGTACCAGTGCGGCCGCTCCCACCCGGACGCCTCCAGGAAGAACGCGCCGAGCTCCTGTTGCCTGCCGTAGAACGGACTCGTCCGGATCGGCCGCGGGCTTTCCATGGGCTGCAACGGATGCAGCAGATCGTAGACCTCGACGAAGTTCTGGCAGCTGCGCTCCAGCACGTAGTCCGGCGCCAGCTGCACCTGCTCGAAGCGCGTGATGTCACTGGAGTGCAGGTCCAGCTGCGGCTTGCCGTCGACGATCCACTCGGCCACCGACTTCGCGACGCCGGCCGAGTGCGTGATCCACACCGCCTCCGCCACCCAGAACCCTTCGAGCCGAGGATGCTCTCCCAGCAACGGCATCCCGTCGCTGGTGAACGAGAACAGCCCGTTGAACCCGCTCGACACCCCGGCCTCGGCGAGCGCCGGAATCAGCTCGACGGCCGCGTCCCACGACGGCTCGAAGTCCTCCTTGGTGAACGGCAGCTCCGACCCGGTGATGTCGTGCGCCCTGATCGGCATCGGCCGGTGCCCGTACGCGCCGATCCCCAACGCCTGTCCGTGCGAACGGAAGTACAGATCAGCTTCCTGATGCCGCAGAATGGGTTGCCGCGCAAGCGCTTCCGTGCTGACCCCGGCCAGGTCGCCGGTGAACGCGTACTGGTGCGCCATCGGCACCAGCGGCACGGTCAGCCCGACCATCTCGCCCAGCACCGGCCCCCACATCCCGGCACACGACACGACGATGTCGGCGGGGTAGGTGTCCGTCTCGGTCTGCACGCCCGTGACCCGGTCGCCCGAGGTCTCGACCGCGACGACCTTCTGCCCGAACTCGAACCGCGCACCCCGCGCGATGGCGCGCTGAGCCTGTAACTCCGCCGCCAGCACGGGCTTCGCAAGCCCGTCGCTCGGGATCAGGAACCCGCCCAGGATCTGCTCGCGGTCCAGCAACGGGTGCAGCCGCGCCACCTCGTCCGGCCCGATCAGCCGGCTCTCCGCACCCCACGACGTGGCCCACCCCTGCCGACGCTTGAGGTCTTCCAGCCGAGCGGGGGTAGTTGCGATCTCCAGGCCACCGATCTGGTCGAAGCAGCCCAGCGCGGTGTACTTCTCGACCGTGTAGCGGGCGAAGGCGGTCATGCTGCGGCAGGAGTTCGTCTGGAACACCAGCCCCGGCGCGTGGCTGCTGGAACCACCCGCGGCAAGCCCCCGCGCCTGATCCAGCACCGTGACGTCGGTGTAGCCCCGTTCGGTGAGCTCGTCGGCCAGTGCGCAGCCGACGATCCCGGCCCCCACGAGCACCACGCGAGGCACCTCTCCAGCCATGCCGGACACCCCTTCGCCGCCGTTGCGCGAAACGGAACCCGTTCCGCCATCAGCAACAAATTGCGGCTCGCGCGACCCGGTGTCAATACCGCGTTCGGGCGGGCGAGGTCTGACACTCGGTGAAACCGGGCATTACGGGACGTTCAGCAGCGCCTCCACGAACCGCCCGGCGTCCAGCACCCGGTACGGCCGGTCGTGAAACCACCGCGTGCCGGGGTCCACCGGCGCGGCGAGCCCGACTCGTTCTGCAAGCCGGCGACGACCTCGTACGCCTCGCAGAGGTGCCGCTCACGACCGCACCAGTCGGTCGCCGCCAGGGCCGCGCTGAGCACCGGCACCAGCCGGGCCGCACAGGGCAGGCGGGCGAAGGCGCTGCCCAGCCACTTGCCGTAGGGCGGGTAGACGCGGCCGAGCAGCAGGCACAAGCACATCAGGTGGTGAACCTGCCGCGCGGCGAGGACGGCGGAGCCAAGTTCGTCACCGACGTCGCCGCAGCGGCCGACGAAGGACTCCTCATCGCCCAGACTCCGCCAGTGGCCGGCCAGCACGCGCCGCCACACGTCGTCGGGATACCAGGCCAGCTTCCGCCGGACCGCCTCCAGGCCGAGTCCGTCGTGGAAGATCTCGCCGCCGGTCACCTCCGCGAGGAGCTGGGTGGGCGTGGCCAGCCAGTCGTCCGCGGTGATGTCGCCGAACGGGTCGAAGCCGAGCCGGTCGGTCAGCCACGCGGCGGGGCCGGCCACGACGACCCCGTGCCGGACAAGCCCGTCCACCGGCCGCATGTGCACCGTCCCGCGCTCGCCGGTGGGGACCAGGTTGGTCGAGTACCCGGCGATGTCGGCGGGCAGGTGCCGGGCGAGCACGGTCCGCACCTCGGCGCCGTACCGCGCGAGGTCACCGGGGTGCAGGAACAGCTGCAGACGCGGCCCCCAGTCGTGATCGGTCGACTGGGCGGTGTCGAAACCGAGGACCTCGGAACCGGGCCCGATCAACGCCGCGGTGTGGGCCAGTCCGGTGAAATGCCGGTCCAGCAACGGACGCACGGCCTCGCGGTAGAAGCGGCCCGCCAGTTCGAGACCGGGGATGAACTCAGGTGCCACGCCGTGCAGCGTGGCCGAGCAGCCTCCGTGCGCGCGACCGAATTCAGCTTCCATTCGTACAAGGCAAGTGTCGGCCACGACCGTCACGATGAACCCATGCCAACGTGGGACGAAGTGGTCGACTCGGCCAGGCGGCTGCCGGAGGTGGAGGAGTCCACCTGGTTCCGGACGCCGTCGCTGAAGGTCGCCGGCAAGGGGTTCGCGCGACTGCGGACCGAGGCCGAGGGCGGCCTGGTGCTGATGTGCGACCTGGACGAGAAGGCCGCGCTGCTGGCCTCCGGCGACCCGGCGTTCTACACGACGCCGCACTACGACGGCTACGGCGCGATCCTGGTCGACCTGGAGAAGGTCGACCCCGGTCAGCTGGCCGAGCTGATCGAGGAGGCGTGGCGGCTCAAGGCCCCCGCCAAGCTCCGCAAGGCGCGAGACAGTGAGTGAGGCCCTCCGCGAGGCGGAGCGAATCGCCGGCGAGGTGCTGTTCCCCGCGGCGCCGGAGGTCGACGCGGGGGCCTGCGTCCCCCACCTGGACCTGCTGGCCGACGCCGGCTTCTACGGCCTCGCGTCGCCGGAGTCCACTCTCGACGTGCCGGACTACCCCACGGTCCAGCGCATCGTGGAAACACTCGCGAGTGGCTGCCTGACCACCACGTTCGTCTGGGTTCAGCACCACGGCGCAGTCAGGGCCGTCGCGGACACCGGTAACCAAGCCCTTCGCGACGAGTTCCTGTCGCCGCTCACCACCGGGGCGCGTCGCGCCGGACTCGCGGCGGGTGCCGCGGTGCGACCGGGACCGCCGCAGCTCACCGCCGAGGCCGTGCCGGGAGGCTGGGTGTTCGACGGCCAGGCGCCGTGGGTCACCGGATGGGGTCTGATCGACGTCCTGCACGTCGCGGCGCGGGATGAGCACGACGTTCTGGTGTGGGCGCTGGTGGACACCGCGGAACTGGTCGCAGACAAGCCGTTGCGGATGGTCGCGGTGCAGGCGAGCCGGACGGTGACGCTCCGGTTCGACGGCCTGTTCGTGCCACACGAGCGGGTCACGTCCACGATCCCGCGCGCCGAACACCGACGGGGTGATCCGGAGTCGCTGCGGTTCACCGGATCGCTCGCGCTCGGGGTCGCGAGCCGGGCGATCAAGCTGATGGGGCATGAGGAAACCGAGCTCAACGCGACGCGAGAGCGGCTGCACGGGGCCGCCCACGACGAGATCCCGGCAGCCAGAGCGCAGGCGGCGGAGCTCGCGCTCAGGACGGCCTCGGCCCTCGTCGTTCACGACGGGAGCCGGGCCGTTCTGTCGCACGAGCACGGTCAGCGACTGATCCGTGAAGCGACGTTCCTGCTCGTGTTCGGGACACGGCCCGAGATCCGGGCAGTGCTGCTCGATCGGCTTCGTCAGCCCGCGAAGTAGCCCAGCTGCGCCGAGAGGTCGGCCGCCGCCGCCGACATCGCAGGCACGATCTGCTGGACCCGTTCCCGGGACAACCGGTACGAAGGCCCGGAGGCGCTCATCGCCGCCACCACCTCGCCGCGGTGCCCGCGGACCGGGACGGCCACCGCGTGCAGGCCCAGTTCCAGTTCCTCGAAGCACGCCGCGAACCCCTGCGCCGCGACCTCCTCCAGTTCGGACAAGAGTTTCGAAGCGTCGACGACGGTGTTCTCGGTGTAGGAGTCGAGCGGTAAGGAGACGAGCCGCGTGCGCTCGTCCAGTGGGAGGTAGGCGAGCAGGACCTTGCCGGACGAGGTGGCGTGCAGGGGTGTTCGCTGGCCGATCCAGTTCACGGCCGAGACGGCTGCCGAGCCGCGGGCCTGGGTGATGTTGATGGCTACGCCGGCGTCGTGCACGGCGATGTTGACGGTTTCGCCGAAGGAGTCGGCCAGGGTTTGGCACACGGGCTGGCCGAGCTTGGTCAGGTCCATCCGGCCGGTGGCGGCACCGGCCAGGCGGACCACGCCGAAACCGATCGCGTACTTGCCTCTTTCCCCGAGCTGCTCGACCAGGCCACGCGCCTCCAGCACGGAGACGAGTCTGGACACCGTGGACTTGTGCACACCCAGCTCACCTGCGATTTCGGTGATACCGGCCTCGCCTTGCGCCAGTAGTTCAAGAACGCTGATGGCTCTGTCGACGGACTGCACCTGAGCTGCCGAGTCGGAGTTGCTCATCGCGCAACAGTAACCGGCAGGCAAAACAACCCGCTCGAACTCTTGACGGCGCGTCGCCGGAGCCGCACATTGTGTTGCGTCATTCGGAACGCGTGCCGCGTAACGCAACGGAGGCCGACGATGATCCGCGCCTGCGCTCTCATGGACCTGCCCCCGGGAGAGGCGGTGCGCATCGTCGGCCCTCATGCGCCCATAGCGGTCTTCAACGCCGACGGGGTGCTTTACGCCATCGACGACACCTGCACCCACCAGGACGCCTCGCTCAGCGAGGGGTGGCTGGAGGGGTGCTTCGTCGAGTGCCCGCTGCACGCCGCGTCCTTCGACCTTCGCACCGGCGAGCCGACTTGTCTGCCCGCCAAAAGACCGGTGAAGACCTACCCCGTCTTTGTGAAGGATGGAGAGGTCTATGTCGATGTCGAGGTGAACAAGGACGTGGCGTGAGGACGATCGCGATCATCGGCGCTTCGCTCGCCGGTTTGAGGTCGGCGCAGGCTCTGCGCCAGCAGGGGTTCGACGGACGGCTCGTCATCGTCGGCGATGAGGTGCATCTGCCGTACGACAGGCCTCCCCTCTCGAAGGACTTCCTGCTCGGCAAGTGCGAGGCCGTGCCGCTCGCCGACCAGGAGGACCTCGACGCTCTCAACGCCGAGTGGCGCCTGGGCGTGCAGGCCACCGGACTGCTCTCCACACGAGAGGTCGCGCTCAGCGACGGCACGAACGTCGAAGCCGATGGGTTCGTCATCGCCACGGGCGGCATCCCGCGCACGATGCCCGGCACACACGTCCTGCGCACGCTCGACGACGCCATCAAGCTCCGCGAGGCGTTCGGCGGCGCGCAGCACATCGGCGTCATCGGCGCCGGCTTCATCGGTGCCGAGATCGCCTCCAGCGCACGTGCACTCGGCAAGGAGGTCACCGTCGTCGAGGCGTTGCCGACGCCGTTGACACGTGTACTGGGCGCCGAGATGGGTGCTGCATGTGGACAACTGCACAGCGACCACGGATCAACGTTGATTACCGGAATCAATGTTGATTCAGTCAACATTGACGGCGGAATCAACCTCAGTGATGGACGCAAGGTCGACGCCGACGTCGTCGTCGCGGGCATCGGCGTGCGCCCCGCGACGGACTGGCTCGCCGGCGGCCCGGTCAAGGTCGACAACGGCGTCGTGTGCGACGCGGGCGGCGTGACGAACCTGAAGAACGTCGTGGCCGTCGGCGACGTCGCGAACTGCGCGGGCCACCGCGCCGAGCACTGGACGTCGGCGACCGAACAGGCTCAAGTCGCCACCCGCAACTTGCTCGCCGGCGACACGGTCGCGACGCACACCAACGGCGGCTATGTGTGGTCGGATCAGTACGGCGTGCGGATCCAGTTCATCGGACGGGCGACGAACGACGTCCGCGTCGAAGATGGGTCCATCGAGGACCGGAAGTTCGTGGCGACCTATCGAGACGGTGACAACCCGGAGGATGTCGTCGGCATCCTCGCAATGAGCAACGCTCGCATGTTCACCCGACTGCGCAGGAATTTGAAGTAGGAGACGGTCGTCACGGTTTAACGCCACCGGCGACCGGCTACACCCCAGTGTCCTTCGTGGACACACGAATCAGGGAGGCAGTCCGTGTCGCCGGTGCGGCAGATCATCAACCCCTTCGATCAGAGTGTTCTCACCGAGGTCGAGGACCAAACCCGCGAACAGGCGATCGCAGCGATCGCGAAGGCCAGAAACGCCTTCGACCACGGCGACTGGCAGCACGCGAGCCCCGAGCACCGCGCCGCCGTGCTGAACCGGGTCGCGGACCTCCTGGAGCGCGACAAGGAGGACATCGCCCGCACCGAGACGCTCGACACCGGCAAGACGCTGGTCGAGAGCCGCATCGACGTGGACGACGTGTGCGCCGTGTTCCGCTACTACGGCAACCTCGCCGGGCTGCTGCACCCGAAGATCGTCCAGGGCACCCCGCCCGACGTCATCAGCCGCATCGACTACGAACCGGTCGGCGTGTGCGGCATGATCGCGCCCTGGAACTACCCGCTGCTGCAGGTGTCCTGGAAGATCGCCCCGGCGCTGCTGGCCGGCAACACGCTGGTCGCGAAGCCGAGCGAGATCACCCCGCTCACCACCATCAAGCTGTTCGAGCTCCTCCAGGAAGCCGGCCTGCCCGACGGCGTCGCGAACCTCGTCCTCGGCACCGGCCCCGAGGTGGGCGCGCCGCTGAGCGAACACCCGGACGTCGACCTCATCTCGTTCACGGGCAGCCTCGCCACCGGCCAGCGGATCATGGCGGCCGCGGCGAAGACCGTGAAGAAGGTCGCGCTCGAACTCGGCGGCAAGAACCCGAACATCGTCTTCGCGGACGCCGACTTCGACACCGCCGTCGACTACGCGCTGACGGCCGCGTTCTTCCACGCCGGCCAGGTCTGCTCGTCCGGCACGAGGCTCATCGTGCACACGGACATCTACGACGACTTCGTCAACGAGGTCGCGCGCAGGGCCGATCTCATCAAGCTGGGCAACGGTTTCGACGAGGACACCGAGTCCGGGCCGCTCGTCAGCGCCGAGCACCGCGCCAAGGTCGAGAGCTACGTCGAGATCGCCAAGCAGGAGGGCGCCACCCTCAAGGCCGGCGGCAAGCGGCCGGACGAACCCGAGCTGCAGAACGGTTTCTTCTTCCGCCCCACGGTCTACGCGGACTGCACGAGGGACATGAAGCTCGTCCAGGACGAGACGTTCGGCCCGATCATCACCGCCGAACGCTTCGAGACCGAGGAAGAGGCCGTCAAACTCGGCAACGACACCGAGTACGGCCTCGCCGGCGGTGTCTGGAGCCAGGACATCGACAAGGCGCAGCGCGTCGCCAAGAAGCTCCGCCACGGCACGATGTGGATCAACGAGTTCGGCCCTTACCTGCCGCAGGCCGAGTGGGGCGGCTTCAAGCGCTCCGGCGTCGGCCGTGAGCTCGGCACCGCGGGCCTGCACGAGTACACGGAGCCCAAGCACGTTTACCAGAACCTCAAGCCTCAAGCCCAGAACTGGTTCGCGCGAAAGGACTCCAGCCAGTGACCGCATATGACTACGTGATCGTCGGCGGCGGTACGGCGGGCTGCGTGCTCGCAGCACGACTCACCGAGGACGAGAACGTCACGGTCGCGGTCATCGAGGGCGGGCCGTCCGACGTCGGCGACGAGAAGATCCTGAACCTGCGCAACTGGATCAACCTGCTCGAGACCGAGTACGACTACGACTACCCCACGGTCGAGCAGCCGCGCGGCAACTCGCACATCCGGCACAGCCGGGCGAAGGTGCTGGGCGGTTGTTCCAGCCACAACACGTTGATCTGCTTCAACCCGCTGCCGCAGGACTTCGACGACTGGGGCCACGGCTGGACGTGGGACGCGATCGGCCCGTACTACGACAAGGTCCAGCTCAACATCATCCCGGTGGTGGAGAAGGACCGGAACCCGATCGCCAAGGACTTCGTCGCCGCCGCGCAGAAGGCCGTGGACGTCCCGGAGATCGACAACTTCAACGCCAAGCCGTTCGAGGACGGCGTCGGCTTCTTCTCCATCGCTTACCACCCCGAGAAGAACAACCAACGTTCAAGCGCCTCAACTGCCTACCTGCACCCGATCCTCGACAGCCGCAAGAACCTGACCCTGCTGCTCAACACCTGGGCCGGCAGGATCGAGTTCGACGGCAACCGCGCGATCGGCGTGCACACCGACAAGGGCTACATCGAAGCGAACAAAGAGGTTCTGCTCTGCGCGGGCGCGATCGACACCCCGCGGCTGATGATGTTGAGCGGCATCGGCGACGCCGAGCACCTCAGCAGCATCGGCATCGAGCCGAAGCACGACCTCCCCGGCGTCGGCGAGAACCTGCTCGACCACCCCGAGTCGGTCATCGTCTGGGAGACCACGAAACCGCTGCCGGAGAACTCGGTGATGGACTCCGACGCGGGCCTGTTCATCCGGCGCGACTCCTCCGACCCGCGCCCGGACCTGATGTTCCACTTCTACCAAATCCCGTTCACCACCAACACGGAACGCCTCGGCTACCCGAAGGTGGAGCACGGGGTCTGCATGACGCCGAACATCCCCAGGCCGCACAGCAAGGGCAAGCTGTGGCTGAAGTCCAACGACCCCACCGAGAAGCCCGCACTGGACTTCGGCTATTTCACCAACGAGGACGGCTACGACGAGCAGACCCTCGTCGACGGCTTCAAGATCGCCCGCAAGATCGCCGAGCAGGAGCCGCTGAAGTCCTGGCTGAAGCGCGAGATCGCGCCCGGCCCGGACGTCACCAGCGACGAGGCACTCTCGGAGTACGGGCGCAGGGCCGCCCACACCGTCTACCACCCGGCCGGCACCTGCGCGATCGGGTCCGTTGTGGACGGTGAGCTGAAAGTCATCGGACTCGAGGGCCTCCGGGTCGTCGACGCGTCCGTGTTCCCCACCATGCCGACCGTGAACCCGATGGTCACGGTGCTCATGATTGGAGAACGCGCCGCAGACCTGATCAGGGAGGCGTAGTGACAGCAACAGCCCCGAAACCGGTGCTAACAGCGGAAGACAGGCTGAAGGACCTCGGGTACACCTCGGAGTTCAAGCGGGACATGAGCCCGTGGGCGAACTTCTCGCTGGGCTTCACGTACCTCTCCCCCGTGGTCAGCACGTACACGTTGTTCGGCGTGGCCCTCGCCCTGGGCGGTCCGCCGATGATCTGGAGTTTCGTCGTCGCGGGCGTCGGCCAGTTCCTGGTCGCGCTCGTGTTCGGCGAGCTCGTCGCGCAGTATCCGGTCGCGGGCGGCGTGTACCCCTGGGCACGCCGCCTGTGGGGCAAGCGCTGGGCGTGGATGACCGGCTGGGTGTACATGATCGCCCTGCTGGTCACCATCGCGTCCGTCAGTTACGGCGCGGGCCCTTATCTGGCAACACTTCTCGGCTACAACGCCAACGTCGGCAACACCGTGCTGTGCGCGATCGCGATCATCGCGGTCTCCACACTGATCAACTACGCCGGCACGAAAGTGCTGAGCTGGGCCGCCATCTTCGGGTTCGCCGCGGAGATCATCGGCGCGCTCGCGGTCGGCATCTGGCTGTTGGTGGAGAACCGGATCCACGGCCTGGGCGTGCTGTTCGACAGCTTCGGCGCGGAGGGTTCCGGCAGCTACCTGCCCGCGTTCTTCGCGGCGGGCATCATCGGCCTCTACCAGTACTACGGCTTCGAGGCCTGCGGTGACACCGCGGAAGAGGTCAAGGACCCCGGCCGCGTCATCCCGAAGGCCATGCGCCGCACCATCTACATCGGCGGCGCGGCGGCGACGTTCGCGTGCCTGTCGCTGCTGCTCGCGGTGCCGGACTTCGGCAAGGTCATCGATGGCACCGACGCGGACCCCGTCACGAACATCCTGACCAACGCGTTCGGCCCGGTCGGCTACAAGATCGTGATCGCGGTCGTGCTGATCTCGTTCCTGTCCTGCACGATGTCGTTGCAGGCCGCGGCGAGCAGGCTGACCTACTCCTACGCCCGCGACAAGATGTTGTTCGGACACAAGGCACTCGCGAAGTTCAACCAGAAGCGGCACATCCCGCCGTACGCGCTGGCGCTCGCCGGCATCATCCCGGCGGTCATCGTGGTCGCGTCGATGCTGTCCACGAACGCGCTGGACAAGATCGTGTCGTTCGCGACGCTCGGCATCTACCTGGGCTTCCAGATGGTCGTGTTCGCCGCACTCCGCGCCCGGCTCAAGGGCTGGACGCCGTCCGGCGAGTTCACGCTCGGCCGGTGGGGCCTGATCGTCAACGTCCTGGCGCTCGCGTACGGCGTCGCGGCGATGGTGAACATGGTCTGGCCGCGCACCCCGGACGCACCCTGGTACGACAACTACGTCGTGATCCTGAGCGGTGTGCTCGTGGTCGGCATCGGGCTGGTCTACATGGTGATCGCCAAGCCGTTCGGCAACTCCGACGCACCAGCAGGAGACGCCGTGCTAGCCCAGCAAGCGAAGTAGCCGAAGAGCGAGCTGCACCTCCAGCACCCGGTCCGGCGTCTGCCAGTCGCCGAGCAACGACGAGACTCGATCAAGCCGTTGCGTGACCGTGTTGACGTGGAGGTGCAGCTCCTCCTTGGCCCGGCTCAGGTTCGCGCCGCAGCGGAAGTAGATCTCCAGCGTGTGCACCAGTTCCGTGCCGCGCTCGGCGTCGTAGTCGAGCACCGGCCCCAGCACCGACCGCACGTACCCGGAGACGTCCGCGCGATCGCCCAGCAGCACGCCGACGAACCCCAGGTCGTCCAGCGTCGCGGCCTCCTTCTCCCGCCCCAGCTGCCGCAACGCCTTCAAGCACCGCCTGGCTTCCTCGTAGGCCGCCGCGATCGCCACCGGCCCGGTGACCGGCCCGCACGCGCCGACCGTCGCGTCCAGCGCCTTCGCGACCTCGCGAGCGACATCAGTGGACGTCGAAGGCAACGCCAGCACCACATCGCGGCCGCGCGACCCAGCGAGTCCTCTGTAGACCGATGCGTAATGCGTTGCGCCGGAGAGGTTCCCGTCCGCCACCAGCACCACGTGCGGTTCGGTCAGCTCGACGCCGACCCGCCGCGCCCGCGCCAGCAGCCCGGACGGGTCCCGCCCGTCCAGGATGTCGGTGATCAGCTCGCCGCGAACCTTGTTCTCCGCCTCCGCCACCGTTCTGCGCAGCAGCAACAACAACGCCGTCACCGCCGCGGACCGCTCGAACACCCGCCGATCAGCGTCCGACAGGTCAGGACGGCCGGACAACGCGATGCCGCCCAGCAGCTCCGAGCCCGCGAGCACCGCGCACACCCACACGTCGTCGAGCAGCACGGCCCGCCCGTTGGCCCGCACCGCCAGCGTGGGCACGGACTCCAGCACCTCGACCGGTCCGCCGAGCAGCTCCCCCACAGCCGCCGCCACCTCGGCCGAGGAACCACCGCGCAGCACCAGATCCGTGAGCCGGTCGTGTGCCTCCTCGGCCCGTTTCATGGCCTCGTTGTGCGACTGGATCGTGGCGAACAACGACGCCGTGTCGATCGCGATGGCCGCGTGGTCCGCCAGTGACTGCAGCAGAGCCACTTCCTCCGGCGGGAACTCCCGCGAGGTCCGGTCGGCCGCGTACAGGACGCCGATGACCTTCGAGTCGAGCTTCAGCGGCACACCCAGGATCGCGACCAGGCCCTCGTCGTGCACCGCCGAGTCGATCGGGTTGGTGTGGTTGAAGCGGGCGTCCGCGAAGTAGTCGGAGGTCGCGTACGGCCGGGCGGTCTGCGCCACCAGCCCGCCCAGGCCTTCGCCGAGCCCCAGCCGCACCTTCTGGAACAGCGGCGAGAACGACCCGTCCGTCACCCGCATGTAGGTGCCGGCCGGGTCGTTCATCGACAGGTACGACACGTCCGTGCCGAGCAGCCTGCGGGCCCTGCGCACGATCGAGCGGAGAACCGCGTCCGGGTCGCGCATGCCCGCGAGCTCGGACGCGGTCTCGAACAACGCCGCCAGTTCGGCCTCACGCCGTCGTGTCACACCCCAACCCTGTCACGTTCCTCCAGATCCGCACCACGGGTCTCACGCGCCAGGGCGATGGCCACCACCGTGATCACGCACGTGATCACCACGTAGATCGCGATGGGGAACGACGACTTGTACGCCTGCAGCAGCGCCGTCGCGATCAGCGGGGCCAGCGCGCCGGCCACGATCGACGCCAGCTGGTAGCCGACCGACGCACCGGAGTACCGCACCCGCGTCCCGAACAGCTCCGAGAAGAACGCCGCCTGCGGCCCGTACATCGCGCCGTGCAGCACGAGTCCGACGGTGGTGGCCAACGTGATCAGCACCGGGTCCTTCGTGTCGAGCAGCGCGAAGAACGCGAAGATCCACACACCCGTGCCGACCGCGCCGACCAGGTAGATCGACCGCCGCCCGAACTTGTCCGAGAGGTGACCCCACACAGGGATCGTCACAAGGTGCACGGCGGAGGCGATCAGCACCGCGTTGAGCCCCACCGACTTCGACAGCCCTAGCCCGGTCACCACGTAGACCAGGATGAACGCCGTGATCACGTAGTACGACACGTTCTCGGCGAACCGCGCGCCCATCGCGATCAGCACCTCGCGCCAGTTGTGCTTCAGCAGCTCCAACGCGGGCGCCTTCTCCTGCACCGGCTCCTTGTCCCGCTTCGCCTGCGCCGCCAGGAAGATCGGCGACTCGGACACCGACAGCCGGATCCACAGCCCGATCACCACGAGCACACCGGAGAGCAGGAACGGGATCCGCCAGCCCCACGCGAGGAAGTCGGCGTCCGACTGCACCGCGGCCAGCACCGCGAGCACACCGGTCGCCAGCAGGTTCCCGCACGGCACACCGGCCTGCGGCCACGACGCCCAGAACCCGCGCCGCGCCGGATCGCCGTGCTCCGACACGATCAGCACGGCCCCGCCCCACTCGCCGCCCAAAGCGAAGCCCTGCACCAGGCGCAGCAACGTCAGCAGCAACGGCGCGAGCACGCCCACCGACGCGTACGTCGGCAGCACGCCCATCAGCATCGTCGCGCCACCCATCAGCAGCAGCGACAACACGAGCAACTTCTTGCGCCCCAACCGGTCACCGTAGTGACCGAAGACGAGACCGCCCAACGGCCGGGCCAGGAACCCGATCGCGTACGTGGTGAACGCGAGCAGCGTGCCCGTCAACGGATCCGCCGTCGGGAAGAACAGCTTGTTGAACACCAGCGCGGCTGCCGAGCCGTAGAGGAAGAAGTCGTACCACTCGACAGTTGTTCCGATGAGCGACGCGCCTACCACTTTCTTGATCATCGACAACTCCTCATTGAGCAGTCCAGCCGCCGTCGACGGCCAACGACGTACCGGTCACAAAACTGTTCTCGCACAACCACAGCACGGCGGACGCGACCTCGGAAGGTTCGATCAGGCGCTTGACCGCGCTGCGCTGCAAGAAGATCTGTTCCGAAACATCAGCTTCGGGAATGCCGTGCACCCGAGCCTGGTCCGCGATCTGCTTCTCCACCAACGGAGTCCGCACGTAGCCGGGCGCGACGCAGTTCGACGTGACGCCGTGGGGCGCGCCTTCCAGAGCCGCGACCTTGGAGAACCCCTCAAGGCCGTGTTTCGCGGCGACATAAGCGGATTTGAACGCGGACGCGCGCATCCCGTGCACGCTGGAGATGTGGACCAACCGGCCCCAGCCGCGGGAGTACATGTGCGGCAGCACGTGCCGGGTGAGCCGGAACGCGGCTCCGAGCATGAGCTCGACCATCGCCGAGAAGCGCTCGGCGGGGAACTCGTGGATCGGTGCGACGTGCTGGACACCTGCGTTGTTGACCAGCACGTCGACCTCGGCGGGCAACGCGTCCACCGGCGAGGTCAGGTCGAGAACGTGCCCGACCCCGCCGATCTCGGACGCGATGTCCCGCACGCCGGGGTCGAGGTCGACCAGATGGACCTTGGCGCCTTCGGAGGCCAGCGCGCGGGCGCAGGCCAGGCCGATGCCGCTCGCGGCTCCGGTGACCAGCGCGGTGTGACCCGTGACACTCGACATGACCGGAAACGGTAGGCGTCACACGGCGTGATCAACATGTGGCTGGCCCACATAACGCCTGGTCATCACGTGGCTTTAGTCAACATTTAGCGCCACGGTGGCATAGGAGGCGAGAAGAACGGGTACAGGGGCGTAAGCTCCCGTCACCTGAACGGGGGAAGATCCATAAGAGGGGGCTACACCATGTCAGCGACGCCGATTTACGACGACCTCCTGCGCGAGCTCGAAGAGATCGCACAGGAGGCCGGGTTGACCAGCTCGGAGCCCACTTCCGAGCCCGTCAAGTCGTAGTTACTTCGGAGGGGCGATCAGCTCAGCCGGCACCGGCTCGTCCTTGCTGATCAGGTCGAACAGCTGCGACGCCTTCTCCTTGTTCCACTGCACGACCGACTGACCGCCGATGGTCGGGGTCCCGCCGACGGGCACCGTGCCGCTGGTCGCGTCGCTCATGTTGAGCGCGACGCTCGCCAGGTGCCACACGTGGTCGTTCTCGTTGACCGACACCGAGCCGGCCGCCGCGTTCATCAGCGGGATGACGCGGAACGGGTTCGCGAGCGTGGCCGGGCTCTTGACCTTCTCGAACAACGCGGACAGGAACTTCCGCTGGTTCTGCACTCGCTGCAGGTCGGCGGTCGCGAACGCGCGCGTCCGGACGAACCCGAGCGCCTGCGGCCCGTCGAGCTCCTGGCAGCCCGCGGGCAGGTCGATGCCGGCCAGCGGGTCCTTGATCGGCTGGTCGATGCAGATGTCGACACCACCGACCGCGTCGACCATGTCGGAGAACCCGCCGAAGCCGATCTCCATGTAGTGGTCGATCCGCACGCCGGTCGCACCCTCGACGGTCTTCGCGAGCAGCTGCGGCCCGCCGAACGCGTACGCCGCGTTGATCTTGTTGCGGGCGTTGCCCTCGATCGCCACGTAGGAGTCACGCGGGATCGACAGCAGCACCGGCTTGGCGGCGCTGTTGTCCGGCAGGTGCAGCATCATGATGGTGTCGGTGCGCCGACCGGCCGCGTCGCCGGTGGCCAGCGCGTCCTTCTGCTCCTGCGTCAGGCCATCTCGCGCGTCCGAACCGACGAGCAGCCACGTGGTTCCCGGCGTCTCCGCGGGACGGCCCTCGTAGTCCGGCAGCGCGTCGATCCGCTTCAACGACGAGTCGACGTACAAACCAAAACCGACGGCACCCAGCACCAGGACGAGCAGCAGCACCAGAATGACGCGTCCAGGACGCCTCTTCTTCTTCATCGGCCGCTGCGGCGGCATGGGACGCCGCGGCTGCTGGTAGCCGTGGTGATACCCAGCGCTCATGTGTCGCCAACCCCGATCGCTTTAGATTCGCTTTGCAACTAGGGACGCAATGCGCCCGTTCAGGTTGCGACGAACCTACCGGGGTGGCAGCACCAACGCTTCGAAAAGCCTCGTGACCTCGGCCGACGGGTCTTCTGTGAATCCCGTATGCGCAGGTGAGGTCTGCACGATCGTGCTGCGGGGTGCCGTCAGCCAGCGGAACCGTTGCCCAACCGTTGTCTGGCTGACCGGACCGGCATCGGGCGTGCCGTCGCACGAGTTCGTGAGGTGCTTGAGGCTGGTTTCCAGCATCTCGACGTCGAGTTGCGGGTCGAGGGCCCTGAGCCGGTCACCGTCCACATAGGTCTTCGCGCACAGGAAATCCAGATCGCGGCAGTAGACGATCACGCCGACGTTCATGAACTCACCACGCTCCTGCCGCGGGACCGCCCGCAGCAGCGCGTACTCAAACACGTGCGGCACGCGCGGCCTCCAGCGAGTCGACCCAGCCGCGATTGGCGAGGCGGTAGGTGAAGAAGTCCTTGTAGCGCTGCCGAAGTTCGGCCGGATCACCCTCCAGCCACTCGTCCGGGACGAGCGCGAGCACCTCGTCGAGCAGCTCGGGCGTGATCTTCGCGGCCATCTCCGCGTCCACTTCGGACACCGGGCCTGCTTCCGGCAGCATCGCGTGGTCCGACGCGTCCCACCGGTACTCCTTGGTGGCGGGACGGTCCTCGCTCCAGGAGTAGTGGAAGTACAGCGCGGCGCCGTGGTCGATCAGCCACGGTTCGCGGTGCCACAGCAGCATGTTCGGGTTGCGCCAGCTGCGGTCGACGTTGAGCACCAGCGCGTCGAACCACAGCAGCTTCGTCGCGAGCTCGGTGCCGGGGTCGCGCACGATCGGGTTGAAGTCGAAGCTTCCCGGCAGGTAGTCGAGCCCGAGGTTGAGGCCGCCACTGGCCCGCAGCAGCTCCTGGACCTCCTGGTCGGGTTCCGCACGCGCCAGCTCGGGGTCGAGGTGCACCAGCACGATCTCGGGTATCCGGAAGCCCAGCCGCCGCGCCAGCTCACCGACGACGATCTCGGCGACGAGCACCTTCACACCCTGCCCGGCGCCGCGGAACTTCACCACGTACATACCCAGGTCGTCGGCCTCGACCAGGCCCGGCATGGAGCCGCCCTCGCGGAACGGCGTCACGTACCGGGTGGCCGTGACCTCCCTCAACGATTTCACGCCCGCATGATCACACGAAGGCTGCCCGGTAGCCGAGCCGAATTCCGCCCCAGCCGATATATCGGATACGGGACATCAGCTGCTCGGCGACAACGCAGCGAAGTACGCGGCTTGACCGGCCTTGTTGGGGTGATAGGAGTCGTCGGTCGGACTGACCAGCGCGTTGATCCACGGCTCGTCCGCGCAGACGCCGTGGTCCGCAAACGCTTCCCTCACGTCGACGTACCGCGCACCCGCACGAGAAGCCGCCGCAGCGATCACCCCGGACAGCTCGTCGGCAGCGTCGTTGAGCGCCTGCCTCTTCCTCACGGACAGGGTGCGGCACCCGTCGTCCGGCGTGAACAGCCGCGGATAGCCGAGCACGACCAGCTGGGCGCTCGGTGCGGCGGTCTTGATCGCGGCGTAGGTGGCGTCGAGCCGACCGGGCAGCTGGTCGCGGGCGAAGTCCCTGGCCTTCCCGACCCGCTTCTCGCACGACTTGTCACCGTTGAGCGTGCAGGTGGTCATCACGTCCACGAACCCGAGGTCGTTGCCGCCGACGGTGATCGTGACCAGCGAGGTCGCCGGAGTCAGCGCCTTGAACTGCGACTTCAACGACTTGGTCGTCGCCCCGGAGCACGCCACGAACTTGAACGACGGGAAGCCCTTGCCGTGCAACGCCGGGTACGAGTTCGAACTTCGACGACAGGAGCCGTCCAAATAGGAACCAGCGCCCGCACCGGAAGCGTAGGAGTCGCCGAGTGCGACGTACTCCCCCGCGACCGGTGCGGGCGCCATCAGAGCTACAACCAGTACTCCAGCCACAAGTCCCATAGGGCTCGGAGTACCACTGTGGACGATCGACTAGAAGGGCATTAACCCAGTCGTGTGGGCAGCACGCAGACCGGGATGGCGGTCTGCAGCGGCGTTCCGGACGGAGTCAGCTTGCCGGTCGCCCTGTCCACCGCGAACGACGTCACGTTGTTCGAGTTCTGGTTGGCGGCGAAGAGGAACGACCCGGACGGGTCGAGCGTGACGTGCCGCGGGTACTTGCCGCCGACCGAGGTGTGCCCGACCAGCGCCAGCTCCGAGCCGTTGACCGCGAAGTGCGCCACGCTGTCGTGCCCGCGGTTCGACAGGTAGACGTGCTTGCCGTCGCCGGACACCACCACCTCGGCCGGGTAGTTCCGCGCGCCACCGGCCGGCGCGGTCTTGAGCACCTGACCCGGGGTGAGCTTCCCGTCCGCGTAGCCGCAGGCCACGATCGTCGAGTCCAGCTCGTTCGCGACGTACGCGACCTTGCCGCCGGGGTGGAACGCGATGTGACGCGGTCCGGCGCCCGGCTTCAGCTTCGCCGTCGAGACGAGCTTGAGCTGGCCGTCGACGAACGAGTAGACGAACACCGAGTCCGCGCCGAGGTCGACCGCCAGCGCGTGCTTGCCGGCCGGGTCGAACACGATGTGGTGCGCGTGCGGACCTTCCTGACGTTCCTTGTCCGGCCCGGAACCCTTGTGCTGCACCTTCTGCGTGCGCGCGCCGAGGCTGCCGTCGGCCTTGACCGGGAACACGCTCAGCGAGCCCGACGAGTAGTCCGCGGTGATCAGGAACTTCCCCGACGGGTCGAGCGTCAGGTGGCACGGGTCCGCGCCGCCGGTCGGCTGCTTGTTGATCACCTTGCGAGAGCCCGCGTTGATCGCGGTGACCTCACCCTTGCTGGTCTCGTTGACGGCGTAGAGGAACCGGCCGTCGCGCGACTCGATGACGAAGGACGGGTTGACCACGCCCTTGATCACGCCGGTCGACTTCAGCTGGCCGGAAGCCGTGTCGTAGGTACCGATGCCGATGCCCTGCGCGCCACCGCTCCACGTCGTGTAAGCCCCGAAGAACACTCTCCGCGTCGCAGGTGCCGCCTCAGCGGTTCCTCCGGTCATCAGCAGTCCCGCTCCCACACCCATGGCTCCGAGAAAACGTCGCCGGTCCACACCCACGTCCGCACCTCCGGGATACTCAGCGGCGGCGCAGCCCACAGTGGCCTAGACCATCAGGCCAAGGCAATAGGCGCAATCAAGATTGCGTCTAGCGCAACGGGTCCTGGGAGATCAGCCGGGCCTTCTCGGCCTCGATGTCGTAGGCCGGCGGCGGGAACTTCGGGTCCATCTCGCGCATGGTCTCCAGCAGCAGCCGGCTCACCGCCCAGTTGCGATACCACTTGCGATCAGCGGGAACGGCGTACCAGGGCGTGTCGGAACAGGCCCGCAACGCCGCCGTGTACGCCTCCTGGTACATCGACCACTTCGAACGCACGTCGATGTCCGCGGGGTTGTACTTCCAGTGCTTGCGCGGGTCGTCCAAGCGGGCAAGCAGTCGTTCCTTCTGCACCTCCGGCGAGATGTGCAGGTAGCACTTGACCACCGTGATGCCGCCGTCCGCGAGCTCCTGCTCGAACGCGTTGATCTCCTTGTAGCGCTTGCGGATCTCCGCGGCGGTCAGCAGTCGTTCCACGCGAGGCACGAGGACGTCCTCGTAGTGGGAGCGGTCGAACGCGCCGATGCGCCCCTTGTCGGGCAGGACCTTCTTGATCCGCCACAGGAAGTGCTGACGGCGTTCGGCGGGAGTCGGCTTCTTGAACGACGCGATCCGCACACCCTGCGGGTTCACCAGGCCGACGACGTGCCTGACCACACCGCCCTTGCCCGAGGTGTCCATGCCTTGCAGCACGAGCAGCACCGCGCGAGAGTTCTCCGCGTAGAGCGCTTCCTGCAGTTCGTCCAGCTCGGCCCCGGTGGCGGTGAGGTCCTCGGCCGCCTCCTTCTTGTTCTTGGGACCGATCGGACGGCCGGCCGGGTCGAGGGTGGAGAGATCCACCTCATCGAGGCGGAGGGCTTCACGAACCGACTTCTTCGCCATCACCGGAGCGTAGCGATGAACCGTTGTATCCGCCCGTTGCGCAAAGATCACCCACTGTCCAGTGAATCTACGCAACGTTTGACGGCTCGTTGCAACGCATCGCGGATGAAATCGCTTGTTCAGCCCCCTAGCCTTGGAGGATGACCGCCATCGCTGACCACCACACCGCGGGAACCACTGATTTGGCTAGCGCTGACTACGTCGCCCTCGACGAAGAATGGAGCACCCACAACTACCACCCGCTGCCGGTGGTCATCTCGCACGGCGAGGGAGCGTGGGTCACCGACGTCGAAGGCCGCCGCTACCTGGACTTCCTGTCCGGCTACTCGTCGCTGAACTTCGGCCACCGCCACCCCGCCCTGGTGGCCGCCGCCGTCGAGCAGCTCGGCCGCGTGACGCTGACCAGCCGCGCGTTCCACCACGACCAGTTCGGCCTGTTCTGCCGTGAGCTCGCGTCGTTGACCGGCACCGAGATGGTGCTCGCGATGAACTCCGGCGCGGAGGCCGTGGAGTCCGCGATCAAGGTCGCGCGCAAGTGGGCGTACCAGGTCAAGGGTGTGCCGGAGGGCACCGCCGAGATCATCGTGGCCGGGTCGAACTTCCACGGCCGCACCACGACGATCGTGTCGTTCTCGACCGACGAGACGGCGCGCAACGACTTCGGGCCGTTCACGCCCGGCTTCAAGGTCGTGAAGTACGGCAACCTCGACGAGATCGAGTCCGCGATCTCCCCGCGCACGGCCGCCGTGCTGATCGAGCCGATCCAGGGCGAGGCCGGCGTCGTCGTGCCGCCCGCCGGGTACCTGGCCGGCATCCGCCGCCTGTGCGACGAGCACAACGTCCTGTTCATCGCCGACGAGATCCAGTCGGGGCTCGGGCGCACCGGAGAGCTGTTCGCGCTCGACCACGAGGGCATCCGCGCCGACCTCTACACGCTGGGCAAGGCGCTGGGCGGCGGCATCATGCCGGTGTCCGCCGTGGTCGGGTCGAAGGCCGTGCTGGGTGTGCTGAAGCCCGGCGAGCACGGGTCGACGTTCGGCGGCAACCCGCTCGCCTGCGCGGTCGGTCGCGCGGTCGTGCGACTGCTGGAGACCGGCGAGTTCCAGGAGCGTTCGCGCGAGCTGGGCGCGTACCTGCACTCGTCACTGGGCTCATTGATCGGTTCCGGGGTCGCTGAGGTGCGCGGGCGCGGGCTGTGGGCCGGTGTCGAGATCGCGCCGGGCGGTCCGGTCGGGCGTTCCGCGTCCGAGGCCTTGGCCGCGCGCGGGGTGCTGTGCAAGGAGACGCAGGCGACCACGCTGCGCGTCGCTCCCCCGCTGGTCATCACCCGTGACGAGATCGACCTGGGCGTGCAGGCGATCGCTGAGGTCGTTCGTCCCGTTTAGGGTGATTTTGTTCCGTTGGTAGGTCACAAATGCGGCGGACGGGCCACGTGGCTCGTCCGCCGCAGGCATAGTTACCCGTATGGGTGAACGGGTGCGTACTGAGGCCGCTGTCGCGCTGGGCAGGTGGACCGAGCCCGAGGAGATCTACGCGCAGGGCCGGGCGCTGCGGTCCTCTGTGGACTTCAAGGCGCACCGGTCCGCGTCGCTCGCTGCTCGCCGCCCTTCCGTGCTGGAGTTCATGAACGCCAGCAACGACGGGCGGCTGGAGCACCTGATCCCGTTGCGGGTGGGGCGGATGCTCGCCAACCCGTTCGCGTTCTTCCGCGGTGCAGCCGGGCTTCAGGCGGGCGACCTGGCCTCCGCACCGGCGACCGGCGTGCACGCTCAGTTGTGCGGTGATGCACACGCAGCGAACTTCGGCCTCTACGGCACGCCCGAGGGCCAGATCGTCATGGACATCAACGACTTCGACGAGACACTGCCCGGCCCGTGGGAGTGGGACCTCAAGCGGCTCGTCGCCTCGCTGGTGCTCGCGGGCCGGGTCGGCGGCGTGTCCGACAAGGGCTGCCGCGACGCCGCCGAGGACGCCGTGCGGGCGTACCGCGGCACGATCCGGCACCTCGCGGAGATCCCGTTCATGGACTCGTGGACCGCGCTGGGCGACGAGTCGACGCTGTCGAAGGTCAAGGCCGACGACCTGATCAACGACTTCTCCAAGGCCGCGGAGAAGTCGCGCAAGAACACCAGCGCCCGGTTCGCCGCGAAGTGGACCGCGCACGACGGCGAGAAGTGGCGGTTCATCACGAACCCGCCGACGTTCACGGACGTCACCCCGGAGACCGAGGCGGCCGTGATCGCCGCGCTGCCGTCCTACGTGGACACCCTGCGCGAGTCGCGGACGAACCTGATCATGCGCTACGGCGTGTCGGACGTGGCGTTCCGCGTCGTCGGCACCGGCAGCGTCGGCCTGCGCAACTACCTGATCCTGTTGCACGGCAACGGCTCCGAGGCTCTCGTGCTGCAGGCCAAGGAAGCCCGGCCGTCGGCGCTGCAGCCGTTCCTGGACGTCGAGGCCGCCAAGCACGAGGGCAAGCGGATCGTGCACGGCGCGCGGCTCGTGCAGGCCGAGAGCGACATCCTGCTGGGCTGGACGACGATCGAGGGCCGGCCGTTCATCGTGCGGCAGTTCCGCAACCGCAAGGGCGAGATCGACGCGACCACGTTGAAGCGCGACGACCTCGACGACTACGGCCGGTTCGCCGGCGCTCTGCTGGCCCGCGCGCACACGCGGTCCTTGGACCCGCGGCTGCTGGCCGGGTACTTCCAGAACGGCGACGGCGAGGCGCTGGACGAGGCGTTCGCGAAGTACGCGTTCGACTACGCCGACCAGACCGAGGCCGACCACGCCTCCCTGGTCGACCTGGTCAAGAACGGGAAGCTGCCCGCGCTCGTCGAATGATCGCTTCGGAGACAGGAGCACCGTCATGGCGCCGAGCGAGTGCCATGTGGAAGCGGCGTCGACGGGTCGATTACCGCGAGCGCGCCATCGAGCGTGCTGAGGACGAGCGACCGCACCCACGCTCCACCGTGCGCGGAATCGATTCCGACTGGCAGGCCCCCTGGGGGGATCGGGTCCCCACTCCAATCGTCTCAGGCAGGTCTGACAATTCCGGAAGCCGCGCGCGAGCAAGCCCGCGCGACTACGACGAGCACCGTGCCGCGATCCACGCCAGCAGCCGGCGGATCTGCCGGCGGCAGTGGGCGGACACCGCCGCGTGGTACCGGACGAAGACCGCGATGAACGCGCTTCCACGGGCNATTCCGGAAGCCGCGCGCGAGCAAGCCCGCGCGACTACGACGAGCACCGTGCCGCGATCCACGCCAGCAGCCGGCGGATCTGCCGGCGGCAGTGGGCGGACACCGCCGCGTGGTACCGGACGAAGACCGCGATGAACGCGCTTCCACGGGCCTGGTCAGCTGCGTCGCGAGTGCGGGAAGCCCAGGCTCGCGAGGCCTGCTGCCGGCGGCAGGATCGGGAGTGCTTTCAGGGTTGGCGCGGCTTGCTCGGGAGCGCGGCGATCAGGAACGCGAGGTTCGTCAGCGCGTTGAGCGGCTCGGCCCAGATCCCGGGCCCGAGGCGTTCGCAGCAGGCGTCAACCGACACGCCAGCGGTAGTACCCGACGCAGGTGAACAGAAAAATTGCATAGCCTGGCGTTATGAAGATCCGCCGCGCCGCCTCCCCCGACGACGTGTTCGCCGCCGGGCACCTGTTCGACGCGCCTCCCGTGCCGGAGGCGACCGCGCGGTTCCTCGCCCAGGACCACAGCCACCTGTTGATCGCCTACGTCGGCGACCAGCCCGCCGGGTTCGTGTCCGGAGTGGAGACGACCCACCCGGACAAGGGCACCGAGATGTTCCTCTACGAGCTGGGCGTGGACGACGCGTTCCTGCGCCGCGGCATCGGCACCGCTCTGGTCGAGGCGTTGAAAGCCCTTGCGGCCGAACGGGGTTGCTACGCGATGTGGACCGGCACCGCCGCGGGTGACGCGGCGGCGCAGGCCACCTACAAGAAGGCGGGCGGGTCGATCGACGACGGCGCCTTCGTCAGCTGGGACCTCGACTAGGTCCAGACTGGTTCGTCCACTTCGGACACCCTGCCGTCCGCCCGGAAGTGCAGGAACCGGTCGAACGACTTGGCGAACCACCGGTCGTGCGTGACCGCCACGACCGTGCCCTCGAAGTCGTTCAACGCGTCCTGCAACGCCTCCGCCGACGCGAGGTCGAGGTTGTCCGTCGGCTCGTCGAGCAGCAGCAGCGTGGCCCCGGACAGCTCCAGCAGCAGGATCTGGAACCGCGCCTGCTGCCCGCCGGAGAGGTTCTCGAACCGCTGGTCACCTGCCTTGTCGAGCCCGTAGCGCTTGAGCACGGACATGGCGGCACCGCGGTCCTTGCCTCTGCGTTGATCGTCGCCGTGCCACAGGATGTCCACGAGCGTGCGGCCGATCCACTCCGGGTGCTCGTGCGTCTGCGCGAACAGCCCCGGCACCACGCGCGCGCCGAGCTTCCACGCGCCGGTGGTGTTGACGTCGTCGCCGCCCAGCAGCCGGAGGAAGTGGCTCTTGCCGGAGCCGTTCGACCCCAGCACCGCGACCCGGTCGCCGAAGAAGATCTCCTGCGAGAACGGCTTCATGAGCCCGGTCAGCTCCAGCTGCTCGCACGTGATCGCACGAACACCGGTGCGGCCGCCCTTGAGCCGCGGGTTGACCTTCTCGTCCTGCGGGATCTCCGGCGGCGGGCCGGCTTCCTCGAACCGTTCCAGGCGCGCACACATGACGCGGTACTTCGGCGCCATCGACTCGTAGTACTTCGCCTGCTGCTGGAGCGTTCGCACGAGTTCCTTGAGGCGCTCGTGCTCCTCGTTCCAGCGGCGGTGATCCTCTTTGAGCTTCTCGATGCGCTTGTGGCGCGCGGCGTGCCACGTGCCGAACGAGCCGGCGTGCGTCCACGCGGAGTGCGCCTCGACCGTGACGACGTGCGTGGCGGCGTTGGCGAGCAGCTCGCGGTCGTGGCTGACGACGAACACGGCCTTGTCGGTGGTCTTCAGCCGCTCTTCGAGCCAGCGCTTGCCGGGGACGTCGAGGTAGTTGTCCGGCTCGTCGAGCAGCAAGACCTGTTCGTGGCCCCTGAGCAGGGTTTCCAGCACGAGGCGTTTCTGTTCGCCGCCGGACAGGGTGCGGACCTCGCGGAACCTCGCGCGGTCGTACGGCAGGCCGAGCGCGGCGACGGTGACGGTGTCCCAGAGGACCTCGATGTCGTACCCGTGGGCCTCGCCGTAGCCGGTGAGGGCGTTGGCGTACCGCATCTGGGCGGCTTCGTCGTCGGTCTCCATCAGCGCGAGCTCGGCTTCGTCGAGCTCCTTCGTCGCAGTGCGCAGCGCTTCGGGCGCGACCGAGAGCAGCAGGTCCCTGACGAGGCTGTCGTCCCGCACCGAGCCGATGAACTGCGGCATCACCGCGAGCCCGCCCTGCACGTGGACGCTGCCCTGCTTGGGGGTGAGCTCACCGGACAGGATCCGTTGCAGCGTCGTCTTGCCGACACCGTTCGCGCCGACGAGCGCGACCACGGTCCCGCCGCTCACCTTGAACGAGACGTCGCGGAACAGCTCCCTGCCGTCCGGCAGGGCGTACGCCAGCCCGTTCGCTTCCAGATAACCCACTGGGCGATGGTCGTGGGTCGCCGGTCATGAACGCCAGCGAGTTTCCGGCTAGCGGAGCTTGAGCGGGAACCTGCGCAGCACCAGCACGCCGGCCGTGACCAGCAGGCACTCGAAGGCGGGGCCGACCGCGCCGATCACCGTCAGCAACACCGTGAGGCCGCCGAAGACGAGCAGGAGGGCGTAAAACAGCCAGGGCCGCACCTGGCGGTTCATCGTGCGGGCGAGTCTCGGTTCGTCCGCCAGCAACCGCTGCTCGATCTCCTCGAGCGAGCGGCGTTCGGCTTCACTCAGCATCGGTGCCTCCGGAAGACGTCGGGACGTCATCATTCCCGCTCATCACCCAGTGGATACTCGAACGCCGCCGGAGTCAAACTAAGCATCGTTCAATCAGTCATGTGTTGCACGGCTCAGCGCGACCAATCGGGAAACCGCGCGCAGGTACTTCTTGCGGTAGCCGCCGCGCAGCATCTCCTCGGTGAACAACTCCGACAGCGGCTGCCCCGACACCGCGACCGGGATGTCGCGGTCGTAGAGCCGATCTCCGAACGCCACGAGCCTCAGCGCCACCGACTGATCCGGTGCTGACTTCACGTCCTTGAGGTGCACCGCGGTCACGCCGTCGACGAGGCGGCCGTACTTCGACGGGTGGATGCGGGCGAGCGCTTTGCACAGGTCGTCGAAGTCGTCGATGGTCGAGCCTTCGGTGTTAGAGGCTCTAACAACCAGTTCACCGTCTGACATCGGTGAGGGGGCGTCGGGCAGGCCGCGGTGGCGGTAGTCCGGGCCGTCGACGCGCACGACGTCGAACTTCGAGGACATCGACTGGATCTCGCGCAGGAAGTCGGCAGCGGCGAACCGGCCTTCGCCGAGCTTGTCCGGCAGCGTGTTCGAGGTGGCGGCGACGAACACGCCGGCCGCGATCAGTTCCTTGATCAGGCGCGTGACGAGCATGGTGTCGCCGGGGTCGTCGAGCTCGAACTCGTCGATGGCTAGCAGCTTGTGGCCTGACAGACGCTTCACGGCCTCGGGGAACGTCAGGACGCCGACGAGGTTCGTGAGCTCGACGAACGTGCCGTACGCCTTGGGACCCGGCACCGCGTGCCACAGCGACGCGAGCAGGTGGGTCTTGCCGACGCCGAAGCCGCCGTCGAGGTAGAGGCCGAGCTTGCCCTCGTCTTCCGTTCGGGAGCCGAACAGCGACCACTTCTTGCTGCGTTTCACGCTCACGCGGGCGGCGAACAGGCGCCCGGCCTCGACCGCGGCCGCCTGACTGGGCTCGTCCGGGTTGGGGATGTAGCTGTCGAAGCTGACGGTGTCGAACCTCGGCGGCGGCACCAGGTTCTCGATCAACTCGTCGGCCCCGACTTGGGGATCCCGGTCGGACAAGCGCATGCCCGCAGCCTATCGGCGTGATGGGATGGGTTCGTGCAGATGTTGTGGCCCTCACCGGGCGTTGAGATGACCGACACAGCCCTGGAGTCGCTCTACGCGTATCCGCCGGACCGCACGTGGGTGACCGCGAACTTCGTGTCCAGCGTGGACGGTGCGGTGTCGGTCGAGGGCCGCTCGGCCGGCCTGGGCTCGCCCGCCGACAAGCAGATCTACCTGCTCGGCCGCGAGCTCTCCGACGTCGTGCTGGTGGGCGCGGGGACCGTGTTGATCGAGGGCTACCGCGGCGCGCGACGTGCCAAGCCGTTGCCGATCGCCGTGGTGACTGCGCGCGGAACTTTGACCGCGGACCTGCCGCTGTTCACCGACACCTCGGTGCCGCCGATCGTGATCACCTGTGCGTCTGCTCAGCTTCCGCCGTTGCCCGCCGACGTGATCATCGCCGGTGACACCGAGGTCGATCTGAAGGTGGCGGTGGCCGAGCTCGCGGCGCGGGGGCTGCACCGGATCAACCTCGAGGGCGGGCCGCGGTTGTTCGGGACGATGGTCGCTTCAGGGCTGGTGGACGCGCTGAACCTGACGGTGTCGCCGTTGCTGGCGGTGGGGGACTCGTCGCGGATCGCGCACGGTGCGGTGATCCCGCCCGTGGATCTGACGCTGGCGTCCGTGCTGCGCGCGGACGACGTGCTGTTGCTGCGGTATCAGCGGCGAAATTCCAGCTGAAGGGGCAGGATGCACGCGTGGACCTACCGCTGACGCCACCGTTGCAGCCCATGCTCGCCACCGCTGTGGACGGCATCCCCGACTCGTCGGACCTGCTGTTCGAGCCGAAGTGGGACGGCTTCCGCTGCGTGGTGTTCCGCTCGGGCGACGAGGTCTTCCTGCAGTCCCGCAGCGGCAAGCCGCTCAACCGCTACTTCCCCGAGGTCGTCGCCTCGATGCTGGAGGTGCTGCCTGCGAAGGCGGTGGTCGACGGCGAGCTGGTGGTGGCGAAGAACGACGAGCTGGACTTCGACGCGCTGTCCGAACGCATCCACCCTGCCGCGTCGCGCGTGACGATGCTGTCCGAGTCGACGCCGGCCACGTTCGTCGCGTTCGACCTGCTGGCGCTGGGTTCCGACGTGCTGCTGGAGTCGCCGACGGTGGAGCGGCGTTCGCGGTTGCTGGAGCTACCGGGGTTGAACATCACGCCCGCGACGACTTCGGTCGAGACCGCGCGTCAGTGGTTCACGCTGTTCGAGGGCGCCGGGCTGGACGGCGTGATGGGCAAGCCGTCGGACGGCCCGTACACGCCGGGCAAGCGTTCGATGATCAAGGTCAAGCACGCGCGCACGGCCGACGTCGTGCTGGCGGGCCTGCGTTGGCACAAGGACACCGAGCCCGGCACCGCGGTCGGTTCGTTGTTGCTCGGTGTCTACGACTCCAACGACCTGTTGCACCACATCGGGGTCTGCGGCTCGTTCAAGGCCGCTGAACGCCGCTCGCTGGCCGCCGAGCTCGCGCCGTTGATCACCCAGTCCGACTCGCATCCGTGGGCGAATCCTGTGCCGGGGCAACGGATTCCGGGCGAGATCAACCGGTGGCGCGGCAAGCAGGCGGAGTACGTGGCGCTGCGGCCGGAGCGGGTGCTGGAGATCCACTACACCCAGACCGAGGGCGAACAGCCCGTGCGGCTGCGGCACAACGGGCAGTTCGCGCGGTGGCGGCCGGACCGCGAGCCGTTGTCGTGCCGCTACGACCAGCTGGAGATCCCGGCGCGCTACGACGTGGCGTCGGTGCTGAAGGGCGAGCTGAAGGCGCGCTGACCGAGCTCGCTGTCAGACCCCGCCACTAGAATCGAAATTGGGGGAACCCGGCAGGCGCCGTGTGTGTGGTGCGTCGCTATCAGGGCGAGTCGAGGCGGGCAGACCGCTCCTCCGCGCCGGCCGATCACCTCACTGCATTGGCCGACCTGCGCGCTGACGCGGTGCGGCTCCCGCGAGCTCACCGAGTACGCGACCTCGTCCGACGAGAAGGCGCTGCCGTTGTTGCGCGACGGGGCGCAGGCCCAGCAGATGGAGCTCGGCACGCTGCGCCCACGGGGAACCCAGCAGGCGCCGTGGTTTTCGTTATCAGGCGGGTCAGGGCGGGCAGACCGTGCCGTTCGACGGCACCTTCGCGTCGATCAGGTACTCGCGGACCGCCGTCGTCGCACAGCTCGACAACCCCAACGCGCCGTGCCCGCTGCCCTGCCAGCCGATCAGCGCCGAACCCGGCAGGCGCTGCGCCGCGTGTTCGGTGCCGGAGGCGGGGGTGGCGACGTCGTTGGCCGTGCTGAGCAGCACGATCGGCGGCGCGCTCTTGAGCTGGTCGACCTTCTCGGCCTTGGGCGGCGGGAAGGGGTTGCAGTGCAGCAGTTGGCGGGCGAACAGCGCGCCGAACATCTGGTGCTTGCTGGCCCAGTCGGCGGTGAGGGCCTTCACGCGGTCCGGCGGGATGCGGGTCGCGGTGTCGTTGCAGCCGATGACCAGGCCGGAGTCGAAGCGTGGCGGGTTCTCGTCGAGGTCGTTGACCATCGGGTCGAGGAGGGTGAACAGGCCGCTGCCGTCGCCGGCGCGGGCCTTCACGATCGCGTCGGCCAGCGCGGGCCAGCGGGAGCGTTCGGCCAGGCCTGCCACGATCGCGTTCAGGGCGGAGCCGGGCGTCAGGTCGACGTACTCGCCGCGGATCCGGTTGGTGCGCAGCTGGTTCAGCAGGGCCCGGACGTCCTCGCGCGGGTTCGCCAGCGCGCAGCCGCGGGTCTTGCAGTCGCGGGCGAACGCGTCGAGCGTCGCCTCGGCGGCGATGGCCCGTGACTCCAGGACGCCGACCTGGTCGAGCGTCGGGTCCGGGGCGCCGTCCATGACCATGCGGCCGATGCGGGTCGGGAAGCGCTGGGCGTAGGTGGTGAGGACGCGCGAGCCCTCGCCGATGCCGATGGCGTTGAGGCGCTCGGTGCCGATGTAGTCGCGGAGGCGTTCGAGGTCGGCGGCGGCGCGCCACGAGTCGAACGCGGTCAGCCTGCCTTCGAGGTCGAGCACGCACTCCTGCGATGCCTCACCTGCGGCGACGACGAGGTTCGACTGCTCGGTCTCGGCGGGGTCGTACTCGACGAGCTGCGCGCGGGTTCCGGCCGGCACGCACGCCATGCCGTCCGAGCGGCCGGTGCCGCGGCGGTCCATGCCGATGATCGTGTACGTGCTGAGCAGCTCTTTCGGCAACGTCGCGGCGAGCCGGGCGGCCTTCATCGTGCCGGGTTCGCCGCCGGGGTCGTTGACGACGACCAGCGCGCTCTTGCCCGTGCCGACGCGCATCAACGCGACCCCGAGCGTGCCGCGGCCGGGGCGTCCTGGCGGGTCGAGCACGACGGTCATGCGCGCGCACTCGTACTTCTGGTCGCCTTGTGGAACGTCGGTGCCGAGGCGGTCTTTCATCTGTTCGTTGCACGGCGACCAGCCCAGCGAGTCCGTCCGGTACTCGCCGAGCGGCGGCACGGGCTGCGGCCCCGCGAGCGCGCTCTGGTCGACGGGCTGGTTCTCCTCGCCCTTGACCGCGATCACCGGCCGGGTCGAAGGTCCCGCGCTGCACGCCGTCAGCACGCTCACTGCCAGTAGGGCCAAGGCAGCGCGACGCACAGATGTCCTCACTCTCGTTCACGATCCGGGTGCGATGAGCCTCGCACGCCCCAGGTGAGAACAAGGTGAGTCAAGCGACGACACTGGAACCATGGCTCACGCTGATCGGGTCCCCGCCCGCCTCATGGGCGCGATCCCGCCGCCGGCGCTCGTGCTGCTGGGCATCGTGAGCCTCCAGGTCGGCGCGGCCGTCGCGAAGCAGCTGTTCACGGTCGCGGGCGCGGCCGGCACGGTGACGCTGCGCCTGGTCTTCGCCGCGCTGGTGCTGCTCGCGATCTGGCGCCCGTCGTTGCGGATGGACCGCCGCACGTTCGTGGTCGTTGTCAGCTACGGCACGGTGCTCGCGGCGATGAACCTGTGCATCTACCACGCGTTCGAACGCATCCCGCTCGGCGCGGCGGTGACGATCGAGTTCCTCGGCCCGCTGGCGGTGGCCGTGGCAGGTTCACGGCGCTGGCTCGACGGCGTGTGGGTGCTGCTCGCCGGTGCCGGAGTGCTGCTGCTGACCCGCGCTCAGGGCGGTCTGATGTGGACGGGCGTGCTGTTCGCTCTGGCCGCGGCAGCGTGCTGGGCGGCGTACATCCTGCTGGCGGCGAAACTCGGCAGCAAGACCGCCGACGGCAAGGGCCTCGCGCTCGCGATGGTCGTGGGCTCGCTGATCGCGCTGCCGTTCGGCGTGACGTCGGCGGGCGCGGCGATGTTCGACCCGATCGTGCTGGCGGCGGGGTTCGCGGTGGCGTTGATGTCGTCGGTGATCCCGTACTCGCTGGAGCTGGAGGCGCTGCGCCGGATGCCGCCGCGCGTGTTCGGAATCCTGATGTCGCTGGAACCAGCGGTCGCCGCGCTGGCCGGTCTGGTGGTGCTGGGCGAGCACCTCAAGCCGGCGCAGTGGGTCGCTGTTTGTTGCGTGGTCATCGCTTCCGTCGGCGCGACCCGGTCGGCTCGGCCGGACGTCTAGTCTCGGACCACCGGCTGCCGGGCAGGCCTGTCCGAGACGGTAGATCGCCAACGTGGCGGCGCGGGAGATCCCGAGGGTGGGCTCCAGAATGCGTTGGGACCACACGGGTTCGGCGTTGCCAGGGGTGTGCGGCGCAGGACGCCCGGCCGGTTGGGCGGCATCGGTCTTTCGGGTCGTCATGATCCGCAGACCGTCTGATTCGCAAGCGCTTTCCGGCGCAGTCCGCTGTGGTGTCTGCAAGTACCACCAACCCAACATCAACTGACCTGTAGCCACACCCCAACTCGTCGACGAACGCCAGCTGGTTGGGTGTGGTTACAGGCGATTCGATCATGAGTTGGCGGTACTCGCAGACGCCAAAAGCAACCACGCTCAGGTCACCAGATCGGTGGAGCCCAACGTGCTCAGGAGTCCGACAACGCGGGCAGACGCGACGCAGGGAGCCTCCCCCGCCCGTGAAGCGCGGGGAAGCTCCCTGCCCGAATTCGATGTCAGCAGCTCGAACAGCAGCCGCAGCCGGGCCCCGTGCACCCGGAACAGCACCCACACGTACCCATCAGGGCCTCCCCGTCCTCCACAAGCCGGACCTGCGCGGGACATCCGCGCACCCCACGGTCCGCCCCGGCACCAGCCCTGGGAAGCCCCCTCACCCGAACGCGTCGGCACAACCACCGAGGCGTCGCAGCGCGTGATCTCGCTACGCGCCCAGGTCGTCCAAAGCCTTCTGAGCAGCCTCCAGTTCGGCGCGCAGTTGCTCCACGCGGGCGAGCTGCTGTGCACGCGCCGCGTTCAGGACGCCCTCGACGATCTCGGCGACCTCGGGCGTGAGCAGTTTCGCGGCCTGTGCGACCGCCGCCGGCGACACCGGGGTCGGGCGGACGGTCTTGCGCGTGCCCTGCAGCACCTCGACGGTCCACTCGCCCTCGCCGGCGGACACCAGTGTCACGGTGACCTCGGGCACGGCGTTCTTGGCCGACGGCTTGCGTGCGGGCTTCGCCACCACAGGTTCGGCGGGAGCCGCGGGTTTCGGCTTGGGGGCCGCGGGCTTCACCGGCGCCTCCGGAACGTAGGGGTAGAGGATCTCAGTCTCGCGCGGCGGCTCGGGCGGCGCAGGAGGAGGGGCCGCCGGCTTCTTGCGCGGCGGCGGTTTCTCCAGCGTCAGCTCGGCCGGGGAGAACGTCATCTCGTCCTTCGACCCCGTGGGGCGAACCTGGATGAAATCGCCCTCGGGAGGATCGGTGAACGCCAGCAGCTTCGCCGACTTCCCCGCCTCCATGCCCACCGCGGCCGCCGTGAACCACACCAGCGGCTGGGTACCTCCGTCCAGCTGCGAGCGCAGGCTGTCGACGTCCTCCGCCGACAGCCCGCTCTTCTTCGCCATCGCGCTGCCTCCCGCCGTTCGAACACCTGTGCCCCAGCATGCCCTACACCCCTGACAATTCTGAGCACCGGGTCGACGACAAGATCACTACGGGTTTCCGTCGGTCCCGCAGATGTAGCCCGCGTTGATGCAGTTCCGCACGCGACGTTCCAGCTCGGCGGGCTCCCACGCGTTCATGAAGTCGCCGTGGAACGTGTAGCCGGGCGCGCTCGTCACGTTCGCCCCGTTGATCGTGCCTCCCAGTGACAGCCCGGTGCCGTTCACCGGATAGGTGATCAGGAACTCCAGCCGCGGCACCACGACCGGGTGCGAGGCCGGGCAGACGAGACCCACCGCGAACGCCATGTGGTCCCGGTGGTTCGCCGAGTCGAGGTCCCGGCCGTTCCAACAGGTCGGGAAGTCCAGATACGTCTCGACCTTGGTGCCCGGCGGGCAGTTCAGGAAGTTGCGGTCCGACGGCGACTGCGTGGTGCACGACCACCGCGCCGCCGGGTTCTGGTCCGGAGACGTCGCCTTCGAGTTGCCGACGACGTACCGCAGCCCCTGCGGGTGCGCGACCGCCCTCTGCCGGTCGTGAATGCCCTGGTAGTAGATCGTCACGCTGTCCGGCGCGACGGCCTGCCCGTTCTTGTACAGCGTCGGCACCCAGTACGCCGACTTGTCCGACACGGGATTGCAGTTGGTCGAACCGGCCCGCAGCGACGTCAAAGTCGACCGCGCGTCCGTCGTCCGGTTGCCGAAGAACTCGTGCATGTGCGACACACCCGACTGGTTCTGGAACACGATCGGGTCGTCCTGCCTGCGATGACTGGCCGCACACGTCACCCGGAACTCGGAGCCCGGAATCGCCTGCTGCTCCACCATCGCCTGCGCCTGCTCAGCGCTGTAGACGTGACTGTGCCCCGCATGGGACACGCCCGGCTGATCTATGACAAGGCCGGCCGCCACGAGCGACACCGCCACCGCCGCGATGCCGATCGCCCCTCGAATCCGCACGTGCATGGAAACTCCTCTCGCACCTCGGTGTGTGAGAGCGCTCTCATGACAGGTACGGTAAACCCCATTGCCAGTGCGTGTCCACGTGAGGGTTGCTCAGGCTTCCTCGGCGCGCAGCCGGTACTCGCATCCGTACTCGACCGCGTACGACAGGTCGTAGACGTGCACGATCTTCGGACCGCCGTGCAGGTGCACGTACGTCACCGTCTGCTTCGGGTCCTCCGGCACGCACGGCAGCGAGTCGACCCGGCCGTCGAGAGGACCGCCGACGTACCGCACCACATAGGGCTGGGACAAGGCGACCTCCTCTCGCATTCCTCCCATAGTACGAGGTCGGCGAGTAGATCAGCCTCCGATACAGCCGGTTGGCTCACACTCCGAACCACCGGATGGCGAGTTCGTCCAGCGTGTCCGCCTTGGGCATGCCCTCCATGAACCACGTCATGTTGCTGTACACGTGCAACAACGTGTACGCCATCACGCGCCGAGGGTCAGGCGTCCGCCCGTACGCCTCCACCAGCGCCTTCCAACACTTCGGGTCGCCCTTGGTCACGAAGACGCCCGCGCCGACGAACTCGTACTCGAACGCCCCGCGCATCGCCGGCTCGAAGTCGAACAGCCCGGACAACTTCCCGTTCTGCTGCACCAGGTGCCCGGACATGACCTCGGTGTGCAACAACACCCCAGAAGACGCCTGAAGGTCCACGCTGTCGAGGAACTCCGGGATCTGCTCCAACCAGTGCTCGGCCAGCTTGTGCTTCCGTTGCTGCTCAACGCATCCCTGGCGTTGCCGAGCCACGAACGCATCCCAGTCCTGCGGCCCCAACACGACAGGCGGCTCGACCGAGTGCAGCGCGGCCAGCATCTCCCCGACCTGCCCGCTGATCGCGACATCTCGCACGGAAGGTTCCTCACCGTGCAATCGCGACATCAGCACGTACGCCCAGTCATCGAGCAGACCCGTGGCGTGCAGCCGTGGGGTCGGCACGGGCAGCCTGCCGTGCAACGCCTCCATGACCGCGACCTCGGTCGGCACCTCGTCGTGGTGCTCCGGCGGCCACAGCTTCAGCACGAGGTCGTCGCCGATGGCGAACACGGGCAGCGAGCCTTCCGAGAACCGCGTGACGTCACCACGCAGACCGAGGCGATCACGCAACAGTTCACCGTCAGGTTCCATGCCGCGATCTTCACCCACCGCTCAACCGAATTACCGGGTGTAGTCGACGAACGACATCTCCCCGGCCGCCCACCGCACCAGGCAGGCCAGCAACGGCCGGTCAGTCAGGTCCGCCAGTTGGCAGTACCTCGACAGCGCCGCACCGACCTCCGAAAGCGATTCGCCGGTGAAGGGCACACCGGACAGCGCGACCAACTCCGCCGCCACCGGCCAGTGGTGCCCTGCCTCCACCGCTGCCGCCGTGACCACTGCGACCAGGTCGCAGAACCCTTGATTGCCCATCCCGAACGTGGTCGACAGATTGCTCACCCCCGGCTTGCCGAGCGCGGCGATGATGTCCGGGAGCACCGAAGCAGGGATCGGCACGAGGTTGGGCAGCACCGGTGCCAGCAACTCCAGAGCGCGGCCGAGGCGGTGAGACCAGGAGCCGGTCACCACACTGATGGCGTGGACGAGCGGGCCCGCCACCAGTTCCCCGTTGGAAAGCTCGGCGTACAGCAGATCTCCTGCACCGTGGTGCTGGACGAAGGGCTCCGGATCAACGTCAAGGTGCCGCACTCTGCCCAGCACGACCTCATACGTCAGGGCGGGGTCGCCAGAGAGCAGACCGGCACCGAGCCTGATGTCCGTGTGCCGCTTGCGTTCCGCCGACGTTCGCTTGATCACGTCGCCCATCACGGCTGTGACCCTGTCGAGTTTCCTGCCGCGCATACCTCCCATCGACACCGCCAGGTCCATGTTGCCGGTGGCGCCAAGTGCGTCCAAGACGCGCTCCACCAGCGCCTCAGCGGTGGCAGTGCGCAGCGGGTAGTGCTCGAAGTACGACACGCAGAAGAGCAGGATCACCACCCGCACCCGCAGCGACTCGGCGTCGGACGCTTCAAGGAACGCCTGCACGCACTCGTCACCGCCGTCAGCGCGGAAGACGTCACGCAGCTGCAAGGCAACGCGGGGCAAAACATGGCTCTTGGCCGTCGTGATCATCGGCAGCAGGCAGGAGACGAGCTCCTCAGCGGTCGCACACGTGCGTAAGACGTGGTTGGCCGTGTAGTACTCCATGAACGTCCGGTGGGTGAAGCCGAACATCCGCTCACCGTCAGGCGAGGTGTCGACCTGCGTGAGCACCCAGGCGCGCTCGGCGCAGTAGTCGAGAAAGTCCTGCGCCTGCTGGTGATACGTGCGCGAGTCCTCCTCCTCGTGCTCCATCAGATGCGCAACGACGAGCCGTTTCAACGCAGATTCCTGTTCCGCTCCCTGGCCGTCCAGCGCGAAGAAAAAGTGCTGGGCCAACTCCTGCACGAGAAGCTTCGCCAGCCGCACCGAAGACCGGGTCGTCGAGGGCACGTGCGACACCGAGTCCCAGCGAACCAGCATCAGCTCGGCGCACTCGCGGTAGACGTCCGCGCTGTTCTCCGGGATATAACCCTCGCGCTGGTAAAGCATGCAGAGCAACGACAGCATCAACGGGTTCGACCTGAGGTCGTGCACATGGGTGCTGTCGCGCAGGAACGCCGCCGCCCGTTCCTCCGAGGTGACGAGGTGATGCGGCACCAGCTCGAACCAGGTCCGGATGTACTCGGCCACCTGGTCGTCGTCGAAGTCGGGCAGCCAGAAGACGGGGAACGCCGCGTCGTCCAGCTTCGCGATCAGGTAACTCTCTTCCCGGCACGTGACCACGATGCGCGCCAACGGAAACCGCGCGGCGAACGCCTCGATGGCGGTGACCGCGGCTCGGCGGGAGTTCACGTCGCCGACCTCGTCGAGACCGTCGAACACCGCCAGCCCACGCCCGACCTCGAACAGATCGGCCACCTGCTGCCGAGGCACCTCGCGTTGCACGAGCGGCCGGAGCTCTCGCGCGATGATCGTGACGAAATCCTCGGTCAACGACTGGTGCTGCTTGAACATCACGAGCATCGGCACCAGACCGCTGTCGTCACGGGCCACCCGGCGGATCAGGTTGCGGATGAACGTGCTCTTGCCGGCGCCGGGATTACCCACGACGACGAACCTGCGCGCGGTCACCGCGTTCTCGTCGATCGGAGGTCGGTTCTTACGCCTCACCTTGCGAGGCACGTAGATCTGCGACATCGCGAACCGGTAGTCCGCTTTGGCGTGCGGCATCACCATCCGTTCCCCGGCCGCGGCCGTCGCTTCCCGGATCGACGCGGCCACATCGAGTGCCGAGTCCCTGCGCTTGGGGTTGAGCGCGAGGCCGAGGCGTTCGGAGAGAGGCCGCTCGGGCCCGCAGACCCTGATCACGATCTTGTCGCTCGGGTCGATCCGGCCGGTGCTGGCGACTACGAGCACCTCGATTTCCTCCCACAACAGGTGAGCCAACCTGCGCGACTCGTCGTTCGCGAGCTTCGTCGCACCGGTGAACTCGTGCTGGAACGCGGAGCGGAGACGTGTCTCGTCGCCCTCGTTCCTGGGCACCTTCAACCGCGAGTGGCGGTAGTTGCAGAGCAGCTCGACCAGGCCGCTGCAACTGGGTCCGCGCAGGTAGGCCTCTGCCCGCTGCCGGGCGAGCGCGGACAGCGGGACACCCATGACGGGCATGCGCTTGATCGCCGCCTCGGCGATCTCCGCGGCAACGGACGAGATTGCGACCATGCCGAAAAGATCGGCACCAAACGGACCGGCGTTACTCCTGCTTGCGGGCGCGGGACGGCTGCACCCGCATCGGCTCGCCCGGCATCTTCGGGTAGTCCGGCGGATACGGCATCTCCCCACGGGGATCCGCCGCGTACCACTCCAGCAACGTCTCGATCCCGAACGCCTCGGAGTCCAGCGAAGCGTGCAGGTCGCCCCGCTCCTCCAGGAACTGAGGCACGGTCAGCACGTCGAAGTCATCAGGGTCCACAGTGGACAGCTCGTCCCAGGTGACCGGCGTCGACACGGTGGCCCGGGGAGTTCCCCGCACCGACCACGCGGAAGCGATCGTGCGGTCACGGGCGGCCTGGTTGAAGTCGATGAAGACCCGCTCACCGCGTTCTTCCTTCCACCAGGCCGAAGTGGCGAGCGTTGGTGCCCGCTTCTCCACCTCACGAGCCAGAGCGATCACGGCGTGGCGCACGTCGATGAAGTCCCACTCGGCCCGAATCCGCACGGCGACGTGGATTCCGCGGCCACCGGACGTCTTCGGGTACCCGGTCAGCCCGGCGTCAGCCAGCACCTCGCGCAACACTCCAGCGACACGAGCGGCATCACCGAAATCCGTCCCGGGCTGCGGGTCCAGGTCGATGCGCAGCTCGTCCGGATGATCGACGTCGGAACGACGCACCGGCCACGGGTGGAAGTCGAAGGTGCCGAGGTTCGCGGCCCACACGATCACGGCCTCGGAGGTCGGGCAGATCTCGTCGGCAGGGCGGCCGGACGGAAAGCGAACCTGCACGGTCTCCACAAACGAAGGCGCGCCCTTGGGCACACGCTTCTGGTAGAACGCCTCGCCCTCCACACCGTCGACGTACCGCTTCAAGACCACGGGCCGGTCGCGCAGCACGGACAGCAACACGGGCGCGACGGTGCGGTAGTACTCGACCACCTGCCCCTTGGTGATGCCCCGCGCGGGGAAGTACGGCTTGTCCGGGTTGGACACCCGCACGAGCTGGTCACCGACTTGGAGCTCGATCGCCTTCGACTTCGCAGCAGCCACGCCAGAACACTAAAGGCCCCGGACGAACGCCGCGAGCGCCAACTCGAAGCTGTCGCGGTCCAGCTCGCGGGCAACCCCAGGCAGCAAGTGGGCGCGGTCCAGGTGCGGATACCGGCCGGAGTAGTCGGCGGGATCGGCGGAGAAGCCCGAGGAGAACGACGACAGCGCCGAACCGAACACGATGTACATGAGGCCGGCGGCGATCATCGTGGCCTCGCGGCGTGACCAGCCAGCGTCGACCAGGGCGCCGTGCAGCAGGTCGAGCCGTTGCAGAGACTCGTCACGACCGGCCGGGCCGTAAGCCAGAAAAGGCACGATGTTCGGGTGTGAGGACAAAGCCGCACGATATGAGCGCGCGCACCGGAGCAGTCCTTCACGCCAGTCGACGGAGAAACCCGAGACGTCGACGGACGCCAGGATCGACGACGCGATGTCGTTCAGGAGCTGGTCCTTCGTGCGGACGTGCCCGTACAAGGATGCGGCCTGCACGCCCAGCGAAGCCGCCAGCTTGCGCATGGACAGGCCGTCCAGGCCGTCCCGGTCGATGATGTCCAGAGCCACCGACCGGATGCGATCGGGGCTCAGCAGAGGGGTGCTCGGCCGGGGCATGTGGGTTAACCTAACACTGTTCGGTTAATCGGGAGGACCCGTGGATCTGACGCTTTCGGACGAACACCGGCAGCTCAGGGAGCTGGCGCACCGCTTCACGGAGGAGCGGATCGTCCCCCACGCCCTGCGCTGGGATCGCGAGGAGGCGATCGACAAGGCGCTGGTCCCCATGCTCGGCGCCACCGGGTTCCTCGGGCTCGGCATCGACGAGAAGTACGGCGGATCGGGTGGCGACAACCTGGCGTACTGCCTGGTGCTCGAAGAGATCGCCAGAGGCGACTCAGCAGTCCGCGGCATCATCTCGGTCTCGCTCGGACTGGTCGCCAAGTCGATCGCGAAACACGGCACCGAAGAGCAGAAACAACGCTGGCTGCCAGGACTCACCGCGGGCACCCAGATCGGCTGTTTCGCCCTCACCGAACCCGGCACCGGCAGCGACGCGGGCAGCCTCGCCACCAAGGCCACCAAGACGGACAACGGCTACCTGCTCAACGGCCGCAAGGTCTTCATCACCAACGGCACCTGGGCGGACGTGGCACTCACCTTCGCCCGCACCGGAGGACCAGGCCCGAAAGGCATCTCGGCCTTCCTCGTGCCCACGGACACCAAGGGCTTCACCGCCACCGAGATCAAGGGCAAGCTCGGCATGCGCGGCCAGGCCACCGCCGAGATCACCTTCGAAGACGTCGAGGTCCCGGACGACGCCCTGCTGAGCGACGAAGGCTTCAAGCTGGCCATGCAGGCGCTCGACAAGGGCCGCATGTCGGTGGCCGCAGGCTGCGTCGGAGCAGCGAGAGGCGCCTTGGAGGCCTCACTCAAGTACGCCAAGGAACGCGAGCAGTTCGGCAAGCCCATCGCGGGCTTCCAGCTCGTGCAGGAACTCCTGGCCGACATGGCTGTGGAAACCGACGCGGCCAGGCTGCTGACCTGGCGCGTCGCCGACCTCGCCGACCGCAACGAAAAGTTCAGCACCGAGGCGAGCATGGCCAAGCTCTACGCCAGCGAAGCCGCGGTCCGGGTCGCCAACAACGCCATCCAGGTCTTCGGCGGTTACGGCTACATCGACGAGTACCCGGTGGGCAAGTACCTCCGCGACACCCGCGTCACCACCCTCTACGAGGGCACCAGCCAGATCCAGAAGTTGCTCATCGGTCGCGCGCTGACCGGCATCAACGCATTCCAGTAAAGGAACGAGAGACATGGACTTCACGCTCGACGAAGAGCAGAAGGAGATCCGCGACTGGGTGCGGACCTTCGTGCGCAAGGAGATCATCCCGCTGGAGCCGGAGGTGCTGCGCCGCGAACGCGCCGGCCAGCCGGGTCTGCCCAAGGAAGAGCTCAAAGCCTTGCAGGAGAAGGCGAAGGCCGCGGGCTTCTTCGGTGTCCTCACACCGCAGGAGTACGGCGGCATGGGCCTCGGCGCGATGATGACCGCGCTCATCGAGGCGGAGCTCGGCAGGTCGTTCGTGCCGTTCCGGTTCGGCGGCTACGCGGACAACATCCTGTTCCACGGCAACGAGGAACAGAAGCAGCGCTACCTGCTGCCGACGATCTCCGGCGAACGGGTGTCGTGCTTCGCGATCACCGAACCCGGTGCCGGCAGCGACGCCAAGGCCATCCGCACGACTGCCGTCAAGGACGGCAACGAGTGGGTCATCAACGGCGAGAAGACGTTCATCACGCAGGGCAACGAGGCCGACTTCGTGATGGTCTTCGCCATCACGGACAAGGAGAAGGGCGCCGACGGCGGCGTCACGTGCTTCCTCGTCGACCGCGACATGGGATGGAAGTCCGAGCCCATCCCGACGATGGGCCAGTGGGGCCCGGCGGCACTCGTGTTCGACAACGTCCGGGTGCCCGAGGAGAACATTCTCGGCGAGCTCGGCAAGGGCTTCAACCTCGCGATGCAGTGGATCGGCCAGGGCCGCTACCTGCTGCCCGCCCGTGCGCTCGGCAGCGTCGAACGCCTGGTGGAGATGTCGATCGAGCAGGCCAAGAACCGCGTCACGTTCGGCCAGCCCATCGCCGAGTACCAGGCCATCCAGTGGATGATCGCCGACTCCGCGGTCGAGATCGAGGCGCTGCGCTGGCTCGTGCTGCACGCCGCGTGGCTCGTCGACCAGAAGCAGGACTCGCGGCAGGCGCAGTCCATCGCCAAGCTCTACGGCGGCATCAAGGCCAACGAGATCGTCGACCGCGTCCTGCAGATCCACGGCGGCATGGGCTACACCCGCGAGCTGCCGATCGAGCGCTGGTACCGCGAGCTGCGGCTGCTGCGGATCTACGAGGGCACCGACGAGATCCAGCGCCGCACGATCGCCCGCAACCTCCTCAAGGGTCACGCGAACGTTCGAGGCACGCTGGGCTAATGCTCGACCACACCGTCCTCGGCGTCGTCGAACGACAGGTCCGCACCTGGTCGGCCGACGACGCCGAGGTGTACGCAAGAGCAGTCGGCGGCTACTCCCCCGCGTTCGCCATCCCGTTGCTGCAACAGGGTGGTCCGCAGCTCGGCCTCACCGGCGCGGACATGACCCAGGTCCTGCACGCCGAACAGTCGCTGTGGCTGCACAAAAAACTCCCGGCACACGGCTCGACCGTCGTCACCAAGACCGTGACCGATCTCTTCGACAAAGGCTCCGGCGCACTCGTCGTGAGCACCTGGGAGTCGGAGTACGCGACAACGCGCTCGTCGTGCTTCATCAAGGGCGAAGGCGGATTCGGCGGTTCACGTGGAGGAACAAACCGCTTCGAGGTACCAAACGAGACGCCCGAAACCAGCATCTTCAAGACTTCCCACGACCAGGCGCTGCGCTACTGCGAGACCGGCGACGTCAACCCGATGCACCACGACGCCGAGTTCGCACGCGGAGCAGGCTTCCCGAAACCCATCCTGCACGGCCTGTGCACGCTGGGAATCACCGTGCGCGGCAAGGCTTTCATCGGGCTGCACGCGAGGTTCACCGCCCCGGTGTTCCCCGGCGACGAGCTGCGGATCGAGCACTGGCCGACCGGCGAGTTCCGCACGTGGGCGGGCGATCGGCAGGTGCTGATTGGTTCGGTTTTCCGAAGTGGACGGCCGTGAAAAACCCGCACGATCGGCCACATGAGTAGTGCCCTGGCAACCCTGGACTCCGGAATCGAACCGGTGCGGGTGGCGGTGGAGTCCCGCGACCTGATCAGCGCCGCCGGCGTGACGCACCTGCTGAGGAACACACCGCGCGTGCGGGTCGTGCCGGACCGGACAGACGCACACGTGTTGCTCGCCGTCGTCAACGAGCTGTGTGCGCAACAGGCGGCACGACTGAAAGCCACCGGATCGCCCAAGATCGTGGTGATCGCGGCACGGGTGCACGACCTCACGCCGTCGATCGCCGCACAGGCCGGTCTCGCGGTTCCCTTGCGGCGCGCGGACGTCAACCCCGAACGCCTGATCAAGCTGCTCGTCAACGGTCCGGCGGTGCAGGAACCTGCCAGGGTGCTGAACGATCGCGACCTGCAGCTGTTGCGGTTGCTGGCCGACGGGGCGACGATCGCGGAGGTCGCCGCGCGGCTGTTCTGCTCGGAGCGGACCGTGAAGTACGCGCTGCACCAGCTGCTCGACCGGTTCGGGCTGCGCAACCGGGTGCACGCCGTCGCGTGGGCGCTCCGCTCCGGACTGCTCTAGGACGCGTAGTACTGCTCCCAGGTGATGGTGCCCAGCAGCACGTCGTGCACGTCGTGTTCGGGCGCGGCGGGCACGATCGTGGTCTGTTCGTCGTTCTGACCGGACATCGTCGGCTCCTGTCGTTTTGGCGCTGTTGAAAGCGAAGAACGACGAGACGACGGCTCCCGGTTCACATCCGTTTGGGTGACAACGAGTCTCAAATGGCGCCGAAGACCGCGGACAGCTGAACCCGCCGGCAGATCCCGGCCTTGCGGTAGACCCTCGTCAGGTGCAGCTCGACCGCGCGCTGCGTAACGTTGAACCGGGTGGCGATCGCCCGGTTCGTCTCCCCCTCCAGCACCAGCCGCACGATCCTCGCCTCGTGCGGCGTCAGCTTCCCCCACGCCGCCCCGCGCACCGGTTTCCGCGGCACCTGCAACGCAATCCGCGCCTGCTCGGCGACTTCAGCCGCCCCGGCCCGTTCCGCATCGGCCAGCGCGGCCCGCGGCGACCCGAGCGCGAGATGCATACGGGCCCGTTGGTGCAACAACACCGTGCACACCGGCGCCGGCGGCAACGTGCCCAGGTAGCCGAGCCGCACCAGCATTTCCCGTGCCTCATCGGGTCTTCCACTGTCCACACAGGACGCGACGAACGCCGCCGCGCCCAGCGCCACGCAGCCGCGCAAAGGTGAGTCACCAGCGAGGTCCTGCATCAACCGGGAAACCTCGGCGTGGTCGCCACGGCGCGCCCACATCTCCTCTGCCACCGGCCAGTCACCGACGCCCACGTCGCCGCCCAGGGCACCGAGCACGTCCTCGTCGCACTGCCACTCGACCACGACAGCGGCGAGCAGGTCCGCGGCGTCGGGCACCCACCGCCACAACCTCGTGAGCTCATCGGCGTGCGGCGCAATCCCCCACCGCAGATGGAGATCCGCCATTCCCTCCGCCACCTGCGCGGCCGTCTCGCCGCTCATCGGCTCACGCAGAGCTGCCCGCAGACACCGCACCGCGTGTTCCGGCCTTCCAGCAGCCCGGTGCAACCGCGCAGCCGCACCCAACACCGGCGCCACCCATTGCGCCCCAACGGGTCTGGCGCACGCCACAACGTGCTCGGCCACCGCGGTCACCGGATCACACCGCCGGTACATCACCTCAGCAGCCGTGCGGTGCAAGCGTTCCCGAGCCTCAGGAGCCGCCTCGTGCCGGATCGCATGCCCCAAGGCGGGCGACCGGAGCCGCATCGGCTGATCCACCGCGAGTCGTGCGTCCACAAGGCGTTCAAAGGCCGCGAGCGCCTGAAAAGATCCCATCCCGGCTACCTCGCCCAGCAGGTCCAGTGGCGCTTCCCCCAGCACGGCCAACGCTCGGGCAACGGCCACGGCTTCCGCGTCCAACCCCTGCCAGTACCGCCGCACCGCCCGCAGCAACCTCGGCAGCCGCAGCCCGGAAAGCCGGTCGCGCAAGCAGTCCGCGGAAGTGACGAGGTCCAGCACGTCGCTCACCACGCCCGGCGCACCACCGCTGTACGCGAGAAGCAGGCCGGCCAGCTCCGGTGAGTCGACGTCGAACCGGCGCCGGACCATCTCGGCCACCGCGTCGGAGCCGATCGGCCGCAACGGCACCCGCACGGCGTCCGCGAGCAGATCCGCCAGCCCCTCCGGCGGCGACACCGGATCGACGTCACCGGCGAGCAGCACCGCGCCCTCGAACCGCGAAAGCCGCTCGATCTCGTCGGCCGAGAGCTGCTCGACGTCGTCCACCACGAGCAACGTGCCCGGCCCCAGCCCGCGCACCGGCCGCAACCCGCTGCGCACCGCGATCGACGACGCGACGGACAGCAGCGCGCTCTTGCCCATCCCCGCCGCACCGTGCACCAGGCACGAACCCACTCCGCTCCCGAGCGCCTCTGTCAAGGCTGCGACCTCGCGCTCGCGCCCGACGAGGCTGTGACGTGGGACGACCATGCCATCCAGGTAATCGGCCGTTGCCCGAAAGGGCCATGCAGAAGCACCGGCAGAAGTTCCGGTGAGCGGAATGCATCCGATCAGAACGTCAGGCGTGGATACGTTCGAAATGTGAGCACTTATGACGCGGTTGTGGTGGGTGGAGGGCACAACGCGCTCGTCACGGCGGCGTGCTTGGCGCGGGCCGGACGAAGTGTGGTGGTCCTCGAAAGCAATGACAGGGCCGGCGGGTTCGTCCGCACCGACGAGCTGACGCTGCCGGGCTTCCGGCACGACACCTACGCGACGGCGATGCCGTTGTTCCTCTCCGGGGCCGCGTGGGCGGACCTCGGCGAGGACCTGACCAGGGCGGGGCTGGAGTTCCGCAACACCGCCAAGCCGACCGGGGTGTCGTTCCCCAGCGGTGAGGCGACGTTCATGTCCACGAACGTCGAGGAGACGGTCGCCGAGCTCGACCGGGTCGCACCCGGAGACGGCGCGGCGCTGGCGACGTTGCTGGAGGACTTCGGACCGTACATCGGGCCGGTGTTCGGGCTCTTCGCGCAGGACCTCGCCGAGTCGCGCAAGGAGATCGGCGAACTCATGGGGGACAACGAGTTCGCGTACCTGTTCATGATGTCCGCGCGGCACCTGCTGGAGGAGCGCTTCCGCTCACCGCTCGTGCGCGCGATGTTCGCGCCGTGGGCCACGCACCTCGGCCGCGGCGTCGACGACGCGAACAGCGGCCTGTGGGTGATCCTCGTGCTGCTGGCGTTGCAGCAGGCGGGAATGCCGACTCCGGCGGGCGGCGCCGAGCAGCTCGTCCACGCCCTGAGCACGGTGATCACCAAGAACGGCGGGGAGATCCGCACCAGCACGCCGGTCAACAAGATCATCCTGCAGCACGGCAGGGCGATCGGCGTCGAGACCGCGCACGGCGAGTTCGTCGGCGGCGACACCGTGGTCGCGAGCGTCAACCCGGACCAGCTCTACCTGCGGCTTCTCGCGCACGAACCGGACGCCGTGCCGCCGCTCATCCGCAGGCAGGCCGAGCGGTACCGCTACGGACTCGGTGTCGTGCAGGTGCACCTGGCGTTGTCGGAACCGCCCTGCTATCCGGAACCGTTGCAAGGCGTCGGCCAGCCGCACTTCACGACCGGGCTCGACGGGGTGTCGAAGGCGCTCAACGAGGCGGTGCGCGGCCTGTTGCCCGCCTCTCCGACGATCTCGTTCGACGTGCCCTCAAGTCTCGACCCGTCGAGGTGCCCGGAAGGCCGGGCGGTGGCGCGGTTGCAGATCCTGGAGGTGCCGACGGTCCCGCGCGGTGACGCGACCGGCGAGATCGACGCCGACGGCGAGTGGACCGAGGACCTGAAGAACAGGTTCGCCGACCGGATCGTGGAGATCTGCGGTCAGCACGTGCCGAACCTGCCGGGCGCCGTCCTCGGCCGACACGTCATCTCCCCCGCGGAGCTGAAGGCGCACAACGTCAACAGCGGCCCCGGCGCACCGTTCGGCGGCAGTCACGACCTCGCGGGCAGCTACGTCTTCCGCCCGTTGCCCGGGCAGCCGAGCCACACCACGACGGTGCCGAACGTGCACCTCGTGGGCGCGGGGACCTGGCCCGGTCACGGCGTCAACGGCGGTTCCGGGCACGTCGTCGCCCGCAGGCTCCTGGACGGAATTGGTAATGGCAACACGCCGGTGTGAACCATTTCGGCCCCAACTACGTGACACCTGCTGAACACCGGCGAACACCTCAGGGAGTCCCGATGCGGGTCGCATCACGCACCGTCTTCGACTTCGTCCGGCCGGACGGCAACACCGCGCCGGTCGAGACCGAGCTGCTCTACCAGGCGGACGACCCGTTCGCGGTGACGATGCGGTTCCACGCGGGAGGCGGGGTGGCGACCTGGATCATGGGCAGGGACCTGCTCGCCGAGGGCATGACCAAGGCCACGGGCATCGGCGACGTGCGGTTGCGTCCGCACGCCAGCCGCACGTTGATGCTCGAACTGATCTCCGACCGGCACGTCACGGTGTTCCGGCTGCCGACCGGGACACTGCGGAAGTTCCTCGACGCCACCTACCGGCTCGTGCCACCCGGTGCCGAACGATTCGACGCGGATGCGTTCCTCAGCACCGTTTTACGCTGACAGCCTGAGCGCGTTCATCAGCTGGTCCTGCAGTTTCGTCATGCCGGGCGACGCATAGCCCTCCGACTCCGCGAGCGCGCGCACTCGGTGCCGCGTTGCCGCGTCGTCGTCTCCCATCCGCGCACACACATCGGCCAGAGCGATCAGCACGGACACGCGCGACTCCGGGTCGGCCAACACGTCGGCGGCACCGGCCAGCTGGTCACGGGCCTCGGCGAGCCGTCCCGCGTTGCTCAGCGCGAGGCCGCGGGTGTGCTGCACCAGTGCCCGGACGCCCGACACCGCGGGATTGACGAGCGCGTCGGCCTCGTCCGCCACGACGAGCGCTTCCTCGTGGTCTCCGGCGGCGGTGAGACAGTCCGCGAGGCGCAGCAGCAGCTGGGCGGCGTTCTCGTTCGCCACACCACGTCGCGTGCCACGCACCGTTCGTACCTCGGCGATGCACGCCTGATGCGTCGCCACGGCCTCATCGAAGCTGCCCATCCGTTGCAGCAGAACGCCCGCGTACGACAGCGAGATCACGGTGCCCAGCGGCAGCCCGGCCTGCCGGAACAGCTCGGCGGCCCGCCTGGCATGGGTCACGCCCGCCGCGTGGGTGCTGGTGCGGGTCTCGATGGCCGCGCGGTAGTAGTGCGCCCACGCCGTTTCGAGCACTGAGCCGCATTTCTCCGCGACGCGCAGCGCCTCCTCGTGCGTTTCCATCGCCCGTGGGATGTTCGTGACGCGGGCGACGTGAACCCAGCACAGGAAGTTGAGCTGCTTTGCTTCGTCTTCGGGCCGGTCGAGCGCCCGTGCGGCCTCAACGCCTGCCGAGTAGACCTCCAGCCAGAGGTCGCCCACGCCGCGATGGTCGGAGTACCAGTGCATCGACCGGGCCAGTGCCAGCACCAGCTCGTGGGCGCCGTCGCCGACTGCCTCACCGAGCGCGCCCCGCCAGTTCGCCAGCTCGTCGGACAGCCAGCGGTCCGCACTCACCAGGTCTGAGGAGCCCTGGTCGTCCGGGAAGAACGACGACGCGGCCTTTGTCGCGGTGGTCAGCAACCAGTCGCGCGTGCGCAGGCGGTGTGTCTCGTGGTCGGGTTCCTCGCCGTGCAAGCGTTCGCGCGCGTAGTCGCGGATCAGGTCGTGGCACGAGTACCGGCCAGGGACTTCCGGTCGGAGGAGGCTCGCGTCGACGAGTTCCTCCAGCAACGTCTCCGCGTCGTCGTACGGGATGTCGGCGGCGATCGCGGCGAGGGCCACGGACGTGTCCGGGCCGTGGACCAGCGCGAGCCTGCGGAAGATCAGGGCGGCTTCCGGTGCCAGCAGCCGGTAGGACAGCTCGAACGCGGTGCGGACCTGGACGTCGCCGGTCGCCAGGACGTCGAGCCGTTCGCGTTCGTCGGAGAGCTGTTCGGCGAGGTGGCGCAACGACAGGCTGGTCAGCCGGTGGCCCGCGATGGCGAGCGCCAGCGGGATGCCGCCGCACAACGACGCGACCAGGTCAGCGGACTCCCGGTCGGCCTCGATCCGGTCGGCGCCGGCGGTCGCGGCGAGCAACGCGACGGCATTGTCGTGGCGCAGCGGGCCGAGGTCGAGCCGGTGCCGGCAGTCCAGCCCGGCCAGCACGTTGCGGCTGGTGACCAGCACCAGCGAGCCGGGGCTGGCGGCGAGCAGCGGGCGGACCTGCGCCTCGTTCGCGGCGTTGTCGAGCACGAGCAGCACGGTGCGTTCGCGCAGCATCGACCGGTAGAGGCGCGCACGGTCGTCGAGATCGGACGGCATTCGTGCGTCCGGCACACCGAACGCGCGCAGCATGCGGGTGATCGCCCGTTCCGCGGACAACGGTGCCGGGTCCATGCCGCGCAGGTCCAGGTAGAGGCAGCCGTCGGTGAACGAGCCGGCGAACCGGTGTGCCGCGTCGACCGCGAGAGAGGTCTTCCCCACGCCCGGAGGCCCGTGCACGACGACAACGTCCAGCACCGACGACGCGGCCGCGTTTCGGATGCACTCCGCGAGTTCTTCTTGTTCCGCAGCCCGGCCCGTGAGCGGCTTTGCGGGCGGTGGCGCGCTGTCCGTGCGTTCGGGACGTGGTTGTGCGGCTTCGGCCGACCTGGCAAGTGCCACGAACTCCGCTGCTTCGGCGGTGTCGAGAGCAAGGCCGGTGACCAGCAGGTCGACGGTCTGCGCCTGCGGGGTCTGCACGCGGCCGCGTTCGAGGTCGCTGAGCGTCCGCACGCTCAAGCCGGTGCGCGCGGCGAGGTCCTCCTGGGTCAGCACCGCCCGCCGCCGGTAGAAGCGCAGGAACTCGCTGAAGGTGGTCGCCCGCATTCCCTCACCCTCTGGCCAGGCACTTCTTCACTTCGGCGGCGATCTCGCGCGTTGCGTCCGTGTCCCACCGTTCGCACGCCGCGAGCGAGTCTCGCAGATGACGTTGCCACGCGCTGTGGTCGCCCCGTGACTTGGCGTTGTCCGCGAGCGCGCGCAGCGTCTCGATCTCCCGGAAGCCGTCACCGGTCGCGCGGAACCCCGTCAACGCCGCGGTGAGGTCCTCGTCCTCCTCGGCCAGGCGACCTTTGGCTCGGTGAGCTTCCGCGCGATGCCACAGCGTGCGCGCACGCCACGACGTCATCCTTGTGCGCTTGTAGACCTCCTCAGCCTCGGTGAACGCCGCAACGGCCTCGTCTGGCCGATGGGCTGCCATCAGGGCGAGGCCGAGCCACCAGAGCGTGCGGCCAAGGGCTGAGAGTTCGTAGAGGGTGTGCGCGAAGGTGCGCAGTTCGCCGGCCACTTCTTCGTGCACGGCCACTGCGTCGTCGGCCCGGTTCATCCGGCACCACATAACGCCGAGCACGCCCCGTGCATAGAGCACGTCCATCGGCTCGCGCATCCACTCGATGGCCTCACGACACACACGTTCGGCTTCGTCAGCCCGTCCGAGTCTGCTGTGCGCCGCTGACGCGACGAGCCACACCCAGCCGATGTGCCCCGTCTCCCCCGACGACTCGGCGAGCGCCGCCGCACGGGTCAGCACTTCCAGTGCGGGCCCCGGCTTCCCGGCCATGTCGAACAGCACCCAGCCGAGCTGGCTGAGCACCACGATCTCCTGCCACGGCTGGAGCGCCGACGCGAGTCCGGTGCGGTAGACGTGCTCCCAGACCGGGCCTGGCTCGATGGAGGCGTAGTGCGAGACCGCGATCACCGCGCGAGCCACCTCGTCGTGCAGATCCCCGGCCTGCGCCCGTTCGATGATCTCGGGCAGCAGGTCGCGGTGGCCGTCCAGCCAGCACCTGGCCGTCTGCACGTCCGGGAAGGCCTTGCCGTGCGGGCTCACGCGCCGTGCGTCACCGGTCTGTCCGAATAGGACTCCCGCAGCGACCGTCGTTTCCAGCAGCGAGGTGAGCATCCTGCGGTGCGCCTCTTCGTCCGTCGTGTCGATCAGGCCGTTGGCGAACGTCCGGACGAGTCCGTGGATCGAGTAACCGCGGTCATCGGTGTCGAGCAGGCTGACGTCGGCGAGGTCCTCCAACGCCTGTTCCGCTTCGACGACCTCGATACCGGCCAGTTCGGCGGCGAGCTGCGGGGTGACGTGCGTGCCGACGAGCAGCCCGAGCCTGCGGAACACCAGCCGCGCGGTCTCGGGCAGGTGCGCCATGGACACCTCGAACGCTCCGCGCACCTCCAGGTCACCCGCGGTCAGGGCGGCCAGGTGCCGTTCCTTGAGCTGCTCGACCAGGTGCCCGAGCGGCCAGCGGGGCCGGCTGGCGAGCCGGTTGCCCGCGATCCGCAACGCGAGCGGCGACATCCCGCACAGCTGCACGAGTTCCACTGCCGCCCGGTGGTCGGCCTCGACGCGTTGCGGACCGATGATCGACGCGAGCAGCTCGACGGCGGCCTCTTCGGTGAGCCCTCCGAGCCTGATCCAGGTGGGACCCGTCAGCCCGGCCAGCCGTCGCCGGGACGTCACGATCGTGAGGCAACCCGGCCGATCCGTCGCCAGCGTGCGGACCTCCTTCTCTGTGCTCACACCGTCGAGCACGAGCAGCAAACGCTTTCCCACGAGCAACGACCGATAGAGCCTCGTCTGGGCGTCCGGGTCCTCCGGCACGTGCTCGCCCGCAACCCCGAGATCCTTGAGCAACCGCCGCAACGGCGGCGCGGACCCCTCCAGCTCGATGAGCAGCTGACCGTCCGGAAACCGTGCCTCAAGCAGATGTGCGGCCTTCACCGCGAGACTCGTCTTACCCGTGCCCGCAGCCCCGTGCACCACCACGAGCCCACCGTCGAGAGCAGCGATCGTGTCGAGCTCCGCATCCCGGCCCACGAGGTCCGCCACGAACAGCGGCAGCGACCAGACCGGCCCGGCCGGCGCGACCCGCCCTGACCTGGCAAGCCTGCGCAGCTCGTCGCGCGCGGGTTCGTCGAGGTCGAGGGCGTCGAGCAGGGCCTCGGTGGTGCGGCGCTGCGGCGAGCGGGCCCGGCCGCGTTCCATGTCGCTGATCGCGCGGACGCTGACGCCGGAGCGCTCGCTGAGCTCCTCCTGGCTGAGCCCGGCGTTCTTGCGGTGCTGCTGGAGCCGGGCGCCGAACGTCACACCACCGACGTTAGTGGTTCAAGCTCGTGAGCATCTGCGCACACACGCGAGAGAGGTGCCTTCGCATCACGGTCGAGGCCCTGGCCGCGTCGCCGTCCTCGATCGCACGGACCAGTTCGTCGTGGTCGTCCATCGACGCGTGCTGGTGGGGCGGGTCGTCCTCCAACGCGCTGCGAAGGAGCACCACGCGTTGCTGCACGAGCCGCACCTGCTCGGCGATGTGCGGGCTGCGGGCCGCGTCCAGCAACGACTGGTGGAACGCGAGGTCCAGGCGGTACGGGAACGGCTGCCCGGTCTTGTAGTTGCGGCGGCTCTCCGCGCACACCTCGTGCAGGCGGACGAGGTCGACGTCGGTCCGCCGGGAGGCCGCGAGCTCCGCCGCCGCGCATTCGAGGGCGGCCCGCAGCTCGAACAGCGCCCTCACGTCCTGCGCGTCGGCGTCGGGCACGAACGCGCCACGGTGCGGCACCAGCGTCAGCAGCCCCTCGGAGGCCAGGTGCCGGATCGCCTCGCGCAGCGGACCCCGGCTGATGCCGAGCTTCTGCGCCACCTCGACCTCGTTGACCCGGGAGCCTGGAGGGATTTCCCCAGTCAGCACCTGCTCGCGCAAGACGTCGACGGCCTGCCCGGCCAGACTGAGGTGCAGCGGGGTAGGAGGTGTCACCTTCGTCTCCTGATCTGGACGGCACCGGCCGTCCTGCAGCTAAACTAGCGAACGTGTCAACTGTCGACAGTTGGCAGTTTCGGACTAGCGCGGGAGGGCTGACATGGGACACGAGGTTGTGGCCGAGGTCTGGCGGGGCGACTTCCTGGAGTCGGTGCACCACGGCACGGTCGTCGCGACCGATCCCAACGGCATTTCCACGCTCTCCATCGGCACTCCTGACGACGTCGCGTTCCCGCGCTCGTCGAACAAGCCGCTCCAAGCCCTCGCGATGCTCCGCAGCGGCCTGGACCTCGACGGCGAGCTGCTCGCGCTGGCCTGCGCGTCGCACTCCGGCGAGGACTTCCACGTCGAGGGCGCGCTCCGGATCCTGGCCGAGGCCGGCCTGTCCGAGGACGCCCTGCAGTGCACCCCGGACCTGCCGCTCGGCGACGAGGCGCGCGCCCAGCACCTCGCCTGCGGCCTCTCCCGCGCGCCCAAGTACATGAACTGCTCAGGCAAGCACGCCGCCATGCTCGCCACCTGCGTCGCCAACGGCTGGTCGACCGAGGACTACCTGGACCCGACGCACCCGCTGCAGGTCGCCACCCGCGAGACCATCGAGGACGTCGCCGGCGAGCCCGTCGCCCAGGTCGGCGTCGACGGCTGCGGCGCCCCGATCTTCGCCATCAGCCTGACCGGCCTCGCCAGGGCGTTCGGCCGCCTTGCCAGCGCCCCCGCCGGCACCCTCGAACACCGCGTCGCCGCCGCCATGAACGCCTACCCGCAGTGGGTCGGCGGCACCGGCCGTGACGTCACCGTGCTGATGGACGCCCTGCCCGGCGTCATCGCGAAGGACGGCGCCGAGGGTGTCTACGCCGTCGGCCTGCCCACGGGTGAGGGTGTCGCGCTCAAAATCGCGGACGGTTCGTCGCGTGCTCGTGCGGTCGTCATCGTCGCGGTGTTGAAGCGCCTCGGCGTGGACGTCAGCAAGGTCGAGGACCTCGCCACCGTGCCGGTCCTGGGCCACGGGCGTGCCGTTGGTGCCGTAAAGCCCGCTCTCGCGCTCGCGAGCTGACCTTGGCACTACCCTTGGCGTTATGGGCGATTCCAAGGACGAGCGCGAGCAGTTCGAGGAGGAACTGATCGGCCTCGACCCCCACGATCCCGAGACGAAGGCGTTCGCCGAGCACCTCGACCGGATGAAGCGCGAACGCCCCGGCTACACCGTCGAGGGCTACCTGGAGGGCGTCCAGGACTTCGCCGACTCGGCGAACCGGACGACAGGCCATCAGCGGCTGGCGGCCGTCCTCGTCGTGGGCCTGATCCTGCTCGGCGTGATCCTGACGATCTGGTTCGCGCTGAGCGACATCCTCACCATCATCTTCTGAATTTCTTCTGCCCCAAACGAAAACGACTTCTTAACGGGGTCTTACGGCATCGGCGCGAACACCGCCGCCCGGGAAGCCCAAGGGCGGCAACGGCGTTATAAAGGGTCATGGAACCTGTTGTCGGCGCCACCCCCAAAGTCGTGCGTTCCGAAGAGGAATGGCGCGCCCAGCTCAACCCCGCCGAGTACGCGGTGCTGCGCCAGGCCGGCACCGAGCGTCCCTGGACCGGCGAGTACACCGAGACCAAGACCGAGGGCATCTACGAGTGCCGTGCGTGCGGAGCCGAACTCTTCCGCAGCGACACCAAGTTCGACTCGCACTGCGGCTGGCCGTCGTTCTTCTCGCCGTTGGCCGGAGACACGGTCATCCTGCGTGAGGACCGGGCGCTCGGCATGACCCGGATCGAAGTGCTCTGCGCCACATGCCACAGCCACCTCGGGCACGTTTTCGAAGGTGAGGGGTACCCCACACCGACGGACCAGCGGTACTGCATCAACTCCGTCTCCTTGAAACTCGTTCCGTCCGAATAGGAGACTGAGCCCAGTCCGGTCGCATCGGACCGGACCGACCTGGGAGGCACCATGTACTTCTTCGGTACCGACGGCGAAGGCTCCAGCGGAGTCGACGGCGGCTCGTCGAGCTGAGGCCGAGTCGTCCCGACTTGGCAAACTGCCACAACCTGGCAAAAAGCGGGCAACCCTAAGGCTTCGTCAACAAGGCTTGTGAGCCTGTGGCCCGGACCACACCATGAACGCACCGAAGCACTTTCGGGGCAGTCAGGGGGTGGGTCACATGAGGCCTTGGGGATTGTCCGGACCGGAGTTCCTTCAGCTGTACTGGATCGGACTGGCACTGGCAGTGCTGGTCGCGATCGTTGTCCGGGTGCGCGTGCGGGCGGGTCACAGCAATCAGCCCGTGCGCTCACTGGACATGGACGAGCTCGCATATCTTGCGGGCGGTCCAAGGCGCGTGGTCGAGACGTCTGTCGCGCGTCTGCTCACCTCGGGTGAGCTTCGCACTTCACGCCGTGGCACCGTTTCCGCCACGGCCAACTCGCAGTCGGTGAACGCGGTCGACCGGGCCGTCATGGCCGACAGCCAGCGCTACACCAACCGCACGCTCGGGTTGATGATCCCCGCGGTCGCCAAGGACGACGTCGTCACCGCGATCGGCCGGCGGCTCGAGGACATGGGCCTCGTGGTCGACCCTGAAACGGCGAAAAGCGCGCTGCGCAAGGGATCCATCGCGCTGTGGGTGCTGCTCGCGATCGGGCTCGCCCGCTGGGTCAACGGCGTCGCGATCGGTGCGCCGGTCGGCTGGCTGACCTTGCAGCTCGTCATCACCCCGGTGCTCATCTGGCTCGTCACGTGGCGCTGGAGGCTCGTGCGCACGACCAAGGGGGATCGTGTGCTCAACTCGACCCGCGCCACCGCAGGGGGTGGGTTGGCCGGTTCGCCCGCCGGTGTCTACGCGGGCGCCGCCGGACTGGTCGCCCTGGACGGACTCGCGGTCTACCCGGATCTGGCGGTGCGCAGCTCGCTGCTCGCCTCCTCCGCCGGCTCGGCCGCGTACAGCTCCAGCACCGGCACCACCTACAGCGCGTGTTCCTCCAGTTCTTCCTCGTGTTCGTCGAGTTCTGGAGGAAGCAGCTGCGGTGGTGGGGGCGGCGGCTGCGGTGGTGGCGGCGGAGGCTGACCCGCTTTCCACTGGCTGGGCCATTTCAGGTAACAACCGGAACCCGGAGGCAGATCTCACGTCGAAGATGCACGGACACCAGTGAGGGGAGTGCTGATGGCCAACGCTTCGACACCGCACCGGACAGGCTGGTCCGCGGAGGAGATCGGGTTCCTGGCAGGGGGACCGCGCAGGGCGGCCGAGACGGCGTTCGCGCGGCTGATGGACGGCGGTCTCGTGCGCGTTTCCCGGGAGGGACTCGTGACCGCCGTCTACCAGAACGGTTACGGCGCCACCACGGCGTTGGAAGCGAACATCCTCAACGGACTGCACAGCGGCGCACGCTCGATCGCGTCGGTCGTGCAGCCGGCGGCGCACAGCCAGGAGATGGCCTCGCTGCGGCAAGGCCTGGTGGACAAGACGTTGGTCCGCCGGCAATGGGGCAAGGCACGGGGTTACCGGCAGGCGTTCCGGCTGCTGCTGTTCCTCCTGACCGTCGCCACCGCGTTCGTGGCGGTGGTGGTCGACATGAAGCTCCTCGCGTTCACGGCGATGCTGCTCTTCCTCGTGATCCTCATGCGGGACAAGGGGATGCTCACCCCGTTCGGCAGGGCGGCACTCAAGCACGCGACCAGCAACACGCGCAGCCGGGTGGACGCGGTGGCGTTGCGCGGACTGCACGGCATGATGGGGCGGCAGCGAGTGTCGGACATGTTCGGCCTGCCTGCCCACCTGATCCACCTGCCGCCGGTGCACCACCACGGCAGGAGCAAGTCCAGTTCGGACGGTGGCGGTTGCAGCAGCAGCTACGACTACAGCCACAGCTGCGGCTCTTCGTCGAGCTGTTCCAGCAGCAGCTGCAGCAGCAGCTCCAGTTGTTCGAGCAGTAGCAGTTCGAGTTGCTCGAGCAGCAGTAGTAGCAGCTGCAGCAGCTCCAGCAGTTAAGGGGGAAACTGAATGACCACACCGACAACCGCCCAGGGGACGCGGCTGTCCGCGGAGCAGATCGGCTTCCTCACCGCCGGTCCCGGCCGGGCGGCCGAGACCGCGCTGGCCCGGCTCATCGACGCCGGTCTGGTGCGAGTGGGGCGCGACGGCCGCGTGTCCGCCGTGCACACCAACAACTACGGCGCGACCACGCAGGTCGAGGCGCGCATTCTGGCGATAGTGCGGACCCCGGTCAGGTTCGACACCGTCGTGCAAAAGGTCGCGCACAGCTCGCACATGAACACGCTGCACCAGCATCTGCTCGACCAGAAGCTGATGCAACGGCCCCGCCGCCGCAACGAGATGTGGTGGGCCTTCCTGGCGATCGCGGGCGTGCTGGTCGTGGGCGGCTTCGCCTTCCCGCCGTTCTTCGTCGGTGTGCCGATCGCCCTGCTGCTCTTCGTCTGGATGCGCGGGCGGGAAGCGATCACCAGTGCGGGCAAGGAGGCGTTGCGGACCGTGACCGCACACGACCGGGTGCACGCGGTGGCGTTGTACGGCTTCTGCGGCAAGGTCGCCGGGCAGAAGGTCGGCGACCTCTTCGAGCTCTCGCAGAGCATCGTCAAGATGCTGCCGCTCAAGCAAGGAAAGCACGCCAAGAAGTCCTCTTCGGACGGTGGCGGCTCCGGGTGTGGTTCGGCGGCGAGCTGCAGCAGCTGCGGCAGCGGATGTGGTAGCAGTAGTTGTTCGTCGAGCAGCAGCGGGAGCAGCTGTTCGTCCGGTGGCAGCAGCTGCGGCGGTGGCGGAGGCTGCGGTGGCGGCGGAGGAGGCGACTGATGGCGGGGATCAAGGACCTGGGCGTGGGCATCGGCTGGCGCTCCGAGATCGACTTGACCGTGGAACGGCTCCCCGGCGTGGACTTCGTCGAGGTCGTCGCGGAGAACCTGCACGTCGGGCACCTGCCGGAGTCGGTGACGATCCTGCTCGAACGCGGCATCCCGGTGCTCCCCCACGCCGTCTCGCTGTCGCTGGGCGGCGCGGAGCAGGTCGACCTCGACCGCGTCACGCACCTCGGCAGGATCGCCGAGGCGGTCGGCGCGCCGATGGTGAGCGACCACGTGTGCTTCGTCCGCGCGGGCGGGCTCGACTCCGGCCACCTCATGCCGGTGCCGCGCACGAAGGACGCGTTGGACGTGCTCGTCGCGAACGTCAAGCTGGCCCAGGCGAACCTGCCGGTGCCGCTCGCGCTGGAGAACGTGGCCGCGCTGCTGGAGTGGCCGGACGGCGAGCTGTCCGAGGGGGAGTTCCTCGCCGAGCTCGTCGAGCGCACGGACTGCTGGCTGTTGGTCGACGTCGCGAACCTCTACGCGAACGCCCGCAACATCGGCACGGATCCGGAACGCTTCCTTGACGAGATCCCGCTGGAGCGATTGGCTTACGTCCACGTGGCCGGCGGTGTCGACCAGGGCGACGTCTACCACGACACGCACGCGCACGCCGTGCTGCCGGAAGTGCTCGGTGTGCTCGACGAACTGTGTTCCCGCGTGACACCACCCGGTGTTCTGCTGGAACGCGACGACAACTACCCGTCCGACACCGAAATCGCGTCCGAACTCGCCGCGATCCGCGCGGTCGTGGACAAGCACCGTGGTTGAAATGATCGCGAACAATGATCCTTCGGCCGCGCGCGAAAGGCTGGCCGCCCAGCAGGCCGAGCTGTTGAACGCTTTGCTCGCGAAAGGACCCGTTCCCGCGGGATTCGACGAACAACGCTTCGACGTCGAGCGCCGCGCACTGCTGTCGAAACGCCGCGGCATCGTGCGGATGCTGGGCCCGGAGGTCGCCGACGAGCTCGGTGACCGGTTCCGGCCGCTCTTCGACGCGTACGCCGTCGAAAACCCACGTCGCGCGGGCTCACGCGCGCGCGAGGATGCCGCAGCCTTCGCGGAATGGTGCCGTGCCGCAGGAGAACTGTCAGCGAAGCGCAAGGCTCGCTGGAAGTTCTGGCAGTCGAACTGACGGGCGAACAAAACGCGGACAAGAATCCCCCGTTCAGCCCTGTGTGACCCCGGCCACCCTCGATACGTTCGAAAGCGTCGGGGGGTCATTTTCGCATTGCCTTCGCTTTTCGCAGAAGGCCCTTCGGCCTGCGCGAACCACAGCGCGCAGAAATTCGAACCACCGAGGGGATTCGAATGCGTGGCAAATCCAAAGTGCTGGGCGCCGCCTTCACGGCGCTCGCACTGACCGCGGTGCCACCGACACTCGCGTCGGCGGCACCCCAACCGGGAACACCTCACCAGGCTGTCGACGAGGTCACGCTCGTCACCGGTGACAAGGTCCTGCTGGGACACAACAGGGAGGTCGTCGCCATCCAGCCCGGCGAGGGCCGCGGGAGGATGAAGTTCAAGACCCACCGCGGTGCCGACGGGCACACGATGGTGATCCCGAAGGACGCGATCGAGCCGTTGGCGGCGGACCGGCTCGACCGCAGACTCTTCGACGTCACCACGTTGCTGGAGTTCGGCTACCGCGACCGGATGCCGTTGATCGTGGACGGCAAGGCCAGACTCGGGGCCAGGTCGTCGAACGACTGGAGCGCTCTCAAGGCGACCGCGGACTCCGGTGAGAAGGTCTGGCTCGACGGCATCCGCAAGCCGAGCCTGGACCGCAGCGTCGCCCAGATCGGCGCGCCCGCGGCCCACCAGCGCGGCATCACCGGCACCGGGATCAAGGTCGCCGTCGTCGACACCGGCATCGACCAGAACCACCCCGACCTGCAGGGCCGTGAGGTGGCACAGAAGAACTTCACCAGCGACCCGGACAACACCGACAACGTCGGCCACGGCACGCACGTCGGCTCGACCATCGCGAGCGTCGGGTCGCGCTACGGCGGCGTCGCACCGGGCGCACAGCTGCTCGACGCGAAGGTCTGCGTCGAGTTCGGCTGCCAGGAGTCCTGGATCCTCGACGGCATGGCCTGGGCCGCCGAGCAGGGCGCACAGGTCGTGAACATGAGCCTCGGCGGCGGGGACACCCCGGACGTCGACCCGCTCGAACAGGCGGTCAACGACCTGACGGCCAAGTTCGGCACCCTGTTCGTCATCGCGGCGGGCAACTCGGGTGCGCCCGGCACGGTCAGCTCACCCAGCACGGCCGAGGCCGCGCTGTCGGTCGGCGCCGTGGACCGCGACGACAAGCTCGCCCCGTTCTCCAGCAAGGGCCCTCGCACCGGAGACAGCGGGCTCAAGCCCGAGGTGACCGCGCCGGGTGTCGACATCGTCGCCGCCAAGGCCGGCACCACCGAGCACCTCGCGGCCAGCGGCACGTCCATGGCGACGCCGCACGTGGCCGGTGCCGCGGCGCTGTTGCGCCAGCAGCACCCGGAGTGGACGCCCGCGCAGCTCAAGTCGGTGCTGGCCACCACGGCCAAGCCGACGCCGGGCGTGAGCGCGTACGACCAGGGCGCCGGCCGCATCGACGTGGCCAAGGCGATCAACCAGGTGCTGACCGCCGACGTCGTCGGGGTGAACCTCGGCCTGCACCAGTGGCCGCACGGTGACGACAAGCCGGTCACCAAGCCGATCACCTACAGCAACCCGACCGACGCGGCTCTGACGCTCGACCTCGCGCTCAGCTCCGGTGCGCCCGCGGGGATGTTCACGTTGAGCGCCACCAAGGTCACGGTGCCGGCCAAGGGCACCGCGACCGTCAACGTCACCGGTGACAGCCGCGTCGGCACGCAGGACGCCGCGTTCACCGGCGAGATCGTCGCGACGTCCGGCCCGCACACCGTCCGCACGCTCGTCGGCATCGACCGCGAGGTGGAGAGCTACACCCTCACGATCGACCTGACCGGCCGCGACGGGAACGACCCGGCGAGCTCGCTGACGTTCATCGACGGCCTGACCAACCGGTTCTTCAAGCCGGTCATCGGCGCGGGCGACCAGAAGGTCCGGCTGCCCAAGGGCGTCTACTCGCTCGACTCGTCGATCTCCACGGCCGAGAACTTCGACATGCTGTTCCAGCCGACGGTCACGCTGCACAGCGACGTGACGATCAAGCAGGACGCCCGCCTGGCGAAGCCGTTGGTGGTGAAGGCACCGGAACCCACCGGCGACTTCGTGATCGGCGTCCTGAACTGGCGGCGCACCTACGGCGACTCGATGATGACCGCCACGATGTTCTCGTTCGGCGGCTTCGAGGGCATGGCCACGGCGCAGGCCGGCGGTCCGCTCTCGCCGAAGGAGCTGTCGTCGATGGCGACGCTGCACGCCAACGCCGCGGCGGATCCGCACACGTTCTACCGGCTCGCGTACCCGGTCGGCGGCAGCCTGCCGGTCGGTCTGACGAAGACGCCGGCGAAGACGGATCTGGCGCGGGTCGAGTCCACCATCGGCGGCCTCAAGCCGGACAGCCAGGCGTCGAAGGGCGAGATCCCGTTGTCCGTGCACGGCCTCGGCGGCGGCACCGCGCTCTACCCGGTGGCCTACGGCGCCAAGGCGGTCGACTACGTGTCGACCGAGGACGTGCGCTGGCAGTCCGCGGTGAGCACGCGACACGCCAACGGTGCCCAGGAGCGCATCGTCTCCGGCCTGCGCACCTACAAGGCGGGCAGGACGTACCAGGAGCGCGAGGTTCGTCCGGTGTTCTCGCCGGGCCTGCCCGAGTCGCCCTACGCGTTCGCCGAGCGCTACGGCACCCAGATGTACATCGGCGTGCCGCTGGTGAGCGACGCGTCCCACGGCGACGGAGCGTCCACTGGGGACAGTGCCCGCACGGCGCTGTACCGCAACGGTGTCCTGATCGGCGAGACCGCCACGCCCGGCGCCGTCTTCAACAACGTGCCGCTGCCGAACGGCGACTTCCGGGCCGAGATGAGCATGGACCGGAGCTCGCAGTTCGAGTTCAGCACCAAGGTGTCGGCGGCGTGGACCTTCAAGTCCAAGGGCACCGAAGGCAAGCTCGACACGGTGCCGATGTCGGTCGTGCGCTTCACGCCGAAGCTCGACGACAACGGCTCGGTGCCCGCGGGCACGTTGCAGCGCATCGGGTTGCTCACCCAGTCGCAGGGCGACACCGGCAAGGTGCGCGTCACCGGCGTCCAGTACTCGCACGACGACGGCAAGACGTGGCGCAACGCCGGTGTGGTCGGCAACAGCGCGTTGGTCTACAACCCGTCCAGCGCCAAGTGGACTTCGTTGAAGGCCACCGCGAAGGACGCGAAGGGCAACACCGTTGAGCTGACGGTGATCCGGGCTTACCGGGTCACGGCAGGTTAAGCACCAGCTCGGCCGCCGGGACGCGGGTGCCCGTGTAGAAGGGGATTTCCTCTCGCACGTGCAGCCGCGCCTCGGTGCCGCGCAGGTGACGCATCAGGTCGACGATGCGGTGCAGCTCGTCGGCTTCGAACGCGAGCATCCACTCGTAGTCGCCGAGCGCGAACGACGCGACGGTGTTCGCGCGCACGTCCGGGTAGTCGCGGGCTTCCTTGCCGTGGTCCGCCAGCATCTTGCGGCGGTCCTCCTCCGGCAGCAGGTACCACTCGTAGGACCGCACGAACGGGTAGACGCACACGTACTTGCGAGCCTCTTCACCGGCGAGGAACGCCGGGATGTGGCTGCGGTTGAACTCCGCGGGCCGGTGCAGGGCGACCTGCGACCAGACCGGCGTGGAGACCTTGCCGAGCGGGGTGCGGCGGAAGCCGGTGTAGGCGGCCTGCACCTGCTCGATCTCCTCGGCGTGCCACCAGATCATGAAGTCCGCGTCGGCGCGCAGACCGGCCACGTCGTAGACGCCGCGGACGACGACGCCCTTGCCCTCCAACGCGTCCAGGTAGTTCTGGGTCTCGCTGGCGGCAGCGCTGCGGTCTTCGGGCAGCTTGCCGGGTTCGACCCGGAACACCGACCACATCGTGTAGCGGATGGTGTCGTTGAGCTCGTTGTAGTTCAGGCGCGCCATACGTCCATCTTGGCACGGGCTCTTCAGCGGCGAACGCGGCCCAGCAGGTGTGCTGCGACACGGGCGGCGGCCGCGTCGGCGGTGGCGATGCACGCGGGCACGCCGACGCCGTGCAGCGTGGCGCCCGCCACTGCCAGACCGGGGACGTCGCCGATTCCGCGTTCGATCGTCTCCACCAGGTCGACGTGGCCCACGCCGTACTGCGGCAGCCCACCGCCCCAGCGCTGCACCACGTAGTCGATCGGCTCTGCCCTGACGCCGGTGAGCTCGTACAGGTCGTTCCGCACGGCTTTCACCAGGTCCGCATCGCTGCGCTGCAGGAGCGCCGTCTCACCGTGGCGGCCGACCGAGCCGCGCAGGATGACCGGTTCGCCGTAGTGGGCCCACTTGCGGCTGGAGAACGTGAAGGCCTTGGCGGTGAACGGGGTGATGCGGTCGCTGTACCGCTCCCCCTCCGCGATCAGGATGCCGGAGCGGTCCGGGAGTTCGGTGCCGGGCGGCAGCGCCAGCGCGACCACGGCCATCGAGGCGACCTCGATCTTGCCGTACGCGGCGGACACCTGCGGCGCGATCTCGGACAGCAGCTTGCGGGCACTGGGCGCGGGCACCGCGAGCACGACGCCGTCGCACTCCAGGTACTCCGGGGTCGCGGCCGAGCCGATCTCCAACCGCCAGCCGTCGCCGAGCCACGACAACACGCGGACGGGCAGCCGCAGCCGGACCTCGGGCCTCGCGACCTCGGCGAGCCGGTCGACGAGCGTCGAGACACCGTTGCTCAGGCTGGCGAACACCGGCGGGCGGGCAGCGCGTGGCTGTGGCGGCGCGGGCATCATCATCGCGGCCGCGGCCAGCAGCGATCCGACGCCCTTGTCCAGCAGCGTCGCGATCTGCGGCATCGTGGCGCGCAGGCCGAGCTCGTCCGCGCGGCCCGCGTAGACACCGCCGAGCAACGGGCTGACCAACCGGTCCGCGACCTCCGAGCCGAACCTGTCCTTCATCAGCGCGCCGACGGCGACGTCGCCACCTTTGAGCTCGATCGGCGGCAGCGTCGGTTCCATCTCGACCCGCAGCGCGCCCTCGGACGAGAGCATGTGCCGCACGGCCTCGACGCTCGCCGGGACGCCCATGAACGTGTGCGCCGGCAGCTGGTGCGTGCGCCCGGCCGCGTGTACTGAGGCTCTCGCCGACGTCGGGTGCACGACCTGCTCGGCGAGCCCGACCTCGTTGATCAGCTCCTGCGCCTCGGGCTTGCGGTGCAGGAACGCCTCCGCGCCCACGTCGAACCGCACGCCTGCGAGCTCGGTCGTGCGCAGCTTGCCGCCGAGCCGGTCGGACTGCTCGATCACGGTGATCCTGGCCTGCGGGCCGAGCAGCATCCTGAGGCGGTGCGCGGCGGCCAGGCCGGAGATGCCTCCCCCGACGACGGCTACGTGCGGCGCTCTTCCGTGCATTACAAGCTGTGGATCAGTTCGACGGTCCGGGTGATGATCTCCGGATCGGTGTCGGGGAGCACGCCGTGGCCGAGGTTGAAGATGTGGCCCGCGGCGGCCTTGCCCTCGGCGTGGATGCGGCGCACCTCGCGTTCGACGGCCTCGAAGCCCGCGAAGAACAGCGCCGGGTCGAGGTTGCCCTGCACGACCGGCTTCGGCAGCTCGGGGTTCGCTTTTTCGAGCCTGTCGACCGCCACGTCGAGCGGGATCCGCCAGTCGACGCCGACGACGTCCGCGCCGGCTTCGCGCATGGCGGGCAGCAGCTCGCCGGTGCCGACTCCGAAGTGGATGCGCGGCACGGTCGTGATCGTTTCGAGGACCCGCTTCGAGTGCGGCAGCACGAACTCGCGGTAGTCGCGCTCGGACAGCGCGCCCGCCCACGAGTCGAACAGCTGCACGGCCTGCACGCCCGCGTCGAGCTGCGCGTGCAGGAACGCCGCCGTGACGTCCGCGATCTTCGCCAGCAGCGCGTGCCACAGCTCGGGGTTGCCGTGCATGAGCGCCTTGGTGCGCTCGTGGTTCTTGCTGGGCCCGCCCTCGACCAGGTAGCTCGCCAGCGTGAACGGCGCTCCGGCGAACCCGATCAGCGCGACCTCGGCCGGGAGTTCCTTGAGCAGCAACCCGATGGCGTCCGCGACCGGCTGGACCTGCTCGGCGTGCAGCTCCGGCAGGTTCCGCACGTCGTCGAGCGTCCGAACCGGGTTCGCGACCACGGGACCGACACCCGCGACGATGTCGAGGTCGACACCGGCGGCCTTGAGCGGCACCACGATGTCGGAGAACAGGATCGCGCCGTCGACACCGTGCCGCCGGATCGGCTGCATGGTGATCTCGCAGACCATCTGCGGGTCCATGCAGGCGTCGAGCATCGCGGTGCCCTGGCGCAGCGCCCGGTACTCGGGCAACGACCGTCCCGCCTGCCGCATGAACCAGACAGGGGTGTGCGACGGGGTGCCGCCACTTGCGGCCACGAGGAGAGGAACTTGTGAAGTCATGTCTCTTTCATGGTCCCACGTCTCGGCGTGCCGCCGTCACTCGGTCGGTTTGCGAGGCATACAGTCAGTTGTGTGACCGAGCCGGAAATCTTCCGCCGGGCGGTGGGGACGCTCAAGTCGGTTCGCCACAGGCCCGAGATCGAACTCACCGAAGTTCGCCCACCGCAGCGGCTCGCGCCGTGGGCGTACGCGCTGACGGCTGAGGTCACCGGCCCGTCGGACGAACTGTCGACCGGACGGCTGGTGCTGCTGCACGACCCGGACGGCGACGAGGCGTGGGGCGGCGTCCTGCGCGTCGTGGCCTACGTCCGCGTCGAGCTCGACCACGAACTCGCCTCCGACCCGCTGCTGCCCGAGGTCGGCTGGTCCTGGCTGACGGAGGCGTTGGAGCAGTCCGGCGCCGGGTTCACGGCGCTGGGCGGGACCGTGACGCAGACGTCGTCGGCCAGGTTCGGCGACATCGCCGGCCCGGCTCGGACGGACGACCTGGAGCTGCGGGCGTCGTGGACCGCTTTGGACGGGGAGCTCGCCGAGCACGGCACCGCGTTCTACGAACTGATGGCGACGGCCGTCGGGCTGCCGCCCGTCGGGGTCACGATGTTCGGCCAGCGCTAGTCCCGAGCAGCGAGAGCATCGGCCAGCACTCGCAAGCCAGCCGATATATCGGTTCGCCAACACATCGGCTCGTCGCACCCGCTCACGGCCTCGCGTTGCCACTCGGGCTGACCGCAGCCGACCCTGTTCACTCACGTTGCACAGATGGCTGACGCAGACGGCTGACGCAGACGGCTGACCGCCGCGCCCGCTCACGCACGCCCGCGCTCGGCTCACCCACCCGCGGCTACCGCGCTCCAGCCGCTCGCTCACCCGCGGCCCGCTGGTGCCGCCTCGCTCACCCAGGCACCTCGCTCCAGCCCGCCAACCCGCATCCGCCGCTAGCGCCGTCTGCCGGCCTCCTCGCTCGCCCACCGCATTACGCACCGGCCACTCACCCACCCCTCAGCAGTCGCCTCGCTCGCCGGCGCGCCCACCCGCAGCCGTCGCTCAGCTCCCCCACCCCGCAGCCAGCCGCCGTGCTTGACCACCTCTCCCAGCGGCCGCCCACCCCTCGGCAGCCGCCGGCCCCACGCCTTTGCAATGAGTCTTTTGCGGACGAAGTCCAAAGAGTCATTGCTAAAGCGCAGGTCGGCGGCACCCGGAAACGGTCAAGGGAACTGATATATCGGTGAGCGGGCGGTCGGATCAGCTGTCGGCGTCGCGGAGGACGCGCAGGACGTTCGCGCCGGCGAGCTTCGTGCAGTCGTCCTCGGACCAGCCCTTGTCGAGCAGCGCTCCGATGAGGTTCGGGTAGGTCGAGACGTCCTCGAGCCCCTGCGGCAGTTCCTTCACGCCGTCGTAGTCGCCGCCGAGGCCGATGTGGTCGATGCCGACGACCTCACGCGCGTGCTCCAGGTGTGCGACGACGTCGTCGATCGTGACGGCGGGCTTCGGCTCGCCCGTCCACGACTCCAGGAACTTGCCGCGGGCCTGCAGGTCGGCGTGCTTCTCGCCGGCGGCTGTCATCGCGTCACGAAGGGCTGCGTCCCATTCAGCGACACGGGGTGACACGAAGTCCGGGACAAATGTGATCATGGCCACACCGCCGTTGGCCTTGAGCTTCACCAGGACGTCGTCAGGAATGTTGCGCGGATGGTCGGCAACGTGCCGACACGACGAGTGACTGAAGATGACGGGCTTGACGCTCGTGTCGAGCGCGGCGTGCATCGTGCTCGGCGCGACGTGACTCAGGTCGACCAACATGCCGATCCGGTTCATCTCGCGCACGACCTCACGGCCGAACTCGGTCAGCCCGCCGTGTTCTGGCTGGTCAGTGGCGCTGTCGGCCCACGGCGTGTTGTCGTTGTGGGTCAGTGTCATGTAGCGGACGCCCAGCCGGCGCAACGCGCGCAGAACTCCGAGTGAAGAGTTGATGGAATGTCCGCCCTCCGCGCCCAGGAGGGAGGCGACACGCCCGGACGCGAAAACTTTTTCAGCCTCCGCGGCGGTGGTCGCGATGCCCATGTGGTCGGAGTACCGCTCGGCCAGCTCGTAGACCAGTTCGACCTGCTCGAGCACGGCGGTGACGGCTCCGTCTCCGGCCAGCCGGCACGGAATCCAGACGGACCAGAACTGCATGCCGAGTCCACCCTCGCGCATTTTCACGATGTCCGTGTGCAGGCTGGGATGACGTTCCGTGAGATCGATCTTCGCGGCGGTCGTGTAGACGTCCTCGCCCGTTCCGTCGCCGAACTCGCGAAGTGCCCACGGAAGGTCGTTGTGGCCGTCGACGAGGGGCACACGCTGCAGCAACGCTCGCGCTCGCTCGTGACCGGTAGAGCTCGGCACAACCAACTCCTAGATGTCGTTCTGAGAGGGACTCGTGTTACTCCCCCTATCTAGTTGTCATCCGATCGTGTGACACATGAGGCCATCTGTCACAACTCAATAGGGATAGATACCCGATTGATCGTCCCGTAGACCCGCATGGGCGGCTACGCTGCCCCAGACGACACCACTTTCGGTCGATCAGTGGCGCGGCTGATTGGACGAAAGTCTCCGGTGCCGGTCGGGGGGCACGACCGACTCCAGGGAGGTAGTGACGTGGCTGCCGTCGGCTTAGGTCAGGCCGTTCGTACCACGCCAGCCGGCTCGTTGCCGGCGAACATGGTCCCGCACCCGCGGGAAGAGCTTTTTTCAGTGCTGGTGGTCGACGACCACCCACTGCTGAGGGAGGCGATATCAGCTCGGCTCACCCAAATGGGAGCCGGGACAGTGCATGAGGCCGCATCGGTGGCAGAGGCTCGGGCGCGGGCACTTGCTACCGGACCTTGCGACCTCGCGATCCTCGATCTGGGTCTGCCGGATGGCACCGGCATCGACCTGGTCACGGAACTCCGTGCCCAGGGCTGGCCCCGCATCGTGGTCCTCGCATCCTCCGACGACCCCTACGCGGTCAGGTCGGCCTTCCAGGCGGGCGCCCAGGCGTACCTCCTGAAGTCCGCCTCTCCGATGGTGGTCACCGACGGGGTGCGCCGGGTTCTCGATGGCGGCGTTTACGCAGATCCGAGCGTGGCACCAGTACTCGCAGCGGGTACTCGGGTGCCGGGCACCGACAACACGCCGCGGGAACTCTCCGCGCGTGAGGTCGAGGTGCTCCAGCTGGTCGCCGATGGCCAGAGCAACAAGGAAATCGGCGAGGCTCTGAGCCTGTCCGCGTTGACGGTGAAGTCTCACCTGTCGCGGATCGGCCGGAAGCTGGGCACCGGGGATCGCGCTCAGATGGTCGCGCTGGCCATGCGTGCCGGCGTGATCCGTTAGATACCGGTTTGAAGCACTGAACCGGCCGAGAACACCTGTGAGTGGTGCGATCGTCGTAGGGTCATCCGCTGTGGATGTACCCGCCGACGAGCCAACCGCACCAACCGGACCAGATCCGGTACCGCTGACGGAACCTGCTGATGGGGTCCCGCCCGTGGTCGCCGATCCTGCTGCGCTCCGGCGAGCCGCTGACGCGCTCGCCGGGGCGAAGGGCCCGGTCGCGGTGGACACCGAGCGAGCCTCGGGCTACCGCTACTCACAGCGTGCCTATCTGGTGCAACTGCGCCGGGAAGGCGCCGGCACATGGTTGGTCGACCCGATCGCCCTAGGCGGACGGCTCGACCCGCTGGTGCAGGCGCTGGATGGCACTGAGTGGGTGTTGCACGCGGCGTCTCAGGACCTGCCGTGCCTCGCCGAACTCGGGCTGCGACCCGGCGTGCTGTTCGACACCGAGCTGGCGGGCAGGCTGGCTGGGTTCGAACGTGTCGCGCTGGGCACGCTGGTGGAACGGCTACTTGGTTACAGGCTCGAGAAGGGGCACGGCGCGGCCGACTGGTCACGCCGGCCCCTTCCTGCCGATTGGCTGACGTATGCCGCTCTCGACGTGGAGCTGCTCGTGCAGCTGCGCGACGTACTCGAAACCGAGCTGGAGCGCCAGGGCAAGCTCGCCTGGGCGCTCGAGGAGTTCGAGGCGGTCCGGATGGCGCCGTTGCCGCGCCCCCGTACCGATCCCTGGCGGCGCACGTCGGGTATCCACCGCGTGCGCAACCAGCGGCAGCTGGCCATGGTGCGTTCGCTCTGGGAAGCCCGCGACGCCGTGGCCCGCGAACGCGACATCGCCCCCGGCCGAGTCCTCCCGGACTCCGCCCTGATGGAGGCGGCCGCTCGCAACCCCGCTTCGGAAGCCGAACTGCTGGCGCTGCCGGTGTTCCGCGGCCGAGCCCAGCGCCGCATGTCCGGCGTCTGGATGAACGCCCTGCGCAAGGCCGCCGGCCTCACCAAGGCGGAGCTCCCCGAGCCCGCCGGCCAGCACGACGGCCCGCCCCCGCCCAACCGCTGGGCGGACAAGGACCCGGACGCCGCCGCCCGCCTGGCCGCGGCCCGCACGTCGCTGTCGGCGATCGCCGAGGCCAACACCCTGCCGGTGGAGAACCTCCTGCTGCCCGACCTGGTGCGCCGCACCTGCTGGCAACCTCCGGCCGACCTCTCCCCCGAATCCGTGGCCTCGGTGCTGCGCGAGAACGGGGCGCGGTCGTGGCAGATCGAACTAACGCTTGAAGCTCTGACGAAAGCGTTGGCTGCAACAGCCCCAACACCCCCTAACTGATATCCGATATATCAGTTCAGCTGTCCGTTGACGACGGCCTCGACGTCCTAGCGCCTGCTCAGGCCGAGTGCACCGCCGAGTGCCGTCGTCAACGTGTCGAAGGGGTCGTCCATCTCGACGGCGGCGAGCGCACCGGCCAGCGCGGCGACGGTCCACGGTTCGTCACCGCCGTCGACGCGCGGCCCGAGCGACCAGCCGCGGTTGACCGCGACGGAGCCGCCGCGCACCGACAGCACCTGCCCGGTCAGCGGGCAGCCGTCGCTCACCAGGTACGTGACGAGCGGTGCGACCACACCGGGGTCTGTCATGCCGGGCAACGTGGCGGTCAACCGTGTGCGCACCATCGACGGGCTGACGCAGTTGACCCGCACGCCCAGCCGCCGCAGCTCCAACGCGTGGACGGTGGTCATGGCGGCGACGGCCGCGTTCGCCGCGGCGTAGTTCGACTGCGTCGGCAGCGGGTTGAGCAGACCGGACCCGGACGCGGTGTTGACGATCGCCCGGTCGACCCGGACACCGGCCTCGTGCTGCTCCCGCCAGTGGACAGCGGCCCAGTGACTCACGGCGAAGGTGCCCTTCAGCTTGACCGCGACGACGCCGTCGAACTCCGCCTCGGTGAGCGGCTCCAACCCCTTGTTGGCCTCCGTGGCGGCGTTGTTGACGACGGCGTGCAGGTCGCCGAACTCCTCGACGGCCCGCTCGACCACGCGCCGCGCGTCCTCCCAGTTCGCCACGCTTCCGGTGTCGGCCACCGCCCGCCCGCCGCGACCGCGGATCTCGTCGACGACGGCAGCGGCAACGCCCTCGTCCCCACCGCGCCCGTCGATCTCGACGCCGGGGTCGTTCACCACGACGTTCATCCCGGCTTCAGCGAGGTGCAGCGCCTCCGCCCGCCCGATCCCCCGCCCGCCTCCGGTCACCAGCACCGTCCGCCCGGCCATAGCTCCCCCTTCGTTGCACTCAATGCATCAGTATACTGAGTGCATTAATTATCGGAGTGCACTAAGATCGACCCGTGTCAGACGATCCCGGCCGCCGCGAACGCAAGAAGCAGGCCACCCGCCAGTCGCTCGTCGCCGCCGCGGTGCGGCTCTTCACCGAGCAGGGCTACGACGAAACCGGCGTCGCCGACATCGCGGAGGCCGCCGACGTCAGCAAACGCACGTTCTTCCTGCACTTCCCCACCAAGGAGGACGTGCTGCTCACCGATGCCGACAACCGCGCCTCCCTGGCCGTGGACGCCATCGCCGAACGCCCACCCGGCACCCCGCTGCGGGACGCACTGGCCACCGCGGCGGACCGCATGATCACCAGCACCGCGGAGGGCGACCTGCCGGCCGGCCTGGCCGCACTCCGCGCACGGCTCGTGGTGACCACCCCGGCCGTGCAAGCCCGCGTGCTGCACACGACGTTCACCGCACAAACCCGCATCGCCGCAGCCCTCCGCGCCGCCTACCCGGACGAGCTGGACGACCTGACCGCCGCCGCGGTCGTCGGTGCCCTGATGGGCGCGATCAGCGCCGCGGCCGTGACCAGCCTCCAACGCGGCGACACCCCAGCGGCGACCCTCGCCGCGATGCGGACCGCCACGACCCTGGCCATGGAAGGGGTTCCGCGACGATGATCGGCACGGACCGGCTCGACCTGATCCCGCTCCAGGTCGAGCACGCCGAAGAGATGGCCGGGGTGCTCGCGGACCCGGCGCTGCACACGTTCATCGGCGGCACCCCGCTGACCCCGGACGCCCTCCAGGCCCGCTACCGACGGCTCGTCGCGGGCTCCCCCGACCCGTCCGAGCGCTGGCTCAACTGGGTGATCTCCCTGCGCGACGAGAGCTGCCTCGTCGGCACCGTCCAGGCGACCATCACCGGCCGGACCGCCGAGATCGCCTGGGTCGTCGGCACGCCGTGGCAAGGGCGCGGCATCGCCGGCGAGGCGGCGCGCGGACTCGTCGGCTGGCTCGGCACCCAGCCCGTCCAGACCGTCATCGCGCACGTGCATCCCGACCACCACGCGTCCGCCGCCGTGGCCGCCTCCGCCGGGCTGACCGCCACCGGCGAGGTGCAGGACGGCGAGGTCCGCTGGCGGCGTGCGTTCGGCTGAGAGCGCCCCGATCGCGCGCCAGCTGGTCGAGGGTGGTGCGGGTTGCAGGTCAGGCTGAGCACGTTCCCGAAGGGGTCGAGCACCGACGCGGAGACGAACCCGTCTTCGAGGAAGGTCTTGGGCTCGCGCTCGGTGGCCCCCATGGCCGCGAGCCGCTCCAACGCGGCGTCGATGTCGTCGACGTGCCAGGCGACGGACACCCCACCTGTCCCGTCGGAGGCCGGGGCGTAGCGGCGGTCGAGGATGCCGAGCTCGTGCTCGTGGTCACCCACCCGGAACTCGACGTAGGCCGGGTTCTCGGCGTCCGGGCGCACGAAGTACGGCTCGATGCCGAGCAGCTCGGCGTACCACCTGGCGGCGGCCGGGACGTCGTCGGCGACGTAGCCGGCAGTGGCCGTTCCGCGCAACATCAGAACTCCTCTCCTCGGGAACCCATGGTCGATCTAGGTCACTTTCAGTCCGCATGCAGGCGTTCGCCGAGGCGCCGAGTCAGGTCGGCGATCTGGCCGTCGGGCAGGTCGAGGTGGCCACGGGCGGCCTCGAAGACAGCGGTCTGCTGATCCTCGTAGGGCACGCCCGGCGGCAACGGCGCGAGGTGCCAGTGGACGTGCCGGTTGGCCTGCTGACTGCCCAGCGACAGGACGTAGAGCCGCTCAACGGGCAGCAGAGAGCTCAACGCACTGCCGGCCCGGTGCACGACCCGTTGGATCGCCGCGTACTCGTCCGGCGTGAAGTCGCCGATCGCGTGCTCGCGGTGGTCGACCGGCGCCACCAGGAAGTGCCCGAGCACCGAGGGGAACTTGCTCGCGAACACGATGGCCACCTCGTCCCGATACGCGACGTGGTGCGGGTAGTCGGGGTTGTCCGCCAGGAGCTCGCAGATGAAACAGGCCCGGCGGGCGAGCGCGAGGTAGTCGTCTGGGTCCCACGGCACGCGAGAAGTCATGCGTTCCACATGTACCCGACTGGGAAATTCTGGGCGTTCCGAGCCGTCCGTTGAGCGGATTTCCCGGTACCGACTCGCGAGTAGGCTTCTCCTCACCGCCGCCTGACAACGTTGTCACGACGGATGGGAGCTCTACCGATGCAGAGATCATCACATCGCCGTCGGATTTCCCGGTTGCTCACAGGCCTGCTGTTGATCACGGCCGCAACAGTCGCCACCGCGCCACAAGCAGCCGCGGCGACGAACGTCGCACTGAACAAGCCGGCCACGGGATCGGCGTCCTGCGCGCAGGAGGAATCCCCGGCCAAAGCGTTCAACGGCAGCGTGACCGGCGGAAACACCGACAAGTGGTGCTCGACGGCGGCCACCAGGTTCCTCCAGGTCGACCTCGGCACACCGACCACGATCGGCCGGTTCGTGATCAAGCACGCCGGTGCCGGAGGTGAGGGGCAAGGCCTCAACACCCGAGCCTTCACCGTTCAGACGAGCACCAACGGCACGGCCTGGACCACCACGACGACCGTCACGAACAACACCGCCGACGTGTCCACCCATGACATCGCTGCCACCAGCGCCCGGTACGTCCGGCTCAACATCACCCAGGGCGAGCAGGGCGGCGCAACGGCCCGGATCTACGAGTTCGAGGTCTACGACGTCGACGGCGGCCAGCCCTCGGGCAACCTCGCCCTCAACCGGCCCGCCACCGGCAGCACCCCGTGCGCCACCGCAGAAGGCCCGGAGAAGGCCGTCAACGGCAGCGTCACCGGTGGCCTGAGCGACAAGTGGTGCTCGTCAGCCGCGACGAGGTTCCTGCAGGTGGATCTGCAGGCGAACAGGACCGTCGGCGGCGTGATCATCCGCCACGCCGGCGCCGGTGGTGAAGGCGGGAACACCAGCGCGTTCAACGTCCAGACGAGCACCGACGGCACGAACTTCACGACGGTGTCGACGACGACCGGCAACACCGCCAACGTCACCCGCCACACCTGGAGCCAGCGGAGCGCGCGCTACGTGAGGCTCAACGTCAACGACGCCACGGCGCGGATCTACGAGTTCGAGGTCTACCTCGACCCACCGCCGATCGGGAGCGACCCCGGCACGTGCCACCCCGACGCACCAACGACGCTGACCGACTACGTCGCCGAGCACACGACGTTGATGACCAGGGTGTCGTGCAACGCCGACGTGGCCGTGTACTTCGATCCCGCGTTGCTCGCGCTGCCGCCGTCACAGACCGCGTGGGCGGCGCCGTTCGTGGCCGAGGTCTGGCGCCACTACCGCGAGACCTACGGCAGCTGCGCGGTCAACCGGCCGCTCCCGGCGCCGATCGGGCCGAACTGCACCAGGTTCGGGTACCCCAAGCCGTTGCTCGCGTTCTTCCACCAGGACCGCTACCACGGCGGCACGGTGGTGAACCGGTTCGACGACTTCGCCGGGTTCCGCAACACCATCGACGTCGGTGACAACGGCTGGAGCATCAACAACGCGACCCTGCGCGACGTGATCACGCACGAGGAGTGCCACATCGTCGAGGGCGCGAGCCAGGGTGTGCACGAATCCCCGGCGTTCGGCGAGATCTGGGGCGACAGCAAGTGGGCCGAGATCTGCCAGTACGACTTCTACCGCAAGTCGGGTCGGACCGACGACGCGACCAGGGTGTTCAACCAGTACATGAACAACCGCGACAACCTGCCGCAAGGCGCACAGCAGGCGGCGTGGTTCCGCGACTGGTTCCACCCGCTGTACCTGGAGACCGGCAGCACCATGGCGTTCATGGACCGGTTCTTCGGGTTGCTGAACCAGCACTTCCCCAAGCGGCTGGAGAACGACAACCGCAACCTGATCTACACGCGCCGGATGAACGCGGGCGAGTTCGTCCACTTCATGAGCGGCGCCGTCGGCCGGAACCTCAGCGGCCTGGCGCAGCAGGCGTTCAACAGCGGCTTCAACCGCGCGCAGTTCGATCAGGCACGAGTGAATTTCCCGGGAATCACCTACTGAAAGACCGGCCCCTCCTGACGGACATATGCCCACCAGAGGAGTTGTCCGTCCCTAGGAGAGGCCTCCGTTGAAACGAAATCTCCCCCTCGCCGTGGCCGGCCTCGCGCTGGCCACGGCGCTCACCGGCGCCACCCCCGCCGCGGCAAAGGCCGACACAGCCCCGAAAACCGCGCACTGGATCACCCTGATCACGGGTGACCAGGTCCGCACCGACGAGCACGGCAGGCCGGCGGAGTTCAAGCCGGCACCCGGCCGTGAACGCATCCCCGTCAGCACCCGAGAGGACGGGCGCACTTCTACGCGATCCCGGCCGACGTCGAAGGCATGATCAGCGAGGGCAGGCTCGACCGGCGCCTGTTCGACCTGGCCCTGCTCAGCCGCCCCGAGTACACGAAGCACAACGGCCTCCGCGTGCTCGTGTCGGGCGGCACGGGTCTGCCGGGCGCCCGCAAGTTCAACCGGATCGGCGTCGACGCCGTCACGGTCACCTCACCGGACCTGTGGAAGTCGTTGGCGGCCAACAGCCGCAGCGCCAAGACCACGATCTGGCTCGACGCGGTGCACAAGACCGCGCTCGACCGCAGCACCACCCAGATCGGCGCACCGCAGGCGTGGCAGGCCGGGTTCGACGGCACGGGCGTGAAGATCGCCGTGCTGGACACCGGCGTCGACAACACCCACCCCGACCTCGCCACCCAGGAGATCGCGGAGAAGAACTTCACCGACTCCCCCGACAACTCCGACCGCGTCGGCCACGGCACGCACGTCGCGTCCATCGCCGCCGGCACCGGTGTGAAGTCGGGAGGCAAGTTCAAGGGCGTGGCGCCGGGCGCGCGCATCCTCGACGGCAAGGTGCTCGGCGACGACGGTTCCGGTTACGAGTCCGGGATCCTCGCGGGCATCGAGTGGGCGGTCGAGCAGCAGGCCGACGTCGTCAACATGAGCCTCGGCGGCGAGGACAGCCCGTTGCTGGACCCGATGGAGATCCTGATCAACAAGCTCTCCCAGGAGACCGGCACCCTCTTCGTGATCGCGTCGGGCAACTTCGGCCCGAACTCCGTCGGCTCCCCCGGCAGTGCGGAGGCCGCGCTCACCGTCGGTGCCGTGGACCGGAACGACAAGCTGGCGTCGTTCTCCAGCACCGGTCCGCGCAACGGCGACGGCGCGATCAAGCCGGACATCACCGCACCCGGCGTCGGCATCGGGGCGGCGGCCGCGGGCAGGCTCGGCGACACCATGCCCAAGCCGGCCGACGGCTACATCTCGCTCAACGGCACGTCGATGGCCACCCCGCACGTCGCGGGCGCGGCGGCGATCCTGGCTCAGGCGCACCCGGACTGGCGCGGCGACCAGCTCAAGGCCGCGCTGATGGCGTCCGCGAAACCGGGCGCGCACAACCCGTTCGAGCAGGGCGCGGGCCGCACCGACGTCGCCAAGGCGATCAAGCAGACCGTCACGTCGGGTTCGGTCTCGTTCGGCACGGCGCTGTGGCCGCACCACGACGACGAACCGATCAAGCGGGATGTCCTGTACCGCAACGAAAGCGACCAGCCGGTCACGCTCGACCTGACCATCAGCACGACCGCCCCAGAAGGCTTCTTCACTCTCCATGACTCCAAACTGGAAGTTCCCGCGCGTGGCACCGCGACGACCACTCTCACCGCGGCCACCAAGCTGGGCGGTGACGCGTCCGGCACGTTCAGCGCGTACATCAACGCGAGCGGCGGCGGCCAAACCGTTGTGACTCCGGCGGCGGTGACGCGTGAACCCGAGCGGTACAGCGTCACGGTCAAGGCGATCGGCCGCGACGGCAAGCCCGCCGCGGACTGGCGCACCGATCTGCAGGGCGTCACGAGCGACGCCAAGGGCACGTTCCACCAGCTCGGCACCGGGCTGGAGACGTTGCGGCTGCCCAAGGGCCGCTACCTGCTGAGCGGGCGTCAGTGGGTCGGACCGGAGCAGCCGAATCCCGGCTACAACTGGTTCAACGGCACCAACATCGAGGTCAACGCCGACACCACGATCACGCTGGACTCCCGCCAGGCCAAGCCGGTCGACATCGGACTGCCGGGCAACCCGGCCGAGCGCCACTCGTACATCAGGGTCGGCCACAAGGTGCCGTCGATGGAGTACGGCTGGGGTCTGCTCGGCTTGCCGCTCAACGTGCTCAGCACCGCGCACGTCGGTCCGGAGGGCAAGTCCGGCGAGATGAACGAGCTCGTCGTCGCCTCCTACACGGGCGCGGAACGCGAGGAGTTCCACGTCGCCGACCAGTCCACGACGCTCACGAAGTTCTGGACGGGTTACCGCAAACAGTTGAAGGCCAAGGATCTCGTGACCATCGCGGCCTCGGCGGGCACGACGGCTGAGGGACGCACCGGGTTCCTGCACGCTCAGGCCGCCCTCGGCGACAGCGCCGTGTTCGGCGTGGCGTTCGGATATTCCTTGCCGCACACGCGGAAGCTGCACCTGTACTCCCCTGCCAACACCTGGGGCTTCCGCTTCGAGCAGGACAACGGCGACACCACCGAGGCGTACTGGAACGGCGAGGACGAGCAGTTCAAGCCGGGCCGCACGTACAAGAAGACGTTCAACACCGGCGTTTTCGGCCCGGCGCTGTCGAACGAGCGGCGCGTCGGCCTGTACCGCGACGGTGACATCCTGTTCGGCAGCCTGCCGTTCTTCACCGACGGTCAGGGCCGCACCGGCGGATCGGTCGTGGAATCCGGATCGACCCTGCTCAAGCAGGGCGGCAAGGTGATCGACTCGACCGACCGGCCGCTGGACCTGGAGACGTTCTTCTCCCTGCCCGAGGCGCCCGGCCGGTTCGAGCTGACCACCACGGCGAACCGTTCGGGTGTCGCCGCGATCAGCACCTCGGTCACCACGACGTGGGGCTTCGACTCGGCGCGGACCGACGGCCCCACGCAGGTGCCGTTGTCGATGGTCCGGTTCACGCCGGAACTCGCGCTGGACGGCACGTTGCCCGCGCACCGGCTGCAGCGCGTGCCGTTGACCGTCCAAGGTGGACAGACCAAGTCGCTGACCGCGCAGGTGTCCTACGACAAGGGCGTCACCTGGCACAAGGCGTGGGTGATCGGCGGCTCGATGTTCGTGAACAACCCGGCCAAGGGTGGCAGCGTCTCGTTGCGGGCCACGGCTGTCAGCAAGGGCGGTGACTCGGTCACCCAGACCGTGATCAACGCCTATCTCACCAAGTAGTGAAAAGGGGCCCGGTACCGGGCCCCTTTTCCGTCAGCGCCTGGGGAATGCCTCGTCGTAGACCGCCCGCAGGTCGGGCTCGTCGAGACCGCTGTAGCCGCAACCCATCACCTTCATGTCGGCGGCCGCGACGAGGTACTTCCTGCCGACCTCCGGCTCGAACCCGGCCAGCACCGGCGAGTTCGTGGTGTTCCGGACCTCGATCTGGTCGGCCTCACCGATCCACGCGCGGTGCACCTGCAGCGTCACGACGTTGCCTTCGATCCGCAGCACCGTCGCCTCGAACACCATGCTCGCGTTCGCCGCCAGGACCGCTGCCTCCGGCTTGCGGCACCGCACATCGGGATCCGCCGGAACCTCCGTCAGCACCGCGACCGTGGTCTTGCGGCCGTCCGACGGGGTGGTGCTGACCGGCGGCGGGGTCACCGCCGAGCTACCCGCGCTGGGACGTGGCTGACCGCTGGTCGGCGGCCGTCCACCGCTGTTGTCCGGCAGCCCGGACCCCGTCGCCAACCCGGGCTGGGTCGATGGCGGCAGTGCGACCGTTGTCTCCGGCGTCTTCGTGGAATCACCGCTCGCCAGCACGACCACGCTGGCCACCACGGCGATCGCGGCCGCCGCGCCGACGAGCACCGGCAGCCGTCGCACCGCGAACCTCGGCGCGGGCAGATCGAGCGTCGCACCGGCCACGAGCCGTCGTGCCTCGTCCTCCGGCAACGGGCGCAACGAGGCCGCTGGATCGGCGCGGCGCATCCGCTCGCGCAACTCGTCCCCGGTCATGGCCGCTCTCCTTCCAGTGCTGCCTTCAGCTTCTTGCGGGCGCGGTGCAGCCTGATGCTGACCGCGTTGGCGCTCATCCCGACGACCTGGGCGATCTCGGCCGGCCCGAGCTCCTCCCACGCCCACAGCCGCACCAGCTCGGCGTCGACCGACGACAGCCGTCCGAGTGCCCTGGCCAGCTCCGGATCCGGGTCGTCGCGCGCCGGGACGTGCTCGGGCGGTCTGGCCAGCTGCCAGATCCGCACGATCAGCCGGTCCTGTCTGCGCCGCGACCGCTCGGCGTTCGCGAGACAGTTGCGTGCCACGGCGTATGCCCAGGCCAGTGGCTCGGCCGGCATCTCGGCCCGCCGCCGCCAGGCCACCAGCAACGTCTCGGACAGCACGTCGTCGGCGGTCGCCGGGTCGGTCCGCCGGGCCAGATACCGGCGCAGCGGCTCGATCAGCTCCTGCGCGACGGCTTCGAATCCCGGCTGTTCGAAATCCCTTTGGCGCGGTTCCACATCCACCTGCTCCACCTCGGGACATGTCCGGCAGGACGCCCGCTCTTTCACCCTGTTCTCGGGATTTCCACCGTGACGACGAGACCGCCGCCCTCGCGCGGCTTCGCGTGCACCCGGCCGCCGTGTGCCGTGGCCACCGCCCGCACGATAGACAGCCCGAGACCGGCGCCGTCCGGGCCGGTGCGTTGCCTGGCTCCGCGGTGGAACGGCTCGAACAGCTGCTCCACGGACTCCACGACCGCGCCGGTGTTCTCCACGGTCAGCCTCGCCCAGCCCGGCACCGCGGTGACCCGGACCGACACGCTGCCGTCCTGGACGTTGTAGCGCACCGCGTTGTCGACGAGGTTGCGGACGACTTGCTCGAGCAGCAGCTCGTCGCCCCGGACCTCCACGGCCTCGGCTTTGACGGTGATGTTGGCGAACGCGGTCTCGTGCACCACTCGTTCGGCGACAGCGTCGAACCGGACGCGGTCCCTGATGTGCGGCTCCTGCTCACCACGAGCGAGCTGCAGCAGGCCGTTGATGAGCGCGATCGACCTGTCGTTGCTGCGCAGGAGTTCCTCCCTGGCTCGCTGCACGCGGTCCGGGTCCGAAGAGGACAGTCCGACCTGCAGCAGCGTCCTGGTGACGGTGAGGGGCGTGCGCAGCTCGTGGGAGGCGTTCGCGATGAACCGGCCCTGCGCGGCGAACGCCTCGTCGACGCGGCGCAGCGCCCGTCCGGTCAGCCACCAGCCGAGCAGGCCCGCGACCGCGCCCATCAGCAGGAACGTCAGCACCGACTGCCACAGCAACCCGGCCAGCGCGTCGTCCCAGGCCTGTTCCCTGGGCGCGACCTGGCCCGGCGTGCCGTTCTCGGTCAGGTACATCCGCGGGGTCACGGCTCGTTCGAGGCTGAGGATGATCGCCCGGTTCGCGAAGTACACGAACGTAACGACGATCGTGCTCGCCGCCAGGAACAGTCCGATGTGGACCAGCGTCAGCCTCGTGCGCAGCGAAAGCTTTCTCATGTCTGCTCACCGCGCAGCCGGTAGCCGACGCCGGCGATGGTCTCGATGGCGCTCGGGTCGTCGAGCTTGGCGCGCAGGCGGGACATCGTGATGCGCACGGCGTTCGTGAACGGGTCCGCGTTCTCGTCCCACACGCTGGTGAGCAGCTCCTCGGCGCTGACGACCGCGCCGTTGGCCGCCATCAACGCGTGCAGCACCCCGAACTCCTTGACCGACAACGACAAGAAGCGCTCGTTCTGCGAGACCTGCCGCAGTGCGGTGTTCATCTCGATGCCGCCGCGCCGCATCACCGGCGGTGCGGCGGGACTGCTGCGACGTGCGAGTGCGTCGATGCGCGCGACGAGCTCGTCGAAGTCGAACGGCTTGCCCAGGTAGTCGTCCGCGCCGATGCGCAGGCCCTTGACGCGCTCGCGGACGTCGTCCATCGCGGTCAGCATCAGGACCCGCGTGCGCAGACCGCTGCCGATGACCTCGCGGCACACGTCGTCGCCGTGCTTTCCGGGCAGATCCCGGTCCAGCACCACGACGTCGTACTCGTTTCCCGCGAGCTTTTCCGCAGCGGTCAGACCGTCGTGCGCGATGTCGACGGCCATTGCGAGCTGACGCAGCCCGTCGGCGATGAAGTCCGCCAGAACGGGTTCGTCCTCCGCTATCAGTACGCGCATTTCCACACCCTCGCACAACAGTTGTTTCACCGGCATAACGACATTGCGAGACGTCACTGAAACGAGTGGCTGCGTAGCGTTTTCCGTGTCGCCACCAACCGGTGGCGAACAGTCCGAAAGAGAGGCAGAACCATGTCTGCTCGCGTTGAAATCCCCCGCTGCCCGGTCGTCGACGTCATCCCGCGCATCACGCCCCGCACGTACGTGACGCCGCGAGTGACGCCGCGCACCGAGGTCACGCCCCGCGGCTAGCCGGCCTTGGCCCGCGGCGTCACCCTCCCGCCGCGGGCCTCACCCTTTTTCGAATGGAGTCGCCGTGGGAATCGCACTGTCCGCCCGTGCCGTATTCCACCGCTTTTGGCCGTTCACGCGAGGCAACCGGCGCTGGCTCGCGGTCGGCAGCGTTCTGCTGATCGGTGCGGCCGCCTGCGACGCGTTCGCCGTCTCCATGTTCGCCCGAATCGTCGACGACGCGTTGCGCGCCGGCGACATCTCGGGATTCTGGCGCCCGGCACTGATGTGGGTGGGCGTCGCGATGCTGTCGAGCATTCTCGTTTTCGGCGGCGAGTACCTCACCACCCGAACCGGCGAACGTTTCCTTTTGAAGTTGCGCACCAAGGTCTTCGCACACCTGCACCGCCAGCCACCGGACTACTTCGAACGCCGCCGCCCCGGCGACCTGCTCGCCCGCCTCACCGACGACGTCGACACCGTCGAACGCTTCGTCGGCTCCGGCCTGGTGCAGCTCGTCACCGCGTTGTTCAGCGTCGCCTTCTTCGCCGGCTACGCGCTCTACCTGAGCTGGGAACTGTCCCTCGCCGCGTTCGTCGTCGTCCCGCTGTTCTCGTGGGTGACCCGCCGCTTCGCCCGCCACATCAACACCCGCTCCCGCGAGCAACGCGCGTTGAACGGCGACATCACCGCCATCCTCGAAGAAAGCCTCGCGAACGTCACGGTCGTGCAGGCCTACAACCGCCAGGAAACCGAAGCGTCCCGACTGCGCGCCGCCGGCCTCCGCATGCTCTCGACGAACCTCTCGATCGCCCGCCTCAGCGGCCTCTACGCCCCGGTCGTCCACATGGCACAGACCGTCAGCGTCCTCGCCGTCATCGGCCTGGGCGCCTGGGAGATCGCCGCCGGCCGCATCAGCCTGGGCGGAGTGCTCGCGTTCGCCGCGATCCTGACCTCGCTCTACGCCCCGGTCCAGCAACTGGGCCAGCTCCGCGTGCTGATCTCCGCCGCCACCACCGGCTCCGAACGCATCATCGAACTCCTCGACGCAGCCCCGCCGCTGACCGACGGCTCGACCGTCCTGTCCAACGCCCGCGGCTCACTCAGCCTGCGGTCCGTCGGCTTCCGCTACCCGGACGCGCCGTCGCCGGCCCTGTCTTCCCTGAGCGTCGACGTCCGCCCCGGCGAACTGCTCGCGATCACCGGCCCGTCCGGCGCGGGCAAGTCGACCATCGCGAAACTCCTGCTCCGCTTCTACGACCCGGCCACGGGCGCTGTGGCTCTGGACGGCATCGACCTGCGCGACCTGACCCTGGAGTCACTGCGCTCGAACATCGCCCTCGTCGGCCAGCAGACCCAGATGTTCCACGGCACGATCTACGACAACATCGCCTTCGGCTCCGCGACCGCCACGTTCCCGGACATCCTCCGCGCCGCCGCGGCCGCCGACGCCCACGACTTCATCACGGCCCTGCCCGACGGCTACAGCACCGTCATCGGCCAGCACGGCCACGGCCTGTCCGGCGGCCAACGCCAACGCATCGCGATCGCCCGCGCCATGGTCGCCGACACCCCGGTCCTGGTCCTCGACGAACCCACCGCGAGCCTCGACGCCCACTCCGCCGACCGCCTGCTCGGCCCGCTCCGCCGCGTCGCGACAGGCCGCACCACGATCCTGATCACCCACGACCTGCGCCTGACCGCCAACGCCGACCGCGTCCTGGTCCTCACCGACGGCCGCGTCGCCGCCCACGGCTCCCCCGCCGATCTGCTCGCCGCCGACGGCCCGTACCGCGCCCTCCACACCCTCGCCTGACCGCCCTTGCAATGAGTCTTTTGCGGACGAAGTCCAAAGAGTCATTGCTAAGGCACAGGTCAGCGGGAGCGAGCGAACTGACATATCGCTCTGTGGGCGGCGATATGCGATATATCGCCGGTCAGTCGCCGGTGCCGTCGCCGATCACCTTGCGCGACACCTGGGCGTGGGCGAGCCGCCGCACCGCCTTGATGACGGCGTCCCCGATGAGCGTGCCGACGACCATCCCCTCGATGATGTCGTCGGCCGACCCGCGCCGCGCGATGTAGTCGACGTCGGCCTGCGCGATGATCTTCAGCCCCTCCAGGTAGGGCTCGAGCAGCTCGGGGAAGTGATCGTGACCGACCGACCGCGCGGCTGACAGGGCAGCGGCCAGCGCGTGCGTGACGTTGCTTTCGGTCACGTCGACGCACTCGCCCTCACCCTGCCGCGCGAAGAACGCCTGGACGTCCTCGACCGCGAGCGGATCGAGCTCCACCGAGCCGGGCTGGGTGATGGCTTCCTGCACCGCGCCGAGCTTCTTGTGCAGCGAGTCGTCACGGGTGTCGATGGCCGTGAGCACATCGCGCACGGCCGCGATCGACAGGTCCCCCACTTCCACCAGCGCCCGCACGAGCCGCAGCCGACGGACGTGCTCCTCGTCGTAGTGAGCCTGGTTCGGGCTGGTCAGCACGCCGGCGGGCAGCAGTCCCTCACGCAGGTAGTACTTGATCGTCGCCACCGGGACGCCGCTTCGCTTCGAAAGCTCGCCAACACGCATATGGATAGTGTACCTTTCCGATAGCGGAGAGCACCGCTATCCATTCGTCACCGGGGGTTCGAGATGTTGAAGACCGCGTACAACTGGCACCGGCCGTTAATGCTCTTCACGCTGTCCATGGTCGTACTGACTCCGATCGCCGCGCTCGGCATGCTGCTGGACGACCGGATGCTGCTCGACTCGCCGATCTGGTTCAAACCGTTCAAGTTCGCGGTGTCGTTCACGCTCTACAGCGCCTCCCTGGCGTGGTTCACCAGCCTGCTCCAGGGGCGCCTGCACAAGATCGCCTGGTGGTTCGGGACGGTGTTCGCGGCGGCGGGCGTCGCCGAGATGGCGATCATCGTCACGCAGGTCACCAGGGGAAAGCGCAGCCACTTCAACTTCGAGACGCCGCTGGACACAGCGCTGTTCGGAGCGATGGGCATGCTGGCGATGGTGCTGTTCGGCACGAGCCTGGTCATCGCGGTCGTGCTGTTCCGCAAGAAGTTCGACAACCCCGCCAAGGCCTGGGCGATCCGGCTCAGCCTGCTCGTCTCGCTCGTCGGCATGAGCGTCGGCTTCCTCATGACGCAGCCGCGCGAGGGGCAGTCGCCGGCCGGGGGCGTGCTCGGCAGCCACTCGATCGGCGGGCCGGACGGCGGCTCGTACATGCCGCTCACCGGCTGGAGCACCGTCCACGGCGACCTGCGGATCGGGCACTTCGTGGGCATGCACGCGCTGCAGGTCCTGCCGCTGCTGATCATGCTCGCCGGCCGCTGGGCCAACGCGCGCCTCGCGTGGGTGATCAGCGGCGGCTACCTCGGCCTGACCCTGCTCGTGACCTGGCAGGCACTGCGCGGTCAGTCGATCGTCAAGCCCGACGCGCTCACCCTGATCGTTTTCGCCGCCATCGTCGTCGCCACCGCGCTGGGCGTGGTGTGGGCACGTCAGCCGCAGCAGTCCAAGAAGGAGTACGCACTCGCATGACCGCCACCCTGTTCGACCTGACGTTCCTGCTCGCCGCGCCGTTCTGGGCCCTCATGATCTTCGTGCCGAAGTGGTCGTGGACGCAGCGGATCGCCGAGTCGTACCTCATCATCCTGCCCGTCGTCGCGATCTACGTCGCGCTCATGATCCCGACGTTGCCAGAGCTGATTCCGCTGGTCACGCGACCGGAGCTGCCGGCGCTGGCCGAGTTCATGAGCACCGACGTGGGCGCCACGCTGGTGTGGGCGCACATGCTCGCGTGGGACCTGTTCGTCGGGCGCTGGATGTACTTGGAGGGGCGACGGCTGAACATCCACCCGTTGGTGATGGCACCCGTTCTGGTGATCACGATCCTGCTGGCCCCGGTCGGGTTGCCGCTGTTCCTGATCGTGCGCAAGGTGTGTGACGCAACGAACAGGGGTGCCGCTGTGGTTACCGGCCAGTAACTAGGGCTAGAGTTGGCGTTACCGACCGGTAGGGATGTCGCGCACCCCCTGCCCGGTGGACAGAGTTGTCACCACAAGTGGAGGAGACGCCGTGGCCGCACCAGCAGCGCCGGCACGCGTTCGGAACGTGGTCTTCGTCGACGGTGTCCGTACGCCGTTCGGCAAGGCCGGTCCCAAGGGCATTTTCGCCGAGACCCGTGCCGACGACCTCATCGTGAAGGTCATCCGTGAGCTGCTGCGCAGGCATCCCGAGCTGCCGCCGGAGCGCGTGGACGAGGTCGCCATCGCGGCGACCACGCAGATCGGCGACCAGGGCCTCACGCTCGGACGCACGGCGGCACTGCTCGCGGGCCTGCCGAAGTCGGTCCCCGGTTACTCGATCGACCGCATGTGCGCGGGCGCGATGACCGCCGTGACCACCGCCGCGAGCGGCATCGCGTTCGGCGCGTACGACATCGCCATCGCGGGCGGCGTCGAGCACATGGGCCGGCACCCGATGGGTGAGGGCGTCGACCCGAACCCGCGCTTCCTGTCGGACAGGATCGTCGACACCAGCGCGCTCGTGATGGGGCAGACCGCGGAGAACCTGCACGACCGGTTCCCGCACATCACCAAGGACCGCACGGACGCCTACGCGGCCGCTTCGCAGGCCAAGTACGCGGACGCGTTGAAGAACGGCAAGATCGGGCCGGAGCTCGTGCCCGTCGCGACCCGTTCCGCGGAGCACGGCTGGGGCCTGGCCACCGCCGACGAGCCGCCGCGTCCGGGCACCACGGTCGATGACCTGGCCAAGCTCAAGACGCCGTTCCGCCCGCACGGCCGGATCACCGCGGGCAACGCGGCCGGTCTGAACGACGGCGCGACCGGCTGCATCCTGGCCGAGGAGGAGACCGCGCGCGAGCTCGGCCTGCCCGTCGGCATGCGGATGGTCGGCTACTCGTTCCTCGGTGTCGAGCCCGAGGTCATGGGCATCGGCCCGGTTCCGGCCACCGAGAAGGCTTTGGAGCGCGCCGGTCTGTCCATTGAGGACATCGGCCTGTTCGAGGTCAACGAGGCGTTCGCCATCCAGGTGCTCGCGTTCCTCGACCACTTCGGCATCGCCGACGACGACCCGCGCGTGAACCAGTGGGGCGGCGCGATCGCCACTGGCCACCCGCTGGCTTCTTCCGGCGTGCGCCTGATGACGCAGCTCTCGCGTCAGTTCGCCGAGCGCCCGGACGTGCGCTACGGCCTCACCACCATGTGCATCGGCATCGGCATGGGCGGGACCGTCATCTGGGAGAACCCGAACTGGAGTGGCAAGTGACCATCACCGCTGAGGAAGCAAAGGCGATCTTCCCCGACGAGGTCGTCACCGTTGCCAAGACTCGTCTGATCTCCGTACCGGGCCTCGACAAGCCGGTCGCGTTCATCACGATCGACAACGGCCTGGACCACACCCGTCCGTCGACGTTCGGCCCGCAGTCGCTGGTGTCCTTGGGCGCGGCGTTCGACGAGGCCTATGCGGCGCAGCCCGCCGCCATCGCGGTGACCGGCAAGCCGTTCATCTTCGCCGTCGGCGCGGACCTGTCCGCCGTCGAGCAGGCGACGGACCGCTCGCAGGGCGTCACGATCGGCAAGCTGGGCCACGACGTCTTCAAGAAGTTCACCGACTCGGACATCCCGACCTTCGCGTTCGTCAACGGCGCGGTCATGGGTGGCGGTCTTGAGCTCGCGCTGTCGTGCCACTACCGCACGCTGGCGTCGAACGCGGCCGCGATCGCGCTGCCCGAGGTGTTCCTGGGCCTGTTCCCGGGCTGGGGCGGCACGCAGCTGCTGCCGAACCTGATCGGCGCCAACGACGCCGTGACGGTGATCTTCGAGAACGCGTTGAACCAGAACAAGATGCTCAAGCCCGCCGAGGCGTTGAAGCTGGGCATCGCGGACGTGCTGTTCGACTCCGCCGACTACCTGGAGCAGTCGCTGCTGTGGCTGTCCGGCGTCGTGCGTGGCGAGATCACGGTGGCGCGCAAGGAGATCGACCGCGGCGAGGCGTGGGACGCCGCCGTCGCGCGGGCCAAGGCGATCGTCGCCGGCAAGACCAAGGGTGCCGCTCCGGGTGCGGAGAAGGCGCTGGCGCTGCTGGAGCTGGCGCGCGAGAACGACCTCGACAAGGGCTACGCCGCCGAGACCGAGGGCCTCGCGGACCTCGTGATGAGCGACGAGCTGCGCGCGGGCCTGTACTCGTTCAACCTGGTGCAGAAGCGCGCGAAGCGCCCGGCCGGCGCGCCGGACAAGTCGTTGGCGCGCAAGGTGACCAAGGTCGGCGTCGTCGGCGCCGGTCTGATGGCGTCGCAGATGGCGCTGCTGTTCATCCGCCGCCTGCACGTGCCGGTCGTGCTGACCGACATCGACCAGGCGCGCGTGGACAAGGGCGTCGGCTACGTCCACAGCGAGATCGACAAGCTGGCCGGCAAGAAGCGGATCTCGCCGGACGAGGCGAACCGCCTCAAGGCGCTGGTCTCCGGTTCGCTGGACAAGGCCGCGTTCTCCGACGCCGACTTCGTGATCGAGGCCGTGTTCGAGGACCTCGCCGTGAAGCAGCAGGTGTTCGCCGAGGTCGAGGAGCACGTCTCCCCCGAGGCCATCCTCGCCACGAACACCTCGTCGCTGTCCATCACGGACATGGCGTCGAAGCTCAAGCACCCCGAGCGCGTCGTGGGCTTCCACTTCTTCAACCCGGTCGCGGTCATGCCGCTGCTGGAGATCGTGCGCGCCGAGCAGACCGACGACGCCACCCTGGCGACGGCGTTCGCGGTCGGCAAGCAGCTGAAGAAGTCCTCGGTGCTGGTGAAGGACGCGCCCGCGTTCGTCGTGAACCGCCTGCTGACCCGCTTCATGGGCGAGGTCATCAAGTCGGTCGACGAGGGCACCTCCTTCGAGGTCGCCGACAAGGCCACCGAGCCGCTCGGCCTGCCGATGTCCCCGATGATCCTGCTGCAGCTGGTCGGTTCCGCCGTCGCGCTGCACGTGTCGGAGACGATGCACGGCGCGTTCCCCGACCGCTTCTCCGTGTCCGAGAACATGAAGAAGTTCGTCGCCGCGGGCAAGGGCGCCGTCTGGCAGTGGGACTCCACCGGTGCGCAGACCGTCGACCCCGAGGTGCTGGCGCTGTGGGAGTTCGGCTCGACGCCGCTGACCGGTGACGAGGTGAAGAACCGCGCGCTGGAGGCGTTGGCCGAGGAGATCCGCATCATGCTCGACGAGGGCGTGGTCGCGGAGGCGCAGGACATCGACCTGTGCATGATCCTGGGCGCCGGGTGGCCGTTCTGGCTGGGCGGCATCACGCCGTACCTGGACCGCACCGGCATCTCGGAGAAGGTGACCGGCAAGCGTTTCCTGGCACCGGGTGTGGCCTCCGTGCCTGCCTAGTGCGTGTTGGCTGAAGCCCCGGCTCTTCCTCGACGGAGCCGGGGCTTTCGCCTGCTCGGGCCTACACCTCGCAAGATCATCAGCCTACTTTCGGCCTATGGCCAGAAGTTATCCGTTCGCTGAGCCCGATCGGTTGGAAATAGACCCCGAGCTGGCGGCGGCACCGCCCCTGATCCGCGTGAAAATGCCGTACGGCAAGGAAACCTGGCTCATCACGGGCCACCGGGAAGCACGCGCGGTGCTGAGCGATCCCCGTTTCGTGCGCACCACGGCCGACCCGCTCGACGAGCCACGTATGGGCGAACACAACAACGCCCCAGGCATCCTCGCCCTGGACGCACCGCAGCACACCCGGCTGCGCAAGCTCGTGACGAACGTGTTCACCGTGCGCCGCGTACAAGCCTTACGCCCACGCGCCGCCGAAATCGTGGACTCGCTGCTGGACGACCTGACCCCGCCGGCCGATCTGGTCGCCGGCCTGGCCCGGCCGTTCCCGATGCTCATGATCACGACCCTGCTGGGCGTACCGCAGGAGGATCACGAGAAGTTCGGCCTGTGGGCGGACAGCTTCCTCAGCACGGGCGCGGTGCCCGCCGACGTCGCCGCATCGCACTACACGGCAATCTGCGACTACCTCGCCTCGCTCGCTTCGCGGCGTGCCTCAGCGCCGACGGACGACCTGTTCGGCGCGCTGGTGCGCTACCTGAACGCCGGCGAGCTCACGATCGAAGAGCTCGTCATGGTCTCGTTCAGCATCCTGGTGGGCGGCCTGGAAACCGTGAAGACGCAGCTGCCGAACATGGTCTACCTGCTGCTGACACAACCGTCACTGCACGCGGAACTGCGCGCCGACCTCTCTCTGCTACCCGCCGCGGTGGAGGAGATGCTGCGCTACATCCCGCTGCCGACAACCGCGGTGTTCGCACGCTTCGCCACCGAGGACGTGCCGGTCGCAGACGTGGTCATCGCACGCGGCGACCCAGTGCTCGTCGAGGTACCCGTGACGAACCGCGACCCGCGCGTGTTCGCCGCACCCGGCGTCCTCGACATCACCCGCGACCCCAACCCGCACCTGGCGTTCGGGCACGGCGCGCACTACTGCCTCGGCGCCCAACTGGCCAGGCTGGAACTCCAGGTAGCGCTGGAACGCCTGCTCGTCCGCATGCCCGCGCTGCACCTGGCGGTGCCAGAACCGTCGCTCGGCTGGAACCGCGGCTACATGGTGCGCGGCGTGACCGCGCTGCCGGTCGTGTGGTCCTAGTCCTCGGTCTCAGGCTGGTACTGCTCCACGCTGCCGTCCCGCCGGATGAAGTAGGCCTCGATGTTCGTCGCCCGTAGCGTCACCTCGGAACCGGCCACCAGGTCCCGGAAGCGCAGCAGGTCGGGCAAGCCGATCGCCACAACGTCGAACGGGTGCTTCTGGCGCAGGTTCAACGACCGCCGCAGTGCCTCGCTGAACGCCCGGCGCGGTGAGTCGTCGTCCTCGGGGACCTCCACGAGCGCGCCTTCGAGCTGACGTTCGAGCGCGGCCCGCACGTGGTCTGCCGTGCACCAGGCCGCGATCTCCGTGAGAGTCATGTGTCCCGTATCGGGAAAAATCGCGGGATCATTAGCAAACTGGATGTTTCGATCAGGTCATGTTGTCGCGACCGGCGATTCTGGTCGACGTCGACGGCCCGCTGAACCCATACCTGGCGAAGCCGACACGGTGTCCGGCCAGCTACACCACACACCGCATTCGTCCTGCGGGTTTCTCCCGACCGTTGCGCGTGTGGCTGGATCTGTCGCACGGCCCGTGGCCGCTTTCGCTCGCGGCCGCGACCGGTGCGGACCTGGTGTGGGCCACGACGTGGGAACACGAGGCGAACAAGTTCATCGGGCCGCGACTCGGGCTGCCCGAGCTGGAGTGGATCGGCTTCGGCGGGCGCGGCGCCGACCACCGCGACGGTCACCACGGCAAGGTTCCCGCGATCACCGAGTGAGCCGGCTCGCGGCCGATCGCGTGGCTGGACGACGAGTTCCAACGTCGCGATCCGGAGTGGGCGGCGGCCCGGCCCGACACGTTGCTTGTTCCGGTCGACCCCCGCCGAGGCATCACCATCGACCACCTCGAACGGATCCGGACGTACTTCACCCGCGACTGACATATCGGCGCCAGCGCCACCCTTGCAATGAGTCTTTTGCGGGCGAAGTCCAAAGAGTCATTGCTAAGGCGCAGGTCAACGTCACCGATATATCAGCTGTGCTGTGCCATCTCGGCGAACTCGTGCACCCGCGCGAGCGTGATCCCCTCACGCTGCTCCACCGCGAGCGGATGGTCAGTGGGCTCGACCTCGATCAACGGCCGAACCCCGAGCGGCTGCGTGTGCAGGTTGGTCTTGAGGTTGAGCGTCGTGGGCTCGTAACCGGGCAGGATCGTCGACAGCCAGCCGAAGTACGGCGGCTCGCCGACGCGGGCCGGGTCCTCGAAGACGTCTCCCATCCGGATGAAGTTCGCCTGGGACAGCGACACCCACACGCCCCACTCGAAGTCCTCGGCGGCGTCGCGCACCGGCAGCACGATCCGGCCGCGCACGAAGAAGTGCTCGTTCTCGATCACGCAGAACTCGTCGCCGAGCACGTTGTCCGGGTTTTCGGCGAGCTGCGGCGACCAGTACACGGGCGCGGCCATCAGGTAAGCGAACGGCAGGCTGTCGTGCTCCTGACCGCAACACGTGCAGGTGAACCCCATGCCGGGCAGCCTAAAGATGAACGCTTGCTGTCACTCCCGTTTCGAGCCACTTCGACGACCTACGCTGAATGCCGTGGCACTTCTCGCGATCGACGCGAAGCGCAAAGCCTGGCTGGCGGCCGAGTTCGTCGTCATCTTCTTCGGCCTCACCCTCGTCTACGACCTGCTGGCCCGCGGCACGAGCCCCATCCCCGTGCTGCTGGTCCTGGGCAGCGCGAGCGTCGCGTACCTGCTGCGCTCACCCACGTTCGACCGCAAGTCGTTGTGGCGAGCGGGCAACATCCCGCTCCGCCCGATCTTGACCCTGTGGGCGATCACCGCAGTCGCCGCCATCGCGATCGTCGCCGTCCTGTTCCCGGACCAGCTGTTCGCGTTCCCCAGGCAACAACCGCTGCTGTGGCTCGCGGTGATGGTCTTCTACCCACTGCTCAGCGTGTACCCGCAGGAGTTGGTGTTCCGCGCGTTCCTGTTCGAGCGCTACGGGCCGGCGTTCGGCAACTGGACCGCGGCGGCGAGCGCGGCGGCGTTCGGGTTCGTGCACATCATCTTCGGCAGCTGGGTGTCCGTGGTGCTGTCGGCGGCGGGCGGCTGGATCTTCGCCAACCGTTACCGCCGCACGCGGTCACTTCTGGCGGCGTCGATCGAGCACGCGCTGTACGGGATGCTCGTGTTCACCGTCGGGCTCGGCCAGTTCTTCTTCCACGGCGCCGCTCAGACCTGACGGATCGGCACGACCTCCACGAGCCGGTCGAGGTCCTTGAAGTCCTTGACGTTCATCGTCAGCACCGGCATGCCCGCGACCGATGCCGTGGCGGCGATCTGCAGGTCCATCCGCCGCGGCCGGGGGCTGCGACCGGCGCGCCGCACCAGCGAGGCCATCTGCCCGTAGACCTTGGCCTCCTCCACGCCGAACGGCAGCACCTCGAACGTCTGCAGCGCCGCGTAGTACCGCTCCGTGCGGGCGAAGCGCTCGACCGGGTCGTCCGTGTCGAGCCCGAACGCCAGCTCCGCGATCGTGACCGCGCTGAGGAACGGCTGGGCCTTCAGGTACTCGCCCAGGTTCGCCCGCTCGAGCCTGATCAGCACACAGGTGTCGAGCAGGCAGCGGTTCACCTCTGCCACGGGTCTTCCAGCGGGTCGTCCGCGCCGAAGATCTCGTCAGCCGCCTTCCGGTCCGCCTCCCACCGATCCGCGTCGACCGACGGCAGCGTGCCGAACAGCACCTGGACATCACCGAGCGGCGGGCGGGACGTGGCTTCCCCCCGATAGGGCGAGAGCTGGGCGACCGGCTTGTTGTTGCGGGTGACGACGAAGCTCTCACCCGCCTCGACACGGCGCATGATCTCCGCGTTGTCGTTGCGGAGCTCACGCTGCCCGATGGCTTTGAGCTGCTGCATAGCACCAAGGTAGCTCAAACCCGAGAAAAGTGCTACAGAGTAGCTACACCACGTCCGGGATACCCCGGGCAACGTGATCAGGATCGGCACGTCCGGCTGGCGCTACCCCGAGTGGCGCGACGGCTTCTACCGCGGCGTCCCGCAACGGCGCTGGCTCAGCCACCTCGCCACGCAGGTCGCCACCATCGAGATCAACAGCTCGTTCTACCGGCTCCAGCCACCCTCGAACTACCAGAAGTGGTCCGCCGAGACCCCGCCGGACTTCGTGTTCGCCGTCAAAGGCCCGAAGCTGATCACCCACATCAAACGCTTGCGCCACATCGAGGACCCGCTCAAGACGTTCCTCGACTCCCTGGCCCTGGGCCCCAAGCAGGGCCCTCTCATCTGGCAACTGCCGCCGAGCCTGAGGTTCGACCGAGCCACGCTGGCCGACTTCCTCGCCGCCCTCCCACCGAGCCGGCACGCCATCGAACCGCGCCACGAGTCGTTCCGCACCGACACCTACTTCGACCTGCTGCGCGCGCACAACGTCGCTCACGTCGTGTCGGACGCACCGACGTTCCCGTGCATCGAGGCCGTCACCGCCGACTTCGCCTACATCAGGCTGCACGGCCATGACGAGCTGTACATCAGCTCCTACGACGACAAACAGCTCGACGAGTGGGCGCAGAAGATCCATGACTGGAACCGCGACACCTACGTCTACTTCGACAACACCATGAAAGGTGCCGCGCCGGACAACGCCAAGGGACTGGCGCGACGACTCGGCTCGCCGCTAACTTCACATACGTGAAACTCTCTCGCGTCTCGGCCACCCTGCTCCTGGCCGCGAGTCTCGTAGCTCCCGCGCAGGCGGAACCGGCGTCCTGGACCGGCCCGCTGAGCACGCGCGGACGGTGGATCGTCGACGCCAACGGCGACCGCTTCAAGCTCAAGTCCGGCAACTGGCACGGTGCGAGCGGCACCTGGAACGGTTCCGGCGACATCAACGACCCCGCCAACCACCACGCCGGCGAGAAGGCCGACCAGGTCCCGCTCGGCCTCGACCGCGCGACCATGGCCACGATCATCGGCGGCTTCCAGGAGATCGGCGTCAACAGCGTCCGGCTGCCGTTCTCCAACCAGATGATCAAGGACACCAACCCGGTCAACGGCCTGAAAGACGCGCAGCTCAACGGCAAGCGCCCCCTGGAGATCTACGACGCCGTCGTTGCGGAGCTCACCCGCAACAACCTCGCCGTCATCCTCAACAACCACACCACCACGTCCAGGTGGTGCTGCGGTGTGGACGGCAACGAGCGTTGGAACACCAGCCAGAGCACGGACCAGTGGGTCAACGACTGGGCGTTCATGGCCAACCGGTACAAGGCCAACAAGAAGGTCGTGGGTGCCGACCTCTACAACGAGGTGCGCCGCAACATCTGGGACGACCCGAACTGGGGCTGGGGCAACGATCACGACTGGCACAAGGCCTCGCAGCAGGCCGCGGACCGCATCCAGCAGGCCGCGCCGGACCTCCTCGTCATCGTCGAGGGCATCAACTGGACCGGCATCCCGGTCGACGGCTTCCCGCACGGACGCCCGACGCTGGAGCCGGCCCGGTTCCTCAGCCACACGCTCGCCAACCCGGACAAGCTCGTCTACTCGGCCCACTTCTACGGCTACACGGGCCCGAACCACAGCGGCGCGACGGGAACCGGTGAGACGAGCGACCCGCGCTACCAGGACCTGTCACCGCAGGAGCACATCAACGTCCTGCAACGCCAAGCGTTCTTCATCACCGAGGCGCAGAAGCACTTCACCGCGCCGTTGTGGATCAGCGAGTTCGGTGTCGGCGGGCGCGAGGAGAGCAACCCCAAGGCGCGCGACTGGTTCGAGCGGTTCGTGAACCACCTGATCGCCACCGACACCGACTTCGCGTACTGGCCGCTGGTCGGCTTCCACAGCAACCGGCGCGGCAACGGCTGGGCGCTCCTGCACTGGGACGCCAACGGAAACCGCATGGGCGTCAACGACGGCGACGACTGGCGCGCGTCGGCGTGGAACCGGCTCGTCAACGCACCAAGCCGCACCGGCCAGATCCAGCGCGAGACCCGGTGGAACATGCTCCTCAAGGAATCCTGTCCACAGAACGAAAAGCTCGTCGGCATCAGCCACACGGGCAACCGCGGGCTGTGCGTCAGCGGTCCACAGTGGAGCAACACGACCAGGGTCACCAACGAGCAGCACGTGACGAACGACTGGGCGTCCGGCTACACGAAACTCCAGTGTCCGCCGAACAACGCGGCCGTCGGCTACGCGAACTTCACGCTGGTCTGCGCGCCGATCGCCACCGGCACCAGCTCACGCGTCCTGTGGTTCGACCGGAGTGACAACCGGCCGGACCAGGGCGGTGACTGGGCCAACGGGCACTACAAGGGCCAGTGCGCGCAGGACGAGCACATCGCCGGCGTCGCCTACAACTGGCGCAGGACCCCGGACGCGCTGCTCTGCCGGAAGTGAACTCCGAAATGCTCCAGGAACGCGGCCGCAGGATCCTCGACGTCGGTTGAGGTCTTGCGGTCGCCTTCCGTCACCACGATCTTGTCGCCGGTCACGGTGATCCGCCCGTCGGGCAACGCCAGCGACGCCATCGGCCCCTTGCGGAAGTGCGACTCCGGCGAGGTCTGCTGCCACCAGCACGTCGGCACGAACTCCGAGAGTTCTCGCGGCCGCCGTTCCAGCCGGTAGCACGGCTCGCCGTTCATCAGCACCTCGACGTCGTCACCGGCGTCCACCAGCCGGAACATGCCGAACGGGTCCTTCTGGTCCTCTCGCGACCTCCACGACAGCGGGTGCAGGACGAACGAGCCGAAGCCGACGTCGACCAGCCACGCGTCGTCCACGAGCAATGCGAGATGGTCGAACGGCGGCCCGAACCCCTCGCCGTTGAACACCCGCGCGGCCAGCAACTGGACGCTGTACCCCAAGTGCCGCAACAACTCCGCGAACAACCCGTTGAGCTCGTAGCAGAACCCGCCCCGCCGCCGTTCCACGATCTTGTCGTACAGCCACGGGATCTGCAGCACGATCCTGGTGTCCATGTGGGTGTCGAGGTTCTCGAACGGGACGCTCAGCAGATGCCGTTCGTGCAGCTCTGCCAACGACGAGTCACGCGAGGCACCGATGCGCTGTAGGTATGCGTCCACCATGCCACGATAGCCACATGGGTGAGGTCAGGATCGGCACTTCGGGATGGGTCTACCCGCCCTGGCGCGGCACGTTCTACCCCAAGGGCGTCACGCAGAAGCGCGAGCTCGCCTACCTCAGCGAGCAGCTCAACTCGGTCGAGATCAACGGCTCCTTCTACTCGCTGCAACGCCCGTCCAGCTACCAGAAGTGGGCCTCGGAAACCCCGGACGACTTCAAGTTCGCCGTCAAGGGCAGCCGCTTCATCACGCACATGAAGCGCCTCAAAGACGGCAACGAGCTCCTCGCGAACTACCTCGCGTCCGGCGTTCTCGCACTCGGCCCGAAGCTCGGCCCGATCCTCTGGCAGCTCCCGCCCACCCTGCAGTTCGACGCCGACCTGCTCACCAGCTTCTTCGAGGGCCTCCCCCGCACCACCACCGAAGCCGCGGAAACCGCCGAACGCCACGACCACCGCGTAGATCCCGCGCACACGACCACGGACGCCGAACGCCCGATGCGCTACGCGCTCGAAATCCGCCACGACAGCTACAAGACGCCGGAGTTCACCGACCTGCTCAAGCGCCACGACATCGCGCTGGTGATCGCCGACGCCGCCGGCAAGTACCCGTTGATCGAAGAGGTCACGAGCGACTTCGTCTACGTCCGGCTGCACGGCCACGACGAGCTGTACGTCAGCGGCTACACCGACGAAGGCCTCGACATGTGGGCGAAGAAGATCAAGAAGTGGCGCAAGCACCACGACGTGTTCGTCTACTTCGACAACGACGCGAAGGCCTACGCCCCACGCGACGCTCGAGCGCTCCAAGATCGTCTCGCCGATTGATCCAAACGGACGCACACTCGTTCTCTGACGGAGGTGCGCCCATGTCGACGAAGAGCCTCATCGCCGCCTTGGTGATCACTGCGGGCGCGGTTGCCTCCAGTGGGATCGCCGTTGCACAGAGTGACAAGAACTGCGACAAGGGCGAGTTCTGCGTGTGGGCGGGGCCGGATTACACGGGGGCCGTGCAGCGCCTCGACCTGGAGTCCGCGAACCCCGACGAATGCATCCCGCTGAACATCGTGGGCAGGTCGTTCATCAACCGTCTGAGCAGGGACGCGAGTGTCTACCAACGGGAGAACTGCTCGACCGAGGCCGAGTTCACCACCTACCCGAAGCACGGCACCTACGTGCCCGACGCGTACTTCGTGATCCGGGCGCTGGAAGTGTGGGAGCCATAACGAGGGCGAACTACTTTAGTCACCCTATGTAACACCACTCGATCGTGTGAGTACTCACCAGTAGGTCTCATTTGGTCCTTAGGTTGCCGCCCTATCGAGTGGTGGCAGCTGGAGGAAATGTGACCGTGGCGGGTGAAGCCGGGTTACTCGAACTTATGGCCGGGCGACTGACCAAGGACGATCTCACCCCACGTGCGGCGGAACTGGTGCTGGCGGCGTGCCGAGGCGAAGCGGCGCTGGAACGCGCGCTCACCGGCGTGCCCGTCCAGCACGAGGCGCCGCGGGAACGGACGGACGGCCCCGGCCAGGGGATTTTCGTGTCGGAGATCCGTGTGCGCGGCTTCCGGGGCATCGGTCCCGAGGCACGCCTGCCGCTGGCGCCAGGTCCTGGCCTGACCATCGTCACCGGGCGCAACGGCTCGGGCAAGTCGAGCTTCGCCGAGGCCGCGGAACTGGCGCTGACCGGCTACAACGCCCGCTGGACCCGCGCACGGCACGACGTGTGGCGGCAGGGGTGGCGCAACCTGCACCAGAACGACACGGCCGTCGAGTTGGAGCTGGTCCAAGCCGGGCAGAACGACCGGACCACGATCCGCAGGCGCTGGACGCTGGAAGAGGACCTGGCGCAGGGCGAGTGGACGCAGGACGGCCGGCCGTTCGACGACCGCAGGTGGCACGACGCGTTGGAGACCTACCGGCCGTTTCTGCCGTACAGCGAACTGGGGACTGTCCTCGACGCGCAGCCTGAGGACCTCTATGAAGCGTTACACCGTCTGCTGGGGTTAGAAGCTATAACGGAAGCTCAACAGTCTCTCGCCGAACACCGCAAGCGCCTCGCCGAGATCGTCGCGCGCCCCTACGACCGGCGCGAACGGGTACGTGCGGAGCTGGCGGCGTCCCCGGACGAACGCGCCCGGCGCGCCGCCGCACTGCTCGGCAGCGACTCCCCCGACCTCGACGCGATCGCGGATCTGGCGCTGGGCGCGGACGTCGGCAGCGGAACCAGCCTGCTGCACCAGATCGTGGACCTGCCGCTGACGCCCGACGACGAGATCGACCGGTGCCGCGACACCCTCGACCTGGCGCTCGGCGCGGTGACCGTGGTGGCGACCGACAACGCGCAGGACTCGTTGAGGTGCAGCGAGATCCTGCGGCTCGCGATCCAGCTGCAGGAGTCCGGCGGCAACCAGTCGTGCCCGGTGTGCGACCTCGGCCGGCTCGACGGGCTGTGGCTCGGCAAGGCCAAGGAGCGCGCCGAGCACCTCACCAAGGCCGCCGCGGAGCTGCACGAGGCCGCGGACCGGCTGGACGTGGCGATGGCAGCCGCGCGGGCGTTGTGCCAGCCGGCTCCGGAGGTGCTGCACGAGGCGCAGGACATGCTCGACACGACAGCCGTGCTGCAGGCGTGGCAGGCGTGGGAGGACTGCTTCTCGATCGACGACCCCGTGCGGCTGCGACAGGAGCTGTTCGACCGGTACGCGGACCTCGTACAGGCCGTGGACCAGCTGAAGTCCGTGGCGCGCGAGCAGATCGACCGGCGTGACCTGGTGTGGCGGCCGATGGCGCTCGCGTTGTTCGAGTGGCATTCGCAGGCGCAGCAAGCGCTTGCGGACTCCGAGGTGCTCGCCGACGTGACCGAGGCGGAGAACTGGATCCGCAAGACCGCCGCGACGCTGCGGTCCCAGCGCATCGCGCCGTTCGCCAAGGAGTCGCAGCGGATCTGGCAGCGGCTGCGGCAGCAGAGCAACGTCGACCTGGGCGCGGTGCGGCTCGGCGGTACCCGCAACGTCGAGCTGGACGTGTCGGTCGACGGTGTCTCGAACTCGGCGCTGGCGGTGATGAGCCAGGGCGAGCTGCACTCGCTGGGGCTCGCGTTGTTCCTGCCGCGCGCGATGGTGGACGAGAGCCCGTTCCGGTTCGTGGTGATCGACGACCCGGTGCAGGCGATGGATCCGTCCAAGGTGGACGGGCTCGCCCAGGTGCTCGCGGATGTCGGGCTGACCCGCCAGGTCGTGGTCTTCACGCACGACGAACGACTCGTGGAGGCGCTGCGCCGGCTGCGGCTGACCGCCACCGTCTGGGAGGTGTGCCGCGGGGAGGAATCCGTGGTGCAGGTGCGGATGTCCGACGATCCCGTCGGCCGGTGCCTGAACGACGCGCGGGCGATGCGGGGCGACGAGGACCTGCCCGAGGCGTTGCGGGCCGAGCTGGTGGCGTCGTGCTGCCGGGCGGCTCTCGAAGCCGCGTCGCACGCCCGGTTCCGGCGCGAACGGCTCGGTCGCGGGATGCCGCACGCCGAGGTGGAACGCGTGCTGGAGTGCGCGCTGACGACCAGGCAGAAGATCGCGCTGGCAGTGCTCGACGACCTCGGCGAGCCGGGAAAGCTGTTGCCGCACCTGGAGGACGTCGTCGGCTCGTGGGCCGTCGACCTGCTGCAGGCGTGCCGCGTCGGCGGCGACGGCGGCGATCTCGACGTGCTGATCCGCGACACCGAGCTGCTCGCGGGGTGGCTGCAGAGATGAGCCTTCCTTCTGACGTCCAGGACCGGCTCGTCTGCGTCGCGAACCTGCTGGCGCGCCCGGACCAGCTCGACGGCGTGCGAATCCGGTGTTGCGCGGAGTTGTTGCGCACGGCGGTGGAACGCTCGGTCGCGCGTGCTTGCGGCGCGGAGAACACCGACCAGCCCGTGCACGCGTTGCTGATCAGCCTTCCGTCCCATGTGGACGCTGACGTGGCACACGACGCTTCCCAGTTGTGGCACGCGTTGAGCCGCGCGATCCGGCACCACGGCTACGAGCTGAACCCGACCGTCACGGAGCTGCGCGGCTGGCACGCCGACACCGCGGCCGTGGTCGAGGCGCTCCAGCCGACCCTGACCCTGTCCGGCACCATCGACCTCACCTGAAGGCACCGGTGAAACTTCTGCTGTTCGCGGACCTGCACCTGGACACCCAGTTCGCCAGCGCGGGGCCCGCGCGGCGCCAGGCGCTGCGCGACACGTTGGGCCGCATCGTGAATCTCGCCGAGGAGTCGCATGTCGACGCGGTGCTGTGCGCCGGCGACCTGTACGAGCACGATCGCTGCTCCCCCTCGACGGCCTCGTTCCTGCAGTCTGCGTTCGACTGCTCGTTGCCGGTGTTCCTGGCGCCGGGCAACGACGACTGGTACGGCGCCGAGTCCGTCTACCAGCAGGTGGACTGGACACCGAACGTGCACGTGTTCTCCGCGGGATGCCTGACTCCGGTGGAGCTCGTCGACGGCGTGACGCTGTGGGGAGCCGCGCACGTCGGTCCGGGGCCGACGCGGGACTTCCTGGACGGGTTCGCGGTGAACCGTTCGGGTGTGAACCTGGCTCTGTGCCACGGTTCCGCGCCGGAGGACGTCGCGATCACCGGTCTGGATCACGCGTTCCTGGGGCACGTGCACACGCCGGAGCACGCTGCGCACTACACGTTCCCCGGCAACCCCGATCCGCTGACGTCGGACGAGACCGGCGAACGCGGCGCAGTGCTGTGCACGGTGAACGAGGACGGCACGGTGTCGCGCGAGGTGTTCGACGTGTCGGCGGCGCGGTCGCTCGGGCTGGTGGCCGAGGCATCGGACGCGTTCCCGTTGCTGGACTTCGATTCCGTCGCGGCGGAACGGACCGTGCGTGGCCAGTTCGTGCGCGACGTGCTGGCGGATCCGTCTCTGGACACGGCTTTGCGCGGCCGTGTGCTCTCGGCCGGCCTGCGCGCGTTGGAGGAGCGATGAGGATCGAGTCGGTGACCGCGCACGCCTTCGGGCCGCTGCACGGCCGGACGCTGCCGCTGGCGCCGGGCCTGACCGTGGTGTCGGGCGTGAACGAGTCCGCGAAGTCCTCCTGGCACGCCGCGATCCGCGCTGCCCTGTGCGGCGAACCGTCGTCGCGGCACCGCCCGTGGCAAGGCGAGTCCTGGCGCGTGGCGGCAACGGTCTCGCTGGAGTCCGGCGAGGTGGTGACCGTCGACCGCGACCTGAACGACGACTCGTGCCCAGACGTCTCCCAACGCCTCGGCCTGGACCGCACGTCGTTCGCCGCCACCGCGTGCGTCGACCAGGCACAGCTCCTGAACGTCCTGGACGCCGCCGACGGCCTGCAGGACCACCTGCGCCGCGCCGCCGCCACCGCGGGCACGGACGGCACCGTCGAGCAGGCGCTGCAACGGCTCACTGCCCCGGTTGACGAGCTGCGCGACGCCCAGAACCGTCTGCGCGAAGCCGAAACCGACCTGGCCGCGGCCCGCCTCGAGCACTCCCGTTACCTGGATCTGCGCACGCAGGCCCGTTCGGCTGCTGCCGCCCGTGCTCGCCTGGCCGTGCAGGAGCATTCCGCTGCGCTCGAAGCTCTTTCCGCCCGTGTGCACCGGATTCGCACGCTGCAGGAACGATTCGGCGACTCCCCACCGTCCGGCCTGGCCGCGCAGGAGGAGCTGACCCACGTGGTCAACCGCGCTCTGGCCGCCTGGCGAGCCGCCCCGAACCCGCGGGTGCTGACCGGCCCGTCCGCGGCGACCCTCGAGGGCGAGCTGGAATCCCTGCCGGACTTCCCGGTCGGCGAGACAGCCCTGGACGACGACCTCCGCGTGGTGGCGACCGCCTACGAAACCGCCTTCGCCGTGGCCGCCGCCCACAACGAACGCCGCCCGTCCCCCTCGACCTCCGCCGAACCTTCCGTGCTGCGCGGCCTGGCCACCCGCCTGGACCCGGCCGCCGGCGCCCGCCTGACCACCGCGTCGATCGAGGTCGACGCGGCCCGCCAGTTCCAGGACGAGGCCGCCGCGAACGCAGCCCGCACCCAGGTGGAGGCCGACGTGGCGGCCGTGCAGGTGCAGGAGATCGCGATGCCGAACCCGTTCCTGCGCAACGCTTTGCTGGCTCTGAGCTGCTTGACGTCACTGGTCGGCCTGCTGCTGTTCCTGGTGGACCAGGAATTGGCCGCCATCGGCGTGATCGTCGCCGCTCTGGTCGCCGGCATCGGCGGCGCACTGGCCCGCGGCAACGGCCCCGCACGCGACGCCGCCGTGTCCTTCGCCGCCGAACGCGCCGCTTTGGCAACGGACGCACGAGGCCTCCTGTTCGTAGCCGACCGCAAACTGGCCGAGGCCGAGGGCCAGCGCGCGGTGTCGCTGGAAGCCGTCCGCATCCACGACGAGGCAGCCGCTCAGTGCGCGTCCATGGGCGTGCCGGCGGACCGCGAAACGTTGTGGCGCCTGGCAAACCGCGCAGCCTGGGAAGCCGAGCACGCGGACCTGGTGTCCGAGGTCGCCCGGTGCGAGAAGGCACTCCGCGTCGAACTCGGCGCCCGCGGCAAGGTCGACAACGCGATGCCCACGATCGACCTCCTCATCGACTACGAAACCGACTGCAAGGTCCGCGCACGCCAGGCCCTGATGGCCGCCCAACGCCCACTCCTCGCCCAGGCGCTGGAAGACCGTCTGCTGGCAGAAGCGACCGTCGCCGAAGCCGTCGCCGCACACTCACGCGCGCTGTCACTTCTCCGCGAAGCCGTTGCCGCGATCGGCGGCTCCGGCGACCGCCCCGAGGACCTGCTGCGCGCCATCGCCGAGTGGCAACGCGGGTGGGACAAGCTGCTGCGCGAGGCCGAGGACGAACGCAACGCGTGGGCCGAACTCCAGGCACTGCTGGCCGACGCGACCTTGGACGACCTCGAAACCTCGCTCTCCGCAGCCCAGACCCACCACGCTTATTTGGCGGAAGCCGCCCTCCGCTACGTCGCCTGCGATCCGGTCGATCCGGCGCTGGCTGCTTCCTGCGACTCGCTGGCCGCCACGGTCGCCGAACTGGCTCGGGTGCTGCCCAGCGTGCCGGACGCGGAGGAGGCCGTGCAGGACGCTGTTCTGGTGCTGGCCGAGGTGACCGCGGAGGTCGAGGCCATCGACCTCGCCTCCCGCTACCTCGCCGCCGCCCAGGAGAAGGTGCACAGCACCATCGCGCCGGTTTTGGAGGACACGCTTCGCTCTTGGCTGCCGGTGGTGACCGACGGCCGGTACGTCGATGCCGCAGTGGAGGCCTCTTCGCTGACCGTCCGGGTGTGCGCGGCTTCGGAGAACTGGCACCAGGCCGCGCGTTTGTCGTTGGGCACTGCTGAACAGGTCTATTTGCTGCTGCGTGTGGCCCTCGCCCAGCATCTCGCCACGGAGGCTTGCCCGTTGTTGCTGGATGACGTCACCGTTCAGGCCGATGACGCCCGCACGCGCGCTGTGCTGGATCTGCTGCTGTTGTTGTCTGCGGATCGGCAGATCGTGTTGTTCGCTCAGGAGACCGCGGTGGTGGAGTGGGCGAAGGAGCGGCTGGGTGAGCGGGACGTGCTGCACGAGCTCCATCCGGTGGCCGCCTGACCAGGCGTGAGGCGACGAGCACGACGATCCGGTCAGCCACTTCCTCCGGGTCTTCGTGCTCCCAGACCCGAACGACGAGCCAGCCGGCGGCGGCGAGCTGCACGTCGGTGTCGCGGTCACGAACGACCACGCCGTGCAGCTTGACCTGCCACCAATCCCGGTTCGCCTTCGGGACTTGGCCGTGCTGCGGACACGAGTGCCAGAAGCACCCGTCGACGAACAGCGCGATGCGGGCTCCGCGCAGCAGCACGTCAACACGTCTGCGCCGATTGGTACCTGGCGGAGCGACGTCCACCAGGTAGCGCAGCCCCCGCCGGTGCAACGCGCGCCGAACCGCGAGCTCCGGCGCGGTGCCAACGCGGCGGGTGCGGCGCATCACGCGCGACGTCGCCTCGGACGTGGCGGGCGGAGCAGGCCCAGCATCGACGTACCGGTACACGACGTGCAGTCTCCCGAAATTGTCAGACCCCGTCGCTACCGTCGGCCCATGACCAACGCCGCCTTCCGCAAGCTCATCCCCACCACGGACGAGAAGCTGTCCGACCTGGGCCTGAGCCTCAAGACCCTGGACCAGGCCATCACCGCCGGCATCGACGCGCGGGCCGCCTCGCCGCCGTTCGGGCCGACCAACGCGCCGGGGTTGCTCGACTGGATCCACCGGGTGGGCACGCTGCGGCAGTTGCTGACCGCGCAGGGGTGGGAGCGGCTCGACCACTGGAACGCGGGCCTCATCCGGCACCCCTCGAAGCCGATCCTGCTGGGCACGTTGCAGGGGAATCGGGGTACGGGGTCGCCTGATGCGCCGTTGCGCAGTGACTATGCGAAGGGGCCTGCCATCGCGGCGATGATGCGGGACAACGACCACGATCAGTTCGCGCTGTTCGAGAACGTGCGCAGCGAGGGGCTGAAGTTGTGGTTCCTGGTGACTTATCCGTTGCAGCTGGAGGATCGGCTCGTGGTGTTGCGGGAGGTGTCGCAGCCTGAGCCGACACCGCAGAACCAGATCATTGAGCGGTGGGCGCACCGGATTCCGTTGCCGCCTATGGAGTTCTCGCAGATCAAGACGCCCAATGTGGATGGACCGGAGGAGGTGGACTTCCCGATCGCGCTGCGCCGCTGATCGACGCGGGCACACGAGCACAACAGAAGCCGTGCGGGCCCGAACAGGGCCGCCCGAGCCGGCCAACGTCATCCCGCGTGGCAGTCCGCCGAGCCAACAGCGACAATGGCCGGATCATGCTCACGCCCTCGCGACTCACGCTCGCCCGTACCCGGCGCGGTCTCACCGCGGCCGAGCTGGCGCGCAAGTCCGGGGTGTCCGCGCGGGCCATCAGCGAGTACGAACGCGGCCTGCGCCGGCCCAAGCCGGCCACGACCGAGATGCTGGCCGGAGCGCTCGGGTTCCCGAGTGAGTTCCTCACCGCGCCGGCGCCGCCTCGGCCGCAGAGTTCCGCGGAGGACACGCAGGCGACCGCGGCCGCTCAGCTCGCGATCGAGTTCAACGCGTGGCTCGAACGGCTCTTCGTGCTCCCCCAGCCGAACCTGCCGCCGCCCCGCACGTCGCCCGAAGGCACCAGGAAGGCCTGGCGGCTCGACACCGTGCCGGCGCCGAACATGGTGCAGCTGCTGGAGTCCCACGGCGTGCGCGTGTTCTCGCTGCCGGTCGACTGCGCCACCGAAGAAGCGTTCTCCTGCTGGCACAACGGAACGCCGTACGTCTTCCTCAGCCCGACGGCGACTCCGGAACAGGCTCGGTTCGACGCGGCTGTTCAGCTCGCCACCCTGCTCGGGCACGACGAGCAAGAGGAGTTCGCCGCCGAGTTCCTCATGCCGCACAAGCTGTTGCCCGGCACGAGCCACCGCCATTGGCACGTGGCGAAAGACCAGTTCGCGGCCAGGGCGAACACCAGCGGCGACACAGAAGGCGGCATGGTTCGCAGGGAGACCTCGAAGCTGCTGACCAAGGTGTTCAAGGTGCTCCGCGAGAACGGCACGACCCCGTTCCACGTGGCCAAAGAACTGAACCTTGGCCTGGAAGAGCTCAACGGCCTCGTGTTCGGGCTCGTGTTGACCGCACTGCCAGGTGGCCGGGAACCAGGACCGAGAGGACGGGCACGCCTTACCCTGGTCCACTGATCAACACCTGGGGGAAGCGAATGCTGACGTTCTTGCGGTACTTGGCGGCCGCGCCGCTGCTCGTGGCGAGCATCATCGGGGTGCCGACCACCTATCACGTGCTCTCGTCGTACCTGTTCCGGCGCAGGGTCCGCGATGGGGAGTTCGACTTCGCCGGCGAGTTCTGGAAGTCCTTCACCGACAACGCCGTCGGCTGGCCGATGTTGCTGGCCGTGGTGCTGTTCGTCGTGTTCTGGTGGATGACGACGGCATGGCCGAAGATCGCCCTGGTGCCGTCGGTGCCGACCGCGTTCGGCGGGGCGATCCTCGGCCTGATCGACGGCTGGGAGAACGCGGCGACCGCGATCACCGCGCCGTTCGTCGCTTTCGGACTCGCTTGGCTCGCCGCGAGGATCGTGTCGTGGCCGGTCACGGACGACGTGCGGCGTTCTGCCGTCGAGATCGCCGTCGGGCTTCGCGGCGGAGGGCGGTTGCGGGTGCAGTCGCGGCGGTTGCTGCTCGACAAGCTGCCGCCGGCGGTGCACCACATGAGCCCGATCGGGCGCGTCGCGATCCGGTTCGACCGGATCAGCGTGGTCGAAGCCGGTGTCGTGCACACGCCGGCGCAGTGGCGGCTGGCCAACACCAGCGAGCTCACGCTCATGCCCGGCCAGGTGCTGCGGGTCATCGGCGGTGGGCAGGAGTGGTTGCTGCCGGTCGACGACGCGACCGCGCTCCGGCAGCTCGTCGTGGAACGGGCGCAGGTCCGGGCAGTGCCGGATCCGCGGCCGCCGATGGAGAGCGGCCGGTGGTTCCACGCCAAGATGCTGTGGGAGCTGGCCGACCAGGAACCGCCGTCGCGCAACACCCAGACGGTCAACCACGGCAACCGTTGGGCGGCGCTGATCATCTCCGCGCTCACGACGCCGATGGCACTCTTCTCCGTGTCCCGCATCTTCACCCACGGCTGGAACTACCTCATCGGCCTCTTCTTCTTCGGCCTGATCGCGTGGATTGCCACGCACGTGTGGGTCCGGCAGGGCATCGTCTACAAGCTCACCGAGGAGAACCCGGTCTCGCCGATGACTGCGGATCCCGATCCTCGACACCAGCCGGTCACGGGCTGGAGTTCCTCGCCCGTTGTACTAGGCCAAACGAGCGATTTGTGAAACGCATCGCACGGCATCCCCAACACTGAGAGTGACGGGACGCCAAGTCGTGAGGATGCCCCATGACGATGCAGCAACGCACAGAACCATCGCCCGCCGCCATCTTGATCTCCGTTGCCGTGCTCGCGCTGGTTCTGACCGTTGCTTTCGGCCCTCTGGGCTTCGTCATCGGGCTCGCTCTGTTCGCGCTGATGTTCGTCGGCACCAAGAACAGCGGCGCGGCCGAGCAGATCGTGCCGACGCGCACCCGCTCCCGCATCCGCCGCCTGTCCACGGCGGGGCGGGTCGCGATCGTCGGCGAGTCGCACTACCAGGACGCCATCGCGGAGGTCGCACGGCACGCAGCCGCGCACTCTCTCGGAGACGCCATCCCGGCGACCGCGGTGCTCGTGCCCGAACCCGCCAACCGGCACGACCGCCAGGCCGTTCGGGTCGATCTGCTGCGGGGTGACGGGTCCGCGATCACCGCCGGCTACCTGCGGGGTGACCAGGCGGCCGACTACCAGCCACTTCTCCTCGAACTGGCCGAACGGGGCGAGGTCGGCTCGTGCCCGGCGCGGATCATGGGCGGCGGCCAGCGCTACTACGGCGTGCACCTGCATCTCGGCGACCCGCGGCTGCTGCTGCTCGATCACGAGGCTCTGGGCACGTCACCGACGATGCCCGCTGAGCACCAGGTCACCGTCACGGGCGAGGAAGCCCATCAGCACGTGCTGCACCGCGTGGTGAACGGCCGCACACCCGTCCACGTCATCGCGGAACTTCGCGACTGCAGAATCGCTAGAGGGTCTCACGTTGGTGAACACACTCTCGAAGTACTTCTTGAGGGTGAACGCATCGGCCAGCTCACGTATGCGATGGGGCTTCGCTACTGCGACATGGCCCAGGAGTGGCGCACCCGCACGGGGCGGGCGCTCTGCGAAGCCGTCATCACCAACGAGGGCACGCGCGGCCTTCAGGCGAAGTTGCTGCTGCCCAAGTAGTCCGCGAACGTCCGCGGTTCCCGGCCGAGCACCCGCTGCACGCCGTCGGACAGGTGTGCCTCCTCGCCGGTGCGGATGCGCACGAGCAGCATCGTGACCAGCCCGGCGATCTCGTCCGGGTACCCGAGTCCGCGCATCGAGGCGGCGAAGTCCTCCGGAGCGACGTCGGCGTAGAGGACCGGGTTGCCGGTCACGCCGACGATCCGAGCCAGCACCTCGGGGAACGACAACGGCTCGGACCCGCTCAGCTCGTAGGTCTGACCGGCGTGGCCGGGCCGGGTCAGCGCGGCGACGGCCACCTCGGCGATATCCACTACATCAACGAACGGGTGGATGCCCTGACCTGCGGGAACAGCGAGCTCACCCTGCAGCACGGGTCCCGCGAACATGTCCTCGTCGAAGTTCTGCATGAACCAGGTCGGCCGCAGGATCGTCCACTCGACACCCGAATCCTTGATCGCCGCCTCGAACGGGTCGTCGTCCGGTGCGCCGCGCATGGACAGCAGCACGAGCCGGGTGACACCGGCCTTCACGGCCAGCGGTACGAACTCGGCCAGCAACGCGGGGTTGTCCGGCGGGACGACATAGATGGCGGTCGCGCCGGCGAGGGCGGGCTCCCAGGTGTCCGGGGCCGACCAGTCGAACCTGGTCGCCGACGAGCGCGACGCGGGACGTGCGGCGGAGCCGAGGAGTGCGGTGACGCGGCGACCGGTCTTGCCGGTGGCGCCGAGCACGAGGACGGTGGCGTCTGCTGGGGACTGGTTGATCTCGCTGGTTGTCATGACCAGAGCTAATCAACGTTGACTCGGACGATCCATGCCTGATTGACCGCCATCCTTGCTCGTTCGTCCACGTGGTACTTAGTGGGTCATGAGTCAGCGTGATCTCGTGGACCTGAGGGACGCCCTGCGCGCGTTCGCCGCTGCCCGCGACTGGGACAGCTACCACACGCCCAAGAACCTGGTGATGGCGTTGTCCGCGGAGGTCGGCGAGCTCACCGACCTGTTCCAGTGGCTCACGCCCGAAGAGGCAGAAAATGCAATGAAAGACCCAGAACTCGCTTGGAACGTCCGGGACGAGCTCGCCGACGTGATGCACTACCTCACCAGGCTGGCGGACAAGCTCGGTGTCGACCTCGTCGAGGCCGCGTTCGCCAAGATCGACCGCAATGAGCGCCGGTTCCCCACCGGGAGCCTGACGCCGGTCCACGTCGAGAAGGGTGAGCTGTGAGTCTCCAGAACGTGCAGGTCCTGCACGTGCACCAAAAGGTCACGTTCATGACCAACCGCTACGAGGTCTTCGTCGACGACGCCGGCGAGCCGGGCGAACTGGTCGGTTACGCCGAGCAGAAGAAGTTCAAGATCAAGGAACGGATCACGATCTACACCGACTCGTCGAAGAGCCAGGTGCTGTTCGAGTTCAACGCCCGCAAGGCGCTCGACCTCGGCAGCGGTTACGACGTGACGGACGCCAACGGCCAGCCGATCGGGTTGTTCCGCAAGGACTTCGCCAAGTCGCTGCTGCGGTCGACGTGGCACCTGGAGCAGCCGGGCTGGGGCAAGACCACGGGCGCGGAGCGCAACAAGTGGTTCGCCGGCATCCGGCGGTTGTGGCAGTGGATCCCGATCGTCGGCGAAGCGCCGTTCCCCATGCGATATCACTTCGACTTCACCACGGAGAACGGCGCTCCTGTGTTCAGCGTCGACAAGAAGACCTGGATCCGCGACCAGTACCTGGTCCCGATCCAGGATCCTGGCGTCGACCGCCGGCTCGTGATCGCCCAAGCCGTTGCGCTCGACGCGCTGCAGTCCCGCTAGAGGTACGTGAGCAGGAGGAGGATCAGGCACACCAGCAGCACGACGCCGAGCACCGCGGGCAGGAATGACTGCGAGGACGGCGCGGGCTCGCGGGCGTGCCTGCCCCGCCTCCTGCGCGCTCGCCACCGCAAAGGTGCCTCCCCTGCCCACTGCTCGTTCATGACGATCACGGTAGGGACGCACAACCCGAGCTTGACTCGCATCACCCGCTCGCCCGGATCCATCACCCGGTCAGCCCCTCAAGCAAGTCACGCCGGAGATATTCCAAAGGACATGAAAAAGCCCTGCGGGGAGCGCTTTTGGCGCTCAACCCGCAGGG
>NZ_JAJAEG010000023.1:0-177772 GCF_047445655.1 Lentzea alba
CGAGTACAGGCCCGGCTCGTGCTGGCCGATCGACTCCAGCAGCTCGCGGGCCGACTCCTCGTCCAGCTCCAGCAGCTCGGACTCGACCTTCGCGTCGAGGAACACCGCGTCGGCCGGGGCGACCAGCTCGCGCAGCTCCTTCACGCGGGCCTCGTCGGACAGGACGCCCTCGTCGGCGTTGAAGACGTAGAGGAACGGCTTAGTCGTGAGCAGCGACAGCTCGCGCAGCAGCTCGCCGTCCACTTCGGACTGTGCCGCGAACAGGGTGCGGCCCGAGTCGAGGATGTCCTTGGCCTTCTTCGCGTTGTCGAGGGCGGCGCGGCGGTCCTTCTGCATCCGCGCCTCCTTCTCGATGCGCGGGATGGCCTTCTCCAGGGTCTGGAGGTCGGCGAGGATCAGCTCGGTGTTGATCGTCTCGATGTCGCTCGACGGGTCCACGCGGCCGTCGACGTGCACGACGTCCGGGTCGTCGAAGACTCGGATGACCTGGCAGATCGCGTTGGCTTCGCGGATGTTCGCGAGGAACTTGTTGCCGAGGCCCTCGCCCTCCGACGCGCCCTTCACGATGCCGGCGATGTCGACGAACGACACGACGGCGGGCACCTCGCGCTCTGAGCCGAAGATCTCGGCGAGCTTGGTGAGGCGCGCGTCCGGCAACGGCACGACGCCGACGTTCGGCTCGATGGTCGCGAACGGGTAGTTCGCGGCGAGCACGTCGTTGCGGGTCAGTGCGTTGAACAGGGTGGACTTGCCGACGTTGGGCAGGCCGACGATACCGAGGGTCAAACTCACGAGCGACGAGTCTACGGCAGCCCACGGTGATGTCCGATTCCCGCGAGCCTTTACCCGTTCCCGCTGGCAGGATCGGTGGCATGGTCATTGACGAAGAACACGCGTACCGGGTGTGCTCCGCACGTGACGCCCGTTTCGACGGGTGCTTCATCCACGCGGTCCGCACGACCGGCATCTACTGCCGGCCGTCGTGCCCCGCGGTGACCCCGAAGCGCCGCAACAGCCGGTTCTTCCTGACGGCCGCCGCCGCGCAGTCGGCGGGCTTCCGCGCCTGCCGCCGGTGCCTGCCGGACGCCGTGCCGGGCTCGCCCGAGTGGAACCTGCGCGCCGACCTGGCCGCCCGCGCGATGCGGCTGATCAGCGACGGCGTCGTCGAACGCGACGGCGTCACCGGCCTGGCCACGCGCCTGGGCTACTCGGAACGGCACCTCACGCGGGTGCTGACGAGCGAACTGGGTGCCGGACCACTGGCGCTGGCCCGCGCACACCGCGCGCACGCCGCCCGGTTGCTGATCGAGACGACCGAGCTGTCGTTCGCGGACATCGCGTTCGCCGCGGGGTTCGCGTCGGTGCGGCAGTTCAACGACACCATCCGCATGGTGTTCGCCTCGACGCCGTCCGACATGCGCGGCCGAGGCAAGGCGCCGGTCGGCACACCCGGCCGGATCGTGCTGCGGCTGCCTTACCGGCCGCCGTTCGACGCGGAAGGGCTCCTCGCCTACTTCCGAGCCCATGCGCTGCCGGGCGTCGAAGAAGTGACCACCGACTCCTACGCGCGAACGTTGTCGCTGCCACACGGCGAGGCAACGGTCCGCCTGACGTTCCCGACAGACCACGTCCTGTGCTCGCTGCGTCTGGCTGACGTGCGTGATCTCGGCGCGGCCGTCTCACGGGTGCGGCGCCTGCTGGACCTGGACGCCGACCCGGTGGCCGTGGACACGTTCCTCGGCGACGACCCGGTGATCGGCCCGCTGGTCCACCAGACGCCCGGCATCCGGGTCGCGGGCAGCGTCGACGGCGCCGAGACCCTGCTGCGGCTCGTGGCGCCGTTCGCGGGCGTGCCGCTGCAGATCCCGGACGGCAACCTGACCCACCTCTACTCGGCCGGGGACCACCCCGTCACCGAGGCGCTGGCGAGCGGCAGACTCGCCATCGACGTGGGCCGCTCGATCGAGGACCTGACCGAAGAGCTCGCACCCCTGGTCGGCGCCCAAGTGGCCGACGAGGTGGCGATGCGAGTCCTGGGCGCACCGGACGTGCTGGTGCTCCCCACGACCATGCAACACCTGGCTTCGCACGGCCCCGACTGGCGGCCGTGGCGCTCCTACGCGGGAGCACACCTGACGAGGAAGGCAGCAACATCATGAGCGTCGCCCACACGTCCACTGTGGACACCCCGGCGGGGCCGTTCACCGCGATCGTCGCAACGGACGGAGCGGTGCTGGCGAGCGGCTGGACCTCCGACATCGCCCTGCTGACGCCCCAGATCCACGCCTCGCTGATGCCGTCCGAGATCACCCCGAAGCGCGACCTCGGCGACGTCACCAAGGTCGTCGTCGCCTACCACGAGGGTGACCTGACCTCGATCGACACGGTCGAGGTGCGGCAGAAGTCCGGTCCGTTCCTGCAGCACGCGTGGGACGTCCTGCGCACGGTTCGCGCCGGCGAGCCGGTCACGTACTCCGAGTACGCCTCGCTGTCCGGGCGTCCGGCGGCGGTCCGTGCCGCGGCTTCGGCCTGTGCGCGGAACTCTGTGGCGCTGTTCGTGCCGTGCCACCGCGTGATCCGGATCGGCGGCAACCTCGGCGGATTCCGGTGGGGCCTGGACGTCAAGCGCTGGCTGCTGGCCCACGAGGCCTAAGCGAGATTGATCTCCGGAGGGCCGCTGACGGTCAGCAGCTCGGTCTGACACCGCGTGCACTTCGAGATGGCCGGCCAGGTCATCTCGGAGTGCACCGCTCCTTCCTGGCCCATCCAGTCGTCCTCGCCGGCGTCACGGCAGGTGTGGCAACCGAGCCGGTAGTCCAGCCGCACGAACGGCTCCGCGGTCAGCTCGGAGGCCTGCACGTCCGGTTCCACCTGGTCGGCGAACGGCGCCCACCACGACGTGATCCGGCACCGCAACCGCCGCTCGTCACCGTGGTCGGACGCGTCGAACCCGCTGACCCTGATCGGCGCCGGGTGTTCGTTGCCGGTGCACAGGCCGTGCGCGATGCCGTGCTGCAACAGCATGAAACGGCCGACCCGCTGGCAGACCAGGCAGTCGTGGGCGAACTCCAGCCGGTTCGACCACACGAAGTGGGCGGCCGGCGTGACCGTGACGCGCGCGGTGACTTCCACGTGGGACAGCACGGGCCGAGGCTAGTCGTGTGGCCTGGAACGTTGCCAGGCGAGTTCGCGTGAACTACCGGGTCGCGCCACTAGCCCAGCGAGACCTCCAGCGTGGATCCGGTGCGCGCCTTGCGAACCCGCAACCGGGTCGGAATCCGCTGCCGCAGTTCCTCCACATGCGACACCAGCCCGACCACGCGGCCGCCCGCGCGGAGCTCGTCCAGCGTGTTCATCACGATGTCCAGGGTGTCCGAGTCCAGCGTGCCGAAGCCCTCGTCCACGAACAACGTGTCCAGCAGCGCCCCGCCGGTCTCGTTCGCCACCACGTCGGCCAGCCCCAACGCCAGCGACAACGAGGCCAGGAACGACTCCCCACCGGACAGCGTCTTGGCCGGACGAGACCGGCCCGAGTAGTCGTCCAGCACGTCGAGGTGCAGCCCACCGCGCGTGCCACGCGCGCCGGCCGAGTCGGAGTGCACGAAGCTGTAGCGGCCCTGGCTCATGCGGTGCAGGCGTGCCGAAGCGGCGACGGCGACTTCCTCCAGGCGCGCAGCCAGCACGTACGAACGCAGCGTCATCTTCTTCGAGTTCTGGCCGCGGCCGTTGATCACGTCGGTCAGCGCGTCCAGCTCGGCGTATGAAGCCTCCAGCGGCTCCAACGACTTCCACTCGGCGCGCAGGCGGGCCGCCAGCTCGCCGACGCGATCCAGCGCGGCGCGGGCGCGGGCCAGGCCCGTGGCGGCGGCCGAGGCGGCGGCTCGGGCGGACGACGCGGCGGCGGTCACCTCGTTCAGGTCCACCTCGGTCTCGGGGTCGACCTCGGCCAGCTCTTCCAACGTGGCGTGCGCGCCGGCTCGGGCACGTTCCCAGGCCGCGATGCGGTCGTCCAGGGCCTGCAGCTTGATCGCTGGGCGGGCGGCGGCCAGTGCGGTCTCGACGTCCGGGAAGCCGGCGTCCAGAGCCAGCGAGGCGACCAGGGCCTGCTGTTCCTCGACGCGGGCGAGGGCGGCCTCGCGGGCGGTGCGGCGGTCGGCGAGGTCCACCAGAGCCTTGGCGAGGCGCAGCAGGTGGTCGCGGCGGGTCAGCACGTCCTCGTGTTCGCCGCGGGCCTTGTCCAGGCGGGCGCCGCGCTCCTCGACGACGGTGACCAGCGACGTGTGTTCGGTGCGGAGGCCCACCAGGTCCTGTTCGACCTTGCCCTTCTCCGCGCCCAGGTCGCGGGCCTTGGCCTCCAGGCCGACGAACTCGTTCTGCCGCTGCGAGCGGGTGCGCGCCAGCTCCAACGCCGCGCGGTACTCGGACAGCGCGAACGCGGGCTCGTCGGAACCCAGCGCCTCCCAGCACGCCTGGATGCGCAGCTCGGCGGCGTGTGCGGCGCGTTCGGCCTCGTTGCGGCGGTCCAGGGCCGCCTGTTCGTCGCGCGCGGCGTCTTCCTCGGCGGTCGCGTCCACGCCACCCAGCATCGGTTGGGCGGGAGCCGGGTGCGAGGGCGAGCCGCAGACCGCGCACGGCTTGCCGCGCTTCAACGCGGCCGCGAGCTCGATGGCCATGTTCTCCAGGCGCTGGTGCCGGACCTGCTGGAGGACGTCCTTGGCCTTCTGGTGGACGTCGATCGCCTCGTGCAGCTCCTTCTTGGTGCGCTCCAACGCTTCCCCGGCCTCGGGGAGCGCGGAAGCGGCGTCCGCGCGGGTCTTCAACGACTCCAGCCGGGCGGACGCCTCGACGGCCAGATCCAGCTGCACACGGCACTGCGCCAGGCGTTCGGGCAGCACCTCCAGCTCGGCGTTGAGGGCCAGCAGACGGCGTTCCACCTGGTACGACGAGTTCTTCAGCACCGACAGCTTGCGCACGTCGGCCTGCTGACGTTCGGCCTCGGCGGCCAGCTCACCCAGACCGCCCGCCTCCTCGCGGTGGCGCTCAGCGTCCTCCCGCAGCGAGGAACCGGTGTAACCCAAGCGCTCCAACACTTCCGCGGCGCGGGCCTCGTCGCGGACCGCGAACTCGTAGGACTGCTGGAGCTTCGCGATCTCACCGAAGGCAGGTACCACCGCCAGCGCGCGGCGGGCCTCGTCGCGTTCGGTGAACCACGCGGCCGAGTCGGCGGCCTCGACACGGGCCAGCAGGTCGCGGGCTTCGCGCACCCTGCGGACCTGGTCGGCGTGCACGCGGGCCTGAGCGAGGTGAGCGTCCGCGCCGTCGGCCACAACGGCCGTCTCCACCGACAACGCCTCGGCTGCGGCAACCGCCGAAGTCAGCCGCTCCAGCAGGGACTCCAGCCAGCCCGGCTCGAACGACGGTTCCTCACCGGCGGCCTCGGCCACGCGGTGCATCAGCTCGGAAGCGCCCTGACGGCGCTCCTCCAGCACCCGGCCGGCCACGACCCGCTTGTCGCGGAACCACTTCTCGACGTCGAGGAACCGCTCGGTGCCGAAGAGCTTCTCCAGCAGCACCTCGCGTTCGGCCGTGTCCGAGCGCAGGAACTTCGCGAACTCGCCCTGCGGCAGCAGCACCACCTGGAAGAACTGCTCGTACGACATGCCCAGCAGGTCTTCAACGGCGCGCGCCACGTCGTCGATCCGGGTGATGCCCTCGCCGTCCCAGCCTTCGAGCCAGGTCAGCGAGCACTTCGCGGGCTGCGTCGTGAAGCCGCCACCGCGCTTCTTCGGCCGGTCGAACTCCGGCGAGCGCACGATCCGGAACCGCCGCGACTGCACCGTGAGCTCCAGCGACACCGACGTCGGCACCTCGGGATCCGCGTACTCGCACCGCAACTTCTTCACGTCGCCGCGAGCACCCGGCACCCGGCCGAACAACGCGAACGCCACCGCGTCGAGCAACGTCGTCTTGCCCGCGCCCGTGTCGCCGTGCAGCAGGAACAACCCGTCCGCGCCCAACTCGTCGAAGTCGACGGTCTCGGGCCTCGGATAGGGCCCGAACGCGGTCAGCTCCAGCCGGTGCAGCCTCATTGCTCCTGCTCCCTCGCGACAGCAGAAAAAGCCTCACGCAGCAACGACATCTCCGCAGCCGTCGGCTCCGAACCACGAGCATCGGAGACGAAGCAGCAGGCCACCTCCTCGTCGGAACGGCCGCGCACCCGGTCCGCATAGGTCATCGTGTGCTGCCGCCCCTGCTCCGGCCGCCACTCCACGTGCACCGCGTGCTCGAACCGCTTCTGCAGCTGCCGCAACGCATCCATCGGCCGCACGTGATCGGTCAGCACGACCGACAGGAAGTGGTCCTCCAGCGGCTTGTGCGCCGGATCCTCCAGCACCTCCGCCAACGTCCCGGTCACCGTCGCCAACGGGCGCGGCACCGGCAGATCACGCCGCTCCACACCGACGAGCCCACCGGCGTCCAGTTCGACCAGCCACACCGACTTCCGCTGCCGCGCCTCGGAGAACGAGTACGCCAGCGGACTTCCCGAGTACCGCAGGTTCTCCGCCAGCGTCTGCGGCCCGTGCAGATGCCCGAGCGCCACGTAGTCGACACCCGAGAACACCTGCATCGACACGTCCTGCACGCCGCCCACCGCGATGGTCCGCTCGGACTCCGACGGCGCCCCACCGGTGACGAACGCGTGCGCCAGCACCACAGATCGCGCATCACGCGAAGCCAGGTCGGCGCGAATCCGCCGCATCGCCTCGCTCAGAACGGGAGCGTGCCCCTTCTCGGCCACCCCGAGCACGTGCCGCGCGGGCTCCGGCTCCAGGAACGGGATCCCGTACACCGCGACGGGCCCGTGCTCGTCCTCCAGCTCGACCGGCTTGTCCAGCAACGAGATCTGCGTGCGCAGGAACAGCCCGCCCGCCGCGGCGAACTCCCCGAACACCCCGATCCGCGCCGCCGAGTCGTGGTTGCCCGGCGTGATCACGATCCGCGCCCCGGCCGCCCTGATCTTCATCAGCACCCGCGCGCACAACGCCACCGCGTCCGCCGAGGGCACCGCGCGGTCGTACAGGTCGCCGGAGATGACCACGACGTCGACCTTCTCGGAAGACACCAGGTCAGCGAGGCCGCCCAGCACCGACTCCTGCTCCACGAGCAGGTCGCGGCCGTGGAAGGTGCGCCCCACGTGCCAGTCGGAGGTGTGCAGGATCCGCATGGCACCAACCGTAGAGACGAGGTCCGACAAAACTCCGGGAGGGTTCCCGGCGTGTCACCCGATCGAGTTCAACATCTCTGGGGGAGCATCATCGGTGCCGTGACCGCAGTGATCATCACCGCCTCGCTCGTCCTGGCGCTCGTCTGTGCCGGGGCGCTGGTGTTCGTCTACCGCCTCTATCAGGACAGCGTCCGCCGCACCGACGAGGCGCTCCACGCCATCGGCACCGAACGCGCGCGCTACGACGCCCAGCAGCAGGCCCTGCAGCGGTACGAGGTGGCGTTCTCCAGCGTCAGCGGCCGCGGCGAGCTCGGCGAACAGGTCCTCGTCGAAACGGCGCGCGCACTCGGCCTGAGGGAAAACCTCCACTACACGCTGCAGACCGACGTGGCAGGCGGCGGCGCGGTCCGGCCGGACATGGTGCTGAACGTCGGCGGCGGCCGCATGGTCCCGGTCGACTCGAAGATGTCCATGGCCACGTGGGCCGAAGCGGTCGAGACGGACGATCCGCAGGAACGTCAGGACGCGCTGCGGGTCCACGTCCGCAACATCCGCTCCCGAGCCGCGGAGCTGGCCGGCAAGGGCTACCAGCGCTGGGCCGACGCGATCTACGGCACGATCATGTTCGTCCCCAACGACGGCGCCGTCGTGGCCGCCCTGGACACCGACCCCGAGCTGCTGCGCTGGCTGCTGGACCGCCGGGTCTTCCTGTGCGGCCCGACCGGGTTCGCCGTGATCGCGTCGAGCGCGATGTTCGCGGTCACCGAACGAGCGCTGGCCGACGACGTGGAGCAGGTCCGCCTCCAGGCAGGACGCGCCAACCGGGCAGCCGACACCGCCATCGAGGCGGTCAACCTCTCCACGACCCACCTGCAGCGATTCCTCTCGGCAAGGCGCAGGGAACTCGACGCCCTGGAGGGCTTCCGGGCGAGCGTGGAGCCACTGACGGACGCCTCGGCCACCCCGACGCCCCTGCCGTTGGTACGAAGGGCGGACGAGCAGTCTGCGTAAAACGCACGGAGCGTGCGGGCAGGTTGCTTCTGGGTGAGAAAGCCACGGACTGACGAACACCGAATGGCCGAACGGCTACCGTGTGCGGCGTGAGTGACGTGCGCGACCGTTCGGCTGCCTTCGACGATGTCGAGGACTACGACGCCGTTCCGTGGAACTACAAGGCCATCTTCGGGTCCTTCAAGGGCATCCCGTGGTGGGCGGCGATCCTGTCCGCCCTGGTCCCGGCGTTCATCGGCGCGTTCATCGACATCAACTCCAGCGATACCGTCGGCTGGACGTTCAACGCCGTGTTCTTCATCGGCGCCCTGGCCGGCATCCTGCTGGTCCAGCGCCGCAGCCTGTTCGCGCCGATGGTGCAGCCGCCGCTCATCCTCGCCGCGACGGTTCCCGCGCTCGTGCTGTTCACCGGCGGTGTCCAGAAGGGCGGCCTCGCCAACATGGCCCTCGGCCTGGGCAAGCCGTTGATCGACAGCTTCCCGGTCATGGCCGTCACCACGGCCGTCACGGTCGCGATCGGCATCGTCCGGATCTTCATCCAGAAGGACCCGAACCGGCCGTCGAAGGACGAGGTCCGCGAGGCCAAGGCCGAGCTCAAGGCCCGCAGCAAGCCCGCCCGCAAGCCGCGCGAGGAGTCCGACGAGGACCGCCCGCGCCGTCCCCGCCCGGAGGGCGCCCCGGCTCGCCGGCCGCGTCCCGAGGGTGCTCCGGCCCGCCGCCCACGTCCGGAAGGTGCTCGCGCGGAACGTCCGGCCGGCCAGCGCAGGCCCCGTCCGCCGCGCGAAGACCGCTAGCCGGAACGACGAGCAAGAAATCCCGCAGCTCTCTGCCAGCATCGGCTGAGTGCCCAGGGGAGAACGTCCACTAGACGACGGCGACAGCCCGCTGCTTCGGTTCGCCAAGGATCTGCGTCGACTCCGGGCCGACGCGGGCACCCCGACCTACCGGGACCTGGCCCGCCAGACGCACTACTCGGTCACCACGCTGTCCGAGGCCGCCGCCGGCCGGAAACTGCCGGGGCTGGACGTCACGATGGCCTACGTCCGCGCGTGCGGCGGCGACGAGGCGGTCTGGACCCAACGCTGGCAAGAGGTGGCCGCGACGTGGGTCCAGGTCAAGGACAGGCCGTGCCCGTACGTGGGCCTGAGCGCGTTCACGAGAGAAGACGCCGATCTCTTCTTCGGCCGCGAGAAACTCACCGCCGCACTTGAACACCGCCTCGAAACCCAGCACTTCCTCGCGATCTTCGGCGCCTCCGGTGAGGGCAAGTCCTCGCTGCTCAGAGCGGGTGTCGCGGCGAAGTTCCGCAACCCGGTGATCTGCACGCCCGGCAGCAACCCGGACGCCACCATCGCCGACGCGCTCACGAAGAACCCCGACCTGCTGATCGTCGACCAGTTCGAGGAGCTCTTCACCCTCTGCGACGACCCGGTCCAGCGCCAGGCGTTCCTCGACACGCTCCTGCACGCCGGCTGCAAGACGGCCATCGCGGTCCGCTCCGACTTCTACCCGCACTGCGCCCAGCACCCCGACCTCGCGGACGCGCTGACCGACGCCCAGGTGCTGCTCGGCACGATGACCCCGGACGAGCTCCGGCGCGCCATCACCCAGCCCGCGGTCAAGGCCGGCTGCACCGTCGAAAGCGACCTCCTGAGCACCCTGGTCGCCCAGGCAGCGGGCCGCAGCGGGGTGTTGCCGCTGGTCAGCCACGCCCTGTTGGAGACGTGGCAGCGCAAGAAGGGCAACGTCCTCACCATCGGTGCCTACGAGGCCGCGGGCGGCATCGACGGCGCACTGGCACAGAGCGCCGAGACCGCCTACGCGCAGCTCGACGACGACGAACAGCACCTGGCCCGCCAACTCCTCCTCAGGCTCGCCGCCGACGGCACGAAACGCCCGGTCCCCCGCAGCGAGGTGATCAGCGAGGAAGCACTCGACGTCCTCGCCAACGCCCGCCTGGTCACCGTCGGCGAGGACACCGTCGAGGTCACCCACGAGGCGCTGTTCCGCGCCTGGCCCCGGCTCACCCGGTGGCTCGACGAGGACCGCGAAGGCCTCAGGACGCACCGCAGGCTCACCGAGGCCGCCCGCCTGTGGGAGGAGCTCGAACGCGACTCCGGCGCGCTGTACCGGACCGCCCGCCTGGCCGAGGCCACCGAGTGGGCCGGCCGCACCGAACCCGTGCTCACCAAGACCGAGGACGCCTTCCTGACCGCGTCCAAGAGCCTCTCCCGCCGCCGCACCCGCCGTCTGCGCTGGGCCGCCGCTGGCCTCGTGACGCTCGTCCTCGCGGCGACGGGCAGTGCCGTCAACGCCTACCAGCAGCGCAACGAGGTCGAACGGCTCGGCCGCATCACCCAGTCGCAACAGCTGGCCGCGCTCTCGTCCGCGCTGCTGGCCAGCAACCCGACGGAGGCGGCCAGGAAAGCCGTCGAGGCCTACCGGACCTACGAGACGCCGGAAGCCCGCGGCCAGGCCCTGAGCACCGCCGTCAGCCGCCAGCGCGATGTCGACGGCATCTACGCGCACACCGTGACGTTCGGAAACGGCCTCATCGCACTGACGACGGACACCGGCGTGAAGCTGCTCAACGCCACGACTCTCGCGCACGTCGCCGATCTGCCGACGGAGGGCGAGGCGTTCGGGGTCGCCGTCGCGCGGGACGGGCGCATCGCCGTCTCCGACAGGAGCGGCTACACCTCCGTCTGGGCCGACCCGCACACCAGGCCCTCGCTGTACCGCGACCCGTACGCCAAAGCGAGCGCGGTCGCCTTCAGCGAGGACGGCCGCGAGCTGGTCGTCGGCAACCGCGTCTGGAACCTGGGCACCGGCACGCCCTACGTCGACCTGCCGACCGAGGCCCCGCACGGTCTCGACGTCCGCGGCGACACCCTCGCGACGTACCACCACGGCACGGTCTCGTTCTGGAGCATCGGCACGAAACAGCAGATCGGCGGCTTCACGGTCGACGACCGGATCACCGACCTGAAGCTCGTGGCGGGGAACCAGGCCGTGGTCGGCACCTTGGACGGCCGGGTCCAGCTGTGGAGCACCACGACCGGCAGGAAGCTCGGTGACCTGCCGGGATCCAAGGCGCCGATCAACCTGGAGACCAACGCCGACGGCACCCTGCTGGCCAGCCTGGGTTCCGGGGACGCGGAGATCAAGCTGCGCAACCTCGTGCTGGGCTCCTCCCTGCCGCCGTTGCGGTCGGACCGGCTGAAGCACGACATCGCCTTCACCCCGGACGGCCGCCTGGCGCTGCTCACCGACAACAGCCTGCGGATCTCCAACCGCGGCAGCGTGCCGCTCACGTCGGCGCACGCGGTCAAGGCGCTGAGCGTCGATCGGGACGGCACGATCCACACGTTCGACGAAGGTGGCTTCGTCGAACGCCGCGACGCAGGCCTGCACAGCGTCGGCCGGGTCGGCACAGGCGCCACCGGCCGGTCAGCCGCGCAGTTCAGCCGCGACCGGACACTGCTGGTCACGAGCGGCCTGCACGAACCGCTCGCCATTCGGGACGCGACCACAGGTCAGGTGACGCACAGCCTGATCCAGGACGACCAGGCCGTGCCGAAGACGATGGCGGTGGGCTACAACAGGCTGGTGGCAGCAGGTGGCGGCGGATCGTCGCTGGCCTGGACCGTCAAGCCGGAGCCGGAGTCGACCCTGCTCAAGAGCTTCTGGGACAACGAACCGAGCGCCGTGGCGTTCGGCCGCTCCGACAACGAGATCGCGCTCGGCTCCGAGGCCGGTCAGGTCTCCGTCCGCGCTCCCGGCGACTTCGACACGCAGGCACTCGGCGACGTGCACGAGGGAGCCGTGCGCGTGTTCGCCTTCTCCTCCGACCTCAAGATGTTCGCGACCGGCGGCGACGACGGCATGATCACGCTCTGGCGCACCTCCGGCTGGCGCAGCACGACCTGGCAGAAGGTCGGCGAACTGCGGGGCCACACCGGAGCCGTGACCGCGCTGGCGTTCAGCCCGGACTCCACGCGACTGGTCAGCGGCGGCAACGACCGGAACGTCGTCGTCTGGAACGTCGAGTCGCAAACCCTCTGGGCCACCCTCACAGGTCACCTCCAGGGCGTCACGCACGTCGCATGGATGCCCGACGGCCGTGCGGTGGTGTCCGCCGGTGAGGACGCGTTGACCGTGTGGCCACTCGACGTGGAAGAAGCCCTGCGCAAGCTCAGCTGATTCGTTGTACGAGATCGCGCCCACGAACGCCGAACAACAGATCACGGACAACGACCGCCTGATCAGCGCCCACTCTGCCAGCATGAGTTCGATGCCTAGAGGGGAACGTCCACTGGACGAGGGCGACAGTCCGCTGTTGTCGTTCGCCGCGGATCTGCGGCAACTGCGCACCAACGCGGGCCGGCCGAGCTACCGGGAGCTGTCCCGGCGTGCGCACTTCTCCGCTTCCACGCTCTCGGACGCGGCGGGCGGGCGGAAGCTGCCCGGCCTCGACGTGACGCTCGCGTACGTCCGCGCGTGCCACGGCGACGAACCGGCCTGGGAACGGCGCTGGCACGAGCTGGCCGTCGCGATGGCGCAGAGCAGGGTCACCGACGGACCGTCGCCGTACGTGGGCCTGAACCCGTTCACGACCGAGGACGCCGACCGGTTCTTCGGGCGGGAGGCGCTCACCCACGCGTTGCTCGACCGGCTGGAGCGGCAACGGTTCCTCGCCGTGTTCGGGGCGTCGGGCGAGGGCAAGTCGTCGCTGCTGCGGGCCGGTATCGCGGCGAAGTTCCCGAACGCGGTGGTGTGCACGCCCGGCCAGCACCCGGACGTGGCGATCGCCGACGCCCTCGCGCGGACCCCGGACCTGCTGGTCGTGGACCAGTTCGAGGAGGTCTTCACGCTCTGCGAGGACGAGGTGCAGCGATCCGCGTTCCTCGACGCGCTGCTCAGCGCGGACTGCCGCCGGGTGATCGCCGTGCGCTCGGACTTCTACCCGCACTGCGCCCAGTACCCGAAGCTCGTGGACGCGCTGACCGACGCCCAGGTGCTGCTCGGCACGATGACTCCGGACGAGCTGCGCCGCGCGATCACCCAGCCCGCCGCGACCGTCGGCTGCACGGTCGAGACGTCTCTGCTGACGACCCTCGTCGCGGAAGCGGCCGGGCGCAGCGGCGTGCTCCCGCTCGTGTCCCACGCACTGCTGGAGACGTGGCACCGCCGCCGCGGCAACGCCCTCACGCTCGCCGGCTACCAGGCCGCCGGTGGCATCCAGGGCGCGCTCGCCCAGAGCGCCGAAGCCGCGTTCGCGACGCTGGACGACACCGAACAGCGCCTGGCCAAGCAGCTCCTGCTCCGGCTCAGCGCCGACGGCACCAAACGCCCGATCCCGCGCCAGGACGTCGTGGGCGAGGAGGTGCTCGACGTCCTCGCCGACACCCGGCTGATCACCGTCGACGAGCACTCCGTCGAGGTGACCCACGAGGCGTTGTTCCGGGCGTGGCCACGGCTGCGAGCCTGGCTGGACGAGGACCGCGAGGGCCTGCGCACCCACCGCAGGCTCACCGACGCCGCCCGCACGTGGCAGGAGCTGGGCCGGGACGCGGGCTCGCTCTACCGCACCACCAGGCTCGCCGAGACGACCGAGTGGATCACTCGCACCAAGCCTGAGCTGACCGGCACCGAACGTGAGTTCGTCGGTGCCTCCAAGGCTCTGGAGCGACGGGTTTCCCGTCGCCAGCGCTGGGTCGCCGCCGGGCTGACCGCGTTGCTGGTGGCGACCGCCGCGACCGCCGTGCTCGCCGTCCAGCAACGCCGTGAGGTCGAACGGCTCGGCCTCATCGCGCAGTCGCAGCAGCTCGCGTCGGCGTCGGAGGCGCTGGTCGTCAGCGACCCCCAGCAGTCCGCCAGGAAGGCCGTGGAGGCCTACCGGACCTATCCCACACCCGAAGCACGCAGCCGCGTGCTCAGCGCCGCAGCCACCGCCAGAGGCCGCAAACTCGAACACGGCGGCGCGTGGAGCTTCGGCTTCGGCAAGGACATCGTCGCGCTGATGGGCCCGGACGGGCTGGTCGTGCACGACACGGCGACATTGGCACCCATCGCCAGGATGCGCCCCAACGGCACGAACTACGTCTACGGGTGGGACTTCGCGCCGAACGGCCGCACGCTCGCGATCGCCGAGAACGACGGCCGGCTCACGGTCCGCCCCTCCCCCGACGCCGAACCCGTGGTGCTGCGGGAACACGGCGAGCAGGTCGGCGTGACCTTCCTGGCGGACGGCGGAACGCTCGTCGCGGGCGGCGACGTCTGGGACGTGCCGAGCCGCCAGAAGCGCTTCTCGTTGCCCGTGGGCCACGTGACCGGCCCGATCGCGCTGAACGACCGCACGCTGGCCCTGGCGAGCGGCGCGCAGATCACGCTGTGGGACCTGGAGACCCGGCAACGGACCCGGCAGATCACCACGTCCCAGGAGGTCACCCGGATGCGGTTCCTGCCGGGCGGCAACCTCGCCGCGATCGCCACCCTCGTCGGTCAGGTGCAGATCATCGACCTCACGACCGGCGCGGTGGTCGCGACCCCGCCCGCCCACACCGGCCTCGTCGACGACCTCGCCCTCAACGACGACGGAACCGTGCTCATCTCCGCAGGTGAGGACGGCCGCGTGCACATGTGGGACCTCGCCCGCAACACGGTCATCACGACGCTCACGGTCGGTGAGCCCGCACGCGGCGTGAGCTTCGCACCGGACGGAGGGATCGCCGTTCTCACCCCGCGCTCGCTGCGGTTCTGGCCTCCGGGCAGCCTGCCGCGCACCATCGGCTACGCGATCAGAGCGCTGGCCGTGGACAGCGACGGCACGGTGCTGACACTCGACGACGCCGGCGTGCTCGAACGCCGTGACGCGTCGCTGAAGTCGTTGCACCGCACCGACATCGGCGCGAAACAACGAGGACCCTGCCGCTTCAGCCCCGACCGGAGGTTCGTCGTCACGAACGAGCCGCTCGTGATCCGCGACGCCACGACCGGGCGGAAGTTCACCGGGTTCACCGGGCCTGGTTTCCCGCTGGAACCGCACGGGGCGGTGGGGGTCGCGTTCAAGGACAACGCGATGGTCATGATCGGCGCGGACGCGGACATCCCCGACGCCGTGTGGCGCCTCGGCGACAAGCTGGAGCCCACGTTCCTCGGCGGCGAGACCGGCGCCTCGCGCACCGCCGTCGCGTTCGGCAACCGGGACACCGAGGTCGTGCTCGCCAGGGAGGACGGCGAGGTGAAGATCCGCGACGTCGCGAGCGGGCCGGGACTCGACTTCGTGCTGCCCCGCACGCACTCCGGTGCCGTGCGCGTGCTGGCCGTCTCACCCGACCGCAAGGTGCTCGCGAGCGGCGGCGACGACGGGCTGATCGCGTTGTGGGACACCACGACCTGGCAGAAGCTCGCTGAGCTGCGCGGCCACTCCGAGGCGATCACGGCCCTGGAGTTCAGCCCCGACTCGACCCGTCTGGCCAGCGGCGGCAGCGACCGGGCGGTCGTCGTGTGGGACGTGCGCGCCAAGGCCGAGTGGGCGACGTTGCGCGGACACAGCCAGGGCGTCACGCACGTCGCGTGGCGCCCGGACGGCACCTCGGTGGTGTCGTCCGGAGCCGGTTCGATGATGGTGTGGGGCCTGGATGTGGACCAGGCCCTCAGAACACTCGGTTAGCGCACCAGGTCCTTGCGGAGCTCACGCGGCAACGCGAAGGTGATCCGCTCGTTCGCCGTGGTGATCTCCTCGACCTCGCCGAACCCGTGCGACTCCAGGAACTTCAGCAGCTCCATGACCAGGAGGTCCGGCACCGACGCGCCCGACGTGACGCCGACGGTCTCGACGCCCTCGAGCCACGCCAGGTCGACCTCCTTGGCGTAGTCGATCAGGTAGGAGGCCTTGGCGCCGTGCTGCAGCGCGACCTCGACCAGCCGGATCGAGTTGGAGGAGTTCTTCGAGCCCACGACGAGCACCAGGTCGCACGACGGCGCCATGGTCTTCACCGCGGTCTGGCGGTTCGACGTGGCGTAGCAGATGTCGTCGGACGGCGGGTCCTGCATCTCCGGGAAGCGCTCCTTGAGCTGCCGGACGCGCACCATGGTCTCGTCGACCGAGAGCGTCGTCTGCGACAGCCAGATGACCTTGTTCGGGTCGCGCACCTCGACCTTGGCCGCGTCCTCCGCGGTGTCGACGAGCTGCACGTGGTCCGGCGCCTCACCGGCGGTGCCCTCGACCTCCTCGTGGCCCTCGTGGCCGATCAGGAGGATGTCGTAGTCGTCCTTCGCGAAGCGCACGGCTTCCTTGTGCACCTTCGTCACCAACGGGCACGTGGCGTCGATGGTGCGCAACGACCGTTGCGCCGCCTCCTCGTGGACGGCCGGCGACACGCCGTGCGCTGAGAACACCACGAGTGCGCCCTCAGGAACCTCGTCCGTCTCGTTGACGAAGATGGCACCGCGGTCGGACAGGGTCTCCACGACGTACTTGTTGTGGACGATCTCCTTGCGCACGTAGACGGGGGCGCCGTACTTCTCGAGGGCGAGCTCGACCGTCTCGACGGCACGATCAACGCCCGCGCAGTAACCACGCGGCTTCGCCAACAGGACTCGCTTGGGCATGGCTCCAGGGTACCCAGGGCGTTCCGTCGCATTCTCAGCGCTGTTACGGCAGGCTAGAGCGCATGAAGCCACTGCCGTTGCCGGTCCGACTCGCCGCCGGGCTTGCGGTGACCGCCCTCGAACAGGCGCGCAAGCTGCCGCAGCAGCTCGCCGGACTCCCCCTCACGGTGGTCAGCGAGGCAATGCAGTTGTCGATGCGCGTGCAGCAACATGTGACCGAACTCGCCATCAAAGGAGACGACGTCCTCTCCGGACTGAGGCCGGTCGAGGAAGAACCGGAGTGGGCGACCTTCGACGAGGACGAGACGCCGGTCACCGCCGAGACTCCTGCGGACGACCCGTGGGAGGAGGAAGAGCGCGCGATCGCCGAAGTTCCGGAGTTCCTGCCGGCCTACGACGAGCTGTCGATCGCCCAGCTGCGGGCGAGGCTGCGCAACCTGAGCGTGGAGCAGCTGGAGGAGCTGGTGCGCTACGAAACGGCGCACGGGTCCAGGCCTGACTTCCTCGGGACGTTGAACCGCCGGATCCTGACGGTCAAGCGCCCAAGTGATCCTGCACAGTGAGTGACGGCAAGTCCACGCTGGAGAACCCGTGGCCGGTGCGGACGGTCGCCCGCAAGCTGCTCGACTGGATCAACCGGCTCGGCGACGTCTGGGTCGAAGGCCAGGTCACGCAGCTCAACGCGCGCAGCTCCACGGCGTTCCTGACGCTGCGCGACCCGAGCGTCGACATGTCGATGTCGATCACGGCCAACGCCTCGCTGATCCGCGAGCTGCAGCTCACCGAGGGCAGCCGGGTGATCGTGCACGGGAAGATCAGCTTCTACCCGAACCGCGGCACGCTCTCGTTGCGCGCGGACGACATCCGCGCGGTCGGCATCGGCGAGCTGCTGGCGCGCATCGAGCGGTTGCGCAAGCTGCTGCACGCCGAGGGCCTGTTCGACCCTCGGCGCAAGCGCCGCCCTCCGTTCCTGCCGCAGAAGATCGGTCTCATCACCGGACGTGCGTCGGCGGCGGAACGAGACGTGCTCACGAACGCGCGCAACCGTTGGCCCGCAGCGCATTTCCGGGTCATCAACGTCGCCGTGCAGGGCCCGATGGCGGTCACCCAGGTGATGACCGCACTGTCCACCCTGGACCGCGACCCCGAGTGCGACGTGATCATCATCGCCCGCGGTGGCGGCAGTGTGGAGGACCTGCTGCCGTTCTCCGACGAGGCGCTGTGCCGCGCGGTCTCCCAGTGCCGCACGCCGGTGCTGTCCGCGATCGGGCACGAGCCGGACACCCCGCTGATCGACCACGTCGCGGACCTGCGTTGTTCGACGCCTACCGACGCAGGCAAACGGGTGGTTCCCGATGTCGCTGAAGAGAGTGAACGCGTCCGCCAGATGCGCGACCGCGGCCGGCGTGCGCTGCACGGCTGGGTCGACCGCGAGCGCAAATTGCTCGACGCCCTGCGCTCCCGACCAGTACTTTCGGACCCGTACGGTCCACTGGAGCGCCGTGCCGAGGAAGTGAAACGTTTTCGCGACCAAGGCCGTAGGGCCGTCACGCAACGTCTCGATCGGGAAGACGTCCACCTGTCAGGGACGAAAGCCCGCTTGACGACCCTCGGACCAGCCGCCACGCTGGCCCGCGGATACGCCGTTGTGCAACTCGTCACACCCGACGGGCCCGACGGCGTGTTGCGTTCTGTGACGGACGCGCCGAGCGGAACACAGCTGCGGGTCCGCGTCGTTGACGGAGCAGTGCAGGCCGTTGTCACCAGCGAGGGAGGGGGAGGTACCGATGATGCGTGATGCCGTGTTCCTGCCCCTGACCATGGAGGCGGCCGGCAGTTGTACGTCGGGACTGCGCCACAAGGCGGAGGCGGCGAACCGCGCCGCGGCGGAGTGCTGGACGGAACTGGTGGGCGACTGCGACACCAAGAGCCGCCGCACGCTGATCCTGACGTTGCACGACCTGAGCGAGGCGACCGCGGGGACGGTGCAGTACCGGCGCGTCGCGGAGGCCGAGGCGCTCATCGACGAGGCGGTGCGAGAGGGTGACGGCGAGGAGTTCGCGGAGGCTCTCGTCGGGTACGACATGGCCGTCGCGACCGTGCTGAGCCGTCTGAGGAGCCAATCCGCGTGAGTTCGGAAACTGCCCAAAAGGAAACTCCACTCGGTTACGAAGCCGCCCGTGACGAGCTGGTCGAGGTGGTCCGCAAGCTCGAGGCCGGTGGCCTGTCGCTGGAGGACTCGCTCGCGCTGTGGGAACGCGGCGAGACGCTCGCCAAGACGTGTGAGCAGCATCTCGCCGGTGCACGTGAGCGAATCGATGCAGCTCTCGCTGTGGTCGAGGAGGACGTTTCCGAGGCGTGATCCCGTGCAAGGATTCAGTTGCCGATCACAAAATCCGGCACGCTGAGTAGTCGCATGGAGGCGCGCAATGGTGAACACCCCCGCGGAACGACGTCGCGAAGCCCCCGACCGCAACCTGGCATTGGAGCTCGTGCGCGTCACCGAGGCCGCGGCGATGGCCGCCGGCCGGTGGGTGGGACGCGGCGACAAGAACGGCGGTGACGGCGCCGCGGTCGACGCGATGCGCAAGCTCATCCACACCGTCTCGATGCGGGGCGTCGTCGTCATCGGTGAGGGCGAGAAGGACGAAGCGCCCATGCTGTTCAACGGCGAAGAGGTGGGCAACGGCGAGGGCCCGGACTGCGACGTCGCGGTGGACCCCATCGACGGCACCACGCTGATGGCGAAGGGCATGCCGAACGCGCTGGCCGTGCTGGCCGTGGCCGAGCGCGGGGCGATGTTCGACCCGTCCGCCGTGTTCTACATGGAGAAGCTGGCCGTGGGTCCCGAGGCGGCCGACGTCATCGACATCACCGCCCCGATCGCGGAGAACATCCGCCGCGTCGCGAAGGCCAAGCACAGCGACGTGTCCGACGTGAACGTGTGCATCCTCGACCGCCCGCGGCACGAGCAGATCGTGCACGAGGTCCGCCAGGCCGGAGCCCGCATCCACTTCATCTCCGACGGCGACGTCGCGGGCGCGATCGCGGCGGCACGTCCCACGTCGGGCGTGGACATGCTCATCGGCATCGGTGGCACGCCGGAGGGCATCATCGCGGCGGCGGCGCTGAAGTGCGTCGGTGGGGCCATTCAGGGCCGGCTGTGGCCCAAGAACGACGAGGAGCGCGAGAAAGCGATCGGCGCGGGCCACGACCTGTCCCGCGTGCTCACGACGAACGATCTTGTGTCGGGCGACAACGTCTTCTTCTGCGCGACGGGTGTGACCGATGGTGACCTTCTGCGCGGCGTGCACTATCGGGCAGGCGGGTGCACCACGCAGTCGATCGTCATGCGATCCAAGTCCGGCACCGTGCGCCTGATCGACGGCTTCCACAGCCTGCACAAGCTGCGCGAATACGCCTCGGTGGACTTCGATCTGCCCGAGGACGCGCAGCAGCCGCTCCCCTAAACCGGCAAACGTGAACGCTCGGTAACCAGACGAGTGACCCTAGTCACCGAGTGACTTTCGTCCTTAGTTTCCGAACTGACCCCGGCAACCCTGCGCCGGGTTCAGGAAGGGAATTCAACGATGAGGGCACGTTCGTTGTTCTCCGCAGTCGTCGTGGCCGCGGGCGCCCTGCTCGCCTCGGCCGTGGCTGCCACTGCGGCCCCGGATCCCACCTCTGACGGCGACATGGGCACGATGATCGTCGGTGGGACCAACGCGTCTCAGGTCTACCCGTTCATGGTGTCCCTGCAGAGCACCTCCGGCAGCCACTTCTGCGGCGCCTCGCTGGTCAAGGCCAACTGGGTCGTGACGGCGAAGCACTGCGTCCAGGGCCGCTCGCCGTCGACGGTCCGCACCCGGATCGGCACGACCAACCGCACCAGCGGCGGCACGGTCACCGGCGCCACGCGGATCATCAACCACCCGTCCGCCGACCTGGCGGTGGTGCAGCTCAACACCTCGGTGAGCCAGGCCCCGATCACCATCTCCCCGGCGTCCGGCCCGGTCGGCACCGCCACCCGCATCATCGGCTGGGGCCAGACCTGCCCGACCCGCGGCTGTGGCAGCGCTCCGATCACCCTGCAGGAGCTCAACACCTCCATCGTCACTGACAGCCGGTGCTCCGGCATCAGCGGCGTCTCGGAGATCTGCACCAACAACACCGGTGGCAACAAGGGCGCCTGCTACGGCGACTCCGGTGGCCCGCAGGTGAAGTCCGTGTCCGGCCGGTGGGAGCTGATCGGCGCCACCAGCCGCAGCGGTGGCGGCGCGACCTGCGCGACCGCTCCGTCGATCTACGTGGACGTCTCGTACTACCGCTCCTGGGTGAGCAGCAACGTCGGCGGTCTGTGAGCCGGTAAACGCATTCCGAGGGCCCGTCTCCCATTCGTTATGGGAGGCGGGCCCTCCGCGTTGCAACCTGAGTGATCCGCCCGTCGTCTACTTCGGCAAAGGATGGATCACAAGGGGGGTGCCCGATGCGGATGATGTTCGCGGCGGTCGCGTTGATGTTCGTGGCGGGTTGTGCGCAAGGGACAGTGCAGGCTGAAACGCCTACCGCGCCACCACCTTCGTCGGTTTCTTCGTCGGTTTCCTCGGCGCCACCCTCGTCGGTTTCCTCGGCACCGCCCTCGCCCTCCTCGACGCCGCCTCCCCCACCGCCGCCTCCGGTCGTGAAGCCGACGCCGTGCGACATCAGCGACGGCGCGTGCATCCAGCTCTCCACGAACCAGACCTGGATCGTGCGCGGCGACAAGATCGTCTACGGTCCGGTGCCGATCACCCACGGGCGCAAGGGCTACGAGACGCCGGTCGGCAAGTTCCCGGTGCTGTGGAAGGTGAAGGACGACTGGAGCATCCCCTACAACGGCCCGATGCCGTGGTCGACGTACTTCACGTCGGACGGCATCGCGTTCCACGAGGGCTCGCTGACCGAACCGTCGCACGGCTGCATCCACCTGGACCCGAAGTCGGCCCAGTACTACTTCCAGAACCTCTCGGTTGGCGAGATGGTTCAGGTGGTCGCATGATGATCAACTATGAGACCCCTGGTTGTTGCAGCCCTTCTGCTGCTTAGCTTTGCCGTCCCCGCGCACGCCTCCGGTTGCACCGTCTACAACGGAGCGTGCGTGGAGAAGCACTCGAACCGGGCGTGGCTCGTCACCAACGGCGTGACGAGCTACGGCCCGGTCCGGATCAGCCACGGCAAGCCCGGCTTCGGCACGCCGGTCGGCATGTTCTCGGTGCTGCGCAAGGTGAAGAACGACTGGAGCATCCCGTACAACGGCCCGATGCCGAACGCCGTGTACTTCACTTACGACGGTGTCGCGTTCCACCAGGGCGACCTGAACTCCCAGTCGCACGGCTGCGTCCGGCTGACCTGGGAGGCCTCCGCGGTCTTCTACGACAACCTCGCGGTCGGCGAGCGAGTTCAGGTTCTTCCATAGCAGGATGATTCAGATCACCCGGTAGTGGTTACTCCACTACTGAGGGGTGATGTGAGATGCGAGTGCTCATCGCGACGGTGCTCCTGATCCTCGGTTTCGCGGTACCCGCGCAAGCGCAGGCGGGATGCACCGTCTACAACGGAGCGTGCCTGGAGAAGCATTCCAACCGGGCATGGCTGGTGTTCAACGGCAAGACGAGCTACGGCCCGGTGCCGATCAGCCACGGCAAGCCGGGGTACGAGACCCCGGTGGGCATGTTCTCCGTGCTGCGCAAGGTGAAGAACGACTGGAGCGTCCCCTACAACGGCCCGATGCCGAACGCGGTGTACTTCACCACGAGCGGTATCGCGTTCCACCAGGGTGACACGAACGTCCAGTCGCACGGCTGCATCCGGCTCGGTGCCGATGCCTCGCTGGTGTTCTACGACAACCTGATGATCGGCGAGAAGGTCCAGGTGCTGCCCTAACCGATCGCTGCCCACCAGCATCCGTCGTCACGTCCCATGACCTGGACGCGACCCGCGAGGCCGGTGGGCAGCCATCCGGTGAGCCGTTCGAGCTCCTTGCCCACGACGACGAGCGCGATGCCTTCGTCGGCCGACAGGTTGTCCAGCAACACCGGGATGTCCAGCGCGCCGAAGTCCACATCGGACACCGGCCGTCCCGCGATCTCCTGGTTGACCTGGACGATCCGCCAGCCCTCGTACCCCTCCCAGGCCACTTCCTCCGCCGGCAGTGACGCCATGAACTCGTCCGACGAGGTCTGCGGTGACACGAGCGCGATCGTCCCGCCGAACCGCCCCGCGAGCGTGCTGATCCGCAGCGGATGCTCCAGGTTCCGCGGCTCGGCCCTGCGCCGCACGTACGGCCTGCCGAGCCGGCGCGCGACCCGTTCAACCGCGGCGTGCACCCCGTCCTCCAGCGCCGCCACGACCAACTCCACGTCCCGTGACCTGTTGAGCGGGTCCGGGAGCGCGAGCTGTGCGACGGCGAACCCCGGCATCACCGCTATGTCGGGCACCAGGTGGTCCGGCAGGGTCAGCTCGACGAGGACGTCCGAACCCCAGCCCGACGTGTCGACCTCGGCGTTGACGCGGCGTTCCACCAGGTCGGAGAGCGGCTGCCAGTACACCGTGCGCGGCCGTTCGCGCGTCGTCGGCCCCACCCACCACGGCGTGCCGGGCATCATGTCGGCCCAGTAAACGTGAATCACAAGCCCCCCAGGGTTGCTCGGTGCGCGTCCCCCTGACACGCGCAACCCACCAGAGGCCCCACTCTACGACGCACAGCCCACGCGCCGCTGTCGTATCGCTGGCGCGTGGGCTGTTCGGGTGATGCCTATCCCGCGTTGCTGGAATGTCCCGGGAAGAGGTGCGCGGACGGGTTGAGCGCGACCGCGATGTTGTTGACCGCCGTCGCCGCCTCCCCGAACCCGGTCGCGATGAGCTTGACCTTGCCGGGGTACTGCGCCACGTCACCGGCCGCGTAAACCCGGTCCAGCTTCGTCTTCATCGTCGTGTCCACGACCACCGCGCGGTGGTCGAGCTCCAGTCCCCACGACTCGATCGGCCCGAGGTCGGCCGTGAACCCGAGCGCCGCGACCACGGTCTGCGCCAGCAACGTCTTCACGTCCTCACCCTTGACCTTGACGTCCACTTCGGACAGCGGCTCCCCGCGCAGCTCCAGCACCTCGGCGTCCGTGATGATCTCGATCCCGAGCTCCCGCACCTGCCGCACAGTCGCCGCGTGCGCCCGGAAGTTCGCCCTGCGGTGCACCAACGTGACGCTGGCCGCGATCGGGTGCAGCGCCAACGCCCAGTCGAACGCCGAGTCACCGCCACCGACGATCACGACGTGCTGCCCGGCGTGTTCGTTGAGCACAGGCACGAAATGCACCATGCCGCGCCCTAGCCACCCGTCACCCGCTGGCAACGGCCGCGGGTTGAACTCGCCCATGCCGGCCGTGATCAGCATGGCTCCAGCGGTGATCGTGCTGCCGTCGGCGAGTCCTACCTTGAGACCGTCCTCTGTGGACTCCAGCGTGCGCGCCTGCCGGTTGAGCAAGTACGTCGGCTTGTACTGCCCGGCCTGCTCGACGAGCCCGTTGACGAGGTCGCGCCCCCTGATCGCCGGAAACCCGGCCACGTCGAAAATCATCTTCTCCGGATACATCGCCGTCACCTGGCCGCCCGGCTCGGGCAGTGCGTCGACCAGCGCGACCTTGAGTTCCCGGAAGCCTGCGTAGTACGCGGCGAACAACCCCGTGGGACCTGCGCCCACAACGAGGAGGTCGACGTCACGCTCCATGAGTGGTGCCCTTCTGCCAGTGGTGGGTGGCAGTGCTGTGATCGACCATAGAGACTCGGAAGCATGTCTGAACAGGAGTACCGCGTCGAGCACGACACGATGGGTGAGGTCCGCGTGCCGGTCGACGCATTGTGGCGCGCCCAAACCCAACGCGCGGTCGAGAACTTCCCGATCTCGGGTCGAGGCCTCGAACGAGCTCAAGTCCGAGCCCTCGGCCTGCTCAAAGCCGCAGCGGCCCGCGTCAACGCCCAGCTGGGCGTGCTCGATGCCGACGTGGCCTCCGCCATCGCCTCAGCCGCGGACGAGGTGGCTGCCGGCACGTGGGACGCGCACTTCCCGGTCGACGTGTTCCAGACAGGTTCCGGCACGTCGTCGAACATGAACGCCAACGAGGTCATCGCCACCCTGGCGTCCCGTGCGCTGGGCCGCGACGTGCACCCGAACGACCACGTCAACGCCTCCCAGTCGTCCAACGACACCTTCCCCACCACCCTGCGCGTGGCCGCCACCGAGGCCGTCGTGCGGGATGTCATTCCTGCTTTCGAGCACCTGGAGTCGGTCCTGTCGGCGCGGGCGGCTGAGTGGTCCGACCTGGTCAAATCCGGCCGCACACACCTCATGGACGCCGTGCCGGTGACGCTGGGCCAGGAAGCCGGCGCGTGGGCGTCCCAGGTCCGCTACTCCGTCGAACGACTGTCGGCGTCCATCCCGCGCCTGGCCGAACTGCCGATCGGCGGCACAGCTGTCGGTAGCGGCCTCAACGCCCCTGACGGCTTCGGCGCTCTGGTGGCCTCCGAGCTGGCGTCAACCACCGGCCTGCCCCTGGTCGAGGCCCGCGACCACTTCGAGGCCCAGGCCACCCAGGACGGCGTGGTCGAGATCTCCGGCCAGCTCCGCGCGTCGGCCGTGGCCCTGTTCAAAATCGCCAACGACCTCCGCTGGCTGGGCTCCGGCCCCCGCACGGGCCTGGGCGAACTGGCCCTGCCCGACCTCCAGCCGGGCTCCTCGATCATGCCGGGCAAGGTCAACCCGGTGATCTCCGAAGCCACGATGATGGTCGTGGCCCAGGTGATCGGCAACGACGCCGCGGTGGCGTTCGCCGGCTCGCAGGGCAACTTCCAGCTCAACGTGATGCTGCCCGTGATCGCCCGCAACGTCCTGGAGTCCTCACGCCTGCTGGCCGCCGTCGCCCGGCTGCTGGCCGACAAGGTCCTCGTCGGCACCGTCGCTCAGGTCTCGCAGATGCGCGAGTACGCCGAGTCGTCGCCGTCGATCGTCACGCCGCTGAACCGGTACCTCGGCTACGAGGAGGCGGCGTCGATCGCCAAGCAGTCGTTGAAGGAGCGCAAGACCATCCGCGAGGTGGTGCTGGAGCGCGGCCACGTGCCGTCGAAGCTGACGGAAGAGCAGCTGGACGCCGCGCTGGACGTCCTGCACATGGCCCGCGGCGGCCGTTAGTGCCCAGTCCGGCGCCTTCACGGGCGCCGGACTGTACGGTCCCCAGCCATGGAAGACCAGACGCCCGGCTGGGACGCGATCCAGTCCGCCGTAGAGGCCACCGTCCCCGCACAGGAACCCGTGCACTGGGGCACGAACAACCTCCCCGGCCAAGGCGTCTACGGCTTGAGCGCCTACCGCGCCGACGACCACTGGTTCCTGGTGACGTTCGGCCTCACCGAACTGTTCACGAAGGACAGCGACGACCCGGCCGTGAGCGGCTTCGGCATCGAACTGACGATCCGCGTCCCTCCAGCCGACACTCCACCACTGTGGGCACCGAACCTGCTGATGAAGCTGGGCGACTACGTGCACTCCAGCGGCCGGGTCTTCGCAGCGGGCCACCGAATGGACCCCGGCGGGCCGATCACCGGCTCACCGGGCACCGGCCTCACCGCACTGGCCTTCACCGAGGACCCCGTGCTCGGCACGATCGACACACCACACGGCACCGTGCAGTTCCTGACCGTCGTCGGAATCACGGCGGACGAGCTGGGCCAGGCCAAGGCGTCGAGCACCGCCGACGTGCTGGACAACCTCGGCCCGCTGCTGATCACCGACCCGGCACGCTAGGAGGCTCGGCGTGATCGCACTGAAGATCGTGGCCAGCGGCACCTACCTGCACGCGGACAAACCCTGGCTGGTGGCCATCGTCCGCGTCGACCACGACTACTGGTACGAGCTCGCCAAGGCGGCCAACGATCTCGACATCGGCCAGCTCCCCGTCGTCAACGACGAGGGCCACGCCTTCTACGTCTCGTACAGCAACGTCCGTGAGGGCCAAACGTTCAAGCCGGACTCCAGGACGCACCGCACGTTCGCCGACGCCAAGTTCGACGCCGAGGAACGCGCGCCCTCGCCGATCACCTGGCAGGACTGAACTCAGGAGTACATCGCGAGCCAGATGGCGATGTTGTGACCGCCGGGATTTGTTGTAGGCGTAGATATTGGCCTGCATGGCTGTTGAGCTGCAGTTTTGGTACTCGACAGTTCTCACTGGTTTTCGACGCTTTGGGACGTCTCACGGCCTGGAGACGGCCTGGGAGTTGATCAACCACAACCGGGGCATCATCCCGACACGGAGCCGATCTCGCGGACAGTGGTGGCGGGTCAAGACACGCTTTCCCGTCTTGACGCGGTGCCGCTGGCCGTGACTGATCATGGCGTGTCGGGGTGGTGCCCTAACTGCATGTCGCGGACCTAGCCGAGCGGCGCGGTCCGTAGGCAGTCCGGGCAGTGCCGTAGGAAGCTGCTACTCCACTGCGCGTCCGGGAAGACCTTCAGCGAGTCGAGCGACCGACCGCATTCGGTAGCGGTTGCGTCGGGCGCCACCGCGTGACACACGCCGGCTGGCACATATCGAGGTGCGGCGGACCTGCGGTTGACCGCCTTACTCTCCAGCGGCCTCGATTGCTCGGCGGCGACTGTGAACGTCATAGGGTGACGGTAGACGCGGTGCCTGCCGTATGGGTGGGACACGCCGCCGTCGGCGGCGCGCTGCCGCGCCACCTCGTGGGCCGTGCCGCCGTGGCCGACGGGCGGAGCGAAGCGGGAGCCCGGCGTGCCCGGATGGATGCGGGCCTCGCTGGTAGGCGACCGGCGCCGTGCGCGCCGCCGACGGCGGCGCGTCTTGATCCCATAAAGCACAATTCGGCAATGCATCGAGGCAGAATTTAGGGTAAGCTTACGTACCTTGCCTCAAGGGAGGTCCAATGTCTCGCGGCAGTTCAACCGTCGACGCAGAAGGAAGATGGGTTCGCGAGACAGACATGGCTGCACCTGTGCGGAACTGGCTTCGCGAGATCACCGGCATCTCACCAGGCGAAGAAGTTGACTCCGGAGTTGGCGTAGCTGATTTCATTGCCGGAAATGCTTGTCGCGAAGATGTTGCACGCCGCTTAGCAAAATGTCAGCCAGTAACCGATAGTCTTCATCTAGCCCTACTTCAACGCGCAGAGAAACCCGTTTGCGAATCAGCCCTCCGCGAATGGGCGCCATGGGGATGGCGTGGGCTCCGTACACGTGCCGTAGAACCATTGCTAGCCAATGGACTTTTGCATCTCGATCAAGACGGCCACTACGTCGCATCACGGCAGCCCTGTGATGTGTTCAGGAGCATTATCGCAATTGAACTGAAACTGCGAGATTGGCGGCGAGGTCTAGCACAGGCATCACGCTACCGACTCTTTTCTGAACAATCCTATCTAGCACTACCGTCAAGCCGAGTTAGCGAGATGGTACTAGCAAGCGCCGTTAAACATCGCGTCGGAGTTCTCAGCCTGGAAGACAGCGGTTCTGTTGCGATCGCCATGGATGCACCTGCTGCAAGCCCGTTACAACCAGCACGTCGCCACATGGTCGCCGAGAAACTACTGGAAGCTCAGATCGCCGCACCATCGAAAATTGCGGGTAGCACGCTGCGGTGATCCCGAAGGGCAGTTGACCTGGTTTCCTAAATAACAGTTTCCCACGCGCTGAGGAAGCGGCCACTCTCGGCGGTTGAAGTAGGCGTAGGAAGCTGCCGATACATCTGGCGCGCCGAAGAGATCCACTCCCTCATTAGGGTATGCCGTCCAGCTAGATCCCGAGCGGCAAGCTCGGAGACCTGGTCTCGCTGTGCCGAAATGTTGTGTTGATTGAGAAGGATCCGTTGCTCAGTTGTCAACTGATCGAGACTGGGGTTCAGTTCAAGTAGCCGCTGGCCGTATGACGTGGTCAAATCCAAGGCCCCTGCATTCGCGTCCGCATAGATGCGTGCTGTGCTGACGGATACAGCGTTGAGCAGCTGAGGAAGATAAATCCGATCTTCCGACGGTCCACCGGTTTGCTCAGTCTCCGGGTGCGGCGGCATGTTTTGCAGTGTTGCGTGGACACCGATTCCCCATCCGGATGCACCTAGGGCTATTAGCAACAAGCCAGACGAGGCGCGACGCCCCACCACAACCGGTACCCCCGCCTCGCGCATCACGTGCAAGACGTCTACGAAGCCCTGTAGAACGTCTGCATCAGCGAGAGGCCCGAATGAGACCTGCGTTGTGTGCACAAGCAGATACAGCACCTGCATCGGCGATGCCGTGATGGCAGTAAGCAGTTGATCGCGCTCAGTGGCTGAGGACAACCAGCTCGCCGAGATCGCAACAGTCGTCCAAACCGGAAGCGCGGCATCAAGCGCGCTACAAGCAACTCTTTCAGCCACGATAGATTCAGCAACTTGCGCGCAAACAACACTTTCCGTGATCCAGTTCAGCTCACTCGAACCAGCATAGAAATAAGGAGCCATTACAACGTCCGGCGCATCAGCCACTTGCACATCAATAACTTGCTCGCAGAATTCACGACGCGATGCTTCATCCGAGAATCCGGTAAGCGTCTCCCTGCTTCCGTACGGCAATTGCGAGTACCGAGCAGGGCGGACGGATTGCGGTGACCTAGCCAGGTAAGTAAGTGGATCAATTATGGCAGTAGCCCCAGCCGCTTGCGCACTTTCCGTAAGCTCAGAGCAGCGCGATCTGGCTCGCGCGTCTACAATTACACCGTCCGGCTTCAGATCCGCCAGAAACTGCTCGGTCACGAAGTTCTTTGTCTGACCAATAAGCAACCAGAAGGTTGGACTCGCGGCAGAGTGGTCGCCAGGCACAGCCAAGGCTGCTCTCACACGCTCAAGATCGGCAAGAAGAACCTCCGCCCGGAGATAACGTCTGTGCGGCGCTTTTGCCGTCATCTTTTCCACGATATCACTGAGGGCAGCAGGGACCTCCGGATTGAGGTCCTTCACTGGCGTAATGGTTGCCACCGCGGGCGCTACCCATCTTTCGAGGATATTGCGTCCCGTAAGAGGCAGCACTCCGGTAAGCAATAGGTGGCCGACTAGCCCAAGCACAAACTGATCGGATCGCCAGTCACCGTGCGAAGGGTCAGGCCCTACCTGCTCCGGCGCCATCCATCCCGGAGTTCCAGGGGTTGGCAGGACGGTAATTGTCTCATCGTTGATATGGCGAGCGAGACCCAAATCAACGATAACCAGCCGGCCATCCTCCGTAATAAGCAGATTGTTCGGCGACAGGTCGCGATGAGCCGTTCCCGCCGCCCAGATCGCGGCAGCCCCCGACACAGCGTCAATCAAGAGATTAACAGCCTGAGCCACAGAGAACCGCACCCCTGAATCCCCCATTACTCTCGTAAGAGGAGAACCAGGAATATACTCCATCTCAAGCCAGGTGTACTCCGTGCCTTCAAAGACGAATTGCCCCACGCCTCGGTAGCCGACCACACGGCTGTTTTCCACCCGCGCGAGCGCAGAGAATTCGCGGGCAACTCTTCCCGATTCCGCAACCTCCGGATCGATGATCTTTACCGCAAAGCTATGCTCGACACCGTTCAGAGTGGTGCGGACCGCGAAAGTCGAGGCGAATCCCCCTGTACCGAGATGCTTGATCTCTGCTGCATCCGCGTGCAGCGCGTTCACGACACGCTCAAGCGTCTCTCGGTTCGCGGGCATCATTCCCCCTATCGGCTGCCTGCACGACGAGGCCGTAGTGGTCGATATCGACTCATAGTCGCAGTCTTTGTCTGGCAATCGGAGGGGTGGCTATGTCCGTTACTCGCCGTAGGCATCGATCACCCATATGGCCCATCGCTCGCGCCGATCGCGTGATGTGATCATGCAGTTCGACCGATACATGCAGACTCGGTGAGGCCGAATGAGGACCCGACTGAACTAGTCGCGAAGTCCGCCGAGCAACGGTGCTCGGTAGATCGTTCTCCAGCGGTATAGATGACCTTCACGGGCTAAAGCTATGAGCGTGATCCTGCGAATCGTGACTGCTACCGGCCTGGTCACTACAGCCGTGACAGCCTGCACGGCACGACGAGACGACGTGTCGGAGTTGACGTACGCCACGCTCAGGTGAGGCGTGAAGGGCGCCTCAGCTTCCGGAACCCGTCTCTCTCCCCAGAGATCGGCGAAGCCAGTGCGGACCGCCGTTCTGATCTTCTGTATTTGCCTAGCAGGTGAGGGATAAAGAGCAATCGCCTGGGGTCGTGCTGTTGGCCGGTCGAACGTCACGACCTGCGGAGGAACCGCAGCAACACGCCTGCCTACCGCATCAGCAAGAGCTGCAAGTTCAGCTTCAGCCACCTCGTCCGCGAACCCGACCCCTTGCATCGTGACGTGCAGCCAGGAGATCGGGACCATGTCCAACTCTTGAACGCCACGCAACGCATCCTGATACTCAGCAACGAGTCTGTGCAGTTCGTGCTCATCCTCGAAGGTCAGATGCCACGTGTAGAACTCTCGACCAGGTTCCCAACCCGGTCGCCAATACCAGTGATTGACGAGTTGCTCGGCATGCGCAGAGTTGGTGTAGCCAGGCACAAGCACACCCTCCTTGCGGCCCTCAAAGCTCGCTAGGGACTTCAGGCTCTTGAGGTGCCTGCTCGATTGGGTAGTCGTCGATGACAATCACACGGTCTGCCGGCCAGATCGACTCCGACACCTCAAGCACGTCACCGTCCTCGTCGCGGGCCACGTGCACGACGTGCATCACGGGCGCACCCGTTGGCAGCTCAAGGATTCCGCTCTCCTCGGCGGTCGGCATGCGTGCGATCCACTGGTCGCGGGCGCGGGTATAGCGGCGGCCGGTCAAGTCCTCGACACACAGGAACAGCGCCTTGGGGACGACCTTCGGCTCCTCCAAGAACGTGCCGCCCGCAACTTCCACGGGCATGTAACTCGCGCCGATCTCCTCAGGCTGGTTGGTGTCCTTGTCGAACAGGTGACGCCGGCGGATGACGACCTCGGTACCGGGCTCGATGCCCATCACCTCTGCGATGTGACCCGGCACCGGGCCACGCCCAGCGAACACGATGTCGTGGCGCAGGTGGTGGGTCAGGAGCTTCTGATGGTCGCGGGCGCTGCCATAGCGGCCTCGCGAGCGGCGTTGCAGCCGACGCTGCTCCTTCACGAAGGTGCCGATGCCGTGACGGGACTCGATGAGTCCTTCGGCTCGCAGCACACCTAGCGCCTGCCTGATCGTCGGCAAGCTCATTCGGAAGCGCTCAACCAGCGTCGTCTCTGCTGGGAGTCGCTGACCAGGTGCAAGCTCGCCGTCGCGGATCTCTCGTCGAAGGGCGTCCGCCACGCGGTGGTACTTCGGCGCACGGGCGCCAAGCCCTTCGGTCATCGTCCTGCCTCTCCAACCTTTGCATACGCACAACTCAACATGTCCAGTTCAACCCTACTCCTCATGAGGACTTGACGACAGGCAGGCAACGGCCTAGCTTGACCTCTAGAAGCAACTCCTAATGAGGAGTTGATGACAGGAAGAGGTTAGGTCATGCCGGTCATCCCCACGCGGTTCCCGGTCCGCTTCGGCGACGTGTTCCCACTCGGTTGCTTCGTGCTCGGGGTCGAGCCGTCGATGGAGTTCAACGAGGACTCCCGCGCGCCCAAGCGCCAGGAGCGTGACAAGGAAACGAACATGCTGGTCTGGACGGTCCGCGCGCTCGACGCGAACGAAGAGGCAGCGAGGTTCGGCGCGGAGTTCAAGGTCAAGGTCGCGGCTGAGGTGCAGCCCGTTCCGCCCGCCAAGATGAACGGCTTCCCGTACGCAGCGGCCGAGTTCGAGAACCTGACGATCACGCCGTACGCGGGGCGCAACAACCGAATCGCCTACAGCTTCCGGGCGTCCGGGATGCGTGCGCCGCACGTTGGGCGGGCCAAGCCTGATCCGGGCGAGGCGGCCACGAAGTCGGCGGCGGCGTGACAGGCGTCTGGTGCCACCGGCGCGTACTCGGGGTCTCACCGAGATCAACGTTCAGATCACTGTCCACAAAGGTGGCGCGATGGGGCTCGGGGACAACGGGCCTTGGCCGGAGCGGAGTGCGGCCACCTTTGTGTTCGGTGGTGGCGGTGCGGCGGCACGGGTGGCCGTCCGGGTTGTCGCCTCCGAGCTGGCTCGCCTGGCTGAGCTGGTCGCACAGGCTCAGGCTCGGATTGACCAGGGGGAGTCGTGATGCTCAAGTTGCTTGTTTCGCCTGGTCCTGAGGCCTCTGCGGACATCGTTCCGTGGCCTGATCTGACAGCCGCGGCTTACTGCCTGAGGCTGAACCTGGACCCCGCACAGATCGCTATCCACATGCCGGACGGGCCGAACGGCCGCGAAGAGTTGGCAGCGTTTCTCCGGAAGCTTTCGCAGCACGCCGGCCTGTTGGCTGCGGTGCTCGACCCGCAGCACGGCGCCGGTTGGGTCGGAGGCCTGCCGACACAGGACAAGTCGGGCTGGATGGGCTGACATCCGGCACAAGGCGGTGATGCTGGTGGTCCCGCGTCCGCTGGCTCGGTTGATGTACGCGATGAACCTGACCGCGAAGCATCCGGTGACCGGTCGGGTCCGGATGGAGTGGCGGGACTGCTCACGCTGCCTCGGTGGTGGCTGGTTCCGCAAGACGGAGAAGCGGCCGCTCTGCTCCTGGTGCAGGGCGCTCGCCAAGAAGCTCGCTGAGTACTGATCGACAACTGAACAAACCCGTTGGTGTGTCGCGCGGGAAGCAGTCGGAAGTCTTGGCGGGCCTCGACTGCTTCCCGGCGACATGCCGACTCGAACGACCCTGAGTTTGTTGGGACACAAGGAGATTCGAGTCATGCAAAGCCTATCGCCACACGCATGCGGTGCGTCAAGTGGAAGTGGTAGTTCGGTCGGGTGGAAGTTACGCAACGGCCGGAAGTGCCAGCACTGCAAGAGGTTCGGTGTGTTCGCGCCCGGACAGATCAAGTGTTGCGGCTGCCTCGGCTGGCTGCCGCTGATCTTCGCCGTCGGCGGTGTTCGATGAGCGGCAACAAGTGGGTTGATCCAGCACCGTTCGAGGGTGCTCGTCCACGCTTCCCTTGGTGGGTATGGCTTCCTGTTTGGGTCAAGGTCGTACTCGCGCCGCTCATGCTCGTCTGGCTGCTGCTGCGGCTTGCGGTTCGAGTGGTTCTAGCGGCCGTCCGCTACCCGCTGTGCGTGACGCTGTTCATCGGCACGTACGCACTGCATCGCGCGGCCGGCCTTTCGTCGCTGGTGCTGACGTTCCTCACTCTCATCGGTACCCTCATTGTCTGGTACGGCATCGATCGCGCCTCGTTCCTGCGGCACGCGTGGTTCCGACTCCTCACGGAGTGGCGGCGACTCACGGTCTACGTGCCGCGCTGGCGCACGGTGATGCGGTTGGCCGAGTTGTCCAAAGACAGCCGTATGAAGGAGTACCGGCCGAAGCTTCGCCGCGTGCGGTCGGAGGGCTGGCGGGACAAAGTCCAGGTGCGGATGATCCTGGCGCAGTCACCGGAGCAGTGGGAAGCGCGGCGGGACAACCTGGCGCACTCGTTCGACGCCCGGTCCTGCCGCGTGCGGGTGTTCAAGCCAAGAGTGCTTGAACTCGACTTCATCCACGCTGATCCGCTGGCGCAACCGGTCGCCGTTCCTCCGATCGCCTGCACGGCGGACGTGGATCTCAAGCGGGTGGTCGTCGGTCGGACAGAGACCGGGAAGCCTTGGCGGATCAAGCTGCTCGGCTCTCAGGTCCTGGTGGTCGGCGTGCCTGGCGCAGGTAAAGGCTCGGTGCTCTGGTCGATCGTCTGGCGGCTCGCCCCGGCCATCAAAGCCGGCGTGGTGCGCCTCATCGGGATTGATCCCAAGGGCGGCATGGAGCTGGGCCAGTGTCCGGACGCGTTCGAGAAGGTCATCTATGACAGCGGACCGGAAGCTGTTGCGCTGCTTGAGGGAATCGCCGCTGAGGTCAAGGAACGTGCGGCTCGCTACCGGGGCATCCGGCGTCTCTGGGCACGCAACACCGGAGAGCCGTTCACGGTCCTGATCGTCGATGAGCTGGCGGACCTGATCGCCTACCAGTCGGATCGGAATCTCCGTGAGCGTGCGACAAGGGCAATCCAGACGATCACCTCCCAAGGTCGTGCGCCCGGTTACGCCGTCGTGGGCCTGGTCCAGGACCCGCGCAAGGAGATCGTGAGCTTCCGGCATCTGTTCACCACACGCGTGGCACTGCGGCTGGACGAACCGGTCCAGGTCGACATGGTGCTCGGTGACGGCGTGAGACAACGCGGTGCAGCGGCTCATGAGATCAGCGAGAACACGCCCGGCGTCGCCTGGCTCAAGGAGGACGGGCAGCGCGAACCAGAACGGGCACGGGCCTTCCACGTCACGGATGCGGACCTGGTCGAACTGGGCGTCTTCCTCACTCCGGCGACCGTGCACGAGTTCCCGAGCAAGACCGAAGGGAGCGCGGCAGCATGAGCATCGACAACGTCCCGGCGGTCCCCTCGGACGTCGCGGGCATGACTTCGGCGGAGCGGGCACGAATGCCGCTGTCGTTGGACGTCGTCAAGGCTGCGGCTGAGCAGCACGGGGTGTGCACCCGTCCGGTTCTTCGTGAGGTCTTCGACCTCGACACGGGAGAAGTGCGGATCGTCGCAATCCGTTGCAATGCAACACAAGCGAGCAAGTGCCCGGCCTGCTCTGAACGCAACCGGAAGTCCCGGATGACGCAGTGTCGGGAGGGCTGGCACCTCGATCACGAACCGATCGCCGAACGCGAGGCTCCGACGCCTGATCAGGTCGCGCTCGTCACCTACCGGTCCGACCTCACCGCCGAGTACCGGAAGGCTGAGGCGTCAAACGAACTCGACCATGTGGACGACCTCCGGGAAGCGATTCGCGAGGCTGACTCTGACCTGCGGCGGGAGGGAGTCCGCGGGAACCTCCCCGCTGTCGAACGGCCGGCTAAAACTGCGCCGATTCGCTCGACTCGTCGGCGGCAAGATACGCCGAACCTGCCTCGCCGCAAGGTGGACAAACGCACGGTCGGCAGGGAATTCGCGGGCAAGTACCGGCCGTCCACGTTCGTCACGCTCACCCTTGACACCTACGGCAAGGTGCGCGACGACGGCACGCCGGTCGACCCGAATACGTACGACTACCGCCGTGCTGCACGGGACGTCGTGCACTTCGCAAGCCTCGTTGACCGGTGGTGGCAGAACCTCCGGCGGGTAGTTGGCTGGGACGTTCAGTACTTCGGCACAGTCGAGCCACAGAAGCGGATCACCCCGCACGCGCACTTCGCGGTCAGGGGCTCGATCCCGCACAAGGTCGTCCGTGACGTCACGGCGGCTACCTACCTCCAGGTCTGGTGGCCCAACCACGATGAGGTCAAGTACAGCGGCAACCGGATGCCTGTGTGGGACATGCGGGCCAAGGGCTTCGTGGACCCGGACACGCACGCTCCGTTGACGTCCTGGGCGGACGCAGTGGCCAATCTGGACGTTCCGTCGCACGTGGCCGAGTTCGGTCCTCAGGTGCACTCCAAGGGCATCCTGGGCGGCTCCGAGGAAGCCGGACGGCACATCGGCTACCTCACCAAGTACCTCGTGAAGTCAATCGCCGAAGTGGTCGACACCGACGCTTCCGACCATGCCGAACGCCTGGCGTCGGAGCTGGCCGTCACGCCCTGTTCGGACCGGTGCGCGGTGTGGCTGCTCTACGGCGTCCAGCCCAAGGGCACGAACTCACGGATGACTCCAGGGCGCTGCCGCTCGAAGGCGCACAGGCGAGAAACGCTCGGGCTGCCCGGTCGGCGGGTGCTCGTGTCGCGGCGGTGGTCGGGGAAGACCCTCGCCGAACACAAGTCCGACCGGGCGGCCTTCGTCAAGGAAGCACTGGCGGCTGCGGGCATCGCCAAGGAGGACACCGACCGGACGCGGCTGATGTGGTCGCCGATCCGCGCTGGTGATCCGCACGTGCCCGGACGGGTCGAGCTGCTCATGCAGATGATCGCCCAACGGATCAAGTGGCGGGCTGAGTACGACCAGGCCCAAGCCACGCTCGCCGCGCTGCCCCGGCCTGCACCGGATGTTTCAGCAACTCAGTCGATAGCCGCTTGATCTGGGGGGATCAGCTATGTCGGACGTCGAACCGCTGTGGGGTGTGGAAGAGGTCTCAGCCTTCCTGAGGGTGCCGATCAAGACCCTCTACCAGTGGAAGTGGCGGTGCTACGGCCCGCCGGTCAGCAAGGTCGGAAAGCACCTGCGCTACGTGCCTGCCCAAGTTCGTCTGTGGGTGGAAAAGGGTCACGCGGCATAGAGAGGAGCCCGTCATGGGACACGTGCAGGACCGATGGTGGAAGGAGGTCCAGGACCCGACGACCAACGAGGTCAAGCGGGTCAAGACGGACCTCTACGGGAAGGGTTTGCGCTACAAGGTGCGCTACCTCGACCCCAACGGGAACGAGAAGAGCAAGAGCTTCCCGGACCGCCAGAAGAAGCGAGCGGACGACTTCCTGCTTGAGGTCGAGTCAGACAAGCGGGAGGGCAAGTACGTCGACCCAAAAGCCGGTGAGATCAAGTTCGAGAAGTACGTCGAGACGTGGTTCGGTGGCCAGTCACAAGACGCTGCGACACAGGAGAACCTGCGCTACCAGGTGAACAAGCGCCTGGTGCCGCACTTCGGCAAGAGCAGCATGAAGAGCATCGACATTCCGATGGTGCGCGGCTGGATCACCGGCATGAGCGAGGAAGGCCTCTCGCTCACCTATCAGCAACTCCTGTTCGACCGGCTCTCGTCCATCCTGAACGCGGCCGTGGAGGAGAAGATCATCCACTCCAACGCGTGCAAGGCACGGAGTGTGCAGCGGCCATCACCGCCGGAACGCCGGATCAAGCCTTGGCCGGAGAAGCGGTTGCACTCTGTCCGGCTCGCGTTGCCTGCTCGCTACAAGCCCGCTGCCGTGCTCGGAGCTGGCGCGGGGATGCGTCAGGGCGAGATCTTCGGCTTCTCCCCCGACGACATTGACCGCGACACACGTGAGCTCCACATCGTCCGCCAGGTGCGGATCGTGAAGAACACGCTCGTGTTCGCCCCGCCGAAGAGCAAGAAGGAGCGCACCACGCCGGCCGGTGACGGCGTCCTGGACGAGTTGGACGACTACATGGAGGAGTTCCCACCGGTCGCGGTCACGCTGCCCTGGGAGAAGCCTGACGGGAAGCTCGTGACGGTCCGGCTGCTGATGACAACGCCGGACGGGAACGCTTGCCGACGCCAGAAGTTCAACATGGGCGTCTGGCGTCCCACGTTCGCTCGTGCGGGCCTCGTGTACGTCAACCAGGACGACGGCATGCACGCACTACGACACCTGTACGCGTCCTGTCAGCTGGAGGGCGGCGTCTCCATCAAGTCGCTCTCGATCAACCTCGGACACCACGATCCGGGTTTCACGTTGCGCGTCTACACGCACCTGATGCCGTCCAGCGGCGACAAGAGCCGAAGGGCCGCCAACGCGCTCTTCAAGCCGAAGAAGCGGGCTGACGGCCTGGAGACGGCCTGACAAGATCAGCTAACCCGAAAACGCCAGGTCAGGAGTACATCGCGAGCCAGATGGCGATGTAGTGGCAGATCGCCGCCACCACAGTCGCAGCGTGGAAGAACTCGTGATACCCGAAAACGGAAGGCCAGGGATTGGGCCACCGAGTCGCGTAGAAGACCGCCCCAACGGTGTAAAGCGCCCCACCCACCAGCAACAACACCAACGCCGCAACCCCGGCGTGGTGCAGCAGCTCAGGCAGCACGAACACAGCCACCCAGCCGAGAGCGATGTAGATCGGCACCCCGAGCCACCGCGGCGCGTGCGGCCAGGCCAGCTTCAAAGTCACCCCGGCCAGGGCCCCGATCCACACGACCCAGAGCACGACGTGCCCGGTCCCAGGATCCATCGCCAGCAAGGCGAACGGCGTGTAGGTGCCCGCGATGAACACGAAGATCATGGAGTGGTCGAGGCGCTTCATCCACGTGCGCACGCGGTCGGACTTCCACGTGACGCGGTGGTACAAAGCCGACACGCCGAAGAGCCCGAGAACCGTCAGGCCGTAGACCGAAGTGGCCAGGGCGGCCAGGCCGGACACTGTGGACGCCGCCAGTGCGATCAGTGTCGCGCCGGTGGCCACAGACGTGATGAAGGACCAGAAGTGCAGCCATCCACGAAGGCGCGGCCGCAGTCCGGGCTGTGGAGGAGTGGTCGCAGTGGTCACAGGTACCTAGGTTACGCGACCGTAGGTTTCGGACCGTTGCGCAGTGATGAAGGTTGCACGGCGTACGCTGTTCGGACGTGGCACTCCGCACCCGTGTGAAAGACGTCGCTATCCACTTCTACGAGTGGATTCTCCGGCGCGAGCTGAGCGGGACACAGGTGCCCAAGCACGTCGGCGTCGTCCTCGACGGCAACCGGCGGTGGGCCAGGGAGGCCGGGTTCACGGACGTCGCGCACGGGCATCGGGCCGGGGCGCGCAAGATCCTCGAGCTGCTCGAGTGGTGCGGTGACTCCGGCGTCGAGGTCGTCACGCTCTGGATGCTGAGCACGGACAACCTCAACCGGCCCACCGAAGAGCTGGCGCCGTTGCTCGACATCATCGCCGACATCACCGACGAGCTGGCCGAGGACGGCAAGCCGTGGAAGGTGCGGCACGTCGGCGCGATCGACATGCTGCCCAAGGAGCACGCTGAGCGCCTCACCAACGCCGCGAACAAGTCCAAGGACCGCACCGGCATCCAGGTCAACGTCGCGGTCGCGTACGGCGGCCGGCAGGAGATCGCGGACGCGGTGCGGAAGCTCCTGCAGTCGCACGCCGAGCGCGGCGGCACCATCGAGGAGCTGGCCGAGGTCCTGGACGTCGACCACATCGCCGAGCACCTCTACACGTCCGGGCAGCCGGATCCCGACCTGATCATCCGCACGTCCGGTGAGCAGCGGCTCTCCGGCTTCATGCTGTGGCAGTCGGCGCACTCGGAGTTCTGGTTCTGCGAGGCGTACTGGCCCGGCTTCCGGCGCACGGACTTCCTGCGGGCGATGCGCGAGTACGCCAAGCGCCACCGCAGGTACGGAAACTGAGAAGGGGCGCCCACCGCGAAGGTGGGCGCCCCTTTCCGAACGACTGGATCAGTCGTCGTCGCCCCACTCGGCGCCGTCCTCGATGCCGCCGGCCGCGCAGGTCTCGGTGATGGAGGGCGAGTTCACCGGAACCGCGCCACCGAACACACCGACGTTGTTGCCGCACACGCCGCCAACCAGGTTCAGGTTGTTCGCGTTGCCGACGATCAGCAGCGGCGCGTTCTCCCACTCGTGGCCCTGAACGGCCATCGCCGGGGAACCGACAGCCAGGAACGCAGCAGCCACACCGAGGGCGGCGCCAGCCTTCTTCAGCACGATTTTTCTCCTCATGAAGGTTTTAACGGGTGAAACAACTCTGGGGGCGCCAAGAAATGACGCCCCCAGAGGCAGAACAAAAGAGGGAGATCAGCCCTCGTCGACGATGCCGCCGGCGGCGCAGGTCTCGGTGATCGACGGCGAGTTGATCGGCACGGCACCGCCGAAGACACCGACGTTGTTGCCGCAGGCACCGATGGTGCCGTTGAGGTTGTTGCCGTTCAGGGCAACCAGCAGCGGGCCGTTCTTCCAGTGGTGTCCGCCGTGGCCTTCGCCGGCCATGGCGGCCGGGGCGAACGCGAGGGACAGCGCAGCTGCGGCGGCAACCGCGGCACAAGCCTTCTTCACGTCATTCTCCTTCATGTCGGGTTATCCCCGTCATTTCCGGAGTCTTCGGGGATCTCCGGAGGGTGGGGTCTCCGGGCGGAGACGCTATCGGTGAAGATCTCGATTGGCGGCCCCCATGACCCCATTGTGTGACGCCAAGATCAACAACATTCCCCGATCAGGTGGACATCCATTCACGATTCGGTCGCGAGTAAGTCCCCGTGGTAGACGCTCTACGCTCTCCGACTCATGGAGGCTGACGAGCTGGTGCGCGGTTACCTGGTGCTGGGCCTGCGGCTCGGGCGCCTGGTGCCCGGATTCGTCGACTCGTTCACCGGCGACCCGGCGCTGAGCCGCGGAGTCGACAACGAACCGCGCCTGGCCCCCAAGGCGCTCGCGGACCACGCCCGGCAGCTCCAACGGGAACTCCACGCCGTTGACCTCGCTGACCAGCGCAAACACTTCCTCCGGGCGCACCTCGTCGCGCTGGAGTGCACCGCGCGCAAGCTCGCCGGCGAACGCATCACGTTCATCGACGAGGTGGAGCAGTACTTCCAGGTCCGCATCCGCCCCGGCGACGAGGACGCGTACGTGCAGGCCCACCGCAACCTCGACGCGTTGCTCGAAGGACCCGGCTCGCTCCCGGACCGCCTCAACGCCTTCCGCACGCAGGACGAGGTGCCCCCACGCAGGCTCCAGGGCGCCGTACAAGCGCTCTCAAGCGCCCTGAGGGACCGCGTGCGGCACCGGTACGCGCTGCCCGAGCGGGAGATCGTCGAGTACCAGATCGTCACGAACAAGCCGTGGAGCGGCTTCAACTACTACCTCGGCGGCTACCGCAGCAGGGTCGCGATCAACGCGGACCTCGGCCACCGCATGTCGAACCTGCCGCACCTGGTCGCGCACGAGTCCTATCCGGGCCATCACACCGAGCACTGCCGCAAAGATGCCGGCCTCGTCGAACGCCGTGGCCACGCCGAGCAGTCGATCTTCCTGATCAACACGCCGCAGTGCCTGATGGCCGAGGGCATGGCGGACCTGGGCCTGCACGCCGTGGTCGGGCCGGGCTGGGGCCTCTGGGCGGAGCAGATCTTCCGCGACCTCGGGTTGCGAATGGACGGCGAACTGTCCGAAAAGGTCGAGTCGGCGGCAGCCGGCCTGCTCACCGTGCGGCAGGACGCGGCGCTGCTGCTACACGATCGTGGTGCAGATCAGGATGACGTGGTTGCGCATCTGCGCAGGTGGCTGCTAGTCCCCGAGCGCCGGGCACGGCAGATGGTTCGTTTTTTGGCGGACCCGTTGTGGCGCGCGTACACGACCACATACGTGGAAGGAGTGCGCCTGGTGAGGGCCTGGCTCGACGTCCGCGCTCCCGGCGAGTCGCTCGACTCCCGGTATCTGAGACTTCTCGACGAGCCGCTGGTGCCGAAATCACTGGAAATCCAGGTCAGGGACGGCCTGTCGTGGCTGGCCCGCAACACCCACGAAAACACCATCTGACCAGCGTGAACACGGCTGCGGTCACGTTTCGGTTTGTTTTCCGGCAGATGACAAATCGGGATTCACCTGTGTGGCTTCGTGCAGATGGGGCACCCCCACAGGTAACTTCAAAAGTGGCGGGACGCGACCACTGCGGACCGCGCAGGGAGGTCCTGATCGTGGCTGACAACGTCGCGAGGGGGCCGGCACCCGGCCCTCGTGGTCGACCTGCCTGACGCCTCACCCGGCGGAAGGCAAGACGATCAATCAGGGTTGTGCCTGGCCCAGCGAGGAGCGGACGCGGGTGCCGCGTTCGTGAGGGAGTTGCCGTGAACGCACGACGTCCCGCGAGCCGTTCCTCAGGCTCATCGCGCAGTTCCTCCCCCAGGCGCAAGTCCGCCGCTCCGGCCATCACGACATATGTGCTGGACACGTCGGTACTGCTGTCCGATCCTCTCGCCCCCACCCGGTTCGCGGAGCACGAGGTCGTGCTCCCACTCGTGGTGATCAGCGAGCTGGAGGGCAAGCGCCACCACCCCGAACTGGGCTGGTTCGCGAGGGAAGCACTGCGTCTGCTCGACGACCTGCGCTTGCGGCATGGTCGCCTCGATTCGCCCATCCCCATCGGGGATGTGGGAGGCACCTTGCACGTCGAGCTCAACCACTCCGACCCGGAGGTGTTGCCATCAGGTTTCCGAACGGACTCCAACGACGCCCGAATCCTCGCCTGCTCCCTCAACCTCGCTGCTGAGGGGCGCAACGTCACCCTGGTGACGAAGGACATGCCGCTTCGAGTCAAGGCCGGATCGGTCGGACTCCAGGCGGAGGAGTACCGGGCGCACGACGTCACCCTGTCAGGCTGGACGGGAATGTCCGATCTGGACGTTCCGCAGTCCCTGGTGGACAGCCTGTTCAAGGAGAACGTCGTCGACCCGACCCAGTACGAGGACCTGGAGCACATCGCGGAAATGCCCTGCCACACCGGACTCCGGTTGCTGGCGGGCACGTCGAGCGCTCTGGGCCGGGTGACCGCGGACAAGCAGATCAGGCTGGTGCGCGGAGATCGGGAGGCGTTCGGACTGCACGGAAGGTCCGCCGAACAGCGGATCGCGCTGGACCTGCTGCTCGATTCCGATGTCGGCATCGTCTCGCTGGGCGGACGTGCGGGCACCGGCAAGTCGGCGCTCGCGTTGTGCGCCGGCCTCGAAGCGGTGATGGAACGCAGGCAGCACCGCAAGGTCGTGGTGTTCCGGCCGCTGTACGCGGTCGGTGGCCAGGAGCTCGGGTACCTGCCGGGTAGCGAGAACGAGAAGATGGGGCCGTGGGCGCAGGCGGTGTTCGACACCCTCGGCGCGCTGGTGAGCCAGGCGGTGGTGGAAGAGGTGATGGACCGCGGCATGCTCGAGGTCCTGCCCCTCACCCACATCCGCGGCCGCTCGCTGCACGACTCCTTCGTGATCGTCGACGAGGCGCAGTCGTTGGAGCGCAACGTGTTGCTGACCGTGCTGTCCCGCCTGGGCAGCAACTCGCGGGTGGTGCTGACGCACGACGTGGCGCAGCGCGACAACCTGCGGGTTGGCCGGCACGACGGTGTGGCAGCGGTGATCGAGAAGCTGAAGGGCCACCCGCTCTTCGCGCACGTCACCCTGACCCGCTCGGAGCGTTCGCCGATCGCGGCTCTCGTCACGGAGATGCTGGAGGACTACGCCTCATAAGTCCTGAGTAGACGAACGGCCCCGCGCAATCCGTTGCGCGGGGCCGTTTCACATCAGTCGAGCGCCCGTTTCATGAAGCCGCGCAGACCGAGTCCGCCGAAGCCCGCGATCGCCACGACGAGCACGAGCAACACGATCGGCAACGGGATGTGCGGCACGTTCGGCACCAGCTCCGCGCGCATGCCCTCGCTGACGTAGGTGAGCGGGTTCAGCGCGCAGATCACCTTGAACCACAGCAGATCATCGCTCAGCGACCGCCACGGGAACTGCGACGAACCCGTGAACAGCAACGGCGTGAGGATCACCGCGAACATCACGTTCACCCGGCGCGCGGGCACCGACGTGCCGATGACCAGGCCGACCGCACCGCCCGCGAGGCACCCCAGGACGATCACCAGGAGTGCGCCGGGAATCCCTTCCCACGCCCAGGAAACGTCGAGCATCACGAACCCGACCGGCACCATCAGCACCGCCGCGAAGAACCCGCGGATCGCGCCGAACACGATCTTCTCCACCGCGACCAGGGGGATCTCGATCGGCGCCAGCAGCCGGTCCTCGATCTCGCGCGTCCACGAGAAGTCCAGCACCAGCGGCAGCGTCGTGTTCTGCAGCGCGCCCAGGAACCCGTTCATCGCGATGATGCCGGGCAACAGCACCTGCGCGAAGTCGTCCTGGACGTAACCGATGTCCCCCAGCACCTTCGCGAAGATGAAGAGGATGAAGAACGGCTGGATGATCACCTGTGCGAGGAAGCTCGGCAGCTCACGGGTCGTCACGAAGACGTCGCGCCACAGGATCGCGTTGAAGGTCCTCAGCTGGCTCACCGCAGCTCCCTGCCGGTCAGGTGGATGAAGACGTCTTCCAGGCTGGGCTTGCCGATCGCGACGTCGCTCACGACGACGTCGAGGTCGCGCAGCACGTTCAGCACCGCGGGCAACGTGATCGAGGTGTCCGCGTCGGTGTAGACGCGGAACATGTCGCCCACTTCCTCGACCCGCTGCGCACCATCCACTTCGGACAGTGCCTTGGTGATCTTCGCGGGCTCCTGGCCGTTCGGGCTGACCGTGACGCTGACGGTGTTGCTGCCGGGCAGGCTCTTCGTGAGCTCGGCCGGCGTGTCCAGCGTGAGCAGCTTGCCGTGGTCGACGATGCCGACGCGGTCGCACAACTTCGTGGCCTCGTCCATGTCGTGCGTGGTCAGGACGACCGTGACGCCGTCCGCGTGCAGTGCGGCGACCCGCTCGTGCACGAAGAGCCTGGCCTGCGGATCGAGGCCGGTACTCGGCTCGTCGAGGAACAACACCTTCGGCCGGTGCATCAGCGCGCGGGCGATCATCAGCCGTTGCGCCTGCCCGCCGGACAACGTGTCCACGAGGGCGTTCTGGTGGTCCTTCAAGCCCATCCGCTCAAGGATGTCGTCCGCGAGCTTCTTCCGCTCCTGCGGCCCGATCCCGTGATAAGCCGCGTGGAACAACAGGTTCTGCCGCGCGTTGAGCGAACGGTCGAGGTTGTTGCGCTGCGGCACGACAGCCAGCAGCTGCCGTGCCTGCTTCGAGTCGGCGACCACGTCGACGCCCTCCACGAACGCCTGCCCCGAGGTGGGGCGGACGCGCGTGGTCAGGACGCCGACGGTGGTCGTCTTGCCGGCCCCGTTCGGGCCGAGGAGGCCGAACACCTCACCGCGGCGGACGGTGAAGCTCAACCCGTCCACCGCTGGTTTTTGTCCGATTTTATAGACTTTGCGGAGTTCTCTTACTTCTACCGCTTCGTCCATTTCTCACCATCCCCCTGGCAACGGCCTGCCTTCCGCGAACCCAGCCGCCGACTGGATGCCGAGAACAGCCCTGTCGTGGAATTCCTCCAGCGAGTTCGCACCGGCATACGTGCAGGCCGAGCGCACGCCGGACGTGATCGCGTCCAGCAGATCCTCCACGCTCGGACGCACCGGGTCCAACTTCATTTTCGAAGTGGAGATGCCTTCTTCGAACAGCCCCTTCTTGGCCCGGTCGAACGCGTTGTCGCTCCGCGTGCGCGCCGTCACCGCCCGCTTCGAAGCCATTCCGAACGATTCCTTGTAGAGGTTTCCACGTTCGTCGCGCTGCAGGTCGCCGGGCGACTCGTAGGTGCCCGCGAACCAGCTGCCGACCATGACGCTGCTGGCCCCCGCCGCCAACGCCAACGCAACGTCCCGCGGGTGCCGCACGCCGCCGTCAGCCCACACGTGCTTGCCGAGCTTCCGCGCCTCTGCCGCACACTCCGCAACCGCGCTGAACTGCGGCCGGCCAACACCGGTCATCATCCGCGTGGTGCACATCGCGCCCGGCCCGACACCGACCTTGATGATGTCCGCGCCGGCCTCGACCAGGTCCCGCACACCTTCCGCGGTGACCACGTTCCCCGCCGCGATCGGCACATGCGGGTCGGCCTCCCGAACCGCTTTCAGGGCGGTGATCATCTTTTCCTGGTGCCCGTGCGCGGTGTCGACGACCAGAACGTCCACACCGGCCTTGAGCAACGCCTCAGCCTTGGCCTTCACGTCACCGTTGACCCCGACCGCAGCCGCGATCCGCAGCTTGCCGTCGTCGTCCGCGGCGGGCCGGTAAACCTCCGCCCTGAGCGCCGTCAGCTCGGTCAGCACCCCGCTGAGCCGCTGCTCGGCGTCGATGCCGAGCGCGATCCGGTGCGCGCTGTGGTGAAGCTGGTCGAACACGTCCTGAGGCTTCGTGTCGATCGGCAACTGCAGGACGTCCGTGTTCATCACGTCACCAAGGCGCGCGAACCGGTCAACCCCGGTGAGCGCCGCCTCGTCCACAACGCCGATGGGCCGCCCTCCGTCGTCGATGACAACAACCGCGCCGTGTGCCCGCTTGTGCAACAGGTTCCACGCGTCCGCCACCGCATCGCCCGTGGTGAGGGTGAGCGGCGTGTCCCAGACCGGATGCCGCTCCTTGACCCACGAAATGATCTCCGCAACGGCCTCGGTAGGCACGTCCTGCGGGATGACGACAAGCCCGCCACGCCGCGCGATGGTCTCCGCCATCCGCCGCCCGGCAACGGCCGTCATGTTCGCGACGACGATCGGGATCGTGGCCCCGGTACCGTCCGAAGTGGAGAGGTCGACGCCGAACCGCGACTCCACGGCACTGCGGCCGGGAACGAGGAACACGTCGTCGTAGGTCAGGTCGTAAGAGGGTCGATGCCCTTCGATGAACCGCACGTGCTTCCACGATACCCGCAGCATCTCGAATGGGCAGCTCACCAGCGACTTCGCCACACCGCGCCGCGTACACGGGTGACTACAGGTCGCGTGCACGGGCGGCTCCGGTCAGTCGGACCTGCGCCACCACAGCACGCCCGGCCCGTCCCGGCGAGAGCACCGGGGTCGGTCGGAGTCGCAGCACCACAGCACGCCCGGCCCGTCCCGGCGGGAGCACCGGGGTCGGTCGGAGTCGCAGCACCACAGCACGCCCGGCCCGTCCGGCGTGAGCACCGGCAGCCACGCCTCGTCGAACTGTTCGACCCTGCCTTCGTCGGACGCCGGCGGCGGTCTCGCGCAGGACGACCCGTCGAGGTGGACCAGTGGCGTCATGTCCTCGGCCAACCCGAACCGCGCTCGGCGAGCCGCCAGGGCGGCGCGGGGTCGTCGTCAACCAGCCAGCGGATCCTGCTCACGGTGCGGCGGTGCAGATCCCACGGGAGCGGTGAACCGGATCGATCCGGCGTTCACGGCTGCCAGACGTACCCGGTGGTCTTGGTGACTGCGACGAACCCGAGCCGCTCCAGGATCGGCCGGCTGTCCTCGGAAGCGTCGACCTGCAGGTACCTCACGCCCCGTTCGAGCGCGACGCGTGCGCGGTGCGCCACCAGCGCCCGGTAGATGCCCTTGCCACGCCATTCCTTGAGCGTGCCGCCACCCCACAGGCCGCCGAACGCCGTGCCGGGCACGATTTCGAGCCGCGCGGACGAGACCACCTGGCCGTCGGCTTCTGCGATCACCGCGACGGTGTTCGGGTCGTCCTTCTTCTCGATCAGCTGGTCGGCGAGCCAACCGCAGTCCCTGCCGAACACCTCGGTGGCGGTTGCCGCCAGGCGGTGCATGTCGGCTTCTTCCTTGGTCTCGCGCAGGACGACCCCGTCGAGGTGGACCGGCGACGTCATCTCCTCGGCCAACCCGATGAGCACGGTCTCCGTGGCTTCCGCGACGAAGCCGGCGGCGGTCAGGCGGTCCGGCAGGTCTTTGGGCTGGTCGTGGACCCACGTCTTCCACTCGACGGCTTGGCCGCGCTCGGCGAAGAAATCGCGTTGTCGCGCGATCACCTCATCCAGTTCCGCGCCCGTGACTCCGAGGTCGGGTGGGCCCGCGACGAAGCCGCGGCGGTGTGCCCAGGCCACGCGGAACACCGGGCCGTCGGGCACGACGTCGGGATAGACCTCCCACTCGGCGGCGCGGGCTTGGGTGTCGAAGGCGCTGAGCAGTGCGGCTGCGTCGGGCATGCGGCGAACGCTATTGGCGTTCTGGGTGCGGCCGCACGCGGATTTCAGGCTCGGCGCGCGCCGACGACGGCCTGGTGTGGCCACTTCTCGGTCAGCACACGCTGCAGCAGCGGGTTCTCGGCGTCGACCACGCGAGCCAGTTCACCGTCCGCGAAGCCCTGCGCGGTGAGCTCGGTGTGGATGACCTCCGGCCAGGGCTCGACGGCGTTGAGCAGCGTGCCCGTGAACCTGTATCCGACCCACGCGGCACCACCTTCGCGGGCGGTGCGGGTCATCGTGTCGGGGTCGTGCGGTGCCACCCAGACGCCTAGCGTCACCGTGTGACCGGTGTCGAGGCTGATGGGCAGGATGACCCGTGTCGCGGCGCCGAAGCCCTCGGCGACGATGAACACCCGGCTTTCGAACGTGATCGCCTTCGCCCGCTGCTTCGCGGACAGGTTGGCGAAGTCGTCGGGCTGCACGAAGTCCCACGCCAGGTTGTCGGCGCTGAGCTCGTCACCGCAGCAGTGGCAGATTCTGTCCCCGGTCATGGGCAGACGCTACTGCCGAATGCGGCTTCAGCTCCCGGGATTTGCGGTGGCCGCGATCGTTGCGCACAACCAAGGCACAAGCCCTTGCGGCGTCAGGCTTCGGGATTCAGTTGTGCGGTGGGCAGAAGTGCCCTCACCTCCTCGATCGTCGTCGCCTCCGACGGGTCCTTGTCCGGGCGGTAGCGCACGACGCGGGCGAACCGCAGTGCGACGCCACCGGGGTAGCGCGGCGAGACCTGCACGCCGTCCAGCTCGATCTCGATCACCAGTTCCGGGCGGACCATGACCACCCAGTCGTTCTGCTCGGTGGCGATCTCCTGCAGGGCCTTGGTCTGCCAGGTCAGCAGTTCGTCGGTGAGGCCCTTGAAGGTCTTGCCGACCATCACCGGCGGGCCGCCGTCCGGGTCGCGGGCGCCCAGGTGCAGGTTCGACAGCCAGCCGCGGCGGCGGCCGCTGCCCCACTCGACGCCGAGCACGACCAGGTCGAGCGTGTGCACCGGCTTCACCTTCTGCCAGGCGCGGCCACGGCGGCCGGCTGCGTAGGGCGAGGCCAGCGACTTCACCATCACGCCCTCGTGGCCCGCCGACAGCGCCGCGGTGACCACGGAGGCGGCCTCCTCGGGCGACGGGTCCAGCACGCCCGGGATGACGTGCGAGCCCGCCACCTGACGCAGGGCGGTGAGGCGGTCGCGCAGTGGTTCGTCGAGCAGGTCCTTGCAGTCGAGGTGCAGGCAGTCGAAGAAGTACGGGTGCAGCAGCAGCTCGCGCTCGTCCTGCGCGCCGAAACGGCTCATCGTCTCCTGGAACGGGCGGGGTCTCCCCTCGTCGGTCAGCGCCAGGGTCTCGCCGTCGAGCACCACCGACGTGCAGGGCAGGCCGCGCACCAGTTCGACCAGCTCAGGCACCGTCTTGGTGATCTCGCGCAACGTGCGGGTGTAGATGTGGACCTCGTCGCCCGAGCGGTGCACCTGGATGCGCGCACCGTCGAGCTTGTGCTCCACCACGACGCTGCCGAGCTCGGACAACGCCTCGTCGAGAGACTCCGCGGGTGAGGCCAGCATCGGCCGCAGAGGACGCCCGACCTCCAGCCGGAACGCCTCCAGCGCCTCCGCACCGCCTGCCAGCGCGGCCACCGCCGTCTCCGGTAATCGGCCCGACAGCATGAACGCACGTCGCACCGTCTCGCCCGGCACGTCCGCAGCCGAGGCGATCGCGTCCAGCATCACGCCTTCGAGCGCGCCCTGCCGCAGCTCACCGGTGAGCAGCCGGCGTAAGAAGTCCTGCTCCGATTCGGTGGCACGCCCGAACAACCCGGCCAGCAGGTCGACCCGGCGCTGCGCCGAGCCCTTGCCGGACGTCCCCGCCACCTCGGCGAGCGCGGCGTCGACCTCGGCGACCGTGAGCCCGGCAGTGGCAGCCGGGGGCACGGACAGGTCGAAGACGGTGCGCCAGCCCGCGCCGATGCGACCCTGCCGCGGCGTGCCTATGAGGAACGACACCACCGCGACCACGACGTCCGCCGTCGCCCCGCGCAGCAACGCGGACAACGCCTTGACCTTGGCAAGGCGCGACCGGGTCGCCGCCACGGCGGCTGACGTGTCGACTACTTCGGATAGGAGCACAGGTCTCATGGTGCACCCGAGCACTGACAATTTCTGGAGGCTCGGGCTAGGCTGACCGGGGTAACCGTTCTACCTGGGGGTTTAGCGCACCATGCGTGCTTTCAAGATCTTCGCCGCCGCACTGCTCGTCGTCGCCGCGGTCACCGCGCCCGGCATCGGCGACACGCGCGAACACATCCTGGGCGCCGACGCCGAGATCAAGCGCGAGCACATTCTTTAGGCCACTGCTACTTCAGCGATCTCCCGGACCGCCTCCCGCAGGCGGTCAGGCGTGAGCGCGGCGTAGCCCAGCACCAGTCCGGGCCACATCGGCGTGCGCGTGTACTGCGCCAACGCCCACACGTGCACCCCACGCTCCGCAAGCCTGCTCTTCAGCGCGAGGTCGTCCGTCCCGTCCGGCATGCGCAACACGACGTGCAACCCGGCCGCAACGCCGATGGGCTGCCACGCCGGCAAGTGCTCCGCAACGGCCTCCAACAACGCGTCGCGCCGCTTCCGGTAGAGCGCGCGCGTACGTCGTAGATGACGGTCATAGCCACCGGTCCGCAACATGTGCGCGAACGCGGCCTGAGGGATCGTCGCCGTCCCCATGTCGTTGTACTTCTTGCGGTTGATGATGTCCTGCCGCAACCGCTCCGGCACGACGAGCCACCCGAGCCGCAGCGCGGGCGCCAGCACCTTGCTCGTAGTCCCTTGGTACACAACGTGTTCCGGCGCCAACGCCTGCAACGCCCCCAGCGCCGGCCGGTCGTACCGGTGCTCGGCGTCGTAGTCGTCCTCGATGATCAACCCGTCGCACGAGCGCGCCCACTCCACGAGCGCGCGCCGCCGTTCCGGATGCAGCACCACGCCCAACGGGAACTGGTGCGCCGCGGTGACCAGTACCGCTCGACAGTCCGTTTTGGACAGCAGATCGACGCGGATTCCCTTGTCGTCCACCGGAATCGCCACGGTGTTCAGACCGTGCGAGCGCAACATGTTCTCGCCGCCGAAGTGACTGGGTTCCTCGATCGCGATGCTGCCGTTCAACAGCCTGGCCGTGAGCTGCAGCCCGTCCGCCGCGCCGTTGGTGATCACCGCATCGCGCGCGACCACTGCCCGCACCCGTGCCAGGTAGTCGACGATCTCCTTGCGCAGCCCCACGAATCCGGCCGGATCCGGGTACGCCAGGTCGTCGTCCGGCAGCTCGGCGAGCGCCGCCCGGTGCGCCGCGACCCACTCGGCGCGGGGGAACGCGCTCAACGCGGGCAAGCCGGGGCGCATGTTGAACCGCCACCGCTGCGGCGGCTCGGGCACACCGCACGCACCGGCCGGGCCGAGGCTCGCGACCGTGGTCCCTGAACCCCTGCGCGCGGTGAGATACCCCTCCGCCACGAGCTGCGTGTACGCCGACGTGACCGTGCCGCGCGCCACCCCGAGCTGTGCCGCGAGGTCCCGGCTCGACGGCAGCCTCGTGCCCGGCGCCAGCCGCCCGTCGCGGATGGCCCTGCGCAGCGTCACCTCCACGCCGCGGCGCCGCTGGTGCTCGGGCAGCAGCAGCTCTCGAAAAGTGGTCCAGTTCGCAACCATCAAAGTGGAGCTTAAACCTGGACCAGTCCACCGCGAGGCTGATTGGCATGAAACTTGGAGTGGCCGCGGGAGCGACAGCGGCAATGATCGTCGGCGCGTCCGTGCCCGTCACCGGCATGCTCGAGGGCTACCCGGTCCTGACCGGCCAGGCCATGCGCTACCTGCTGGGCGCCGCCGTGTTGCTGCTGGTCGCCCGCCGTCTCCCCATGCCGTCCTGGCGCGACATCCCGCCGCTGCTGGGCGTGGTCGCCTCGGGCATGCTCGGCTTCAACGCGCTGCTCATCGCCGCCCAGCAGTACGCGGAACCGGGTTTCGTGGCCGCCGTGATGGGCGCTTCCCCGATCGCACTGGCCCTGCTAGCCCGCAACCGCTCTCTCGCGGCAGTCGTTGGCGCCGTGGTGGTCGCCGCGGGAGTGGTGGTGTTGTCCGGCGGTGGCGCGTGGCACGGCCCCGGGCTGGTGCTCGCGCTGCTGACGATGGTCGGCGAGGTCTGCTTCACGCTGTTCGCCGTCGGCGTGGTTCGCCGGCTCGGCGTGCTGGGCGTGGCCACCTGGACGTGTCTGCTCGCGGCGGTGATCGGCGGGGTGCTCGGCACCTTCGTCGGCGGGTGGCAGGTGCCGGATGCCCGCCAGACCTTTGCGCTGGTCACGCTGGCCGTGTTGGTGACCGCGCTCGCGTTCGGGCTGTGGTACTTCGCGGTGAACCGCCTGGGCTCGGGTCGCGCCGGGGTGCTCATCGGCCTGATGCCGGTGTCCGGGCTCGTGACATCCGTGGCTTTGGGCGCACAGGAACTCACGCTCGTGTCCGTCGTTGGCGCCACCACGGTCGCACTCGGGTGTGGCATCGCCCTCTGGCAGGGCACGCAGAAGGCAACGCACCACACACACGACGCCGGCCGGGTTCCCCCAAAATCAACAATAGCGAGCGGGTCTGACAGTCAGCCGGAAGCTGTTGTGCCGTAACGGCTGTCAGGGCGAGCTGTCGTGGGAGGGGGACGCCGCGACCTTGGGATCCCGCACCAGCACGGCGCGGTTCGCCGCCGGACTGTCGTCCAACGGAGCGAGCACGAACCAGGCCACGGCCAAGGCGATCAGGATCGGGCTCAGGGACAGCCCAGGAGCCACGAGCACCGCGATGAGCACCGTCGCCAGCGGCAGCAGACGCACCAGCAGGACGCCCGCAGCGTTGGCGACAGGGGCCAACGTGCGGCGCCCCGCCGAGGTGGTCGGCAGTTCGTCCAGGCTGCCGCGCACCAGCACGTGGATCAGGTCGACGACGTCCGACAGGAGCTCCTGACGGGTGTCCCGGTGCGGCAGCGCGATCCGCAGGTCGAACGACCTCAGGTACTGGGCACATTGCCGCCGACGCGACCTCAGCGTGGCTCGGCCGGATGGGCCCAGCAGCTCGATGTCCCGCCACAGGCCCAGCTCCACGGTGGTTGCCGCGTTGTTCACGAGACGCAACAGCCACGCCTTGTGCTTCAGCACCAAAGGGTTCGCCAGCGCGTTGACCAGGGCGAAGAGTTCGGAGAGCACGGCCTCCGAAGGCGCAGTCCGGACGGCGTGCCGATACAACAGCCAGGCCGTCGCGCGGACGAACAAGGTCCACGCGAAGACCCACAGCAGCAGCACGACAAGAGCGCTCGCCAGCGTGGTGAGCCACGGCCTATCAGCGAGTCCGCCCGGTGGGTCGGCCTCGCGCAACACGAGGTACACGGATCCCAGCAGGCACGCGGTGACCAGACTGCGCCAGAACGACCGGAAGCGCCCCGGCAACAGGTCCAGTGCGACGAAAGCCAGCCCGCCCACGATGAAACCAACGGCGAACGGAACGATGCTCAGGCCAGGTACGTCCTGCCGGTCCAGCCAGACAACGATCACAACGCACAACAGGACGACCACCAACGCGGACACGGTGACCATCACGCTCATGGTGCGGGAACTGCGGAACACTTCACGTTCACGCCAGTACGTGGCACCGGTGTAGGCGAGCTCCAGCTCGTCATCCAGATCAGGCTCGGCGACCACGTCGAGAACGGCAGAGCGGGTCTTAGCCGCCCATGCCCTCACGACTCCAGCGTGGCTGCGCGCGTAGCCGATGTCCGGAAACTCCACGCCCAGCTCTCGCGGCCGCGCTCGGATCCGTTACGCGCTGGAGACGACGACAGCCATCTGGCGGATGACCGCCAACGAGGTCCGCAGCTCGTCGTAGGTCGCGAAGTCGCGCATACCGTCGACAGCGGCGAACCGCGCCAGCCGATCCGCCCGGACCTCGTCGAACATCGCCCGCTGAGCAGCGGTGAACCGGCCGTGCTCCACCAACGCCGCAGCGAGGCAATGCACGTCCACGTCAGCCGACGCACCCTTCGAGTACCAGAACCACACGGCGTGAAGGGCTGCCTCGCGCTGTGCGCCGTACCAGTGCGTGGGCCTGTTCGGGTTGGGAGCGGAGGGGTGCGGCACGCGGTAGCCGAGTTGCTTGGCACGTCGGCGAAGCACGCCGTACGCGCGGACTTCGGCCTGCCAGGCGGCGCGGCTCGCGATCAGCAGGTCCAACGCTCGCGGCAGGGCGGAGGGGTCGCGCTGGAAGCTGCCCGCGACGAACGACAGGAAGCTGAAGGACTCGTGGAACCCTATCGGGTGGTAGGTCTCCAGGCAGCCCTTGAGGGCCGCTACGCGGTGGCCGAGCGGCAACGACGTGTCGAGAACTTTCCTGGCGTACACGGCAAAGCTCACGACGCGACCTCGGCGAGCCATGAAGAAAGGACCAGGGCTGCCGCCGACAACGAGTCGGGAGAGCAACCCTGGGCCTCCGCAACGAAGGTGTCGAACGCAGTGAGCTCCACGCCGCGCAGGTTACGCGAGGTCCGGGCCCTGCGAACGAAGATCGTCCACCTTGGACATCGCATCACGCAGCTCGCCTAGCCACGAGTCCGCGTGCTCGCCGACCAGGCGCACGGCCCACGCCAGCGCGTCCGAACGGGAGCGGGCCACGCCGGCGGCCACCAGCGTGTCGAGCACCTGGCGTTCCGGCTGGCGCAGGCGCGTCATCACCGGCACGGCCAGGTGCGTGAAGAGCTCGCGCGTGCTGCCCAGCGAAGCGCCCCAGGCCACCTTGCGTCCGTAGCGGTGCTCGGCCTGGCGCGCGATCTCGATGCGCTCGCCACGGGTCTCCTCGCGCCACCGCGAGATGCGGCCCGACTCGGCCGCTGCGCGGGAGGCGTCGTCGAACTCGCCTTCCAGGTCCGCGAGCGTGCCCACGACCGTGATCTCCTCGCGGTCGACGATCACCTCGGGCGCGCCGACGAACCAGCCGTCGGGCAGCCTGCCCGCGAACCACGCCGCCGCATCATCCGCCGACGGCAGGTCGGCCTGTTGCCAACCGCCTCGGCCTCGCCATCCTCGTCCCATCTCAACCACCCCTGATTACATGATTACGTCGTTACCGACGTTACGCCTGCAATCAGCTAGCGGGTGTTCGCCGACAGCGAAGTGACCAGGGCATCTGCGGAAACAACGGGCCTGTCACACACATAGCCACGGCACACGTACGCGGCTGGCGCCTCGTCGACCAACGGGCGGTCTTCGAGCAACGGCACAACGCCTGGTTCTCCGGCCACGACGACGCCGCCTCCAGGCACATGAGCCACCGCGGCCGCCCACAGCGACGCACGGCGTGGGTCATCGCCAGCACCCACGACGGCCACCTGCAGCGGACCGGCGACCAGCGCTTCAGCCACCGAAAGCCAGTGGCCGGCGAACCGGGGTGCCCGCGCGGCCAGCAGTCCGGCCCTGGTCACCGCCTCCGAAGCAGCCGTCAGGTAGTGCGAAGAACGATCGGGACCGCACAGCAGAGAGGCGGTCAACAGGGCCGAGGCCAGCGAAGACGCACCAGAAGGCGACGCGTTGTCCGTTGAGTCGGCAGGACGGCGCACGAGAGATTCAGCGTCGTCTGCGGTGTCGTAGTAAGCGCCCGGAGAGTCCGGTACGGCGAAACGAGAGAGTGCGGTGTCCAGCAGGCCGCACGCCAGGTCGAGCCACCGGATCGAGCCGGTGACCTGGTGCAACGCCAGCAAGCCGTCGGCGAGACAGCCGTAGTCCTCCAGCACGCCGAACGACGGCCCCGCGACGCCGCCTCCGAAGCCGCCACGATCCACGACGGCTCGCCGAAGAAGGCGCCCGCCTCGGCCAGCGCGGCGATCGCCATGCCGTTCCAGGCGGCGATCACCTTGTCGTCCCGGCCCGGCTGCGGCCGCAATGCACGCGCGGCCAGCAGCGAGGCCCGTACGTCCTCCCCCGGCTCCGACACGAACCGCAGCGTCGACTTGCCGTCCTCGAAGTTCGGCTCCGCGGTCACACCGAAAGCCTCGGCGGCAGAACCGAGTTCCTCGAACGACCACACGTAGGTCAGGCCCTCGACGCCATCGGTGTCGGCATCCAGCGAAGCCGCGAAACCACCCTCCGCGGTGCGCAGATCCCGCAGCAGGAAACCCGCCGTGTCCCGCGCGACCCGCGCATACCGCTCAGATTCCGTCACCCGGGCCAGGTGCGTGTAGAAGCGGAGCAGCAAAGCGTTGTCGTACAGCATCTTCTCGAAGTGCGGCACGATCCACGACGCGTCGACGCTGTAGCGCGCGAACCCGCCGCCGAGCTGGTCGTACATGCCGCCGTTCGCCATCGCGTCGGCCGTCGCGGTCGCCATCGAGATCGCCTCGACCGAGCCGGTGCGTTCGTGGTGGCGCAGCAGGAACTCGACCACCATCGACGGCGGGAACTTCGGCGCGCCACCGAATCCGCCGTTGCGCCGGTCGAACTCGCCGAGCAACGAGACCACCGCGCCCGACAGCGCGTCGGCGTCCACAGCGGACGGAGGCAACGGCCCGGCGTTGCGCGAGATCTCTTCCACCACAACGGAAGCCGACTCCAGGATCTCCTCGGGACGCGAGGTCCACGCAGCCGTGACCGCCTCCAGGAGCTGTGTGAACGAGGGCATGCCGGGCCGGGACGACGGCGGGTAGTAGGTGCCGGCGTGGAACGGCCGCGCGTCCGGCGTCAGGAACACCGTCATCGGCCAGCCGCCGTGGCCGGTCATGGCCTGCGTGACCTCCATGTAGACGGCGTCGACGTCGGGACGTTCCTCGCGATCCACCTTCACCGGCACGAAGTTCTCATTCATCAACGATGCGACAGCAGCATCTTCGAACGACTCGTGCGCCATCACGTGACACCAGTGACAGGCCGCGTAGCCGACGGACAGGAGCACCGGGACGTTGCGTCGTCGCGCCTCCTCGAACGCCTCGGCGCTCCACGGCCACCAGTCGACCGGGTTGTCCGCGTGCTGCAGCAGGTAGGGGCTGGTCGCGTCCGCAAGACGGTTGGTCATGACCTCCACCCTAATTCGCCTGCGGAAACAACGACTCTCGATCAGACTCGACGTCGTGCTGCTGACCATGACCACCACCCACCAGCCGGCGACCGATCTCGGTCACCTGCTGCACAAACACCCGGACCGGGCCCAGTCCTTCTCGACGAGCTCGGGTACCGCGCACGTCTTCTACCCGAAGGCGACGCACGAAGAGTGCACGGTCGCCCTCCTGCTGGAGGTCGACCCCGTCGCGCTGGTGCGAGGTCCCGGCAGCACGCTCACGCAATACGTCAACGACCGTCCGTACGCGGCCGGGTCGTTGCTCACGGTTGCGCTCGGCAGCGTGTTCCGCACCGCGATGAACGGCCGCAGCGAGAGCTACCCCGAACTCGCCAAGACGGCGATTCCGCTGGTCATCCGCATTCCCGCGCTGCCGTACAAGCTCGCCGACCGGCTGTTCACGCCGCTGGGCTGGACCGTCGACACGACCGAGCACGGCGACTCGCGGTACGGCGACGTGACGTTGACCGGCACGGTCAAGCTGAGCGACGCTTTGAAACACCTCTACGTGCTGCTGCCCGTGCTCGACGGCGGCAAGCACTACTGGGTCGCCGCCGACGAGGTCGACAAGCTGCTCAAGGCCGGCGACGGCTGGCTCGCCGGCCACCCCGACAAGGAGCTGATCACCAGCAGGTACCTGGCCCGCAAGCGGCCTCTCGTGCTCTCCGCGCTGGAACGCCTCGCCGAGGTCGACGAGGTCGAGCCGGAGGAGCTGGACAACGCGCTGGCCGAACCGAAGATCTCCCTTGCCACGCAGCGCAAGGAAGCCGTGATCAAGGCTGTGAAGGAGGCGCGGGCCAAGCGTGTGCTCGACCTCGGCTGCGGTGGCGGCGCGCTGCTGCGTGAGCTCGTCAAGGAGCCGGAGTTCACCGAGCTGCACGGTGTCGACGTGTCCGCGAAGGCGTTGCAGGAGGCTGCACGCAAGCTGCACCTCGACCGCATGTCCGACCGGTTGCGTGAGCGGATCACGTTGCGGCAGTCGGCTTTGACGTACGCGGACACGGAGCTCGCCGGCTATGACGCGGCTGTGCTGATGGAGGTCGTCGAGCACGTCGACCCGTCACGCCTGCCCGCGCTGGAGCACTCGGTGTTCGTGGTGGCTCGACCTGCGACCGTGCTGGTGACGACGCCGAACGTCGAGTACAACCCGCTCTTCGAAACGTTGCCGGAGGGCCAGATGCGCCACTCCGACCACCGTTTCGAGTGGACTCGCGCGGAGTTCCAGGAGTGGGCTGGCGGAGTGGCCTCACGACGTGGCTACACCGTGCGATATGTGCCGATCGGGCCAGAGGACGCCGAACGCGGCGCGCCGACCCAGATGGCCGTGTTCAGCTTGGGGGACGAGAACTGATGGAACTGAAGATCCCGGACCTGTGTCTGGTGGTGCTGATCGGCGCCTCCGGTTCTGGCAAGTCCACGTTCGCGCGCAAGCACTTCCTCCCCACGCAGGTGCTGTCGAGCGACTACTTCCGCGGGCTCGTGTCCGACGACGAGAACGACCAGTCGGCGTCCGGCGCGGCGTTCGACGTGCTGCACTACGTCGCGGCCAAACGGCTGGAGGCCGGGCGTGTCACCGTCATCGACGCGACCAACGTGCAGGCGCCCGACCGGGCGAGACTGATCGAGGTCGCCAAGAAGGCGAACGTGCTGCCAGTCGCGATCGTGCTGGACACGCCGACCGACGTCTGCCTCAAGCGCAACGCTTCGCGGCCCGACCGCGACTTCGGCGCGCATGTCGTCAAGCGGCACCGGGCGGCGTTGCAGCGGTCGCTGAAGTTCCTCGGCAAGGAGGGCTTCAAGCGCGTCCACGTGCTGCGCTCCGAGTCCGAAGTGGACGCTGCCTCGATCGTCTACGAGCGGCTGCTCAACGACCTCAAGCACGAGACCGGCCCGTTCGACGTCATCGGCGACGTGCACGGCTGCCGCGCGGAGCTGGAAGAGCTGTTGGGTGTGCTCGGATACTCCCTGGTGCGCGACGCGGAGGGACGCGCTGTTGACGCTGTGCCTCCAGCCGGTCGCAAGGCGATCTTCGTCGGCGACCTGGTCGACCGCGGCCCGGACACTCCGGGTGTGCTGCGGCTCGTGATGGGCATGATCGACGCCGGGCACGCGTTCAGCGTCTGCGGCAACCACGAGCAGAAGCTCGTGCGGGCGTTGCGCGGCAAGAACGTCCAGGTGCGGCACGGCCTGGCCGAGTCGCTCGCGCAGCTCGCGTTGGAAGACCAGGATTTCCGCCGCAAGGCCGAGAAGTTCTGCGACGGGCTGGTGGCGCACTACGTGCTGGATGACGGCAAGCTCGTCGTCGCGCATGCTGGTCTGCCAGAGCGCTACCACGGCCGTGCGTCCGCTCGTGTGCGCAGTTTCGCACTGTACGGCGACACGACCGGTGAGACCGACGAATACGGACTGCCGGTCCGCTACCCGTGGGCGAACGAGTACCGCGGCACCGCGATGGTGTTGTACGGCCACACCCCGACCCCCGAGGCGGAGTGGATCAACAACACCATGTGCCTCGACACGGGTGTGGTGTTCGGCGGCAAGCTGACCGCGCTGCGGTACCCGGAGCGTGAGGTTGTTTCCGTTGCCGCACACCAGATCTGGTACGAGCCGGTCCGACCACTGGTGGCACCGGTGGTCGAGCGCGAGCCGGACGTGCTGGCGCTGACCGACGTCACGGGCCTGCGCCGGATCGAGACCTCGGTGATGGGCGCGGTGACGATCCGCGCCGAGCAGTCGGCATCGGCGCTGGAGGTGATGAGCCGGTTCGCGATCGACCCGCACGACCTGCTGTACCTGCCGCCGACGATGGCACCTTGTGCGACCTCGCTGCGGGATGACGTGCTGGAGCACCCTGCGGAGGCTTTCGCGGAGTATCGCGAGGCCGGGGTGACGGCCGTGATCTGCGAAGAGAAGCACATGGGCTCGCGCGCAGTGTTGTTGGTGCGCAAGGAAGGTGGCGCGATCTACACGCGCACCGGGCGCGCGTTCTTCGACGGCGCGCTGGGCGACGAGCTGCTTTCGGGGGTCCGTGCGGCTTCGAAGCCGTTGTTCGACGAGTTCGCGACGGACTGGCTGCTCATCGACGCCGAGCTGATGCCGTGGAACGCCAAGGCCTCCGGCCTGATCCGCGAGCAGTACGCGGCGGTCGGCGCGGCTGCGAACGGTGCTTTGCCGGTGGCGGTCGATGCGTTGTCTGTGGCCGCCGCGCGTGGTGTTGACGTTGCGGAACTCCTGGCGCGCACTTCGATGCGTGCTGCGAACGCTTCTGCCTACTCGGCCGCGTATGAGCGCTACTGCTGGCCGACCGACGGACTGGAGGGCGTGCGGATCGCGCCGTTCCAGCTGCTGGCGGTCGAAGGGCAGACGTTCCACTCGCGTTCACACCTGTGGCACCTGGAGACGTTGGCGCGGCTGGAGGGGCCTTTGTTCCAGCAGACCCGGCACCTCGTGGTCGACCTCAACGATCCTTCTTCTGTGGCCGACGGTGTGCACTGGTGGGAGGAGCTGACCGCGGCCGGCGGCGAGGGCATGGTCGTCAAACCGCTGGCGAACCTGACCGGTCGGGTGCAGCCGGGTGTGAAGGTGCGCGGGCGTGAGTACCTGCGGATCATCTACGGCCCGGACTACACGTCGCCGGAGAACTTGGTGCGGCTGCGCAAGCGCGGACTCGGCCGCAAGCGCGGGCTCGCTCTGCGCGAGTACGCGCTGGGCATCGAGGCCCTGGAGCGGGTGGCGCGGGGCGAGCCGTTGTGGCGCGTGCACGAGTGCGTCTTCGGCGTGCTCGCGCTGGAGTCGGAGCCGGTGGACCCACGACTGTGATCCTGGAAGCTGTGATCGGGTCGCACGCCTACGGGCTGGCGACCTCATCGTCCGATGTGGACAGACGCGGGGTGTTCGTCGCGCCCACGGAAGCGTTCTGGTGCTTGGAGAAGCCGCCGACCTCGGTCGAGGGCCCCTCGCCGGAGCAGCTCAGCTGGGAGGTCGAGCACTTCTGCAAGCTGGCGCTGAAGTCGAACCCGACGGTGCTCGAAACGCTGGTGAGCCCGTTGGTCTCGGTGTGCACGCCGCTGGGAGAGGAACTGCGGGAGCTGCTGCCCGCATTCCTCTCCCGGTACGCCGTGCGGGCTTACACGCGCGCGACGGAGATGCAGCTGTCGCGCGCGGGTCGCAACCTCAAGCCGAAGCAGCTCATGCACGTCGTGCGGTTGCGGTTGCTCGGCCTGCATCTGGTGCGCATGGGCGAGCTTTCGATCGCTGCGGACCGCTCGCTGCTGCAGATTCGCGATGGCTCGATGCCCTGGGACGACGCTGTGGCGTGGGCGCATCGGCTCGGTGACGAGCTGGCAGAGGCCGACGGGCCGCTGCCGGAAGAGCCCGATCGAGCGCGTGTTGAGGACTGGTTGGTGTCGGTGCGCAGGAGGATGTTGTGAGCTACGAGGTTCCTGACCTGAGCGCGGTCGTCGCCGAGCAGTCGCACGACCTGCTCTTCGCGACCGTGTCCGGCGCGCACCTGTACGGCTTCCCGTCCCGCGACTCGGACGTGGACCTGCGCGGCGTGCACGTGCTGCCGATCGCGGAGGTGCTCGGCCTGCGGCACGGCCCGGAGACCAAGGAGCGGATGTGGGTCCGGGACGGGGTCGAGATCGACCTCGTCACCCACGACGTGCAGAAGTTCTGCCGGCTGCTCACCCGACCCAACGGCTACGTGCTCGAACAGCTGCTCTCGCCGCTCGTCGTGCACACCACGGACGCCCATCGCAGGCTCGTCTCGCTGGCCGCGGGGTGCCTGACCTCGCGGCACGGGCATCACTACCGCGGGTTCGCGGTGACGCAGTGGCGGCTGTTCGAGAAGACCGGCGAGATCAAGCCGCTGCTCTACACGTTCCGCGCGCTGCTGACCGGCGTGCACCTGCTGCGCACGGGCGAGGTGAACGCGCACCTGCCGACGTTGCTGGAGAAGCTCGACGGGCCGGACTACCTGCTGGGGCTGATCGAGGCCAAGATCCTCGGCGAGCACCGGGCGCTGGCCGGGGTCGACGGGCGGCCCGCTCCCGAACGGCTCGAAGCCGACCTGGCGCACTGGCAGGAACAGCTGCGGGAGGCGCGGGACACCAGCGCGCTGCCGGAGGAGCCGCCCGCGTTCGAGGAGGTCCACGACTTCGTGGTCAACCTCCGGCTGGCGATCTCGGGCTGACCCGGTCCGAGTCCAGCCGAGCCACGCCGAGCTGACGTGGACAACTCGCGATCTTGAGGAAACAGCGGCCTCGGGGCGCGGGCGTGCGGCCCTGCTTGCTCAGTCCTTCTTCTCCGGCTCGGCGGAGGCGTCAGCCGGCTTGGCCGGGGTCTCGGCAGGCTCGTCGAACGACGCCGGCACCCGCTTGAGGTGCTTGTTCATCGACTTGACGAGGAAGAAGACCGCGATGAAGAAGACGATCAGCAGGACGAGGCCGACCGGGGAGGACTTGCCGAAGTCCTCGCCCTGTCCGCCCTTGTCGTTCTCGTTCGTGTTCGACGGCTGCACGGCGACGAGCGCCACCGTGCTGCCGAGGGAGAAGTCTGGGGAGAGCACCCCTAGACCTTAACTCCGGCGAACAGGTCGTTCTCCGGCAGCGTCGAGTCCACCTGCGAGCGCACGAGTTCGTACTCCTCGGTCGGCCAGACCTCGCGCTGCAGGTCCTGAGGGATGGCGAACCAGCGGCTCGTCGGGTCGATCTGGGTGGCGTGGGCCTTCAGTGCCTCGTCGCGCACGTCGAAGTACTCGGCACACTCGACCTGGGTGGTCACGCGGTCCATCACGTCCGGGCGGTCGGAGTCCCAGTTCGCGAGCCACTCCGTGTACGGCGACTCCAGGCCGCGGGCTTCCATCGCGTCGTGGAACGACTGCAGCTTCTTCCGCGAGAAGCCGTGCGAGTAGTAGACCTTCTGGGTCTCCCACGCCTCGCCCAACGACGGATCAAAAGCGGGATCGGCCGCGGCGTCCAGTGCGGCCATCGAGATCTCGTGGGTGCGGATGTGGTCCGGGTGCGGGTAGCCGCCGTTCTCGTCGTAGGTCACGACGACGTGCGGGCGGAAGTCGCGGATGGCCTCCACCAGGGACGGCACCGACTCCTCCAGCGGCACCAGGGCGAAGCAGCCCTCGGGCAGCGGTGGCTTCGGGTCGCCCTCGGGCAGACCGGAGTCCTTGAAGCCCAGCCAGCGGTGCTGGATGCCGAGGATCTTGGCCGCGCGGGCCATCTCCTCGCGGCGGATCTCGATGATGTTCTCCAGCACGTCCGGACGGTCCATCGCCGGATTCAACACACTGCCCGCGCCACCGTCGGTACAGGTCACGACCATCACGTCGTGGCCTTCTGCGACGTAGCGGGCCATCGTGGCCGCGCCCTTGCTCGACTCGTCGTCGGGATGTGCGTGCACTGCCATAAGGCGCAGCTTGTCGGCCATGACCCCCGTGGTCCTCCTGTGTGAACGGTCCTGCGACACTCAACAACTGAACGACGGGCACCATTGTTCCCCAGCGGCTGAGGAGGGCGCCGGAAAGTGGCACAACGCGCGCTCCCCGAGGGGCGGTACGGCAAGCAAGGCCGCAAACCGCTCAACAAATGGGCCCGGTGGGGGTTACTCGCTGTAGCCGTAGCGGTGGGCGCCACAGTCGCCTTCGTCGGTTACCGAAATCTCGGCACAAAGCCGATCGAGGCGAAGCAGACCGCGTTCAACATCCTCGGTGACGACCGCGTAGAGGTCAGTTTCGAGGTTTCCCGCGATCAACCGGAGCGACCAGCAGTCTGCATCATTCGGGCCCGTTCCAAGGACGGCGACGAAGCAGGTAGACGCGAAGTTCTGGTTCCTCCCGGGAATTCCGTCGTCGTCGAGACAACAGTTCTCCGCACCTCGAAGCCGCCGGTCACCGGCGAGGTGTTCGGGTGCTCCTACCAGGTTCCCCCCTACTTGTCCACGGGCTAGCGGCCAAGCGGGTGATCTGCGGTTTAAACGGCGAGATGGGGAACAAATCGCCGTCGCTGAACGTTGTCTGCGTGTTACTCTTGACGCTCAAGCACGGCCCCGGCGCGGGCCGTGTTTTTCCGTTCCGGGCTCGCGGCCCGGGAACTATCCGGTGTGCACACGTGCGCCGGAGCAAGACGAGGAGTTGGTGACCGTGAGCGACACCCAGGTGACCTGGCTGACCCAGGAGGCCTACGACCGGCTCAAGGCTGAGCTGGACGAACTTATCGCGTACCGCCCGGTCATGGCTGCCGAGATCAACGCCCGCCGCGAGGAGGGCGACCTGCGCGAGAACGGCGGCTACCACGCGGCTCGCGAGGAGCAGGGCAAGCAGGAGGCGCGCATCCGCCAGCTGCACGAGCTGCTTCAGGCCGCGAAGGTCGGCGAGGCCCCCACCACCAAGGGTGTTGCCGCGCCGGGCACGGTGCTCACGATCCGCTACGACGGAGACGACGAGACCGAAACCTTCCTGCTGGCCACCCGCGAGGAGGGCGCGCACGGCGAGATGGAGGTCTACTCTCCGGTGTCGCCGCTCGGCAAGGCGCTCAACGGCGCGAAGGACGGCGAGACCGTCGAGTACGAGCTGCCCAACGGCAAGCTCCAGAAGGTCACGCTGATCTCTGCTGTTCCTTACTCGGCGTAGTCACGCCACAGACGTTCGAAGGGGCGGTCACTGCTGTGGCCGCCCCTTCACGCGTTCCAAGAGAGGACGCACGCGTGGGGGCACCGGCGTCGACAAAGCAATCGAGGTCGACAGCCTCCGCACGTGCGGCACGTCGACGATGTGATCAACAACGCGCTGCAGGTCGGCGTTCGACCGCGCGACCATGCGCACGAAGAGGTCGCCCTGCCCGGTCGTCGCGTGCACCTCGCACACCTCGCCGATCGCGGCCAGCCCCTCGCACACCTCCGCACGCCGCCCCTGCGCGATTTCCACGGTCGCGAAGGCCGTCAGCCCGTAGCCCATCGCGCCGAGATCGAGCGCCGGCGGGAAGCCGTTGAGGACGCCTTTGTCGGTCAATCGATCAAGCCGCGCCTGCACGGTGCCTCGCGCGACGCCGAGCCGGCGGGAGCATTCGAGGACGCCGAGGCGGGGCTCGTCGGTGAGGAGCAGCAGCAGCCGGGCGTCCAGTTCGTCCACGGGCTGGTCAGAGTGCTCACCCTGCTGATCTGTGGCCATAGATCACTATACAAATTGTCCAGTGAAATCGACGACTGTTGCTCACCATGTCCGGTCGTCTCATGCTGTTGAACATGACGCAACAGCTTGACGACGTGAGCTACGACCAGCTCCGGCAGCTCGTGGGGTTGGTCGACTACGACGCGACCAAGGACCCCTTCCCCGTGCGCGCCATGGACGCCGTGGTGTTCGTCGTGGGCAACGCGGTTCAGACCTCCTGGCTGTACCAGGTGGCGTTCGGCATGGAGCTCGTGGCCTACGCGGGCCCCGAGACCGGCCAGCGCTCGCACCACTCCTACGTGCTGAAGTCGGGCTCGGCCCGCTTCGTGATCCACGGCGGCGTGCAGCCCGACTCCCCGATGCTCGACCACCACCGCCGCCACGGTGACGGCGTCGTCGACATCGCTCTCGAAGTGGCCGACGTCGACCAGTGCATCGCCCACGCGCGCGCACAGGGCGCCACGGTCCTGGAAGAGCCGCACGACCTGTCCGACGAGCACGGCACCGTGCGCACCGCGGCCATCGCGACCTACGGCGAGACCCGCCACACGCTGGTGGACCGCTCCAAGTACTCCGGCCCGTACCTGCCCGGCTTCGTGCCGTCGTCCTCGACGGTGAAGCGGCCGGAAGGTGCCCCGAAGCGCCTGTTCCAGGCCGTCGACCACTGCGTCGGCAACGTCGAGCTCGGCAAGATGGACTACTGGGTCGACTGGTACAACCGCGTCATGGGCTTCGTGAACATGGCGGAGTTCATCGGCGACGACATCGCCACGGACTACTCGGCCCTGATGTCCAAGGTCGTCTCCAACGGCAACCACCGGGTGAAGTTCCCGCTGAACGAGCCGGCGATCGCGAAGAAGAAGTCGCAGATCGACGAGTACCTGGAGTTCTACGAGGGCGCGGGCGTGCAGCACATCGCCCTCGCGACCAACGACATCGTCAGCACCGTGATCGCCATGCGCGACATGGGCGTGATGTTCCTCGACACCCCCGACTCCTACTACGACGACCCGGAGCTGCGCGCCCGCATCGGCGAGGTCCGCGTGCCGATCGAGGTGCTGAAGGAACACCGCATCCTGGTCGACCGCGACGAGGACGGCTACCTGCTGCAGATCTTCACCAAGCCGATCGGCGACCGCCCCACGGTCTTCTACGAGCTGATCGAACGCCACGGCTCGCTGGGCTTCGGCAAGGGCAACTTCAAGGCTCTTTTCGAGGCTATCGAGCGCGAACAGGAGCGACGCGGCAACCTCTGATGCCGTTCCCCCGGTAAGGTGCTTTACGGGGGCAACACATCGTGGGGAGGTGGCATGGCATTCGCACGACGCGTGGCCGCGGTGATTCCGCTGGTCGGAGCCGTGACCACGGCTGCGGCACTGACCGGAGCGGCGTTTCTGACCGTGGCGCACGCCGGCTGCGACGAGGCCGGCCGCTTCGTCCGCACTGGCGAGTCGATCGAGTTCGTCGGCGGCTGTGTGAACGGCGCCGACCTACCGGCGGCGCCCGCGGCCGAGGCCGAGAACGCGGACAGGTTCGGCGGCTCCAAGAAGCCGTGACAGCGCAGAAAGGCCCCTCCAGCCGGAGGGGCCTTTCGCGTTGCCAGAACTCAGCCCAGGGCGGCCAGCAGGTCGGCCACCAGGTCGTCACCGGACTCGATGCCCACGGAGACGCGCACCAGGTCGGCGGGCACCTCCAGCATCGACCCAGCCGTCGAGGCGTGCGTCATCTTGCCGGGGTGCTCGATCAACGACTCCACACCACCCAGCGACTCGGCAAGCGTGAACAGCTTGGTCCGCGCACAAACCTCCAGCGCGGCAGCTTCACCACCCTCGACGAGGAACGACACCATCCCGCCGAACCGCCGCATCTGCTTGGCCGCGACAACATGGCCGGGGTGCGACTCCAGGCCGGGGTAGATGACCTTCTTGACCCGAGGATGCCGAACCAAGGCCTCAGCCACGAGCTCAGCGTTGTCGGAGTGCTTCTCCATCCGCAGCTCAAGCGTCTTGAGCCCGCGCAACGTCAGGTAAGCGTCGAACGGCCCAGGAACCGCCCCCGCACCGTTCTGCAGGAACCCGAACGCCGCGTCCAGCTCCTCATCAGAGGTGATCAACGCACCACCCACGACATCGGAGTGCCCACCGATGTACTTCGTGGTCGAGTGCAGCACCACGTCCGCGCCGAGCTCCAACGGCGTCTGCAAAGCAGGCGACGCGAAGGTGTTGTCCACAACCAGCTTCGCGCCCACGGAGTGCGCCACCTCGGCGATCGCCGCGATGTCACCGATGTTGAGCAGCGGGTTCGTCGGCGTCTCGATCCAGACCAGCTTGGTCTCAGGGCGCAGAGCGGCGCGGATCGCGTCCACGTCCGACACCGGGGCGGGCGAGTGCGTGACGCCCCACTGCGAGAAGACCTTGTCGATCAGCCGGAACGTGCCGCCGTACGCGTCGTTCGGGATGACGATGTGGTCGCCGGGCTTGAGGAAGGTGCGCAGCGCCGCGTCGGTCGCACCCATGCCGGAGGAGAACGCGCGGCCGTAGCGGCCCCGTTCCAGCGACGCGAGAGCGGTCTCCAGCGCGCGGCGGGTCGGGTTGCCGGTGCGCGAGTACTCGAAGCCCTGGCGCAGCCCGCCGACGCCGTCCTGGGCGTACGTGGACGTCGCGTAGATGGGCACGTTCACCGCACCCGTGGTCGGGTCCGGGTCCTGACCGGCGTGGATCGCCCTGGTCGCGAAGCCGTATGGGGTGCTCATGTCCGAAGGGTACTCACCCATCTGGCGGTCGACGGCAAGAGTCCAAATAGCGAACTCACCAGCGCCAGCAGGATCGCCAGCATCGCGATGTCCTGCAGCCCCACAGCGTGGAAGACCGCGACGGTCGTGATGAACCCGTTCACCTCGGTCAGCGTCAGCACGAGCTGGATCAGCACCAGCACCGTCCCGGCGAGGATCAGGAACCGGCCGGCGCCCACCCGCAGGCACAGCAGCGCACCGCCCGCGATGAGCAGCACGGTCGCCACCCCCTGCAGACCGAGAGCGAGCTGGAACTCGAAGACCTCGATCGCGAACGAGGCCAGCCGGCCCATCTCGACGATCTGCCAGATCATGCCGATGAGCAGCGACAACCCGGCTGCGGCGGCCAGCAGGCCGCCCACGACGCCCGTCCCGCCGCTAGCAGGACGTGGCCCCGGAAACGGGCCAGCCCCCGGCCACTGAGATGTGGACGGGGGCTGGTACGGCTGCTGAGGGTTCACCAACCCTGCTGCTGTCCGTAGCCCTGCTGCGGCGGCTGACCGTAGCCACCCGGCTGCTGCTGCTGGGGGTAGCCGCCGGTGCCCGGCTGGCCGTAGCCCGGCTGCTGCTGCGGGTAGCCGCCGGTGCCCGGCTGCTGGTAACCGCCGCCGCCGTACGGGCCGGCGGTCTCCGGGGCGTTGATCACGACGGACTTCATGATCTTGTCAGCCCAGGTCTGGTTCTTCGGCTCCCACAACGGGGCGAAGAAGCCCGCGTAGCAGGGGATCGCGTCGACCACGTGGCACAGGCCGCGCACGAAGTTCGTGCCGATGCCCAGCGGCTGCATGGTCTCCTCGGAGACCAGCTTGATCTTCGCGACCTTCTTGCCGATCGACTGGCCCGTCTGACCCTGCTTGATGATCACGTTCCAGACGACGTAGCCGAGCGTCGCGAGACCGAAGACCAGGCTCAGGATGGCCGCGAGACCCGGTGCGTCGTACGCGAGCGCCGGCACCAGGAACAGGGACAGCATCTGGACGACGATGACCGGGCCGATGTCGACCAGGTAACCGATCGCGCGCTGACCCCACTCGGCGTAGCCGGTCGGGGGCGGCGGTGCCATGCCGGGCATGCCGTAACCGGGCTGGCCGTACGCACCCGCGGCCGGCTGGCCGTACGGGTTCGACTGCGGCGCGCCGTACGGCTGCTGCGGCTGACCGTAGGCCTGCTGCTGCGGCTGGCCGTACGGGTTGGACTGCGGAGCACCGTAAGGCTGCTGCTGCGGGGCACCGTAAGCCGGCGGCTGCTGCGGCGGAGCACCGTACGGGGGCGGCGGCTGCTGGGCGGGGAAACCGCCAGAGCCGGGTCCCTGCGCCGGGAAGCCACCGGAGCCGGGGGCCGCCGGGGGCACCTGGCCGGGGCTGACGACCTGGGTGGCGTCCGCGTTCGGCTGCGGTGCGGCAGGAGACTGACCAGGCGAGACGACCTGCGTGGCGTCCGGGTTCGGGTTGGCCGCGGACGGCTGACCTCCACCGGGGACGATCTGCGTGGCGTCCGCGTTGGGCTCCTGCTGCGGCTGACCGCCGTACTGGTTTCCTGGCGGCTGCGGGGCGTTCATCCGGTTTCCAACCCCCTTGGCTGGGCCGTGTGCGAGTAAGACTGATGATCTGGGGCGTCACGCTATCGGACGCACCCGCTTCTACGCTCAGCGACCAGCCAAGAACCCCAGAATGTCCTGCCGAGTTACGACTCCGGCAGGCTTGCCGTCCTCCAGGACGAGGGCCGCGTCGGCGTTCGAGAGCGCGTTCATCGCGATGCCGACCGGCTCACCCGCGCCGAGCGTGGGCAGCGGCGGCGACATGTGCTTGTCGAGCCGGTCCGAGAGCTGCGCCTTGCCGGTGAACAGGGCGTCGAGCAGGTCGCGCTCGTTCACCGCGCCCGCGACCTCGGCGGCCATGATGGGCGGTTCGGCGTTGACGACCGGCATCTGCGAGACACCGAACTCGCGCAGGATCGCGACCGCGTCACCGACGGTCTCGTTCGGGTGTGCGTGCACCAGGTCGGGGAGCATGCCGCCCTTGCGGCGCAGCACGTCGCCGACGGTCGCGCCGGTCGAGTCCGGCGGCAGGAAGCCGTAGGACGCCATCCAGCGGTCGTTGAAGACCTTCGACAGGTAGCCGCGGCCACCGTCGGGGAGGATCACGACCACGACGGCGTCTTCCGGCAGGTCCTTCGCGATGCGCAGCGCTGCGGCGGCCGCCATGCCGCACGAGCCGCCGACCAGCAGGCCTTCCTCGCGGGCGAGGCGGCGGGTGACGTCGAACGAGTCCGCGTCCGAGACCTCGACGATCTGGTCGCAGATGGTCTTGTCGTACGCCTCGGGCCAGAAGTCCTCACCGACGCCCTCGACGAGGTACGGCCGGCCGGTGCCGCCGGAGTAGACGGAGCCCTCCGGGTCCGCGCCGATGACCTGCACGGCGCCATTCGAGATCTCCTTGAGGAAACGGCCGGTGCCGGAGATCGTGCCGCCGGTGCCGACGCCCGCGACGAAGTGGGTGATCTTGCCTTCGGTCTGGCGCCAGATCTCGGGGCCGGTCTGGTGGTAGTGGCTCGCCGGGTTCTCCGGGTTGGAGTACTGGTCGGGCTTCCAGGCTCCGGGGATCTCCCTCACGAGCCGGTCCGACACGTTGTAGTAGGAGTCCGGGTGCTCGGGCGCGACGGCGGTCGGGCACACGACGACCTCGGCGCCGTACGCCTTCAGGACGTTGCGCTTGTCCTCGCTGACCTTGTCCGGGCAGACGAACACGCACTTGTAGCCCTTGCGCTGGGCGACCAGCGCGAGACCGACGCCCGTGTTGCCGGACGTGGGCTCGACGATCGTGCCGCCGGGCTGCAGCTCACCGGACTTCTCGGCCGCCTCGACCATCCGCAGGGCGATGCGGTCCTTCACGCTGCCGCCGGGGTTCAGGTACTCCACCTTGGCCAGCACCGTGGCCTTGATCCCCGTGGTCAGGGAGTTGAGCTTGACCAGCGGCGTGTTGCCGACCAGATCGACGACGTGCTCGACGTACTCCACCGGTATCTACTCCCCTGCTCCCACTCTCCGAGATAGCGGAACGAAGCCTAGCTCTAGTGACGGCGGAGGTTAATTCGAACAGCGGTACCGACGATTCACCTGGAAAGGGGGTGTTGCGGATGATCGGACTGAGGACGCTGCGAGCGGTGGCGATGACCGCCGCGACGCTCGGAGGCCTCTCTGGCGCGCTGGTCGGGTTGCTGAACGAGCAGGGCAGACGCGCTCGGGTGGCCATCGGCGTGCTGGAGCACCTCTGGCCCGCACCGGACGGCGTGTACGCCGACGACGGCCGCGATCCGCTGCGGTTCGCGGTGCTCGGCGACTCGATGGCGGTGGGCGTGGGTGTGACACATCCCTCGCAGATGCCGGGCGTGCTGCTGGCCCAGGCGCTGGCGGAGGAGATGGAACGGCCGGTGCGGCTCTCCACCTACGCCATCAGCGGCTCGACCACGCGCGACCTGGTGCCGCAGGTCGACGCGGCCGTGCTGGACGCACCTCAGGTCGCGTTGATCATCATCGGCGCGAACGACGTCACGTCGCGGATCGGGCCGCGCGAGTCCGCTCGCCTGCTGGGGGAACAGGTGCGGAAGCTGCGCGCGGCCGGCTGCGGTGTCGTCGTCGGCACCTGCCCCGACCTGGGGATCGTGCGGCCGATTCCGCAGCCGTTGCGGTTGATCGGGCATCAGTACAGTCTGCGGCTGGCTGCGGCGCAGACCGCCGAGGTCACGCGGGTCGGCGGCGTGCCGGTGTCGCTGGCGAACCTGCTGGCGCCGGAGTTCATGGCACGGCACGTCGACATGTTCAGCTCCGACCGCTTTCACCCCAGCGCCGTCGGCTACGAGGCCGCAGCCGGTGTGCTGCTGGCACCGTTGTGCCAGGTGGCGGGGTTGTGGCCAGGCTGGGTCGCGCCTTCTGCCCCACTGCGTTCGGCGGCGGCTCTGGCCTTGCGACCGTCACGGCTGCCGGGATGGCTGCAAAGACGGCACGCCTGAGTTCCGGAATTCTCGTCACGTGCGCTGGCCGGGGTGAGCGGGCGTTAACTAGGCTCGACGGCAACCTTGACTCTCAACGAGGAGTTTCGTGATGCCTGAGGCCGTGATCGTCTCCGCCGCCCGCTCCCCCATCGGCCGCGCGGGCAAGGGCTCGCTGAAGGACGTGCGGCCGGACGACCTGGCGGCGCAGATGATTCGCGCTGCACTGGACAAGGTGCCGCAGCTCGACCCCGCGCAGATCGACGACCTGATGCTCGGCTGCGGCCTGCCCGGCGGTGAGCAGGGCTTCAACATGGCGCGCGTCGTCGCCGTGCTGCTCGGCCAGGACTCCCTGCCCGGCACGACCGTCACCCGGTACTGCGCCTCTTCCCTGCAGACCACGCGCATGGCCCTGCACGCCATCAAGGCGGGCGAGGGCGACGTGTTCATCTCGGCCGGCGTCGAGACCGTGTCGCGGTTCGCCAAGGGCAGCTCCGACTCGTGGCCGGACACGCACAACCCCATCTTCGGTGACGCCGAGGCGCGCACGGCTTCCGTCGCCGCTTCAGGTGCTTCGGAGTGGGTGGACCCGCGTTCGCTGGACGTCGTGCCGGACGTCTACATCCCGATGGGGCAGACCGCCGAGAACCTGGCGCTGCTGAAGGGCGTCTCGCGGCAGGAGATGGACGAGTTCGGCGTCCGGTCGCAGAACCTGGCCGAGAAGGCGATCGCGGACGGCTTCTGGGCCCGCGAGATCACGCCGGTGACGCTGCCCGACGGTTCGGTCGTGTCTGCTGATGACGGCCCGCGCGCCGGCGTGACCTACGAGGCCGTTTCCCAGCTGAAGCCCGTGTTCCGCCCCGACGGCCGGATCAACGCCGGCAACTGCTGCCCGTTGAACGACGGCGCCGCAGCTCTGGTGATCATGTCCGACACGAAGGCGCGCGAGCTCGGCATCACGCCGCTCGCCCGGATCGTCTCCACCGGCGTCTCCGGCCTGTCGCCGGAGATCATGGGCCTCGGCCCGGTCGAGGCCTCGAAGCGCGCCCTGGCGCTGGCCGGGTTGTCGATCTCCGACATCGACCTCGTGGAGATCAACGAGGCGTTCGCCGCCCAGGTGATTCCGTCGTACCAGGACCTCGGAATCGATTTGGACCGTTTGAACGTGAATGGTGGCGCAATTGCCGTCGGTCACCCGTTCGGCATGACCGGTGCGCGCATCACCACGACCTTGATCAATTCCCTGCAGTTCCACGACAAGCAGTTCGGCCTGGAGACCATGTGCGTCGGCGGTGGTCAGGGCATGGCGATGGTGATCGAGCGCCTGAGCTGAGTTCCTGGGGCTTTCCCACAAGATCTGCAAATTGACGCTTGCAAGTAGCTCCGCTTCACCCGAACGGAGCTACTTGCCTGCCACCTTTCTGCCGATGAGCTAAATCGTCGCGCAACGGCGTCATCAGGCGAGGGGGAGTCCGTCCCTACCGTTGAGTAAGGAGGGTCGGACATGCCGTACGTGTGGTGGCAAAGCGAATACGACCTGCAATGCCATGCTTTCTCCCTCGATCAAGCCAACGGGTCTCGCAGCTTTTACGAGGCCGTCTGCGAACACTCCGTTCCCGATGAGCGGGTGTCGCGCGCTCAGGCCGGCGCTCTGTGCACGAACTGCCTGATCAAGGTGGGCACCGAGATGCCGGACGTGCGCTGGCGCGCTTAGACCCGACGCATTCCGATCACGTCCGGTGCGGTCTCCGCGAACCCGTGGCGCGCGTAGAGACGACGGCCAGGCGGATCGGCCAGCAAGTTGACGTTGGCGTTCGGCGCGACCGCGTCGATCTCCCGCAGCAACGCGGTCAGGACCGCGTCGCCGATGCCTTTGCGTTGGTGGTGCGGCAACACCGCCATGTCGATGATGTGGAAGTACCAGCCGCCGTCACCGATCACGCGACCCATCCCGACGCTTTCACCTGATTCCACGTGAACGACGTGGCACGCGGCCCAGGCGCCGCTGATGCCGTTCTCGGCTTCTTCACGAGTCCGTTCGCTCAACCCGCCCGCTTCTTTGCGCAGGCGCAGGTAGTCGTCGACGGTGGGCGGTTCCATGACGAGCCGGTAAGCGGAGTCCACGCATTCCCCCAGAAGTCGAATTTCCCCTGACCGCGACCGGGTCGGTCCGGCCGGCGTGTCCCTCGTGCGCGGCGGATCACGAGCAGCAAACGCACACGTCGCCGCTGTACTGCATCGCGGCGATGATCGCAGTGCGGCACGGCGTCCTGTTCGCCGACTACGGGCAGTTCTACGTTCAGGACGCTGTCGCTCACGACCGCGCGATGCGCGCAGGCGCAGCCATGGACCCCGATCGTCCCGCGGGCGGCTGGACCGAGGACGCCGTCCAGGTACACCGGATCGGGTTGGAACCGCACTCGATCTCAGTGGGGACAGCACGTGAGGACCTCGTCGAAACGGTCCTGGCAGTCCACACCGGCCCGCCGCGACTGACCATCAACGCCGAGCACGTCGTGGAAGCCGACCTCGACGTTCCAACCGGGGTCGCGTCAATCGTCGGCTCCACCCGCCGACTCCGCACCAGACGTACCCGGCGACCACTTCGGCTACCACGTCGACATCTGGCCGACCACGGAACCCAGCGCCCTCACCTCGGTCAGACAAGGACCATCTCCCCGGGGAGGCTGATCCCGCATCACGGAGACGCACACCCTGCGCCCCGATCGAAGTGTCACTGCCGCACTAGAACGGCGAAGGGGCGCCCCGCCGCAGCGGAACGCCCCTCCGAAGTCACCCGAAGCGTCAGTCCGAGTTGAAGTACGACAGCAGGCGCAGGATCTCGGTGTACAGCCACACCAGGGTGACCGTGAGACCGAACGCGATCTGCCACGCGAACTTCGCCGGCACGCCGGCCCGGATCGCCTGGTCGGCAGCGTCGAAGTCGATCAGGAAGCTGAACGCCGCGAGGCCGATGCAGACGAGGCTGAAGATGATCGCGAGCGTGCCACCGGAGCGGAGGCCGAGGCCGCCGGCGGTGAAGAAGCTCATGATCAGGTTGAACAGCATGAGGACGGCGACGCCGATGATCGCGCCGGTGATCCACTTGGTGAACTTCGGCGTGACGCGGATCGCGCCCGTCTTGTAGACCACGAGCATGCCGGCGAACACGCCGATCGTGCCGATGATGGCCTGGCCGATCACCACGACGCCCTGGCCGGGGTTGCCGGTCCAGCGGTCGATCATGGTGCCGATGATTCCGCTGAACGCGCCGAGGAAGACACCTTCGACGGCTGCGTACGCGATGACCAACGGCGGGCTCGGCATGCGCTTGAACGTGATGATCAGCGCCAGCACGAGGCCGATGATCGCGGCCGGGAAGAGCAGGACCCACGCCTGCATCAGGTAGGTGACGACGGCGGTCACGGCCACCACGGCGAGCGTGATGCCCGTCTTGGTGACGACGTCGTCGATCGTCATGGGCCGCTCGCTGGTCAGCGGCGGCGGGGCCTGCTGGTAGCCGGCCTCTGGCTGGCCAAAGCCTGCGTAGCCTCCGTACCCGCCGCCGGTCGGCAGGTTACGGAAAGCCGGGTTGCTGCTGGAGCGCACCTGGTCCTCCTGGGGCGTTGCTTTACGCCGTCACGGGTACAACGAGCACGCTTGGTGCCAGGTTCCCCGTCGGTAAAGGCGACTTTACCCCCGACGACGATCACACGTGCGCCAATTCTGCGCTAACTCCAGAGCGTGATGAGACTACGGCGTGTCGCGGCGTGTCACACACAAAGTGCGTAAGCCCGGTCACATTTCAATCACGTTCACACCCAGAGTGACGACACACTTCCCCCTCGTGGCGGCTTGTCCCCGGTGTGGGGTACCGCCAGGCTGCTCGCGGGATTACCACAGGTCAGAGGGGATCAAGATCCAAAATGGGCTGGAAACGTCTGGCCGCCGTGGCGGTGGTTTCGGGGCTCGCGCTCCTGACCTCGCCCACGACGGCGACCGCAGTCGGCGTCAAGGGCATCGGCCACAACGCGTCAGGTCTCCAGCCCAACGCCACAGAGGGCAGCCAGTGGCACGGGTCATACGTCTGGCAGGGAAAGCACGTGTGGTGCGTGCAGTACGCACTGCCCGCGCCGGACAGCAACGTGAACTACAAGGAAGGTGACGCGCTGCGGACGAAGGCGGGCAAGGACCTCGCCCCTGACGTCGCGGCGAACATCTCCTACCTCCTGCTGCGCTACTCCACGACGAAGTCGCCGGAAGAAGCCGCCGCGCTCGCGCACCTCCTGCACAGCTGGACGAGTGCGCCCGACGGCCCCGTGCGCCTCGACACCACCGACCCGAAGTACCTCGCCTACGACGCGCCCTTCTACGCCGCGCGGCTGCCGCAGTCCGTCATGGACACCGTCGCGCGCCTGAAGGCCGACGCCGAAGCCAACCGCGGCCCGTGGGCGCTCTCGGCCACCGCGCCGAAGGAGCCGCTGATCATCGGACTCGAGTCCAACTGGACCGTGTCCCTGGTCAAGGCCAACGGCAAGGGCGTGCCGAACGCGGCGATCGACTTCACGCTGACCGACGCCACGCTCGTCGACGGCAGTGTCGGCGGCAGGGCCACCACCGGCGCCGACGGCAGCCCAGCCAAGATCAAGATCGTCCCCACCGGCCCGAAGCCCTCGATCGCGGCCGTCGCGGACTCCCCCGCCGACCGCCCGGTCGTGCACCAGCCGATCCCGACGGACAACATGCAGCGCATGGTCACCACGGGCGGCGAGAAGAAGCTGAACGCCGCAGCCAACGGCCAGGCCAAGACCGCGCCCGGCATCGTGAAGATCACGAAGATCGACGCCGAGACCAAGAAGTCGATCGCCGGCGTCGCGCTGCGCGTCACGGCCAAGGACCAGACGAGCCCCGCGGTGAAGCAGGACGACACCCCGCTGGTCGGCACGGACGGCAAGCCGCTGGTGCTGCAGACCGGCTCCGACGGCACGGTCGCGGTGCCGGACCTGCGCACCCCGCAGGAGATCTGCCTGGTCGAGGTCGCTGCCCCCAAGGGCTACGAGGAGTTCTTCGACCCGAAGGCGCCGCCCGCCTCGTGCGGCACGGTCGCCGCGGGTCAGACGCTCGCGCTCGAACTCGTGAACAAGCCGAACAAGCCCGTGGTGCCGAGCACGATCCCGGCCGGTGAGGACGGCAAGACGCCTGTCGCGACCGCGTCGTTCGACACCCAGCTGCGTCCCGGTCTGATGCTCGCGGTGGGTGGCCTGGTGCTGCTCGGTGCGGCGCTGGCAGGCTTCCTGGTGTGGCGCAGGCAGTGAGTCCCAAGGCGTTCCTGACCGGCGTGCTGGTGGCGGGCCTCGCCGCCACCAGCGTGCTGGTCACGTCGTCCGAGACGGAGGTCCTGAAAGGACACGCGGTCGCGGACGAGATCCCCGTGGTCGGTCCGGGGCCGGTGGGCGACAGCCTGAGCACCGGCCGCGGCGCCGACCTCACCGGGTTGCTCGGCGGGGCGAACACGGCCAACGCCAAGCCCGCCGACCCGAAGCAGCAACAACCCGCGCCACCGAAAGCAGGCCCCGGTTCGGTGCGGCTCCCCTCCGGCGGCACGGCCACGCTGGTGCGCCGTGAGGTGAAGGACGGCGTGCTGCCGGTGCCCGACGGCATCGGCGAGGCGACCTGGTGGGGCACCGAGCTCGCCGGCGCGGAGGGCGCGACGGTCCTCGCCGGACACGTCGACTGGAAGGGCGCCAAGGGCCCGTTCGCCGAGCTGTGGCAGGCGCAGAACGGCCGTGAGGTCGTGATCGCCGACAGCGCGGGCAAGGAGTTCAAGTTCCGCATCAAGCAGATCGAGACCGTGCGCAAGGAAGAGCTCCCGGCCCGTGCGGTCGAGTTCTTCGGACCCCGCGGCCCGCACCGGTTGGTGCTGGTCACCTGCGGTGGCACGTGGGTCGGCGGGCAGCAGGGTTACGAGGCGAACCGAGTGGTGATCGCCGAACCCGTTGGGTGACGAAGCAACCCCTTCGGGTGACCAGTCGTCTCCTAAAGTGTGAAGCGGTGGGGATGGTTGACCACGGGCGTGGCTCTTGCGCTGGCCCTCGTGCTGGTGATGACTCTGGGTCCGCACAAGGACGAGAACCCGGCGGAAGCGGGTCCGTTACCGATGGCGCCCCGGCTGCCCGCGCCGAAGGACGCCGGACCGACACCGACCGTCCCCGCGCCCACCCCCGAGCAGCTGCAGAAACAGCCGTGGATGCACAAGCTCGCGCCCGGTGAGAAGCCACCGCAGTTCGTGCTCTTCTCCTTCGACGGCGCGGTGTCCAAGCAGCACTGGGACAAGGTGCTGCCGATCGCGCGGGAGAAGAAGGCGCACGTCACCGGCCTGCTGTCGGGTGTCTACATGCTGTCCGACCAGGACAAGATGCAGTACACGCCACCGGCCGGGCTCAAGCGCGGCGTCTCCGACATCTCGTTCGGCGGCACCAGGCAGGACATCCAGAGCCGGATCGGCTACCTGAACCAGGTGATCGACGACGGCCACGAGATCGGCACGCACTACAACGGCCACTTCTGCTCCGGCGGCTCGCAGCCGTCGGTGGACAAGTGGGACACCAACGCGTGGAACGTCGAGCTCGACCAGTTCGAGCAGATCGTGGACAAGGCCAGGGCGGCCGGGTTCAAACTGCCCAAGGGCGCTGTCCGAGGTGGACGGACGCCGTGCCTGGAAGGCAACTGGGACCAGGCTTTCCCCGCGATGGCCGCGCACGGCCTGGTCTACGACACCAGCAAGGTGGCGCTCGGCGTGCAGTGGCCGTCCGTCCAAAACGGACTCTACGAGTTCCCGATGCCCGAGGTCCGGGTGCCCGCGCTGGGCAAGCAGGTCGTGATGATGGACTTCAACCTCTGGTACTCCCTCAACGGCGCCCAGGAGCAGCCGGAACGCGCCGGTGAGTTCACCCAGATCGTCTTCGACACGTACAAGTCCGTCTACCAGGCCGCGTTGAACGGCAACCGCGCGCCGCTCGTGATCGGCAACCACTTCAACGAGTGGAACGGGTCGGCGTTCTCGAACGCGATGGAGCAGTTCCTCGGGTACGTGTGCGACAAGCAGGACACGGTGTGCGCCACGTACACCGAGGTGATCCAGTGGATGCAGCTGCAGGATCCCGCGGTGCTGGACCAGCTCCGCGGGATGCCCGCAGCCCGCAACTAGATCAGCGTGCCGGATCAGCCGTCAGTGGAGATGATCCGGTCGTCGTTCGCGCCTGGCTGGCCGTTGTTGTCCTGGTTGGACGTGCCGAGCCACAACGTGCCGTCCGGCGCCGGAGCCACCGCGCGCACGCGGCCGTAGCTCGAGAACACCGACTGCGGCGTGCCGAGCGAGGTGCCGCTCACCGGGATCTTCCACACGCGCCGGCCGGTGACCGCGCCGACGTACAACGCGTTCTTGTAGAAGGCGATGCCAGCCGGACCGGCCTGACTCGTGCTCCACGTCTTCACGGGGTTGGTCATGCCCGCGGTGTTGCAGTTGCCTTCACAGGTGGGCCAGCCGTAGTTCTTGCCGGCCTCGATCCGGTTGATCTCATCGGTCGAGCTGTTGCCGAACTCGGTGGCGTACGCGGTGTTCCCGACCCAGGTGATGCCCTGGACGTTCCGGTGGCCGATCGAGTAGACGATGCTGCCGGCGCGAGGGTTGCCGGCAGCGGCCCTTCCAGCCGTGTCGAAGCGGAGAACCTTGCCGCCCAACGAGTTCCAGTTCTGCGCGGTGCTCGTGTTCTGGCCGTCACCGGTCGTCGCCCACAGGAAGCCGTCCGGACCGAACTCCAAGCCGCCGCCGTTGTGGTAGCGGTTCTTCGGGATGCCGCTCACGATCACCTGCGGCGTGCCGCCGAGGGCGAGCTTCGCGACTCGGTTGTCGTTCGCCGTCGAGTAGTAGATGAAGACCGAGTTGTCGGTCGCGAACGTCTTCGACACGGCGAGGCCGAGGAGGCCGCCTTCACCACCGGTCGTCTGGGCCTGTTCGACCGTGTCCAGTTCGGTCACGGTGGTGCCCTTGATCTTCTTGATCTTGCGGGTGTCCCGCTCGGTGAAGATTCCGCTGCCGTCCGGCAGGAACTCGATGTCCCACGGGATGTCCAGTTTCGTGGCGATGGTCCGCTCCGCGAGCACCGAGGGGCCGTCCTGTGCGGAGGCCGGTAGCACGCAGAGGGAGGCCGCTACGGCAGTGCAGGCTGCCGCGGCTGCAATACGTCGAGCACGCATGTGCTCTCCTTCGTGTCCGCTCGAATTAGTCTGCGGCGGCGGCATTGCAGGGCGTATTTACCCAATCACACATCGCATGGACTGACAACGGTAATCGGATGTCTGCGGGCACCCCTCGCCTCCGAGCGGGTGAGGCGAGGGGCGTTCTCAACTACCTCCGGTAGCGAGTCTGGTGTGGTCAGTTGCCGTCGGCGATGTGGATGCCGCCGGGCGTGATCACCCACAGTGAACCGTCGGGACCCGCGACCTCGTCGCGCGTGCGGCCGAGGTTGGTGTAGATCTTGCCGCCGGCACCACTCGTGTTGATCTTGAAGGTGCCGCCCTTGAGGGACGCCATGTAGAGCATGCCCTTGTAGGTGGTGATGCCGGACGGGGTGGCCTGCGAGGTCGGCCACTGCTTGACCGGGTTGGTCATGCCCGCGGTGCCGCACGAGCCCTCACAGGTCGGCCAGCCGTAGTTCTTGCCGGCGTCGATCTTGTTGAGCTCGTCGACCTTGCTGGCGCCGATGTCCGAGATGTACAGCTGGCTGCCGACCCAGGTCAGGCCCTGGACGTTGCGGTGGCCGTACGAGTAGACGAGGTTGTTGAACGGGTTGCCCGGCGCGGCCTTGCCGTCCTTGGTCATGCGCAGGACCTTGCCGCCCAGGTTGTTCTTGTTCTGGGCGTTGCTCCCGTTCTGGCCGTCACCGGTACCGGCGTAGAGGAAGCCGTCGGGACCGAACTTGATCCGGCCGCCGTGGTGGAACTGCGAGCCGCGCGGGATGCCCGTGACGATCGGCTTCGGTGCGCCGCCGCCGATCTGCCAGGTGGCGATCCGGTTGTCGGATCCCGTTGTGTAGTAGAGGAAGAGCGTCTTGTCCGCGGCATAGGTCGGGGACACCGCGATGCCCAGCAGCCCGGCCTCCTTGGTCACCGAGATGCCGGGGATGTCGCCGACCTTGGTGACCTTCCCGTCCTTGGTGATCGTGGAGACGGTCTTGGCGTCCTTCTGCGTGAAGATGCCGGTGCCGTCCGGCAGGAAGTCGATGCTCCAGGCCTGCTTGAGGCCGGTCGCGATCGTTTTGACAGCCATCGTGCCGACTTCGTCCGGTGTCGCTGCAGACGCCAGCGGACTGCCGGAAAGTCCTACCGCAAGCGCGAGGACGCCGACATACGCACTTCGACGAGCACCCATTGTGCTGACCCCTCCAACTTTCGCGTCGTGCGGCGACGGCGAGCCCGCGTGGGAGGTTGCGGGCTGGGGGCTCCCAGATACAACCACGGTGTGTAGTCGGTGTCGAATCCGCCAATCGGGTCACCCCTCCGATGACTTTAGGTAACTTTATGTACGGTCTAGACCTTGACGGCTCGGAAGACATAACGTGTGGCTTGCCGCCGCGCCCCACGGAAGTGCCGCGCGCCCACCGGGCTCGCTGGCTCAAGACCCGAGGAGTTGCGCCATGAACGTTGTCGTCACCGCTACCGAGCAGAAGCTTCCCGAGGTCAAGCGCGAGTGGGTCAAGCCCGACTTCCGCGACTTCGAGACGCCGATGGAGGTCACCGCCTACGCAGCACGCAGCTGACGTTGGGCTTTGGCCGGGGTTCCCGTCACCTGCCGGGAACCCCGGCCCCACACGCCTCGCCGCGTCGTTCCTGGTCGACCGAGGAGTTTCCGCCAATGACTGCCGTTCCTCCCGCGGAGTTCGTCGCCGAGCTCCGCGCCCTCGCACCCCGGTACTGGGACAGTCACCCGTTCCACCTGCGCATGCACGCGGGCCAGCTGAGCAAGCACGAGCTGCAGGCGTGGGCCGCGAACCGCTGGTACTACCAGCGCTGCATCGCCCAGAAGGACGCCGCGATCCTCTCCAACTGCCCGCTGCCGGAGATCCGGCGCCAGTGGCGTGAACGGATCATCTGGCACGACGGCACACAGCCCGGCGAGGGCGGTGCCGAGAACTGGATCCGCCTCGCGGAAGCCGTCGGGCTGACGCGGGAGGAGGTGCTCGACGAACGGCACGTGCTTCCCGGCACAAGATTCGCCGTCGACGCCTATGTGAACTTCGCGCGCACCCAGCCGTGGGTCATCGGCATCGCGTCCGGCCTGACCGAAATGTTCTCGGGCGCGTTGATGCGCAAGCGTTTGGCGGCGCTGCGGGAGCAGTACCCGTGGATCGCCGAGGAGGGCTTCGCCTACTTCACCAACCGCATCCAGGCGGTCGCGGGTGAGGGACAGGCCACTTTGGACATCGTCGTCGAGCACTCGGTCACGCGCGAGCAGCAGGAGGCTGCTGTGCGGGCGCTGTCGTTCAAGTGCGACGTGCTGAGGGCCGTGCTGGACGCCGTCGACTACTACTCGGGCAAGGGCAAGCCGTGACGTCTGTCGTCGCACTGGACGCCGTGCCGCACATCCGGCGCGGCGTGAAGTGCACTTACGACCAGATCCGCGAGGCTCACGTCGTGCTCTTCCCCGAAGGTGTGCTGGTGCTGAACGAGACCGCTGCCTCCGTCGTGTCGCTGTGCGACGGGGTTCGGTCCGTGGGTGACATCGCGCTGTCGCTGGGCGAGACCTACGTGGGCGTGGAGCCCGAGGACATCGCCGAGCTGGTGGCGCGCCTGGTGGAACGAAGGGTGGTGGACGTCGATGGCTGAGGCTCCCTTCGGTCTCCTGGCCGAGCTGACGCACCGGTGCCCGTTGCAGTGCGGCTACTGCTCGAACCCGGTCGAGCTGGTGCGCCGGGACGCCGAGCTCTCGACCGAGGACTGGCTGCGCGTCTTCGACCAGGCTCGGTCGTTGGGCGCGTTGCAGATCCACCTGTCAGGCGGCGAACCGCTGCTGCGACCGGACCTGCCCGAGCTGGTCGCGCACGCGAACAGCCTCGGCTGCTACGTCAACCTGGTCACGTCGGGAGTGGGTCTGTCCCGGGACAGGTTGCGGGACCTGGCTTCGCGCGGCGTCGACCACGTGCAGCTCTCCCTGCAGGACGCGACCAAGGCGGGCAACGACCGGATCGCCGGCATCAAGGCGTTCGACCGGAAGGTGGAGGCCGCGGCGTTCGTCCGTGAGGAAGGCCTGCCACTGACCGTCAACACGGTGCTGCACCGGCAGAACCTCGATAACATCGCCGGGATCATCGCGATGGCCGAGGAGATGGGCGCCGAACGGCTGGAGCTCGCCAACACCCAGTACTACGGCTGGGCGTTGCGCAACCGGGCGGTCCTGCTGCCCACCCGCGAACAGCTCGCGGTGGCGGACCCGATCGTCGCGGCGGCGCAGGAACGTCTGCGCGGGCGGATGGAGATCGTCTACGTCATCGCGGACTACCACGAGGCACACCCGAAGCCCTGCATGTACGGGTGGGGCGCGCGGCAGCTGACCGTCGCACCGAACGGCGACGTGCTCCCCTGCCCCGCCGCCACGGTGATCTCGACGTTGAAGATCGAGAACGTGCGGGACTCGTCGTTGCACGACATCTGGCACAACTCGTCGTCCTTCAACGCTTTCCGCGGCTACGAGTGGATGCAGGACCCGTGCCGCTCGTGCCCGCGCAAGGAGATCGACTTCGGCGGGTGCCGGTGTCAGGCGTTCCAGCTGACCGGTGATGCCGCCGCTACCGACCCGGTGTGCTCCCTGTCTCCTGCGCGGTCCACAGTGGACTTGATTCTGGAGACCGAGATGACGCCCGCGGTCGAGCCGGCGATGGCCATGAGGAAGATGACTTGAAAGCAGTTCTGCTCGGCACCACGGCCGGTGGCGGTTTCCCCCAGTGGAACTGCGCGTGCGCCCTTTGCGTGCGCGCTCGTTCCGGTGAGTTGCCGTCGCGTTCCCAGGACTGCCTGGCGATCAGCGGCAACGGCACCGACTGGTGGCTCGTCAACGCCTCGCCGGACATCCGCACGCAGATCGCCTCGTGCTCGCTGCTGAACCCCGGCCCCGGCGCGCGTGACACACCTCTGCGCGGGGCTTTGTTCACCGACGCCGAGCTGGACCACACGTTGGGGCTGCTGACGTTGCGGGGCGGCGCCGGGTTGACGGTGTGGGCGCCGGGCACGGTGCTGCACGCGCTGAAGGACCAGTTCGACCTGCGGACGGTGATCGACGGGTACGCGCCGGTGGCGTGGCGGCAGGTTGAGGCCGACCAGTCGTTCGACCTCGGCGGCCTGCGGGTCTCGGCGATCCCGATCAGCGGCAAGCGACCCAAGTACGCCCGCTCGTCCACTGTGGATGGTCATTGGGTGGTCGCCTACCGTTTTGAGGATCTTGAATCAGGCGGCGTGCTGGTCTACGCGCCGTGCCTCGCTTCGTGGCCTCCTGGCTTCGACGAGGTGGTGGCCGGGGCCGACTGCCTGCTGCTGGACGGCACCTTCTACGCCGCGTCCGAGATGGGTTCGGCGACCGGCAGCTCGTCCGGTCAGGCCGCGATGGGCCACCTGCCGATCACGGCGAGCCTGCCGGAGCTGCGGCGGTTCCCTTCCGTGCGGCGCATCTACACCCACCTCAACAACACCAACCCGGTGCTGGACCCGGCCTCGCCCGAGTCCGCGAAGCTGCGCGAGGCGGGTGTCGAGGTGCCGTTGGACGGCACCGTCATCACCCTGTAGAGCAGAATTCTTTCACTTTCGAGCGATTAACTGCGCGCAATTGTCGCGATGAGTTGCGGCATATCCCTCTAATGGGGAACGCCCTCGTGGCTCCGTATTCTTCGGAGCCTTGACGAGGGAGGTTCTGCATGTCCGGATACCTTGATCTCGTTGTCTCCACCGCGCTGTACGGCCTGGGCATCGTGGCTCAGACCGTTGCGGCACAACGAGCGGACCGGAGACCGGGAACCGGACTGGGACTGCTCGCCCGGCTGGCCAAGGACCGCCTTTACCTGGTGGGGTTCGCGGGCCAGGTGGGTGGTTTCGGGTTCGCTTTTCTCGCCCGCGCCGAGCTGCCGCTCTATTTGGTGCAGGCGGGTTCTTCGTGCGCCGTCGGACTGGCGACCGTGTTCGGTCTGCTGGTGCTGAAGTGGCGCGTGCGGCCGTTGGAGATCGCGGTGCTCGTCATGATGGCGGCGGGGCTCATCCTGCTGGTCACGGCGGCGGAACCGTCGGTGGCGAACGACATCCCGACCGTGCCGGGCCTGGTGCTGCTCGGGTTGCCGCTGCTCCTGATCGTGTTCGCTTCGCGTGCCACGCAGGGGACGAATCCGGTCGTCGTCTCGGTGCTCGCCGGCACGGCGTTCGCGGTGGTGGCGATCATCGGCCGGTCCGTCGCGGACGAGTCGTTGCTCGACGTGGTGCTGCACCCGTTGACGTGGTTGATGATCGTGGCGGCGCTGGTCGGCCAGTCCTGCCTCGCGGTGGCGTTGCAACGCGGCACGGCCACGTCGTCGGTGGCGGCGATGGACGCGACCACCGTGGTGCTCACGTCCGTCATCGGCATCGGGATGCTGGGCGACCGGATCACGCCGGGCTGGGAGTGGGCCGTCGGGTTCGGGATGACGCTCGTCGTGGCCGGCGTGCTGGCGTTGGGCGCACCGAAGCTCGCCAGCACCGAGGTGGCGAAGTGAGAACCGCGAGCGTCTCGCTCGACCTGGACAACCTGTGGGCCTATCTCAAGACCCACGGCGACCCGGAGTGGGAACGCAGACCGAGCTTCCTCTCTGCCGCCGTGCCCCGGTTGCTGGAGGTCTTCGGCGAACATCGGCTCACCACCACGGTTTTCGTGGTGGGGGCCGATGCCGAACGCGACGACGGGGCGCAGGCCGTTCGCGACGTCGTGGCGGCGGGGCACGAAGTGGCGAACCACTCGTGGGGGCACGAACCCTGGCTGCACCGGTACTCCAGGTCCGAACTGGAGGCGGAGCTGGTCAGAGCGGAGGACGCTCTCGTGGCCGCCGGCGCTCCCCGGCCCGTCGGGTTCCGCGGTCCTGGCTACAGCGTCACCCCGGCACTTCTGGAGATCCTCGCTTCGCGTGGTTACCGCTACGACGCGAGCACCCTGCCCACGTGGATCGGCCCCCTGGCCCGTGCGTACCACAACCGCACCGCTCGGTCCGATGCTTCTGGTGACCTGTTCGGCGGGTTCGGCAAGGTCTTCTCGCCGAACAAGCCGTTCCGCTGGCACGGCACCGGTCTGGCCGAGTTGCCGGTGACGACCATGCCGTTGCTGCGCGTCCCGATCCACGGCGCGTACCTGTTGCAGCTGCACCAGATCTCGCCACGACTGGCGCGCGGCTACTTCCGTGCCGCGCTGCGGTTGTGCCTGCTGACCGGCACCGCGCCGTCGTTGCTGCTGCACCCGACCGACGTGCTGAGCGGTGCCGAGGCACCGGGGATGGAGTTCTTCCCCGGGATGTCCGTGCCGGGCGCGGAGAAGGCGGCGCTGCTCGGCTGGGTGCTTTCCGTGCTGCGACAGCACTTCGACGTCGTCGGCACCGGTGCGCACGTGGCCCGGTTGTCGGAGCTCATCCCGCAGCGCCGGACGGAGCTGTGCGGATGACGTGGCTGCTGCGCGTGCTCGCGTGCGCGACGGTCCTGCTGGCTCCGCTGGAGGGTTATCTGCACCAGGTGCACCCGCACCTGGCCAAGGTGGCGCCGGGGCTGCTGATCGTGTCGTGGGCCGCGCAACGGGTGCGTCTGCGGCAGCTGCCCGCACCGCATCCGCTGCACGCGTTGCTGGCGCTGTTCGCCGTGGTGGTGCTGGTCTCGTCGGCCGTGCATGCCGGTGACCCGTTCGCGCTGGACTACGCCCAGCGCTTCCTGCCGTTCCTGCTGATCACCGCCGTGCTGGTCGACGTCGTGGCACGGGAGGTGCCGGTGCGGGCGGTGCTCGCGGCGGCCGTCGGCGGCGCGTTGTTCGCGGCGGTGGGCGCGTTGTACAGCCTGGTCGTCGACGGTGAGGCACGGGCGACCGGGCCTCTTGAGGATCCCAACGACCTCGCGTACTTCCTGGTGGTGGCGCTGCCGTTGCTGATCGCGTTGCCCGCTCGGAGATTCCTGCTGCCGGTCGGCGCGGTGCTGGCGGCGGGTGCGGCGGCGACGTTCTCCCGCGGTGGTGCGCTTGCACTTCTGTGTGCCGGGGTGTGGCTCGTCGTGCGGCGCGGTGTGTCGATGCGTGTGGTGGCGGCGATGGTCGGCGGGCTCGCGGTGATCGGGCTCGGTGCCGTGGTGTTCGCGGGACCGGTGCTGGACCGGGCGCTCGCGGAGAAGACGCACATCGCCGCGACCAATGTGGACACTCGTGAGCTGCGCTGGCAGGCGGCCGCCCGCATGATGGCCGACAACCCGGTGCTCGGGGTCGGGCCCGGTGGGTTCCGCAGCTCGTACGTGGCGGCTTCGCGCAACGCGGAGGTCGACGAGCAGTCGCCGGTGGCGCACAACATCTACCTGGAGATCGGCGCGGAGCTCGGCCTGCCCGGTCTCGCCTGCTTCCTCGGCGCGGTCGCGATGGCGTTCGTGGCCACTGAACGCGCGCTGCGCGCCGGTGACCGGTCGATGCTCGCAGTCCAGGCGTCGCTGATCGCCGCGCTGGTCGCGTCGACCTTCCTGTCAGAGCAGTACTACCTGCCGATCTGGTCGCTGGTCGCGGTGGCGATCGCGGCCGGCCTGCGCCTTGAGGAGAGTGAGCGCGATGCGTGTCTTGCACGTCATCAGTGAGATGGGCGCCGGAGGAGCCGAGGCCGTCGTCGCGGGCATGGTGCGGGCCGGCGGCGAGTTCGGCTGGGAGTCCGGTGTCGCGAGCGGCGGCGGGCATCGCGCCGAGGCCTTGCGGGCGCAGGGTTTCCGCACGTTCGACGTGCCGGTGGCGCGGCGCAGGGTCAGCGGCGTGCTGCGCGCTGTTTCCGCCGTGCGCTCGGCTGTCCGTGCTTTTTCACCGGATGTCGTGCTGGCGCACAACGTGTCCGCGAGCCTCGTGGCCCGGCTCGGCGCGCGTGGGACGCCCGTCGCGACCGTGTTCCACGGAGTCGCCGAGACTGATCTCGGTGGTGCCGCGCGGGTTCTGCGGCGCACCTCGCATGCGGTGACGGCGGTGTCCGAGGCCAGCGCTGCACGGTTGCGCGCGGCCGGCCTCGTGGTCGAGGTGATCCCGAACGCGGTGTTCGTCGAACCGCCGCGAGTCGACCGGGCGGCGATCCGCGGGGTGCTCGGCATCGGTGCCGACGTGCCGGTGGCGTTGTGCCCGGCCCGCCTCGAACCGCAAAAGCGCCACGACGTGCTGCTGGAGGCGTGGGCTCTGGTCGCGGGCGCGATCCTGCTGCTGGCCGGCGACGGAAGCCTCCGCGCCGACCTGGAACACCGGGCCGAAGAACTCGGCGTGGCGGACCGCGTGCGTTTCCTCGGCACCCGCTGCGACGTGCCTGACCTGCTGGACGCCGCGGACGTCGTGGTGCTCACCAGTGACTGGGAGGGCATGCCGATCGCGATCCTGGAGTCGCTGGCCGCCGGCCGCCCGGTCGTTGCGTCCGATGTGGACGGTGTGCGCGAGGCGCTGGCGGGTGGCGGTGGTGTGCTCGTGCCGCGCCGCTCACCCTCGGCCACGGCGGCCGCGCTGGCCTCGTTCCTGTTCAACGCGCGGGCGTGTGCTTCCGCCGGCGCCGCGGGCCGTGCGTCGGTCGAACGTTCACACGACCCCCACACGTTCATGAAGTCCTACGACGAACTCCTCCGAACCCTTGCAGGAGAACACCGGTGAACAAGCGCACGCTGCTGGAGGCGACGGCGGTGGCGCTCGTCGTCGTGGTGCTCGTGCTGGCGGTGACGTCACTGCGCGGCGAGCAGTACGAGAGCCGTGTCGCCCTGCTCGCCACGCCCGCGACCGAGACCTCCGCTCAGTACGGCGAGGTCGCCTCTCTCTCGATGCCGGCGATCGTCCAGCTGGTGCACAGCCCCACCGTGCTGGAAGCCGCCGCGCACGCCGCTTCCACCACCCCGCGCTCGCTCACCGCGGCCGTCGAACTGGTGCCGGCTTCCGGTCTGGCGCGGCTGTCCGTGCGGGCGGGCTCGGCAGATCAGGCTTCCGCCGCGGTGACCGCTCTGGCCAAGGCCGTGGCGGACGCGAACCTGCTCGCCCCGGCCGGTCGGCTGCGGGTGCTCGACGAGCGCCCGGACACCACGCGGGTGGCACCGGACTGGAAGCTGGCGGCCGGCCTGGCCCTGGCCGCCGCGCTGGCAGCGGGGATCGCTGTTTTCGCGTTGCGCGCCTTGCGTCGGCCTCGCACGGGCGAGGCCGCCGTGCGAGCCGCGGTCGTGGCGGCCGGCGTGCGGCACCCGGTGGCGTTGGTGCGTGAGGACGACCCCGGGATGCTCGACCGGTTGACCGCCCTGTGCGTGGCGGCGGCTCGGCCGGTGCGGGTGGTTCCCGCGGATTTCGGGCTGACCGCGCAGGCCGAGGCGTTGGCGGCTTCGTTGCCGGACAAGGCTGGCGAGCCCGGTGAGGGCACGGCGGTGATCGCAGTGGCCGATGGCGGGAACGAGCCTGGTGATCTGACGGCGGCGCTCGCAGTGCTGCCGGCATCGGCCGTGTTGGTCGCGGTGGTGCTGACATGATCACCACGACCCGGCCGAACACCCGCACCCTCATCACGGTCGCGGTGGCGATCGTCGGCGCGCTCAGCGCCGCGCGGGCGCTGCGCCCGTCGTGGGAAGTTCCCACCCCCACCGAGGACAACCTGGCCGAGGAGCGGCTGCAGGACTTCCGGGACGCGGTGTACTTCCCGATCCGCGAGTTCCTGGCGGGCGGCAACCCGTACGACCCGGCGGCGATGTTCGCGCACTGGCCGGTGCGGCAGAACTTCAACCTCTACCAGCCGTACCACCTCGTGCTGCACATGCCGTTCGCGTTGCCCGAGTACCGGATCGGCGCGATCGCGTTCACCCTCGCCTCGCTCGTCCTCCTGGGAGTTCTCGGGTTGCTGGCGGCTCGGCGGGCGAAGCTGCCGCTCGTGCTCGGCACCGTGGTGATCGCGGCGTTGCTGGTGACGAGTCAGGTGGGCAAGGCGCAGCTGTACGTGGGGCAGGTCAACCCGTTGATCGCGGTGGGTGCGGCGGCGGCGTTGATGGCGCGGTCCAGTCATCCGCGGGTCGCTGCGCTCGGGCTGGCGGTGGCGTGGTTGAAGCCGCAGTTCGGGTTGCCGTTGGCGGTTCTGCTGTTCGCACGCGGGTCGCGCAGGGTTGCGCTCGGTGGCACGGCCATCGCGGCGCTCGCGAGTCTGCCTGTGGTGGCGTTGCTGGTGTACCGGGGTGGGGGTGTCGGGGCGTTCCTCGACGTGATCTCGGCGAACCTCGCGCACGCCAGTGGTACCAGCTACGGCGCGGTGGATTCCGTGACGGCGCAACGGGTGGATCTTCCGGCGGTGTTCTTCCGGGTGACGGACTGGCTGCCGCCGGCGGCCGAGCTCGTGGCGCTGGTCGGGGTGCTGGCGGCTACGGCGGTGCTCGCCAGGAAGCTCGACCGCGGTGACGAGGACAGCCGGTCGGTCGCGGACCTGCTCACGGCGATCGGTGCTGTTGTGGCGCTGGTTCACCAGCCCGGTGACGTGTTGATCGCGGTGCCCGCGATGGTGGCGGTGGCGGTGGTGTGCTGGCGGCGCCGGAAGGAACGGGACTGGCGGCTCGCCGGGGTCGCGGTGCTCGCGCTCGCGGTTCCGTTCGCGCATCTGTACTTCGTGAACAGCGCGATCGTCGGAACGTTCGGGCACCGGGTGGACGTGACGGTGGACGGTGTGGCGATAGTCGTGGCCTGGGTGCTGCTGGTGGTCGTCGCGGCCAGGAAACGCGCGTGACGAACCAGGTCGGTGCGCGGGCGGTCCGGGGATCGTTGTGGCTCTTCGCGGTCAACCTGGTCAGCAAGGGCTGCCAGGTCGCGGTCACGCTGGTGCTCGCGGCACTGCTCACCGAGGACGGCCTCGGCGCGGTGTCACTCGTGGTGGCGCTGGTCAACATCGGTCAGGTCGTGCAGTCCGCGGGCGTCTACGACGTGATCAGCCGGACCGAACGGGACCCGCGTGAGCTCGCGGGCACGGTGCTGACGTTGAGCGCGGGTGGCGGTCTCGCGTTGACCGTGGTGCTGTTGCTCGCCGCGGAACCCCTCGCGGCCGCGCTCGGGGCGCCGGCCGCGCTCATCAGGATCGCCGCGCTCAGCCTGCCGTTCACCGCGATCGGTGGCGTGCAGATGGCGGTGATGCACCGCGATCTGGACTTCCGGCGCCGGATGCTGCCCGACGCGGGCGGCATGGTGCTCGGTGCGGCGGTGACGATCGTGCTGGCGGCGCTCGGCCACGGGCCGCTCGCGATGGCCGTCGGATTGCTGTGCACGGCCATCTCCCAACCCGTGCTCGCAGTGGTCGCGGGGGCGCGCATCCGCCCGCGTTGGGATCGCGATTCCGCAGGGGAAGCCCTGCGGTGGACGGCTGTCGTGGGGCCCGGTGCCGTCGTCGCCACGCTGCTGATCAACGTCGACTACCTGACGATCGGGCACGTGCTGGGCCCGTCGGCCGTCGGTGTGTACTCGCTCGCCTTCCGGATCGCCTGGATGCCGTACATCCTCGTGGCCGTCGTGCTGGGCGGCGTGCTGTTCCCGGTGTGCACGGAGCTGGTCCGAAGTGGACAGACGGTGTCCGGTGCCCTGCTGAGGTTCACCAAGGCCGCGTTGGTGATCACCGGCGGGCTCTTCGCGGTGATCGCGCTGCTCGCCGACCACGTCGTGCTGTTCGGCGACCGCTGGGCGCCCGCCGCGCCCGTGCTGGTCGCGTTGTGCGCGTACGGACTCGGACTCGGGCTGCTGCACACCTGGTACCAGGTCATCCGGGCCGCCGGGCACGCGCGGTGGTACCTCGCGCTCGAAGTGACCCACCTGGCCATGCTGGCCTCCGCGCTGGCGACGACCACGAGGCACGGGGTGGTGGCCGTGGCGGTCGCTCAAGCCGTCATCGTCTGGCTGCTCGTCCCGTTCGCCTGGTGTGTGCTGGTGCGGCACGGGCTTGCCTTCCCGCTGAAGGAACTCGCCCGCACGACAGCAGGGCTGCTCGCGGCCGGTCTGAGCTGCGTGCTCGTGGCGCGCCTTTTGCCTGACACCAACGGAATCGCCGGCGCCCTGCTCTCCGGCCTGGCGCTGCTCGGCGTGTACGCGGCCGTGGCGTTGCCGCTCAACCGCGAAGCCGTACGTGAACTGCGAGGAAGCCTGTGAAGATCGTGCACGTGACGCAGCCGGTGGAGGCGGGCGTCGCCAAGGTCGTGCTGGATCTCGCACGGGCACAGCGCGCCGCCGGTTGGGAGGTGCACGTGGTGTGCCCGCCGCACGGCTGGCTCCCCGACCAGCTGAGCACGATCCCGTGGCCCGCGACCCGCTCCCCTGGACTGTCGGTGCTGGGTGAAACCCTGCGGCTCCACAAGATCCTTCGCAAGCTGCGCCCCGACGTGATCCACCTGCACAGCTCTAAGGCCGGGCTGACCGGCAGGCTCGCGGTCCGCGGCCGGACGCCGACGATCTTCCAGCCGCACCTGTGGTCGTTCCGGCTCTCGAACGGCCTGCTGCGCCGGGCGTGCACGCGCTGGGAAGCCTTCGCCTCCAGGTGGACGCACCAGCTCGTGTGCGTGAGCGACGACGAGCTCGCGTCCGGACGCGAAGCAGGGGTGACCGCACCGGCCGAAGTCGTGTGCAACGGCGTCGACACCACCCTGCTCCGTCCGTCCGACCGCACCACCGCACGGCGCCGGCTGAACCTCCCCGAGCGGCCCACCGCGGTGTGCGTGGGCAGGCTCGCTGCGCAGAAGGGCCAGGACCTCCTGCTCGCCGCGTGGCCTGCGGTGCTGGCCGATGTGCCTGACGCACAACTGGTGCTGGTCGGCGACGGTCCGATGAGGGCGGTCTGGCAGCAGGATCAGGAGTCGGTGCTCTGGTGGGGTCAAAGCGACGACGTCGAGTCCTTCTACGGCGCGGCGGATGTCGTCGTGCTGCCGTCACGTGCCGAGGGCATGGCCCTGGTACCGCTGGAGGCCATGGCCTGCGGGCGCTCAGTCGTGGCGTTCGACGTGGACGGTGTGCGGCAGAGCATCGGGCCTGCGGGAGCCCTGGTGGCGAAGGAAGACGTCGCCGCGCTCGGACAGGCACTCGCGGCACGACTCGCGTATCCGTCGCTCGCCGACGGCGAAGGTCGCACCGGACGACGGCGCGCTGAGACGTTGTTCGACCGCGCGCGCATGACCGACCAGATCATCACGCTCGTGGAGAAGCTCGAAGGAGACGCCCGATGAGGGTCGCGTACCTGTTGACGCAGGACAAAGGTGGCCCGGTGGACGTCACCGTCCGGCTCGCCGCCGCTCTGCAGGACTCCGGCGAGGCCGAGGTCAAGGTGTTCGGCCCGGTGCCCGCACGAGACGCGCACCTGGTCGAGCACGAGGAGATCTCGGTGCCGCGCAAGGGAGATCTTCGCGCGAGCCGACAGGCCCGCGCGGCACTGCGGGCGTGGCGGCCGGACGTCGTGCACGCCCAGGACCGCCGCAGCGGCCTGGTGAGCGCCGGCCTCGGTGACATCCGGGTCGTGCACACCTACCACGGCGTGCCGGACGACGTGGGCGAGCCGTGGTTCCGCGGGGCCGCCCGAGCACCGAGGCCGTCGACGTACACGATGACCGTGCTGGCCGCGGACGCCCTGGTCGCCCGCCGAGTCGACCGCACGGTGGTGCCGGCACCCGCGATGGGCCGGTTCCTCCGCGAACGGCTGCGCGTGCCCGCAGGTCGGTTGGTGCACATCGACAACTGCGTCACGATCGGCTCAGCCGAGCCGCCCGCGACCCCGGTCCGGCGGCTGCTGTTCGTCGGCCTTCTGGTGGAACGCAAGGGCTTGCCGACGCTGCTCGAAGCACTGCGCGGCGCTTTGCTCCCGGACGTGACGCTCACGGTCGTGGGCGACGGCCCGCTCCGCGAAGCCTGCGAACACCTCGCGGAAGGCCTGCCCGTCGAGTTCCTGGGCTTCCGCGCCGACGTGCCCGAGTTGCTGCGCAAGCACGACGCGCTGGTGCTTCCGTCCACCATGGAACAGCAGCCGCTCGTTGTCGCCGAGGCCATGGCCGCAGGGAAACCCGTGGTCGCAACGGACACCGGCGGCGTGGCGAACATGCTCGACGTGCCGGGTGCCGCGCTCCGGCTCGCGGCACCCGGCGACGCGGCCTCGCTGACCAAGCAGCTGCGGGGGCTGTTCGCCGATCAGGATCCCGCTCGGACGGGCCGGTTGCTGGCCGCACAGGCACGGGAACGCTTCAGCCCCGAGGTGTGCGCTCAGCGGCACCTGGAGCTGTACCGCGGCCTGGGCTGACTCAGCCGACCGGTTTCGTCGGCACCGGCGGCGTGGTGGTCGTGGTCGTCGGCACCGTCGGCGGCTTGATCGGCGGCGTGGTCGGGGTCGGGGGCACCGTCGGCGGCTTCACCGGCGGAGTCGTCGTGACACCGGGTGCCTTCGGCTTGATCAGCACCTTGGCGTCCGCACCCGGCAGCTCGAACGGCGCCGACACCGCCACCCCGTTGATGTCGACCATCCCGGCCGGCGGCGTCACCAGGACCGGCTTGCTGGTCGGGTTCACCACCACCCAGCCGTTGCTGAACCCTCGGGTCCACAGCCCGGAAGGCAGCCGGTTCGCCGTCTCCACGGCCTCACCGAGCCCCGCCTCCTGGTACTGCGACCACGCGGGGTTCTTGTAGTCGGGCGACGCGCCGTTCCAGCAGGTGAACGGGCCGGCGAGCAGTGCAGCCGTGGCGTAGCCGACGCGTTCCTCGCGCGGGCTGGACGTGTGCGTGACCAGCAGGAGCCACGACTCGCCGAGCGCGGCCTGGGCGCGCAGTTCTTTCCACTCGTTGCCGCGGAACGTGAGCAGCTCGCCGTTGCCGCCGTCGTCGCGCAGCCCGAAGTTCTCCTCCATCGCCCCGTCGTAACGCGAGTGCGCGGTCCACCTGCCGGGCCGCAGGTGCGACTCGGACACGTTGGGGATCAACACCTTCCCGACCTTCTGCAGCTCGTCGCCCGCGATGCCGAGGAACGAGTCGTAGCCGTCGCGCAGCAGGCGGTCGGTGGCCTCGGCGTCCGCGGTGCCCTTGAGCACGGCGGACGAGTAGAACCTCAGTGAGCTGAAGTCGTTGTCCGCCAGCACTCCGTCCCAGCCCTCGCGGACGACCTCCTCGACGACCGCGGTCGTCCACGCGCGTTGGTAGGCCTCGGTCCACACGGCCATCTGCCAATGCTTCTCGTAGCCCTTCCACTCGATCCGCTTGTCCGCGGTGTCGAGCGCGAACCACTCCGGGTGAGCCTTCTCCGTGGCGACGTACCCGAGCCCGGTCGGCAGGTACTTCGCGTCGAGGCCGTTGTCGACGGTCCCCGGGTAGTTCCGGGTGCTGGAGAAGTCCTTGTACACCAGCACTTTCACCTTGGGGTTCAGCTGACGCAGCCGGCGCAGTGCCACCGTCTCCCACGCGTTGAGCACCACGAGGCTGTAGTGCTCCGCGGCGAACTTCAGCTGCAGCGACGTCGGACGCGCGCCGATGCCGTACCACCACGCGCACGGCGAGAGCGGCTTCGGCGGCGGAGCGCCGATGACCGACGGGTCCGGCGGGGCGAGGCTCTGCTGCGCAGCCTTCTCCGCCGCCGGCAGGTACGTGCACGCGGTCGTGGTGAACACCAGCAGCGCGACCAGAAGACGGCCCGTCAGCGATTCCTTCGGCAACACAGCTCACCCACCGTCAACAGCACGATTTTGACGTCCAGCCACAGCGACCAATTTGCGATGTAGTAGTTGTCGTACCGAGATCTGTCCACGATCGAGGTGTCACCTCGCAATCCGTGGACCTGGGCGAGCCCGGTCAATCCGGTGGGGACCCGATGACGCGCCCAGTATAGTTCGTGGATCGCGGAGAACTGGCGAACGAAACCCGGCCTTTCCGGCCTCGGTCCGACAACGCACATGTCGCCGCGCAGCACGTTCCACAACTGCGGCAGTTCGTCGAGCGAGGTCCGGCGCAGGAACCGGCCGACGGGGCCGACGCGCGAATCACCCTCCACGGACCACCGCACGTCCGAGTCGTCCACGCCGGTCTGCCGGACGCTGCGCAGCTTGAAGATCACGAACTGGCTGTCGTCCATCCCGACGCGCACCTGCCGGAAGATGATCGGCCTGCCGCTCTCCAGCAGCACAGCCAGCGCGCACGCCACGATGACCGGCGACAGCACGACGAGCGCGAGCAGCGCGAGCGACCGCTCCACCAGGCGCTTGATCCACCAGGTGGGCCGGTTGGTCGGCGCCGTGCTCAGGCGCAGCAACGGGTAGCTGCGCAGCCGTTCGACGTCCGGGCCGTCCTGGTGCAGCTCGAACATCCTCGGCACCACCAGCGTCGAGCACCCGAGCCGGTGCGCGGTGACGGCCGCGTCGACCAGCGGCGAGTCGACGGCGTGCGAGAACGCGATGACCACGGTGCCGACGCCGAGCCGCTTGATCGCCGTCGCCAGGTCCTCGTGCAGCAGGTCGGCCGGCAGCTTCCGGTCGCCGGGTGGCTCCGAGTCGATGAACCCGACCGGGCGCAGGCCGTACTCGGGGTGGCGCAGCATGACCTCGGCGAGGTCCGCACCGACCTGACCAGCCCCGATCACGATCGTTCTGTCACAGCGGTCGAACCGGCGCCGGCACCACCTGCCGAACGCGAACACCGCCAGTCTGGCCGGTTCACCCACCACCACGAAGGCGAAGACACCCTCGTTGAGCTGCAGCAACATTTCCGGCGACCAACCGCCGGCCAGCACCGCGACGCTCACCGCGGCGAACGCGATCGCCGTCGTCGCGAGCGACCGCGGCAGGTCCTGCAGCCACGACAACATCAGGCGCCGGCGGTAGATCCGCCCCGACGCCCGGACACCCAGCAACACGCACGCGAGCACGAACGCCCACTCCGCAGCCTGCCCGGCGGCGGACGCCATCGCGAGCAGTGCGGCCGCGTCCACTCCGACGAGCAGCACCGCCACCCCGTTGACCCGGCCGAGGAGACCGCGCGGCCGGGCCTCGGCACGCACGGGCTCCAGCGGCGCGGTCAACTCTCCGGCGAACCACTCTTCCAGGGGAAGACCCACGCTCGACTCCGCCTCAGCGCTTTGTCTCATTCGAGATCACCCGATCGAGATCATCTGGCAGGAAAATGTTCCGAGAATGACGGCAGCGCGTCCCGTCGTCACCCGTTCGTGGAACACCAGCACCCCTTTCGAATTACATCGGGAATCAACTCAGGCCTTCCGCTCCCCGCCGCTGAGCAAAAGTCAGCCGGGGTGGCCCGAAATTTACTGCCGGGCGTGCGAATAATTCTCGCCGCCGCTCTGAGACCCGATGAAATGGGGGTTCGATGACAGTCGACGAACGCGAGGTCCGCACCTCGCGGACGGCCGCTCCGAGACCCGCGACCGCGCTCGCGACGCCGGTCCGCGGCCGCGCCCACGTCGTGCTGCCCGCCTACAACGAGGCGGCGTCGCTGCCGTCGTTGCTGCGCCGGATCGCCGACGTCGCCCGCACCGAGCAGGTGACCGCGTGGGTCGTTGACGACGGGTCGTCGGACGGCACCGCCGACGTGGTGACCGGCGTCGCGGACCTCGACGTCCGGCTGGTCCGCCACCCGGTCAACCTCGGCCTGGGCCAGGCAGTCCAAACAGGACTGCGAGCCGCGCTGAGCGACGCCGGCGAGGACGACTTCATCGTCGTGATGGACGCTGACGACACGCACGACCCCGCGCTCGTCACCAGGCTGGGCAACGAGATCCTCGCCGGGGCCGACGTCGTGATCTGCTCCCGGTTCGTGGACGGCGGCGACGACAAGACCGCCCCGCTGTTCCGCCGGATGCTGTCGCGCGGCGCGGCCGTGCTGTTCCGCCGCGTGCTCGGACTGGTCGACGTGCACGACTTCACCAGCGGCTTCCGCGCGTACCGGGTCAGCCTGCTCACCCGCGCCAGCACGCACTGGGGCGAGCGACTCGTCGAGGAGCGCGGGTTCGCCTGCATGGTCGAGCTGCTGCTCAAGCTCCGGCACTGCCACCCGGTGATCACCGAGGTGCCGCTGGAGCTGCAGTACGACCGCAAGCAGGGCCCGAGCAAGCTCAAGCTGCGCCGCACGATCGTGCAGTACCTGCGGCTGCTCGTGCGCGACCGGCTCACTCCGGCCCCGTACCGGGAACTGTGATGCGGACTGTTGTCATCGGCGGCGGCATCTGCGGTCTCGCCGTCGCCCACCGGCTCGCTCGCGCCGGCACCGAGGTCACCCTGCTGGAGGCCTCCGGCCAGCTCGGCGGGCTCGGCACGTTCTTCCCGTGGCGCGACCGGTGGATCGAACGCTTCTACCACTGCGTCATGCCGACCGACGAGAACCTGTTGCCGCTGCTGGACGAGCTCGGGCTGCGCGACGACGTCCGCTGGGAGCGCACCAGCATGGGCATGATCGTCGACGGCCGGCACTACCCGTTCAACTCGGCGCTGGACCTGTTGCGGTTCACCGCATTGGGTGTTGTCGACCGGGTGCGGTTCGGCGCGGTGTCGGTGCTGCTGCGCCGGTTGGGCAAGGGCAAGGACCTCGACAACCTGCGCACCGAGGACTGGTTGCGCGGCCTGTACGGCGACCGGGTGTGGCAGAACCTCTTCGCCCCGTTGTTCGGCTCGAAGTTCGGTGCGGCGTTCGGCGACGTGCCCGCGCTGTACCTGTGGCAGCGGCTGGGGCGCGAACGGAACGTCGCGGTGCGCGGCTACCCGCGCGGTGGCTACAAGACGATCATCGACGCGCTGAGGGCCTCGATCGAGTCGCACGGCGGGGTGGTGCGGACATCGGCACCGGTCCGTGTGCTGGGACGGAATCACGTCGAGCTCGCCGGCGGCGAGACGATCGTTGCCGACCGGATCGTCTCCACGCTGCCGCTGCCGGCGTTGCGGCAGGCGGCGGACGCCGAGATGACTCCGCTGCTGCCTCAGGTGAACCTGCGGTACCAGGGCGTCGTGAACGCGCTCTTCGTGCTGCGGCAACCGTTGTCCGGCCACTACTGGACGCCGGTGCTGCGGTCGGGCACGGAGTTCGACGGGGTCGTCGAGATGACGCCGCTGACCGGGCCGGTCGACGGGCGCCACCTCGCGTACGTCATGCGCTACACCGACCGCGAGTCCCCGCTGTTCGCCGAGGACGAGAGCGTGATCGCGGCGAGGTGGACCGAGCAGCTGCGGTCACTGCACCCCGGCGCGGACGTCGAGGAGGTGCACGTCTTCCGCGCTCCGTTCGTGGAACCGGTGTACCCGGTCGGTTATCTCGCCCAGCAGCCGGAGGTGGAGGTGGCGGGCACGCCGCTGCTGCTCGCCACCACCGCCCACGTCTACCCCTCGGTGACGAGCTGGAACTCCAGCGTGGGACTGGCGAACCGGGTGTCGGAGATCATCGTGCGCACCGCGGCCTCGATGAGCCCGGACGGCGAGCCGGTGCCGTAGGGCGAGGGAATGCCGGCCAGCCGGGTGCGGTGCCCGCTCACGTCGTCGAGCCACTTGAGCACCTCGGCCCGCACTCGGGGGCCCGGCGGGACGAGGGTGCCGAACGTGCCCTCGATCTCGGGCCGTTCGGTGCTGCGGCGGACCACGACGACCGGCCGTTTGAGCACGCTGACCTCCTCCTGCACGCCGCCGGAGTCGGACACGAGCACGGCGGCCCACCGGGCCAGCGAGAGGAAGTCCTTGTAGGACTGGGGTTCGATCACCCGCAACCGGGTCAGCAGCCGGTCGAGCCCGAACGCGGCGACCTGCTTCGCGGTGCGCGGGTGCAGGGGCAGCACGACGGGAAGTGGCAGCCGGGCGAGCTCGGTGAGGATCGTCTCCAGGTTCTCCCGGCAGTCCACGTTCTCCGGCCGGTGCACGGTCGCGAGCACGTAGGTGTCGGCGGCGAGCCCGAGCCCGGTGATCAACCTCAGCGAGTCGTCCAGGCCGGGCAGCGCTTCCTCCAGCGCCTCCACGACGGTGTTGCCGGTGACCTGGATGCGGTCGGCCGCAACGCCTTCCGCGATCAGGTTCGTGAAGTTGACCTGGGTCGGGGCGCAGCAGAGGTCGGCGAGGTGGTCGATGGCGACCCGGTTGTGCTCCTCCGGCATCGCGCGGTCGTAGCTGCGCAGGCCGGCCTCGACGTGCACCAGCGGCACGTCGTTCGCGTTGGCGGCCAACGCACCCGCGAGCGCGGAGGTCGTGTCGCCCTGCACGATCACCACATCGGGTGGTTCTTCGGCGAAGTGCGCGTCCAGTGCCGCGACGGCGTTGCCCAGCTGACCTCCCCGGCGTCCGCCGCCGAGTCCCAGCTCGACGAAGCTGCCCGGCTCCGCGATGTCCTGGCGGATGCGCGAGTACATCGACCGGTCGTAGTGCTGTCCTGTGTAGACAACGGCGGCGTCTTCGCCGAACCGGCGGATCAGCGGGGCTAGCTTGATCAGTTCCGGCCGCGTGCCGCACACCATGGTGATGGCGCCTCTTCTCACCGGCCGCACAGTAGTTCTCGCACCTCGATTCTTCGGGGCTCCGTCAGTCGATCGAGTGACGGTTGCAGCAGAAAGTGTTGCAACGAAACTAATGTGTGCCGGTGTTCAAGAGACCCGTCGCGGTGATCGTCGCTGCGATCACCGCTGCCGCACTCACCGCGTCCTCGCACGCCGCCACGCCGATGTTGCCTGACCTGAGACAGGCTCCCGTCGGCTGTCCTGGCGGATATGACGGCGACGCGAGCAAATGCGAGGCCTGGGACGTCTGCATGGTGACCGACCCGTCCTCGCCGGGTGGCCCCTGCCTGCTCGAAGGAGACCTCAAGGCCGTACGCCTCAGGTTCACCACTTCGGTGGACAACATCGGCGACGGACCGTTCCTCGTCCACGCCCACCGCGACAGCACCTCCCAGCCGCGGATGGCCGTCCGCCAGGCGATCCAGTCCGATGTGGACGGACCGATCCCGATGACGTTCGACGCGGCGCAGCACCGCACACCGGCCTGGTCGTACTACGAGCCGGCCGCCGCCCACCAGCACTGGCACCTGATGGGCTTCGAGTACTTCCAGCTGCGCACACCGTCGGGCCGGACCGTCGTGACCGACCGCAAGAACGGTTTCTGCCTCGGCGACCGCTACACCAACGTCGACGCCGGAGCACTGGCCCACCGGCCCGGCGACCGCTCGACCCACACCGGCCTGCTCGCCGAGCAGCTCGACGGCCACAAGTGCGGTCACCACAACCCCGACGCGCTGGACACGTTCTTCGGCATCTCGGTCGGCATGGGCGACGACTACAAGTACCGCGTCGAGTTCCAGTGGCTCGACATCACCCAGGTCGCCTCCGGGACCTACGACGTCGTCACGGTCGCGAACCCGGACCGCGCCCTGCGCGAGAAGAACTACGACAACAACGCGGCCTCCATGGCCATCTCGATCCAGTGGCCCGACGGCGCCTCCCAGGCACCGGCCCGGATCAACAAACCACCGGTCGTGAAGCTCCTGCGCGGTTGTCCCGGCAAGATCCGGTGCGCGAACGAGCCGTGGAACTGACCTCTTAGGACGTTCGGGTGAGCGCCTTTGCGGGTCTGCCGCGAAGGCGCTCACCATCTGCCGTGTGCGGGCGCCTTCCGCTGGCACGCGGGGACCGCGCGTTGTCGGAAGTGGCCCCGTTCCTTCGGCCCGAGCGGGATCGGCACCTCTGCCGTCAGAATCAGTTGATGTCCTACGTGATCGGCGGGCGTCCGGTGGCCGACCGGCTCGCCGCGGAGATGCCCTCGTTGGTGCGGCGAGTGCTCGCGGAGATCGTCGAGCGCGTGCCCGCGTACCAGCAGCTGCCGGCGGAGGAGCTGTCCGGCGACATCACCCGTGTCACCGACCACGCTTTGCGGGCCTTCGTGGCCGTGCTGGGTTCCGGGCAGCTGCCGTCCGCGGACGAGCTGCGGTTCCTGCGCGAGTCGGCGGCGCGGCGGGCCGAGGAGGGTGTGCCGGTCGACGTGGTGCTCACCGCGTACCACGTGGGCATCCAGGTCGTGTGGGAGTCGTTGGTGCCGGAGGCGCGGCCGGAGGAGGTCGCGGACGTGTTGGCGCTGAACGCGTTGGCGTTGCGGTACCTCCAGCTCGTGACGCCGGTGGTGAGCGCCGGCTACCTCGACGAGCGGCAGACGATGTTCGACGACGAGCGGTCCGAGCGGCAGGCGTTGCTGGCCGGGTTGCTCGACGGGTCTGTCACCGCAGGGCCTTATGTCGTGCTCGCGCTGCACGTGCCGCCGCATCCCGACGAGCTGCTGGAGGGCGTGGACGCAGCGGTGGCGGCCCGGCGGAAGCTGCGCAGGTTGCGGACGGAGCTGGACCGCCACAGCCGTGAGCCGGTGCTGTCGTCACTCGGGGTGGACGGCGGGATCGCGTTGCTGCCCGGCGAGGACGAGCGGCTGGACCGGATCGTGGCGGAGGTGACCCGTGCGGCGGGGGTGGAGCTGACGGTGGCGGCGGTCGCGGCCCGACCCTCCGGGGTCGCGGCCGCCGCCGAGCTCGCGCGCGAGGTGCTCGCCGTCGCGCTGCGGTCAGGTCCCGGCCTGTACCGGCTGACCGATGTGCTGCTGGAGTACCAGTTGTCCAGGCCCAGCGCGGCTCTGGAGCCACTCGCCGCGGTTGTGGCGCCGCTGTCCGACGAACTGGTGCAGACGCTGGAGGTCTACCTCCGGCGCGGGTCACGCCGTCCGGCCGCGACCGAGCTGCACGTGCACCCGAACACCGTCGACTACCGGCTGCGGCGGGTGGCCGAACTGACGCGGCTGGACCCGACCCGCATCGAGCACGTCACGCTGCTGACCGCTGCCCTTGCTGCACGGCGCGCGCGACCGTAGCTCCGAAGGCGGCCATGCCTTGTGCGTTGGGGTGCAACGGGGCCACGATCGTGGTCGGGATCAGGCCCTCCAGGTAACGGTTGGCCGGTGCAGCGCAGGTGTCGTGGCCGACGCTGACCGCCGCCAGGTCCACGAAGGTCGCGCCGCGCTTGACCGCCTCCGCCTTCGCCGTGGCGCTGAGCTGGTCCACCTTGGCCTGCAGGTAGTCGCCGTCGCGGGCCCAGATCGGCTGGATCGGGTGACACCCGCCGGGCCGGATGTAGGTGCCGTAGCCGGTGACCACGATCTTCGCGTGCGGTGCGCGGCGCTTGACCTCGTCGAGGGCGGCACCGAACTCCGGCGCCCACTGCGCGATGGCCGCGGTGACCTGGTCGTTGCCACCGGCCGTGAGCCGGTCCTTGCACGAGAGACCCACGGGCTCCGGGAACAGGTTGATGCAGCTCAGCGCGGTCTGCACGAGCCCGACGTCGTTGCCGCCGATGGTGATCGTCACGAGGTCGGTCGTCGACTTGAGCGCGTTGTACTGCGGCGCGACGAAACCGAACTGGCGGCCGGCGAAGTGGTCGGTCGTCGCCCCGGAACAGGTGACGTCCGTGAGCTTCGCGCCGAGCTCGGCCGCGGCGACCTGCGGGTAGTTGCGGTCGCTGCGCAGACACCACAGCGCCGGATCCTGGTTCGGGATCAGCGGGCCCGCCGCCGCCGAGTCGCCGAGAGCCACGTACTCGAGGGTGTCCGCGTGTGCGGTGGTTGTTCCGGCGACCAATGCCGCCACGAACGCCAAGCCGGCCACGATTCGCATCCCGAACCTCCAACATCATCGTCAGGTCAGCTCATCGTGGTGGTTCGCGTCACTGGCACGGGTAGGACGTTGCCCAGAGTCATCCGGTCGTGTTTGTGACCGATCACAATGAAGCGGTGACTCCTGGGGATCTTCTGGCGCTGGCCGCTTCGGCGTGCGTGGACGCGGCCAAGCTGCTGCACGAGGGTTCGATCGAGGTCTCGGTGAAGGGCACGTTCGACCAGGTCAGCTCGGCCGATCTGGAGGTCGAGGCGTTCCTGCGGCAGGTCTTGGTCTCCGGCGCGCCCGGTTCGGCCGTCGTCGGTGAGGAACTGGGGAGTTCGTCGGCTCCGATCACCTGGTACGTCGACCCGATCGACGGCACCCGCAACTTCGTGCGCGGCCTCCCGCTGTCGTGCATCTCGGTGGCCGCGGCGGTGGACGGTGACCTGGTCGCCGGCTGCGTGCTGGACCCGTTCCGCGACGAGCTGTTCACGGCCGCGGTCGGCGTGCCGTTCGCCGTTCGCTCAACGGGCTTGGTGATTCCTCCGGGTGTCAGTCCGCGACCGCTAGTGCTGACCGACATCCCGTTGCCCGGCAGCCCGTACCGCGGCGAGATGGAGCTGCTGGGCTCGTTGATGGAGGTGGCGGACGTGCGACGGGTGTACTCGACGGCTTTGTCTTTGGCCTGGGTCGCCGCAGGTCGTGCCGACGCGGCGGCGAACCTCGGCATCCACCCGTGGGACGTGGCAGCGGGCGCCGTGCTGGTCCGCGAGGCCGGCGGGAGGTTTTGTTCAGTCGGCCGCGACGGTTTCGTGGCCGGCCGAGGTGAGATCGTCTCCTGGCTTCTGTCACGACTGGAGGGCATCGTCTCGTGATCGATCTCAGCGGCAAGGTCGTGCTGGTCACCGGAGCCGACGGCAACATCGGCGCGGGCATCGCACTCCGCTTCGAGGCGGCGGGCGCCACTGTCGTCCGCCATCTCGGTCTTGAGGACGGCGACCTGCGCGTCGACGCGGCACGGGTGGTCTCGCGAGCGGGCCGGTTGCACGCCGTGGTGAACAGCGCGGGCGTACAGCCCGTCGAACCGTTGCCGGGCATGACAACCGCGCAGTGGCAGTCCGTTGTGGACAGCAACCTGACGACAGCGTTCGCGGTGACCCAGGCCGCCGTCGAACACCTGGAGGACGGCGGCTCGATCACGCACGTCGCGTCGATCGAGGGCAGTCACCCCGCTCCCGGCCACGCCCACTACAGCGCCTCGAAGGCCGCGCTGATCATGCACGCCCGCGCAGCCGCGTTGGAGTACGGCCCTCGTGTGCGGGTCAACACCGTGTCTCCCGGCCTCGTTGCCAGGCCCGGCATCGAGAACGAGTGGCCCTCAGGCGTGGCGCGCTGGCAGGCCGCGGCCCCGTTGTCCCGCCTCGGCACGCCCGCGGACATCGGCAACGCGTGCGTGTTCCTGGCCTCCGATCTGGCGACGTGGATCACCGGCCACGACCTCGTGGTCGACGGCGGCGTCACCGCCCGCCCGACCTGGTAGCTCGAACGACTGACCCGACACGCGGAAAGTCGTTGACTGCCTCAGCATTCGAGTCATGTTCGTTGGCGGCACAGGCACCTCGGTGAGGACGTTCCAGGCAGGCCCGGAAGAGGCCCACGCCGTGCTGTGCGCCGTCCTCCACCGGCTTCGCGGCCTCGGCTGCAAAACCACCCGCCTGGGCAGAGGCCTGTACCTGTGCGACGCCGACGCCACCCTGATGACCCTGACCCTGGCACCACCATCTGTGGGGCACTCCCCCGACACCTACCTGCTGACCGGCACGGTGACCGGCGGAGGCGCACTGTCCGGCGCACTCATCGCGTGCGTCGAAGAGGCCTACTGCGCCAGGTAACCACCATCCACCGGCAAGACCGCGCCGGTGATGAACGAGGCCTGATCCGACGCCAGGAACGCGATGGCCCGTGCCACCTCGACCGGCTCCCCGAGCCGTCGCATCGGGTGCATGGCCGCCATGCCGTCGACGTACCGCTTGCCTTCCGCGTCCTCTTCGAGCTTCTTCACGACAGCCGTGCGAATCGTGCCGGGTGCCACCGCGTTGACCCGGATGTTCGCGTGCGCCCACTCGACGGCAAGGTGCTTGGCGAGGCCCGACGCCACGAACTTGGCCGGTCCGTAGATCGCCTGCTTCGGCTGCCCCGCGACCCCGGAGATCGACGACAGGGTGACGATCGCGCCGCCGGTGTGCTGCATGGCTTCGATGGCGTACTTGCAGGTGAGGAACATGCCCTTGCCGTCCACGTTCATCACGTGGTCCCAGTCTTCTCCGGTGGCCTCGGTGATGGTCATCAACGGGATGACGCCCGCGTTGGCCACCAGCACGTCGATGCGTCCGGACAGGTTGATTGCGGCCTGGATCATGGCCTTCGCGTCCTCGTCCTCGGCGACGTCGCCTACGACTCGCGTGACGTTGTCGAGCGTTGCCAGGCCGTCCGCGTCGATGTCGGTGGCCACGACTGTGGCGCCCAGTTCCACGAAGAGTTCGGCGGTGGCCCGGCCGATGCCGCTGGCCGCGCCCGTGACGACACAGGTCTTGCCGGAGAGGCTCATGATCCTCAACCTAGCTTCATTCACCCACGAGGTACCGGTAAGCCAGTGGCGTCAGGTTGGGCGGCACGATCCGCCACGGATGAACGACCTTCAGCTCACCTTTTGCTGCCGACGGCGGCGTTGCGGCGCGATCGAGCTCGATGCTGCTGACGATCAACAGCATGGTGTTCGGGTACTCACGCAGGTGAAGATCGACCTCGTTCTTCGTCACGATGATCTCGGAATCGCTCGTCCAAGGTCCGGTGGTGCCCTTGACCTCGACGTAGAGGTGCTCCTCGCCCCGTCGCGCGTCGAGGTCGTAGGACTGGGTGGCTCCGACGTCGGTGACCGCGTACCCCTGCTCGACGAGGTGCTGCGTCGCCACCGCGACAGCCCGACGTTCGACGGCGGTGCGCTGCTCCGCGGTGAGACTGAATCCCTGTCCCCGCCGAGCCTTTCCCGCCGACTTCTCGACCGCGATCAACGCATCCGCGATCTCGTCGGGCTCGTCGAGCGCAACCGGTGCGATCTCGTACAGGCGGCTGAGCACGGAAGCGAGAAAGATCAGGTCGGCGCCGAGCACCCCGTCCGACGGCAGCGCGTCCAACGAGTACTCGAACGCGGCAACCGTGCCGGCCTCGTACGCCGGCCCGAGCGTCGTTCGAGAGGCCTTGAGAGCGATCTCCTCGACCAGATCGGGCCGCAGCCGCAGATGCGCCGACAGCACGTCCCGCGCCCGCTGCGCGCGCACCCGAAGCTCCGCCTGAGGCCGAGCCTTGAACTCGCCGTTGACCCAACGACTGGTGCCCTGCATCAACGAGAGGTAGACCCGATCGCCCTGAGCCCCGAACAGGTAGACGACGTACCACCCCTCGGTCGGCCGAGGCGAGCGAGCGGCCGAGTACACCCGGACCCACGGAATCACGCTCTTGTTCCCGGTGGCGTCCTTCGCCTGCACCTTCCAGTCGGCGATCTCTCCCGGCGCTTCCCGCTCGATCGCCGGCAGCTGCGCACGCACCCAGGCCGCTACCTCGTCGCGAACGAGACGCCCCCGCTTCTGCATCGCAGGAGTGTTCTGCGGGCTGTACTCGAGCTGCAGCAACAGGACGTCATGCAGGAGCTCACGCATGGGGAACGGGCCACCACCCTCACGACGGCTTTGAGGCCGATCGTTCACACGATCAGTAACAACAAGATCGCGTATAGCCCGTCTGGGCGTTACCCGTCAGGGTGAGCGCGCCTGTGTCGGGTGTGCGTGCGAGCACAGCCGAATGCCACGACCATGGCAGCCACAGAGGGGAAACCGGGAGCTGGAGGCCACTGATGATCGCCCGCGAACGCCCGTGGCCGACCACGTGGGGCAACGTCATCGAGTCGATTCGAGAGCTCGATGACCACGACCTGATCTGCTTCGGCGGCGGCCCCGCCTCCCCGGACGACCCGTGCCTGATCGTCGACTCCCGGTCACTCGACCCCGACGAGGACGTCCCGGTCGAGGCCGCTTTCCGAGACTGGACCACGACCCTCATCGAGGACGAAGTCCTCCAGATCATCGAGAACCTGTGCGATCAGGTGGACGACCCGGGCCTCGCCCTGATGATCCGCGCGATCGCGCACTACGTCGACAACGACGCCTTCATCGAGGTGTCCTGACCGCACGGCGCTCGTGACGAAGGCCACACCGCGCGACACGCCGGAGCCAAACAAACCCGCCGTCGGCGACGCAGCACTGCTGGATGCGCTCCCACGCCTCGTCATGAACCTCAGCGAGTGCCCTGACCTGCCGCTACGACACTCGTTCAAGATCACTCAGCTCAGCGTCCACCTGAACGATGATCATGATCAACTTCTGGTTACTCTCCGGCTCCCCGTCGAGCACCCTTCGGTGGTGGCGAACACCGCCGGAAAGGCCGTCGAAGCCATGCCTGCGAAGAGCAAAATGCCTGTTCAGGCACCACGTGCTAGTGCTGTTGCAGATGGTGCCCCCGACGGGATTCGAACCCGTACTGTGATCCTTTTAAGGGACCTGCCTCTACCGATTGGGCTACGGGGGCGACGGGGAGCCTAAGCCTTGATCGTCGGCCTGTGTGAGCGGATGGGGCTTTCTCGCCCGCACGGCCCAGCGAATTGGACTAGAGCGAGCATCCGCGTAAGCGTCGAACGGCCCCGAACATCAGCGGGACCTCCCTGCTCCGAGCAGCTCCTTGAAGCGCAGCGCCACCCAGTCGTGCACGGCTGCGGAGACCGAGTTGTCGCCCGCGCGGTGCTCGAACCAGCGCCAGTCGCAGTTGACGTTGACCTCCAGGAACACGTGGTCGCGGCCGGTCACCAGAAGATCGAAAGCCGCCACCTGGACGCGCCAGTGCCGGGCGAGCGCCAGCAGACGGTCGGACAGAGAGGAGGGCACGGAAGTAGGCGTGACGCGCACTGCGTCGGGATCGACCCACAGCTGGGCGGGATCGAGCTTGTCGACCTGGAACGCGATGCAGCGCTCGCCCACCACGAACACGCGCAGCTCCGTGTCCGACGGCACGTACTCCTGCACGATCACGGGAGCGGGTTCGGGCGCGTCCGAAGCACGTGAGGTTTCGAGAGGGCGTGGGAACAGGCCGTGTTGCACGCCGGGGCGTGGCTCCAGCAGATGGCGGCCCGCTGTTTTGACGATGCAGCGGCCGCCGCCAGGGCGTGTACGGCCAGGACGAGTCGTCACGGCCGTGCGGGGCACACGCAACCCAAAAGCAGAGGCGTCGGAAAGCTGCGTCAGACGGTCCAGGTGCGTCGAGAAGCGCGAAGGGTTCACGTGAGCCCAGTCGGAGCGTGAGGACAGCCAGTTGGCCACTGAGGCCCACTGGTCGACCGCGTAGGCGCCGGCGAGGGTTCCGGGTTCGACGGGCACGGCTGAGAGTTCGAAGTGACGCCGCCACACCAGCAGCGGGCGGAGCAGCCAGCGGTCGAGCTCGATCAGGGGCTGGTCGGTGTAGACCGAGAGAGGGAGATCGACACAGCGGTCGGCGTCGATGCGGGCCATTCGGATGCCGCGTTCGGCCAGGGCGATGGAGAGTTCGTTCATCTCCATGTCGGCGGCGCGCGCCAGTACGAGCACACAGGGTTGGGGGTTGCCGTCGCCCTCGTCGACCATGCCGAGGCGGTGCACCTGTTCCTGGAAGTCCAGGCATTTGGGCGGTGAGCGGAAGAGGTAGTCCTGCCCCTGCAGCAGCAGCGGTCTGGCAGCGTCGGACGGGGCACCCGGCACCCGCCCGTCAGCTGACCTGCTCAATCGTCCTTCTTGCTGCGGAAACTCTTCCCCGCCTGCGCGTACTCTGCGGCGTACTGCGCCAACGCGGGGTCCTCGATCTCGCCACGACGAAGCTGTGCGGCCAGCTCCTCGAGAGACATCGGGATCACCTCTCTCCCCACACAGGCGAATCACGCATTCAGGTGATGCACCAGCCGTAGTCTCTGGTTCACGTAACGCAATGTCAAGGCAGCCCAGAGAGCTTTACTCCGATTGGGCGCTCAAGTTCCGCCTCTGGACCAGCGAGATGCCCCGAACGAGATAACGTTCGGGGCATCTCACCACTCACGGAGAGTAAGGACGAACTCGTTCAGCTCTGCACGGCGCGGTCGAAGTCCGACTTCGGGTCGTTGATCTGACCGAGCGCCACGATCTCGCGACCGTAGAACAACGCCTGCGTCCAGTCCATCAGCACGCGGAGCTTGCGGTTGACGGTCGGCATGAACATCACGTGGTAGCTGCGGTGCATGAACCACGCGGGCAGGCCCTTGAAGCGCAGGCCGAACACGTCCGCGACGCCCTTGTAGAGGCCGAGGCCCGCGACCGAGCCGAGGTACTTGTGGAAGTAGTCCTTCGGCTTCTGGCCGCGCATCTGCGCCACGATGTTCTTCGCCAGCAGCTTCGACTGACGGATGGCGTGCTGCGCGTTCGGCACGCACGTCGCCGTCGGGTCCTCCTCGATGCGCGAGAGGTCCGGCACCGCGGAGCAGTCGCCGGCGGCCCACACGCCTTCGAGGCCCTGGACCTGCATGGAGGCGGTGCAACGGACGCGGCCGCGCTCGTCGAGCGGCAGGTCGGTGTTGCGCAGCACCGGGTTCGCCTTCATGCCGGCGGTCCAGATGATGGTGTCGGAGTCGAACTCCGTGCCGTCGTCGAGAACGACGTGGCCGCCCTCGAGGGACTTCACGCGGGTGTCGAGGTAGATCTTGATGCCGCGCTTCTCCAGCGCCTCGACGGTCCACGCGCCGAGCTTCGCGGACACCTCGGGCATGATCCGGCCGGCGGCCTCGACCAGGACCCAGTTCATCTCTTCCGGCTTGACACCCTCGTAGTACCGAAGCGCATACCGCGTCATGTCCTCGAGCTCGGCGAGCGTCTCGATGCCCGCGAAGCCGCCACCGATCACGACGAAGCTGAGCAGCTTCTTGCGCAGGTCCGCGTTGTTCGTGCTCGCGGCCTGGTCCAGGCGTGACAGCACGTGGTTGCGGACGTAGATCGCCTCGCCGATCGTCTTCATGCCGATGCCGACCTCGGCCAGGCCGGGGATCGGGAGCGTGCGGGAGATCGCACCCAGCGCGGAGACGAGCACGTCGTACTCGATCTCCTCGACGTGGCCGTCGGACAGCTCGGCGGTCACGATCTTGCGCGCGTGCTCGATCTTGGTGACGCGGCCCGTGACGACGTGGCAGCGCTTGAGCACCTTGCGCAGGGGGGCGACGACGTGGCGCGGCTCGATGGAGCCGGCCGCCGCCTCGGGCAGGAAGGGCTGGTAGGTCATGTGCGGCTGCGGGTCGATGACGGTGACCGACGCCTCACCGGATCGCAGCTTCTTCTGCAGTCCGAGAGCCGTGTACATCCCGACGTACCCACCGCCGACAATGACGATTCGCGTGGGTTGCGACTTCACAGCAGCCATACACATATGGTCGCACCAGCACCCCCTTTTTCGCGCGTCCGAAGGGGCCGTTGTGACTACCGTCGCCGGGTGATGCCGAACACGATCGCGGCTGACCTGCGCCTTGAGCCGGATTTGAGCGATTCTCGCTGAGAGGAGCGATTCAGATCCTCAGCGCCACGACCGCGATGACGACCGTCAGGGAGCCCAGTCCGAGCAGCTCGACGAGTCCGATGTTGGGCCCCGACGGGATGACTGACGCGAACGCCGCGACAACGAATGAGATCGCCTGGACAATGGCGAACCGTCTCGCCGGCGCTTTCAACGCAGCCGGTTCGATTTTCGTTTTCACCGGAACGACCGCCGCGAGTGCGGACGTGATGTGAATCAGGTGCAGCAGCGGGATCATCAGCAGCACGCCGAGCCGCAGCGGGTGCCCCTCCGCGAACGCCATCGCGAGCGCCGCGTACCCGATCAGCAACGCCGGCGCCGCGCTCGCCGGCATCAGCACCGTGATCGCCGTCAGGCCCGTCACGATCGCCAGCGGCGCGGCCGACTCCGCCTGCAGGTGGAGGATCAACGCCACGGGCAGCGCGACGAGGACGATCGCCAGTCGCATCAGCATTCGGTCGTCACCACCACCCCGTGCCGGGCCATCCGCTTGAGCCGCAGCCGGTGCTCCGCGGCGATCAGCTCGGCGGCCACCTCACCCCACGCGGTCTCCCGGTCCGGCTTCAGCGGCGACGGCAGCGTGTTGATGGCGAGCACGACGTGGCCGTGTTTGCGCGTCTGCACGGCGAGATCGGCGACCTCGTCGTCGAGGAACGGCGACAGCAGCACGACCACGCATCCGTGTGGAAGCTTGCGCAACGCCACGCGCGACGCCCACCCGGCAGTCTGCGCGCACACGACGAGCTGGGTGCGGATCCGCATGAGGTGCCGTCGGCCGACGCCGGACCGCACGTTGAGCTGCGGCCGCCCCAGATCCATCAACGCCACCCGGTCGCCCTGCCGCAGATAGCCCGCGGCCATTGACGCCGCCCGGCGCACGGCACGGTCCAGACTGCCCTCCGGACGCGTGGTGGCTCCGTAATGAGGAGTCGACCACTGTGCGACGTCCGCGGGCAGATCAGCCCTGGTGTCCAGCGCCAGCACGATTTCCGCGTCCGCCTCGGCGTGCCGCTCCCGGACGTGGACCGTGCCGGTGCGCGTCGTGACCCGCCAGTCGATGCGCTTGAGCCGGTCGCCGGGCTGGAACGCCCTGATGTCGCGCAGCTCGGTGGAATCGCCCGCACGTGGCGAACGGTGGATGCCGACCAACCCCGCCGGACGCGGCGGCAGCGGACCCGCCGGGTGGTGCTCGACCGGCGGCAGGATCGTGCGCACGTGCTCGGTGCCGACGATCGGGCCGTACGCGTGCATGCCGTCCGGACCGGCGAACAGGTGGTCCAGTCGAAGATCCACACCAGGTCCCCACGCGTCGCGCCGGACCTCCACGGGCAGATCGGGCGAGTGAGCGGGAATCGCGCGGACCCCGCCGGGCAGTTTGACCACCGCGATCTCCGCGTCCACGCCGTCGACGTGCGCGACCGTGTGCACGACGCCGGCGCCTGCCCCTCGTGGCACCGGCCGGACCACGACCGTGGGCTTGCCATGCGGTTTGTGCGTGAGCAGCAGGGAGAGCACGAACGGGACACCGAACAGGACCAGCTCGACCTGGTGCAGGAACAGCCCGGAGACGACGAGCCCGACGCCGAGCCACACCGCCCGCGCGTACGCATCCGTTGCGTGCCAATGCGCACCGTACGAGGCGGTGAACGCTTCCCGAACCTTGTCCGCTCTGCTCATGAGCTGGGCGGTCCGGGAACCTTGCCGAGCAGTTCCGACACGATCTGCACGCCACCGATGCCGGACGTCCAGGTCTCCGGCTTGAGCACGAGCCGGTGCGCCAGCACGGCGACCGCGCACTCCTTGACGTCCTCCGGCGTCACGTAGGCACGTCCGTCCAAAGTGGCCAGTGCACGGGCGACCAGCACGAGAGCCTGCGCGCCACGCGGTGACGCACCGACCTCGACGACGTTGTGCTGCCGCGTCGCCACGGCCAGATCAACGCAGTACCGCAGCAGATCGTCGTCCACTGTGGTCTGTTCGAGCTCGGCCTGCAGCTCCGCGAGCCGCCCCGGTGCCAGCACCGGCGGCACCTCGGCTTCTTCTTTCTGGCGTGCGATCCGCCGGCGCAGGACCTCGACTTCTTCTTCGGCGGGCGGGTAACCGATGTCGAGCCGCACCAGGAACCGGTCCAGCTGCGCCTCCGGCAACGGGTAGGTGCCCTCGTACTCGACCGGGTTCGACGTCGCGAGCACGTGGAACGGCTTGGGCAGCGGGAACGTGCGCCCCTCGACCGTGACCTGGCGTTCCTGCATGGCTTCCAGCAACGCCGACTGCGTCTTGGGCGGCGTGCGGTTGATCTCGTCGGCGAGCAGCAGCCCGGCGAACACGGGCCCCTGGTGGAACTCGAACTCACGGCTGCCGGGATCGTAGAGGAACGACCCGGTGACGTCCGCGGGCAGCAGGTCCGGCGTGCACTGCAGGCGCTTGAAGTCGAGGCTGAGCGCCTGCGCGAGCGACCGCGCGATCAGCGTCTTGCCCAGCCCCGGCACGTCTTCGAGCAGCACGTGCCCACCGGCCAGCACCGCCGCGAGCGCGAGCCGCAGCGTCCGCGTGCGCCCGACGACGACCTTGCCGATCTCGTCGAGAACGGCCTTCGCCGCCCCAGCGATGTTTTCGGCAGCAATGCTCACTCGATCCTCCTGAGCCTTTCCGCGAGTTCCTTCGGATCCGGCATCTCGTCGGCCTCGATCCCGAGACGCTGCAACCGCGCCCGGAACCGTTCCTCATAACGCCGTGGGTTCTCCGCCGCCTCGGCCAGCCGGCTCGCGAGCGTGCTGGCGTGCGGGGTGCTGATCGATCCGGGCGGCGGCGGTTCACCGCTCCACACGACGTCCGTCGCACGCGGCACCCTGGTCAACAACACGGTGAACGCGGCGGGCGGCACGGCCAATGCGGTCGCCCACAACGGATCGGCGCCCAGCCACCAGACCGTGACGCCGATGAGGACACCGACTCCCAGTGCCAGCACGGTCCTCATGCGAGCTCCCGGATGATGCGGCCCAACTCCCGTTGCGCTTCTTCAGCTTGCTCGGCCGTCACTTCCTCATGCCCGAACCGCGCTCGTTGATAGAGGTCCTTGAGCACAGTCGCGTCGACGCCGAGCTTCTCGGTGAACTCGGTAGGCGTCTGGTGCGGCTTGCGCGGTTCGGCGGCTTCGAGCGCGAGCCAGGCGGCGATCACGGCGTCGCGCGGTGGCCGTTGCGGATGTTCGGTGAACTCCTGCAACGCCTTCTGAACCCGCTGGATCACAGGCGTGTACGTGATCTCAGCGCCTTCGATCTCCACGCCGCGAGCTCTCCGGCGCCGCAACCGCGGCACCTCGATCGCGAGGATGATGCCGACCAGTCCGAACAGGACCAGCCCGGCGATGATCAGCAGGAACACGGTGAGCGGCACCGCCACCAGCTCCGGCAGCGCCTGTGGGGGAGGTACGTCGATGCTGAACGGGGCTTCGTTCGGCCGGTCCGGCTCACCGGAGCGGTCGACGAACGTGATCGGCGACGTACCGCGCGCGGCCACGACGACGATCAGCAACGCCGCCACCGCCACCCCGGCTCGCCACCACTTCATCCGGTCAGTCTCGCTCATTTCCCCGCTCACCGGATCATCTGTTGGCTAACTTGCGCTGGTGGCGTTGACGATGAACGAAGCCGGCCGCGAGATCAGGCAGTACCGGTGCGAGTGCTGCCAGGAGCCGGTCGAGCGGATCTGGAACCACGTGCTTCGCGACGGCACGGCCATCGCGATGTTCTTCGCCAACTGCTACCACCACTCCAGGTCCGAGGTGGTGGTGGATGTCGTCCTCGGCACGTGGGACCGGCTCGACCACCCCGACCACGTGACGTTCGCGGCCAAGCTCCGTGAGGTGGACCAGTCCAGTCTGCATCCGGCGTTTCAGCTGGTCCCTCCTGTGTACGGGAGGTCGGGCGCGCCACTCAACGGGCGCGTGTTGCAGCCGGATGAGGCTCGGACGCATCTGCGGTTCGCCGAGTTCGTGGAGGTCCTCGAGTTCGTGGTGCTGCACGACCCGACCGTCAACCAGCACCTGTACGGCGCATGATCTTCCTCAACTACCGCGGCGCCTCAGACCGGGAACGGCAGGAACGTCCAGACAGGCGGTTTCGGATCGACGTCGACGAGGTGGGGCACCACCTTCCGCAGCGCCGCTGACTGCTCGCCGATGCGCTTGCGCACGACGTGCCCGCTTCCCCCTCCATCAGGCACGTCTCGCTCAGAACCCAGCCCGTGGGCGACGTAGAGAGCGCTCAGCCCGGCGTAGGCGCTCCGTTCTCGCACCCACACCTTGGTGCTGACGCCCTGTTCGCCCCCGTGTCCGCTCCACACGCAGATCTCGATGCTCAGGATCCCGCGCTCGTATCGCAGCCCGCCGTGCGCGTGAAAGCCGCTGGGCTCGACTGTGTGCGGACCGGTGAACCCGTACGTGTCGACCAGGAACGAGAACGTCGCCGGCCCTTCGGTCCACAGCACGTGCGCTGGACTCCGCTTCCCCATCAGCCCGCCGCCCTCCGCAGCACGTCCTGCAGCATCTCCTGGGTCAGCCGGCCGGTGAAGGTGTTGTGCGGCGACACGTGGTAGCACCCGAACACCCGCAACCCACCGATCTCAACCTCCACCCCGTGCCCGAACTTGGGCCGCTCGGCCCCGAGCAGCGGCAGAAACGCCTGCCACCCGAACGCCCCGAGCACCACCACAGACCGCAACGAGGTCATCAACCCGAGCTCCTCGCGCAGAAACGCCGAGCACCGGTCCCGCTCCTCAACCGTCGGCTTGTTGGCGGGCGGCGCACACCGCACCGGCGCGGCCATCCGCACCCCGTACAGCTCCATCCCGTCGTCCAGCGCCCAGGACTCCGGCTGCGAGGCCAGCCCGACCTCGTACAACGCCCGGTACAAGAAGTCGCCGGACCGGTCACCCGTGAACATCCGCCCGGTCCGGTTCGCCCCGTGCGCGGCCGGCGCCAGGCCGACGATCAGCAGCGAGGCGTCGAGCGGCCCGAACGACGGCACCGGCTTGCCCCAGTACTCCTGGTCGCGGAACGCGGCACGCTTCTCCAGCGCGACGGACTCGCGCCAGGCGACCAGGCGCGGGCACGCGCGACAGGCCGTTATCCGCTCGTCGAGTTCCGTAGTGTTGCTCCCATGTCCGAGGAGAAGACCGAAGAGAAGCCCGAGTCTCCTGCTGATGATCTGGTCACCACCCAGCACAGCATCACCGTCAAGGGCCGCGAGCTGAACTACACCGCGACCACCGGGCGTGTCGTGCTCAAGGAGGAGGTGGTCAAGGACGGCGTGTTCGACGGCCACAAGCCCAAGGCGGAGGTGTTCCTCACCGCGTACACGCTCGACGGCGCCGACCCGTTGAAGAGGCCGGTGACCTTCGCGTTCAACGGTGGGCCGGGTTCCGCGAGCGTTTGGCTGCACATGGGGCTCCTCGGGCCTCGGCGGGTGTTGAGCGGGGACGTCGGCAACATGGCGCCGCCGCCGTACGGGATCGCGGACAACGAGGAGTCGTTGCTCGCGGAGAGCGACCTCGTGTTCATCGACCCGGTGTCGACGGGTTTCTCCCGTGCGGTGAAGGGTGAGAAGCCCGGGAACTACCACGGCTACCAGCCCGACGTCGACTCCATCGCCGAGATCATCCGGCTCTGGACGTCGCGCAACGGGCGGTGGATGTCGCCGAAGTTCATCTGCGGTGAGTCGTACGGAACGCTGCGGGCGGCGGGCCTCGCGGAGCACCTGCAGAAGAAGTACGGCATGTACCTCAACGGGCTCATGCTGATCTCCTCGGTGCTGGACTTCGCGACGCTGGAGTTCAACGAGGGCCACGACCTCGGGTACACGCTCTTCCTCCCCACGTACGCGGCGATCGCGCACTACCACGGGCTGCACGGCGACCGGCCGCTCAAGGAGGTGCTGGCGGAGGCCGAGGAATTCGCGGTCCGCGACTACCCGTACGCGCTGGCCCGCGGCAACCGGCTGTCCGACGTCGAGCGCGCCGCGACGATCGAGAAGCTGGCGCGGTTGACCGGTCTGTCCCAGGAGTACGTGGACGCCGTCGACCTGCGCATCGAGCACATCCGGTTCTTCACCGAACTGCTGCGCCGCGACCGCAAGACCGTCGGCCGCATCGACGCCCGCTTCACCGGCTGGGACAAGGACTACGGCCGTGAGGAGATCTCCGCGGACCCGTCCATCGACGCGATCGTCGGCCCCTACTCGTCGACGCTGAACCACTACCTGCACGCCGAGCTCGGGTACTCCAACGACCTGCCGTACGAGATCCTGTCGCGGGCCATCGAACAGTGGTCCTACAAGGAGTTCGAGGGCCGGCACGTCACGACCGCGGGCAAGCTCTCGGCGGCGATGCGGGCGAACCCGCACCTCAAGGTCCACGTCGCGTTCGGCTGGTACGACGGCGCCACGCCGTACTTCGCGGCCGAGCACCTCATCGCGCACCTGCAGATCCCGAAGGAGCTCACCGCGAACATCGAGTCGGCCTACTACCCGGCCGGCCACATGATGTACGTGCACGAGCCCAGCAGGATCCAGCAGTCCGAGGACCTGGCTGCCTTCGTGCGGAACTCGTCCAACACGTGATCCTGGACCTGTCGGACGACGCCGTCCTGCGCGAGCTCTGGACGGTGCAACGGCTGGCTTACGCCGTCGAGGCCGAGATCATCGGCTTCGACGGCATTCCGCCGTTGCACGAGACCCTCGACGAACTCCGTGCCACCACAGAAACCTTCCTCGGTCTGTACGACGAGGAAGGGCTCACAGGCGCCGTGTCGTACGAGCTCGACGGGTCCACTGTGGACATCTGCCGCCTGGTCGTCCACCCGCGGGCACATCGTCGTGGCATCGCGACACAGCTGCTCGACGCGTTGCCTGAAGGGCCGCAGATCGTCAGCACCGGTACCAAGAACGAGCCCGCGCTCCGGCTGTACCGGAAGCGCGGGTTCGTGGAGACAGGTGAGCAGGAGATCGCTCCGGGTGTGTCGATCACACACCTGCGTTCTCCGTGACCTCCTGAGCCGGACGCCGGGCCGAGTCGACGCGTTCGCCCGTCTCGGCGTCCAGGTACTGCACGCGCAGGTACTTGATGCGAGCGCTGGGAATGACGACCCGTTCCCAGTCCTGGCCGATGACCTTGGTCTGCACGTCCTCGCCACCGGAGACAGGCACACCGACGTACGTCAGCTTCACGCCCTCCAGCACGATCTCCCGCTTGTCGGGATCACCGGCCGCGTCGTAGGACCGCAGGAACCCGAAGAACGAGTTCCCGTCCTCCAGCATCACGTGCACCCAGCACACCGCGTTGTGAGGCCGGTCCTCCCGGAACACCTTCACCCAGGCCGACTGCCTGCCGACCGACGACGGCTGCTGCCGCCGACGAGCCAGCACGAGATCGACCGCCAGTGCCAGCAGGCACGCCAGCGCCAGCTCGGCGACCGCGCTGTACGCGATCAGCGCCACGTTCTGCTTCGCGTAGTCGGGCTTGGCCACCAACGCCTGCAGGTCGACGAACACCTTCCAGCCGAACCACTTCGACGTCGCGGCGTGCACGCCGAGCAGGATCGCGGTCGACGCCACGGTGAAGGCGAGGCTGCTGAGCGCGACCCTGGACGCCTCGCGGAACACCGTCTCGCGGCCGCCCGCACGGCGGCGTTCCCGCAGGAGCTCGAAGACGATGCCGGGGGCGACCAGCGCGAGGAACGAGGCCAGCGCCCCGATCGTCTGCGGAACCATCGGCTCTAGTCGACGCTTCCCGTGACGGGAGGCGGTGTGAGCAGCTCCGAGTCGTGATGGCTCGGCGGATGCCCGGGATTGAGCACCGGGCCCGTGTACTCGACGTCCGCGGGGACTTTCTCGGGGGCGGGCTCCTCGCCGGTGGTGAGGTCCTTCACCTTGTCGAGGATGTCGCCCAGAAAGCCCTCCCTCTGCGCACCGCTTTCAGGCTTGGTCATGACCGCAAGCTAGCACCGACCCGGCTGTGCGCAGTCCAGGAACGCGAGAAGGGGCCGCACCCGACGGCACGACCCCTCCCACGTGGAAACATCAGACGACCGCGCGCTCCTCCGCGAAGTGGCACGCGGCGGGGTGCCGCGAGTTCCGCACGGTCAGCTCCGGCACGTCCGTCGCGCAGATGTCCTGCGCCTTCCAGCACCGCGTGCGGAACCGGCAGCCCGACGGAGGGTCGATCGGCGAGGGCACGTCACCCGTGAGGCGGATGACGTCGCGCCGGCCGCGCTGGGTCGGGTCCGGCACCGGCACGGCGGACAGCAGAGCCTGCGTGTACGGGTGCATCGGGTGCTCGTAGATCTCTTCCTCGGTACCGATCTCCACGATCTTGCCGAGGTACATCACCGCGACCCGGTTGGACAGGTGCCGCACCACCGACAGATCGTGCGCGATGAACAGGTACGACAGACCCATCTCGGCCTGCAGCTCGCCCAGCAGGTTCATCACCTGCGCCTGGATCGAGACGTCCAGCGCCGACACCGGCTCGTCGCACACGATCACCTTGGGCTTCAACGCGAGCGCGCGGGCAATGCCGATGCGCTGGCGCTGACCGCCGGAGAACTGGTGCGGGTACCGGTGGATGTGCTCCGGGTTCAGGCCGACGATCTCCAGCAGTTCCTGGACCTTCTGCCGGCGCGAGCCCTTCGGCGCGACCTCGGTGTGGATCTCGTACGGCTCACCGACGATGTCGCCGACCGTCATGCGCGGGTTCAGCGACGTGTACGGGTCCTGCAGCACGATCTGGATGTCGCGGCGCAGCTTGCGCAGCTCCGCGCCCTTCATGCTGAAGATGTCGCGCCCCTCGAAGCGCGCGAGGCCCGACGTCGGCGGCTCCAGGCGCATCAGCACCTGGGCCAAAGTGGACTTTCCGCAGCCGGATTCGCCCACGACACCAAGGGTTTCGCCCTTGTTCAACGAAAACGAGACACCGTCGACGGCCTTGACGTGGCCCACGGTGCGCTTGAACAGCACACCGACGCGGACCGGGAAGTGCTTGACGAGGTTCTCGACCTCGAGGATCGGCTCAGCCACGAGCGACAACCTCCTCCGCGATGTGGCACCGGCTGGTGCGGCCCATGCCGAGGTTGTGCACAGCAGGCACCTCTGAGACACACCGGTCGAACGCGCGCGGGCAGCGCGGGTTGAACGGGCAGCCGGGTGGGATGTTGGTCAGCGACGGCGGCAGACCCTTGATCGTCTTGAGCTCCTGGCCCTTCAGGTCGAGCCTGGGCAGGGACTCCAGCAACGACTCGGTGTACGGGTGGCCCGGCGCGCGGAACAGCTCGTACACGTCGGCGTGCTCGACGATGCGGCCCGCGTACATGACCGAGATCCTGTCCGCGACGTCGGCGACCACGCCGAGGTCGTGGGTGATCAGGATCATGCCCATGTCGCGTTCCTTCTGGATCTCCGCGAGCAGGTCCATGATCTGGGCCTGCACCGTGACGTCCAGTGCGGTGGTGGGCTCGTCCGCGATCAGCAGCTCCGGGTCGAGCGCCAGCGACATCGCAATCATCGCGCGCTGCCGCATGCCGCCGGAGAACTGGTGCGGGTAGTCGGAAACGCGGCCGCGGGCGTTCGGGATCTTCACCTGGTCCAGGAGCTCGATCGCACGCTTGCGAGCGTCCGCTTTGGACATTCCGCGGCGGACCTTGAGCTGCTCCTCGATCTGGAACCCGACCGTGAACACGGGGTTCAGGGCGGACAGGGCGTCCTGGAAGATCATGGCGATGCCCTCGCCACGGATCTCACGACGCGCTTCGGCGGACTGCGTCAGCAGGTCCTCACCGCGGAACTTGATCGAGCCCTTGGTGATGAACGCCGGCGGCATGTCCAGGATGCCCATGATCGTCTGCGCGGTCACGGACTTGCCGGAGCCGGATTCACCCAGCACAGCAAGGGTTTCACCTGCGGCGACGTGGTACGAAACGCCGTTGAGCACCTTGGCGACACCGTCACGGGTGCGGAATTCCACGTGGAGATCCTCGACCTCCAGCAATGGCTGAGTCACGAGATCTCCCTATCGGGACTTGGGGTCGAGGGCGTCACGCACGGCGTCACCGAGCATGACGAAGGCCAGCACCGTGATGGTCACGAAGCCCGCCGGGAACAGGAGCATGTGCGGTGCCGCCTGGAAGTAGTCGCGCGACTCCGAGATCATCACGCCCCACGACACGACCGGCGGACGCAGGCCGATGCCGAGGAACGCGAGCGTCGCCTCCGCACCGATGAACGCGCCGAGAGCGATCGTCGCGTACACCAGCACCGGCGCGACGGTGTTCGGCAGCAGGTGCCGGAACACGATCCGCAGCGGTGAAGCGCCGAGACCACGCGCGGCCTTGACGTAGTCCTGCTGCTTCGCCACCAGCGTCGCGGAACGCATGATCCGCATCGCGACCGGCCACGACAGCACGGCGATCGAGAGCACGACCTGCGTGATGATCTGGACGACGCCGGGGTTCTCGGTCGGGGCGTTGAGCGTGGTGAGGATGACGATCGCGCCCAGCACGAACGGAACGCCCGCGAAGATGTCGCTGACGCGGGACATCACGCTGTCGATCCACGTCTTCGCGTAGCCCGCGATGATGCCGACGGTCGATCCGATGAGGACGGTCAGCAGTGTCGCGAACACGCCGACGAGCAGCGACGCGCGGGCGCCGTGCATCGTGCGGGCGTAGACGTCGTAGCCCTGCAGGTCGTAGCCGAACCACGCGTCACCGGACGGCGCCGCGAGCGACTTGTCCAGGTTCGCCGCGCGCGGGTCGACCGACGTGAACAGGGTCGGCCAGATCGCCATGAGCCCGACGAACACGATGATCACCAGCGAGACGATGAACGTCGGCTTGCGACGCAGCTCGCCCCACGCGTCGCTCCAGAGCGAACGGGGCTTGCCCTGCTTCTGCTGCGAGTCGTCCTGGTGGCTGGTCTTGTGGACGCCCTCCGCCGCGGACGCCTCGAGTCCGGTGCCGCCGGACACGGATCCTGGGTCACTCATAGCGAATCCTCGGGTCGAGAACGGCGTACAGGAGGTCGACGATCAGGCTCATCAACAGGTAGACGAGCACCAACAGGGTCACGATGCCCGTGACCATGACGCCTTCCTTCTGCTGGATGCCGCGGAAGATCAGGCCGCCGATGCCGTTGATGTTGAAGACGCCCTCGGTGACGATCGCGCCGCCCATGAGGCTGCCGAGGTCGGTGCCGAGGAACGTGATCACCGGGATCAGCGAGTTGCGCAGCAGGTGCACGCCGACGACGCGGGTGTGCGGCTGGCCCTTGGCGATGGCCGTGCGCACGTAGTCGGCGCGACGGTTCTCCACGATGCTGGAGCGCGTCAGCCTGGCCACGTAGGCCATCGAGAGGCTGCCGAGCACGAACCCCGGCAAGATCAGTTCACCGATCGTCGGATCGGAGCTGACCGAGGTGTCCATCCAGTCGAAGCCCTGTGGGCCGAGGTACAGGCGCAGCACGAAACCGGTGACGAACACCGGCAGCGAGATCAGGAACAGGGTCGAGACCAGGACCAGGTTGTCCAGGAAGCCCGACTTGCGCAGACCGGTGAGCACACCGGCGGTGATGCCGATGATCGCCTCGATGATCAGGGCGATGACGCCCATCTTGAGGGTGATCGGCCACGACGTGGCGATCTGCTCACCGACGGAGACCCCGTTGAAGGTGGTGCCGAAGTCGCCGACGAACAGGTTCCCGACGTACTTGAGGTACTGGATGATCAGCGGATCGTTGAGGTTGAGCTGCTCGCTCACCTGCGCGATGTAGGACGGGTCGCATGGCCGCTGTCCGCACTTGCCGGCGAACGGGTCCTGCGGAATCGCCCAGACCAGGGCGTAGATCAGAAAAGTGGTCCCCAGGAAGACCGGTATCAGCTGCAGCAGTCGGCGCAGCACATAGCGACCCATGAGGTCGGCTCCTTGCGTGGTGGGGGGCGGCCGATCCCGAACACCGCTCCGGCCCCGCGCCCGTGACGCTTGGGTGGACGCGAGGCCGGACGGGTGGTGCTCAGATCAGACGTCGTGTGCTGTCAGCGCGGTCAGCTCTTCGCCTTGACCCGGAACGCCGCGAGCTCGGCGTCACGCGTGAAGGTCAGCTTGGCGGCGAGCAGGTTCTTCGAACGCGCGCCGATGCCCTTCTCGTTCCACATCGGGATCGACGGCAGGTCCTTCGCCATCAACTTGTGGGCTTCCTGGTACTTCTTGATCGCGGCCGCCTTGTCCGCGATGCCGTCAGCCTCGGCGAGCAGCGCGTCGAACGCGGGGTTCGAGTAGGTGGAGTCGTTGTTGCCACCGGTCGAGCGGTACAGCGGGTTGAAGAAGTTCTCGATCGACGGGTAGTCGGCCGACCAGTCGGAACGGCTCATGCCGGTCAGCTGCTTGGCCGTGACGATCTGCCGGAACGCACCGAAGTTGGTGGTGCCGACGAACTCGCACTCGACACCCAGCGCGTCCTTGATGCTGTTGCAGGCCGCTTCGAGCGGCTCCTTGCGGCCACCGTCCTGGTTGGACTGGATGGTCAGCTTGCCGGTGAAACCCGACTCCTGGAACAGCTGCTTTGCCTTGTCCTTGTTGTACGTGCAGTACTCGCCGCACACGCCCTTCTCGTAGCCCTCGATGCCCGGCGGCACCCAGCCGTCGGACGGCACGTACGAGCCGGCCAGCACGGTCTTGGTGATCTGCTCCCGGTTGATCGCCATCGAGATGGCCTGGCGCAGCTTGACGTTGTCCTTGAACGCCGGGATGTAGTACGGCAGCGCGATCGTGCTCTGGCCGAGCAGGTTCGCGTTCAGCACCTGGTCACCGAGGTCGGCCTTGTACTTCTCGCCGACCTTGGCCGACGGCGGCAGCGCCTCCATGAAGTCCAGCTTGCCCGCGACCAGGTCCTGGTAGGCGGTCTCCTGGCTGGAGTAGATCTTGATGTCCAAGGTCTTGAAGTGGACCTTGTCCTCGCCCTTGTACTCGTCGAAGCGCTCGAGCTTGATCAGCGAGTTCGGCGTGCGGGAGACGAACTTCATCGGGCCGTTGCCGATCGGCTTGGCCTCGAACGCCTTCTGGTCGGCGAAGAAGGCCTTCGGCAGCGGCGAGAACGGCTGGTAGCCGAGCTTGATCTGGAAGACCGAGCTGGGCGCGCTCAGCGTGACCTTGAACTCCGTGTCGGAGACGACCTGGAGACCGGACATCTTGTCCGTGGTCGGCTTGGCATCCTTCGCGTCCGGGTGGACGTCCTTGTACCCCTGGATGTCCGACATGAAGTCGCCGGCCTTCTGCGCATTGGGCGCGTAGGCGGCGAAGTTCCACGCGTCGACGAAGTTCTGCGCCGTCACCGGCGTGCCGTCGTGGAACGTCCAGCCCGGCTTGAGCTTGATGTCGTAGACCTTGGCGTCGCTCGAGGTGATCGACTCCGCCATGAGGTTGTAGGTGGAGCCATCCTCCGCCTTGTAGCCGACCAGCCGCGCGAAGAGGGCGTCGGTGACCTTACCGCCACCCGCCTCTGCCGTGTTGGCCGGGAAGAGCGTGCTCTCGGGCTCGGTGCCGTAGATCGACACCGTGCCGTTCGGGTCTTCGGCGCCCGACGTAGTGGAACCGCCGCCACCGCCGCACGCGCTGAGCGTCATGGCCAGCGCGATTGGCGCAGCCACCCACGCAACCCGTGATCGCGACATCAGTCTCTCCCGCCTTTCCCCGGCGCCGTTCGCAGTTATTGCGAACGCACGCCTCCCCGGGAGGTCTCGTCCACCTCCCAAAACGTGAGAGGACGTTAACCGGGGTGTCCAGGAGTACGCGCATCGAAATCGGTCACAAACTTGTCACGATCAGCTCAAGTCGACCTTAATTCGGCGCTAGACCAGCGAGAAGGCGATCCCATCGAGGATGTCGTGCTCACTGCACACGAGCGCGCCGATACCCGCGCGATTCGAGAGCTCCTCGGCAATCGCACGCAGTACCACCGCTCCGCCGCAGATCACGTCCACTCGGCCGGGGTGCATGGGCCCCAACGAGGCACGATCATCATGCGTCATCGCGAGGATACGTTCGGTGATTTCACGAACATTGTCAAGTGTGATTCGGCTGAGGTGGATTTCCTCGCTGTTGTACACATCCAGCCCTTGGACCAGGGCTGACAACGTCGTGACCGTTCCAGCAACACCGATCCACGTCTTCGTCTTCTCCACCGGCACGACGTTGAATGCTTGTGCGATCGATTCCCGCGCAAACGCTTCCGCTTGTTCGATTTCACCCTTGGCCGGCGGGTCCGAATGGATGAACCGCTCCGTCAACCGCACGCACCCGATGTCCATCGACCGCGCAGCCTCGACCTCCGTTCCGCTGCCGAGGACGAACTCGGTGCTGCCACCACCCAGATCGGTGACGAGGAAGGGTCCCTCGTCCGGGTCAAGATCAGCCACCGCGCCGAGGTAGCTGAGCCGCGCCTCCTCGTCCCCGCTGATGACCTCCGCCGGCACGCCGAGGACCTGCTCGGTCATGCCGAAGAAGTCGTCGCGGTTGCTCGCGTCGCGCGTCGCACTCGTCGCGACCATCCGGGCGGTCTCCACACCCTTGCGCCGCATGATCGCCACGTACTCGACCAGGGCTCGGCGGGTGCGCTCGATCGCGTCGGGGTGCAGCCGCCCGGTCGCGTCCACACCCTGCCCGAGCCGGACGATCTTCATCTCGCGGTGCACGTCCCGCAGCCACGCGGTGCCGTCGTCGCGCTTCGTCACGTCCGCGACGAGCAGACGGATCGAGTTGGTCCCGCAGTCGATGGCCGCAACCCGCGACATGATCACCCCTACTTCAGCTTCCGGTACTCGTCCGCAAGCATGACGTACATGTAGAGGTCTTCCTCTTCGACCTTGCTCATGCCCAGCCGCTCCAGCACGCGTCGCGACGGTTCGTTGCTCGGGTCACACCTGGCGATGATCTGCTGCAGGCCGAGGTGGTCGAACCCGAACTTCAGCATCTGCCGGCCGGCCTCGCGCGCGTAGCCGTTGCCGCGGAACTCCTCGTTGAGGATGTAGCCGATCTCGCCTTGCTCGCGGCTCCGCCACGTGAGCTCGACCTTGCCGATGACCCGGTCTTCGAGCACGACCGCGAGCACCAGGCACTGGCCTGGCTCTGTGAGCTCACGCTGACTGCTCCACCTCGCCAGCGGCTTGGCGGCCTCCTCGCGTGTGCGTGGCTCTATATATAAGGGGCGGTTGCCGTCGGTGACGGCGAACGTGTCGTCGAGGTCGCCCTCTTCGAACGGCCGCAGGACCAGACGTTCCGTGCCGACCGGGTAGTCAGGACGCAGCACCGCGGTACTCCTCGGCGAGCATCGCGTAGGTGTAGAGGTCACCCCACTCGCCCTTGAAGATCTCGAAGTGCCTGAAGTGCGCCTCCCTGCGCATGCCCAGACGTTCCATCAACCGCCACGACGGCTCGTTGCGCGGGTCGCACTGGGCGATGATCCGGTGCAGGCCGAGGTCCTCGAAGCCGATCTTGAGCATCACTTCACTGGCCTCGCGCGCCAGCCCCTTGCCGTGGAACTCGGGGTTGAAGACGTAGCCGATCTCGCCCTGGCGGTGCTCCTCGCTCAACCACTTGAGGACGACATCACCGACGACCCTGCCGGCCTCCGGCCAGTACACCGCTAGCACGAGCCACTGGCCCTCTTCGGTCAGCTCGTCCTGGGTCATCTTCTTGGCGATGATCTCCTCGGCTGCCGCGCGGTCGGGGCTGTCGGCGTAGAGGTAGCGGTAGACCTCGGGCTGAGATCGACAGGCGTAGAAGTCGTCGAGGTCGTCCTCTTGGTATGGGCGGAGGGTGAGGCGCTCGGTCCTCATCGGATAGTCAGGTCGCACCCTGCCACTGTGGCAAGCAGCGCCGCCGGTGCCACGCGAATTACCTCACGTAGTTGAGAAACCCCGAGCTCGGCCGGTTTTCGTCGGGTCAGGCCGGACTGCTCGATGGCACGCCGGACCCCGTTGCCGAACTCCCGGCCCACGACGCTTGAGTTGCGCTTCGGCATTGAACGCAAGCTAGGAGACGGAATCCCCTTCGCTCCAACGTTTCTGCCCGAATCGCCCCGAAGGAAGTACAGCTTGGAGAGGTTCTGACGCGACACGCCGAGCTAGGCAGGCGTGCTCGTCACCAAGCTCGACGATGGCGTCGAGGACGAGGTCGCGCTGGAGGTCTCGGACTTCTCGGTGGTCGACGACTGCGCACCCGTCGAGGACGACTGCTGCGGCGGGTTCGACGACGTCGGGTCCGAGGCCGGCGGGTTGGTCGACCCCGCAGGCGGCGTTGACGACGAGGTGGTCGGCGTCGAGGACGACGGCGGGCAGGACGTCGAAGGCGTCGAGGTCGGGGTCGAGGACGAGGTGGTCGGCGTGGAGGACGACGGGAAGGTCGGCTGGCACGACGGGACCGACGGCGGGGTGCTCGGGTTCGACGGGGTCGAGGGCTTCGACGGGGTGCCGGGGAGGCCAGGGGTGCCGCCGTTGTCGCCGGGCGGGTTCGGCTGCTGCGGCGGCTGCGGGTTCTGCACGTTGTTGCCGTTGTCGGGCAGCGTCGGCAGGGCGTCGATGTTCTCGCTGTACGTCTTGGCCCACTTGAGGACCGTTTCGACGTAGGTCGTCGAGTTGTTGTAGCGGAAGACGGCCCTGGCGCGGTCGGCCTGCTTGGTCAGGTCGCCGCCGCCCGCGCAGAGGTAGCGGCCGGCGCCCAGGGCGGCGTCGTAGACGTTGTTCGGGTTGACGGCGCCGTCCTCGTTGCCATCCGCTCCGTAGCCCGCCCAGGTGCCGGGGATGAACTGCATCGGGCCCACCGCGCGGTCCCAGGCGGTGTCGCCGTCGAGGCGGCCGCCGTCGGTGTCGCGGATGGCGGCCATGCCGGGGCCGCCGTTCAGGACCGGGCCGAGGATCTTGGGGGTGGCGTCGCCGACGGCGTTCACGCGGCCGTTGTTGGCGTGGTTCGACTCGACCTTGCCGATGCCGGCGAGGAGTGCCCAGTCGAGTTTGCAGCCGGGGACCAGCTCGGCCATCTTGTCCTCGGCGCGGAGGTGGGCCTCCAGGACCACGCCGGGGATGCCGTAGTCGCCGGGGAAGCTGTCGATCACGCCGCCGTCGTCGACGTCGAGGTCGTCGTCGATCGAGCCGTCCTCGAGGTCGGCGAGCAGGGACGCGCTCAGCTCCTCGGACAACGGCAGGCGGCCGGACGCGCCGAGCTCGGCCGGGTCGCGGCGCAGGGCGTTCCAGAGGTCGGCGGGGCCCAGGGCGACAGCGATGTCATCGTGCTTCGAGAGGTTGACCCAGTCGACCAGCTTGGTGCCGACGATCATGGCGGGCGCGAGCAGCGCAGCCACAGCAGCGACGACGAAGCCCTTTTGCCTAGGGCTCAACGTCGCTGGACCGCGCAGTTTGGCCATTGCCACGAATACTCACCTCTCGTGCGTCATCGCGGCGCGCCGTCCTGCAGTTACGGCGAGCACCCCTCGCTGACCCGTTCCACCCTGCCCCACTCCTGGAGACTAGGTGTACCCAAGACGGAGTGAAGCGTGCGTTCGGTTCCGTTGACTGTTAACTCGCCGCACATTCACCTGTCGGCCACAGCCCCTGGTCCGTCAAGAGTGCCAGCGCCTCGTCCCCGAAGGGATTGACCCCAGGGCCCTTCGCGAGGGCATGAGCCACGTGCACGTGAAGGCACTTGACTCTGCCCGGCATGCCGCCCGCGGTGACCTGTGTACCCAGCGACTCGATGGCGTCGCGCTCCGCGAGGTACGACTCGTGCGCACGCAGGTACGCGGCGGCCAGCTCCTCGTCAACGGCCAGGCGTTCGGTCTGCTCCTTCATCAACCCGCTGCCCTCCAGCGTGCTGACCAGGGAGTTCAGCTTCGGGCAGGTCAGGTAGAACATCGTCGGGAACGGCGTCCCGTCAGGCAGCCGCGGGTTCGTCTGCACGACGTTCGGGTGCCCGGAAGGGCACCGCGAGGCGATCGCACGTGTTCCGCGCGGCGTGCGGCCGAGCTGCTGAGCGACCGTTTCCAGGTCAGCAGCACTTACTTGTGCGTCACCGATTCCCACAGTTCCTCGTACCAAGACCTTTGCGCCGCGGGCTTGCCCGACGGCCTCTCTGATTCGGTGTTCCGGTTCTCGTCACCCGGCAGCTGGACGATGTACGGCGTCTCGCCCGGCCGCACCCAGTGCAGCCGCTTGCGCGCCTCGATCTCCACGTAGCCGGGGTCGTTCAGCTGCGCCTTCCGCTGTTCCAGGGCGGCGACCTGCTCACGCAGCTTCTGCTGCTCAGCCCCCACGTCGCGCAGCTCGTCGCGCTGCGAGAGGTAGGTCCGCAACGGGACCGCGATGCTCAACGCCAGTGCGCACAGCACCATCGCGAACATCGCGGCCCGCCGCGTGCCGGTCATGCCGAACGCGCCACCCGTGCCGTCACTGCTACGCCGCGTGGGCGCCTTCGGACGTGGTGGCTTGCGCGCGCGTGCTGGCCGCGCCTCCCGCTCTTCGCGGGGGCGGCGGGGACGACGCGCGCGCTCGGCCATACCTCAGCTTCTCAGCTCTCCGGCGTGTAGCGCGGGAACGCGAGCTCACCGGCGTAGCGCGCCGCGTCACCGAGCGACTCCTCGATGCGCAGCAGCTGGTTGTACTTCGCGGTGCGCTCACCACGCGCCGGGGCACCGGTCTTGATCTGGCCGGCACCGGTCGCGACGGCGAGGTCGGCGATGGTCGTGTCCTCGGTCTCACCACTGCGGTGCGACATCATGGACTTGTAGCCGTAGGAGGTGGCCAGCGAGACCGCGTCGAGGGTCTCGCTGAGGGTGCCGATCTGGTTGACCTTCACCAGCAGCGCGTTGGCGGCGCGGCGGGAGATGCCCTCCTCCAGGCGCTCCGGGTTCGTGACGAACAGGTCGTCGCCGACGATCTGGACCTTCTCGCCCAGCTCGGCGGTCATCTGCACCCAGCCGTCCCAGTCGTCCTCGGACAGCGGGTCCTCGATGGAGACCATCGGGTAGTCGCGGACCAGCTCGGAGTAGTAACCGATCATCTGCTCGGCGGAGCGCTTGTTCTTCTCGAACGTGTAGGCGCCGTCGGAGAAGAACTCCGTGGCGGCCACGTCGAGCGCGAGCGCGACGTCGCGGCCCGGCCGGTACCCGGCCTTCTCGATGGCCTCGAGGATCAGGTCGAGCGCGTCGCGGTTGCTGGCGAGACTGGGGGCGAAACCGCCCTCGTCACCCAGGCCCGTCGCGAGACCCTTGCTCTTCAGCACGGACTTCAGCGCGTGGTAGACCTCGGTGCCCCAGCGCAGGCCCTCGCGGAACGTCTCCGCGCCGATCGGCGCGATCATGAACTCCTGGATGTCCACCTCGGTGTCGGCGTGCGAGCCACCGTTGAGGATGTTCAGCATCGGCACCGGCAGCACGTGCGCGTTCGGCCCGCCGACGTAGCGGAACAGCTCCAGACCGGAGCTCGTCGCCGCCGCCTTCGCGACCGCGAGGCTCACGCCGAGGATCGCGTTGGCACCGAGACGGCCCTTGTCCGGCGTGCCGTCCAGGTCGACGAGCTTCTGGTCGACGACGCGCTGCTCGACGGCCTCGATGCCGACCAGCTCCGGCCCGATCTCGTCGAGCACCGCGGTGACCGCGCGCTCGACGCCCTTGCCCAGGTACCGCTTGGCGTCGCCGTCCCGCAGCTCCACCGCCTCGTGCTCACCGGTCGACGCGCCAGACGGAACGGCCGCACGCTCCAGCGTGCCGTCGTCCAGCGCCACCTCGACCTCGACGGTGGGGTTGCCGCGCGAGTCCAGGATCTCGCGTGCTCCGACCTGCTCGATGACCGCCACTTGCGCTCCCTGTTTCTCCTGCGTCTCGTCTCGCGACGAGCCTACTTGGGCACTCTGACAGGCAGGTGCTTGACACCGTTCTGGAAGTTGGACCGCAGCCTGTCGACGTCGCCATCCAACTGAATCGTGCCAGAAAGGTCCAGGACCGCCTCGAAAATCGCCCGCATCTGGGTCCTGGCCAGCTGCGCACCGAGACAGAAGTGCGGACCGTGCCCGAAGCTCAGGTGGTCGGCCTCCCGCCGCCCGACGTCGAACTTGCTCGGTTCTGTGAAAGCTCTCTCATCCCGGTTGGCGGACGAGAACCAGACGACGACCTTGTCCCCCGCCATGATCGGAACCCCGCTCAGCTCGGTGTCCACCACGGCCGTGCGCCGGAAGTGCATGACCGGCGTCCACCACCGCAGCATCTCCTCGACGGCCGAGGGCAGCAGCGAGCGATCAGCCCGCAACCGCTCGTACTGGTCGGGGTGTTCGAGCAGCGCGATCATGCCGCCGGGGATGCCGTTGCGCAGGGTTTCGTTGCCCGCCACCGAAAACAGCCAGAAGAGGTTCTCGAACTCCTCAAGAGAGATGTCCTCGGTCATGAGGTTGCTCAACACATCGTCTGAGGGGTGCGCTCGCTTGTGCTGACCCAACGCGTGCGCATAGGCGTAGAGGTCAGGCATGCCATCCCGTGCGCGCGGGTCGCGCCCATCAGAAGGACGAAGCTCCAACGCCTCCAAAGCCATGTCGGTCATGCCGGCCGTGGAGCTGGACGACAGCGCGTACTCCGAGTCCTGGAAGCCGATCACGCGATTGCTCCAGTCGTAGAGCAGCGCACGATCCTGGCGCGGCACCCCGAAGACGTCGGCCAACGTCAGCAGTGGCAGGTCAGCGACGTCGTGAGCGAAGTCGCCGGACAGACCAGCGACGATCGCGCGTGCGTTCGAGCGGATGCCCTCTTCGAGCCGAGCCACCGCGCGCGGAGTGAAAGCCCTGGTCAGCATGCGCCGGAGCCGGGAGTGCTCAGGCGGGTCCTGGTTGAGCATCATGCGTTGGACGTAGGCCAGGTCGGCCGGTGCGGGGTCGCGGATCTGGGTGGCGCCCCGATGAGACGAGAAGACAGCGGGCGAACGCAGAACGGTCCGGACGTCCTCGTAGCGGAAGACTCCCCAGAAGTCGGCGATGCGCACGACGTTCTTTTCGCGCAGCCGGGTGAATGCGTCGTGCGGTACACCCGAGGTATACGTGTCCGGGTCGACGATCAGCTCGGCATCGGTCCGCATAGAACGGGATTCTGACGTGCTTCATGTCGAACGTGGTGGAGACGGACCGCTGCTGGTGGCCCTGCACGGTCTGGGCGCGACCGGCGAGGTGTGGAAGGACGTCGTCGACGGCTGGCACGGCAGCTGGCTCGTGCCGGATCTGCCTGGTCACGGTCGAAGCCAGCCGATCGAGCGCTACTCGTTCGGCTCGTTGGCGTCAGCGGTCGCCGACGTCATCCCGCGCGAGCCGGTCTCGATCATCGGCCACTCGCTGGGCGGCGTGGTCGCGTTCGCGCTGGCGAGCGGCTGGTTCGGCGTGAACGTCAAGAACTGCGTCGGTGTCGGGATCAAGGTCCGGTGGACCGACGAGGAGTTGGAGAAGGCCGCCGCACTCGCCGCGAAACCGGGCAAGGTGTTCGCGACCAAAGAAGAGGCCGCCGAACGGGCCTCCAAGATGGCGGGTGTGCGACTGGAGCACGGAGTGTCCGAAGTGGACGGCAGCTGGACGCCGTCACTGGACATGAGGGCCTTCGGGGTGGGACGACCGGACATGAAGAGCCTGTTCCTGGCGTCCAGGGCGAACATGGTGCTGGCGGCGGGCGAGAACGACCCGATGAGCCCTCAGGAACACCTGAAGGAGCTGGTGCCCGAGCCGGTGGTGTTCGCCGGAGCGGGCCACAACGTGCACGTCGAGTCACCCTCGCCCGTCATCGACTTGCTGTTTCAGCTCGCCACGTAACCGCCGTCGGCGGTCAGCACGGAGCCGGTGAAGTAGCTCGACCGGTCGGAGGCCAGGAACAGCACGGCCTCCGCGATCTCCTCGGGCTCGCCGACGCGCTTCAGCGCGGTGAGCTCGGTGATCGTCTGGAACAGCTCACCGGCTTCCTGCACTGCCTGGTCGGTGCGGATCGGGCCGGGCGCGACGGAGTTGACTCGGACGCCGGCGGGGCCGAACTCGGTGGCCCACGAGCGGGTCAGCGCGTCCATCGCGGCCTTCGAGGCGTTGTAGACGGACCCGACCGGGGTGCCGATGACCGCGGCGATCGAGGAGACGTTGACGATCGAGCCGCTGCCGCGGGCGACCATCGCCGGCGCGAGCGCGGCCGTGAGGAAGTAGGTGCCGCGGACGTTCACGTCGAACACCTGCTGGTAGCCGTCGAGCGACTGCTCGGGGGTCGGCGAGAACGGGAAGATGCCCGCGTTGTTGACGAGCACGTCGACCTCGCCGACCTCGGCCGCCAGCTTGCGGACGTCCTCGACGTCCGCGACGTCGTTGACGATGAAGTGACCGACGCCGCCGGCGGCCTCGATCAGCGAGACGGTCTCCTTGCCGAGCTCGGCCCTGCGCCCCGTGAGGTAGACGGTGGCACCCGCCTCCGCGAGCTTGACCGCGATCGCGCGGCCGATGCCCGAGGTGGCGCCGGTGACGAGTGCCTTCTTGCCTTCAAGTTCCTTGGTTGACATGTCTACGAACTTGGCCGCGCCACATCGTCAGGCCATAAATTCCGAATGAATCAGCTGGTCAGAACGGGTGCACGCCAGCCGAAGTACACCCGCACGAACCGCGGCAGCCGGTAGCGGCCGAGCACCACCGGTTCGATCAGGTGCACGTCGGCCAACGACTCCAGCACGTACTCGATCGCCCCGGCCTCGACACCGGACATCTCCGCCGCCTCGCACACGTCGATCACGTCGGACTCCCTGCGCGCGAAGCACATCAGCAGGTGCCGCTCCTCGTCGGTGAGCTGCTCCTCCGCCCTGACCATCGGCGCCAGCACGGACCGGCAGTCGGACGGCACGGCGCTGCCCAGGCGCGTCTCCCGTTCCATCTGGGCCAGCAGCATCGCGACGGTCCAGTGCGGCCGGGAGGTCAGCTTGCCGCCGAGCACGCGGATCGGGTTCGGCAGGTACGACATGCGCGACAGCACCTCCTCCGCGGCCTCCGGTTCGGCGTCGGCCCTGGCCGGGTCGAGGACCTTGCGGAAGAACTGGTGGGCCTCTGCCTGCGTCAGCCCGGAGAGCTTCAGCCAGGTGACGCCCGGCAGCTCGTTCCACCTGCGCACGCTCGTGAGGATCATGGCCGAGCCGGGCGAGTGCAGGTGCGCGAGCTGAGCCGGCTCCTGCACGTCGTCGACAACGATCAGGAACCGCTTGCCGCGCGCCTTCTCCCGCCACAGCGCGGCTTTGTCGCCGACCGGGTTCTCCACGCCGACCGCGCGCAGCAGTTCGTTCGCGACGTCCTTGCCCCGCACGAAGATCTGGCCGTCCGGATAGCTGTGCCTGACGAGGTGCGCGATGCGCGTGGCCAACGAGGTCTTGCCGCTGCCGTTCATGCCGGTGATGCCGACCGTGTTCGGGAGCGCGCGAAGGGCCTGCGCGACCTCCTGCGTGCGGCCGGTGAAGTCGGGGAGGTCGGGCGGCAGCTGCTCGGGCCTGCGCGGCACGTGCAGGTCGCCCTTGAGGATCTGGGCGTGGACCTTGCGCAGGTCGGGGCCCGGTTCGACGCCGAGCTCCTCGTTCAGGAGTGCGCGCGCCTGGTGGTACTGGTCCAACGCCTCGGCCTGCCTGCCCTCACGGAAGAGCGCGTGCATCAGGAGGGCGCGTGGGCGCTCCCTCAACGGGAAGAGCGCGACGTGTTTCTGCAGCTCCAGGACGTCCAACTCACGTTCGAGCCAGTCCTCGCGGGCCTTGAGCCGGTGCTGGGCGAGCCGCACGCGCTGCGCCTCGAAGTAGGTGCTGTTCAGCCCTTCGAGAGGCTCGCCGCGGCAGTCGTCGATGATCTCGGCCCGCACCGTGTACCCGCTGTCCTTCGACTTCAGGTTCAGCTCGGGGAGAGCCTTGCGGATCTTGTACATGTACGTCCGCAGCGCCATCACCGCGCTCGGCGTCGGGTCGTCCCAGACCATGCCGATGATCTGGTCGTTGCTCAGGCGCACGCCGTTGTTCAACAGCAACGCCGCCAGCACCGCCCGCTGCTGGCGCGGACCCAGGTCGATCTCCTCGTCGTCTCGCCAGGCTCGTACCGGACCCATCAGTGAGAAGCGCAGGCTCATGCAACATCACAACGTCCGCACGCATTCCCTGCTTCCCGCGTCTCACAGATGAGCCGGCAACGGCCTCGGCTCGATCACCTGCTTCATCACGATCGTCGAGGTCAGCCCCCGCACGCCGGGCAACCGAGCCAGCGTCTCCTCGTACAACCGCTGGTAGGAGGCGAGATCCGCGGTGACCACGCGCAGCAGGTAGTCCGGGCTGCCGAACAGCCGTTGCGCCTCCACCACGTTCGGCACCTCGACCAGCGCCCGGTCGAAGTCGTCCATCGACTCCAGCCGCAGCTTCGCGAAGACCAGCGCCTCGAAACCGAACCCGATCGCGGCCGCGTCCACCACGGCGCGGTAGCCGCGGATCACCCCGGCGCGTTCGAGCTCGCGCAACCGGCGTTGGCAGCGCGAGATGCTCAGCTGCACGCGTTCGGCGAGGTCGGTGACGGTGACCCGGCCGTCCCGCTGGAGCTCGGCAAGAATTTTGCGGTCCACAGCGTCCATGAGCAAAGAACGCAAACAACTTGCCGGCGGGTTCCCCTAGCTTTTGCTCCATGAGCCCTGCGAACCCGTTACGTCAGCTGACCCTGGACCAACTACGGCGCCGCACGAGCATGAAGTGGCGGTACTACCCCGAGGACGTGCTGCCCGTGTGGGTGGCCGAGATGGACGTCCTCCTCGCCGAACCGGTGAAGCGAGCGATCACCGACGCGGCGGAGCGCGGCGACACCGGGTATCCCTCCGGCACCGCCTACGCCGAGGCGCTCAAAGAGTTCGCGAAGAAGCGCTGGGACTGGGACCTGGCCGTGGAGCGCACGGCGATCGTGCCGGACGTGATGCTGGGCGTGGTCGAGATGTTCCGGCTGATCTCGCACCGCGACGCGCCCGTGGTCGTCAACTGCCCGGTGTACCCGCCCTTCTACCAGTTCATCGAGTCCCTGGGACGGCCCGTCGTCGAGGCGCCGCTCAGCCCGGACCACCGAATCGACTTCGCGGCACTCGACCAGGCGTTCGCGCGGGCAGGCGAGGGCGCGGCGTACCTGTTGTGCAACCCGCACAACCCGACCGGCACCGTCCACACCGCCACAGAGCTCGAAGAAGTCGCACAACTCGCCAGAAAACACCGGATTCGCGTTGTGGCAGACGAAATCCACGCGCCGATCATGGCGGCGGGCGCGACCTTTGTGCCCTACCTCAGCATCGCGGACGACGGGCTGTCGCTGATGTCGTCGTCGAAGGCGTGGAACCTCGCCGGCCTCAAGGCCGCCCTCGCCATCGCCGGACCGAAGGCCGCCGACGATCTGATGCGGCTACCGGAAGAGGTCAGCCACGGGCCGAGCCACGTCGGCATCCTCGCCCACACAGCGGCGCTCAGGGACGGCGGCGACTGGCTCGACGCGCTGCTCACCGGGCTTGACGAGAACCGCAAGCTCCTGGCTGATCTGCTTGCCACGCACCTCCCGACCGTCCGCTACACGCCGGCGCAGGGCACGTACCTGGCCTGGCTGGACTGCCGTGAGCTCGGGCTCGGCGACGACCCGGCCAAGACGTTCCTGCAGCGGGGCAGGGTCGCGGTCAACTCGGGGATTCCGTTCGGCACGGGCGGCGCGGGGTTCGTGCGGATGAACCTCGCGACCTCACCGGAAGTGATCACCGAGGCCGTGCGCCGGATGGAACGAAGCCTCGCCTAGATCCGCAACGCCTGGTAGTCCTGACGAACGTGCGGATCAAACCGGGTTTCGCGGCGGGAACAGTGCTGGTCTGGGCTTCCGGTTATCCGGTGGGCGCGCTCGCCGTCGCCGTGGCGCCGCCGTTCCTGATGACCACGATCCGCTTCGCGCTGGCGGCGACGTTGATGGCGCTGGTCGCTCTCGTCACCAGCGCGCGCTGGCCGCGTGGATGGCCGCTCGTGCACACGTGCGTGGCGGGCCTGCTCGTGCAGGCCTGCCAGTTCTCCGGTGTGTACCTGGGACTGCGGCTGGGCGTACCCGCGTCGGTGACGGCGTTGATCATCTCGTGCACGCCGGTGCTGACGGCCGTGGTGGCCGCTCGGGTGTTCCGTGTCCGAATTGGACTGAAACAGCTCGCGGGCCTCGCACTGGGTGTGGCCGCGGTGCTGGCGGCGCTGTGGGACCGGCTGGGCTCGTTCGGGTCCGGCGCGGTGTTCACGGTGCTGGGCATGCTCGGGTTCGTCGCGGGTGGCGTCTACCAGCAGAGGTTCTGCCGGGACACGGACTTCCGCTCCGGCAACGCGGTGCAGCACGCCGTGTCGGTGCCGGTGGTCGGGCTGCTGGCGCTGACGGAGAACGCCGGGGTGACCGACTGGCGGCAGTTCTGGTTGACGATGGTGTTCCTGGTGCTGGTGAACTCGATGGGCGGGGCGTCGCTGTTCCTGGTCGGTGTGCGCAACGGCGGTGCGGCGGCGATGACCACGCTGTCCTCTGTGGTCCCGTCGGTGACGGCGCTGATCGCGTGGCCGTTGCTGGGACAGGTGCCGACGACCGGTGTGGTGATCGGACTCGGGCTCGGGTTCCTGGCGTGCTGGCTGGGGACCGCCACCCCATCGAGTTCTGTCGCCCGGACGGCAGTCGAGGAACCGGCGAGCGGTAGGTAACGTTGATCGAATGACGGACAGCACCTTCGACGCGTTCCGGAAGGCCGAGGCGTTGCTGGCGCAGCGCAGGCCTCTCGACGCGCTGCGCGAGCTGAAGCAGGTGCTGGCCGAAGCGGGCGAGGCACCGTCCGTGCAGCTGCTGGCCGGCCGGGCCTACCTCGGGTCCGCGCAGCTCAACAGGGCTGAAGAGGCGTTCCGCAAGGTGCTCGACCTCGACCCCAGCGACCACTACGCGCGGTTCGCGCTCGGCAAGACCCTGCAACGGCAGAACCGGCTCACCGAGGCGATCGCGCAACTGCGGATGGCCGTCGCGATGAACCCCTCCCCCGAGTACCAGGAAGCGCTCGGCGAGGTGCGTGCCCGCCTGGCCGTCGAGGGCGGCTGACCGTCCACTGAGGACGGGTGTCGAACGTTACTCCGCTTGGACGCATGTGTTGCGGTGCGTAACCGGCTAAGTTACTTCCCAAGGCCACCGTGGGGGGACGCGAACAGCGTCTGACGGCCGCACTGGATCTGGGGGGATCTGCATCCTGTCGCGCGTACAGCGCTGCCCTTCTGGTGTGCCGTCACGGCCGCGAACAGAGGGGTTCAGCAAGTGAAGATGGTCAAACTTTCCGCGCTGGCGGCGGTGACGGCCGCCGCGCTCGCGGCGTCGATCACGCCGGCTTCCGCCCAGGGCAACGTCTCGATCACGCCCGACATGCAGAAGCTGATGGCGACCCAGCAGCAGCTGCACAAGATCGCCGAGAAGGTCGAGAGAGGCAGCGGCTTCAGCGGCGTCTACCTCGACGCGGGCACCAGGACCCTGAACGTGTACTGGAAGGGCACCGCGCCCGCGAAGGTGCGCACCGAGGCCATCGCGGCCAAGGCCAAGGGCCTCAACGTCAAGGTGCAACTGGCGAAGTACTCGCAAGCCGAGCTCAAGGCCGAGGCAGCGCGCCTCGCCGGGGCGAACCAGTCGATCACCGGCGTCGCGGCCAAGTACGACGGCAGCGGTCTGGAGGTCACGCAGGGCACCAGCAGCATCTCGCTGCGGGCCGGCACCGGCATCCAGAGCTCCGTCCCGGTCGACGTCAGGGTCGCCGACGTCGAGCCGGCCCAGTCGCGCTACGCGGACAACGCTCCGTGGAAGGGCGGCGGCTACATCCAGAACTCGGGCGGTGGCTCCTGCACCTCCGGCTTCGCGGTGACCACGTCCACCGGCGCCGAGAAGATCCTGACCGCCGCGCACTGCGGCGCGGCCGGCAGCACGTTCTCCTCCAGCAACGGCAACACCCTCGGCACGGTCGAGGGCAGGTCCGTGGCCTGGGACACCGAACTCCTCAGCAACCCGTCCGGCACCACCGTGGCGCAGACCTGGATCGGCGAGTCGATCCAGCCCGAGCTGAACGGCGGCACCGCCGTCCAGTACGGCCTGCCCGTGGTCGCCGCCGCCCGCACGTTCCCCGGTGAGTGGCTGTGCACGTCCGGCGCGTTCTCCGGCACCGTCTGCGAGATCCGCGCGGAGCAGGTCGGCATGTCGATCTCGCTGATCGGCTTCGGCACCGTCCGCGACGTCGTGCGCGCGGTCCACACCGGCGGCGGCGCGGCCGGCGGCAACGGCGACAGCGGCGGCCCGGTCGTCAGCGCGGTCGACCAGAGGCTGACCGCCCGCGGCACCCTGACGGCGATCCAGACCGGCGCCGAGGTCCGTCCGTGTTACGGCGTTCCCGCCGGCAACGGCCGCACGTGCTCGCGCACGATCTACTTCCCGGACATCTTCCCGCAGATGGAGTTCCACAACGTCTCCATCAAGACGACTTCCTGATCATCAGCTCGACCACCGCTTGAGTCCACATCGGACTCAAGCGGTGGTTCACACCTGGGGGAACACCGTGAAGACGACGAGACTTTCCGCGCTGGCAGCGATCATCGCCACCGCAGCACTGCTGGCCTCGACCGCGCCGGCACTGGCGGACGAGCCGAAGAGCCCGTTCACGCCTGAGGTCAACGCCCTGATGGCGACCCAGGACAAGCTCCACAAGATCGCCGAGAAGGTCGGCAGCGGCAACGGGTTCGCCGGCGTGTACGTCGACGCCGGCAGTAACACGCTGAACGTGTACTGGAAGGGCAAGGCGCCGGCCAAGGTCAACGCCGCCGCTCTCACCGCCAGGGCCCAGGGCGTCAACATCAAGGTGCACCAGGCGAAGTACTCGCAGGCCGAGCTCAAGGCCGAGGCCACACGCCTCGCCAAGGACAACGCCTCGATCGCGGGCGTCGCGGCCAAGTACGACGGCAGCGGCATCCTGGTCCAGCAGTCCGGTGGGATGACGGCCCGTTCCGCCATCCAGAGCGCGTTCCCGCTCGACGTGCAGGCCGCGGACATCGCACCGGCCCGCTCGCGTGCCCTCGACGAGCCGCCGTTCAAGGGCGGCGCGCACATCGAGAACTGGGTCGGCCGCGAGTACCAGGGCGCGTGCAGCAGCGGCTTCGGCGTGCGGCACAACGACTCCGGCGCCACCAAGCTGCTGACCGCCGCGCACTGCGGTGACCTCGGCACCATGTTCACCGCAGGTAGCGCCCGCCTGGTCGGCTACGTCGACAGCCGCTCGGTCGGGTTGGACACCGAGACCATCCCGACCCAGACGACGCCCAACGTCTGGATCGGTGACTCCATCCAGGCCGAGATGAGCGGGGGTCCCCGGCACCAGTACGGCCTGCCAGTGGTCGCCGGGGCACGCACGTACCCCGGTGAGTGGCTCTGCACCTCCGGCGCCTACTCCGGCACCGTGTGCGAGATCCGCGCCGAGCAGACCGGCCTGACCATCAACATCACCGGCTTCGGCCTGGTCCACGACACCGTGATGGCGTTCCACCACGGCGGAGGTGCCGGTGGCGGCAACGGTGACAGCGGTGGTCCGGTCTTCAGCGCGGTCGACCAGAGGCTGACCGCACGTGGCACCCTGTCCGCGATCTCGATCGCCGACGAGGACCTCCGCGCCTGCTACGGCGTGCCCTCCGGGCGGGACGGGCGCAAGTGCTCGGCACGGATCTTCTTCCCGGACATCGTGCCGCAGATGGCGTACCACAACGTCCAGCTGCTGACCGCTCCCTAGTCGCGGAAGAGGGTTTCGCCCCAGTAGCCGCCGGGCTGCACGCCCGGCGGCACCGCGAAGTGACCCGAGCTCGTGTGTTCGATGTACTCCGTCGCTTCATCCTTTGTGGACAAAGCCTGCTGCACGGGCACGAACTGCCTGCGCGAGTCCCGACGTGCGGTCCCAGATCTCGACGTTGCATGCAAATCCGGCGCGTCACCAGGGACGTGTCCGATTTAAAGCACTTCATTCATTTCCCACGCAACTCGGTAGTAATCGTCTTGGCCGCCCTGCGCATCCCCAACACCTACCCAAACCCACCCGATGAACCCATTTGGTGAACAACATCCGGACACCTCCAGAAATCAGATCGACCTGAATGCAGGTAAGCCTCACCTCCCTGTCCAGCCGCTATCAGTGCCGGTTCCATCACGTTCGCGCCCGACGCCCACCCCCAACAGCACGTAGCCTGGGTCCGTGGTCCCGCCGCCGCCCAGAAAGCCCCGCCCCAACTTCGGCAACATCTTCGGCCGCATCGTCCTGGTGCTGCTGCTGATAGTCGTGGTGGCAGCAGCCGCCTGGGGCCTGGGCGCCCTGAACCGCCGAGACGCCTCCCCCCAGGGCCCACCCCCGTTCCTGGTCCCCATCCAGGAAGTAGAACCAGGCGCAGCCGCCCCCAACGCCGCAGCCCCCAACACAGCCGGAGTGGCAGGCGCCAACCCGTTGAACGAGTGGGCCACCCGCGTAGCGTCAAAAACGGACATCCCACTGCGCGCCCTGCACGCCTACGCAGCCGCCGACCTGACCATGCAACGAGAAGCCCCCGCCTGCCGAATCTCGTGGGCAACCCTGGCAGGCATCGGCCGAGTCGAGTCACGCCACGGCACGATCAACAACACCCGCCTGCAAGACAACGGCATCCCGTCCCGCCCCATCGTCGGCATCCCTCTGGACGGCCGCCCAGGCGTCCGAGCAATCCGCGACACCGACGGCGGCCGCCTGGACGGCGACACCACATGGGACCGCGCGGTGGGCCCGATGCAGTTCATCCCAGGAACCTGGAACCGCTGGGCGAAGCGAGCAGCAGGCGACGGCCTCCCAGCAGACCCGCAGAACATCGACGACGCAGCCCTGACAGCCGCCCGTTACCTGTGCGGAGGCGGCGCCCGAGACCTGGGAACGGGCCAGGGCTGGTGGGCAGCAGTCCTGGCATACAACAACTCCGTGGAGTACGGCCAAAACGTGTTCAGCGGGGCTGACGCCTACGCAAGGGCAAGCATCGCCCAGTAGGGAACGCGAAGTCGAAGGCGAGCCGCCCTGCCGCCACCGCCCTGCCGCCACCGCCCCTCCGCTCCCGCCCTTACGTGCCGGGTGAGCCCGATGCTCTTGTGCGATGCCGAAGGCGAGCCGCTCTTCCCTTACGGGCCGGGTGGGGTGGTCCCGTCACGAGTCGTGCCACAGCTCTTGCCGCGCTCGCTCCTGGCGCGGCTCGTGACGGGACCACCCCACCACCGCAACCAAACTACGAAACCGCAAGCCGCCCTGAGCAACAGGCGTGCCATCAACCCGCGTGTGGCGCTGGCCGGTCTTTGATCAGATTGGCAGGGTCCGGGGCGGAGCCCCGATTTTTGAACAGGACCCGCCGCCCGCAATGCGCCCACCCGCCCGGCCGCGTGTCGCAAGGCGCGTCTCGCAAGGCGCGTCTCGCAAGGCGCGTCTCGCAAGGCGCGTCTCGCAAGGTGACCACCCGCATGGTCGCGTCTCGCAAGGCGACCACCCGCACGCAACGCGACCCACCTACGGACTCTCAACCGCCACCCGCCAACGCACCAGAGGGACGACCTACGCAATCGGCCCGCCCATGCAGAAACGGGGCAGCGGACCAAATCCGCTACCCCGCAGGCCAGGTGACCCAGGGACAAGGCCGGTCAGTCGGGGCGACCGGCGGGCAACACCCAACCCCGCACTGCACAACAATCTGTGCGATCTGAAAGCCCTGAAGGAAGTTGGGGCCTGGCGGAAAAAGACCCCAACCCCCTCTCTCAGGCCCCTGCCGAAGGCGCGGAGGACGTGGACAAAACCTCAGCAGGGGAAGCAACACCAACCTCAACCAAAACCTCTCCCTGGGACTCTCCCGGCGCAGCCGGCTCGGCAGGCTCCGACGGAGTCGGTTCCCCCCGCTCACAAGGCGGCGCAGGAGAAGGCGTAGTAGGAACCGGCTCCTCAGACCGAGGCGTAGAAGGAGGAGTCTCGGTAACAGGATCCGTGGGCTCCGAAGGAGCAGACGTAACAGGCGGCTCCAAAACAGGAGGCGCAGGCACAACCGACGAAGTCGAGGTGACAACCGGCGCTGAAGTGTCCGAAGAGGACGGCGGAACCGGCTCAGTGGGCTCTTCCTCAACAGGAGCCGGAGGCTCGTTCCGCCCAGTAGCAGCCGGCTTGGTCCCGGTGCTGCGCACAGTCTCAGTCACGGTGGACACAGCAACCCGAGTCTGCGTGGCCAACCGAGCAGCCCGAACCTCCCGAGCCGCCCCCTCCACAACAACAGTCTCGGTAACGGTGGCCAACGACCCGGTCTCAAACGGCTCAGTCCACCACTGAGACGTAGGCCGCGAGGACGGCGGCGGAGCTGCCAACGGCGCCTCATCAGGCGACCCGGTAAGCGCGATCAACGCGAACATGCCGCCCAGTGCCAGGAACGGCACGACGACCACGGCTCCGAAGCACCCGCGACCGCTGCGCGGCTCTTCACGATGACTCATCCGGACACACCCCCGAACGGTGACAACTGTTCCATCTGGTTGATCGTCCACATGGAACAGTCCGTCACAGTTCTTTAGTCACACGATGGGGTGTTCAGCCCAGCGGCGGCAACTCCGGAGCGTGAGCAGCAGGCGAAGATGAAAGGCTTTCCAGAGCCAACGAAACGGCCTTCTCCAACTGCGGGTCGCGCCCGGAAACGCGGTCGGCAGGCGTCATGACCACCTCGATGTCCGGGTCAACCCCGTAGTTCTCCACGCCCCATCCGTGCCCCTTGAACCAAGACGCGTACCTCGGTTGGGTGACCATGGTGCCGTCGACGAGCGAGTAGAGCATGTCGATACCGATGACGCCGCCCCACGTTCGGACCCCAACGACAGGCCCGATCCCCAGTTCCTTGATGGCCACGTTGACGATGTCGCCATCAGACCCGGCGAACTCGTCGGCCACCGCCACCACCGGCCCACGTGGCGCGTCCTGCGGGTACGACTCGGACGCGGTGTACCCACGAGCCACCGACCACCCGATGACCTTCCGCCCGAGCTTCTCGATCACGAGCTGCGAGGTGTGACCGCCACCGTTCTCACGCACGTCCAACACGAGAGCCTCACGCGCCAGCTCCACCCGCAGATCACGGTGCAGCTGAGCCCACCCAGCACCCATCATGTCCGGCACGTGCAGATACCCCACACGGCCACCGGACAACTGGTGTGTGTACGCACGACGATCAGCGACCCACGCGTGATAGCGCAGAGGCTCCTCATCAGCCAGAGGCACCACAACGACCCGACGCAGCTCTCCACCACCACCGGGTCGCACGGTCAGCTCCACAGGCTTGCCCGCGGTACCCACCAGCAACGCCCCAGGCCCAGCCAGCCCGACCGGCCGCCCGTCAACGGCCACCACAGCGTCCCCGGCCCGCACAGCCACCCCAGGAGCAGCCAGCGGCGAACGAGCGTGCGGGTCAGACGTCTCACCAGGAATCACCCGCTCGACAACCCAGTCGGACCCAGAGCGCACGAGGTCCGCGCCCAACAGCCCCTGACGACGAGAGGCGGGCACGTGCGGCGCCGAACCCCACACGTAAGCGTGTGACGTGCCGAGCTCGCCCTGCACCTCCCACAACAGATCAACGAGATCGTCGTGGCTGCCCACCTCGGCCACCAGCGGCCGGTACCGGTCCAGCTCGCCCTGCCAGTCGACGCCACCCATGTCGGTGCGCCAGAAGTGGTCGCGCATCAGCCGCCCGTTCTCGGCGTACATCTGCGCCCACTCCAGAGCAGGATCGACCACCACCCGCACCCGAGCGAGGTCGATCTCCACATAATCGGACGAGTCCTCGTCGGCCTTGCTGTCGGTCGGCACGACCCGCAGGTCACCGCGGTCCTCGACGACCATCCGCTTGCCGTCACCGGACACCGCAAACGCTTCCGCGCTGTCCGCCAGGCACTCGGTCTTCTGCTTCGCGAAGTCGAACCGCTCCAGCACCGTGCGCGGCGGACGGGCATCGGGCGAGGCCAGGTTGTCGCCCAGCACCCCGAGCAACGGCCGGCGCAACCACAGCAACCCGCCGCGAGCCGCGCGCAGACCCACGTACTCGGCCGCGGCGACGGGCACCGGAACGACACGATCCGCGAGACCCTCGACGTCGACCTTCGTGACCGAGGCCTTGTCGTCCTCGTCGTCGGAGTCCTTGTCCTCGTCACCGACCGGGCGCCCGCCGTGCATGGGGTCGAACGGCGACGGCGTCGTGGCGGCCAGCGGCACCAGGTGCGGGCGGCAGCCGGTAGGGAACGACAGGTCGAACACGTGCGCGTCGTACACCGGGTCGAACGTGCGGATCGACAGGAACGCCAGGTACTTGCCGTCCTCGGTGAACGTCGGCGCGAAGTCGGCGAACCGCAGCGGCGTCACGTCCACAACGGACAGATCAGAGGTGTTCACCATCTTGATGTGCCGCAACGGAGTCGGCCCGGGGTGCGACCACGCCAGCCAGGCGGAGTCCGGCGAGAACGCGAGATGGCTGACGTTCGCGTTGGCCCCGGAAACCACGACCCGGACCTCGCCAGAAGCGATGTCCACCAACAACAAACGACCGTCATGCGTGGCAACGGCGACGCGCGCTCCATCAGGCGCGGCGGCCAACGACATGACCCGACCCAAAAGACCCGAAGCGACCCGACGCGCGGTGTTGCCCGGCTCCACACCACCGACCGGCGCGATCTCCAGGGCTTCCTCGCCCTCGACATCGGTCACCCACACCACGTGATCCGTCTCGCCGAGCACCTTCGGCAGCCGCGCGCGAACGTCAGAACGATCCGCCAGCACCCGCACAGGGCCATCGCGGTGCGTCACCCAGTGCACGGAACCGCGGACCTCGACCGCTGACGCACGGCCGGTGTGATCGACGCTGAACGACTCGATGTTGCCGGAAGCCTTGATGTGCCGCGGTTGCAGGCCGGTGCGCGGCCCGCCGAGCTTGATGTCGAGCTTGCGCAGGTCCGACAGGCCGTCCAGCAGCCACAACTCGCCGGCCTGGTGGAAGATCACCCGCGAGCCGTCGGTGGAGGCGTTGCGGGCGTAGAACTCCCCGTCCGTGTGCCGGCGCAGATCCGTTCCGTCGGGCAGCACCGAGTACACGCTGCCTACACCCTCGTGGTCGGACAGGAACGCGATCCGTCCGTCGACCCACATCGGGTTCACCAACGAAGACTTCAGGTCGTCGAGGATGCGGACGAACTCACCGTCCCCGGCGAGGTCCACCCACAGCTTGCCCGCCGTGCCACCGCGATAACGCTTCCAGTTCGCGGGTTCCTGCATGTAGCTCGACGACGTGACGACCTGCTTGTCCGGCCCGAACGAGACGTCGTTGACCCACCCGAACGGCAGGACCTCGGACGGCCCGCCGTCCAGCGGAACAGCGTGCGCCTGCTTGCGGTTGCGGCTCATCGTGCCGGTGGTCGACACGGCGAGCACTCGCCCGTCCGGCGTCCACCCGGACACCGCCGTGCGGCCGACACCCCAGTACGTCAATCGGCGCGCGGGGCCACCGTCCACAGGCGCCACCCGCACTTCCGGCGCACCGTCGATCATGCTGGCCCACGCGAGATGCGTGCCGTCCGGGGAGAACCGCGGTGACCGGGCCGGTACCTGATCGGCGGACGCGCGCCAGGCCCTTCCTCCGTCGACGGGTGCGAGCCACACGTCGTCCTCGGCCACGAACGTCACCAAGTCACCGCGCAAGTGCGGATACCGGAGGTAAGTCACGAGATCGACGTTAGCCCACGTTCACCGTTTCAGGAGGGCAAAAAACGCCGCCAGTCCTCTGCGGTCAAAGATTCCACACCTTCGGCCCTGGCCTTGGCTTCCGCTTCCCGGACGTTCGCGGCGAAACGGCGGCACACCTGGCGAAGCTCTGTCTCCGGGTCCTCGCCGGCGAGCTTCGACAACGCCGTCACGGCGAACAACGTCGTGCCCGTGTCGTCACCTTCCGGCAGCAGATCGACGGGGAAGCCCGCTCGTTTGGTGCGCTGCACCAACTTCGCGGCCAGCGCGACCGCCGGCTGCCCCAGCGCGACACCGTCCACACTGGACTCACGCCGCTTCTCCACCTGCTTGAGCTCTTCCCACCGGTGCTGCTGCGAGGTCGCGTCGTGCACCGCCGGGTCGTGCCCCTCGAACACGTGCGGGTGGCGGCCGACGAGCTTGGCCACCAATTCAGACGCAACAGCATCGATGTCGAATGGATCGCCCGAATCCTCGGCCGCGACGCGCGCGTGGAACAGCACCTGGAGCAGGACATCGCCCAGCTCCTCGCGCATCGCCGCGCGGTCGCCGTCCTCGATCGCTTCCAGGAGCTCGAAAGTCTCCTCGACCAGGTACTGACGCAACGACTGGTGGTCCTGCTCCGCGTCCCACGGGCAGCCACCCGGAGACCGGAGCCGGTGCATGACCGCGGCCGCGTCGAGCAGTGCGGCGCCCATCGGTTCCAGCGTCGTGATCACCTGGGCATCCGGGTACGCGTCCGCCGAGGTCGTGATCACCACCGCGCCGTCCTCGACGACCGCGGGCGCGGGCCCGTCGACACCGAGCGACGACCAGAACTCCAGCGGCACGCCCTCGCCCGCGTACACGGCCTTGGCGGCGCGCAACGCGGGCAGGGCGGCAGCAGGGAGCACGGCGTCGAGCCGCTCGCTGAGGACGACGACGGTGATCAAGACTTGTTCTTCGTGGCCGCGGCGGCCATGAAGCCGGACAACTCGCCCACGCTGGGCTTCACGGACGGCAGGATCGGGTCCCACACGCCGTAGCGGGGGTTGAGCTCGATCGCCAGGTCCGCCGCGAGGTACTGGGCGATGCGCTTGCCGAAGTCGGCGAGCAGCTTCGGGTCGACGCGCTCGGCGAGGTCGTCCTCACCCGGCACCGCCGGAACCGTGTTGCGCTCCTTGACGAGCGCGACCATCGACGTGGCGGCCTGCTCGTCGAGCTGGAACGCGATCACCGTGCCGGGCTTCGCGGCCCACAGCGGCGTGGTCGCGAGCGTCGGGTTCTCCGTGACGCGCACCTTCTGGTTCGAGCCCGACTGCGCCGCACCGCTGGTGTTGCGCGGAGCAGACTCGATGAACTCCTTCATCTTCGAGGAGTCGGCGGCGACCTGCTGCGCCTTCTCCTTGGCCTCCTTGAGGTCCTTCACGAAGAGGAAGTCGACGGTGATCTGCAGCGTCGAGAGGTTGCGGCGCGCCAGCTCACCCATCGTCAGGATGTCGCGGGTGAAGCGGTGGATCGTGGAGGGGTCCTGCTCGCTCTGCTTCGAGGCGGCCTCGGCGCCACCGGCCTCGCGGATCGAGTCGTAGACCTTGTTCTCGTCGACCGTGATGTTCTCGCGCTTGGCCGCGTGCTCGACGATCTTGTGCGTGATCTCGTCGGTCAGCACCAGGCGCGACACCTGGTCGAGCTTGCCCTGCTCGTGCCACTGCTGGGCGGCGGGCTCCTTCTTGAGCACCGTCACGGTGCGGTCCTGGACGGTCTGCAGTTTGATCGCCTCGCCACCGACGATCGCGGCCGAACCGGCCTTCGCGGGACCGGTGCCGCATCCGGTGGCGAGGAGCGCCACAGCCACACCGACCAGCGAGAAACGCTTCAGAACAGTGCTCACGAGGATCTACCCTCTCACGCCGTGGTGACCGGGGTCACGGGAGTCCCCGCCAGTGAGTCGAGGAACGCACCGCACCAGTCCAGCAGCTCCTGGTCGCGCAGCTGCGGTGCACCCATCCGGCCGCCTGCCGCTCCTTCTGTCGGCCTAGGCACCGTCACCGTGCCCATGGCCTGCTTGTAGACGGCCTTCGGGAACAGGCGCCGCATCCTGACCAGCTGCGAGTCGAGCAGCTCCAGCTTCGCGAACCGCACGTTCTGACCCATCGCGATCACCTCGGTGACCCCGTGCCGACGGCAGGTGTGCCGCAGCCTGGCGACGCCGAGCAGGCGTTCGACCGGCTCCGGCGGCGTGCCGTAGCGGTCCTTGAGCTCGTCCCACACGGCCTGCAGCGCTGGTTCGTCCGAGGCGGCCGCGATCTTGCGGTAGGCCTCCAGCCGGAGCCGCTCGCCCGGGACGTACTCGTGCGGGATGTGCGCGTCGACCGGCAGGTCCACGCGGACCTCGGCGAGCTCCTCCTCGATCTCGCCCCCGTCGGCGCCCGCGTGCTTGCGGAACGCCTCGACGGCCTCGCCGACCAGCCGCACGTACAGGTCGAAGCCGACGCCCGCGATGTGACCGGACTGCTCGGCGCCCAGGATGTTGCCGGCGCCGCGGATCTCCAGGTCCTTCATCGCGACCGCCATGCCCGCGCCCAGCTCGGTGTTCTGCGCGATCGTGGCGAGCCGGTCGTGCGCGTGCTCGGTCAGCGGCGACTCCTGCGGGTACAGGAAGTACGCGTAACCGCGTTCGCGACCACGGCCGACCCGGCCGCGCAGCTGGTGCAGCTGGGCGAGGCCGAGCAGGTCGCCGCGCTCGACGATCAACGTGTTGGCGTTGGAGATGTCCAGGCCGGTCTCGACGATCGTGGTGCAGACGAGCACGTCGTACTCGCGTTCCCAGAAGCCCTGGATGAGGTGTTCGAGCTTGTCCTCGTTCATCTGGCCGTGCCCGGTGACCACGCGGGCCTCCGGCACCAGCTCGCGGATGCGCTTAGCGGCCTTCTCGATCGTCGAGACCCTGTTGTGCACGTAGAACACCTGGCCGTCGCGCATCAGCTCACGCCGGATCGCGGCACCGACCTGCTTGTCGTCGTACGCGCCGACGTAGGTGAGGATCGGGTGCCGTTCCTCCGGCGGCGTCAGGATCGTCGACATCTCGCGGATGCCGGCGAGCGACATCTCCAGCGTGCGCGGGATCGGCGTCGCGGACATCGTCAGCACGTCGACGTGGGTCCGGAGAGCCTTGATGTGCTCCTTGTGCTCCACACCGAACCGCTGCTCCTCGTCGACGATCACGAGGCCCAGGTCCTTGTACCGCACGGTCTTCTGCAACAGCCGGTGCGTGCCGATCACGATGTCGACCTCGCCGTCCGCGAGGCCGTGGATCACCTGCTCCGACTCGGCGGGGTCGGTGAACCGGCTGAGTCCCTTGACGTTCACCGGGAACTGCCGCATGCGCTCGGAGAACGTGTTCAGGTGCTGCTGGGCCAGCAGCGTCGTCGGCACCAGCACCGCGACCTGCTTGCCGTCCTGCACGGCCTTGAACGCCGCGCGGACCGCGATCTCCGTCTTGCCGTAGCCGACGTCACCGCAGATCACGCGGTCCATCGGCACCGACCGTTCCATGTCGGCCTTGACCTCGTCGATCGCGGCCATCTGGTCCTGCGTCTCGGTGAACGCGAACGCGTCCTCCAGTTCGCGCTGCCACGGCGTATCTGCGGCGAACGCGTGGCCCGGTGCACTTTGTCGCGCCGCGTACAGCTGCACCAGCTCGGCAGCGATCTGCTTGACCGCCTTGCGCGCCTTGGACTTCGTGTTCTTCCAGTCGCTGCCGCCGAGCTTGTTCAACGTCGGCAGCTCGCCACCGACGTACCTGCTGACCTCGTCGAGCTGGTCGGTCGGCACGAACAGCCGGTCGCCGGGCTGGCCGCGCTTGGAGCTCGCGTACTCCAGCACCAGGTACTCGCGGGTGGCACCGGCGACCGTGCGCTGGACCATCTCCACGTACTTGCCGATGCCGTGCTGCTCGTGCACCACGAAGTCGCCGGCCTTGAGCGCGAGCGGGTCGACCGCGTTGCGCCGCTTGGACGGCATCTTGCGCATGTCCTTTGTGGACGTCCCGCCGCGACCACCGGTCAGGTCCGTCTCGGTGAGCACCACCAGCGCGAGGTCCGGCAGCACGAACCCGTCTTCGAGCGCACCGCGCACGACCGTGACCGTGCTCGATTTCGGTGCCACGTCAAGGGATTCGACGCAGACCGCGGCGACGTCGGCTTCCTTGAGCCGTTCGACGGCGCGCTGCGCGGTACCGGCACCAGGCACGACCAGCACGGCCGCGCCACCCGTCGCGGTGTGCGCCTTGAGGTCCGCGAACGCGCGCTCGACATCGCCCTGGTAGGCCTCGACCGGCTTGACGTCGAGGTGCACGACGTCCGACGCGTCGGAGGTGAGCTGGCTGAGCGTCCACCACGGACGGTCGTTCGCCTTCGCGTGGTCGGCGATCTCGCTGATGCTCTGGTACGCGCTGCGCCCGAGGTCGATCGGCGCCTTGCCACCGGCTGCCGCGGCCATCCAGGAGGCTTCGAGGAACTCCTGACCGGTCCGGACCAGGTCGGCGGCGCGGGCCCGGATCTTCTCCGGGTCGTTGAGCAGCACGTGCGTTTGTGCGGGGACCACTTCGGTGAGCAGCTGGAGCTCGCCCGGACACAGCGCCGGGATCAGCGCCTCCATGCCCTCGACCGCGATGCCGTTGGAGATCTTCTCCAGCATCTCGACGAGGTGCGCGTCCGACTGGTGCTCCTCCGCGAGCTCGGCCGCGCGGTGCCGCACGTCGTCCGTCAGCAACAGCTCACGACACGGCGGCGCGACGAACTCGGTGATCTCGTCCGGCAGCGACCGCTGGTCCTGCACCGAGAACGGCCGGATCTCGCTGACCTCGTCGCCCCAGAACTCGACGCGGAACGGGTGCTCCGCGGTCGGCGGGAAGATGTCGAGAATGCCACCGCGCGTGGCGTACTCACCGCGCTTCTCGACCATGTCGACGCGGGTGTAGGCGTTCTCGGCGAGCCTGATGATCAGCTGCGCGAAGTCCTGCTCTTCGTTCACCTTGAGGTGCACGGGCGTGAGCTCGCCCAGGTCCGGCGCCATCGGCTGGATGAGGCTGCGGACGGTCGTGACCAGGACCCGGATCGGGTTGCCCTCGGGGTGCTTCAGCCGGCGGAGGACCTGAAGTCGCGCGCCGACGGTGTCCGCGCGAGGCGACAGCCGTTCGTGCGGCAACGTCTCCCAGCTGGGGAAGAACGCGACCTTGTCCTGTCCGATCAGGTCCTTGAGGACGTTGGTCAGCTCTTCGGCTTCTCGTCCGGTGGCCGTGACGGCGAGCACCGGCCTGACGGTGGACAGGGCGGCGGTGACGAGCGGGCGGGCGGCCAGCGGACCGTCCAGCTCCAGCTCGGGGACGCCGGCGGAGTCGATCAACGTGCGGAGGGCTTTGTCGGGCAGGACACCATCGAGCAGGCCGTGCAGCGGCATGTGAGAGACCCCGTCGAGTGGGAGGCGCCAGACAGACCCCTGCCTGGGACGAGGGGTCTCACCACCCACCTTAGCTCGTGTGGCGAACCCTTATCGGGTGGCTCACTCGGGCACCCAGTCCACGAGCCGTTCGAGCACGCGCCGGTCGCCGAGGACCCTCAGCGCACCAAGATCGTTGCGACCGTAGAAGGTCAGGACCAGGTCGCTCGCCGTACCGCTCGCGAGGACGCTGGCCTCGGGGATTCCGGAAAGCCGCTCGGCCCGCGCGCCTCCGGCGGAGAGCCACAGCAGCCACGACCGGCCACCCCCGGCGTGATACCCGACGACCGCGGGCTCGTGCGGCCAAGGGGACGTCGTCGCGTTGCAGGTGAGCAGGAACTCCTCGACGCCGTCGAGCGCCACCTCCTCCGGCAGCGGTTGCGGGGCGCCGATCGCCAGCTGGGCGTCGTAGGTGTGCACCGCGATCTCCTGGACCTGGTGCCGGGCCACCGCACCGGTGGTCCGCGGTGACTGCGAGTCCGTCCAGCCGACCCAGCACTCGCGGTCCGGGCCTGCCTCGGTCAGCGCGTCCAGGAGTTGCCGGGTCGAGTCGGCCAGCCAGGCCAGCAGGGCCTCGCGGTCCTGCGGTGCTTCCGCTTTCACCACGGCCTTGGCGGTTGCGGGACCTGCGGCGACGGTGGCGGCCCAAACCCGGCGACCCCCACCGATGTGCCGGGCCAGGTCGTGCAGCGTCCAGCCGGGGCAGGTCGGAACCGGTGCGTCGAGGCTGGGCGCGGCGGCGATGGCGGCGCGGAAGGCGGTCGATCGTTCGTCGATCAGCCGGAGCAGGTCGGGGAACCCCAGAGCGTTGTGCACACCGGGTGTCTAACGCCCCGGACCGTTGGGCACATAGCGAATTTCGGTGGCACTGGCGAATGTCGAGAGGTCACTCTGGTGGCGTGGAAATGAGAGAGATCCGGGCTGACTACGACGATCAGTCCATTGTGGTTTACCAGGCATATTCGCCGTCGATCGCCGGCCCCGCGGTGGCCGCCCAACGCTTCGTGCCCCCGTTCAAGATGGAGCGGATGACGTGGATCAAGCCGTCGTTCCTCTGGATGATGTACCGCTGCGGATACGCGCAGAAGGAAGGCCAGGAGCGCGTGCTGGCCGTGCGGATCACCCGTGAGGGGTTCGACTGGGCCGTGGCGAACGCCCTGGAGAGCAACATCTCCGGCAAGCCCGCGGTGCGCGTGCAGTGGGATCCCGAGCGCGGCCTGCACCACGAGCCGCTGCGGCACCGGTCCATCCAGATCGGACTGACCCGCGAGGCTGTCGACAGGTACGTCAACGAGTGGACCGTCAGCATCACCGACGTGACGCCGCTGGCCAGGCAGATCCACGAGAAGGTGCGGGCGCGGGACCTGGACGGAGCACGGGCGTTGCTGCCCGTTGAGCGGCCTTACGGAACCTCCACGGCACAAAACGCATAGTTAGGACATGCGCGCACTCGTTGCAGCTGGGTTGGTGCTCACCGTCGCGGCCTGTTCGTCGCCGGAACCAGGCGGCAACGCGCCGTCCAAAGCCCCGGCGCCTCAAGGCTTAAAGGTCGAAGAGGTCGCCGCGGGGTTCGAACACGGCTGGGACATCGGGTTCCTCAAAGACGGCGGCATGCTCGTCACCGAACGCCCGGCCAGGATCAAGCTCGTCAAGAACGGCCAGGTCACCCCGGTCGACATCGACCTCAAAGACGTGCAGGTGCGCGGCGAAGGCGGCCTGATGGGCCTCGTCGTGCACCCGGACGGCCAGCGCTTCACCGCCTGCTACAACACGGCCAGGGACGTGCGGCTGGTGACGTTCCGGCTCGACGGCACCAAGGCGACGAAGACGAAGGACCTGCTGACCGGCATGCCGTCCAACCCGAGCGGCCGGCACTCCGGGTGCCGCCCGACCCTCGCGCCCGACGGCACGATGTACGTCGCCACGGGTGACATCGCGCAGGGCCGCAACCCGCAGGACCGCACCAACCTCGGCGGCAAGGTGCTGCGGATCGACCCCGAGACCGGCGAAGGGGCGAAGGACAACCCGTTCGCCGGCTCCACCAACGCCAACGAGCGCAGGATCTTCACCTACGGCCACCGCAACGTGCAGGGCGTCGTGTTCCGGCCGGACTCCGACCAGGCGTTCTCCAGTGAGCACGGGCCGGACGTCGACGACGAGGTCAACCTGCTGAAAAAGGGCGGCAACTACGGGTGGGACCCGTCCAAGGGCGGCACGCAGGGCGGGTACGACGAGGACGTGCCGATGACGGACCTGCAGCGGTTCCCGGATGCCGTTGAAGCCGTGTGGTCGTCCGGGTCGCCCACCGAGGCGATCTGCCAGGCGGCGTTCTGGAACGGCAAGCTCGCGATCACCGCGCTCAAGGGCTCGAAGCTGATGCTGTTCACGCTCGACAGCGCGGGCAAGGTGCAGAACGTCGCGATTCCCGAGGAGCTGAACGACAAGTACGGACGGCTGAGGGCCGCCCGCACCGCGCCGGACGGGTCGCTCTACCTCACGACGTCGAACGGCAACAACGACAAGCTGCTCAGGCTCACAGGAGACGTGTGAGGCCCCGGACGAACGCCTGCTGCTCGTCGCCCAACCCCTCGAAATAGGCGGTGTCAGCGTCCTCGACGTCCTTCATGGCCTTGACCACCAGCGCCCGACCGGAAGCAGTCAACGCAAGCAACCGGGCCCGCGAGTCCGACGGGTCCACCGAGCGTGAGATCAGCGCACGGTCCTCGAGCTTGCGCAGGACCTGCGAGGTCATCATCGGGTCGGTGCCGGCGTGTTCGGCCAGGCGTTGCTGCGACGGCGCGCCGCTGTGCCCCTCCAGCCACCACAACGACGCGAGCAGCACGAACTGCACGTGCGTCAGGTCGTGCGGGGCCAGCGCCGCACGCATGGCGCGCTGCCACGCGAGCGTCACCCGCCACAACAGGAAGCCCGGCGAGTCGTCAGGGCCGGAGAAGCGCGTCACGACGCCAATTTCACCAGCAGCTCCAACGCCCGCGGCAGGTCGGCCGTGACGACCGGTCCCAGAGCCTCCGCCGCCGGGCCGGTGATCACCACGTCGTAGGACACCCGCAGCCGTCCCTCCGGCAGCTCCTCGACCAGGTGCCCGAAGCGGATCAACGCCCCCGGCACGGACGTCTCGTCGACGAAGCTCGTCCGCTCCTCGATCTCCGTGAGCACGAAGGAGATCGGCCCCTGCCCCTTGATCACCAACGTGCCACGAGAACCCACCGAAAAAGGACCGGCGAACGTCACCGACTCCAGGCTCGGATCCCACTCGGGCCACCGCGAGACATCACTCCACAGCTCCCACACCACCTCCACGGACCCGGTGCCTTCAACGCTGTGCTCGTACCGAAAATCTGTCATGCGCGCATATTATATGCGCGCTTACCATCGCACAACGGGCAGCTCAGGAACGACTGCGCAGCTTGGGCTTGTGCTCCATCGCCGAGAGGCCGTTCCAAGCCAGGTTCACCAGGTGCGCGGCGACCTCGTCCTTCTTGGGCTTGCGCACCTCGAGCCACCACTGCCCGGTCAAGGCCACCATCCCGACCAGCGCCTGCGCGTACAGGGCGGCGAGCTTGCGGTCGTACCCCTGCTTGGCGAAGTGCACGCCGAGGATGTGCTCGACCTGCGAGGCGATGTCGTTCAACAGCGACGAGAACGTCCCCGAAGACGAGGCGACGGGCGAGTCCCGCACCAGGATGCGGAACCCGTCCGTCGAGCCCTCGATGTAGTCCAGCAGCGCGCAGGCGGCCCGTTCGAGCAGCTCGCGCGGGTGGTCGCCGTCGTCGAGCGCCTCGACGATGTGGTCCATCAGGCGCTGCATCTCGCGGTCGACCACGACGGCGTAGATGCCTTCTTTGCCGCCGAAGTGTTCGTAGACAACGGGCTTCGAGACGCCGGCGCGGTGCGCGATCTCCTCGATGGAGGTGGCCTCGAAGCCCTTCTCGGCGAACAGGGCGCGGGAGACGTCCAGGAGCTGCTCTCGGCGTTCCTTGCCCGTCATCCTGACCCTGGTCACCCGAGGCAGCCTACGGTGCTCACTTCTTCACGCTGATCCTGGCCAACCGCTGCTCGCTCGGCCAACGCACGTTCCAGGCCCAGCCGAACTTCTCGAACATCCAGATCAGGCGGGCCGAGGTGTCGATCTGACCGCGCTTCACGCCGTGGCGCGCGGAGGTCGGGTCGGCGTGGTGCAGGTTGTGCCACGACTCGCCGAACGACAGGATCGCCAGCGCCCAGACGTTGGCGGAGCGGTCGCGCGCCGCGAACGGGCGGTCGCCGACCATGTGGCAGATCGAGTTGACCGACCACGTGACGTGGTGCAGGAACGCGACGCGGACGAGGCCGGCCCAGAAGAACGCCGTGACGCCGCCCCAGACGGACCACGTGATCAGGCCGCCCAGGACACCGGGCAGGGCCAGCGAGATCGTCGTCCACAGCACGAAGAGCTTGTCGACCCACACGATGTCCTTGTCGGCCATCAGGTCGGGGGCGAAGCGCTTGTGGTTGGTCTTGTCCCGGTCGAACAGCCAGCCCATGTGGGAGTGCCAGAAGCCCTTGGCGATCGCGGCCGGGCCGGTGCCGAACAGCCACGGCGAGTGCGGGTCGCCTTCGCGGTCCGAGAACGCGTGGTGGCGGCGGTGGTCGGCGACCCAGTCGATGACCGGGCCCTGCAACGCCATCGAGCCCGCGATCGCGAGACCGATCTTCAGCGCGCGGTTGGCCTTGAACGAGCCGTGCGTGAAGTACCGGTGGTAACCGATCGTCACGCCGAGGCCGGCGAGGTAGTAGAAGGCGACGAAGAGCGCCACGTCGACCCAGCCGAGGCCCCAGCCCCAGGCGAAGGGCACAGCGGCCAGCAACGCGATGAACGGAACGATGACGAACACGTACACGCCGAGCTGTTCGGCGTGGCTGCGTCGTCCGTCGAACAACGGCTTGGGTCCCTGGTCGGTAGACGGGTCCATCGTCGTGGTCATACGGATACCTCTGAGGTTTCGGGGGGTGACATACCTACGGAACCGTAACTTACGGAAGCGTAAGTTAGGCCAACCTGCTTCGCCAGACCTCGCGTGGAAACTCACGGCCAGTTCTCAGGTTCGTCACGCTGTGTCGCGCGGAATCGAGACGTTCAGGCGGCATCATCAAAAGATGGCCAGACGCAAGATCATCCGGATCACCGCGACCTCGCTGCTCGCCCTGCTCGTGCTGGTCACGGTCGCTCTGGGCGGTGTCGGCTGGTACTACAGCGGCGAGCTGCTCGAACCCGAGGAAGTGCCGCAGCGCTACCCGGAGACCGCGCTCGGCGTGGACGACAAGAACGTCGTGCTCGCCGAATCCAAGCTCACCCTGCAACGCGGCACGTTCGGCATCGTCTGGCCCGGCGGCACCGCGAAGGTCGGCGACATCGCCGCGAACAAGGACGGCCGCGTCGAACGGCCGTTGCTGGAGGGCAACGCACCGCCGGAGGGCACCAAGGTCCGCATCGAGACCGACGTGTACGAGGGCAACCCGAAGACGACGCTGGGACTGGTCTACAGCGAGGTCAGGGTGCCGTCGGAGCTCGGCGAGATGCCCGCGTGGTTCGTGCCGGCCGCGCAGAACGACACGTGGGTCATCACCGTGCACGGGCGGGGCGCGTCGCGTGAAGAAGCCCTCCGCGTGGTTCCACAGCTGCACGGCGCGGGGTTGCCCGTTCTGCTGATCACCTACCGCAACGACGTCGGTGCGCCCGCGTCCCCCGACGGCCTGTACCACCTGGGCGACACCGAGTGGCGCGACGTCGAGGCCGCGATCAAGTACGCGCAGTCCCAGGGCGCGCAGAAGGTCGTGCTCTACGGCTGGTCGATGGGCGGCGCGATCGTCGGCCAGACGCTGGCCCGCTCCAGCGTCGCCGCCGCGGTCACCGGCGTCGTGCTCGACTCCCCCGTCACGAACTGGACGCAGACGCTGAACCTGCAGGCGGAGAACCGCGGCGTGCCGACGTGGCTCACCCCGGTCGCCGAGCTGGTGTCCGGCTGGCGCGCCGGCATCGACTTCGACCGGTTCGACCTGGTGCGCAGACCGCCCGCGTTGAAGCCGCCGACGCTGCTCTTCCACGGCTCCGCGGACGGCACGGTGCCCACCCAGTCGTCGCGTGATCTCGCGACCGCGGCGGCCGGTCTGGGGTGGCCGCTGCAGTACGTGGAGATCCCCGGCGCCGACCACACTTCGGGATGGAATGTGGCGACCGACACGTACCGGGACGCGCTCGGCGACTTCCTGACCAGGTCAATCGGCGCGAAGCCGTGATCTTGAACTGAGCCGGATGAGTGGTGGTTGGACAACAGGAGGACGTCTCGTGACAACATGTGCGCAGGACGCGCTCGCGCGCGTCCGTTCCGCCATGGTGTAAAGGCAGCACCTCGGATTTTGGTTCCGATGGTCCAGGTTCGAATCCTGGTGGCGGAGCAGGGCGCACGAACGTGTGGTCTTTGGGAGGTGTGAAGCTGCCCGAGGAAACGGTCGACGAGCAGGGCAACGTGGGCCACCGCCACCACGAGATGTCCGACGCGTGGCTGGTGGGCCGCGCGAGCGAACTTGTCGCCGTGGCCCAGAGCAGCCACCTCGCCGCACAGCTCGACGCGGCCTCCGAGATCGACCGCATCCTCGCCGAGGCGCAGGGTCGCGGTGAGCCCCGCATCGTCGCGCAGCTGCTCAGAGCCGCCGCCGTGGTCCGGTTGGTGACCCCGGGGCTCGTCGACATGTCCGACCCGCAGCTCGACGAGATGCTCGCGCACTGCCGCCGCCACGGCCTGATCGTGCTGGAGGCCGACGCGCGGGCGTTGCGCGGCCGCCGGTTCCTGCTGGGCAACGCCGAGGACAAGGCGCTGACCGAGATCGCCTCCGCGCTGGCGATGATGCTCGACGAGGAACCCGAGACCGACCCGGTGTTCGACAAGCGGATCTGGGACCAGCTGCTCGCCACGACGCTGCAGGACATCGCGCTCGTGCTCACCCAGCTCGGCGTCTACGAGATGGCGGACGACGTGCTGGCGGGCGCGAACAACGCGTTGCGCGAGAGCGGCCAGCCGCACCAGATCTACGTGCACCTGGTGAACCGCGCCCGGCTGCGGATCGGGTGGGGCCTGCGCCTCGAACGGGTGAACCTGCACGACGCCGCGCACGAGCAGTTCAGCGTCGCGTCCGGGCTCGCCGAAGCCGCCGAGGTGCCGTTCCGGCAGTCGCTGCACCCCGGACGCCGCGACCTCGACGCCGCCGACCAGGTGCCGATCCTCGGTGCCGCCCACGCGCTGTCGCACCCGAGCGAGAGCCACCTCGACCGGCTGTGGTCGTTGCGCGGCCTGTCGATGTACGCGCGGGAACTGATCATCGTCGCGATCGCGCTGGCCAGGTGCCTGGTCGAGGCCGGCAGGCTGGACGACGCGCTGAAGGTCATCGGCGACACCCGCACGCAGATGGAGCACGACACGTCGGAACCGTCGCTGCTGCTGTCGCTGGAACGCGAGTACGCGCATCTCTGCGGCCCGCACACGATGTCCGCGCTGGAGGCCTACAACGCGGCGCTGGAAGCCGAGCTGTGGCAGATGCGCGAGTCCCGCGTGGCCACGTTGACGACGCGTCGCGAACACGAACGGCTGACGCGCGCGCACGGTGCGATCGCGCAGCAGGCGTTGCAGGACCCGTTGACCGGGCTGCCGAACCGCCGCGCGCTCGACGACAAGATGAGCGAGCTCATCGCCGGTCAGGTCGACCCGTTCTCGATCGCACTGGTCGACCTCGACGGGTTCAAGGGCGTGAACGACCGGCATTCACATGCCGAGGGTGATGATGTTCTTCGGGTGATTGCCAGCACACTCCGGCAGGCCCTCCGGGGCGACGACATGGTGGCCCGCTACGGCGGCGACGAGTTCGTGGTGCTGCTGCCGGGAGCCCCCCTTCACGCAGCTGAAGCAGCCCTCGGCCGGGCCGTGGATGCCGTGGCAGGCTTGCCAATCGACCTCTCGCGCGGGGTCACCTTGTCGGTCGGCGTCATCTCACTTCGCCCCCGTGAATCAGCGAACCAGGCCCTGTCCCGGGCCGACTCGGCGATGTACGTGGCGAAGCGTCAGGGCGGCTGCCAGGTCGCGGCCGTGGCGGGGGAGCCGTCCGCGGAGGCTTAGGCTGGTCCGCGGACTTCGAACCACCCAGCCTGTTAGGGAGAGCATTGATGCTCGAGGGCCCTGTCAGCACGGTCGTGCTCGCCGCCGGGGAAGGCACCCGCATGCGGTCGTCCACGCCGAAGGTGCTGCACCGGATCGCCGGACGTTCACTCGTCGAACACGCGGTGCGTGCGGCGGCGGGCACAGATCCCGACCACCTGGCCGTTGTCGTCGGCCACGGCCGCGAAGCCGTCACCGAGCATCTCGAAGGTTTGGCCGAGACGCTCGGCCGCAAGGTCGCCATCGCGGTGCAGGCGGAGCAGAAGGGCACCGGGCACGCAGTCTCGTGCGGCCTGGCCGAGCTGCCGCACGACCTGGCCGGCACCGTGATCGTGAGCTACGGCGACGTGCCGCTGCTCGACACCCAGACCTTCTCCGCGCTTCTCGCCGAGCACGCTTCGGCGGGCAACGCGGTCACCGTGCTGACGGCCGTGGTGGAGAACCCCACCGGCTACGGCCGCATCGCGCGCGACTCCGACGGCTCCGTGCTGCGGATCGTCGAGCAGAAGGACGCCTCCGAGACCGAGCAGCTGATCACCGAGATCAACTCCGGTGTCTACGCGTTCGACGCCGCGGTGCTGCGCGACGGCCTCTCGCGCCTGTCCACCGACAACGCGCAGGGCGAGCTCTACCTGACCGACGTCCTGGGCATCGCCCGCGGCGACGGCCGCCGCGTGGGCGCGCTGATCGCATCCGACCCGTGGCTGGTCGAGGGCATCAACGACCGCGTGCAGCTGGCCGCAGTCGGTGCCGAGATGAACCGCCGCATCGTCGAGGGCCACATGCGCTCCGGCGTCACGGTCGTCGACCCCGCCTCGGTGTGGATCGACGCGGACGTGCAGATCGGCCAGGACGCCCTGATCGAGCCGAACGTGCAGCTGCGCGCCGGCACCGTCGTGGGCGCAGGCGCCCTGGTCGGCCCGGACACGACGCTCTCCGGCGTGAAGGTCGGCTCCAAGGCGTCCGTCGTCCGCACCCACGGCAGCGACTCGGTGATCGGCGACAACGCCTCCGTCGGCCCGTTCGCCTACCTCCGCCCCGGCACGTCCCTGGGCGTGAAGGGCAAGATCGGCACCTTCGTCGAGACCAAGAACTCGACGATCGGCGAGGGCTCGAAGGTCCCCCACCTCTCGTACATCGGCGACGCCACGATCGGCGATCACAGCAACATCGGCGCAGCATCGGTGACCGTCAACTACGACGGGGTGAACAAGCACCGCACGATCGTCGGATCCCACTGCCGCACCGGCTCGGACAACATGTTCGTAGCACCGGTGACCGTGGGCGACGGCGCCTACACCGGCGCGGGCACAGTCCTGCGCCGCAACGTCCCACCAGGCGCGCTCGCCGTGTCCGGTGGCCCTCAGCGCAACCTCGAAGGCTGGGTCATCAGCCGACGTGAAGGAACGGCCGCGGCTCAGGCAGCGGCAGCCGCCCTCGCTAGCCAGAATGACGAGAAGACAGAGGAGGGCTGACCGTGAACCCGCAGATGCCCGGCACGCCGAAGAAGAACCTGATGCTCTTCGGCGGACGCGCCTACCCCGAACTGACGGAAGAGGTCGCAAAGCACCTCAACGTCACGGTGACCCCGCAGCAGGCCTACGACTTCGCGAACGGCGAGATCTTCGTCCGCTTCGAAGAGTCCGTACGCGGCTGCGACGCCTTCGTCATCCAGTCCCACACCAGCCCCATCAACCAGTGGCTGATGGAACAGCTGATCATGGTCGACGCCCTGAAGCGCGCCTCGGCCAAGCGCATCACCGTGATCATGCCGTTCTACCCCTACAGCCGCCAGGACAAGAAGCACCGCGGCCGCGAGCCCATCTCCGCCCGCCTGGTAGCCGACCTGTTCAAGACGGCCGGCGCCGACCGCCTCGTCTCCGTCGACCTGCACACGGCCCAGATCCAGGGCTTCTTCGACGGCCCAGTCGACCACCTGTGGGCAATGCCCCTCCTGGCCGACCACATCCGCGGCAAGTACGCGGGCCACGACATCACCGTCGTCTCCCCCGACTCGGGCCGCACCAAGCTGGCCGAGAAGTGGGCCGACACCCTCGGCGGCGCGCCGATCGCGTTCATCCACAAGACCCGCGACCCGCTCCGCCCCAACGAGGTCGTCTCGAACCGCGTAGTCGGCAAGGTAGAGGGCCGCCTCTGCATCGTGATCGACGACATGGTCGACACCGGCGGCACGATCGCCGGCGCCGTGAAGCAACTCCTGAACGAGGGCGCCGCCGACGTGGTCATCGCAGCCACGCACGGCATTCTCTCCGGCCCGGCCACCCAGCGCCTGCAGGACTCCGGCGCCCGCGAGGTCGTGTTCACCGACACTCTGCCGATCCCGGCGGAGAAGCGCTTCCCGAACATGACCGTCCTGTCCATCGCGCCTCTCCTGGCCCGCGTGATCCAGGAAGTGTTCGAGGACGGCTCAGTCACCTCACTGTTCGACGGCAACGCCTGACAAAACGCCTGACAAGGACGGCTCGGCAACGCGAAGGCGAAACCGAGCCGTCTTTTCCTCACGGGCCGGGTGGGTGGTCCCGTCACGAGTCGTGACCCATCCCGCCCGGCCGCGTCCCGCAGAGCGACCACCCGCACGCAACCGGACCACCAACGGACTCACAACCGGCGCCCGCCGACGCAACCGGGGGACGACCTGCGCAACCCGCGCGAACCCCAAACCCCCGGACCTGACGCGATCCCGTGGTTGCCCACCCCCGATTAGCACCCACAACACCCCCTCACCTACACTGGTCGGGTTGCCTCGGCGAGGGCGAGCCTTCATCGGCTCGGCGTGATCGACGCGGTGGCTTGATGCCGCGCGTGTTGACTCCTGTTCCGCGTGTTGCTCGCCGCCGCTGGCCACCACCCCGTAGCTGGACCCAACGCCTGAAGACTTGTGCACCGCCCCGACGTACAAGGCCAGACTTGTAAGGAGTACCCCACCGTGTCCGAGGTCCGTCTCGCCGCTGAGCAGCGCACCGAATTCGGCAAGGGCGCCGCCCGCCGTACCCGTCGCGCCGGCAAGATCCCCGCGGTGCTCTACGGCCACGGTTCCGACCCGAAGCACCTGGCCCTGCCGGCGCTCGAGTTCGCCCGTGTCGTCCGTGAGCACGGTCAGAACGCAGTCCTCACCCTCGCCCTCGACGGCGCGAATGAGCTGGCTCTGACCAAGACCGTCACCACGCACCCCATCAAGAACTACATCGAGCACGTCGACCTGCTGATCGTCCAGCGCGGCGAGAAGGTCACCGTCGAGGTGCCGCTGGTCATCTCCGGCGAGCCCGTCTCCGGCACGCTGGTCACGCAGGACCTCACCACCATCACCATCGAGGCCGACGCGCTGAACATCCCCGAGCAGATCGAGCTCTCGATCGCGGGCGTGGCCGCCGGCACCCAGATCCACGTCAGCGACCTGAACCTCCCGGAGGGCGCCACGCTCGCCGGTGACGCTGACGCGCTCGTCGTCGCCGTCAACGAGGCGCCGTCCGCGGCGCAGCTCGAGGGCGAAGAGGCTGCTCCGGCCGCCGAGGCGACCGAGGAAAGCTGAGCCCCATCACGTCGGGCCGGACAAACGGCGCGCCACCCCCTCACGAGGGGGGAGGCGCGCCGTTGCAGTACCTGAGGCCGACCGAGATCCGGGCCAAGACCTTCCGCCGCAAGCGGCAGGGCTACGACCCGGACCAGGTGAACGAGTTCCTGCTGATCATCGCCGACGCGTTGGCAGGCCGGATCCGCCTCGACCCGAACCACGTGCGCACCGTCAGGTTCGCCACCGTGCCCAACGGCTACGACCCGCTGAGCGTCGACGGCGTCCTGCACCTGCTGGAGTTCCAGGTCCGCAACGGCATCGTGCCGCCCACTGGCCTGGAGACCGGTGACGACCTGCACGCGCGCAAGCTGCCGAAGACCGGCACCGGCTACGATCGCGCCGAAGTAGACGCGTTCATCGCCCGCGCCGCGGCCAACCTGGACGGCCGGGGTGCCATGACCTCCACCGAGGTCCGCAACACCCGGTTCAGCACCACGTCCGGCCTGCTGGGCAAGGGCTACCAGGTGCAGGCCGTGGACGCGTTGCTGGACGACCTCGAGCAGGAGTTGCGGTTCCGTGGACGATGACCTCGCCCTCATTGTCGGCCTGGGCAACCCGGGCCCGAAGTATGAAGGCAACCGCCACAACATCGGCTTCCTGGTCCTCGACGAACTGGCCGCCCGCGTAGGCGGCAAGTTCAAGGCCCACAAGTCCGGCGCCGAGATCGTCGAGGGACGCCTCTCCGGCCACCGAGTGGTCCTCGCGAAGCCGCGCAGCTTCATGAACCTCTCCGGCGGCCCGGTCTCCAGCGCAGCGAAGTTCTTCAAGCCCAGCCTGATCGTCGTGATCCACGACGAGCTGGACCTCCCGTTCGCCGCCATCCGCATGAAGCTCGGCGGCGGCGACAACGGCCACAACGGACTCCGCTCCATCACGAAGTCCTTGGGTACCAAGGACTACCACCGCGTCCGCTTCGGCGTCGACCGCCCGTCCGGCCGCCAGGACCCCGCCGACTACGTGCTGAAGGACTTCTCCACTGTGGAGCGCAAGCAGCTCGCGCTGGAGATCGACCGGGCAGCGGACGCGACCGAGGCGCTGGTCACCAAGGGCCTGGAAGCCGCCCAAAACGCCTTCCACTGAGCCGTAGGATCGTGGCGTGACCAACCGAAAGGGCCATGCCGCGTAAGCGCCCGGACGTGCTGCGCGGGCTCTCCAGCCGGTTTCGCGCCGACCTGGACCGCCTCGAACGCACCCGCAACTACCTCTGGCCGGGCGACGTCGAGCGCGCCCTCGAAGCCTGGCTCAGGTACGCGGACTCTCCAGCTCGCCGGCTATGGCTGGACGACCATCCCCCGTACTCCTGCTCGTGCGATGTCAGCCCAGCCGAATCTCGCCAGCTGCTCGAGTTCGTCGCCCACGCACTCCCCCGCAAGAGCGCGAGGGAGCTGCGCAGGCGACTCCAAGAACTCGACGACCTCTACTAGACCAACGCAGCTGCCGCGGACCGCCGAAGCTTGCCGGAAGGCGTCTTCGGCAACGTCCCCGGCGGCTGCACCACCACAGCGAACGGCCGCAACCCGACCGCGTCCATCACCCGCGCGGTCACTTCCTTGACCAGTGACTTCTCCGCCTCGGCGTCCCCGGCCAGCTTCGACTCCAGCACCACGGCGAACCGCTCCCGCTGAGTCCCCGCGTCCAACCGGACGGCCACCGCGTTGCCTGCCCGCACACCGTCCACCGAGCAGGCGGCACGCTCCACATCGGTCGGATAGATGTTCCGGCCGCCCATGATGATGACGTCCTTGCGCCGCCCGCAGACGACCACCTGGCCGTCCTCCACGATGTACCCGATGTCTCCGGTGGACAACCACCCCTCGGCGTCCTGGGTCGCCAGCGGCCCGTTCACGGTCAGATAGCCCGGTGTCACGGCCTCGCCGCGGATCTGAAGCTCACCAACGTCACGAACGCCCAGGATCTTGCCCGAGTCGTCCACGACCCTGAGTTCCAAGCCAGGCAGCGGCGGACCGAGCAACGGGAATCCACGCCCGTCCGAAGCGGGCACGGCCTTCTTGTCCGCCTCGACGGCGTCCGCATCCACCACGTCCACCGACAACCCGGTGAACAGCGGCGCAAAAGCGACACCCAGAGTGGTCTCGGCCATCCCGTAGGCGGCCAGGATCGACTCCGGACGAAGCCCGAACCGCGCCCCCGCGTCGACGAAAGCCTGAACAGCAGCGGGGTCGATCGGCTCGGCCCCGTTCAAAGCCAGCCGCATCGAAGACAAGTCGAACGAATCAGACGAAGAAGCCAATCGACGCGCCACGATCGCGTAAGCGAAGTTGGGCGCGGCGGTGATCGTCCCGCGATACCGGGTGATCAGGTCGGCCCACAACGTAGGCCGCGACAGGAAGTCGACAGGAGTGACCTTCACCAATTCCAGCCCGAACAGCATCGGCACGGTGAGGAACCCCACCATCCCCATGTCGTGGAACAGCGGCAGCCACGAAACCATGACGTCAGAGGCAGGATCCAGCGCGGCCGCGATCTCCATTCCGCGGGCGTTGGACATCAGGTTGCGGTGTGTGATGCGCACGGCTTTGGGATCCGCGGTGGACCCACTCGTCAACTGCAGCAGTGCCGTGGCATCCTCGGGAGTGGGAACAGGAGCAGCGATCGGCTCTCCGTCGAGCTCGGACAGCTTGCGATAAGGGATTCCGTGCTGGTCCAGCACAGAGGCCAAGGCGTCGAAAGGGCTGCCGAGCAGGACCAGGCGCGAGTCGATCATGGCGAGCACCCGCAGCGTGTCCTCGGCCCACTCGGCCAGGTCGGTGCGTGGTGTGGGTTGATGCAACATCGTGACGCTGCCACCACACAGCCATGCGGCCTGCACGGCTGGGGCGATCACGGCTGGTTCGGCGGCGAGCACGGCGATCGCGGTGCCCGGCGCCACATCGAGCGCACCGGCCATCCGCCGGGCGCGTTCGTGCACCTCAGCCCAGGTCCGGCGGACAGGCGCGGCGGGTTCACCCGTCGTCATGCCCCTGTCCTGGCCGCTCTTGGCCGTCGCCAGCATCACATCCACGAACTGACTCATGTTCGCGATCGTAGTGGCGCCGTTTGGTCCATCAGGGCGAAACGTTATGCCACGCGAAACGCGATACTCCCCAGTACAGGTACGCAGGAGGAGGTCATTGGTGGATCGGGGCGGCCCCGGAGCGCAGCATCGTCTACCCGCGCATCCGGCACCTCTGCTCTCCGCGCAGGACGTGGCCCTGGTCGCGTTCCACCGTCCCCCCAAGGGCGCGCGCGGGTATGACGCGGCTGAGGTGGACGCATTTCTCGACCGGGTCGAGGACACCATGCGCAGCAAAGACATCCTCACGCGGGAGGACGTGCTCAACATCAAGTTCAGCACGGCGACCCGTGATCCGGGCTACGACGTGAACGAGGTCAACGTGTTCATGGAGCTCGTGGCGGACACGCTGAGGTCCACTCCGCAACGGCAGCAGGCCGCGGCGCCCGCTCAGGGTGCGCACGCCACGTCGCAGGCGCTCAGACCCGCGGTGCGACTGTCCCCGGACGACGTTGCCGCGGTGCGCTTCCACAAGCCCAGACCGGGCACCCGCGGGTACCACGAAGGCCAGATCGACGCTTTCCTCGACCGCATCGAGGCCACCCTGCGCGGCCAGGACAACCTGACGGCGCAACAGGTTCAGGACGCCGTGTTCGGTGAGACGGCGCCCGGCACGTTCGGTTACGACGAGGAGGACGTCGACACGTTCCTCGACCTCGTCGTGCTCATGTTCGAAACGGCACCGCCTCCGGTGAAGACCCCGCCGACGACGCAGCTGCCGCAGCAGCAGCAACGACCCCAGCAGCGCCGTCCACAACCGCCGCCACGCCCTCAGCAGCAGCCGCCGGTGCAGAAGCCCGCGACGCCCAAGGCCGTCGACGCTCCGAAGCTCACCGCCGCGGACATCCGCAACGTCGCGTTCCACCGCCCGCCCCGCGGCCGCCGCGGCTACCAGGAGTCCCAGGTGGACGCCTACCTCGACCGGATCGAGGCGACGCTGCGCGGCCAGGACAACCTGACCTCCAAGGACATCCGCGACGTCCGGTTCTCCCGCCCGCTGATCGGCCGGCGCGGCTACGACGAGACCGAGGTGGACGCGTTCCTGAGCCGGGTCGAGCAGCAGCTCTCCGGACCGTTGCGCAGCATGCCGCAGGTCAGGTCGTGGAAGGACCTGCGCCAGCTGCGAATCCCCCAGGCGGCGGCCGGCCAGCGCGGCTACCGCACCGCCCAGGTCGACCGGATGCTGGAGGAGATCGGCGTCGCGCTCGACGGCATGCTCGGCGCGACCTCGGAAGAGGTGCTGAAGGCGCGCTTCAGCTACTCACTGCTGTCCGGGCAGGGCTACGACACGTCGTTCATCGACGAACTGCTGCCCCAGCTCGCAGGCGAACTGCGCCGCCGGGGCAAGTAGTCCTCAGCCCTCCACGACCTCCGCCGCGGCCATCCAGGCAGCCTCGACGTCGGACTCCTCCGCCAGCACGGCCCGGAGTTCGGCGTCGAGCTTCAGCAGCCTGTCGGGATCGGTCGCGGCCTCGGCCAGCGCGGCGTGCAGGTCGGCTTCCTTCTTGTGCAACACCTCAAGACGCCGTTCCAGCCGTGCCAGCTCCTTGCGAGCGGCGCGCTGGTCGGCGGCGTTCGAGGGCGCCTTGTCAACGGTCGGAGCCGCAACTTCCCTGTCGCGCAGCGAATCGCGGCGCTTCAGGTACTCGTCGATCCCGCCCGGCAGGTCCGTCAGCTTGCCGTCACCGAACAACGCCACGACCTTGTCGCACACGCGCTCGACGAGGTACCGGTCGTGCGAGATCACGACGAGCGTGCCCGGCCACGAGTCCAGCAGATCTTCCAGCTGCTGCAACGTGTCGATGTCCAGGTCGTTCGTCGGCTCGTCGAGCAGCAGCACGTTCGGCTCGGCCATCAGCAACCGGCACAACTGCAGCCGCCGCCGCTCGCCACCGGACAGGTCCGACACCGGCGTCCACTGCTTCTGCGACGAGAACCCGAACCGCTCGCCCAGCTGCGACGCCGACATCTCGTACTTGCCGAGGACAACGCGCCGCGCGACCTCCTCGATCGCCTCCAGCACGCGCATCGACCCGTTCAGGTCGAGCAGCTCCTGCGAGAGGTGCGCGATCTTCACCGTCGCGCCCTGGATCCGCTTGCCCGACTCGGTTTCGCGCTCACCCGCCAGCAACCGGAGCAGCGTGGTCTTGCCCGATCCGTTGACACCGACCAGACCGATCCGCTCGCCAGGACCGATGCGCCACGTCAGATCGCGCACCAGCACCCGGTCCGGAATGGACAGTGTGGCGCCTTCAAGCTCGATCACCGTGCGGCCCAAGCGCTTCTTGGCGAACGCGAGCAGCTCCACGTTGTCGCGCACCGGCGGCACGTCCGCGATCAGCGCCTCGGCGGCCTCGATGCGGTAGCGGGGCTTCGAGGTCCGCGCAGGCGCACCGCGGCGCAGCCACGCGAGCTCCTTGCGCGCCAGGTTCTGCCGCTTCTCCTCCGCCGCGTCCGCGAGCCGTTGCCGCTCGGCGCGCGCGAAGATCCAGTCGGCGTAACCGCCCTCGTACTGCTCGACCTTGCCCAGCACGACTTCCCACGTGCGGTTGCAGACCGTGTCGAGGAACCACCGGTCGTGCGTCACGACCACGAGCGCGCACTTGCGGGCCAGCAGGTGCTCCGCGAGCCACCGCACACCCTCGACGTCCAGGTGGTTCGTCGGCTCGTCCAGCACCAGCAGTTCAAGATCCTGGATCAGCGCGGCGGCCAGCGCGACCCGGCGCCGTTCACCACCGGACATCGTGGAGACCACGGAGTCCAGGCCCAGCGCGGTGATCCCGAGTCCGTCCAAAATGGACCGCACGCGGGAGTCGGACGCCCACTCGTGCTCGGCGTCGAAGCCGAGCGGGTCGATCACCGCGTTGCGCACGGTCGAGCCGTCCGGCAGCTCGGTCCGCTGCGTCACGACCGCCATCCGCAGATCGCGCGAGCGCGACACGCGCCCGTCGTCCGCGGGTTCCACCCCGGCCAGCACCTCGAGCAGCGTCGTCTTGCCGCCGCCGTTCAGGCCGACGACACCGATCCGGTCGCCCTCGTTGACGCCGAGCGACACGCCGTCGAGCAGCGGCCGGACGCCGAACGACTTCGACACGGACTCCAGGTTGACCAGGTTGGCCATCAAAACCTCACGACCTCAGAAGAAACTGCCCGTTGAAGGCTACCTACCAGGGCCAAAGGCCCTGCTCACCAGCCTCGAACAGGGACAAGGCCCACAGCGCGGCGTCCTTGGTGCCGTCGTGGCGATACCGATGCCGCGACACCGACGCCCACTGCGTGTTCCGATCGCTGAGGTCCCAGACGTGCAGGGGCACGTTCCTGGGCACCGACGAGCTCAGCGACCGGTCGAGCTCCTGGCCCTGGGTGATGACGAGAACCCGGTCGTGACGGCGGCGGCGGAACCGCTCGCGCACGACCTTCCGCAGCTCGTCCGGTTCGCGCGGGTGGTACGACCTCTCCCGCCGCCACCGCACGATCTCGGCCCGTTCACACCGGCTCGCGACCAGTTCGACCGTCTCGTCGAACTCGAACCACTCGACCGCGTCCAGTTCGGCCAGCAGCAGCGTGTGGCCGGGCAGCCGAGGCAGCGGTGGCGCCGGCGGCTTCCACCGGCCGGCGGGTGTGCCGTCCACGGCGTCGCGGTCGTACCTGCGGTCGAGGATGTGGCGGAACAGCTCCGCCTGACGCGCGTCGACCGGCTTCGGGTGCACGCGGTTCAGCACGTCACCGAGCCGGAGGTCCATCCAGGTCCGGTCGCACTGACGCACGGATTCCTCGGTGTAGAGGCGGCGCACGGCGTCGCTGATGCCGCGCTTCAACGGCTTCGGCAGCGCGCGCCCGTGGTTGTAGTTCCAGTAGTACAGCAGCCAGGTGGGGTCCAGCGGGTCCACGAGCACGGAGTCGATCACCTGCCGGGACATGCCGTGCTGACCGGCTGCGAGCCGTGCGGAGAGGAACTCTGCGGCACCCGCGCGTGCTGTGTAGTCGAGGCCGGCGACGTGACGGGTCCAGCGCAACAGCTGAGCGGTCCACTCGGGGTCCTGGACGGTGCTTCGGCGCACCAGGCTGACGTAGTGAGCGAGGCGCTCGGCGTGGAAGTTCGGCTCGCCACCGACCAGGTCCGACACGACCATCCGGAACAGCTCGCGTTGCAGCCGTCTACCCAAGTCATCTCCCCGTGGAAAGACCACGCGCGCCCCGAGAATTCGAGATCGCCCCCGTTTGGAACGGGTGCTTCGCACCGGGGCACGCGTGGCGCCAGGGGATCCTAAGCGTGGACCTCGGGCGGAGTGGGCTTCGGCTCCTCGGTCGTGATCACACGGGCGCCGTGCACCGGCCCGTTTGCGACGCGAACCGTCCGGCACACTCCCGCGCCGGCCAGCTCAGCAGCCACGCGGACCGCCGTGTCGGCGTCCTCGCACAGGAACGCCGTCGTGGGTCCGGAACCCGAGACGATGCCGGCCAGCGCACCCGCGTCGACACCCGCGCGGAGCGTCCGCCTGAGGTTCGGCCGCAGCGACACGGCGGCGGCCTGCAGGTCGTTGCCCAGCAGCAGGGCGAGCTGGCGCGGGTCGCCGGAGGACAGACCCTCCAGCACGGCCTCGACCGCACCGACGCGCGGCGGATCGCCCTCGACGCGCAGGCGGTCGAGCTCGTCGAACACGTCCGGAGTGGACAGTCCACGCCGGTCGAACGCCAGCACCCAGTGGAACTGGTGACGTGCCAGCACCGGCACGATCCGCTCGCCGCGGCCGGTGCCGAGCGCGGTGCCGCCGTACAGGGCGAAAGGCACGTCCGCGCCGAGCTTCCCGGCCAGTTCGGCCAGCTCGTCGCGGCTGATCTCCAGGCGCCACAACGACGACAGGCCGACCAGCGTCGCCGCCGCGTCCGCGCTGCCGCCCGCCATGCCACCCGCGACCGGGATGGCCTTGCGGATCACCACGCGGACCTTCGGGTCGTCCGGGTCCTTGCCGACGTGCGCCGCGAGCAACCTGACCGCGCGCCACGCGAGATTGGAGGCACCCGTGGGCACCTGGTCAGCGCCCTCGCCGTGGACCTCGACGCCGGGTTCGTCGGCCACCGCGACGGTGACCTCGTCGACCAGCGACAGCGCCTGGAAGATGGTCACCAGGTCGTGGTAGCCGTCCGGTCGCACGTCACCGACGGCCAGGTGCAGGTTGACCTTGGCCGGGACGCGGACCGTGACCGGGGGTGGAACGACTGCGAGCACCATGTCAGCCTACGGGCGTTCTGGAGTCACGGACGCCTCCCCCGGTCACTGCGAATGTCAAACCGGGATGACCGAACCGTTGAAGGTCTGCTTGATGTAGTCCTTGACCTGCTGCGATCCGAGCAGCTCCGCCAGGTCGCGGATGCGCTTGTCGTCCTTCAGCTCGGTGCGGGTGACCAGGCCGTTCGCGTTCGGGTTGCCGTCGGCCTTCTCCAGCGCCAGCGAGTCGGTGGCGGGCTTGAGGCCGGCGTCGATCGCGTAGTTGCCGTTGATCACCGAGGCGTCGGTGTCCTCCAGCGAGCGCGGCAGCTGGGCCGCCTCCAGCGGCACGAACTGCAGGTTCTTGGGGTTCTCCGCGAGGTCGCGCACGGTCGGCTGGTCCACGGCCTTGAGCTTGATCAGGCCGTTCGCTTCGAGCAGCTTCAGGCCGCGGGCCTCGTTCGTGGCGTCGTTGGCCAGCGCGACCTTCGCCCCGTTGGCCAGCTCGTCGAGCTTCTTGACCTTCTTCGAGTAGAGACCCAGCGGCTCGACGTGCACCGGTTCGACCCACTCGACCTCGGCGCCGCTCTCCTTGGTGAACGTCTCCAGGTAGGGGACGGTCTGGAAGTAGTTGGCGTCGAGCGAGCCGTCAACCAGTGCCGTGTTGGGCTGCACGTAGTCGGTGAACTCGACGACCTCGATCTTCAGACCCTTCTGCGCGGCGAGGTTGTCGGCCACGTACTTGAGGATCTGGGCGTGCGGCACGGGTGAGACGCCGACCTTGAGCGTGTCCGAAGAGGACGCACTACCGGACGAGCAAGCGGACAAAGCAGTCAAACCTGTCAAAGCGACTGCGATCAGGGCAGCACGAATACGCATTACGTTCCTTTTGAGAATTTGCTGAAGGGTCAGACGGAGGCGTGCCGGCGCCGGTCGGACGCACGGGCGGCACGGGTGAAACCGAGTTGGATCACGGTCGTGAGCACGGCGAGCCACGCCACGGTGCTCCACAGGATCCGGTCGTTGAAGCGCTGGTAGCCCTCACGGATCGCCAGGTCGCCGAGGCCACCGCCGCCGATCACGCCCGCCATGGCCGAGTAACCGATGAGCGCGATCACGGTGACGCCGATGGCGTTGATCAGCGCTGGCAACGACTCGCGGATGAGCACGCTTTTGACGATCTTCAACGTCGAGGCACCGGTCGTGATCGCGGCCTCGACCACCGTCACGTGCACCTCGGAGAGGATGTTCTGCACGAGCCGCCCGACGAACGGGATCGCACCCACGGCCAACGGCACGATGACCGCCGTACTGCCGATGGATCCGCCGACGATGAGGCGCGTGACCGACGTGAGCGCGACGAGCAGCACGATGAACGGCATCGAGCGGCCCAGGTCGGTGATGAAGCTCAGAATCCTGTGCACCGCGGGGTTCGGCCGCAACCCACCCTTGGCGGTGAGCTGCAGCCAAACACCAACGGGAACGCCCAGTGCGGTAGCGATAACAGTGGAGACGCCGACCATGTACAGCGTTTCTCCGGTGGCCTCGACGAGGTAGCTGACGACGTCGGACCAGGGTGTTGCAGACCTCACGCAGCTACTCCCTGCGGCCCCTTCAGGGACCTCTGAACAGCGCCGCCGGCCTCGCCGATCCACTCGAGCGCGGAGTCGGAGCGCTCGCCGTTCAGGCCGAGGCGGAAGCGCGCGACCGGCGTCTCGCCCAGCCGGGTCAGTCCGCCACCGACGATGTTCAGCTCGACGCCGAACCGGTGAGCGGCCTCGGGCAGCAGCGCGCCGACCGCGGCGAACCCGACGAGCACGACGTCCGCGACGCGGTCGTACGCGTTTTCGTTGATCGGGTTCAGGTCGACGGCGGGCAGCAGCGAGTTGCTGGTGCGGCTACCGGCGTCGTTGACCAGGTCGAGCACCTTGCCGTGCTCGACAACGCGGCCCTGCTCCAGCACGGCGACGTCATCGCAGATCTTCCGGACCACGCCCATGTCGTGCGTGACGACGAGAACGGTCACACCCAGCTCAGCGCGCGCACGGTCGAGCACGGTCAGCACGGAACCGGTGGTCTCCGGGTCCAGCGCGGACGTGGGCTCGTCGGCGAGCAGCACGGACGGGTTCGCGGCGAGCGCACGCGCCACGGCGATGCGCTGACGCTGCCCGCCGGACAGCTGGTCGGGGTAGGCGGCGGCCTTGTCGGTCAGGCCGACGAGGTCCAGCAGCTCACCCACGCGGGTCCGCCGCTGCGGTCCGGGCACGCCCGCGCTTTCCAGCGGCAGCGCGATGTTGCCTGCCGCGGTCCGCTGCCTGAGCAGCGAATCCCCTTGCGGTACAACGCCGATCTGCCTGCGAGCGGCCCTCAGGGCCGACCCGTCGAGACTGGTGATGTCGGTGCCGTCGACGCGGATCGCACCCGAGTCGGGGCGCTCCAGCAGCGCGACACAACGAGCGAGCGTCGACTTGCCGGCCCCGCTCGGGCCGACCACGCCGAGCACGGTGCCCGCCTCGACGTCGAGGGTCACGCCGTTCAGGGCGTTGACACCCTGGAAGGACTTGGTGAGGTTTTCGACAGTGATCACTTCTGCTCCACGGCTGCGCGCGACGGCACACATCCCCGTTGGGCGGGGGTGCGCGATCGGAGTTCTGCTCAGGTGTGTGCGCCACTCGTTGGCTGAGTGCGCGTCAAAGGACTTTGAGAAGGCGCCTTAGACGAGGTGGCGACGACATGCAGAAGCGGTGCGACGGCACTGGTCGACAACTCGACGGCGCGTCAGCATTCGCGTGGTACCCATGTGATCCTCCATCGGTCCTGGCGTTAGCACCTGCCCGCATCCAGCGGGTGGTTGCTGCGACGTCGTAGAGCCAGGTCTCTCAGTCGCTCCGGATGGCATCTCGTAGTCAACCGGACGGACGTTCGGTTGCGCAAGCCAGATTCCGATTCGTTCGACAGATCACACTGTTGGCCGAAGGATCCCCGGCCTAGACCTCCGCGATCCGGATGAAGTCGATCACGCTCAGCTGCTCGCCCCTTTGCTGGGGATCGATGCCTGCTTTTTGGAGCAGTTGGTCGACGTCTTCGACGTGCCCCTTGAGGGCTGCGCGGAGGGTTTTGCGGCGCTGGGCGAAGGCGGCGTCGACGATCTTGAAGAGGCGGTCTTGGTCCACTGTGGAGAGTGGGCTTTCGTGGCGTTGGAACCAGACCAGGCCTGAGTCGACGTTCGGGGCCGGCCAGAAGACGTTCCTGCCTACTGGGCCTGCTTTTTTGGCTTCGGCGTACCAGGCGAGCTTGACGCTCGGGACGCCGTAGATCTTGCTGCCGGGTTTGGCCGCCATCCTGTCCGCTACCTCCAGTTGGACCATCACCAGGCCCTTTTGGAGGGTCGGGAGCTCCTTCATGAGGTGGAGGACCACCGGGACGGCGACGTTGTACGGGAGGTTGGCGACGATCGCGGTGGGTTGGACGGGGAGGTCTTGTTTGGTGACCTTCATCGCGTCCTTGAGGATCACGTGGAGTTTTTCCGCGTTCTCCGGATCCATCTCGCGGGCCGTCTGAGGGAGTCGGTTGGCCAGTGGGGGGTCGATCTCCACGGCCACCACCTGCTTTGCGGCTGGTAGGAGGGCGAGAGTCAGGGAGCCCAGGCCTGGGCCCACCTCCAGGACGATGTCGTCTTCGGTGAGGTGGGCTGCGGTGACGATCTTGCGGACGGTGTTGGGGTCGTGCACGAAGTTCTGGCCCAGTTTCTTGGTTGGGCGGATGCCGAGCTCTTCGGCTAGACGGCGGACTTCGGCAGGTCCCAGCAGAGTCACCTGGGCATTCTCGCACCACCTGCGGTGACCTTGCGGGCGGGCGGGCGGGTTGCGGTGGCTAGCGCGCAGTCGCCGGACGGGTGGTCGCCTTGCGTTGGCGGGCGCCGGTTCCCTGGCGGGCGGGTCGGCTTGCGTGCGGGCGGTCGCCTTGCGTGCGTGGCCGGGCGGGTTCTTAGACGAGCTTTGGTTGCGTCATCGCCGCTTCGCGACGATTGCGATTGGGGCTTGACTTCGGGGCCCTTACGAGGCGCTGGTCGGCCTTAAAAAGCCGGGCATGTAAAGCGCCCGGCCGATCCGAAACGGTAGCGCCTCGAACCCAAAGTCAAGCCCCAACCGCCGTCGTGCGTGGGCACGTTGACACCGCACGTCACCAGACCGGTACCCAGCGCGGCACCAGGCCTTTACGAGCTCGGCTAATGAGTGCTGAGCCGGTCGTCTGGCAGGCTCGGCCTGTGGCCGCTGGTGAGTGAGCACTCTGC